>NZ_NJAG01000005.1 GCF_002872335.1 Siphonobacter sp. BAB-5405 | reverse complement strand
CGCTCGTTGGAACAGCTCAAACCCGGTGAAGCTTTATTACAGGGACCTATCCTGCTGGCCGTTCGGGCTAAACATCTGGCCCTGAAGATCTCGTACACGACAACCCCAATTTTCAGAAACAGTATTATTGGGATAAAGTAACCGTCATTCAGCGACTGCCGGATCTGGTCGTACACAATGGTGAACAGATTAATACGGATTTCGAACGAATCACGGCAGGCCGTACCAGTCAGCCCATTACCGATCGATTCACGGCGTATTACAACGAAGAACAAATTTTTATCGAAGAAGGCGTCCAAATTCGCTCGGCCATACTCAATGCCGAAAATGGACCGATCTATTTAGGAAAAGACGTACAGATTCAGGACGGTGTGATCATACAGGGGCCTTTTGCGGCTCTGGAAGGAGCCGTGATTAATCTGGGTGGAAAGATGCGGAAAAGTACGACCATCGGTCCTCACTGTAAAGTAGGAGGAGAGGTGAGCATGAGTATTCTGATGGGCTACTCCAACAAAGGACACGACGGTTTTCTTGGGAATTCATACCTCGCCGAATGGTGTAACCTGGGAGCCAATACCAATAACTCGAATCTGAAGAACGATTACGGCAACGTAAAACTGTACGACTATACCACCAAACAATTGGAGGATACGGGTCGGCAATTCGTGGGTCTGTTCATGGGCGATTACTCGAAAGCGGGTATTTCAACCATGTTTAATACGGGTACTGTAGTGGGTATCAACGTCAATCTATTCGGAGCAGGTTTTCCACCTAAACATATTCCTTCTTTCTCCTGGGGTGGGGCCGATACGGGATTTGAACCCTACCGGTTCTCCAAAGCGGTAGATGTAGCTCGGAATACGATGGACCGCCGAGGTCGTCTGTTTACTGAAGAGGAGGAAGACATCTGGAGAGCCGTCTATGCCCTCGAACAGAACGAAATCCCACACGTACCAGATCTGGACGAAGATTAATCAAAATCGCTGCAAAGCATCGGATTCAAGAATATGCTGGCCGGGAATTTCCTGGCTAGCTATATTTAGCATGGCCGAGGCTACTTTGCTGGCCTGAATGCCTTTGTATTTCCGCAGAGGAGGAACGAGGAGAGTAATCGGTGACAGTACAAAGTCCAGTATTTTGCCTACCTCTTCACCCAGGCGAAATTGCTTTCGTTTACCAAGTAAGGTAGCGGGGCGGAAAACAGTATAGCTGCGATAGCCTAATTCGCCAATGGCCGCTTCCACCTGTCCTTTGGTTCGGCTATAAAAAATCGAAGACTGGGCATTAGCTCCAATCGACGATACCAGTAAATACTGCGTTGCCCCGGCCTGAAGAGCCAGTTTGCCCACTTCTACAGGATATACAAAATCAACTTTCCGAAACGCATCCTGCGAGCCGGCCTGACGAATAGTCGTGCCTAAACAGCAAAAAACATCGTTGGCACCTGATACATCCTGGGACGTAAGGTTGTCGAAATCAACGATGCGTTCATCGAGTTTAGGGTGTTTTAGGTGCATCGGACGACGTACCAATGTAATGACTTTCTCGTACCGATCTGATTGTAAGAGTTTGAAAATTAAATAGTTGCCTATCAGGCCGGTGGCTCCGATGATTAGGGCTGTCTTCGCATTCATGACAAACGGGTTTCGGGGAATTTACGCAGGAAAAAGTTCTTGAACCGTACCTTTGCTTTAACTTGTATCAGAGGTACAAAATTCTTATTCCCGAAAAATAATTGGGGTACCTATACCTATTCACCCAAATTTATTTCCGGGGAAATTGCCCAACTGGTCTTAGCTTTCTACTTTTACGCCGGATTTTTCTGTTCCTTGTGGGGAACAGCCACATTCTTTCCGAACTGGCCACTGCAAATCCCATCTCTATGAGTGTATTAGTTAACAAAGATTCAAAAATCATTGTACAAGGCTTTACGGGTTCGGAAGGTACCTTCCATGCCCAGCAAATGATTGAATATGGTACTCAGGTTGTTGGCGGTGTAACGCCCGGCAAAGGAGGCCAGAAACACCTGGACCGTCCCGTATTCAACACGGTTGCTGATGCGGTAAAAGAAACGGGTGCTGACGTATCCATCATCTTTGTACCCCCGGCTTTCGCAGCTGACGCCATTATGGAAGCGGCTGACGCAGGCATCAAAGTAATCGTAACGATCACGGAGGGTATCCCCGTGAAAGATATGGTTGCCGTAAAAGAATACGTACAAGGCAAAGATCTGCGTCTGATCGGACCTAACTGCCCCGGCGTTATCACGGCGGATGAATGTAAAGTAGGTATCATGCCTGGCTTTATCTTCAAAAAAGGAACGATCGGTCTGGTATCAAAATCAGGTACGCTCACGTACGAAGCCGTAGATCAATTGACGAAAGCAGGTTTAGGCCAGACAACGGCCATTGGAATCGGCGGTGACCCCATCATCGGTACGACGACGAAAGAAGCCGTTGAGTTGTTGATGAACGATCCCGAAACCGAAGCCATCGTTATGATCGGTGAAATCGGTGGTGGTATGGAAGCAGAAGCTGCTTACTGGATCAAAGAAACCGGTAACAAAAAGCCCGTAGTTGGTTTCATCGCGGGTCAAACGGCTCCGAAAGGTCGCCGGATGGGTCACGCAGGTGCCATCGTTGGTGGTGCTGATGATACCGCTGAAGCAAAAATGCGAATCATGCGTGAATGCGGTCTGTACGTAGCGGAATCGCCTGCCGTCATTGGCGAGACGATGCTGAAAGCATTGGCTGATCAGAAAGTAAACGCATAAGTAAGAATACGATTCTGTAATGAATCCGTTTTGTGAAACAGCGATGTTAGCGAAACGGACGTACTGAAAGCGAGAGTGGTGGGTAGTGATTTCACTTTTTCGAGCGTACGAAAGCCTGTGGGTAGTTTTCTAACCCACAGGCTTCACTGTTTTTTGCTTTTCTTCCTGTGTTTGCTGGCGGGTTCGACGTTTGCTCAGACGACGGGGCCTGAGGAAGGCTATTTCCTTGTACACGATTTTCGCAATGACTGGCGGGTGTACGATGAAGGAAGCAAGGCGTACGTTCCCTACATTCGCGAAATTCACCAGGATTATGGTTCGTATAGCGTTATTCTTGATTTAGCCCAGAACCGGCATTATTACCTGCTTTATCGATCCAATCAGGAAAATTATTTATTCATCAATGGCTCGTTGCAAAAACAGTTGCCCATTGGTAAATGGACCGTTTTCAAGCTCGATAGTCTGTACAAAGCGTATCCTGATCACCGCGTGCTACTAACGCTGTACGGATCCCAACCGGGTATCGAACAAAAGACCCTACAGATTGGACATAAGGTAGTAGCGGGCCAGAAACCCATTTACGTATCGGAATCGTTTTTACAGGCCCGCCCTCGTGATACCTCACCGTTCGAGAATTTTTACGTACTAACAGCTTTGTTGCTGCTGGTTGCCTACGCGGCTCTGTACCGGGTCTTCCCCCGGGGATTCATCCGGTATTTGAGCATCAAGGACTTACTTACCATCCAAACGCGGGAAGGGGCAGCTCTGGTAACACGTGGATTATTTGAAGTAGCCAACCTGTTATTTCTACTCCTGATCAGTTTTCTGCTCTCCTACCTCTACCAGCTAGTTCGGCATCGAGGCATCGATTTATTCCAGTCGCAGGACTTCTTTTCGTACGAGGAAAGTCTGGGCAAGCTCTTCCTGTATTTCTTTATTATTGGTATTTTAGTCTTCATTGTCTTTATCTTTAAGTATTTAATGATCAATGTCTTAGGTCATATTTACCGTTTTGATAAGATTGTTAATATCCACTTTTTCAAGTCTATTCAGGCATCAGCGATCTTTTATACCTTCCTGGGAATCGTTATGTTACTCATGTTGAATAGCTTTCCATCTCTTACTTTTCACTGGGATACGTTACTGGTTATACCTATTACAGGCTTCTACATTGGGCGTTTATTGTTATTGTACTTTTCCATTAATAAATTGTCTGATGCTAAAAATCTCTACTTATTTTCTTACCTTTGCATCGTTGAATTGGTTCCTTTCATCATTGGGCTCAAGTTTGCTCTTTGAATGGATATGCGTTCCTACGTGTTTAATCAGGAGCTGTCGGAAACATTAAGGTAGTTCTCATGTTATTGAATAAACGCTTTATTGCCATCGAATCTTCTACTTATTTTTTGAATCTGAATGAGTGAAACGACGAACAAGACGGACGAACGGCTCACGAAAGTTTCCAGCATTCTAGTGACGCAAGCTCGTCCTGCCGACGAGAAATCCCCCTACTTTGACTTAGCCCGGGATTACGACATCAAAGTTGACTTTCGGCCTTTCATTGAGGTAAACGGAGTGTCCTACAAGGACTTCCGCAAGCAGAAGATTGATATTCTGGCTCACACGGCTATTATCTTTACGAGCCGTAATGCTGTGGATCATTTCTTCCGCATTTGCAAGGAAGCGAAAATGGAAATGCCGCCCGAAATGAAGTACTTCTGCGTGACTGAGCAAACGGCTAACTATCTGCAGAAATACATTGTAATCCGGAAGCGTAAGATTTTCGTTGGCCAGAAAACGGCTGCTGATCTGCTGGATTTGATCAAAAAGCACAAAACGGAGAAATTTCTGTTCCCCTGTTCCGACAAGCGTCGGAATGACATTCCCGGCTTCATGGTGTCCAATGATATTCACCTGACCGAAGCCGTGATGTACGAAACGGGATCAGCGGATTTATCGGATCTGGAAGAAGTTTTCTACGACATTATCTGTTTCTTCAGTCCATCCGGGGTGAAATCACTGTTCGATAATTTCCCGGATTTCAAACAGAACAAGACCCGGATCGCTGCGTTAGGGCCCACTACAGCCAAGGCTGTAATTGAGGCTAATCTGATTTTGGATATTGAAGCTCCTATGCCCAATGCTCCTTCGATGACCGGGGCTTTGGACCTGTACATCAAAAAAGCAAACGGCTTGAAATAAAAATACTTGACCTGAAAAACCTCCGATTTTACTGATCGGAGGTTTTTTTTATATTCCTGTAACAATCTGAAAATTCCATCGTTTGGTAGTATGCCGGCTAAATGCAGCCGGAGAGTACTGAATTTACCGAAATACTTTCTAGTTTTAGGACTGTGAACGTGTCTGTCTCGCCATGCAAAAAACGCTATACCTATTTATAATTTTATTGTTGGTTTCTTCGGGAGGGCTGTGGGCTCAGCAGGATCCACAGTTTAGCCAGTACATGTACAACCAGTCGTTTTTCAACCCGGCTGCCGTTGGCTACGAAGGGATGACGCGTTTTCAATTGATTCACCGGCAGCAGTACCTGGGCTATCAAAGCAGCTTTTCCGACGATGGCGGAGCTCCTACTACGCAGCTGTTTACCTTTCAGTTGCCCTTGCCTGGCATTAAATCAGCCGTGGGTTTAAATGTGCTTAACGACCAGGCCGGACCGCAACGAAATCAGGAAGTTCAGCTAGCCTATGCTTATCGTATACCCCTGGGAGGTGAACGGACGTTAGCTTTCGGAGCTCAGGGTGGTTTGCTGATCCGTACGATTGATTTTGATAAACTCCGGGCTCGTGACCCCGATGATCCATTGATCGGTACAGGAAAGGTAAATGAATCCAATCCTGACCTAGCCGTAGGTGCTCATTATTCCACACCAACGTATTATGTAGGAGCTTCCATGATTCACCTGAACCGGGCTCGGTATGCGTTCGGTCAGGAGGGAGCTATCAACGCAGCTCAACAAACCTTTTTCGTAAATGGTGGTTACCGTTATTATGTAAACGAAGAAGTAGAAATCAATCCTTCTGCAATTTTTAAGTCAGATATAAATACGTTTTCAATCGAAGCTTCGTTGTTAGCGATGTGGCGTAACTTTGTCTGGGTTGGAGCAGGTTGGCGGCAGGGAGATGGTATACCTGTTTTTGCAGGAGTGAACTGGAACAGATTTAGGATTGGAGCTTCGTATGATATAATTTTAGGCGGAGTAAGTGCTAAATCACCCGGATCTTATTCCATACTACTGAGTTATGGCTTACCAGCACCCAAACCCAACAAACGAATTCCCGTACGGACTCCACGTTTCCGTTTCTAAAATGACAGTTATCCGACTATGAAATTTATACATCTTCAAAGCCCGAAGAAATCGCATTTGCACGTGCATACTGCTTTATCTTACGCTTTAAAGCAATCTGCTAAGACTGTTTAAGCCTTGATTCTCGTAAGTTTAGCGAGCGGAACTTAGTACCAAGCATATTTTTTTTATTTTTGCTGGCTGAGTTAAATACGATAGCTGTGTATTCATCGTTTTTTTGCCGCGTAATCACTACGAGCAATAAACAAGTCTTGTGTTAAAGAAGTAGTATCTAAACGATATTGATAAGAAAAACAACTATATGATCATGAATGAGCGGTATATGAGTAAACGCCTCATTTGGAGTCTTCTGATTCTTGTTCCCATGTTGGTGGTACAGAGTTGCGGTAAAAAAGGTAACAATGCCAGCAACGGAGGCAAAGGTGGAAAGGGAAGTCGCAAAGGGGAAGTAGGTGTCTACAACGGGGAAATTGTTGCCGACGCCCGTAAAGGCTGGAAACAACCGACTCCGTATGGGATGGTTCTGATTCCTTCGGGTTCTTACCTGATGGGTCAGGCCGATGAGGATGTGGCTACGGCTCAGGTAAACTTCAACAAACGGGTTACGATCAGCCAGTTTTTCATGGATGATACCGAAATTACCAATAATGAGTACCGTCAGTATGTAAATGCTATGCTGACGGATTCGGTTTCGGTTTTGGGTGAAGAATACATCATGAGTAAAGTTTACCCGGATACTACAGTTTGGAAGAAAGACTTTACTTACCATAATGGTGACCCCATGACGGAATATTATTATTCAAGTCCGGCGTTCGACCGTTATCCTGTCGTAGGTGTAAGCTGGGATGCCGCTCGTGATTTCTGCCGTTGGCGGACGTCGGTATTGAACGATTACCGCACGAATGAAAATCAGGCCGCTATGCCCCGTTTCGAATTGCCTACCGAATCGCAGTGGGAATGGGCGGCCCGGGGTGGTAAATCCGGTGCGAAATATCCCTGGGGTAACCCTTATGTAGCCAATGGCAAAGGTTGTATGCTCGCTAACTTCAAACCTCAACGTGGAAACTACGATGCGGATGGTTATGCATACACCGCTCCCGCCAATATGTACAACCCCAATGAGTACGGTTTATATAATATGGCCGGTAACGTAGCCGAATGGTGTTTAGATGCCTGGGCTGATAATGCTGCCGTCGTAACCTGGGATTTGAACTCAGATAATATTAATGACGATGAACCTCGTAAAGTGATTCGCGGAGGTTCATGGAAAGATGTAGCTTACTTCCTGGAAACAGGTACGCGTTCCTGGGAATACAAAGATGCTCGTCGTTCATATATTGGCTTCCGTTGCGTTATGCAACACTTAGGTATGTCTTCTGGACGCGAGTTCCGTTAGAAAATTCCAAACACCTGTTAGGTCAGTTTGTCCTGACAGGTGTTTTTATGTACCAACGAATTCATTCCGGATAACCCAGGCATATCATTACATTCCTTATCATCTAATCCAGTCCTTTTCACGTTTTAACCTTTTTATTTACTCATGGCGGCGAAACGTAACGTCTTCTTCGACAAAATTCTTCCTGTAGTTTATAGTGTTGGGGCCGCTGTTGTAATCTTGGGGGCTCTTTTTAAAATTCAGCACCGCCCCGGTGCCGATGAAATGCTGACCATCGGTATGGGTACGGAAGCCGTTATTTTCCTTCTGTTTGCTTTACAGCAATTCGTAGCACCTACGGCTGATTACCAGTGGGAAAAAGTATATCCTGAATTAGATGATAGTTATAAAGGTGAATTACCTACGCGTAGTGCCGCTCCTGCGGTAGCTGCGTCTCCTAACCTGGGTCTGATGGCCAAGATGGACGATATGCTGGCGAATGCAAAGGTATCACCTGACGTATTCAATAGTCTGGGTACCGGCTTACGTAGCCTGACGGATACCGTTGGCAAACTGGGTCAGATTACGGACGCTACCGTAGCTACGAACGAATACGCTAAAAACGTAAAAATCGCTGCGGGCTCTTTGCAGGAAATGAATAAACCTACGGAACGGCTGTCTCAGCCATGTCTGATATGGCTAGTGCAACGATGGATGCGAAAGAATACCGCGTGAAGTTCCAGCAGATTACACAAACGATGGGTGCTCTGAATGCGGTATACGAACTGGAATTGCAGGACACCCAGAAACACCTGAAAGCGATGAATGCTTTCTACGGTAATCTGGCTTCCGCTATGGATAATATGCAGGAAGCTTCCAAAGATGCTCAGCAATTCAAGAGTGAAATGGGACGCCTGACGAACAACTTACAGTCGCTCAATAACATTTACGGCGGTATGTTGTCGGCTATGAAAGGCGTACAATAACCAGTTCATGAACCAACCCTGGTTACTCATTTTTTTCTGACACTGAAAAACTAATAAAAACATATGGCAGGTGCCAATGAAACACCCCGGCAGCGAATGATCGGGATGATGTACCTGGTACTGACAGCAATGCTGGCCTTGCAGGTGAGTTCGGCTTTGATTGATAAATTCATTTTGTTGAACCGTAGCCTTGAAACGGCTAACAGTACCGCAAGTATCACAAACCAACAGTCAGTAAAAGGAATTAAAGATAAAGCAGCAGAAAGTGGGAGTCTTTACGCAGATGTTATTCAGAAAGCGGATGCGGTTCGGAAACTTTCTACAGCAATGTACAATGAACTAGATGCGTTGAAATCGCAGATCATTGACAAAAGCGGTGGATTTGACGAACAGGGTAACCTGAAGAACGCGAAAGAAGAAGAGCAGGTGGCCATGTTGATGGTCGGAACGGGTGGAAGCGGTAAAGCCTATAATCTCAAAAATCAGCTTAACAAGTACGTAACGGACTTACAGGCCTATGCAGATAAAGGTACTCAGTTTTCTCCGCTAGCTGTAGACGCGAAGGATGATCCGATCGCGAGTAAAAGTGCAGAGCAGCGGAACAAAGATTTCGCTGAAATGAACTTCGCTCAAACGCCGGTTCCTGCTGCTTTGGCAGTACTGAGCCAGAAGCAGGCTGAAGTTTTGCGTTACGAAAACACGGTACTCGATCAGCTGGCTGCCAAAGTAGGTTTGAAAGAGATCAAGTTTGACAAGATTTTTCCGGTAATCTCGGCAAAATCCAGCACGGTTGTAGCCGGCATGAAGTACGAAGCAGAGATGTACGTAGCAGCTACTTCTAGTGCCATTACGCCTCGTATGAGCTTTAACGGAGCGGCTGTACCCATGAAAGATGGTCGTGGTCAGATTCAGTTTACGGCTCAGGGTGGTGCGTATGGTCCGGACGGTTTGGCTAAGAAATCCTATACGGCCACGGTAAATTATCCGGATCCGACGGGAGCTATGAAAACGTTTACGGTAACGGGTGAATATTTTGTAGCGAAGCCTTCGTACAGTATCCAATCGGCTTCTTTGCCTCCGTTATATCTGGGTTGTGCCAACCGTTTGCAATTCGTAAGTCCGCAGATGGGAGCCATGTGGAATCCTTCTTTCAGTGCTGAAGGAGCTGAAACGATTGCAGGTAGCCAAGGTAAAGTAACGATTGTACCCAACAATCGCCAAGTAAGTCTGAACGTGAATAACATGGGTACTACACTCGGCGTTGAAAAATTTAATGTTCGTCGTGTACCAGCTCCGCAATTAGTTCCGTTTGGTAATGGACAGAAGTTGGATGTGCGGAAAGGTGTTCCAGCCAGCCAGCTTCGGGTATTGGAAGTTCGGGCGATTGCGGATGAAGATTTCGCTGCTTCAAATCCTGAAGATGCCAAGTTCCGGGTGAATGATGTACAAATTTCACTAGCCCGTGGATCAAAACGAGTGGCTGGTCCCGTGAGTCAGGGAAATATTGCTTCCTTGGCAGCTGCTGCTCAAGCAGGCGATCGTTACGTAATTGAAGTAAAAGGGTACCAACGTCAGAATTTCCAAGGAAAAGTTTCAAGCACTACGATTAACGAACCTATTACTGTGCCGTTGAACTAATGGAAAAAACACATTTTGCCATGACGAAATTGAGAGGATTTGCGGGACTAACCTTGTCACTGGTAGTGGCAGGATCGGTCTATGCTCAGGAGCCAACACCCATGCCCGAGCAGGCTCCCCCAGCCAACTTGCAGGCAGCTCCAACCAATACCCAACCCCGGGTACTGGGAGCTGAGCAACGTGCTCCGATGAACGATCAGCGGACGGCAATGGCGGAACGGAACCGTGCTTCTGAATCTTTGCGACCCATTGATGAGGAAGATATTATGTATAAAACGACGCTTTGGCGTCGCATGGACCTGCAGGAAACCCAGAATCAGCCTTTCTTTTCGACCAATAATGAGATTACTCGCTATTTGATCGATGGTATGAAAGCGGGTGTACTGAAGGCGTACAAAAATGATTCGCTGGTTACTGAACTAACCCCTGAACAATTCCAGACGAACCTTCGTATGGAAGGCACGGGTGCCGGGCTTTCGGATGAAGAAAAAGCGGCCGGATTTGGTGATCCAGCTCCCGCTGGCGATGATGGCTGGGGCGATAGTGCGAAGAAAAAAGATGCCAAGAAGCCTGCGGCTCCAGCAGCGGGTGGCGTAGATGACGGCTGGGGAGGTACTACGGGTGCTAAAAAAGATACCAGTGGTTTCGATCAGCCCTCATACGCTGATGATAATTCAGCTTACGAGTATTTTCCTACCGATATCACCGTACTGGAACTGAAAGAGGACTACGTATTTGATAAGCGTCGTTCACGCCAGTACTACGATATGAAGTCCATTACACTGATTATTCCCGCAGCTAAGACGTCTACAGGTCTGGATCGTGAAGTGGCTTCGTTCCGGTACAGAGATGTAGATCAATATTTCCGTAGTAATCCGAAGAAGTTTATCTGGTATAACAATCAGAATAATGCGAAACACCTCAATATGGCGGATGCCTTTGATTTGCGGTTGTTCTCTTCTCGGATTCTGAAGCAATCAAATTCCAAAAATGCCTACTTGTCTCAGATTTATGGAGGCGAAAAAGAAGGTCTGGTTAAGGCTCAGCAGTTGGAGTACAAACTCATGGAGTGGGAACACAACTTATGGGAATACTAGGATAGAGTCAAACGCTTACGGAAAAGTCCGCTGGGAAACCGGCGGACTTTTTACGTTTAGAAGATACGGGGGCAAACCAGACGTTGGCGGTTATTGAACATCAGCCCAACGACAATCTCATGCGTTCCGCGAGATACCATTCGTACCGAAGACTGGGTGAAATCATATGAATAGCCAATGTTGAGTTTGTAGTTAACATTGAAGCCGAGTAAACCAACAATTGCATCCTGATGCCGATAGGAAAGCCCCATCCAGATTCGATCCTGATATGCAACCTTGGCGTTGATGTCGAAAGAAAGGGGCAGGGGTCGTACGGATTTAACCAGTACTGAGGGGAGTATCGCCCAGTCTGGATCTACTTCGAAACGATAGCCAGCCGTCAGAAAATAATGGTTATACAGGCGTCCCAGCCATTCGTAATTAGCAGTTCCAGTTTGTCCATAATCCAGTTTTTTGAAAAAAAGCTGACTGGCAGAAAATCCAACGTAAAAATTAGGATCGTATAGAAGCACACCCGCATTTAGTTCGGGTACAAACGTGTTCAGCTTTCCCTGCTGAATGACGGGGTCATTCGGCTCAAGTACGTGAAGCAAATCAAAATCGAGCGTATGTTGCGTAAAACCCATACCGACGCCGGTGGCTACTTTTATCCGGTTCGTAATCGGTAAATGTAAAGCATAGCTCACTTGCAGTGTAGTACGTGAGCTAGGTCCTGTTTCATCGCGAAGTAAGGTAGCTCCCACGCCATGATGGGAAGGTGCGGCGGGCTGTGAAGGGAAAACACGACTTCGTTGATACGGGCGACCATAAGGATCGCGAACGGGCAACGTGCTGGTACGATCTGCCTTGTTAAGGGCCCCGTGAGCGGTCAAATAAAAGGTCTTAGGTGCTCCCTGCCAACCCGCCCACTGATTACGGTAACCCGCCTTAACGTCGATAAAATCCTCAAGCCCGCTAACGGCGGGATTCAACACCAGCGGATTTAGCATGTATTGACTATACTGAGCTCGTTGTTGAGCCTGGGCGACGGGCAGTGAAAGAACAAAACTAATTAGCAAGTAACGAATACGCATTCCATCCATTGGTGATTTCGTTTTTGAAAACGCCCAGATACAAAGATGAAGTACAAACCTTTCCAATAAATAAAATAGTAATACGGTATTTCGAAGTCAAAGTTTTAAGTCATTTCCCGGATGCCGATACATTTTTGCCATGCGTCGATACACTTTTTGCTTTTGTACAATTGAAACATATGTTAAGATTTGATAGTCAAGGGTCTTTCTTGAAATAAGTCAAAAACCTTGATCTCCAAAGAAACCGCTTTCGTCGAATTTCCCTCTTGAGTTCGAATGTTTCATTCAATTTTGAATAATAGTATCTATACGAATCTCTAGCACCTGGTTACTCTTTCCAGTTCGTTACAACGCAAACCTATTTTCCCATTTGGGGGTCCACACGCATGAATCTGTTCTTCAAACGAGCCATGATTAAATATCTATTTTTCCTTTTTGCCATCCTTTCCTGCGGAACGGCCTTTGCTCAGTTTCCTGCTCCCCCAGGAGGCCAGCCGACGGCTATCCCAGGTACTGATACCGACGTAAATCCAAAGGGTAATTCCAGGGTTACGGGATTTGTAGTGGATTCAGCTTTAACAAAAGCCGTAGAATTTGCCAGCGTAGCCCTGTATAATAAAGCAACCAATAAACCCGTCGATGGTACGGTGGCCGATGATAAGGGAAAATTTACCCTGAATCGCGTAGCGGAAGGAAACTACAAACTGTTGATCACCTTCATTGGCTATACAACTAAAACGGTTGACAATGTAACTGTAAAAAAAGGAGAAGACCTGGATCTCGGCGTAATCAAGCTTTCAGGTTCCACCCGTACCCTTCAGGAAGTAACCGTAACCGGACAGCGGGAATTGATTGAAGAGAAAGTCGATCGCATGGTCTATAACGCAGAAAAAGATATTACGGCGAAAGGGGGCGATGCGGGCGACATCTTACGGAAAGTCCCCATGCTATCTGTGGATCTGGACGGAAACGTTCAATTGCGGGGAAGTTCAAACGTACGCGTACTGATCAACGGCAAACCTTCGACGATTGTCGCTCAAAGTGTAGCGGATGCACTTAAGCTGATTCCTTCCGAAATGATTAAGAGCGTTGAAGTTATCACGTCACCTTCGGCTAAATATGATGCGGAGGGTTCCGGTGGGATCATCAATATTATTACGAAGAAAAATACGCTTCAGGGACTTACCCTGAACATTGACTCGGGCGTGGGTAACCGCGGAGCTAATTTGGGCCTGAACGGAAACTACCGTCGGGGAAAACTTGGCTTTTCGCTCAATGGTTTTGGCCGGGCCAGCTATAACGTGAAGAATAAAAATGTCAACGATCAGACAAGTATCGTTGAAGGTATTGAAACGCTGACGAATCAGACGTCGACCGGGATGAACCAGAATTTATTCGGTCGCTACTCGCTGGGTATGGATTACGACATTTCCAAAACGGCTTCATTAAACGGAAATATTAGCTTCGGAACCCGAAACGGAAACAATACGCAGGATCTGGTAACCGGTCGCTACCGGGGTGGTGTAATGACGAGTACTGATGCCCGACATATTGATACCAAGGATTTTTCTAATACCGTAGATGCCAATATTGACTATACCAAGACCTTTAAGCCTCAGCAGGAACTGAGTATTTCGGGTCAGTTTAGCCGGAATAATCGTACGAATAATTACCTGGCTGAATTGATGAACGGTGAAGGAACCATTGGAAGCCGTCAGCGAAACGATAACGAAAGCTACAATCAGGAAACGACTATACAGGTCGATTACCAAACCCCGATTGGAAAAACCCAAATTGTGGAATTTGGAGGAAAGAGCATTTTCCGTCAGGTACAAAGTGATTACAAATACTTCGTTGCCCCTGGTGAAAATGGAGCTTTCATCACTGATACGACCCGGACGAATAACCAGCTGAATTACGATCAGAATGTAATGGCGGGTTATTTAACGTACCAGCTTTCCACCAAAAACAAATGGTACTTCAAGGCAGGTGCCCGGTACGAACGCACGTTTATCAATGCCGATTTCAAAGTAGGCTTCAGTTCACTGGATATTCCGGATTATAACAACCTGGTGCCCAGCTTTAACATTTCTAAATCGCTTGGTTCGGGTACACTGAAGTGGGGATACAACCTGCGTTTGCAACGGCCCGGTATTCAGTCCCTGAACCCGAACGTAAACATTGCCAATCCGGCTAACGTCAGTTTAGGGAATCCCTACCTGCGTCCGGAGTTGACCGACAATGTGGAAATGTCCTATAGCACTTCCATTAACAAAACGTACCTGAACTTTACGGGTTTCTACCGTCACACCGGTAATTCGATTGAGCAGGTACGTTCCAATGTGCGGGACATCAAACAAATCTTCGAAGGAACTGCGTACGGAACGGTGCTGAACTCAGTGCTTGAAGGCGTGGCTGCCGATGCCATTGTAACTACTTCGAGTAACATAGGAAAGCAGGAAGTCGTTGGAGTTAACGTATTCGGAAACGTTAGTATTACACCCAAGATTTCAGTCGGCGGTGGTACAGACATTATGTACTCGATGCTGAGCAACGGTAGCAATACTACGTTACGGGCGTCCAATTCAGGTTTCAACGTAAGTGGTCGCTTCAACCTCTCGATTAGCCTTAAAAATAGCTGGGCAGTACAGGGCTTTGGCTTTATTCGGGGTCGTCAGATTCAATTACAGGGAACGCAGGGCGGAATGGCCTTCTACAATTTGGGTGTACGGAAAGAATTCAAGGATAAAAAGGCCAGTTTGGGTTTGGGATTGGAAAACTTCCTCAACTTCAATGGTTTCAAGGTACGCAACAGCTTCGATTCGCCGGCCTTTAGTCAACGGAGCGTGAATACGCTTTATAACACTGGGGTACGGGTGACGTTCAGCTACCGGATCGGTAAGATGAGCTTCGATCAGCCGCAACGCCGTCGGGGTAAGGGTGTAAACAACGACGATATCAAGAGCGGTGGCGAAGGAGAAGGTGGCGGTCAGCCCCAGAACCAACAGCCGCAAAATGGTACGCCGGGAGGTAATCGTCCGGGCGGAGGTCGTCCGGGTGGACAACGCAACTAATCCTGCTTTTCTCTAAACTAGTTAGCCCCTTTGCTCAGCGAAGGGGCTTTTTCTTAAGTCATAAAAAAATCCACCGCCAATCAGCGGTGGATTTTTTACCTACGGAATGGATTATAAATAGGTTGCAAGCGTACCGAGAATAATCGTTACGTGAACGAGCAGACTGGTTAAAAAGATTGGCAGAATAACCTTGGTCGATAATGCCGAAAGATTAGGAACAACGACGCCGAAAATGGAGGTTACGGCGACGAACAAATAAGCATCATTGAGCCCGAAATGACTGATCGTCCAGAGCAGTAGGGGCGTTAAAATACAGCCTTGGATACCAATGGTGGCTCCGGCCCAGAGCCAGTGGTTTTCAGCTTCCTGACCTTCGCAGAAAGCCATAAAACGGTTCCAGAGCGAAGAGCCAGCGGGTTGGCTGAGCGTAGCGGAAGAGTGCTGATATTGCGAGTTGATTTCTGTGCGTACCATAGTGATTATCAATTTGATACACCAAAATTACACACAGGTATCTCCGCCAGATATGACGAAAGTCAATTCGAAAAATGAGTTTCGAAAGCTTTAAGCTTTAGATTACTTGTTTTCGAGTCGATACGCCCTTCTACTTACGCTTTTGCCGTTTCAAAGTAGCTTCTGATTTTCTGAGCCTTGTCTTTTCCCATCACTTTTTCAATCTCTTCAAATGAAGCCTCCCGTACGGCTTTCATGGTTTTAAAATACTTGAGTAGTTTGGCGGCCGTTATCTTGCCAATTCCCTCGATTTCTTCCAGCTCACTGACCAAAAAGGCTTTGCTACGGCGATCGCGGTGATGGGTGATACCAAAGCGGTGAGCCTCATCCCGGAGTCGCTGGATGAGCTTGAGACTTTCAGAACGCTTGTCGATGTAAAGCGGGATCGGGTCTTCGGGGAAATAAATTTCTTCCAGCCGTTTGGCAATGCCTACAATGGGTACTTGGCCGTAAAGTTTAAGCTCTTTCAGGGCCTCGCACGCGGCCGATAATTGCCCCTTACCACCATCGACGATAATCAGATCCGGTAAGGACAAGCCCTCTTCCAGCAAACGGGCATAGCGACGACCTACCACTTCTTTCATCGTAGCAAAGTCATTCGGCCCTTCTACCGTTTTAGGAATAAAGTGGCGGTAGTCTTTCTTGGAAGCTAACCCATCCATGAAACACACCATAGCCGATACCGGATTGGTACCCTGAATGTTGGAGTTATCGAAACATTCGATGTGCCGGGGTATGGTTTTGAGCTGCAAGTCATTCTTCAGCGTCATCAGTACCCGCATCTTGGGATTGCCTGCGGTGTCTTCAGCTACTTTCCGATCGGACTTTTCTTTACGGAAGAACAACACGTTTTTCAGCGAAACCTCCATGAGTTTTCGCTTGTCGCCGATCTGAGGTACGGTGTTGGTCAGTCCTTTTAATTCAAGCGATAAGGGCAGATTGGTAATGATTTCCTTCGCTTCCGAACCATACTGCGTCCGCAATTCCCAGGCCCACATGGTCATAATGTCCTCGTCGGTTTCGTCGAGTTTCTTTTTGACTTCGAACGTATGCGTCTGACTGATGAAGCCGTTGACCACCCGCATGAAATTGAGGAAAGCCGTCGTCTCATCCGAAACGATGGTACAAACGTCTACGTTACCAATGTTGGGGTTTACGACTGTACTCCGACTCTGGAAGTTCTCAAATAGTTCCAGTTTTTCTTTCCACTCCTGAGCCTCTTCAAAGTCCAGTCGCTGGGCAGCCTCGCTCATCTGTTCCTGAAGAAACTGCCGGGGAATCTGTAGGTTACCCTTTAGAATCTGCTTGATCTGCTCAATTTTGCGATTGTAGGCCTCTTCCGTTTCCAGTCCCTCACAGGGACCTTTACAACGGCCAATGTGGTACTCCAGACAAACCTTAAACTTCCGATTGTCAATATTGGGTTGCGTAAGGGCGTAGCTGCAGGTACGAATGGGATACAACTGTCCGAACATTTCCAGCAAACTATGCATCGCCTTCACATTAGCGTACGGTCCGAAGAACGTGCCCAGCTTACGATCCACCCGCCGCATAGTAATCACACGCGGAAAACGCTCGTTGGTAATACAGATGAAGGGATACATTTTATCATCCCGCAACAGAATATTGAAGCGGGGCTGATACTGCTTAATCAGGGAGTTTTCGAGCAGCAGGGCGTCGAATTCCGTAGGAACAATCGTAAACTCAATCTTGCGGATATATGAAACCAGCCGTTTGGTTTTCCGGTCGTGATCACGGGAATTCTGGAAATAACTGCTTACGCGGTTCCGCAAATCTTTGGCTTTACCCACGTAGATCACGGTTCCTTCCTCATCGAAATAGCGATATACACCCGGCTGGTGCGGGATTCTCGTTAATTCCTGTTTATAATCAAATGCCATAACGCTTCATTTTTTTTGAGTCACATACCAGTGAATGGCCCAGAAACTCGCTTCCCGCAACCGTTCATACGCCGTACGCAAAGCCGTAGGTAAGTCAACGGGTCCCGTTAAGATGGACGTTGCATAACTGAGGCCCAGCTTTCGTAATTCCGTGGGTGGGGCGGCCAGCGTTCCACACAAAGCGAATACGGGAATCTTTCGGGGTTTGGCCTTCTCGCAAAGCCGCCCGATGAGTTTGCCCTGCAGGCTTTGGGTATCCAGTTTGCCTTCGCCGGTAAGGATTAGCTCAGCCTTTTGTAACAATAAATCCAGGCCCACAAGTTCCATCACCAGTTCTGCACCGGGCTGTAAGTGGGCTCCGCAAAAAGTCATCAACCCAAAGCCCAAACCACCCGCGGCACCCGCTCCCGGCTTGTTTTCTAAAGAACTTATGCCAACGCTGGTACGGGAAACTACCCCGGCCAGTTGCCGCAATCCTGTATCCAGATTTTCAACTTCCTGGGTACCGGCTCCCTTTTGTGGACTGTATACGAAGGCCGCTCCTTCGGGACCGAAAAGTGGAGCTGTAACGTCTGAAGCTACAACAATTTCTACACCTGCGTACACTGGCTGTTCGGGTGGATGAATACTATGGATACCGGATAAGGAAGCTCCCACGGGCGGCAGTGCCTGACCATCGGAACCGCAAAAGTTCCAGCCTAAGGCCTGAGCCATGCCGATGCCGCCATCGGTGGTAGCCGAGCCACCAATGCCCAGTACCAGCTTTTTGATACCCGAAGCCATAGCGGCCCGCATCAGCTCGCCGGTACCGTAAGTGGTGGTCTGGCTAGCCTGATACTCCTCGGGTTCTAGTAAGGCTAGTCCGGAAGCCGTAGCCATTTCAATGAAAGCCGTCGTTCCATCACCCGATTTCCCCCAGCGGGCCGTAATCGGTCGCATGAGCGGGTCATGGCAGCTTACTTCCTGATACGTTCCCTGGGTAGCTTCGACCAGGGTTTCCAGAAAGCCTTCCCCGCCATCCGAGAGCGGAAGAGCTACAATATGGGCTTCAGGATACGCTTCCCGAATGCCTTCCGTCATCGCCTGACAGGCTTCAGTGGCTGTTAGAGAACCGCGAAACTTATCAGGGGCGAGTAAAATATTCATACGCTGTGGAAAAGAATACGAAACGAGAGGTTCATCTACGAAGGTACGGGGCTCGGTAGCCGTTTCCGGCATTTCTGAGCGATGACCTCCGATTTTTTATGTCTTATTGAGCGGCGAATGGTAAATTGCCGTTTCTAACCTTTCTCCCCCGATTACGCATGAAGTACTGGATTTTCGGATGTTTGCTGGTGTTCCTTATGGGCTGTCAACGCTCGGAACGGAAGCCGGCGTACGTTGCTCCCGAAAATCCCGTATTTGTTCATCTTTCTACCGCGGCTACGGGGCTTGATTTTCGGGATCAACTTCCCCGGCTGGATAGCTTGTATCTGAATTTTCCCGCTGATTCGGCCCGTCAGGAAAACTTCCTGCGTCTGGCCGAACGCCTGTTGGGAGCGGGTGGCGTAGGAGCTGGAGATTTGAATAATGATGGCTTGCCCGATCTTTTCTTTACTTCCAGCAACGGTGAAAATCGCCTGTATCTCAACCGGGGTGGCTGGCGGTTTGAAGACGTAACCAAAGCAGCAGGGCTTGGCGGTAATGGGCAGTGGAGTGCGGGCGTATCGCTGGCGGATGTGAATGCCGACGGCTGGCTTGACTTGTACGTCTGTCATTTTGGAGCGAATGCCCGGAACGAATTGTTCATCCACTCCGGAACGTTGAACGAGCAGGGGGTCCCCATTTTTACGGAACAGGCTCAGCAGCTAGGCTTACAGAACGAACGGCAGGCCGTACAGGCCGTTTTCTTCGATTATGATCTGGATGGTGATCTCGATTGTCTGGTCGCGAATAATTTTCAGGCGAGTCCGGATTCTACGAAGGAATGGCCGAATGGCCCGGATCGACTGTATCAGAACGAAAAAGGCGTTTTCATAGACGTTTCCGAGAAAGCTGGGTTTCGCTCCGCACGCTTCAGTACGGGCATCGCCGTCGCTGATTTCAACGGGGATCAGTGGCCGGATGTCGCTCTTTCGCGGGATTTTCCCGAAAACGACGTTGTGTATATTAACCAGCAGAAAGGAGCATTTGCGGAAACGTATCCCTTTGCTCACACGCCCGAGCGAAGTCTGGGGCTAGCCGCCGCCGATCTGGATAACGATGCCTATACCGATCTCTTTACCGCGTCCGTACTCTCGGATGATGCCATCCGTCGACGTACGCAGGCACGATTTGGCAATAATCAGCAGGTTTTGCCGACGGTAGGTCACAATACGCTGCAACGCAATGAAGGGCAATTTTCCGAACGGGCCTGGCTGGCAGGCGTGGCGGCTACCGATGTCAGTCATAGTGGGTTGATTCTGGATTTGGATACGGATGGCTGGAAAGATCTCTTCGTACCGAACGGCCTGATGCGGGATACGCGTAATCTGGATTTTCTCGAAAAACTTTCCAAAGCAGGCGGTCGGCTTTCTCTGAAAACACTGCTTCGGATGATGCCTTCTGTAACGCAGTCGAGTTTCGCTTTCCTGAATCAGAAGGACTTTGCTTTCGAAAATCAGGCCGTTCGACTGGGTTTGGGTGAACCCAGTTTCTCAAACGGAGCCGCTTACGCCGATTTAGATAACGACGGTGATCTGGATTTGATCATTAATCAGATGGGCAAACCCGCTAGTCTGTACCGCAACGATTTCGACGAAGCACAAAAAATACAGTCGCTGAAAATCAAGTTTAAAGGCCCTGCGGGTAATCCGTTTGGATACGGAGCCGAAATCCGGGTATTTACGGGTGAGTTACAGCAAAAAATCATTTTACAACCCAATCAGGGATACCAGTCGAGTCAGGAGCCTATTTTGCAGGTGGGATTAGGCTCGGCCCAACAGGCCGATTCCATCGTAGTCTATTGGCCAGGTTTTAAAATGCAGGTACTACGGGCCGTAACGGCGAATCAGACGCTGGTTATGGATGCCAGTGAAGCTCGGGATAGAGTGGGCTCAACCATGCTGAAAACGAACCGGGTGCTAACGGACGTTACTGGGGAACTCTTCCCGAAGGAAGTCCGCCATCAGGAAGACTCCTTTGATGATCTGCTGAGCCAGCCGTACCTGCCCCGTACCTTGTCAAAAGAAGGTCCTAAACTAGCCCAGGGCGATGTGAATGGAGACGGACTCGTTGACGTTTTTTTAACGGGTGTGCAGGGACAGACTGGACAATTACTTTTGCAAACCCCAAAGGGTACGTTTCTTCCTAGTAATCAGCCCGCTTTTCTGGAAAATCAGTACCGGGAAGAAGTAGCGGCCCTCTTTCTTGACGTGGAAGGCGACAAGGATCTGGATTTGGTGGTAGCCTCGGGTGGCAACCAGTCTGCCGATAGTTCCTGGGTTCGATTGTACCTGAATGATGGAAAAGGAAACTTTACCCTGGCTACTGACCAGATGCCCACGGTATCACTGAATGCTTCATGTCTGGCCGCAGCGGATTTTGATAAAGATGGCGATCTGGACCTGTTCGTTGGTGCCCGGAGTGTACCCGGATCGTACGGCGTGACGCCCAAAAGTTATCTGTTCCGGAATGAAAAAGGGGTTTTTAAAGAAGATACCCCCGAAGTACTTAGCCGAATCGGACTAGTGACGGATGCCACCTGGCAGGATTTGGATTCGGATGGAATGCCCGATCTATTGGTTGTAGGCGAGTGGATGCCGATCACGATTTTTTATAATCGAAGTGGCAAGTTTACGTATTCCCATAATCAGACCATTCCAAACTCGGAAGGCTGGTGGACGGCTCTGCAAAAGGCCGATCTGGACGGCGATGGGGATATGGATTTTGTGGTAGGAAACTGGGGGCTAAACTCCGAGTACAAAGCTTCCTATGAGAGACCCTTGTATTTGCAAATCAACGATTTTGACCGTAATAATAGCATCGATGCCTTACTGACATTGGCTGAAAGGGATGGCGAACAATACCCGCTGGATACGAAAGATGAATGGAAACAACAGCTACCCGGCTGGAATTCGCCCTTTCCTTCGAATAGTGCATTTGCCGAAAAGTCTTTCCATCAGCTCATTACTAATGCCCAACGGCGAGGTACGCTGGAGAAAAAAGTGGTTGAATTCCGTTCTTCCGCACTTATCAATGAAGGGCGAGGTAATTTTACCTTACGACCACTGCCGCCGGTGGCTCAACAAAGTCCTGTATTTGCCATTGCCATTCACGATTTTACAAAAGACGGCAAACCTGATATTCTGCTGGGTGGAAATCTTTGGGGGATGCCTCCGTCCAAAGGCCGCCTGGACGCAAGTCGAGGAACCCTACTGGTCCAAGAATCTTCCCTGATTTTCAGGGAACATCACGCGGGTAAAAGCTTTTTCAACGGACAGGTCCGCGGCTTTACTCTGGTACGTGTACAGCAGAAGTACCGTTTGTTCGTCGGACGAAACAAGGGGAAACTACAGGCTTTTGCCTTTTAATCGAGAACTTTTACTTTAAACTCAGGGCATTAGTCGATAAAAAGTACTAGGTAAGTCGCAAAACGTGGAGGGCTTATTTGAAAAAGTATATAAAAAGTTGGCTTTTATTTTGAAATGGAAAGTTAACTGGATAAAATTGTAGGATTTTTGAACAAAACCTACTGATATATTTAGGGTCTACCCCAAACGACACCTGCTAACAAACAAAAGAAGCGGCTCTTTCAGGGCCGCTTCTTTTGTTTTACTGATTTCTTACAGAAGTTCGCCATCCGCAGGCCGCTTTTCGTTAGGGATCACAATGGTCGAATCGCCGTACGAACGGTCACCGAAAGGATTGTCACAAACTTTGTCATTCGCGGGCTTCTTGAACGGAATTTTCTGAAGACCAATCGAACGATCGGCATACACGCGGTTCATGTACTTGGCCCAGGCGGGCAAAGCCATTCGACCCCCCTGGCCTAAAGCACCCGTCCGGAAGTGAATGGAGCGTTCGTCGCCGCCTACCCATACGCCCGTCACTAGTCCCTGCGTTACGCCCATGAACCAACCATCGGAGTAGTTTGACGTAGTACCCGTCTTTCCACCAATCTGATTATTCTGGCCACAAGGCTCCCGATTGAGGCGGGCGGAAGTACCACCGGGCTCCTGCGTAGCTCCCTGAAGCATGTATACCATTCGCCAGGCCGTTTCGGGGCTCAGGGCGTCGTGCGTAGTAGCTTCAAACTTTCGCAGTACGTTGCCGTAGCGGTCTTCAATTCGCAAAACCGTCTGGGGTTCGTCCCAGGCTACGCCACCATTCACGAACGTTGAATAGGCGTTCACCATTTCGAATAGGTTCACGTCGGATGTACCTAAACAAATGGTTACATCCTTCGGAACCGGTGATTTTACACCGAGTCGATGGGCGTATTCAATAATCGTTTCGGCTCCGAATTTTTTCATTAACTGAACCGAAATCGTGTTGACCGACTTCGCAATGGCTTGTCGCAGGGTCATACTGCGGCCTGAAGCACCCCCGTCGTAGTTTTTAGGACACCAGTTACCAATACAGGTGGCAACGTCTTCCACCATATCGCAGGGGGTATATCCTTTGTCGATAGCCGTAGCGTATACGAAAGGTTTAAACGAAGAACCCGGCTGGCGACGCGATTGCTTCACGTGATCGAACTTGAAGTACTTAAAGTTGATACCGCCTACCCAGGCTTTTACATGACCCGTATTCGGATCCTCCGACATCATTCCGATGTGCATAAACCGCTTGTAGTACCGAATGGAATCCAGGGGTGTCATGGTCGTGTCGCGTTCGCCGCGGTACGAGAAAATTCGCATCCGAACGGGCGTATTCAACCCTTTCCAGATTTTTTCCTTGTCGTCGCCGAAGCTCTGTTTCAGGGTACGGTAGCGTTCCGTACGGGGAGCAATACGATTCTCGATAAAGCCTTTCAACTCGCGTCCGCCTTCATCTACCCAGGGGTTACGACCTTTCCAGTGAGCGTTGAAGAGCCGCTGTTGTTCCTGAATGTGTTCCATACAGGCATCTTCCGCGTGGCGTTGCATCCGCGAATCAATTGTAACGTGAATTTTGAGTCCGCTCGTGTACAGATCTAATGGATCATCACTGGAACGCTGCCGGTTGAGTTCTTCAATTTCCTGCAACAGCCGATCCCGCATGACCGCAATGAAGTACGGAGCCTGATTGCTGTTATGGTTGAGGGATTTTAACCGCAAGGCAATAGGATCGGCCTGATAACCTTCGTACTGCGACTGGCTTAGAAAGTTGTAATGCACCATTTGTTGCATTACAATATTGCGACGGGTTTTGGAAGCCTCCGGGTGCATCCGCGGATTAAAGCGATCCGGGTTCTGACACATCCCTACCAGGACAGCGGCCTCTTCTACCGATAACTGTGAGGGTTCTTTACTGAAATAGTGCAGGGAAGCCGTACGAATTCCGTAGGCATTGTCACTAAACTCCACCGTATTGAGGTACATCTGCATGATTTCCTGCTTGGTGTACCGGCGTTCCAGCTGAATGGCCGTAATCCATTCCTTCGTTTTAATAATCAAAAGCTTGACCAGCGGTACATCGCCCAAAATCCCTTTGTAGCGTTCACTACGGGCTTCAAACAGGTTTTTCACCAACTGTTGCGTCAGCGTACTACCGCCTCCGGCTTTCCCCATACCGGCTACCGATCGACCAATTCCTCGCGGATCAATCCCCGAGTGCTTAACAAAACGAACGTCCTCCGTAGCAATAAGGGCATTAATAACATTGGGAGAAATGTCCTGTAATTCGACCGGACTACGATTTTCCAGAAAGTAACTACCCAGCACAACACCGTCAGACGATATAATTTCTGAGGCCAGTTCATTACGCGGGTTGTCCAACTGCTTCAGGCTGGGCATACCGCCGAACAGATTGAACAAGTTGAAGTACACGGCCAGGATATACAAAAAGAAGGATCCCAAAGCAAAAAGCGTAAACCGCCAGACCTGACGGATCATTTGCTTATAAGGACCCGGAAGCAACTTAAACATAGCAATGAGAAAGGTGTATAATTACAAAGGTGCAAAGGAACCAGCGGAAGACCAAGGATGTCTTGCAAGGTTCAACGCTGGGTAGAGGCTCACTCGTATACATTGCCGGGTATTAAAGAAGCCTTTTGGGCGTCTTTCGGCCACGTAGTTGAGCAAACGGCTGTAAAATAGGGGTTTTTACGGATGCATGACTAATAAAATTTGTCTTGTTTCGCCCGCCGTGTGTGCGGTCAAAACGGACAGGCGGTGCTGGAGGACTCGCTCACTCCAGGAATCGTTGCTTTTCCCGACGAGGGTCAGCATTCCGGGTAGCGTTCCTGGCCTATCCGAAACGTGTACGTATGCACAAGCATCGAAAGTATCCAGGGACGACGTTAAGCAACAAAAACAGTTGGAAAGGGAATGTGTCTTGGATGATAATCTACGTCTGAAAATAGATTGAAAGGAAGCCAGTTCATTACGTAGTCGATAGGCAGTAAAAGTGGGGTAAAAACATAAAAAATCCCTTCCTCAGAGAAAAAGGGATTTTTGAACAAAACCTAATACAATTACTTCTATATACAAGAGTAGCATTTGCCTGATTTATACTCTTTTTTTAATTAAAAAAAATTAGAAATTTTCAACTTTTATGAAAATATTCCATTTAATATTCTTTTTGTAATACAAAATTATCCTTTGTCCCATTTTCGACCTATCCTAACCTTACCTCCATGCGATACCTGCTTCCCGTATTTGCGGGTCTGGGGCTACTACTGGCCTTTACTGCTGATGATGTACTGACCCGCATCGTCAATCGATTCAATGCCTATCATCAGGAGTTTCCTCAGGAAAAAGTATACCTCCACTGCGACCGACCCTATTATGCTCTGGGCGAAACCATTTGGTTTAAAGGTTATCTTTTCGATGCAGCCAGTCATCGGGCGGATACAGTAAGTCGGGTATTGTATGTGGATCTAATTAGTAATGGAAAAACGCTGTTGCAAAAACGGGTACTTCCCAGCGAAGGCATGGCGACGGGTGACTTCTATCTGGCTGATACGCTTCAGGAAGGCTTATATCAGATTCGGGCCTACACAAACTGGATGCGAAATTTTGATGACGACTTCTTTTTTACCAAAGAATTTCAGGTATACCAGCCCGCTGTAACCGAACGAAACCTGGTTCAGGCCAAAGAAGAGTGCTCCGTGCAGTTTTTTCCGGAAGGCGGCGATCTGGTTCAGGACATTGAATGCCGGGTTGGATTTAAAGCGATTAATCAGTCTGGACGAGGAGTGGCGATACAGGGCGTAATTCTGGAAGATAACAAGGATACGGTTACCGCCTTTCAATCCGAACACCTGGGGATGGGCCGATTGATGATGACTCCCAGGGCCGGGAAGATATACACGGCGGTATTCAACCATGGTACCACTACCCAACGCCTGACTTTACCCGAAGCCAAACCGCAAGGCCACGTACTGATTGTTGATAATCTATCGAATAAAGACCTGATTCGGGTATTTATATTTAATCAGTTGCCCGCTACTGAAGCAAATAAAGAACTGTTTATCGTGGCTCAGATGCGGGGCGAAGTACTCTTTGTTGCCAAGGGTTCGACGGGTAAGAAAACTTTTGTTGCCAATGTACCGAGAGCCAAATTTACGGAAGAAGGGATTGTCCAGTTTACACTTTTTGGAGCGAATGCCGAACCGCTTGCCGAGCGTCTGGCCTACGTTCGTCAGCCCAATAGTATACTCAGTCTTGAATTAAAAACGGATAAAGCTGCGTACAAGCCCCGCGAAAAAGTAACCCTGGATTTTGAAGCCAAAGATGCCGCGGGCAAACCCGTATTGGGCGATTTTTCACTGGCAGTAACGGACGCTGGTCAGGTAACGCCGGAACGGTACCCGCAAACCCTGGTTTCCTATCTGCTCATGAGTTCCGATTTGAAAGGATTTATCGAAGAACCCGGTTATTACTTTGATCCACAAAATACAAATGCGGTGTTGTACCTGGATTTTCTGATGATGACGCAGGGTTGGCGACGTTTTAACTGGAAACAGATTCTAACCGAGGAGTCCAAAAGGCCAGCGTACTGGGTAGAACAGGGGCTGTCACTGACGGGCAAAGTTACCCGGCCTAACGGCAAAATTCTGGAGAAGAAAGGCATTAATGTAACCATGTTCATGACACCGCCCCGCCAGGCTCCCATGCTGGAAGTCGTTCCTGCCGAAGCGGATGGCTCGTATGCCTTTCACAACTTATACTTCGGCGATTCGGTGAAAGTAATGATGCAGGCCGTTGCCGGTAAGAATGACCGGAATCTGAGTGTTACGCTACATGGATTTCCCGCACCCACCGTCCGATTAATAAAAACGCCTTTTCAACCCGTAGATATTCAGGCAGAGGCGTTTGCCAACTACTTGAGCCGGGCGAACGAAAACCTGGAAATCGAGCGGAGATTTCGGCTCGACAAAGCACGCTTACTAAAGGAAATAACGGTAAAAGCCCGACGAACGGAAGAGACGGATAGCCGTAAGATCTACGGTCGGTCCGACGCAACAGTGAAATTCGACCAGATGAATGCGTCTGGAGCTACTTCAATATTTCAGGTTCTGCAGGGACGGGTGGCTGGCTTGACTATCTCGGGTGGGGGGATGGAATATACGGTGCAGATTCGCGGGGCTATGAATTTTTCGGGCGTGGTTGAACCCCTGTTCGTACTGGATGGAATACCGGTAGACAAGCAAACGGTGGCTACCATTCCGCCTACGGATGTGGATTACGTGGATGTACTCAAGGGAAGTTCGGCGGCCATTTATGGCTCGCGGGGTGCGGGAGGAGTAATTTCGATTTTAACCAAACGCGGCAACACCTCTTACGACTGGTCCAAAGAAACGATACCTGGACAGTTGATACGGGTGCTGGATGGATACGCCAAAGTTCGGGAGTTCTATTCGCCGGATTATAGTGTGGATGCACCCGAAAACCGGCGACCTGATTACCGTTCGACCCTATACTGGAATCCGCATGTCCAAACGGACGAAAATGGTAAGGCCCGAATCACGTTTTATAATACCGATCATGCCACCCAGATTCAGGCTCAATTGGAAGGAGCTTGCTCCGATGGTCGGATCGGGACGGTAAAGGTGAGTTACCGAGTGCAGTAAGGTTTTCCGTAAAGACGCCTCCGATAGACGTCTTTACGGGTCAATCCCAACATTCCATTAACAATAAATCCCCCGATTCGTATGCAATCTTCACTAGTCCGTCCTGAGCGGCTTCGTTGCTGCTGCCCGTACGGTAACCTATTTGCAGCGATTCGTTAAACAGGTTATACGTTAATCCTTCCGTACGAATGCCCGCTACGGTACCTACCGGAATGAGCGAAAGTGGCGTACGGGCCGTGTACCATTTTTCGTAATGGTAAGCAAGCAGGAAAATACGGGAATGATCATCCAGTAAAACCACTTTGATCTGATTGCGTACCCGGACGATGTTGGTAATGTTGGTGATCGTATGATCGGCCCGGCGACCCGTCGCCCAGACCACGTTTACGGCTTCGTGGCCGCGTTCGATGAGGAAATCAAAAGCTTTTTCCAAATCGGTTTTGTTCTGGTCGGGTGTATGGACGAACTCAATGGGATATTGAGCCTGGCGAATTTCGTCAAGGTTAATGTCCCGGTCAAAATCTCCCAGCAGTACATCTACCTTGATGCCCAGCTCCAGTACACGCTTGATGGCTCCGTCGAGTACGACTACCAAAGGGGACCATTCCAGCAACTGAGCCAGTAAATCCCAGCTACAGGCTTCGCCATTGGCAATGACCAGGGCTGGTTCCTGTTTTTCGCGGATGATATGATGAGAAGACACCGGATTATTTTGAGTTTCGGGATTCTGGTTTGAAGTTCGCGTTGCGATTCGCAAAGATGCCTAACAAAGCTTGAAACTTGAAATCAGAAACGTACGCTCTGGCCATTGATCTGGGCAATACTTACGCCAAAACCGGCCTTTTTACGGCGGATGGACATTTACAGGAAACGCACTGGAATTTTACCATACCGGAATTGCTGGAATATGTTCGCGAACGCAAGCCCGCTCGGGTGGTGCTGTCTTCCACGGGGCATGCAGAAGAAAAAATACGTAGCTGGTTTGCCTTTCTGCCTTCGCCCATTCTCTGGCTTACCCCGCAAACGCCCGTGCCGCTAACCAAATGTTACGATACGCCGCATACCCTGGGAGCCGACCGCGTAGCTGCGGCCATTGGAGCCCGTCAGTTGTTTCCCGACCGCAACGCACTGGTCATTGACATGGGTACCTGTATCACGTATGATTATGTGGATACGGAAAATAATTTTCACGGCGGTCTGATTTCTCCCGGGCTTCGTATGCGATTTAAAGCCATGCATTCGTTTACCCAACGATTACCCCTTGTGGAAGTGCCCGAGACTTTTCCGCCCCTGGTAGGCAAGAGTACCATTCACGCCATGCAAAGCGGTGTTTTATACGGACTAATCGCCGAAGTACAGGGCCTCATCGAACAATACCGTAGTATTTATCCTGATTTTCAAGTCATTTTGTGTGGAGGGGATGCTCCTCTGTTTGAATCTCGACTGAAAGAACCGATATTTGCAGCCCCCGAACTGGTCCTCCTGGGCCTACACCGAATTTTAAACTATAATGTCTAAAAAGTCAATCATTACCCGCCTTCAGTCATCCGTTAGCCGCTCGTTTGGGGCAGTGTTGGTTTTTTCAGGACTCTGTTCATTACAGGCAGTGGGTCAGGGCTTGGGTAATACACCATATTCTACCTACGGTATCGGGGAAAGATTTAGTGATGCTTTTGCAGCTCAGCAAATGATGGGTGGATCAGGGGTGAGTTACGCCAACGGTCTGTTCATTAATAACATAAACCCCGCTCTGATTGCCCGTAACCGCATTACGACGCTTGAAGTAGGTACGCTGATTCAGTCCAAACAGTTGAAAGAAGGAAATCTGCAGCAAAATGTGGTGGGGGGGAATCTGAATTATCTGGCGATGGCTTTTCCGATAAATAGCCGCTGGACTTCCAGCCTGAACTATACCCCGTACAGTTACCTCGATTACAACAATCGTAGAGTGAGTACAATCCCCGGTGATATGTTCTCTTCGCTGACCGAATACCGGGGGTCAGGAGGCATGAACAAGGTTTCGTTCGTGAACGGTGTTCGCGTTTATAAAAACCTGTACGCCGGTATTTCGGCTTCGTATCTTTTCGGAACCCTCACCCGGGAAGTATCGACGCAAACCCTCCGAGGCGATGGCAACGATTATACGCTGCTCTTTACCGATACGGATCAAAACCGGAATTTCCTTTTTAAAGGAGGTCTGGCTTACCGCTTTAAATTCAGCGACAAACGCTACCTGAACGTTGGGGGTACCTATGAGTTGCCTACCCAGCTGCGTACATCGCGGGTAAGTACGCAATCGGCTCTTGTGGGCGAGATTCCCGTTGCGGGCAGTAACGATACCTTAAGTTACAATGGGAGTGGTCGGGTAAACTTACCGGGCAGCTACCGCATCGGACTATCGTACGAAAACCCCTATCGCCTGGCCGTTACGGCCGATTTTTCCATGCAGCAATGGTCGCAGTTCCGGGATTTCAACCGGAGCAATCAGAATATGCAGGATAGCTACCAGGTCAGTGCAGGACTGGAGTACACGCCTAACATTGTATCCTCTACCTACTGGAACCGGATTCCGTACCGCTTCGGCGTGAATTTCTCGCAATTGCCCTACAGCGTTCGTGGGCAACGCATCAATGAGGCCAGCTTATCCATTGGTATGGGCTTACCGCTAACGAAAGTAGGTCTTTCGGATGCAAACCTTGGCCTTACAGTAGGTCAGCGGGGAAAAGAAGGCACGGGCATCATCAAGGAACAATTCTTTCGGATTAATCTTGGTTTCACCATCAGCGACCAGTGGTTCTACCGTCAGGTGGTCGATTAGTTGATTGAAGCCATGAGACAAGTAACGTTTTTTCTTTCCTGTATTTTGTTGAGTGCCTTTGGATTAATGGCCTGTGAAGAAAAACAGGTTGTTAATTCGAAACCCTATACCGGGCCTCAGCAGGAAACCTACGATGTGCAGGTTGTATACAGCGATTCGGGCCATAAAGTGATCCGTATGGTAACGCCCGTTCAGTTGGATTTGCTGACAGGCGATCGGATTTTTCCCAAAGAGATCCGACTGTATTTTTACGATAAAGCCGGTACCGAACACACCTGGCTACGGGCAGATTCCGGGCGGTACATTCGGATGCAAAACCTGTACCGTATGATCGGACACGTAAAAATTGAAAACCGGATCAAGCAGGAGACCCTCGAAACGGACGAACTATTCTGGAGCCCCGACCGAAAACGCATCTATACAGATCGACCTGTAACCAGCCGCACCCCCACCGGTGTTACTAATGGGACGGGGCTGGTGGCTACGCAGGACTTTAAGCAATACGGTCTGGGAAAAGTACGTAATAGCCAGATGCAGGTGAATGATCTTCCTGAATAAGGCTAAGGGCACTGAGCCAACGCTTTTTCAACCTCGGTTACATCCGTAATCTTCTTTTCATTTCCCCATTCATTGTACAGGAAGGTGGTTAACACGGCCAGATCAAGGGCTTTTAACGCCGTGTTGCCGGGCATGGGCTGCCGGTACAGCTTTCCGTTTACGCGTAGCGGATGTTGAAAACCATTTCGCATGCCACAGATGACGAGAGCTTTGTTGGAGGCCGTAAGAAAATCGGAGCCTGCCAGCGGTGGATACAGATTGGCCATTCCTTCGCCCTGAGCCTGATGGCAATTCATACAGCTTTTCTTGTAAAGATCAAACCCTTCGGCTACGTATTGTTGCCGCTTGATTTCCGCTTCTGACTGGCAGGCGGTTAATCCCGCTATTGCTACGAACAGAAGGTATACTGACGTTTTCAGGGCTTTTATGATAGGCATGACTGGTCAATGATCAATCAGTGAATGGATCAAAATGAAATTCGAAGTTAGCCAAAAGCGTCCGTTGAGTCGCCATGGTATCTAGTATCTACTGCGTTTAAAGGCCTAGCAAAGCAAGAAGAAAGTACGAGGTATTTAATGAAAAAAAGGGCATTTGCTTCATATTTAACGGCTTAACGCGGGTTCCATTCGCTTTCCTGAAGTACGGCTTTTGAAGAGACATCCAGAAAATTATTTCATCTTTATCTGGCTTTACGTATCCCTAAAAGCGAACGCCCCCTACTTTTGTGAAAATAGAATTGATTCGTAAAACAAGTTCCGCCGCCGTATAATCATAACGTTGCTTATTCTTCCGGGCAGGTTATTTTTGGTTAAGATACATGAAAACATATTTACGCCTTTTACAGTACGCACAGCCCTTAGGGCGGTTTGTGATTCCCTATCTGATCTGTTCGCTGCTGGGTAGTCTCTTTGGAATCCTCAATTTCGCCCTGATCGGCCCTTTGCTAGGCGTACTCTTTGATGTACAACCCGCAGCGGTTGTGGCCCGGCCCACCTTTGAATGGGAGCCTCAGTACTTCATTGATTTATTCAAGTACTACCTCTACGATGCAACTACCAATCATGGTAAACTGGCCGCCCTGCGATTTGTCTGCGTAGTAATTATCAGTTCGGTTTTACTTTCGAATATCTTTCGTTATCTGTCGAGTCGGGTCATTGAAAAGATGCGGGGTTCTACTATTACGAATCTCCGTTCGGCCGTGTTTGAACGAATCATCAGTCTGCACTTGGGTTTTTTCAACAATGAACGCAAAGGAGATTTGATGGCTCGCCTTACGACGGACATTCTGGAAGTAGAAGGTTCGATTGGACGAGCGTTTGGGGCTATTTTCAAAGAAATCATCTTACTGATTGGCTACTTCATTACACTATTCTATCTGTCAGTAGAATTGACCTTGTTCTCCCTGGTGGTCATTCCTTTGTCCGGAGCCATCATTGGTCTACTGAGTAAACGCCTGAAAGAACACGCCATCGAAGTCCAGTTGACTATGGCTAATATTCTGAGCGTAATCGAGGAAACTTTCGGCGGTGTTCGGGTCGTGAAGGGCTTTAACGCCGAGCGGTTTATTGGAGAGAAATTCGACCGGGAAAACCGGAAGTATTACCGCGTCTGGCGGAATATGATCTATCGACAGGAAATGGCTTCACCGCTTTCGGAGTTACTGGGCGTATGCGTCGTAGCGGGCATTCTGCTGTATGGTGGGGGGTTAGTACTTTCCGGACAGTCGGGTATGGATGCCAAAGATTTCATTGCCTACATTGTCTTGTTTTCGCAGGTTACCCGGCCGGCCAAGGAAATTTCTAATTCCATTTCGGGGATGCAACGTGGAAAAGCTTCAGCGGATCGCATTTTCCGGTTGATGGATACGCCGCGACTGATCGAGGACCAACCTAACGCGACTGTACTGAAAGATTTTCAGCAGGGCATCGAAGTACAAAACATCACCTTCGCGTATCAGGAAGATCGTAACGTAATAAAAAACATTTCCTTCTCCATTCCGAAAGGTCAAACGGTGGCTTTAGTCGGTTCATCAGGCAGTGGGAAATCGACGATTGCTGACCTGATTCCCCGGTTTTTTGATGTAACGGGCGGTCAGATTCTGATCGATGGTATGGATATTCGGCAGGTAACGCAGCAATCGTTACGAAATCTGATGGGAATCGTAACGCAGGAATCCATTCTCTTCAACGATACGATTTTTAATAATATCTCCTTTGGCATTAACGCTACGCCCGAGCAGGTAGAAGAAGCCGCTCGCATTGCCAACGCCCATGAGTTTATCATTCAAACGCCCGAGGGCTATCAAACCACGATTGGTGATCGGGGAAGTAAGCTTTCGGGTGGTCAGCGGCAACGTATTTCCATTGCCCGGGCTATCTTGAAAAACCCACCAATCCTGATTCTGGATGAAGCAACGTCTGCACTGGATACGGAATCAGAAAACTGGTACAGGAGGCCTTGACCCGACTGATGAAAAACCGGACTACCTTGGTTATTGCTCACCGCCTGAGTACTATTCAGCACGCTGATCAGATTTTGGTATTACAGCACGGGGAGATCATTGAGCAGGGAACGCACCTTGAATTGCTGGAGCAGAAAGAAGGGATGTACCGCCGTCTGAGTATGATGCAGGGCGTATAAGTATAGCGTTAAAACAGAAGAGCGGCGAGCACATTGCTCGCCGCTCTTCTGTTTTTAAGATGGTTTCTTATTCTGAAATACTAACGATTGCCTCGGGTTCATTGATCATCAAGGCCTGTTCTTCGGCTTCGGTAAGTTTGGGCGTCAGATTGCAACTGAGGTATTTAATGCTGTATCCTTGCTCGTAAAATAGAGTTTCGTACCTGGTTTTAATACCAAAGTGCCGCATGTTGAGTTCGGATTGATATAAATCCCGAGTGTAGATCAGGTTTTCACAACCAAAGGCTTGAAGTGTCTCAAGAGTATAATCAAACAGACTATCGCTATCCGTTTTCAAGTGGAAGATACCGCCTTGCTTGAGCATACTGGCGTACATACGTAGAAAACGTGGATGCGTGAGCCGACGTTTAATATCCCGATTACGGGGCCGTGGGTCCGGAAACGTAACCCAGAGTTCATCCACCTCGTCAGGAGCAAAGTATAGTTCTACATCCTGTACGATGGTGCGGAGGAAACCGATGTTGGTGAGCCCTGCATTAATGGCCTGCTTACTGCCGCGGGCCATGCGGTCGCCTTTCATATCCACACCAACGAAATTCTTGTCCGGGAATACCTTTCCCAGTCCTACTGTATATTCACCCTTACCGCATCCAATCTCTACAATCAGTGGATTTTCATTCTTGAAAAACTGGTCATGCCAGTGGCCTTTGATGGCGTAAAATAAGGGCTTGGGTGGCTCCAGCACGTTATCGGTCTGGGCGTTATGAGCAAAAAAATGGAGTTTTTGACGTGACACGACTACCTGTAAGTTTAACCTTACAAAGGTAGAGATTACCAGAAAATTAGAACGAAAAATATTCAATCAGAGGGAGTTACTCCTTACTCCAGTAGCGACAGTACATCTTCCTTCGACAGCGATTTTACAAAGGTATCTTCGGTCGTAATCAGCTCGCTGGCCAGCCGCTGTTTGGAATGTTGAAGAGCCAGAATTTTCTCTTCCACCGTATTCTGGGAAATGAATTTGTACGTAAATACGGTCTTGTCCTGCCCGATTCGGTGAGCCCGGTCAACCGCCTGGGCTTCAATGGCCGGATTCCACCAGGGGTCCAGAATGAATACGTAATCGGCCGCCGTAAGATTTAAACCTAAACCACCTGCTTTGAGGGAAATTAAGAAAATAGGAACCTGTGCATTCGTCTGGAATAGTTCAACCTGCCCCTGCCGATCTTGCGTATTGCCGTCGAGGTACGCATAAGGAAATCCGCGTTCTTCCAGTTCAGACCTGATTAGATCCAGGTGTTTGACGAATTGGCTGAAGATGAGTATCTTATGTTTTTCGCCGACTACCGTTTCAATTTTCGCCAGTACTTCCTCCAGTTTCCCCGAACTGAACTCGTATCCTGAGTCCACCATTCTCGGGTGATTGGCCAGCTGCCGTAAACGCGTCAGACCTTGCAAAACGACCATCTGCGATTTGGCGATGCCTTCTTCTTCAATATGCTGAAGAATCATATTGCGGTAGTACGACTTTGCTTCCTCGTAAGCCTTCTCCTGTTCTTCGGACATGGCACAGTACTGAACGGATTCGACCTTTTCGGGAAGTTCCGTGGCCACCTGCGATTTATGCCGTCGCAGCATAAACGGCTTGATGATGCTGTACAGCCGCTGCGTTTTCTTTTCATCCCCCCGCTTTTCAATGGGAATCTGAAATTCATTCCGAAAGAAGGACTGACTACCCAGCAGGCCCGGATTAACAAAGTTCATCTGACTCCACAGGTCCATGGTACTATTCTCCAGCGGCGTACCACTCAGAATAAGCCGAAACCGACTTTGCAGGAGCAGCAAGGCCTTGGAAATATTCGAACCGGGATTTTTAATGGCCTGCGATTCATCCAGAATGATGTAGTGAAACGGATAACGCTGGAGCAGCTCCACATCGATCCGTACAATGCCATAAGAGGTCAGGACAACATCGTACTGATTGAACAGGTCGATGTTTTTTTCGCGGTACGTGCCGGTATATACCAGGACGCGTAACATGGGGGTAAACTTCTTGATCTCCAGTTGCCAGTTGTACAGCAAGGACGTAGGCATCACAATTAGTGACGCTTCTTTCGCCCCGTTTTCGTACTGCGATTGCAGCAGCGACAAGGTCTGTAAGGTCTTTCCCAGACCCATATCATCGGCGAGGCAACCCCCAAACTGGTATTGGTTCAGGAAGCGTAGCCAGTCGTAGCCGGCTTTCTGGTAGGGTCGAAGGGTACCATTGAGTCCCTGCGGGAGAGGGTATGCTTCAATTTCCTCGAAATCCCTGAGTTTTTCGAGTTTCCGGTTAATGATGGTAGCGGCCAGACTTTCTTCCTGCAACTCCTGCACCAGCGAAATGTGGTGTTTCTGGAGGACAAGATGATCCTGATCGTCGTGGTCGTTGGCAAAGGCAAACAGTTCGGAATATTGCGAAAACCAGGATTCAGGAATTACGGCCACCTCGCCATTCGGCAGGGTAAATTCCCGTTTTTTGTCGAGAATCAACTGTTTGAGTTGCAGGAACGGAATTTCATACTCGCCAAACCGTACAACTGCGAAGATATCAAACCAGTCACGGTTTTCGTGAATGGAAAGCTGCAGGGAGGAGTAACCCAGGAAATAACGTTTCGTATCGGTTGGACTCTGACTAATGACAAACCCCTGTTCAAGTAATGGTTCGTAATGATCCTGAATCCAGGAAAAAGCTTCCGCTTTCGGTAAGACAGCCTGTCCATTCCGTAAATGCAGGTTTCGCTCCCGTAACATCCGTATGGTTTCCTTTTCCCGAGGAATGTCCCGTTGAATTTTATGGAAAATATACTCGTCATTGCGGGTTTCCATGCTCACATTGGCTGAGGCCGTGAAGCTGTCGAACCGGAAACTATGATCGCCGTAATTGAACGATAAGGTCAGCGTAACATCCGGGTCAGTTGCTACAGCTGAAGTCGCCGAAGAACCCGCCGTAGCCGATTCAGCAACGTTTTCGCTCAGGTTTAATTGGGGCACCGGACGGAACGATTCCGAACGGATCTCAAAGCCTTTTGCGTATACATCGAAGAGTGTAATTAAGGACGATACAAATTTCCGGTAATAGTCCTCTTCGATGCTTTTGGGAATGACGATAAACTTCTTGTTAAAAAAGGGCTTTAGCTTTTTGCCATCGACGGCTGGCTTGAAATGGTACAACTTCGCATCCAACAAAAGCCAGGCCGGATCTTCGCCCAGTAAGATCGCGTCGCGGTGCTGGAACTCTACTTTTACTCCCTGATGCCGAATCGTCGGATAGTAATGCGTATTGTCGGCATTTCGCATGACATGGAAACGCACAGAAGCGGGTTCCACCGGAATGGTCACTTCTTCGCGAATGGGATTGCCATCGTTGCCCATGATGAAGACGCGTTTGTCTACCAGCAGGGGACAAATCTTAGCCCGGTGACTTTCAATATAGTTACAGATGGAATCCTGAAGATTTTTATCGCCTTTGTTTTTGTCGAATACTTTGAGAAAAAAATCAGTAGGAGTCGTTTTCTTCGAGCTAAATTTTTTAATGACTACTTCCTGCTGAATGGCATCGATAAGTTTTACCAGTTCAAAATCAGTATCGTCCAGCCGTTCAGCAAACTCATTGATATTCTTGGAGGAGATGGATTGATGCAGGAGGGTAAGTTCACCACGGTCATTTAACTGCACAATAAACGGTTCCCAAAGATAGCCCAGGTACTCGTGCTGATAGAGCGAGTAAATGAGGCAGAATGGTTGGGAGGTAGCAACTTTCATAAGTTTAAAGCGGGAAGGTCCGCTGATCAATTCGTGTATACCTACCCCCAGGAATCAGAATTCAAGAGGCAGGAATCGAGGTACGGAATGACGCGATTGTTGGAGAGTAAACAGATTCGTTTTTTGCTGAAAAGAAACAAAAACGCTCGCAATCCAACTAATTTAAAGGCAAACGAACGGCAATTTTATGATTGCTATTGAAAAAACCTAATTTTTCAATGCTTAAGTTTAGCCAAATATAAAGGCAGAAAAAAGCTTTTAAAGCTTCGTTTTTTTTGCGTTCATTGCCAGTTTTATTCATTTAGAAAACGCAACCTTAGGTAATGAAGTAGGTTTTCAAAAGCAAGAGTGTTTGTCCTCTTAACCATGGGTAGTTTAAAACAAAATCGGGCTCTAGTATGCCTATTATTTACATTGATTAGTGGTACCCTACAGGCTCAGTCTATGGCTTCGCGGCTGGATCGCCTACTGGCTCAACGGATTTCCGGCGAGGGGCCGGGCGTAAGCATTGGTGTCGTACGTAAGGGAAAGGTTTTATATGCGGGAACGGCTGGGTTGGCCCGAGCTGATACGCAGGAGAAAATCAGTTTGCGAACGACCTTCCGCATGGCCTCTGTTTCCAAACAGTTTACAGCCATGGGCATTCTACTGCTCGAACAGGAAGGGAAACTGAAACTAACGGATCCTCTAAACCGCTTTTTCCCGGAATTCCGTACAGAACTGGCTTCACGTATTACCCTGCAACATTTGCTTACGCATACTTCGGGTATTCATGATTATGAAGAGTTGATGGACAGTACCTGGCACCGGCAGATTCTGGATGAAGACGTAGTTAAATTATTACAGGATCAAACGCAGACATATTTTAAACCCGTTACCCAGTTTCGGTACAGTAATTCAGGGTTCTGCTTACTGGCCATGGTGGTTCAACGGGTGTCCGGTCAGGCTTATGGGACGTTCATGAAAGAACGACTGTTTCTGCCCCTGGGCCTAAAAGATACGTTTGTATACGAGGCTGGGAAAACGTATCCGCATCGGGCTTTGGGTTATACCGTCACGGACGAAGGAAATACGCAAGAATCCGATCAGAGCCTGACGAGTGCCACCCGGGGAGATGGTTGTGTATATACCTCGCTGGCCGACTATTTTCGCTGGTATCAGGCCTTACAGCAGGGCAAGCCCTTGGACTTGAATAAAAAATTACAGACGGTAGCTTTCGCCTTTCCCGAATTACCGGGCTCAGGATACGGTCTGGGCTGGTTTATTCAGAAAACCTCTCCTATCGAGTTATTTCACAGCGGCACGACCAGCGGTTTTAGCAACGTGGTCATTCGTATTCCTGAAAAAGATGTATTGCTGGTAATGTTCTCGAATCGGGCCAATCATCACGCATTTTTCAATGAAGTATTGACCGTACTACAAACGGAACCCGATCTAAAACCGCAAATGAATTGGCAAACCTTTCATCGCCTGACGAATTGAAAAAGGGCCGTATCTATAAATTAGATACGGCCCTCGCTTTTGCTTTTCTTACTGCTTAGGTTCGCTTTTCTTATCTTCCGCCAGTAACTTTAGAAGTACACCATTCGTCCAGCCAAAGCCATCTTGCAGCGGATATTCACCGCCGCCGCCGAGCAGGGAAGTGTCGTACACATTATACTTTTCTACCATACGGCCCGTGGCTTTGTAAACCCGGACGTTTTCTTCCACCCAAATATCCCGGATTTCTTGGGCCAGAGCCGTTTCTTTATAATTCCGCAAGCCCTGAATAGCCATCCAATGCAGGGGAGCCCAGCCATTGGGAGCATCCCATTGCTGTCCGGTTTGAACCAAGGTAGTAGTAAGCCCACCCGGTTTCAGGAAATCATCTTTTAATCGCTTTGCTACTAATCTTGCCTGATCTTCCGTAGCAATGTTAAAGAATAGGGGATACACTGCCGCCAGGGAGGCAATGGGCGTTTGCCTGGCTTCTTTGAAGTCGTAATCGTGGTAAAATCCGTCTTCCTTATTCCAGCAAAACTGCTGAATAGCCTTTTTACGCTTTTCGGCCAGGTTTTTGAAGCTTTGGCTGTGAGCCTGATCATTAATCAGCGTATAACCTTCCGCCAGCGTCATTTCCAGTTCGTACAGCAGACAGTTCAAATCCACCGGAATAATATCCGTCGTATGGATCGTTCCCATTGTCTTGCCGTCGCGGAACCAACGAGCGGTAAAGTCCCAGCCTGATTCAGCACCCGCCCGAATGTCGCGGTATACTTCTTCGGCTTTGCGACCCGTGTGTTGGGCGATGGCTACGTCTTCCTTATAGGCTTCCGGACGAGGCGTATCACTATCATCGTAATACCGATTTAACTGATAGTTACCTGGCAGACGAACTACGCGTCGGTACGCTTCACCCGGCTTCAGGTCACCCGTCTTTTTCATGTCATCCTCGTTGGCAGCCCCCATCCAGAAATAGTATTCTTTCAATAACTCGGGCAAGTACTGAGCGATAATCTGATCATTATTGCGGGTTTCAGCCAGCAATCGTACCATCAGTGAAAAATACGGTGGCTGCGAGCGGCTCAGATAGTAACTCCGGTTTCCGTTCGGAACGTGACCCTGATACCGAATGAGGTGAGCGAAGTTGGAGACCATCCCTTCAATCAGAGAGTCTTCACCCGCTTCCTGTAAGCCCAGCATCGTGAAATAGCTATCCCAGTAGTAAATCTCACCAAAGCGGCCTCCCGGTACGACATAGCTACGAGGGAGAGCCAGCAAAGATCCCTTCACTTCGCCCGTAGGCTTCCGGGTAAGGATGGGCCATAAGGCGTTGATGTGAGCTTCAGGTGATAAGGATGTATCTGAAACAAAGTGGTTATTAGGAGCATCCGGGAAGCGGAAATACTCGTTAACAAATGCCCTTAAGTCGAAGCCTTCTTTATCCTTCTGCTCTTCATAAGCCCTTAAAATCTGCTTGGCAGGAATGAGTGGTTCCGCATCAGCAAAGGTCTTGGAGTCCGGGAATAGCTCCTTCATCTGGACATCTACAAAGAGTTGTCCAAATTCTACATCAGGACTCGGGGGAGTCTGAAGTTCGGCCGGTGTACAGGCAAGTAGTAACAAGGGAATTGCTAGAATAGATAGAACACATGAACGAAGTATAAAGGGCATAGAGCTAAATAATAATGCTTAAGGGTTTTTAGAAACGTTTCTGAGTATCAGGGCAATAAAAGTAGAGAAAGCTCTACAGTGCCCCTAAAAGTGGGCAAATATCACCTATTTCTGTAAGTAACGAAGCTAGAGCTAAGATTCATATCCAAGAAGGGTAGTTAGCTGAAGTAGAAACGTACGTAAAGTTTTAGCTCTTGGTAAATAAATCTCACACCTTGTGATAAAATGTTGTACTTTCGCCCTCTAAATTATATTTTCGGGTATCCGAAAAATACATTGTTTAAACTCGTTTAAACTTCTGATAGTCAATGAAATTTATCGTCTCGTCTTCGGCATTGTTGAAACAACTGGCGGCTATCAACGGAGTCGTAGCGTCCAATCCGATTGTTCCGATTCTGGAAAACTTCCTGTTCCAACTCGAAGGGAGTCTACTTACGGTAACGGCCTCTGATTTACAGACGGTTATGATTACCGAAATAGAGGTCGAATCTTCAGATAAAGGTTCCATCGCTGTACCGGCTAAATTGCTACTCGATACGTTGCGGGGTTTACCCGAACAACCCATTACCTTCAAAATTGACGCCGAAACGTTCGGTACTGAAATCGTCTCCGAAAACGGTCGGTACAAACTTTCCGGTGAGAATCCAATTGACTTCCCGAAAGTTCCGGCGGTTAACAAAACCTTATCGATTGAGGTAGCGGCAGAAGTGTTGGGCAAAGCCATCGCGAACACGAGCTTCGCCGCCAGTACCGATGATTTACGTCCTAATATGACGGGGATGTATCTTCAACTGGGGGAAAGCAATGCAACTTTCGTAGCGACGGACGGCCACCGGCTGGTACGGTATCGTCGGCAGGATTTGCGTTCAGCCAATACCAGTACCATGATTATTCCTCGCAAGGCACTGAACCTGCTGAAGTCTTCCCTGCCTTCGGATGATACGACCGTAAAGGCGGATTTCAGTCAGTCGAACGCGTTCTTCACCTTTGGTAACATCAAGATGATTTGCCGATTGATCGACGAGCGATTCCCGGATTATGAAAACGCGATCCCCGTTAACAATCCAAATATCTTAACAATCAATCGACTCGAATTGCTGAGTTCGTTGCGTCGAATTTCTATCTACGCCAATAAAACGACTCACCAGATTCGCCTGCGAATTTCTCAGGACGAACTCGTGATCTCAGCGGAGGATCTGGATTACTCCAATGAGGCATCCGAGCGTTTGGTTTGTGAGTATAGCGGCGATGATTTGGAAATTGGCTTCAATGCAAAATTCCTGATTGAAATGCTGAATAACCTTAGCTCCAATCAATTGCAGTTGCGTTTATCGGCTCCTAATCGGGCGGGTATTCTGGTCCCCAACGATCAGGACGAAAACGAAGACATTCTGATGCTGGTGATGCCGGTCATGCTTAATACGTATGCTTAAAGATTTTCAAAGATGAAATAAAAGGAGCCTTTCGAAAGAAGGCTCTTTTTATTTGTTAATTCGTTGGATAAAAGACTTTTCACAACGAACTTCACGTTATTGATTCTGATAAATCCCTTCTTGTTTAACACGATGAAAACACTTCGACTCGTAGTAGTCCTGCTACTGACTGGACTGACCTTTCAGACCAATGCTTCGGATGAGCCTAAAAAAGAGGGAATCCAGTTTTTTCACGGTACGTGGAAACAGGCCTTAGCGAAAGCCAAAGCTGAAAACAAAATGATTTTCCTCGATGCCTATACAACCTGGTGTGGTCCCTGCAAGTGGATGCAAACCAAATCGTTTCCGAACAAACAGGTGGGGGATTTGTATAACAGCAAGTTTATCAACGTGAAACTGGATATGGAAGCGGGAGAAGGATTGAAGCTGATTGATCGCTATCCTGTAGAAGGTTTTCCAACGCTGTTTTTCATTGATTACGAGGGAGAAGTGGTACTAAAAGAAGCAGGAGCTAAAACGCCCGAGCAACTCATCACGTTTGCGAACGAAGCCATTGAGCAGTAATAAACTATTGATACATAAATAGAAGAGTCGGCAAAGAAACTTGCCGACTCTTTTTTATGGAAAAAATACAATTTAGGAAGCAAGCTATATCAGTAGGTTAGCCCCTGCTAATCAATGCTCCACGGCAACAGCTACTAGCTCATTGTGAAGCAATTAAGGCGGACTCATGCAGTGTCAAGAAAAATTTACAAAAATTTACAAAAACTTTTCCTAAACTCTTGTTTATCAAATAGAAAACCGCTTATTTTGCAACTCTGTTTAAAGATCGAACAAAAGGTCGCTGTTCCATATGGTTGGCAGAACTATAGGAACCTCTGATTATCAGACCATTGAGTTTATTTGTTCGATTGCCACGTCAATTTCGGTTTTGCCCGGTTTTGAACGTCAGAACTGTTACTGGCTCCAGTACTTGAATGCCCAGGTGCAATGGAGTTGAGTAGTAAGCTGACAGGATGCTTCTTCCCGTATCTCGGGATTTTGGATGCGTACAGGCTTTTTTAGCCTATCTGGTACGCCCCGCAAGTCTCCTCTCCGCTTTCCTTCTCGGTACGTTACTGGTTTTCAAAATTTTTCAGGGAATTTCTGTCTTGATACGGTAAACAGCAGAAAAAGCACTACTTTTGCAGTCCGTTTTCTGAGGCCCCCAGGTGGGAGAGCTGATAACCAATTAAAAATCAAGAAGATGTCTGGTATTATTGGGAAGAAAATTGGCATGACCAGCCTCTACAACGCTGACGGTTCTGCCGTAGCTTGTACGCTGATTGAAGCCGGTCCCTGCGTCGTGACGCAAGTAAAGACCGTCGAAACGGATGGCTACCAAGCTGTTCAGTTAGGTTTCGGCGAGAAAAAAGAGAAAAACACTTCCAAGCCGCTGGCTGGTCACTTCAAAAAGGCCGGTACAACTCCCAAGCGGAAGTTAGTAGAGTTCAAAACTTTTGAACAATCACTGAATTTAGGCGATACGATCGATTCTACGCTGTTTGCTGAAGGTGAATTCATCGATGCAATCGGTACGGCTAAAGGTCGTGGTTTCCAAGGCGTTGTGAAACGTCACGGTTTCGGTGGGGTAGGCGGTCAAACGCACGGTCAGCACAACCGTCAGCGTCACCCGGGTTCGATTGGTGCCTGTTCTTTCCCTTCACGGGTATTCAAAGGCCTTCGCATGGCAGGTCGGATGGGTAACAACCGCGTTAAAATCCAAAACCTGCAAGTACTTAAAGTGTATCCTGAGCAAAACCTGATCGTGATCAGCGGTTCAGTTCCGGGTGCCAAAAATTCATTTGTAATTCTTGAGAAATAGGTTCGTGTGAGTATTCACATGCCCTTCTACTCAACGTAGCACTTGACAAGAAATGGAACTGTCCGTATTTAATATTCAAGGCCAAGAAACGGCGAAGAAAGTAACACTGTCTGAGGACGTGTTTGCAATTGAGCCTAACGAGCACGTAATGTGGCTCGACGTAAAGCAATACTTGGCTAATCAGCGTCAGGGTACGCACAAAGCTAAAGAACGTTGGGAAGTTTCCCGCTCAACCCGCAAACTGATGCGTCAGAAGGGTACCGGCGGAGCTCGTCACGGTTCTTTCAAAGCTAACATTTTCAAAGGTGGTGCTCGCGTATTCGGTCCTAAGCCCCGCGATTACTCCTTCAAACTGAATAAGAAAGTGAAAAGCCTGGCTCGTAAATCAGCTCTGGCTTCTAAAGCGAAAGACGGCGTAGTAACCGTTGTCGAAAACTTCACTTTCGATTCTCCTAAGACCAAGCAATACATTTCGGTTCTGAACGCCTTCCAGGCGGGTGAAACGAAAACCCTGCTGGTTCTGCCGACGGCTGACAACAATGTATTCCTGTCAGCTCGGAATCTGCCTAAAGCCAACGTGCTGCCCGCAGATCAGTTGACTACCTACGCTTTACTGAATGCTGATCGTTTGATCATTGCTGAAGGAGCGTTAGAGAAAATCGAAGCATTATTGAACTAATCCGTTGGTCCGAAAGGCCTGGAGATTAACGACAAAAGATTATGAGCATCATCATTCGCCCGCTCCTGACTGAAAAGTCAACGGCTCAGAACGAGCAAGGAAAGTACGGCTTCGAAGTGGCTCTTACGGCCAACAAGGTCGAGATTAAGAAGGCCATCGAAAAAATGTACGGTGTGAAGGTTGAGTCAGTGAATACGGTTCGTCAAATCGGGAAGAAAAAATCTCGTAGCACGCGTACCAAAATCACGGCTGGCTTTACTTCCACCAAAAAGAGAGCGATCGTTACTGTTGCCGAAGGTGAAGTAATCGATTTCTATCAAGGCATTTAATTCAACATCCCCCTCCTCCAGGATGCGTTTTGAACAGGTTAGGCTGGCAGTGGAGGACATAGCCTGACCGTAGCAATTAATCCAATGGCAATCAAGAAGTTGAAGCCTGTTACGCCGGGAACCCGCTTTCGTTCGGCCCCGACGTTTAACGAAATTACGGCTAGCAAACCTGAGAAGAGCCTCTTAGAGCCTCTGAAAAAATCAGGTGGTCGTAACGATCAGGGTCGCCGTGCGATGCGTTACATCGGTGGTGGACACAAGCGTAAATACCGGATTATCGATTTCAAACGCGATAAACAAGGCGTTTCAGCAGAAGTAAAAACGATCGAGTACGATCCTAACCGTTCGGCTCGTATTGCGTTAGTTCAATACGCAGATGGCGAAAAACGCTACATCATCGCTCCCCAAGGTTTGACCGTAGGTCAGACGATCGTAGCGGGTGAAGGCGTAGCTCCTGAAGTAGGTAACGCATCTCCTCTGATGGCTCTGCCCATCGGTACGATTGTTCACAACATTGAGTTGAAGCCAGGCAAAGGTGGTCAGATGGCCCGTAGTGCTGGTACGTACGCTCAGATTGTAGGACGTGAATCGAAATACGTAATTCTGCGACTTCCCTCAGGCGAAACCCGTATGGTACTGGGTTCAGGTATTGCAACCGTAGGTTCAGTATCGAATGCCGACCACATGAACGAAAGCCTGGGTAAAGCAGGTCGCCGTCGTTGGTTAGGTCGTCGTCCCCGCGTTCGTGGTGTAGCAATGAACCCAGTTGATCACCCGATGGGTGGTGGTGAAGGCCGGGCTTCTGGAGGACACCCACGCTCACGTAAGGGTCTGTTAGCGAAAGGTAAGAAAACTCGCGACAAGAAGAAGGCATCCAACAAGTTAATCATTAGCAAGCGGAAGAAATAATGGCACGTTCACTCAAAAAAGGCCCCTATATTGATTTTCGCCTCTCCAATAAAGTGGAGGTAATGAATGAGTCAGGCAAGAAATCGGTTATTAAAACCTGGTCGCGTCGGTCGATGATTTCTCCTGATTTCGTGGGTCACACTTTCGCCGTGCATAACGGTAACAAGTTTATCCCCGTGTACGTGACGGAAAACATGGTAGGTCATAAACTGGGCGAGTTTGCCCCGACCCGCAACTTCCGTGGCCACGTCGCTAAAAAGGACAAAGGAAAACGATAAACCAGTTTACAGTTGGCAGTCTTCAGTTGACGGATGCGTATCGCTGGTAACTGAAAACTAAGAACAACAAACTGACAACTTAGTAATGGAAGCAATCGCAAAACTTAATAACGTCCCGACGTCGCCCCAGAAAATGCGACTGGTTGCCGATCTGATTCGCGGCCAGAAAGTAAACAAGGCATTGGCGATTTTGAAATATCAGCCTAAGTCGGGCTCTCCGCGTCTGGAAAAGTTGCTGCTGTCGGCAATTGCAAACTGGCAGGAGAAATTCGGCGAAGAAGTGAAGCTGGAAGATGCTGACCTGTACGTAAAAACTATTTTCGTAGATGGCGGTCCTTTCCTGAAACGTCTTCGTCCGGCTCCTCAGGGCCGTGCGTATCGGGTACGGAAGCGTTCGAATCACGTAACGCTTGTTGTAGCCAGCAAAGCCAAGGCAGAAGAAACTAAAACCGAAAACACGGAAGCGTAACACACCATGGGACAAAAGGTAAACCCCGTAGGTCTTCGTCTGGGTATTGTACGTGGTTGGGAATCCAACTGGTACGGTGGAAAGAACTTCGCTGAAAAGCTGGTAGAAGACGAAACGATTCGTAAATACATTGCTGCTCGTATTCCTAAAGGTGCGATCTCGAAAGTAATCATCGAGCGTACGCTGAAGCGGGTAACGCTAACCATCAACACGGCTCGTCCAGGTGTGGTTATCGGTAAAGGCGGTAACGAAGTTGATAAAATCAAAGAAGAGCTCAAGAAATTGACGGGCAAAGATGTCCAGATCAATATCTTCGAGATCAAGCGTCCGGAAGTAGATGCGAAACTCGTTGGTGAAACGATCGCTCAACAACTGGAAGCCCGTATTTCTTTCCGTCGTGCTATGAAGCAAGCGATTGCTTCGGCTATGCGGGTAGGAGCACAGGGTATTAAAGTTCGCTTGTCAGGCCGTTTAGGTGGAGCTGAAATGGCTCGTACGGAAGAGTACAAAGAAGGACGTGTCCCTCTGCATACACTCCGTGCTGACATCGACTACGCTATTTCAGAAGCTCAAACGGTATACGGAAAGATCGGTATCAAGATCTGGGTCTTCAAAGGAGAAGTATACGGTAAGCGTGATCTTTCAGTAGTTAACGCTGGTTTGAACGCCGGTGGTGCTGAAGCTCGTGGAGGTTCTGATCGCGGCGATCGTCGTGGCGGTCGTGGTGGAGATGATCGCGATGGTGGTAACCGTCGGGGTCGTGGTGAAGGTGGTGGTGACCGTGGACGCGGAAACAACAACCGTGGTGGCCAAGGCGGTGGAAACCGTGGCGGAAACAACAACCGTGGTGGCCAAGGTGGTGGAAACCGTGGCGGTGGACCAGGAGGACGTCGCTAATTAGGTTGCAAGCCCTAGTCACTAGGGCTTCAAACTCTAAAGAACTCAACGATCATGTTACAACCGAGAAGAACCAAATTCCGCAAACAGCAGAAAGGTCGGATCAAGGGTCTTGCAACGCGGGGCCATGAGATTTCCTTCGGCTCATTTGCAATCAAATCGCTGGAGCCCGGCCGTATTACGGCTCGCCAGATTGAAGCGGCTCGTATCGCTGTTACCCGTGCAATGAAACGGGAAGGACAAGTATGGATTCGTATTTTCCCTGATAAGCCTATTACGAAGAAACCTGCAGAGGTACGGATGGGTAAAGGGAAAGGTGCTCCCGAATATTGGGTAGCCAACGTGAAACCCGGAACGATTCTGTTTGAATCAACGGGTGTACCTCTGGAACTGGCTCAGGAAGCTCTCCGTTTAGCAGCTCAAAAGCTGCCCCTGCGGACGAAATTCGTAGTTCGCCGGGATTACCAGGAAGCTAACTAATTTGAGGATTTGATAATTCGACAATTTGAAATGGTTCTAGTCGAATACTACGATTTTCAAATTAGCCCTTTTCAAGTTTTCAAATTATAGCAGTAATGAAAATCAAAGACATTCGGGCTTTGAGTACGGAAGAAATCCGTCAGCAAATTGCCCAGGAAAAAGATGCATTGAGCCGTCTCAAATTTGCTCATGCTATTTCTCCAATCGAAAATCCGTTGCGTATTCGGACCTCCCGTAAGCTTATCGCCCGGTTGTTGACCGAACTTAACGCTCGCTAGTCATTGCCCGATACGGGCACAAAGCAAATTCCGAATCATGGAAGTAGAACGTAAGCTCAGAAAAGTCAGATTTGGTCGGGTGGTATCCAGCAGCATGGATAAGTCGGTGGTAGTTACCGTCGAGCGGAAGGTGAAGCACCCAATCTACGGTAAATTCCAAAAGAAAACGACCAAATTGATGGTACACGACGAAAACAATGAGTGTGGCGTCGGCGATACGATCAAAGTGATGGAAACCCGTCCCTTGTCTAAAAACAAACGGTGGCGTTTGGTTGAAATCATCGAAAAAGCCAAGTAATCAGGCAGGAGTAGGGATCGGTTTCCGTTTTTTGATGATTAGCGGATCGCTAAACTGAAAGCGGAAACTGAAAACGAAACTGAAATCTCAGCAAAGACATGCTTCAGCAAGAATCTAGATGTAGCGTAGCGGATAATAGTGGTGCCAAAGAGGTACTCGTAATCCGCGTGTTGGGCGGTACGGGCAAGCGTTACGCATCTATCGGCGACAAAGTCGTAGTAACCGTAAAACAAGCCCTCTCCTCTTCGAACATGAAGAAGGGAACGGTGTCTAAAGCCGTAGTGGTTCGTACGAAAAAAGAAATTCGCCGGAAAGACGGATCTTACATCCGTTTTGAAGATAACGCCGTCGTACTTCTAAACAACCAGGACGAACCGCGTGGAACTCGGATCTTCGGACCAGTTGCTCGCGAATTGCGTGAAAAGCAATTCATGAAAATTGTTTCGCTGGCTCCTGAAGTGCTCTAATCACTCAGGATAATCGTACGAAATCAAACAATGGAAAAGCAAAAGCAAGTGAAGCTTCACGTTCGCAGCGGTGACACGGTTTTAGTGATCGCCGGTGACGCTAAAGGTAAAACCGGCGTTATCAAGTCTGTGGATCGCGAAAAGCAACGGGCTATCGTAGAAGGTGTGAATCTGGTAAAGAAACACGTGAAACCTTCCGCGACTAACCCTCAGGGAGAAATCAAAGAAATCGAAAGTCCCATCCACATCAGTAACCTGAAAGTGGTAGACCCGAAGACGAACGAAGCCTCCCGCACCGGCCGTAAACTGAACGAAAAGGGCAAGTCTCAGCGTTTCAGCAAAAAGAGCGGTAACCTTATTTAACTAGCTTGGCGGTTAGCAGCCGTCAACACGAAACAGTGGGTCGGAAATCCACAAACCATTCGCATCAATGGCAACTCCCAGATTAAAACAAAAGTACTTTGACGAAGTAGTTTCTGCTTTGAAAGAGAAGTTCCAGTACAAATCGGTGATGCAAGTACCGAAACTGGAAAAAATTGTGATCAACAAAGGTATCGGTGCTGCCGTAGCAGATAAAAAGCTGGTTGACGTAGGGGTAGAAGAATTATCTACGATCTCTGGTCAGAAAGCGGTAGCCACGATCTCTAAGAAAGCAATTTCTAACTTCAAGCTTCGTGAAAATATGCCTATCGGAGCGAAAGTAACGCTGCGTGGCGAAAAAATGTACGAATTCCTGGACCGTCTGACGTCGATCGCTCTGCCTCGCGTACGTGACTTTAAAGGAATTAGTGACAAAGGCTTTGATGGCCGTGGTAACTATACCTTAGGTGTAAAAGAACAAATCATCTTCCCTGAGATCTCTATTGAGAAAGTACAAAAAATCTCAGGTATGGACATCACGTTCGTTACTACAGCACAAACTGACGCTGAAAGCTTAGAACTGCTGAAGGCTTTAGGAATGCCCTTTGCTGGACAAAAAAAGTAATTATTGATCCCCCGTCACTTCAGATTTCTGAAAAGGACGGGGACCAATTATAAGCAAACAAAATGGCAAAAGAATCAGTCAAAGCAAGAGAGCGGAAACGCGAACGTCTGGTAGCCAAGTACGCTGCTAAACGCAAAGCCCTCAAAGAGGCCGGTGACTTCATCGGACTTGACAAACTTCCCCGCAACGCTTCCCCTGTACGTCTCCATAACCGCGATAAGCTAAATGGTCGTCCTCGGGGTTACATGCGGAAGTTCGGTATCAGCCGTGTTACGTTCCGTCAAATGGCTTCTGATGGAAAAATTCCGGGCGTAACAAAATCGAGCTGGTAATTTTTGGTGTATCCATTTTGATTCTCTAATTTTGCGAGCCGTTTTGAAGCGGCCCGTAGCAAAATCATATTCTTTCATGGATCCGATTGCAGATTACTTGACCCGTCTGCGGAATGCCATCAAGGCTCGCCACAGAATCGTCGAGATCCCGGCTTCCAATCTCAAGAAGGAGATTACTAAAGTTCTCTTTGAGAAAGGCTATATTCAAAGTTACAAATTTGACGAAGAGGCTTCCGTACAAGGAACCATCAAAGTCGCTTTGAAATACAATCCCCTGACGAAACAGTCAGCTATCGTTAAGTTAACCCGCGTAAGTAAACCCGGTCTTCGGAAATACTCAGGTTCAAAAGAACTTCCTCGCGTATTAAACGGCTTAGGCATCGCAATTGTTTCGACGTCAAAAGGAGTTATGACGGACAAAGAAGCTCGTACCCTCAATGTAGGTGGCGAAATACTTTGCTACGTTTATTAATTAAACCAATGGAATAGCGGAGGTCAATCTTACCACTGAAAACCTCCGCTAATTCATTTTAACACTCAGTACCATGTCACGCATTGGTAAAAAAATCATTACCCTGCCTGCTGGAGTTAGCGTATCGGTTGATAAGAGCCAGGTTACTGTAAAAGGACCTAAAGGCACGTTGAGCCAAACGATTGATCCAGACATTACGGTAGAAATCGAAGGTAGCGAGTTACAAGTGGTTCGCCCTACGGAACAAAAACGCCACAAGGCTCTGCACGGTCTGTACCGTGCCCTGATCAACAATATGGTAGTCGGCGTAAGCACGGGCTACCGTACCGAAATGGAAATCGTTGGGGTAGGTTACAAAGCTTCTAACCAAGGAAACATCCTGGAATTAGCTTTGGGTTACTCTCACAGCATTTTCGTCGCTATTCCTGAAGAACTGAAGGTAACGACAGCGATGGAAAAAGGACAAAACCCTAAAGTGGTTTTGGAAGGTATTGATAAGCAACTAATCGGCCAAGTCGCTGCCAAAATTAAGTCTCTCCGTAAGGTTGAGCCTTACAAAGGCAAAGGTATTCGCTTCACGGGTGAATTCGTGCGTCGGAAAGCTGGTAAAGCGGCTGGTAAGAAATAATATTTCCAGTAGAAAGCTTCGGCTATGGCTTGAAGCTTTCTATACTCAAACGTGTGGGTCGGTAATCCACAATCAATTTGAATTTCAATGGCAACTACTAAAGATTCCCGGCGGCTTCGGATCAAACGTAGCATTCGCAGTAAAGTGGATGGTACGCCTGTACGTCCTCGTTTGACGGTTTTCCGCTCTAATAAAGGTATTTACGCCCAACTAATCGATGACGAAGCGGGCAAAACAGTAGCCGCTTCTTCTTCTTTCGAATTAGGCTTACAGGGTAACAACGTTGAAGCTGCTAAGCAAGTAGGCTTGAAAGTAGCCGAATTAGCTAAGGCCGCTGGTATTGAAGCTGTGGTGTTTGACCGGAACGGTTACCTGTATCACGGGAAAGTAAAAGCACTAGCTGACGGAGCCCGCGAAGGTGGCCTTCAATTCTAATTTCAAAGAATCATGCAAACGAACAGACCTACCAAGTATAACGAGTCAGAGTTAAAGGAACGTGTTGTTGCTATTAACCGGGTAGCTAAAGTAGTAAAAGGCGGTCGTCGCTTCAGCTTCTCAGCTATCGTAGTAGTAGGCGATGGCAAAGGCGTAGTAGGCTACGGATTAGGTAAAGCCAACGAAGTAACCGACGCAATTGCTAAAGGAATTGAAGATGCCAAGAAAAATGTGGTACAAGTTCCTTTGTTGAAGCATACGGTACCTCACGATATGGAAGGTAAATTTTCAGGTGGTTTCGTACTGCTGAAGCCTGCTGCTCCTGGTACGGGAGTAATTGCTGGTGGTGCGATGCGTGCCGTTCTGGAGAGTGCCGGTATTCGCGATGTATTAGCGAAATCAAAAGGCTCTTCCAATCCTCACAACGTAGTAAAAGCTACGGTTGATGCTCTGCTGAAAATGCGTGCTCCCCATGAAGTAGCTCGTCAACGTGGAGTGAAACTGACAACCGTATTCAATGGATAAGTCATAGTGTTCTTAGTTCTTGGGGAATTAAGCATAACTTAAGAACCAAGAACTAAAAACCGAGAACTTTAAAGAAATGGCAAAGGTTAAACTTACTCAGGTTCGTAGCACGATTGAACGTCCTGAAAACCAAAAGCGTACTATCAAAGCCCTGGGTTTGGGCAAAATCAATCGGAGTGTGGAAGTTGAGCTGAATGATGCCATCGCTGGTATGATTCGTAAAGTGAACCACCTCATTCAAGTGGAAGAAATCTAAGAAACTCAGTGTGGAGCGGTAACGCTTTTCACTTTGAATCAATACGACAATGAATCTTAGCAATTTGAAACCCGCCGCTGGTTCTACGAAAGTAGGTAAGCGTGTCGGTCGCGGACAAGGCTCTGGTAAAGGAGCAACTTCTGCTCGCGGACATAAAGGGGCTCAGTCTCGTTCGGGTTACAGCAGTAAAAGAGGTTTCGAAGGTGGTCAGATGCCTTTGCAACGTCGTGTACCTAAGTTCGGTTTTAACAACCTGAGCCGCGTAGCTTACAAAGCAATTAATCTGGACGCTATCCAGTCTTTAGTTGAGAAAACCAATGCCACTGTAGTAGACATTGAATTGCTTTACAACAACGGTCTGGTTGGTAAAAAAGATCTGGTAAAAGTACTGAACCGCGGTGAGGTAAAATCAGCTGTTGAAGTGAAGGTACATGCCTTCTCACAAACGGCGGTTGAAGCCATTGAAAAGGCCGGTGGTAAAGCAGTTACGGTTTAGTTTCCGGATGAACGACAGGTGAATTTGAATCCTCGCTGGAATGAACAAGTTTATAACTACTCTCAAGAACATTTGGTCCATTGAGGAGCTCCGTAGCCGGATCCTCAACACCCTGTTGTTTATTACTGTTTATCGTATAGGTTCATATATTGTCCTGCCAGGTATTGATCCGGCTCGACTTCCTAAGGGCCAAGGAAATGGTTTGCTGGATTTGATCAACACCTTCTCTGGAGGAGCTTTTCAAAACGCTTCCATTTTTGCTCTGGGTATTATGCCCTATATCTCGGCGTCTATTGCAATTCAGCTGTTGACCATTGCACTGCCTTATTTTCAGAAAATGCAGAAAGATGGGGAGTCTGGTCGTCGCAAGCTAAACCAGATCACCCGCGTACTAACCATTTTCGTTACTACGGCTCAGGCAATTGCCTATACCCAATCACAGATTCCAGCGGAAGCCTTAATGATTGAGCGGAGCTGGTTTACCATTTACTCAACAATTATTTTGATTTCGGGCACAATCTTCTGTATGTGGATGGGTGAACGAATCACGGATAAAGGGATTGGAAATGGTATCTCTCTGCTGATTATGATTGGTATCGTAGCTCGTTTCCCGGTTGCTTTGCTGCAGGAAGCTGGTTCAAGAGGTACTGGTGGAGCTTTATTATTCGTAATTGAACTTGTTGCCCTGTATTTTGTTGTAATGGGTGCCGTTCTGATTACACAAGCTACTCGCCGTATTCCTGTCCAGTACGCTAAACAGGTAGTTGGAAACAAGGTGGTAGGCGGACAACGCCAGTATATCCCCTTGAAGCTGAATGCCGCTGGCGTTATGCCTATCATTTTCGCTCAGGCGTTGATGTTTGTACCTGGTCTAGTAGCGGGTTATTTTGCTGAAAAGAGTGATACGGCTCAGTCGATTGCTCAAGCGTTTAATAGCTATGATCACTGGCAGTACAACGTGTTGTTTGGTTTCCTGATTATTGTATTTACGTATTTCTATACGGCAATTTCAGTAAATCCGCAACAGATTGCTGACGATATGAAACGCAGTGGCGGTTTTATTCCCGGTGTTAAACCTGGTTTTGAAACGTCAGAATATATCGGTCAGATTCTTGACCGTATTACCTTACCCGGAGCGATTATGTTAGCTCTGGTGGCAGTAATGCCAGCGATTGCTCGTCTGTTTGGTATTTCTCAAGGCTTTGCACAGTTTTTCGGTGGAACCTCTTTACTGATTCTGGTAGGGGTAGTACTGGATACACTGCAGCAAATTGAAAGCTACCTGCTGATGCGTCGCTACGAAGGTTTAATGAAATCAGGACGCGTGCAAGGCAGAACGACTGAAAGCGTTTCTGCGATTTAATACACAGAAAGATGGTTTATCTAAAAACTGACGAAGAGATTGAATTAATCAAAATCAGTGCTCAGGTTTTGGGTAAGGCTCACGCCGAGGTTGCCAAACTGATTAATCCAGGCGTAACAACCAAGGAACTGGATCGTGTAGCAGAAGAGTTTATTCGGGATCATAAAGGACATCCTTCGTTTAAAGGTTATAATGACTTTCCTGCCGCTCTTTGTATTTCCGTCAACGAAGTTGTAGTTCACGGATTCCCAAGTGCCTATCGCCTGAAAGAAGGAGATATCATTTCAGTAGATTGCGGGGTTTTTTTAAATGGTTATCATTCGGATAGTGCGTTTACCTATCCGGTAGGTGAAATCAAACCCGAAGTAAAACAATTGCTGAAACGTACGTATGATTCTCTGTATCTCGGTATTGATAAGGCAGTAGCCGGCAATCGGATTGGTGACATTGGGTATGCTGTACAAAGTCATGTGGAGCAATTTGGTTACGGTGTCGTTCGCGAATTAGTCGGACATGGCGTAGGTAAATTTCTTCACGAAGGCCCAGAGGTACCTAACTTCGGCAGAAGAGGACAAGGTCCCCAACTTAAAGAAGGGATGACCATAGCCATAGAACCGATGATTACTCTGGGTAAACGGAGTGTGGTACAGGAAAAAGATGGCTGGACTATTCGTACAACGGACCGGCAACCGGCGGCTCACTTCGAGCACACGGTAGCCATTCGTAAAGGAAAGGCCGAAATCTTAACCACTTTCGAATACATTGAGCAAGTACTGGCCGAACGTAGTATGGCCATCGCATAATAGGAAGGATAGGGCGAGTACTTCTCAATTCTAAAAGTCCTATTCTAAACTAAACAAATGGCCAAACAAAGCTCTATAACCACGGACGGTATCATTCTGGAGGCATTATCGAATGCAATGTTTCGGGTACAACTCGAAAACAAGCATGAAGTGATCGCTCACATTTCCGGCAAAATGCGGATGCACTACATCAAAATTCTGCCCGGAGATAAGGTTCGCTTGGAAATGTCGCCTTATGACTTATCAAAGGCTCGTATTACCTACCGATACAAGTAAAGTTGATAGTTGGCAGTTTACAGTTTTCAATTACTGTGACTGGTAACTGAAAACCGAAGCGGCTGAACCGCTGAAAACTGAAAACTCGAAATAAGATGAAAGTCAAAGCTTCGATCAAAAAGCGTAGTGCTGATTGCAAAGTAATTCGTCGCAAAGGAAAGCTCTTCGTGATCAACAAGAAAAACCCTAAGTTTAAACAACGTCAAGGTTAATCCCGCTCGATTTTGAGCGTACAAAACTTATCCGACCAATATGGCTCGTATTGCAGGGGTAGACATTCCCGACAAAAAGCGGGGCGAAATCGCTCTCACGTACATCTTCGGCATCGGCCGTAGTTTGTCCCGCACCATTTTAGCTAAAGCTGGCGTAAGCGTAGACAAAAAAGCTGGCGAATGGAATGACGAAGAATCAACGGCTATCCGTAACGTCATTAGCAGTGAATACAAAACGGAAGGACCACTTCGGTCAGAAATCCAATTGAACATCAAACGCTTGATGGATATTGGTTGCTACCGAGGTCTGCGTCACCGGAAAGGACTACCGCTCCGTGGTCAGAAAACGAAGAATAACTCTCGTACCCGGAAAGGTAAGCGTAAGACGGTTGCTAACAAGAAGAAAGCAACGAAATAATTAGTTTAGAGTTTAAGGTTTGAGGTATGAAGTCAACCTTAAACTTTAAACTTTGAACGTTTCAAACTCCATCAGAAATGGCTCAGGCAAAACGGAAAGACAAAGCCAAAAAGCGGGTCGTAGTGGTAGAACCAGTTGGACAGGTTCACATCCGAGCTACGTTTAACAACATCATTATTTCAATTACCAATAACCAAGGTCAAGTAATCTCTTGGGCTTCGGCTGGTAAAATGGGCTTTAAGGGGTCTAAAAAGAACACGCCTTATGCTGCTCAGGTTGCCGCTGCTAACTGTGCTCAGGTAGCTCACGAAGCGGGAATGCGTAAAGCTGAAGTGTTCGTTAAAGGACCCGGTTCAGGCCGCGAATCAGCGATTCGTACGATTCAAGGTTCAGGTATTGAAGTAACGTTGATCAAGGACATCACTCCGCTGCCCCACAATGGCTGCCGTCCTCCCAAACGTCGTCGCGTCTAGTACCGACACAATTCTAACTTTTAGTGAGATAGGCACCCCTGGTTGGTGATTACCAGTATCGGGCCGAAGCATTAATCAACCAATCACCTTGTCCTAATCGACAACTCAAAAGATATAGGAAACAGGTTATAACGGTATATACCGCTTCAAACCTCTCCAATTTCATTTTTCATGGCACGTTATACAGGTCCTAAGGCAAAAATCTCCCGTCGTTTTGGCGACGCAGCCGTTCTCGGTGGAGGTAAGGCTGTTTCTCGCAAAAACTATGGTCCCGGCCAGCATGGCAAGGGCAAGCGGGGTAAGAAGTCTGAATATTCTCTCCAATTGCAAGAAAAGCAAAAGGTAAAATATACGTACGGTATTCTGGAAAGACAATTTGAGAACCTTTTCCACAAAGCTGCCGTTCGTGAAGGTATTACGGGTGAAAACCTGCTGAAATTGTGCGAAGCTCGTCTGGACAACACGGTGTACCGTTTAGGTATTGCTCCGACGCGTCGGGCAGCTCGTCAGTTGGTCGTTCACAAACACATCGTTGTTGATGGTGAAGTAGTGAACGTACCTTCCTATTCTTTACGTCCTGGTCAATTGATCTCGGTTCGTGAAAAGTCAAAATCTCTGGAAGCTGTACAAAACAGTCTGGCTGGCCGGAACACGAAGCGTTTCAATTGGTTGGAATGGGAACAATCTAACTTACAAGGTAAATTCGTTAGCTATCCTGAACGCGATCAGATTCCGGAAAGCTTCAATGAGCAGGCAATCGTCGAATTGTATTCGAAGTAATAAGCCAAATCTTATTTACTCTGGATTTTTCCAGAGCCTTGATTCTCCCAGTAAGGATTGGAGGATGGGTTGGTCCATCCTTCAATCCTTTGCGTCGTCAAGGTTTACCATCCAAGTATTACGCTAAAAACCCAATCCGTATGTCAATACTCGCGTTCCAAATGCCCGACAAAGTCGTAATGGAAAAGGCCAACGACTTTCACGGTGTATTTGAGTTTAAGCCCTTGGAAAAGGGCTACGGTGTCACGATTGGCAATGCCCTCCGTCGGATCCTGCTCTCCTCTCTGGAAGGTTACGCCATCACAAGCGTAAAATTCTCAGGAGTATTGCATGAGTTCTCTTCCATTGAAGGTGTAATGGAAGATGTAACTGATATTATTCTGAATCTGAAACAGGTTCGCTTCAAAGCAGCCTCGGAAGTACTGGATAATAAGATTAACGTGAAGGTTAAAAACCAAAAGGTTCTCACGGCCGGTGATATCCAAAAGTTCACCCCTTATTTCACGATTCTTAATCCTGAATTAGAACTTCTCCACATCGACGAATCCAAAGAATTGGATATTGAGTTGATTCTGGAAAAAGGCCGTGGTTACATTCCCGCTGACGAACCTCGTACGACGGAATTGCCCTTCGGTCATATTGCTATCGATGCGATTTATACGCCTATCAAAAACGTAAAATACAGCATCGAAAACTTCCGTGTGGAACAGCGTACGGATTATGAGAAATTGATCATTGAAGTAATGACCGATGGCTCAATCCACCCGGAAGACGCTTTGAAAGGAGCCGCTTATATCCTGATCCAACACTTCATGTTGTTCAGCGATCAGACGATGACTTTCGAAACGGTTAAACCTGAAGAAGAAAACGTAGTGGATGAGGAATTCCTGCACATGCGGAAATTACTCAAAACACCTCTTCAGGATCTGGATCTTTCTGTACGTGCCTACAACTGCTTAAAATCAGCAGATGTTCGCTCATTGGGTGATCTGGTGAAACTGGAAATTTCTGACATGATGAAGTTCCGTAACTTCGGTAAGAAATCGCTTACTGAGCTGGAGCAACTAGTAGCAGATAAAAATCTTCACTTCGGAATGGACGTAGCTAAGTATCGTCTGGAAGAAGAATAGTATATTTGAAAGTGCTTAAAAACGAATGCATTAGCTGTAGTTTCTAAGCACTTTTTATAACCATCGAACTGGCAGCACTCGATCGTTTTTTTCAATCAATTCGTAATAGGTGGGGCAGTAGATCGCTGCAAACTGGTGTCCTGACCGCAACTTACGACTCCCATGAGACACGGGAAAAAATTTAACCACTTAGGCCGTCAGGCTTCGCATCGTAGCTCACTGTTAGCTAACCTGACCATTTCTTTGATCCTGCACAAGCGGATTGAAACGACTTTAGCGAAAGCGAAAGAACTTCGTAAATACGCTGAGCCTCTGATCAACCGTGCGAAAGAAGATACGACTCACAATCGTCGTACCGTATTTAGCTACCTGCAGAGCAAAGAAGCCGTTAAGGAATTGTTCAGTTCAGTAGCTGAGAAAGTTGCTGATCGTCCAGGTGGATACACGCGGATCATCAAATTGGGCAACCGTTTGGGTGATAACGCGGAAGTAGCTTTGATCGAGCTGGTTGACTTCAACGAAGTTTATAGTGCGAAAGAAGTAGAAGAAAAGAAAACGACTCGTCGTAGCCGTCGTGGTGGTAAAAAAACTACGGATGATGTTCCTGCTGCTGAAGTAGTAGAAACGACGCCGGTAGCTGCTGCCGCTACGGAAGCTCCTGCAACGGAAGAACAGGCTCCTGAAGCTCCCGCTGCTGAAGAAGAAAAGAAAGACGAAGAATAGTCTTTTCTCACTTCTAAAAAGGGTACTCACATTCCGTGAGTACCCTTTTTTTGTACTTACTTCCGGTAATCCAGAGCGGGTTTTCGATCACCCAACAAGGCTTCATATTTGAAGTTTTTACCCCGCAATTCTTCCCATTCCTCTTTCGCTTTTTTTACTAAAGCGGGATCATTGTAAAGATCGATTGCAGTTAAGGTAAGTGTTTGGGCAGCGACCATCATTCCCTTTACACCAATGCTGGTACCACCCGCTGCTACGGCCTGCCAGCTATGCGGAGCGGTGCCGGGTACCCAGGTGGCCGCTGTCATCCCCACCGTTGGAACGACCCAGCTTACATCCCCTACGTCCGTCGAGGCTGACCCTAGTAAACTGGCGGCCGAATAAGGGGCTATTTGTTGAGCACTTCCCGGTTTGGGCAGGGAACCGAAGGAAGCTCCAAAGCTTTCGGTAAGCTTTTCGGCAAACTTCTTCTCTTCGTCAGTGTACGAGAAGCCTCCTACCTGCTCAAGGTTTTTGTACATCAGGCTAGCCAGTGATTCTACGGAAAGTAGATTATACACGCCACCAATCACTTCCAGTTCCATCGTGGTTTCCGTACCCAACGCGGCTCCTTCGGCGGCTTTAGTAATACGTTTCCAGACGTTTTGTAAAATACTACGGTCTTTGTGACGAGCGTAGTAGTACACTTCCGCAAAATCGGGTACTACGTTAGGAGCTTCGCCCCCTTTGGTAATGATGTAATGAATACGGGTATCCTGGGGAATGTGTTCCCGCATCATGTTGACCATGTTATTCATGGCTTCCACACCGTCAAGGGCTGAACGACCGCGTTCGGGAGCAGCAGCAGCGTGGGCAGAGATGCCCTTAAATCTGAATTTACCCGAGATGTTGGCTAAGGAAGACGAAGGATTGGCTGCATTGGCATCGCCCGGATGCCAGTGTAAGGCGACGTCCGTATCCTTGAAAATGCCATCCCGAACCATGTATACCTTACCCGAACCGCCTTCTTCCGCCGGCGTTCCAATGAGCTTGATGGTGCCCGTTTTGCCGGATTGCTTCAGCCAGTCTTTTACGGCAATGGCGGCTGCCGATGAGCCCGTTCCAAACAAATGATGACCGCAGGCATGACCCGCTCGCTGTCCTTCGATTACTTTACGTTCGGGAGTAGCTGCCTGAGCCAGACCGGGTAAAGCATCGTATTCGGCCAGAATGCTAATGACGGGCTTTCCACTTCCGTAGGTGGCAATAAAGGCCGTAGGAATACCCGCCACGCCTGACTCAATGCTAAACCCTGCTTTCTTTAATTCAGCCTGCAACAGGGCGGAGCTTTTCGTTTCCTGGTAACCTACTTCAGCATAATCCCAGATTTTTTTAGAAATGGCTCCGTAGTAATCCGTTTTGTCCTGCAAGCTGGAAATGACTTTCTGCGGATCGGATTGAGCCTGAGAGATACCTATGCTAAGGGCAAGTAGGCCAAGAGTAAGAAAGGATTGCTTCTTCATAGGAGAAAGGAAATTGAGTCGATAGGAGTGGAAAGATCAGATCATACGTGAGGAATGAAAGACAGCTTACCTTTTACTCACATTACTAGCAACGCTACTAGTTTGAATGAGAGAAAACCGGAAGATCTATCGTACTTATCTTAACAGATACTCGGAATGGAATCGGCGTTTCGAATAAAAATAAAAACTATTTATATGTAAATGCGACGGGTAGGTGAAATAGTATTTTGATTAAATAGGCAGTAGCGGTTTTCTTCAATTCCATATTTGAATAGTAGTAATTAGTGTCAAAATCAAACGGATCTGAACTATTTTTCTTAAAAGTTTCTTTTTTAAAGAGCTTAGCTTTAAAGCTTTTCGGCTAGAAGAAGTATCTTTGTCCAATTTGTACAGTAAAAGAACTAATAGCACATAATGCCCTTGTCTGTCTTTCCGGCTAGCAAGGGCTTCTTTACGAACCAGGCATGAGCAATCAAACCCAGGAAGCCCTCCTTTTATTAGAAGACGGCACGACGTTTCGTGGTACCGCATTAGGCAAAATTGGCACGCACGGTGGCGAAATTTGCTTTAATACGGGCATGACCGGCTACCAGGAGATCTACACGGACCCCTCGTATTTTGGTCAGGTGGTTGTCAATACCAATGCACACATCGGAAATTACGGCGTCCTACTGGATACGGAAGAGGAATCGAATAGCGTGAAGATTTCAGGGATGATCTGTAATTCTTTCTCACCCATTCATTCCCGTAATGTAGCCGATTCATCTTTGCAGGAGTATTTTGAAAAGGCTGGAATCGTGGGAATTAGTGATGTGGATACGCGTCAGTTAGTACGCATCATCCGCGAGCGTGGAGCGATGAACTGCATTATCTCTTCTGAAATCCTTGATCCGGAAGAATTGATGGTTGAACTGAAAAAGCTGCCTTCTATGGAAGGTCTGGAACTTTCTTCAGTAGTAAGTACGAAAGAGCCTTATTTCGTAGGGAATGAAGATGCGAAATATCGGGTAGCGGTAATGGATTACGGTACCAAGAAAAGCATCCTCAATAACTTCGCTACGCGTGATTGCTATAGCAAAGTTTTTCCCGCAAAAACGCCCGTAGAAGAGGTATTGGCCTGGAATCCGGACGGTTTCTTTATCTCGAATGGCCCGGGCGATCCGGCAGCGATGGAGTATGCCGTTGAAACGGTGAAAGAACTGATTGATACGGGTAAGCCTTTGTTTGGTATTTGTTTAGGCCACCAGTTACTGGCTGAAGCAAGTGGTATTTCCACGTATAAGATGCACCACGGTCACCGTGGATTGAATCACCCGGTTCAAAACCTGATTACGGGTTTATGTGAGATTACTTCCCAGAACCACGGTTTTGCCGTAAACGCGGAAGAAATCAAAAGCCACCCGAACGTAGAAGTAACGCACGTTAACCTGAATGACAAAACCATCGAAGGCATTCGTCGGACGGATAAACCGGCCTTCTCCGTACAATATCACCCGGAAGCGGCTCCAGGACCTCACGATTCCCGTTATCTGTTCGATCAGTTCGTTGAGTTACTGAATAAAGAAACGGTAGAAGCGTAGGTGTTTACTGATTTTCGATATAAAAAAAGACCGATACTGTCAGTATCGGTCTTTTTTGTGGACTTAGGGAATCGTTCGTCTTCGCAGATAAATGGCTCCAAAAACACCTAAGCCATTTTTAACCGAGCTGGGAATAAGGGTCGGTTCGGCAAAAGGATTATTTCCATTTTGGAGTTGTAAGGCACTGGCTTTTAAAAACTCATACGCATTACGATCGCATTGCAGGATGAGGAGATCCGTCGAACGAGGCGAGCGTAAGACTGAATCCCGGGAAGAAACTCGTCCCAGATAAGCTCGTACGGTTGGGGAATTAAGCCGAAGTTCTTCGCCAGTTTTGAAGTAATCCCACCGCGTTTCCAGGCCATTAATTACCGTATCCCGTCCGCTTACGGCTGTGCTATCTGAAAAAGCCCACTGTCGCCCGATAGCAAAGTACTGCGGCTCTACCGCAACAGCTCCGTTCCAGAGCAGCGTATAGGATCGGTATACGGTAACGGTCAGGGGGCGTTGGATATAACTCAACCCTTCGTCACGCCAGCTAAAGCCATTCGCCGCTGCCGGAAGCGTGCAAGAGGCTTCGAGGCGTGGAAAATCAGGAGCGGAAGCCGTCAAAGTGTAGGTGGCCCCAGCTACTAAGGGCATTTGGCGGGTCGTAATGCGATACACATCGGCTCGCGGCGGTAGGGTAACGGTTCGTTGGCCGTTGGAAAGCTGTACAACCGCGTTGCGAATAAATGCACCACTATCGGTACCCAGCATGGGCTGATTGGAACGCAGCGTAACCTGAATCACCTGATCGTTGGGATTCAGATAGCATTCCAGGACTAGTTTTCGCTCGTACGGAATCAAAACCGAGTCTACCTCCTGCTCGCAGGCCAGGCAGCCGATCAGACTCAGGAACAGCAATACAGCAACGAGTATCTTCATGGCTTAAAACTTAAATCCATACGAAACACTGGGAATAATCGGGAAGAGGGAAACCTGCTTCAGAATACGTTTCGGCTGAGTAGCGGTACTTTCCGAATCATCGATGTAATAGAAAAAGGGATTTCGCCGACTGTAGGTATTGTACAGACTAAATTCCCAGGTACGCTCGTGACGGCGTTTTTGTTTGCGAAGCTGTACGCTCAAATCCAGCCGGTGGTACGGGGCTGCCCGAAAACTATTCCGCTGATTGTAATCAAAAATCTGAGCCGGGAAGAGGGAAACATTACCCGATTGGATTGGACCCCTGATTTCAAAGGTACTTTGGGGGAGCGAAAGGGCCTGTCCCGTTCCGTAAACCCAGGTTCCCGAAAACGTCACGCGGGAGTTGAGCCGATAAATCCCAACCAGTGAAACATCGTGTCGACGGTCGTACCGGGCCCAGAACTTCTGGCCGCTGTTGAGCTCATCAAATTGATTCTGAATCCAGGAAAGCGTATACCCTACCCAGCCCGTAAGCCGACCCGTTTTCTTTTGCAGCAAAAATTCAGTTCCGTAGCTCCAGCCCTGACCCGCTGTAATTTGCTCTTCCCAGGAACGGGGCTGTCTATCGGCTTCCGTCAGACTTTCCAGACCCGTACTCACCAGAAAGCTGGAGCCTTCCCTGTACGAAAGAATACCGTCCATTTTTTTGTAAAATCCTTCCAGCGTTATCGAAAAGGAACGGTAATCCTTTACCAGTCCCAGAGCGACCTGCCGCGATTGCTGCGGAGCAATATTCCGCGTAGTAGGTACCCAAAGGTCCGTCGGCAAGCCCACCCCCGAGTTTGACAATAGGTGAATGTACTGGTTCATAGTCGCATACGAAGCCTTTACGGCCCAATCGTGGGGAAAGGTATAGGCGACAGCCAGCCGAGGTTCGGGCCGGACATACGTACGGCCATCGGTGGTAAACGAGCTTAACCGAACACCCGCATTGATTCGCAGGGGAGTTATAGGATGATAGGTGTCTTCCAGATACAGGCCGCCTTCGTAGCTGTCCAGCGGCTGACTACGGGCCACGTTCTGGGATACAATACTACTTTCGAGAGTAACCGTTTGTGGGAGAAATCGATGTGAGGTCAGTACTACACCCGCTTTGACTGCGTGCCTGGGTGAAGGCGACCAGTCAAAGCTACTTTTCAGGGAAAAATCCCGGATGGAAGAAGCATTTTGCAAAACGTACTGACTCGTAACCTGATTGAAGGTTTGAGAACTACGGGCGTCTATCTGAAATTGGTAGTAGCTGTAAATCAGGGAGGTATTGGCGAAAAGCTGGTTGGAAAAAAGGTGATTCCAGCGAAGGCTAGCCGTTGCATTTCCCCAGTTTAAACCGCCCCCCTGGCTATTCGCATCAATTCGGGAAGCGAAAGAAAACCGGTCCTGACCGAAATATCCACTCAGGTACAGCTTGTCCCGTCGGCCAAAATCATAATTCACTTTCGCATTAAGATCGTAGAAGTAGTAACCGGCCTGATTTTCGCGGGGTAGGAGAGGCCTGAGCAGCAAGTCCGCATACGTCCGCCGACCGGAAATAATAAACGAAGACTGGTTCTTTTTGATGGGGCCTTCCAGTACCAGACGGCTGGAAATAAGTCCAATCCCTCCTTCGCCGTGAAACGCTTCTTTATGTCCTTCTTTCATTTGCATCTCAATAACGGAAGAAAGCCGACCCCCGTACCGGGCCGGAAACCCGCCTTTAATCAGCTCGACGGATTTAAGAGCATCACCGTTGAAAAGGGAAAAAAAGCCAAACAGGTGAAACGAATTGTAGACCGGAGCATCGTCGAGCATAATCAGATTCTGGTCGGGACCACCCCCGCGAATGTACAGCCCGGAGTTACCTTCGGAGCCTTTTTGTACGCCCGGAAGCAACTGCAGTACTTTCAGCATGTCCTTTTCTCCCAATAGAGCCGGTACTGCCTTCATCTGCTGAATGGGAACCGATACGGTAGACATCTGAACCGTCTGCGATTCTTTGATTACCTGCTCGGCGGAAACGACCACTTCCTGTAACTGGCGGTTCTCTGCCCGTAAAGTCAGATTCAGTTCGGTATTTTTTCGAAAGACCAGGGTTCGGGCTTCCGTTTCAAAACCCACGGATGAAATGATAATGTGCAGACTATCCGAAGCAGGAAGCGTTAGGGAGTAAAACCCGTAAGCGTTGGTAGTGGTGCCCGCCTGCCGCTCCGTTACGCGAATCGATACGCCCGGGAGCAGCTCACCCGAACCTTGTTCCCGTACGTAGCCACTGAGGGTGACACGGCTGGATTGAGCCTGAGCTATACCGAAAAAAAAGAGTAAAATCAGGGTAAAGCGTAACTGCATAGCAACCGTTGGGTTGTCGAAAGGTTTAGAGAGCGAATGCCAATCTACAAAACAAACGACTGAAGTACAGAGATGTTACGAATTACTTCATTTATACGATCAATCGGGGAAAGAAGCAGCAGTTACCAGCGAAAGGAGCGATGACCCGTAGATGAAGCTGGGGAGGCCCCAGCCGTAGCATTCATAGCGAGTGGATTGGACAGCAGAGCCAGCAGGCGGGTACTAGATAAGTAGTTGAAGGCTAAACGAAGAAGCTTTTGTGGCAAGCAGCACACGAGCTATTCCGTCGACAAAATTCTGAATTACCCTCGAATTAAGCATTGCGAAAACGCAAAAAAAGGCTTGCGTTTTCGCAACGAATGTACGTACACGTTTTTTTATTTATCCCGCGAAAGTTGCGTACGAATGCGGCTGATTTGATAGTAACTCATATTGAGGTAGCTGGCCAGTACGCTTTGTGGTAAACGCCCGCGTAAGTTGGGGCATTGTTGTTCAAACAACTGGTACCGGCGAAGTGGCGAACGTGTACAAAGTAATTGGATGCGGGCATCGTAGGCCAGAAAATATTGCTGCGTAAAATGAAGAACTACCTGAACGTATTCGTAATGCTCTTTTTGTAATCGAATAAAATCGTGATAATGGAGACGAAAAAGCGTACTTTCTTCGAGCGTTTCCAGGTATTGATTAGAAGGAATTTGCTGGTAAAAACTATGGCTAATTGTACCTACATCACCTTCTGCTAAAATCCAGGCCGTAATCTCTTTTTCCTCCTCGAAATAATAACCCCGCAATAACCCTTTTTCAATAAAATACAGGTAATCACTGGATTGACCAGGCGTTACTAAAAGAGAACCTTTAGGATAAGTAAGCGGCTTGAATAGGTGAATTAATGCCTGTTGAGCCGATTCAGAAAATGGCGGAAACTGAGTAATGACTTCAGCTAACTGGGATGGTAATTCCGTAAGAGGTAGCATAGGCAAATAAGAACTATGCCTCAATGTTACGAAACTTGCCGTTAATTATGTCTAAGAAAAAGATATTATTGTACAATAGCCGTTACTTTAAAAGGCTTGGGTTCGCCCATAAATAACTGCTGAAAGCCTTCAATCTGATACGCTGAAAGACGTCCGTTTTTACTTTCCAGGGTAAGAATTCGCTCCGATTCAAAAAGATAATTTTTATCCAGAAGTGTGGCTTTAATCTTTTCCAGTTTACCCTGTGCGTCCGTAATTACTTCCATATACTGAACGGGTAAATTTTCACCTTTTCGTAAACGATACGAAATGGTACGCGTCGAAAGAGTATCCACGAAATAACTTTGGGTAAAGGCTGGTTTATTAATATCGGCTTGTACAAACAATTCCAGTTCTTTACTCCAGTCAATCTTTTGTGTAATTAAGGTTTCGTTTTCTTCGTTGACAATCGCGTCTTTCCGAACCAGCGGTTTCGTACGATTTAAATCAATAATCTGGGCATCAATATATCCTTTTAAATCATAATACGGAGCTTTAAAATCATCCGGACGTTGCGGCGACTGGCAGGCAAAGAAAAGCACCAGCGGCAGCAGGTATACCAATTTTTTCATGGCAGGAGAACAGCAAAAACGAAAAGATAGTTTGACGCGTACCAGAGTTTATGAACGCCTGAGGGGCTAAAACATTCAGGGCATACATACCCACGAACGTTTTAACCCCTCAGGCGTCGGTATGCCGAAGTTTATTTGAGTACGTAGCTTAGTTGTTCCGCATTTTCCTGTAGCCATTCGTGTACTTCTTCCACGATCTGGCGAATGGAAATTTCGGGTTTCCAGCCCGTCAGTTCGATTACTTTGCTATTGTCGGTGATGTAGAGCGGAATATCCGCCGTACGACCTTCGGTAACGGCTTTGATCGGAATCGTTTTGCCCGTAACTTCCTGACAGATCTTCGTCAGTTCGACCAGTGATGTACTGACTTCAACGCCACCGCCTACGTTCAGAACTTCGCCGTTTACTTTATCGATGTTATGTAATTGCCAGTCTACCAGACGGTACAGATCGGCTACGTGCAGCATATCACGGGTTTGTTTACCCGTACCATTAAAGCCAATGTACGCCAGTTGTTGTTCGTAGAAGTGGCGGGCTACCCACAAGACCATTACGCCCTGATCGGCTTTGCCCATCTGCCAGGGGCCCGTCAGTACACCGCAACGGTTGATGACGGTTTTCAGACCATAAAATTCATTGTATTCGTGAATCATCAGCTCTGAAGCCAGCTTGGTGGCACCGTACAGCGAGCGGGCTCCGTCGAGGGGGAAATGTTCCGCAATACCCGCAGCAGAGGCTCCCGGAAGCGGCTGTTCTTCCGTCAGGGCAAACCGGGTATCTTCTTCCTGATACGTCAGTTTTTCCAGCGGCTTGATCGGATAGATACGGCTGGTCGACAGGAAAATAAAGTTAGCCTTGTGCTTCAGAGCAAAGTTGAGGCAATTGATGGTACCAACCAGGTTGGTATTGATCAGGTAATCGGGCGAGCCATTGAGACCAGCCAGTACGGACGGTTCAGCAGAGGCTTCAATTACAGCATCGACAGCCGGAATCACGTCAAAATCTTCTTTGGAACGAATATCTCCGTGGACAAACTCGATACCAGCGGCTTTCAGGCGGTTGATGTTTAACTCAGACCCCCGTCGTTTCAGGTTGTCCAGGGCAAAAATTTCGTACGAAGGATAATTTTTCTTGAGATTAAGGGCGAGGGCTGAGCCTACAAACCCGGCTCCGCCAGTAATAAGAATTTTCATAATACGTGAGGTTGTAGGCTGTTGCCTGAAGACGTAGCGGCGGCTGACAGCTTCGAGCCTAAACACAGGAATGGTTGAAAAATGAAAAGATGAATAATAGAAATTCAGTACGTAACTTAATCCGTAACCCGCTTGAGGTCAAAGTTTTGAGCTGGACGAATGATCAGAGGCACTTTCTCAATCTTCACGGCCGAACTATCCAGTCCGAACCAGCGGTCTTCGGAAGTAGTGAACGCTTTGATGTAGAAGTACGCCTGCATGGTAATACGCTCCCAGAACGGTAGATCATTTTCGAAAGACAGGAATTTTTCCAGTACGACGAAGCGGAAATCACCGATTACATTCTGCTTGTTCAGGGATTCGTACCGGCTGGTAATATCCACTTCTTTCCGTTTCACCATGTCCTGAATTACTTTCCGGAAATATAGGTTAATACGTTGTTCTACCCGGAAACCCAGTCGGAACGTCACCTTAATAACATCATCGGGAGCAATTACGTTGACTTTATATTCCATGGTATACGGATCATCCACCGTATCTACGTGGACGAACCAGTAAATGTCAGCTCGCTTGGGACGCTTCTGAAAAATAGAATAAATGACTTTCGATTCGATTTCACTGACCCGCGAAGCATTCGACATAAAAATCAGGTGGGTAGCGTATTTGGGAATCGACATATCCCGGCTGAGCTCTTTCAGTGGTTCCGTGTAATCCGAAAGTTTCACGTATTCCGTCAGACGAGCTTTGATGTTGAAAGCCCGTAACCAGATAATCATTACCCCGGCAATGGTGGTACCGATCAGCAGGGATACCCAGCCACCGTGCGTAAATTTCAGCAGGTTGGCCAGCAGGAAGGAGAACTCAATACTCAGGTATACGACCAGGAACAGAATGACGCCGTAGAAATGAAAGCGGTGCGTATACAGGTAATACGCCATCAGCATAGTGGTCATCAGCATCGTTAGCGTAATCGCCAGACCATAAGCTGCTTCCATGTTTGTCGATTCACGGAAATAAAGCACGACACCCATACAGCCCGCCCACAGCAGCCAGTTTACGCTGGGTACGTACAATTGTCCTTTCTCGTTAGAAGGATACCGAAGCTTTACTTTAGGCCAGAAGTTCAGACGAATGGCTTCCGAAATCAGCGTAAACGATCCCGTAATCAGAGCCTGACTGGCGATGATGGCTGCCATGGTTGCAATCGTAATACCGGGCAGTAAGAACCACTCGGGCATCATTTCGTAAATGGGCTTGCGACCCCGCAGAAACTCGCCCGTATGCTCCATGAGCCAGGCTCCCTGACCAAAGTACTGAAGCATTAAACAAAGCTTGACGAAAATCCAGGATACCCGGATATTGCCCCGACCGCAGTGCCCCATATCGGAGTACAGAGCTTCCGCACCCGTCGAGCAAAGAAATACTGAACCCAGCAACCAGAAACCGCCCGACTCGTGAGCCAGCATGTCGTAGGCATAATAGGGACTGATGGCCCGCAGAATCGTCCAGTCATGAGAGATCCAGAGTACCCCGAAAAAGCCCAGCATACTAAACCAGATGAACATGAATGGTCCGAACGAGCGACCTACCAGCTGCGTACCCAGTGCCTGAATCAGGAATAAAATGGTGATGATCACCAGGATAATGTAAATGATATACTGCTCCAGGTGTGGATACCGCATCTCCAGCCCTTCAACGGCCGAAGCCACTGACATAGGGGGGGTAATGATACCATCGGCCAGCAAAGCCGCACCACCAATGATGGCGGGAATGGTTAACCAGCGGGCGTGCTTCCGCACCAGCGTATACAAGGCAAAAACCCCGCCTTCACCCCGGTTATCGGCCCGTAAAATAAGAATGACGTACTTAATGGTGGTAAGCAGGGTCAGCGTCCAGAATACGCAGGAAACGGCTCCCAGAGCGAGGCGTTCCGAAATGGGGTTTTCACCCACGACAGCCTGCATTACGTACAGCGGAGAGGTTCCAATATCTCCGTAAATGATACCCAGGGCAATCAGGAGCCCCGCAGCACTCACCTTGTCCAGGTGTTTATGATCCATGTAAAAGTTGGCTTGATAGCCGCAAAGTTAAGTAATTAGACAACCAGCCGTATGGGGGCAGAAACGAAGCTTCACAAGAAGGCCGACCAAAACGCGGGGTTCCGATCGGCCAGAAAAATTATAATACGCCTTCGACCTTTTTACGAAGCTGGGCTTCATCCTGGAAGCCTACGAGGCGGTTGACGGGTTTACCGTCTTTAAAGAGAATGAGCGTAGGAATGGCATCCACCCGAAACTGTTTAACGACGTCCGGGTCGCGATCGGCGTCAATTTTTAAAACGGCTACTTTCCCGGTCCAGTCTTTCTTAAGTTTTTGCAGAATCGGATCCTGCTGTTTGCAGGGACCGCACCAGACGGCGTAGAAATCAACGAGTACTACTTTGTTGTCTTTCAGTGTCTGATCGAGTACGGCTTTTCCGGTAGGAGCTGCTACCATGGCCGGGCGTTCTTTCGGAGCAACGACGGTTTTGTTGGCGGTGGTCCATTTCAGGTAACCGCCATCAAGGTTGTAAACCTCTGTGAAGCCTTCTTTCGCCAAGTACTCGGCCGCTTGTCCACTTCTACCGCCCGAATAGCAATACACCAGCACGGGCTTGTTTTTGTCAAGCTTCGCTACCTGCTCGGCAAAAGAAGCCTGCTGTTTCCAGTCGATGTTCTGGGCATTGGGTAAATAGCCGCGTTCGTATTCCGAAGGGGTACGAACATCCAGAATCTGCGTAGCACCGGGAAGCTTGCCTTCAAAGGCATTGACGTCCAGGTTGGTTTGAGCAAGGGCCGACAGGCTCAGGAGGCTCGCCAGCACACTTACCAGAAAACGAAAATTCTTCATGTCAGGGTTGTTGATGAGCCAATGCAGCCCAAATCAGAGAGACGCTTTTACTTCAGATTATCCAGATTGTAATGGAGCCCGATATTTTCGCGGCGGGACATGGCCATTTTTATCACAAGATACGAAACGTTAATCATGTTCCGTAATTCACAAATCGGTACTGAAACTTTTGATTCCCGATACAATTGTTCGTGTTCGCGATACAGTAACTCTACCCGTTCGTAAGCCCGGCGTAGGCGTCGGTTGGTACGCACAATGCCCACGTAATTGGACATGATGCTGTTAAGCTCCCGCGTCATTTCCGTGACCAGTACCTGTTCTTCCGGATGCGTCGTGCCGGAGTCATCCCAGTCGGGCACATCGTCCGGAATAAGAGCCTGTGACAACTCTTCAATTGTATGCAAAAAAGCCCGGTGGCTGAATACCACGGCTTCCAGCAAGGAATTAGAAGCCAGACGGTTAGCCCCGTGTAGCCCCGTACACGAGCATTCGCCGGCGGCGTAAAGGAAATGAATATTGGTTTGTCCCCATTCATTCACCCGAACCCCCCCACAAAGATAATGTTGTGCGGGTACAACCGGAATCATATCGGTCCGAATATCAATGCCTAAATCCAGGCAATGTTGTGTAATGTTGGGGAAGTGTTCCAGAAATTTTTCGTAATCAGCGTCCCGCACATCCAGATAGACGTGATCGGTACCGTTCCGTTTCATTTCGGAGTCGATGGCCCGGGCCGTAATGTCGCGGGGGGCTAAGGAAAGGCGGGGGTCGTACTGTTCCATGAACGTCGAGCCGTCCGCGTTTTTCAGAATACCGCCAAAGCCGCGTACCGCTTCCGAAATGAGGAACGAAGGCTTCTTACCGGGCTGGTACAGGCTGGTGGGGTGAAACTGGATGAATTCCATGTTATCACAAATCCCCTTGGCCCGGTACGCCATGGCAATGCCGTCGCCGGTTGCGATGGTTGGATTCGTGGTACTCTGGTAGATGTTCCCGATGCCACCCGTCGCCAGCATGGTCGTTTTCGCCAGAAACTTATCGACTTCGCCCGTTTGCGTATTCAATACGTACGCTCCGAAGCACTTGATGTCTTCGCGGTACCGCAAAACGGTTTCGCCCAGATGGTGCTGGGTGATGAGTTCGACGGCGTAATAATGCGTAAAAATCTGGATACTGCTGTGGCGTTGTACTTCTTCCAGTAAGGCCCGCTCGATTTCAGCTCCGGTAATATCCTTGAAGTGAAGAATCCGGTGATCGGAGTGGCCGCCTTCGCGGGCCAGGTCATAGTCTTCGCCGTGGCGATCGAACCGCGTTCCGTAATCAATCAGTTCCTGAATACGGGCGGGGGCTTCTTTGACTACAATTTCTACAATATCGCGTTTGTTGAGGCCATCGCCGGCGTCCACGGTATCTTCGATGTGTTTGTCGAAGGAATCTTCTTTGGACCACACTGCCGCAATGCCGCCCTGGGCGTATTTGGTATTGGTCTCGTCGGCCTGAACTTTGGTAATGATGGCAATGGAAACCGCTTCCTGACGGCTTTCAAAATAACGAGCCAGTTTGGTCGCATAACTTAGCCCGGCAATACCCGAACCGATCACAAGGAAGTCGTACTGATGAGTCATATTACATCCAAAACGATTTAGAGCGGCGAAAGTTAAAAGATATTTGGTAATGCGGGCAACTTAGGCAGGGAAATGTCAGGGGCATGGATGGAGATCAGGAGCAGAATGCGTTATTTTAGTAATCAGGAAATGAATGAGCTGTCCTGCAACGTATAAAACAACCTTCGAAGCCAAGCTGGCGGAGAAAATGCTATTCTATCTAAACTCTGGTCAATACAAACCCCTATGGCCTTACTTCTTACTAGCGTGCGGCGGAAGTCAATCGTACAAATAGTGCTGATTCTCGGAATTAGTTTGGGATTTTTGACGGGGTGCACCGTGCGACTGGCTCCGCAACATAATCAAGCCTTAGTCGCGGGTTTAGTGGAGCAGAATAAGGCGGTGATGGAATTCTTTGCCTTTTACGCCTGGGGAACCAAAGCGGCCAGTTTTCCCGAACGCCTGCCCGAGTATAATCGCCTGATTGGTAATTTCGACGCCCTGGCCTTGCAGGCCGATGCCCGGCCCGTTCCCCGTAACAAGATCAAAACGAAAGTAAACGAAGCCCTACAGAAACGAGGCATTCCGGTACTTGAAGAGGGCGAAATACCGAGTGCTACGGCCTTACGAAAAATTTACGAAACGCTCGTGAAAATGCGGAACACGGACCAAAAGCAGGGGCTAACCCTGACTGAAAGCCAAGCATTTAAAGGACAGGTGAAGATTTACCTGGATCAGGCTCTTACATACGAAAACTTTCTGGAACGCTAACCTTACGCACCCATGGAGCTGGACATTACGCAACTCATGAAAGACATCAGCACGGCGGTATCCGCGGTACTGGGTAAAGATGTGACGACCATTCAGGGTTTTCGGGATCGGCAGCTAAAAGCCATCGCCCAGCAGTCGGTCCTGATTACGGCGGGTATTGCGACGGGTGAAATCACGGAAGAAACCCGGGAGTTTTTTCTGGACAGTTTACAGGATATGGTACTGAACTTTCTGAAAACGCTGCAGGGTGTTGCTCAGGTAACCATCGAAAAAGCCTGGAACGCCGCCGTAACCGTAATCTGGGACGCGATTGAAAAGGTGACGGGAATCCGGTTAGTAGGCTGATCGGAGTGAGTAATCATGCGGGAAGAAGGGAAAAGAGCATTTCCATTCTTCCCGCATGGCTTTTGAGTAGTATAATCCTGCCTACCAATCCAGCTTGACCAGAGCTACGGCCTGCCGTTCCAGCGTAATGGGCAAAGAGACTTTCGCATCGACGGTTTTTACTTTCCGCGTAACCAGGCATTTTAATTTTCCTGCTTTTTCCAGAGCCGCAATCTGCTGGGAACTGGGCTTTTGCGGAGAACCCATCTTTTTCCAGGCCTCGTAGGAATTGCTATTTTCCTTGTCAATTACATAGATACGCAACGTTGCTTTGCGGGCCGGAACGTGAGCGATCTCCAGGTTGACGGTTTCCATAGGTCCTGGTTTGTCGTCATCGTGGTAGTTCCAGACCATCACGGCTGCGGTTTTCTGATCACTGGTCGCCAGGGCTCCAATATCGGAGGTTGGTCCGTGGACGCTTGATTTCAGAACATCTGCCAACGCATACATGCGATTGCTTTGAGCCATGACCCGTTTTCCCGACATCATCCCAAACATGCGGAACACATTCAAAACCGGCTTGTCAACGCCATTCGTAGCTAAATCCCGAAACCCGTAGAACCAGGGCTGATCTTCAAATTCAAAGGACCAGGACACGGCACCCAGAAAGTTGATTTTAGCCAGATCCGCCAGCAGATACTTTCGGGCAAACGTCGCGGCGGTATAACTGGAGTACATGGTGCCGTTCCGGTACGCATTCTCGGGATTCGTTGCCATACCGCAGGCCGCACAACCTTCCGGGTCCGATTCACCGATAATAATGGGTAAATCTTTGGTCTCGGGATACGCCGCCGTAATCGCAAAACCCGTCTTGATGTCATTCAACTGGGCGGACATGTCCATACGGACCGAGCCATCCACTAGTTTAGGCTGCCCCTTGGCGTGAAACAGAATGGCATCCACGGGCGAACCCTTCTTTCCGGTAGCGTAGTTGGTACCCGAAATGCAATGCTTGATAAAGTTATTAGTCCACTCAGTGGCTCCCTTGCCCCGCGTACCCGCAATATTGATGCCCCCGATTTTGGCGGTCGGCAAGGCCCGTTTCAAACCATCGGCGGCGTAGTCGTAAAGCTTCAGAAATTCTTCCTGCGTACCTTTCCAGTAATGCCCGTTGGGCTCGTTCCAGACTTCCCAGTACCAGCTTTCCACTTCCTTCTGGCCGTAGCGTTCGACCGAGTGTTTGACCCACTGATAGACCAATTCCCGCCATTTATTGTAATCCTTGGGTGGATAGGCCCAACCCGTAATAATATCCGTGTAGGGGTCGCCTGGCTTCCAGTAATGCCGATACGGTTCCGGATGCGTGGACAAGGCTTGCGGCATAAAGCCAATCTGAGCCAGGGGCTTCATGCCTCGCTTCACATAACTGTCGAAAATACTATCCACAATGGCCCAGTTATAAATGGGCTGCCCGTTGGCATCTTCGGTATACGCATTAGTAGAACCCCATTTCAGGGCCGCTTTACCATCTCCCGTTACTAACAGACTATGCGTTCGGACATAAACGGGTACGGGGCTTAATTGGGCTAGTTCCGTTAATAATTTTTGCCCGTCTTTCATGTAGGTATAGTTGGGTTCGTCATACCCAAACCAGGCCCATACGGGATTCATGGGGGCAATTTCCTGCTTGAGATCTACTTGAATCGCAGGATTTTGAGCAGAAGTAGAAATCGCTGAACAAAAGAATAAACTAAGGGCCATCCAAGCCGAAAGGATGGATGTTTGGCGAGACCAGGGTCTGGAAAAAGAGGGCATAACTTGAAGAAGTCTAGGTTTAGCAGTGGCAAAGTAAACCTTATTCTTCAGTTGAGGAACCCGTTCAGTCCATCCAAGGACGCTATTTTCCCTAACAATGACAGTGAAGCGTAGGTTACGGTTACCTGGAACGGAATAAATAAAGATGTTTACGAGCTTTTCGGATCGTAACGTTTACCCATAAAAAAGTCCGTAACCACCGTTACGGACATAAAATTAAAGGATCGCTCGGTGCAGTTTCACCTGATCTTCCATAAAGCCACCGTACAATCGCCGGTGGTCTTTGAAGTTGAAAACGCTTCCGTTGTTTCGTACTTCCTCAATTTTTGAAAAATCGAGCGTCTGTATCAGCCAGGTTTCGGCCTGCGGCGTATGCGAAGCAATGATTCCTTCTTCGGGTAAACCCGTATCAGGGGTCGAGTAAAAAGCAGAAAATCCGTAGTTAATATCCACCGCGGGTGACCAAAGGGCATTTCCCACGGTCTGCGAAACGACGGTATAACACTGATTTTCCAAAGCTCTTGCCCGGGCACCCACGTGTACCCGCGTAGCTCCGCGAATGGTTTCGGTACAGCTTGGGGCTACCACTAGTGAAGCTCCCAGGTTACAGAGCAACTGCGAACTCAGCGAAAATTCAACGTCGTAGCAAATCTGAATACCAAAGCGGCCCCAGTCCGCTTCAAACATGGTCAGTTCTTTTTCACCACTCGAAATACCCCAGTGCTCATTTTCGAAACGGGTCATGAAAAATTTGTCCTGATATCCCACGAGGCCTTTGGGCGAGAAAACGTAGGCTCGATTGACCAGTTCTTTTTTCAGGAGTACCGGAAAACTCGGAGCCACGATACTGACGCCGTATTGGCGGGCCAGTTCAGCGAAAACCGTACAGAAATCGGCCCGTAAAGCGTCCATTTCCCGGACCTGCTGGCGGATGTTCTGGCGAATGTCTTCCGAAAACAGACTCACCAGTTCCATCGACCCGTATTCGGGAAATATCAACAGTTGGGCTTTTTGCCCGGCAGCCTGGGCTACCCAGCGTTCGGTATGCCGACGCCAGGCTAGAAAATCAACGTGTTCAGTAATCGGATATTGAGCAGCGGCAATCGTTACTTCCAAGGGTACAGGAGTTTATGCAGTAGTGGGTGATAGGGCTTTGAGCCAATACACCATGGGTTTGGCCGTTGAGGTAGTTTCCCCAACGTCGGGCCATTCCATATGGCTTTGCAGCGAAGGTTCGCGATGATAGCCGCGTTTGGTCCAGAATTCGTCGAGGGGACGGTAGTCATGCGGACGAGCCGGATGCATGTCCGGGCGAACCACGGAACAAAAGCAGGCCGTTTGAAACGTACCAAAGCTGCGAGCATGGGCTTCCCGTTCATCAAAAAAACGATGCCCCAATCCCTGACCCCGATAGTCGGGCAGGAGGATACTTTCTCCGAAATAAAAAACAGTACGAATATCCATGCCCGCTTCTTCAAACGGCTGACGAACCTCGGCGGTTTCCTCTTCCAGGGGAATACAGGTGGTGGCTCCGATCATCTGATTGCCGTCATATGCCGCAAACAGGAAGGAACGCTCCGTCTTCGTATAGGTCTGCAAATACGCTTTTTCGTACGCTAGGGAGCCTTCATAGAGGTACGGGAAACTTCGGAATACTGCAATACGTAAATGGGCCAGGTCATCGAATACTTCTTCAATTGCCTGTCCAGTTTTATGAATGAAATGCATAGAATCAGGAAAAATCTGGGTTGGGCGTGAAGCTGCAAAAGTTACGCCCCACCGCAATGCCTTTAGACTACGAAACGCGTTGAATCCAGAGGGGCAGGTTGTAATACGTCGTAACGCGAGTAATTTTTCCGTCTTTCACTTCCAGAAAAGCTCCAGCGGGCAATTCGTAGGTTTGATGACGAGCTTCGGGCAGACCGTCTTCCCCCTTTTTATAAACGCCATTCACTACGAATTCAGCGGCCACCCGCGTTTGCGTAGGTTCGCTGAAAAAGACCAGATCGGTTAAAGTTTCTTCGTAGCTTTCATCCATGTGCTCAAGAAACTTGGTAAACTGCTCGATGCCGATGCGGGCATCACCCTGGTTGGGTTCATGACGGATTTCAGGATCTACCAGGCTTAGCATCCCCTGCCAGTTTTTGTCGTTGAAATAGGTATAATAGTGTTGAACAATTTCCAGTGCAGTCATGGTGGATACAGAAATTAAAAGATCGAGTAAAACGTACTAAACATTAAAGAAACGTTTCAGAAAAAACGTTCAATGCAAATTACGACAGAATTGTAACTTTTGGTAGGGTTAATTGTTCGATGAGTACAATCGAACCAATCCCTACGTTATGTCCCGCACCTATTCACTGAAAACGATTCAGAAGTTACCCATTACGCTGGATCAGGCCTGGGATTTTTTTAGTCAGCCCGGAAATCTTAAAAATATAACACCGTCCACGATGGGCTTTGATATCCGAAGCCACCACCACGGCGACCGGATGTACGCCGGACAAATCATTGAATATACCGTAAAGCCCTTATTCGGCATTCCGCTGTATTGGATGACGGAGATTACCCACGTAAAAGATCATGCTTATTTTGTGGACGAACAGCGGTTTGGACCGTACAGTCTGTGGCATCACCAGCACCATTTTCGGGAGATTGCGGGCGGCGTGGAAATGACCGACATCGTGCATTACCGGCTACCTTTCTGGATTCTGGGGGATATCGCTCACGCGATCATAGCGAAAGATAAACTGCGGGAAATATTCACCTTTCGTTACCGGAAAGCTGAAGAAGTGTTCGGAGCCTGGCCGGGTGGACAGTCGCTGAACATTCAGTTTTATTAGGGTACAGTCACGGCTTGCTCCGATCACAGATCAGGACAAGCCGTGGTGAAGCGTCTCAGACGCGAAACCCTTACACTCCGATTTCAGATCGGGGTGAGCTTTTATCGTCTGCCTCGTTTTGGTCCGCTGGTGGGCTTTTTGCCGCCCGAATTTTTGGGTCCGGGCCGTCCGCCTGGTTTGCTGGCTTTGGGTCCGCCGGATTTACTGCCGGGCCGACCGGCGGCCTGAGCTTTCTGCCAGGGTCTGGCCTTTTTCTCGTGGAAAGCTCCTTTAAAAGTCGGATCGGCCTTCTTCCGTTGGTCATCCACTTCCCGCAGCATGTCCTGCCGTTCCTGAAAAGGCGTATTGGTTACTTCGACCGCTTCGGGTAAGAATTCCACCGGAATTTCCTGACCAATGATTTTTTCAATTTTCTCAATGTGGTATTCTTCGGCTTCCGTAACGAAGGTGATAGCCTCACCGGTACGGAAAGCCCGTCCGGTCCGACCGATCCGGTGGACGTAATCTTCGTAAATCAGCGGTACGTCGAAGTTAATAACGTGCGTAACTTCCTGCACGTCAATCCCTCGGGCGGCCACGTCCGTCGCCACCAGTACCCGGATTGTATTATCCCGGAAGGCCTGCATGGCGTTGATTCGCGTATTCTGGCCCTTGTTGGCATGGATGACCCGAACTTCCTCTTCCGAGAAGACCTTCCGTGAAATGAATTTGTGAATATTATCGGCGACTTCCTTCGAGCGAACGAAAATCATCACCTTCTGAAACGCGGGGTCTTGTAAGAGGTAACCCAGCAGATTGATTTTCGTGTGCAGGTTCGGTACGGAATAAATGACCTGATTCACCGTCGTTGCCGTCGTTGCCTGCGGCGTTACTTCAATACGGGTCGGAAATTCCAGAAACTCGAACGAAAACTTCTCTACTTTTTCCGGGAAGGTAGCCGAAAACAACAGGTTCTGCCGTTTGCGGGGAATGATTTCGAGAATCCGGCGGATCTGCGGCATGAAACCCATATCCATCATCTTGTCGGCTTCATCGAGTACCATCACTTTTAGTTCTTTGGTGATGATGTCGCCGCGAAGGTAGAGATCCATGAAGCGGCCCGGCGTACTGACCAGAATGTCCACGCCAACCGTAAGAGCCTCAATTTGCGTTTTGGGGCCGAGTCCGCCGTACAGACAGAGCGTCCGCAAATCGGTATATTTGCCCAATTGCTCAATGGCATCGCCAATCTGCATGACCAGCTCGCGGGTCGGAGCCAGGATCAGAGCCCGTGGTGCCGAACCCTGAGCGTACTTGACCTTATACAGAATGGGTAGGACGTAAGCCGCTGTTTTGCCCGTACCAGTCTGAGCAATCCCCAATACATCGTGACCCGCCAGAACCAGCGGAATGGCCTGTTCCTGAATGTCGGTGGGTTGCTCATATCCGGCCTCGCTTACGGCATTGAGCAATTGCCGATTGAGGTTAAAATCTTCGAACGTCATCTTCTTATTCCTTCCAACGAAAACACAAAGGTCGCAAAAAGCCTTGGGAAACAGCACAAAAGCGACCAATGAATGGCTAGCGTGAGAGAAATCATTTGGGGCAGCATCCAAACGAATGACTAGCTTGATTTTGGAAATGGGCTTTTTGACCTGTAAGAAATAAGGTTTAGTCGCCAAAGACGTTAGAAATACGCACGATCCCGTATTTTTAAGGCATTCATTAGCACTTCGGTAAACAGCTAAGCAGCCCGATGCTGCGTTCATCCCATTGTATGTTTCATCTTCCTAACGTCCGGGCCCTTTCACTGGGTCTGCTTCTAAGCCTACCTGCCCTACCTGTCATGGCCCAAAAACTGGGGCCGCTGACCGTCGAAAAGATCATGCGGGACCCTAAATGGATGGGCGTTTCGCCGAGTAATCCCTACTGGGCCGAAGACGGTTCCAAGGTTTATTTTTCCTGGAATCCGGAAGGAGCCAAGAGCGATTCGCTCTATGCCTACGAACTCACCAGCAAGAAGATTACGAAAGTAAGTGTAACCGATCGGCAGCGTATACCGAGCGAATCGGGGAAGTATAATCAGGCGAAAACCGTAAAACTGTACGAAAAGAATGGGGACCTGTTCTACCTCGATCTGTCTACCAAACAGATTCGACAGCTGACGAATACGGTTGAAAGCGAAAGTAATCCTACGTTCAGTAGCGATGAAAGACAGGTGATTTTCCGTCGCGGCATGAACCTGTTTTCCATGTACCTGGCTTCGGGTGAAATCAATCAGTTGACCAACTTTTTGTCGGGTAGTAAGAAAGCCGATCCGAAAGCCAACGAAGAAGAAAAATGGTTGAAATCGGATCAATTAGCGATGTTTGAAGTGTTGAAGGAACGGGCCGATAAGAAAAAGGACGCCGCTAAAATCACCAAAGCCGAACAGCCCAAGCGGCCTAAGGAATTTTACCTGGAAGAACGGAACCTGATGGCTCCCACGGCAGCTCCCAGCGGAAAATACGTGACCTTTCAACTGGTAAAATCGGCGGCAGGAGCGAAGAGCACGATTGTGCCTAACTACGTCACCGAATCAGGATTCACGGAAGACATTCCGGCCCGCACCAAAGTAGGAGCACCCCTGGCTTCGCATCAGTTGTTTTTGTACGACATCGAAAAGGATACCATCCGCGAAGTGAGTGCAAAGGACCTGACGGGCATTACGGAGCAGCCTAAATATCTGTCGGAGTATAAAGCGGATACCACGTCCAAAAAATCGAAGGTCCGTCCGGTACAGTTTTTCGGTACGAGCTGGTCGGAAGATGGTACGTATGCCGTAGTCATCGTTCGTTCGCAGGATAACAAAGACCGCTGGATTGCCCAGCTCGATCCGGTTACGGCGAAACTGAAGGTACTCGACCGCCTCCGCGACGAGGCCTGGGTGGGTGGCCCCGGTTCGTATGCACTGACCTGGCTGGATAAGGAAACGTTACTGTTTCAGTCAGAAGCGACGGGATACTCGCATTTGTACAGCATCAACCTGCGTACAAACGAACGCAAGCAGCTCACGAGTGGCAAGTTCGAAGTACAACAAACGGTTCTGTCCAAGGATAAAAAGACGATCTATTTTCAGTCGAATGAGGTACACCCCGGAGAACAGCACTGGTATAAAATGGCGGTTACGGGCGGTGAACGCGTGAAGCTGACAACTGGTACGGGAGCCCATGAGGTAAGCCTTTCGCCGGATGAAACGAAACTGCTCGTTCGTTATTCAACGCCTACGCAACCCTGGGAACTGTATCTACAGGAAAACCAGGCGGGAGCGAAAGCGGAAAAAATTACCAATTCTCTTTCCGATGAATTCAAATCCTACGCCTGGAAAGAACCGCAGGTCATCACAGTAAAAGCCAGCGACGGACAGGATATTTACGCCCGTCTGTACGTACCGAAGAAGAAAAACGGGGCGGCGGTCATCTTCGTCCACGGGGCCGGATACCTGCAAAACGCTCACAAATGGTGGAGTCAGTATTACCGGGAATATATGTTCCATAACTTACTGGTGGATCAGGGCTTTACGGTACTGGACATGGATTACCGGGGTTCGGCGGGCTACGGTCGCGACTGGCGAACGGGCATTTACCGCTTCATGGGGGGGAAGGACCTCGACGATCACGTAGACGGGGCGAAGTACCTGACGCAAAAACTGGGCATCAACGCCAAACGCATTGGCATGTACGGCGGTAGTTACGGCGGGTTTATGACGCTGATGGCTTTGTTCACCAAACCCGGCGTATTCAAAGCGGGAGCGGCTCTCCGGCCCGTAACCGATTGGGCAGCGTATAATCACGGCTATACGGCTAATATTCTGAACGAACCGCAAACGGATTCGCTCGCGTACCGTCGCAGCTCTCCGATTTATCACGCCGCTGGTCTGAAAGATAACCTACTCATCTGCCACGGGATGGTAGACGTAAACGTGCATTTCCAGGATGCTGTACGTCTCTCGCAGCGACTGATTGAATTGCGAAAAGAAAACTGGGAACTCGCCGCTTATCCCATGGAAGACCACGGATTCGTAGAGCCTACCAGCTGGATGGATGAGTACAAGCGGATTTTGAAGCTGTTTCAGGAGAAGTTGAAGAAGTAAGATTTACTTTAAGGTTATTTTATCAAACCCCGTACGCAGACCTGCGTATGGGGTTTGTTGTAGTAGGTGACTTATCGTGATACGGACTAAAAGATCAGCCATCTCAGCGGGACGAAAGACTGCATCTATCTATTCAGAACTACCAATCGATAAAGTACGCCAATAACCACAGGTACAGCTTTTTCTACACCTCTGTAACCCAACCCTAAAAACACCCGATTATGGAAAAGCCTATTTCACGGCCCATGCACGGCCTGGCTGATTATGCGTATGTGCCGCTTGTGGCCCTGGCTCCTAAGCTGGCCGATTTTGAAAAGGAAAAAGCCGCCGTCACCTTGTGTGGTCTCTTGAGTAGTGGAGCTCTGGTTTATAGCTTGGGAACTAAAGCCGAATGGGGCGTACTGCGACTGTTACCCTTCAAAAAGCACTTAGCTATTGACTTTTCGGCGGGACTTTTGGCACTGGCGGCACCCTGGCTCTTTGGTTTTGCCAAACACAAAAAAGCCCGTAATACTTTTCTGGCGATGGGCGTCATTAGTCTGCTCGCCAGTTCATTAACCAGGCCCGAAGAAATGGACGAATAGCGAACTATTGCGTCAAAAACGGATTGCTAAAGGCGGGATTCTGTAGAAATTCCGTGTCCGTAAGCGTATGTAGGAAGGCGATTAAATCTTTCTTTTCGGAAGAGGTCAGATGCATGGGGCCTTTCAGGTCCGTACTGAGCGTCCGGCTGGAGGCCACATGCTCACTGTAATGATCGATGACTTCATCCAGCGTCCGGAAGCGACCGTCGTGCATGTACGGACCCGTCACGGCAATATTCCGAAGCGTCGGTACCCGAAAGCGGGCAAAATCGGCGTCAAAACCCGTTACTTCCTGCCGACCGGGATCGAGCGGTGAGGCATCGAGGCCATTATTATGAAAGACGTTCTGGAAAAACTGGGCTCCGCCGTGACAATGGGTGCAATTCGCTCCGCGTATACCTTTGGTAGGATCGGAGGTTCGCATGAACAGATCCAGTCCTCGCTTCTCGGCGGCGGTTAGCGTGTACTGATGTCTCAGGTACTGATCATACGGAGCCTGGGCGGAAATCAGCGTCCGTTCAAACTGAGCCAGAGCTTTGGCCATCAGCAGGGGCGTAATGGAGTCCGTACCAAACGCCCGTTTGAATTTTGGGGGATAAAAAGCCGTTTGTTGCAGTTTACGAGCCGCTTTCTCGGGAGCCAGTCCCAGTTCATCCGGATGAGCCATGGGAATGAGTGCCTGATCTTCCAGCGTGGGGGAGTGACCATCCCAGAAGAAATGGCGTACCCAAAGCAGGTTCGCCAGCGACATGGAATTGCGGGCCGTGGTACGTCCATTCACGCCGATACTCAACGCAAAACCATCGGTAAATGCCCGATTTTGCTGATGGCAACTGCTACAGGAGATGGTATTGTTCTTGGAAAGCAGGGAGTCGTAAAACAGAAAACGCCCCAGAGCCACACCTTCTAATGTCATCGGGTTATCCGCCGGAATCGTGTACCGATGCCCAAAAGAAGCCGGAATGGGAAGCGTATAGGGAGTATCGTTGCGGAGGGTAAAGGCCAGCACCACCGCACTACTCAGCAGGATCAACCAACGAAGCATACGTATCGACGAGAAGAAAAACGAGTCTACCTGTCCGGTTGCGGCCTTTCCGGCAAATGGAAAGTGAAAATAAACATTCTCTCGCAAAGAAGAATCATTTGGCAAAGCGGATTTCAATTTCCCGTACTTCCCGAATCCAACGGGCGGGTTTCTTTTCGCCGGGGACTACGATTCGGTACGGACCTACGCCGGTCGGTAAGGCGGTACCGTCTACGGCATCGGCAAGCACGATGGTTCGTGTACTAAATTCCGGATCCAGTTCTGGTAAGGCAAACAAGACCTCGTATCCATCAGTAGCCCGTACCAGAGCGTATTTGACCAGATTTTCCCCCCGAAGTTGCCCGCCTATGGTTACCCCGGCTTTTTTGAGTAGCTCAATCAGCGGTATGCCCGAGTAGTGGTGTTCTTTCTGGTCTTTGTCTACGGCTTTTACTTCCGTATGCGGCAGAGCTTTCAGATCGGAAGCCTGTAGTTGAAGCGGAGTAGTGACTTCACCCGTAACCTTTAAAATTACTTGAGCCGACACGTTCCAGGCCCCAAAGAGGCAACCTGACAGAAGCAGTAACTTTTTCATGCGGCAGGAACGAAAATAGGTCTAAAGTTATCGTTATGTTTATTTGAATATAACGACCAAATTTAATGAATTGTTTAAAACTCTAGGCTAGGACTAGACTACTGGGAACCATCTATCTTTTCCGCTGTTTACTAGACACGAGTAAAAAAGCGTCTTTGCTTCCCGAATGTATGAATCAAACATCTACTTTAACCGATACTTCGGCCTCCTCTCATCGACAGTATCCCTGGTTGATCGCGGTTTCCGGGTTGTTGATTCTGATTACCATTAACGGACTTACCACTTCTTCGCTGTCGGTCTTTGATGAAGTCATCCAGCAGGAATTTCACCTGAGTCGGAGCGTACTGAAATCCCGGGAAACGGTTACGTATGCTGTCTCGGCCCTGTTCATTTTACTTTCAGGCTGGCTGATTGATCGGGTTGGAGTCAAAAAATTATTGCTGGCGGGTTTAACCCTAATGGCCCTGGCTCTGGGTGGCTACGGATTCGCCCGAAATCTGACGGATTTGTACGTGCTGCACGTGCTGCTTGGACTGGCGTACGTTTCAGCGGGGTCAGTGGCTGTCGTGATTCTGGTTTCATCCTGGTTTCAGGAAAAACGGGGATTGGCTCTAGGGCTTACGCTGGCGGGTACGAGTCTGGGGAGTGCTCTCTTTCCCCCTATACTGACCAGCCTGATCCATACCCACGGCTGGCGAGAAGCCTTTCACTGGCTGACGTTTGTGCCTTTAGTGCTCTTGGTCTATACGGCTGTCGTCGTGTATAGCACACCCGAAGCCGCTGGAATGCAACCGTATGGGCAAAGGAATACGGAAAAATCGCTGGTAAAGACGGGGAAAAGTTATGCTGAAGCTCTGCGTACGCCCTTGTTCTGGCTGATTGCTCTCTGCGGATTTCTGTCGTTTCTGGGAATAGTGGGACTGGTTTCCAATCTCTTTCTGCAATTACGAAGTGTAGGCTTCGATTCTGGGCAGGCGGCCTGGACGTTATCGCTATATTTCACGCTGGCTCTGGTGGGTAAATTTCTAATTTCCTGGATTTCAGATCTGGTTTCGGTATATCCTCTATTTACCGGCTGTCTGTTGGGACTCATGGTCGGAGCGGTAGGCCTGGCTTCGCTGACGCCGAGTCTAATTATTCCTTCCGTAGGATTGGCGGCCTTAAGCTGGGGCGGCGTTTTCACGTTGTACAATGTATTGATTGTTCGGTCCTTTGGCTTGAAAGCAGCCGGCAAGATCAACGGTACCATCAGCTTATTCGAAAACTGCGGTTCATTGCTGGGACCACTAGTGATGGGCTGGCTCTTTGAAACCTCCGGCTCGTACCAGCAACCCTTGTACCTGACGGCTGGCGTTTTCGGACTAACGGCCTTTCTCTCCCTGTTTTTCTTTCGGCGAGTACCCAAGGCGTACGTTTCGTAGGAAGGCTCCTAAACGGAGCTGATGATGGGGATGATTTGAGTTAAGAATCGACTAATCGTTTGGCTAAACTTAGGGATTCTAGTACTTTCGTTGCGACGGAGGTATAGAGGAAAAGCCAGGGTAGCAGCGACGAATGTCGCTTTTGATACGGTTAACTTCCAGAAAATTACGTTAAAACTACCTCGACAGACACTTATTCCTGAAGAGAAGCGTTTAAAAAGCTGAAACCAATTGGAGAGAGTGAATTCGATGAGAGCCCTTTTAGTAGTGTGGACCATTCTGGGGGTGTTTCCGAACGTTTTCGGACAGACCTCTCAGTTTGTCAGTCAGTCCCACCCCCTAACCAAATCAAATTCTGAAGCCCGTTCGACGGTAGCTAAAGACAGTGACAAAACATCCCTGCACTGTATTCCGCTGTGGGGTGAAAAAAAGAAATCCGCCCAGCAAATCAAACAAGACGAAGCCTTTTTAAAGGCCTGTGACGAGAATTTCGGTAATCGGGCCGAAGCCAGCCGGTTTTTTGCCGAGCGTGGTTGGGAGTACATCGCCGAAGGTGAGCTGGATACCGCTTGCTATCGCTTCAACCTGGCCCAGTTGCTGAACACGAAAAACAGCGATGCGTACTGGGGTTTAGGCGTCGTTTGCCATCAGAAAGGACAAGGAACCGAGGCCATCCGTATGTTGAGCAAAGGAGTCGCCTGCGATTCTGCCAATTCGATGTTACTCGACGATCTGGCGACGCTGTACATTCAGCAACACCAGCAATCCGGTCAGGCTCATGACCTGGACGAAGCGTTTGCCTTACTCAATCGTTCCGTACAACTGGATACGACCAACGCCACGACGTACCTGAAACTGGCCCTGGCCGAGTACCAGCGAAACAATTTCGATAAAGCCTGGGAACACCTGCATCAATGCCGGCAACTGGATGTACAAGTCCTCGACTTCAATTTCATTGAACAGCTTTCGGTTAAACAGGCCGATCCCAAAGGCGTATTTAATTCCGGAAAAGAATAAGTAACGATAGAATGAAATGAAAAAGGCGGAGAACGACTCGTTCTCCGCCTTTTTCATTATTCAAAGTAACGCCATTGGAGATAGGTACAGAGCCCTTCCAGTTCCGGGAAAATCGAGAACGCATTGACGCCTAGTGTATCCAGATCGGTACGAATTTGCTTCAAGCAGGTGGACGGAATTTTTACCTTGATCAACTTTTCCGTATACGAGTCGATTTCGTTCATGTACTGCTTGGTCAGTAGTTCCTGAGACGACGCGACGCTAAATACACCCGACTGGTTATTGATCCGTTGCTTGATAATCCGGGGTCGTACCAGCTTGGTTTGTGGCACATCGAAAGGATGCATCGTTTCCAGATTGGCCGCAAAATCCTCTTCCTGAGCCATTAAAATCCAGACTACACTATACGGCGAGGCTACCAGCGATTCACCCGTAGCGAACCACAGGGCCGTCAGGGCATTGTTCGACCAGTCGAGCAAACGCGTGGGTAAGGTAAAGTGTTGGCCGAGCGTGAGGTAATCCCAGTCGTCCATGGGACGATGCGGCTCAATCAGCAGTGGATTCGTTCGCTTGAACTCCTGTAAAAGCGTTTGTTCCACCTGCAAAATGTCGCCTTTGGCTTTCAGGCGGCAAATCTTGGGAAGCAGGGGATGATCGAACGTTTGTCCGCGAAACAGAAAATCAATCGAGTAACCCTGCTGGCTGTGTTCTTCTTTACTCTGCTTGATGAGAGTGAGGTAGGCTTCAATCGTACTTAATTCAATTTCTTTCATGGCTGGATCGGTGGAAAATCTTGATATTCACTACGTACTTCTCATTCGATGTGGAGGATTTCCTTGGCCAGATGAATCATCCGTTCGCTGCCCGTGTATTTGCCTTTTTCGTCGGATAGCTTGACGACCTCGGTCCATTCCCCTTCACCCGGCTGGGCTTCCGTCATTTTAATCACAATGTTCATGGCTTTAGGGCCGACGTCATTGGTCAGACTGGTACCGATGCCGAACGACATGCCGATGCGACCCCGACAGTGTTCGGCAATGCGTGCGACTTTTTCATAATTGAGCGAATCGGAGAAAGTGATGGTTTTCGACAGCGGATTGATCCCCATGCCTTGGTAATGCTGGATGACTTTATCGGCGAATTCGAGCGGATCGCCACTGTCGTGCCGGACCCCATCGAAAAGCTTGGAAAACATCTTGTCAAACTGCTGGAAAAAGACGTCCGTTGTGTACGTATCCGATAGGGCAATGCCCAAATCCCCGCGATAGACCTGTACCCAGTGTTCCAGTCCTAAAGCATTCGACATCTTAAAACCGTACCGGGCTGCGTGGAACATAAACCATTCGTGGGCGTGCGTACCAATGGGTTTGGTCTGATACAGCATGGCCATGTGCACGTTGCTGGTTCCGACAAATGAACCCGCCCCGTACTGTTGTAAAGCCTGTAAGACCAAGCGATGTACTCCGTACGAATGGCGACGACGGGTACCGAATTCAGCCACCGTAACGTTCAGGTCGCGGTAATTTTCAATCTTCTGGCGGGTATTTTCTATTACTTCCGCATCACTAATTCGTTCCAGATGATTCAGTTGATAATACAGCTCACAGATTAGCGACATGAGTGGTACTTCCCACAAAATGGTACGGTACCACAGGCCTTCAACGCGTACTTCCAGTGCTTCGCCGGTTTGGGTAATGTGTACTTCTTCAGGATTATATCGGTATCCCGCCAGAAAATCCAGATAGACGGGATCAAGATAGGGGCAGGTAACTCGTAAGAAGTGTTTCTCTTCGCGGGTCAGTTGCAGAGAAGCCATGGCATCAACGGCTTCACGTAAGGCTTTGGCAAAGCCGGGCGGAAACGCGTGTTTTCCCCGATTAATGAATTGATAACGGGCTCGGGCTGATGGAAAGAGCCGAATAACTCCCTGCTGCATAGTGAACTTGTAGAAGTCATTATCCAGCAGGGAGGGAAGAATGGAAGGCATAGACATGGAAACTCGGGGCTAATGGAAATGATAGTTTTTCCATAAAAGTTATGCCCGGAGTTTGAAACCGTATCAGTAAACGATTAGGCAGGTGTAGCGGAGGCGGAGGGAGCCGTCAAGCCCATCTTTTTGCGGTACTGTTTCGTGAGTCGGCTAATGAAGAAGCCAACGGTTACACCCGGACCAACCCATAGCAAGAGATTGACGAAAGAAGGCATATCAGCGGGTAAGAAACGGGGACCTACATTGACCAGAAAGGCGGTTAGCGTAGCGGCATACGAAGCCAGCATTCGACCCAGGTGCGTAAAAAACCAGTGCATGCGTTGGGGTTGTACCCGTCCACTAAATACCTTGTAATCGTTCCAGCCATTGGCCAGGCAAAGAGCGGTCAGGAATAGAAACAGAATGCCTTGGTAAGGTTGTTGTACCATAAATCGCTGGATACTCCAGGCAAGTGTTACCAGCCCGAAGAAGCTCACGCCGTACATCGCGGCCCAGTCCAGTCGGGCAGGTGGTGTCTCTGATTTTTTGCGTAATAAAATTCGTTTTCCGGTAAAGGTCTGGTAAAAGCTACCGACGGCTACGGGTAGAAAGAACTGCATTTTCAGCGAAAGCGGATCCAGTACAAACAGGCCCACCGTCGTAATGAATACGCCAAACATGGCCCAGTAATATACCAGTCCCCAGAAGTTATGTAAGCGACCCCCTTTGCGGGCAATCATAGGTACCAATCCACTGAGTAAAGCAGTGAAACCACAGATAACGTGAATGACGAGGATCGAAGCCTGAAGCGTTTTCATAAGAATTGCATGGTTGACAAGACCATACAAACGTAGAGCTACGACGAAAACATGTCAAATCAATGGGTTGATTATCAGGATTCTGGGACGTTTGACAAAGCCAGGGACAATTCAGCAGCCGTTTGGGATGTTTGACAAGGTCAGTGAAAGCGTTCGGTTACCAGTTCGGAATATTTGCGGGCGACGGGGACAAGTGTTTCCAGCGACCGCAGATGGAGTTTGTACCCCTGAGCGTTCCCACTCACCCGTACTACGCAGTGCAGATTGACAATGTAGGAACGGTGACAGCGGACGATGAAGTCGTAGGAGATTTGCGTTTCCAGCCGACTCAAACTACTCCGGAGCAGTTCTTTGCGAAGCTGCCCATTTTCCTGGAAAACAATTTCCGAGTAATTGTCCGCGGACTCAATGTACAGCAGTTCGGTCACGGGCAGGCGTAGTTGATCTTTTCCGTTTTCCGCCGTAAACTGAATATACTGTTGGGTTTCGGTAGCGAGTTCCTGCGGGGAGAGGGGTTCCGGCTGGGGAGGCTGACTGTACTTCTTAAGCTTTTTGACGTACGTGGTAATGGTAAAGGCCGTTGTCGGAAAAACACCAATAATCAGCGTAAACCCAATCATGGAAAGTAAACCCGGCAGGTGTCGGGATATGCCAAAAACGCTCGTGGTGTAAAAGTAATTAAGTACGGCAATGCCCAGAAAATGGCCCAGTACAAAGACGATGTTGCGACCAACCGTCCAGCGTTCTTCCCGAAACCACGCTGGAAACAGAGCTGGTAAGGCAAAGTAATTGGTAACCAGTACCAGCGAAGTAATGACTCCAAAACCCGCAAGAAACAGGTACTTTCCGGGCATGACGACCCGGGCGGTTCCAAAGGGCTGAAAAATAATGATAAACAGGCCCACGAATAGACCCGCTCCGACAGATAGCCACCAGGTAGCGGCATCACGCTCGAAGCGGGGATGGGGCTGAGCCAGAATCGAGAACATACGAGTTATCCCCGGATTTGCTCAATGAACATGCCAATAACGGGCGGATAAGCCGCAATGGCAAAAGCAATACCGTACAAAGCCCCCCACAAGTGGGCCGAGTGATTGATATACCCCGTTCCCCGCCGGGACTCCCAGTAGGAATAGGCCAGGTACAGTCCACCAAAAATCCAGCCCGGAATGGGGATGGGAATGAAAAACAGATACAGCGACGTTGTGGGAGCAAACATAATCCCCGCGAAAATGACGGAAGATACCCCGCCCGAAGCCCCGAGGGAATTGTAGTTGGGATTATTCCGGTGCTTGAAGTACGTGGGCAGGTCGGAAATAATAATACCGCCCATGTACAGAGCTACATACAACAGATTTCCCATCGGCGAAATCTGCGAGAAAATGCTTTCCACCAGACCGCCAAAAGAATACAGCGAGATCATGTTAAAGGCCAGGTGACCAATATCGGCGTGAATAAAGCCCGACGTAATAAACCGCCAGTACTCGTTCCGGCGATTGACTTCGTACGGATTCATTACCCAGCGACGCAGGATGGATTCGTTATTCCAGGCGTATAAACTGGCACCTACGGCCAGTAGTATAAACAGTAAGGTCAGACTCAGATTCATGGTAGCAATACAAAACGATCTTTCAGTCGAAAGATAAGGGTATTTTGACGCGTAAAAATAGCTGTTTTCACGGGGGGATAGTGATTTTACCGATTTTACAGTAATTTCCATCCGGGCCGCAACCTGTTATCCACTAGCAATCATACTGTTATGATGCCTTCTCGCCGTGCGTTCTTTCGCCAGTCGGCCAGCGTTGCCCTCTTTCCCAGTTTAAAACCACTCAGCGAATCGTACTTTCAGGAAGTAGCACGGTACCGCTCGGGAGACTCAGCCCAGGCTCTGGCTGCTGATGAAGATTTCTGGGCTCTCATCCAGCGGGCGTACACCGTCTCGCCAACGATACTGAATCTCAACAACGGTGGCGTAAGTCCCAGTCCAACGCTGGTTCAGGAAGCCGTCGAACGGTATTTCCGCTATTCCAACGAAGCCCCGAGCTACTACATGTGGCGGGTACTGGATCAGGGCCGTGAACCGCTACGGGAGCAGCTGGCCAAGGTAGCGGGTACGTCGCCGGAGGAAATCGCCATTAACCGGAATGCTACCGAAGCCCTGGATACGGTCATTCTGGGCTTACCCCTGCAAAAGGGCGATGAAGTAGTCGTCTCCAATTTCGATTACCCGAATATGATGAGTGCCTGGCGGCAACGCGAACTCCGCGATGGTCTGAAGCTCAATTACGTAAAGCTGCCCATGCCCTGCGAAGACGAGAATCAGCTGGTGAAGCTGTTTGTCGAGCAAATGACACCGAAGACCAAAGTGGTACACCTCACGCACGTCATCAACTGGTCGGGACAGGTACTACCGGTTCGGAAAATTGCCGACGAAGCTCACAAACGCGGGATTGAAGTACTCGTAGACGGAGCCCACAGTTTTGTGCATCTGGATTACAAAGTACCCGACCTGGGCTGCGATTATTACGGTACGAGTCTGCACAAATGGCTAAGTGCTCCGATTGGTACAGGCATGCTTTGGGTGAAAAAAGAGAAAATTTCGAAGATATTCCCCCTGGTACCCAACGAGCAGCCGCAGTCAGACAATATTCGCAAATTCGAAAACCTGGGTACGCGACCCTTTTTCATCGAACAGGCCATCGGGCAGGCCATTCAGTTCAATAATTCCATCGGGGCAGTTCGGAAATACGAGCGTCTGTTTTATCTGAAAAACTACTGGGCTGAAAAAGTAAAAGACTTGCCCGGTATAACGTTGTATACCTCGCTGAAAAAGGGCTATTCCGGAGCCTTGGCCGTCGTTGGTGTGAACGGGATGACGCCCGGCCAGCTGGAAAGTGCACTCCTGACTCGCTTCAAAATCCATACAACGCCAATAGATAAAGAGAATGTGAAGGGCGTTCGGGTAACGCCGCACGTCTATATTTTACCCTCGGATCTCGACCGATTAGTCAGTGCCCTGACGATTCTGTCCAAAGAAAATACCGATAAACTGGCAAAGGCCGGAAAGTAATCACAAGGATTTACGGGTAAATTCCCCGGGAAGTCAAATACTTCCCCGGGGAATTTGTTTTTTTTGTAGGTATGAACCGCCACTTCGCATGAACCTAACATCAACCCATATGAAAAATTTTGTACTTAGTCTTTTCCTGCTGACCTCGGCTCTGATGAGTTGGGGCAGAAATCCGGCTAATGGATTCTTTCAAAATCCCGTTTGCCCCTTAAAAGTGGAAATAACGCCCGCGAGCGTGGGCCTTTGTGCCAGTGGGAGCGTGGTACTGACCGCGAACCCCAGTGGTACGGCGTCTTCCGGGACGTTGACGTATCAGTGGCGGAGGGGTACTCAAATTGTTGGTACGAGCCGAACCTATACGGCAACCACCGTGGGGATCTACAGCGTTACGCTTAGCCAGGGTTCCTGTAGAGCTACTGATACACTGACCATCACGTTGAATCCTACCCCCAACCTTTCCAGCATTGCGGGCGATTCGGCCCTTTGCGAGGGACAGAAAGGCAGCCTGAGTGTAACGACCTCCGGTAGCACGAGTCCCTATACGTATCAATGGAAACTTGGATCGACCGTGCTCGCCGATAAAACACCTCAGCTTTCGATTACCAAGACCGGTACGTACACCGTGACGGTAACCGATGCGAAAGGCTGTACTGCTTCCACCACGAAAACCGTACAGGAAACCAAACCCGTCCTGTATATCACCACGGCGACGAGTAAGCTCAACCTGTGTTCGGCGGATCAGGAAGGGGTAAAGATGCAGATTTTTCGGACGGAGAACTTTACGCCGGATACCTATGCCTGGAGACGCGGTACAACGGTGGTGGGGACGGGCTCTACCTTTGAAGCCAGGGACGCTGGAACGTATACCTTGCAGGCTACGGCAAAGAATGGCTGTCAGGCCGTATCCGGCAACAACATTCCAATTCAGAAGTACAACTCTCCCACTGCGTATGCCGGAGCTGACACGTCCCTGACGGGCAAAGATCGCTTTGAGCCGAAAGGCATCATTACAGCCAGAGGCGGTACGGGTCCCTATACCTACGCCTGGCAAACGTCCGCTAATACACCCGTTTATACCGTGGCCAATCCGAGCATTGGGCCTTTTAAAGGCTCTGCACAGGTTTGGCTAACGGTAACGGATCGAAATGGCTGTACGGCCCGCGATACGGCCCGAATCACCTATATTGCCTGTAAGCTAAAACTGAGTGTAACGGGGGCTGACTACCTCTGCGAGGGTCGAAGCAGTACACAGTGGACGGGGCGGGTCACCGATAGCCTGGGTGCTGTAACCTATAGCTGGCGGCAGGGATCAAGTCTCGTATTTGGCAATCGCGTAAACCTGACGAAAGAAGGAACCTACCTGATTAAAGTCGAAGATGCCCGCGGCTGCGAAGATTCGCTGAGCCGGAGTATCACCATCAAACCAACGCCTACGGTACAAATTTCCGGTGATTTGTTCTACTGCCGGGGTGGTGGAGCCTTACTACGGGCGAACCCCGCGGGTGGACAGGCTCCGTACGCCTACGAATGGAAACTCGGTACAGCAGTTGTGCCCAATGCTTCCGGTGTGCAGTTCAATGCCTCTGCTCCGGGTAATTACACAGTTACGGTTCGGGATAGCCTGGGTTGTCGGAAGGAATCGGCGGCAGTTTCTATTGTGGAGCGGGGGCAGAACATCGTTGCGAATATCGTTCCGGCTGGGAAAACTACAACCATGGTTCCCGATAGCGTCGTATTGAATGCCGTTACGGGAGCCAATTATGCCTATCAGTGGCGGAAAGACAACGCGGAAATCGCAGGAGCGACGCGGCCTCGCCTGGTACTTCGGGGTTCGCAGGCAACGGGCAATTACGTCGTAGTGGTGATTAGTGAAGGGTGCTCCGTCCCCTCTTCGCCCGTAAACGTCTGGATTGAAGGACCTACGGCCGTAGAGCCGGGTACGACCGAAGTCGCGGTGAAGGTATATCCCAACCCTTCCGCCAGTCGGGCCATTATTGAAATAAATTTACCCCAGGCCGCCGCCGCCCAGTTGCAGGTGTACACCCTGACAGGACAGCCTGTACTACATCAGCAGGATACGCAGGTACAGCATCAGCATCGCTTTGATCTGGACTTGTCAGGCGTTACGGGAGGTATGTTACTCTGGAAAGTACAAGCTGGAGCGTACGTACGGGAAGGCAAATTGATAAAGACGAACTAAGCTGTAAAACAAAAAAGGTAAAGGCTAGCAGAGCCTTTACCTTTCTACTCCTAAAAAGAAGCCCCGGATGAAAGGGCCCTTATCAAACTAACTCCTTTTCTTGTTACTCCAAAGGCTTGCGATTCTTTAGAAAGTACTGCTTAAACAGCGATTTGATGATGAAGTGATTTATTTTCGACTATGGGTTGCAGATACGTGATCTGAATATTTCGTAAATGAGCTTTCGATTCAAAACTGTTTAAAATGTTCAGCACATCGCTGTCGATATAAGAAGATCGCGTACAGTCGATTTCTACTACGCTATCATCCGGAATGGTTTCCAGAATTTCCGTAACACTGACTTTATTAAGAAAGGATACGTAATCGCCCATGCGAATGCGAATACGTTCCTGCCCGTTGACATGATAGGCATGGGTCTGGTGGGCTTTCACGTAGGTTTCCCGCAGAACGAAGAATAATCCTACGGCCAGACCGATGCCGATGCCCACTAACAAATCCGTTAGTAAAATCGCTACAACCGTCGTAACGAAAGGCAAAAACTTGAGTATACCCGCCGCATACTGCTGTCTGAAAATACTGACCCGGGAAAGTTTATAGCCCGTTACCAGTAAAATGGAAGCCAGCGAAGCCCACGGAATCCGGTTCAGTACCGACGGCAGCGTCACGACGCAAACCAGTAGTAAAGATCCGTGAATCAGAGCGGCCCGTTTGGTACGTGCTCCCGCATTCAGGCTAACCGAACTCCGGACGATGACCGAAGTCAGCGGCATACCTCCAATCAGTCCACTCACCACGTTACCGATACCCTGAGCCTTCAATTCCCGATTCGTCGGTGATTTTCGCTTGAGTGGATCTAACTCATCAATGGCTTCGATGGCCAAAAGAGCTTCCAGGCTGGCTACCATCGCAATCGACAGGGCCGAGGCATAGACCTGCGGATTATCCCAGGACGTAAAATCAGGAAACGTAAAAAGCCCAAGGAACCCCGCCACGGTTTTGGGTACGGGTAATTGGACCAGATGATTTCCCTGTAAAGCCAGCGTGGGGTTCAGGGAGGAAATCAGCATATTAATGCCAATGCCCAGCGTAACGACAACCAGGGCAGCCGGAATATTCTTTAAAACTGCATGTTGACGAAAAAGTGGCCGTTCCCAAAGAATCAGTACGCTGAGTGAAAGCAGCGAAATGAGAATGGCCGTTCCGCTAAACTGCTGGAAAGCAATCGTCAACTGCGTCAGGATGTCAAAGCCATCGGGCTGAAAAAGCGAAAAGCCTTCAGCGGCATCGGCGTCGTAGCCCACCAGATGCGGCAACTGTTTGATGATCAGAATGATACCAATCGCGGCCAGCATCCCCTTAATGACGGAGGAGGGAAAGAAATTACTAATAATCCCCGCCCGAAGAAAACCTAAACTCACCTGAATGAGTCCGGCGATAAACGTAGCCAGCAGAAACGTTGGAAAAGCCTCCAGGCGTTCCATGGTCGCCAGTACTACGACAATCAAGCCCGCCTCAGGTCCGGATATACTTAACTGAGATTTGCTGAGTAACCCAACGACCAGTCCACCCACGATCCCGGCAATGATTCCAGAAAAGAGCGGTACACCCGACGCCAGAGCAATGCCCAGACACAGCGGAACCGCCACCAGAAAGGAAACCAGGCCACCTCGCAGGTCACCCGCTATGGAAACGTCAGTCCCGTATTGAAGCTTCGTATTCATAACGGTTCGTGGTTGGAACTAGCGTTTGGGCCTATGTCAAGAGATAGTGGGAAGGCTAGTAGGTTGGATAGACGCTAAAATCATCCAATCCCGGAAATCGTAATTCCTCGTACGAGAAGGCGATTTTTTAGCCTGATACAAAGCTAGGGCATGCGGTCTCTTTCAAAATTAAGAGGCCATTAGAAGATTGTTAGAGAGTAATGAGGAGGTGATTAGAAAACGATTAGAAAAGCTTGGGTAGCTGTAACACGACAGAAGTCCCCCGGTTGAGTTCGGAGCTAACTAAGATGCGACCGTGGTGCAATTCCATGATTCGGTGGGTAAGGGGAAGCCCAATGCCGTATCCATGAATTTTCTTAACATTTTCGGCCCGGAAGAAGGGTTCGTAAATGTGTTTGAGATCCTCGGCACTAATGCCTACGCCCTGATCGGTAAAGGTGACGGTGGCTCCTTCCGTATTCACGCCCAGCGTTACTTCTACCTGCTTGTTTTGGGAAAATTTACAAGCGTTTTCCATCAAATTCAGAAATGCCGTCGTCAGCAGCGACTTGTTCCCCTTTACCAGTAACGAAGGTTGTGAAGTTGCCGTATCGCCTTCAAACGAAAAAATCATTTGATACGAGGGGTGCTTGGTGGTAAGCAGTTTGGCCGCGTCGTAGATGACTTCGTCCAGAGCGACTTCCTGAAAGGTAATGGTCGATACATCCTGATTGACCTGGGCCAGTTCCAGCAGGTTATTGGCCAGATTGTTCAACCGCCGGATGGATTCGAGTACGGTTTTCCATTTGGCCTCGTGCTCTTCTGGGGTACGGGGTTTGATCAGCGTCACTTCAATCTGGCCCGTAATGATGGTGAGCGGCGTACGTAATTCGTGCGAGGCGTTGGCTACGAAATCCCGCTGTACTTCAAAGGCCTTTTGCACGCGATCCAGCATGGAATTGAACGTCTGAGCCAGCTGGGCAATTTCATCTTCCTCTTTACCCGCTACCAGTCGCTGATTCAGGTTGAACGCCGTAATCTGTTCCACCTGCCGTACGACTTCGGAGATGGGCTGTAGGGTACGCCCGGCAAAAAACCAGCCCGAAATTCCCACCAGCGTCAGGCCGAATACGAGTCCGAAACCCAGAATAGTCCGCAAGTGCCTCATCTCCGTAAGCCCGTATTCATCGTAAGCCGAGGCAATGATGATGAATTCCTTGCTGTCGTAGCGATACGTTAACCCAACAATTTCCCGCTGCCCGTATCGAACGAACACCTCGCCCTTTTGCCGCACCCGCTCCAGCAAATGAAGCTGGTCGGCCAGACGGTCGGGCCGGTTGTCACTTTCGTAAACAATCTGATTTTTGGAATTATAGACAATGATCTGTTCTTCAGGCAAAGAGGTCAAATTATTTCGCTCAAAAAGCTTTAACAGCTGGGCGTCGATTTTTTCCTCTTCAATGAGCAGACGTGCCGTCGTTTTGGCCTTGTCGCTGAGGCGTAGGTAAAAATCCTTTTGCCGGAAGTACTCCGAAGTGAAGTACACGACCGACGAAAACAAAATCAGATTGGCCGCTACAATCAACAGGAAGGTTAATGATAGTTTGGATCTGATTTTCATAGGGATAGAGGGTAAACTAGTCTTCGGTCTCCTGCATGATGTAACCGATGCCGCTGATGGTATGAATCAGTTTGGGCGAAAAATCCTTGTCAATTTTCTTACGAAGGTAATTGACGTATACATCAACCACGTTCGTGCCCGTATCAAAATTTACATCCCATACCTTTTCCGCAATTTCACTGCGGGACAAAGCCCGGTTCTGGTTTTTCATGAAAAACTCCAGTAAAGCCAGCTCGCGGGCAGTCAGGTTAATCTTGTGATTATCCCGCTTCACCGTTTTGCTTTTCTGGTTGTATTCCAGATTCGCCAGTTTCAGCACCACGGCTTCAGCCGGTACGGACAGTCGGCGGCGGTTGAGTGCCCGGAGGCGGGCCATCAGTTCCCGAAATTCGAATGGTTTCACCAGGTAATCATCGGCCCCGGCATCAAAACCCGTCAGGACGTTTTCGGTAGTACCAAAAGCCGTGAGCATCAGAATGGACACATTCTCGTAGCGATCCCGAATGATCTTGCACAGTTCGAAGCCATTCATGATGGGTAGATTCACGTCCAGAATCACTGTACCGTATTCCTGTTCTTTCAGCAGTTGCTGAGCTTTCAAGGCGTCCTCGGCTACGTCCGCTTCCAGACCGTAATCTTCCAGGCCACTTTTGATGAAAGAAGCGACTTCGTGCTCATCTTCGACAATCAGGATTTTCATTTCCGCAGGAGATTAGGCTACGAAAGTACGGATTGACGGGTGAAGATGGAAATTAGAGGAGGAAGGACTAGTTCTTGGCGGTTCGCTTGCTGGTGCTTAGCATGGCTATCGCCTGTACTAAAGCTTTTTGCAAAAGTGATACACCAATCCGGGGAAGAATTACACGATGAATGTAGTGGTTGGTGACGTTATGCTGACACTAGCAACGGCAGAAACAAATCAATTGCAGGAAATTTATTGATTTAGTATGATCCGAATAGACTGCAATGCGTCTGTATATGGATCCTTACTCCATAAGCGACCCCATTCGTGATGCAGATTGTGCCCTATTACAATAATGGATTCACATTCAGGATCAATCTGAATAACGAAAGATTTAGAACCATTTTCATAACAAGCGAATGAATCACTCTCGTAAAAAGTCATGGAATCCTCTCTGCGTTTTTTGTGAAAAGTCAGTTTCAGAAATGATTCGGGAAGCTCCTGTTTTAATTGCAAGTAAAAGTCACTTAAAAAACCTGTGTATCTTTCTTCGAATTCTTCATATGTTTCTTCATCAAAAACGCACTGAGAGCAGCCATACAGTTCCATAAACACATCTTAAATTTTGTGGGTATAAAATTTAATTATAAGATAAGCTCTTATTTTTATCATTAGCTGTATTCAGCAAAGCGTTACCACTAATGATCGTTTGTACTAAAGACCTTATAAATGTAATACAATAATCAGAGGAAGAACTACAGGATGAATGCAGTTCCCCCCGTTGTTAGTGTGTAGCGTAGCGTTACCAGCAGCAACCGATGCAAATCAAAGCCTCCGAAAATCTTGAATTTTCGGAGGCTTCATTACTAATAAAACGCTTACCAAAACCTACTCCACCACTACAGTCCCACCCCCCGAATAACTCCGGTACTCTCCGTTGTACATCGCATCGGCAGAGACGGGGCCTGCCGTAAAGCGTCCTTTGGAGACGGCTCGGGCCAGGTAATAAAACGTTTTGGGTTGAGCCGAAACGCTGGTGAAATAATGAATCCGGTCATCCCGCAGGTCGAAATGGTCGGGAATGGATTGGTTTTTGACCCAGCTCAGTTCGCGTTCGGGCGTAAGGCGGGGGTTCTCAATTTCCAGTCCGGCGGGTAACATATCGGTTACAACCACATTATCGACGGGCAGGCCATTTTGCGAGCGTACCGTCACTTTCACCACAATCAGTTGATTCTGCTGTAAGGCTCCCGAAAGAGGTTTACCATTTCGGTCCAGGTATTGTTTGCGTACCTCCAGTACCTGATCGGTTGCCGCAATGGTACCGCTACGGCTTAAGCCTTCCGCTTCGGCGAAATAATACAGCGAACCTTTGCCCGTGGCGGTAATTGTGGCAGGCTGATCCAGACCTTTGCTGAGCAGCAAATCTTTGCCACTAAACGTTTCCAGTACTTTCCCATTACTCAAAATGCGGGCCGTTACCGACGACTGAGCCGCCTTACGAGCCAGCTTGCCGAGAGCCAGCAGAGCGAAACTTTCTTCCTGCGTAGAAAGCCAGGGAGCCTGTTTCACCGCTGCTGAAAGTTGCCGGGCCAGACCCGGAATCTGTCTATTGGCCGGGTCGGTTTCCAGCAGTGTATTCAGAACCAGAGCCTGATTCCGAATAGGGCTGGAGAAACTGCCCCCCGTTTCCCGCTCCTGTTGTTCGGGACGGAAATTGGCGGGAAGTAAGGAGGCTTTGCTGCCTTCATCACCCACCGTACCGAAAGCCGCCGCCAACAGGTATCGCCTCTCGGAAGTCAGCAGGGCGGGGTTCGCTTTGTAATAGTTCATCACTGCCCGGTTTGGTTTCCCGGCCAGGCTGAGTACGTAGAGGCTGTAAACGGTTTCACGTTTCGCCCGCGTTCGGGTGGTTACGCTGCCGTCTTCGTTAGTTTGGGCTGTCTTTTCAGTGGCCTGCTTGCTGACCTGCTGGTTGAGAAAATCAAGAGCCTTGCTCAAGGTAGCGGGGTTGATTTCGTACCCGGCTTTCTGGGCTTCGAGCATGAAATGAACCGCGTATGCCGTCGTCCACCAATCTTCGCGTTGGCCCGCCTGCCACATCGAGAAACCGCCGTTGAAGAGTTGCAACGTCTCAATTTTATGTAAGGCTGCTGTAATGTTAGTCGTTGGGTTAAGGTCCGAAGTTCCCGTTTTTAGGTACGGTTTTCGTCCCGATTGCAAGGTTTTAACCAGCTCGGCGAGGTACAATTGAGGGAAAGCCACGGATACCGTCTGCTCCAAACAGCCATAAGGATACTGCAACAGGCGGTTTAAAGGATCGGCCAGCGACACCAGCGGCGAACGACTTACCCGTAGTGAGGCTTTAACGGTACCCGGCACCAGCTCTCCAACATTCAGCGGAACGGCGGCCGTTTGTCCGCCATTTACTACGCCCGAAACGGACGTTTTCACTAGTCCTACGCTGGGCCGTACCGTCAGATCAATCTCTTCACTAAACGTTTCGCCCAGACCTTTCACGCGTACCACCACTTTACCCGTACCGATGGTCTGAGCGGCTTTCACCGAAAATACGGCCCGTCCTTCCTGGTCGGCAGCAATCGAGATGGATTGCGGAGCGGTACTGGTATTCTGCAAGGCTCCCGTCGTTTGGAGAGTAGCGGTTACCTGAGCCAGTTTTTTCGTGGTGTTGGTAATGCTGACGGGTACGGTCAGCTCGTCGTTTGGACTGGCGAAACGGGGGAGGGCCGTACTGATCACCAGCGGATCGGCCACTTTCATGTTTTTGGAAGCCGAGCCGAAAGCTTTGTCTTTGTAGGCTACCGCCATGATGCGTAAGTCGCCCGAAAACTGCGGAATATCTACCGAAAATTCCGCCTCGCCGCTGCCGTTAGTAGTCAGTATGCCGCTCCAGAGAGCGACGAGCTTCACCCGGCCATTCGCCAGTGGATTGATGCGTTTTTCCATACTAAACCCATCGCCCCCCACCGAGCTACGCGAACGAATACTTAGCTCCGGGTGCAGATAGGCGTAGAGGTCGAATCCGCCTACTTCCAGGGCTCGTTTCTGGTAGAAAAAGCCGTAAGGATCGGGAGATTTGTAGTTTTTAAGTTGAAGAATGCCTTCGTCCACCACGGCTAGCGTTACCTGGGCACGGCCTTCGGTTTTCACCCGAATGGTCTGTTTGGTTTTCGAACGCGACTGCTCAATCGCCGTAATCGTTACGGGCAACTGGCGGTTGGGCTGACCAACCATCACTGGAGCGTAGCCGTGAGCCACCGTCAGCGGCAGGTCGGCATCGTCCATAGGGCGGAAGAGCGTCGCCGAGACGTACACGTTGGGTAGGTGTTCTTCCCCGATGGAGAATTGCAGTTCGGCCGATTTCTCGTCGGTATCCAGCAGGTGGTGTTCCAGTACCCGGTTTCGTTCCACCGTCACCAGCAGTTTTCCCGCGAAAGGGGTTTTGAAAAGCACTTTTGCTTTATCGCCGACCTCGTAGCGGGCTTTGTCGAACGTCATTTCGACCTGTCCTTCGTTGTTTACCTCAAAGGCGGTACTGCTGGTTTGCCCGCGACCGTAGGCGTAAAATTCCTGGCTCGTCCAGTTGCGGGAGCCCGTGCGATGCAGGCGAATTTCGTACTCGCCCGAAGTCGCCGGAGCATAACTGACCGAAGCCCGGCCTTTGGCAAAAGTGACCTCCCGCGTAAACACGACTTTGGATTGTCGTTTGGAAGAATACTTCATCGAACCGTCCGTATTCTTTTCAATGACGGTCTGGTATTCGTGTTTCACAATGTCAATCTGCCCGGTGGCCGTTACAGGCTGTCCGGCCGCATTCAAAGCCACGAGCGGCATGGTCACGGGAGCGTTGGTACCGACGTAGGTATCCGGTAGCCCGATGCCGTACAGAACGGGTTGGGTTTGAATTGTAAAACGCTGGAGTCGGTTCACGGGTCGCCCGGTTTCGTCAAATACGGTCACAAAAGTCTGGGCTTCGAGCAATCCCATATCCTGCCAGGTAGCGGGGAGTACGAAACGCTCGCTGGCGAGTCCGGTAGCATCGGTTTTGCCCTGCCGTACCTGATTGTCGAATTTGGTCTGATCGGGAATATCGAAAACGAAACCTTCGTATCCTTTGGGTCGGAATAGCTGACGTTTCACCTGCAACTCCATTTCGTAGTTCCGGTCGGCGGCGGGTGGGCCAAACAGGTTGGTAGCCGTCGCCGTAACCGGGGCCGTTTCCCCGGAACGGTAGCTTTCTTTGGGCGTACGGACGTCTACCTTAATACGATCCGGCATGAATTCTTCCACCGAAATGGCCTGCGAAGTCAGAAGTACATCGTTGGCATTCAGTACTTCCAGCTGATAGGTGCCCGTTAGCGTAGCCGTTTCCAGCGGAATGTCCTGAGCTACGGCTCCTTCGGTGTTGGTGGTGAGTCGCAGCGTACGATACTCTTTCCCGTTCGGCATCAGCAAGCGTACTTTCAGCGGAATTTCACCCGGCGTTTCCCAGGTCTGTTTGCGGACCACTACGTTGAAATGTAGCGTTTCGCCGGGTCGGTAAATGGTCCGGTCGCCGTACAGAAAAGCCTCGAAACCCGACGCATTATCGCGTTTGCCCTCTACTTCGAAGCGGCTGGTTTGTACCTGCGTATCTTCCAGAAACAGATAATTGAAGTCCTCGTCGGTACGGGCCGTAATGAGGGCCGTCGTAAAGTCCGATTCCTTTAAATCCTTGAATACGGCCAGTCCTTTGGAGTCCGTAGCAATGGTTTGCAGCGTCTGGTTATTGGATGAAACCAGATTCACCTGTACATTTTTCAGCGGTTCGGTCGTCCGGATGGAGTGGGCAAAGACCAGAAATTCGTCGCCGGACTGTTTGCCAATCAGGCCAATATCCGAGATGCTGACCAGCTTGGTAGCGTTATGGTAGTACTCGTCGTTGGAATTCAGCGAGACCAGATAAATGCCCCGGAAGGAATTGGTCGGGTCGGGCAGACTCAGGTTGAGTAAGGAAACCCCGCCCGTTTTGGGTAAATCCTCCGTTTCAATCGTTTTGTTTACGACGATGTCGGAGTACGTACCGCCGTCTTCCGAGTACACGTACCCCTGCTCCGATCCGTTGCCCTCGCTGTCGTAGCGGTAATCGCGATAGCGGTTGTTACGGAGGTAACTGAGGATATTGTTTTCGTAAATCTTGGCAATCCGTACCTGTACTTTCGGAATATTCGTAATGTTGACCGCCACGTTGCGATGGCCTTTGGACGTCAGGTACACCGCTTTCTTATGCACAAATTCCAGGCCGGCGGGCATTCTTCCAAAGTACAAATCCTTGGTATATGCTTCGCTCAGCGAAGGCCCGAGTACGCCGCGTAGCTGGCTGTTGAGGGTCAGGGTGTAGGTATCCGTTTCGTTAAAGTCCCCGCGAATGAGGAGCCCGTTTTCCAGTAACTCAGGTTGCGTTTGCAGCGAAGTCGTCTTCGTTTTTACTGGAATCGGATTGCCCAGCGTATCGTATTCAACGGTAGCGGGGGGAGCAGTACTGCTGATGAGCTGATACGCCGCTGCCAGATTTTCCGGGTTCAGTTCCTGCGTAGTAATGACCTTGATGAACCCGCGATTATTTTCAAAGCCCGTTTCTACGCGTACGATTTCCAGCGTTTTCGGATCAGGCAGCGTCGTTTGTAGCTCGGTGGTTTCTTTGGTTTTAAAGGTAGTATTGGCTACCGGAAGTCCCGATTCCAGCTTCAGATCCAGGGGTTTAGCTTCCTGAACGCCCGACAAGGTAAGGGGTACGGTACTAGCCACGCCGTTCTGTCCGATACTAAAGCCGACTTTCTGATCCTTTTCGCTGACGGTCAGTTTGGTACCCACTTCACCGCCCGATACCGGGTAATTGAAATGCAGTTTTAGCTTCGCTACGGCCTGATGGCCCGTACGTGAGCGGGTCCAGTACGCTTCCGTTTCTTTTACCTCCAGATAAGGCGTATGGAAGGTGAGTTTATCAGACGAAACGCCCAGGGATTTGTCCTTGGCCTGCGTCAGGATTTTGTCGGAAAGCCGGGCCTGATACTCGGTGGCGGGCTGGAAGGAAGACGTCGGCGAAAACACCAGTTCATTTTTCCCTACCCACTTGAAACGACCCGGAATGGCAGGTTCGAATTCAACGAATTTAGTACTTTGCCAGATGCCCAGTTCAGCTTCCGGTACGAGGTCTTTATTGAAGGTAAAAACCAGATTTTGAGCCAGTTGAATTTCGTCTTCAAAATTGGTAGCCCGCACGACGACTTCGTTGAGCTTCGAACAGGTAGAAAACAGGACGGCCAGAGCCAGCAGCCCAAACACGCGGAAGCCACGCATAGTAAAAGAAAATTTGATTGAAGTGTTGATACTGCTCCCAATAACGGAAGGAATCCTGGAAAATTGGAAAGAAAGAAAAAAGCCGTTACCGGATGCGTTCGGTAACGGCAAATGGTGTATTAGCGAGGCACTTCTACTTTCTTGAGAATCTGTTCGATGATGGCATCGGGCGTGGTGCCTTCCATTTCTTTTTCGGGCGTCAGGATGAGGCGATGCCGTAACACCGGAAGGGCCAGTTCCTGTACATCTTCGGGCGTAACGAAATCCCGTCCCCGCAAGGCTGCCAGGGCTTTGGAGGCATTGAGTAGAGCTACCGAGGCCCGGGGCGAAGCTCCCAGGTACAGAAACTTCGAAGTGCGGGTTTCGTGAACCAGTTGAGCGATGTAACTAAGGACTTTATCTTCAATCACAATCTGACGGACTTTTTCGCGTAAGGTCGTCAGTTGTTGCCGCGATAAAACGGCCTGGATGGCCTCTACGGCGTCCGTATTGGAGCGGCGTTCGTGGTGACCGCGAAGGATTTCCGTTTCCTGATCCAGCGTGGGATACTGCACGATGATCTTGAAAAGAAAACGATCCAGCTGGGCTTCGGGCAGTCGATAGGTACCTTCCTGCTCAATGGGGTTTTGCGTCGCCAGCACCAGAAAGGGAGCTGACATCGGGTAGGTTTGTCCGGCGTTGGTGACCTGCCGTTCTTCCATGACCTCAAACAAAGCCGATTGCGTTTTGGCCGGAGCCCGGTTGATTTCGTCAATCAGCACGATATTCGAGAAAATCGGACCGGGTTTGAACTCGAACTCGGAAACTTTAGGATTGAATACCGAAGTACCCAGTACGTCCGAAGGCATCAAGTCGGGCGTAAACTGAATCCGGTTGAAATCGACCGAAATGGTTTTGGCCAGTAACTTGGCCGTCAGCGTTTTGGCTACACCGGGTACGCCTTCAATCAGTACGTGACCATCGGCAAAGAGGGCCGTCAGCAGTAGATCAATCATGGCGTGCTGGCCCACAATTACTTTTCCTACTTCCGTGCGAATATCAGCGACGGTCTGGTACAGTTCACTTAAGTCAATTCGAGATTCAAAGGCATCCATGGATTCACGCGTTCAGGCTCTCAAAATACGGCAAAATCTGCATTTGTACCGCAAAGCCCTGAATTAAAGGCGGTGGAATTGCTCGCAAGTCATTCATTAACTCCTTTCCAAAGCCAGTGAAGCCGGTTTAAAATGCGTATCTTTGCGGCATGAAGCCACTGGATTTTAAGGATTTAATTATTTTCGAGAACGAAGATTTCATCGTCATCAATAAACCGCCTTACATCGCGTCGCTCGACGAACGGCAGGCGGATAATACCCTCAGTATTTTACGATTAGCCAAAGCCTACAGCGACGACGCCCAGTTGTGTCACCGGCTCGATAAGGAAACCTCGGGTGTACTAGCCATTGCCAAGAATCCGGAAGCGTATCGGCATTTGTCGATGCAGTTCGAGCACCGCGAAACGGTAAAACGTTACCATGCGGTGGTGAATGGTGTCCATAATTTTCAAGGGGAATCGGTATATCTGCCCATTCTGGCTCTGCCCCGCGATGGAGTCGTGAAAATTGACCGGGCCAAGGGGAAGGAAGCCGAAACCATTTTCTTTACCCTGAAAGCGTATCGGCAGTATACCATCGTGGAATGTCTACCCATTACGGGCCGGATGCACCAGATCCGTATTCACCTGACTTGCCTGAAAGCCCCCATTGTAGCGGATTCAACCTATGGCGGAAAACCGGTTTACCTGTCACAACTCAAGCGGAAATTCAATCTGAAAAAAGATACCGACGAACAACCGCTCATGAAACGGGTAGCCCTGCACGCATATTCGCTGACGTTCAATTTGCTGAACGGTGAAGAAGTAAAGATTGAAGCTCCGTACCCGAAAGACTTTGAGGTACTGGTCAAGCAACTGGAAAAGAACGGCTAAGTAGAGAGTGATAGAAAAAGAAAAGGCTTCCGTAACGGAAGCCTTTATTATGGCCTCATGACTAGTCCGAAGAGTGGGGCAAGTTACCAGCCGATACTCGTATTATCCGCCCGGGGATCGGAACCGCCTTCCAGCCGACCATCCGGTAAAACCAGAATACAGTCCATGCGGCCCAGGGTGCCGGTTTGCGGTTCAATGGCGTAGCCTTTTGCTTTGAGAGCGTTCAGTACTTTATCCGAAAAAGCTCCCCGTTCGAAGGTCGTACGGTCGGGCAGCCACTGGTGGTGAAACTTGAGAGCATTAACCGCTTCCTGCATACTCATTCCGTGGTCAATGACGTTCAGAATGGTCTGGAAAACGCTGGTGATGATGGTCGAGCCACCGGGCGTACCTACAACCATGAACAATTTGCCGTCTTTTTCCACAATCGTTGGTGTCATACTGGAAAGCATCCGTTTGCCCGGCTGTACGGAATTGGCTTCGGAACCTACCAGTCCGAATACGTTTGGTACGCCCGGTTTTACGGCGAAGTCTTCCATCTCATCGTTCATCAGAAAACCAGCTCCACCCACTACGACCCGACTTCCGTAGCCATTGTTAATCGTGGTTGTGATGGATACCGCATTGCCTTCGGTATCAACGACGGAGAAGTGCGTTGTTTCGTTGCTTTCGTAGCCGGGAATGGCTCCGCCCGCAATGGCCTGGGAATCGCTGGCTTTCGCCCAGTTGAAATCACTCCAGCGTTTTTGTAAGTAAGTGGAGTCGAGTAGTTCGTTCACCGGAACTTTGAAGAAATCCGGGTCACCAAGCCATTTGGCCCGATCAGCGTACACGCGGCGTTCGGCTTCAATCATGACCTGCGTGGTCGAGTCAGAATGCCAGCCCCAGCGTTTCAAAGGAAAAGGTTCTACCATTTTTAGCAATTGCACCAGTGCAATACCGCCCGAAGAGGTGGGCGGCATGGAAATGACTTTGTGCCCCCGGTACGTACCCGTAATGGGCGTTCGCCAGGCGGAATGATACGCATCAAGGTCTTTCTGGACAATGGGAGCTTTCGCTACGGCCATTTCCTGAATTAGCAAGCGGGCCGTTTCGCCCTCGTAAAACCCGCCCGGCCTTTTTCCTGAATGCGGCGGAGGGTCTTTCCTAAATCCATCTGGACAAAAAGATCACCCATTTTCCAGGTGGTATCGGCTCCGGCTTTCAGGTAATAGGTTTTTCCGGGATTGTACTTCTTGATATCGGAACGGACGCGGTTGAGGCCCTTGGCTTCATTTTCGGTAAGTACAACGCCTTTTTCGGCCAGCTCAATGGCGGGTTGAATGACGTCCTTCCAGGGAAGTTTACCAAATTTCCGATGAGCTTCCACCATGCCATCTACCGAACCCGGCACGCCACTCGCCGAATGCCCTAACCAGGCCATATTGGGAATAACATTGCCGAGTGAGTCCAGGTACATATCCCGGTAGGCGGCGGCGGGAGCTTTTTCCCGAAAATCCAGTGAGTAACTCTGTCCGTCTTTTGACCGAAACACCATAAAGCCACCGCCTCCCAGGTTTCCGGCCCAGGGAAAGGCTACGGCCAGAGCGAAAAACGTACCTACGGCGGCATCAACGGCATTGCCGCCCTTTTTCATAATTGCCGCTCCCACCCGCGAGGCTTCCGGGTGAGCCGCAGCCACCATGACGTGCTTTTCAAAAACACCCTTTTTGGTGTAGACGATAGGCTGGGCGTTAGGATCGTCCGTAATAAATTCATAGGCTCCTTTACTGATTTTCGGCGTGCTTTTTCGGCAGGCAACCGTCAATAGGAGCAGGGAGAGAAAGGCCAGGGAAAGATATCGCATCGGGAACAAGGTTTATAGTCTGGAAAATAGCGAATCCAGCGTAAAAAGGAATGAAACCCGCTTAAAATCTCGTGAAGTCAGGTCAGTAATGATGCTTTTTTTCCTACGCCAGTGGCTCTTCCTCGTGCATCAGGTCATGGTGGATATACGCCCCAGCCGTAGTACCCGAACCCGTTGCGACGGATACGGCCCGAAAGGCGTGGGCGGCGTCTCCCGCCGCAAAGACACCCGGTACCGTAGTCCGTTGAAAAGCATCCACCTGGAGGTAGCCATCTTCGGTCAATTGACAGCCTAATTGTTCGTGCAGGTCCGTAGCAAAACTGAAAGGGGTACGCACGAAGAGCGTTGGAAAATCCGTGGTTAGTCCGTTTTTGAAAACGATGGTTTTCAGTTGTCCCGCTTCGTGCCGGAATTCCTGAATTTCATCCTCAATCACTGGAATGCCGTGCTTTTTGAGCTTGGTGCAATCATCCTCGGGCAATTCGCAGGGACCATCCGTGAAGACGTGCAGGTCTTTTGACCAGTTGCTCAGTAACCGGACAAAGTCATACGTTACGCCGCTGTTGCTCAAAATGCCGATGGGTGAATTACGCACTTCGTAACCGTGGCAGTAGGGGCAGTGGATGATGGACGTACCCCAGCATTCCGCAAAGCCGGGAATGGGCCGCATCTGATCCGAAACCCCCGTGGCCAGTAGGACGGTTCGACCCGTATACGTATCGCCTGATTCCGTTCGTACTTCAAAACCATTGCTAAGTTTCTGAGCTTTAATGGCTTTGTCCGCCTGAAAGGTAACGGTATCGTACTGCAGGACTTGTTCTTTGGCCAGGGTACGGATCTGATTGGGCGATTGCCCGTCGTGCGTAATGAAATTGTGGGCCCGTGGGGTCTGACGGTTGCAGGGCTCGCCGCTGTCAATGATGAGCACCTTTCGCAGCGAACGACCCAGGGTCATGGCCGCCGAAAGGCCAGCATAACTGCCCCCTATAATAATGGTATCAAAAGTCATGTCAAAGGAATTAGAAAGACTAGCTCGATCGCCAAAAAAGCTGTACTAGGAAAGGAGCAAAACTCCAGGATTGGCCTGGGATTTTTTTGAGGCATTCGGATGTTATCCCTGTACAATGGCAAGAAAACGTAATACTGAAACTTCTGAACATCAACCTTCCTTTCGCGAACGATTTGCGGCTTTGCGAAATCTGCCTGCGTTCTTCCGGCAAATCTGGCAAACGAGTCCTTCCCTGACGATTCTGAATTTTGTTTTACGACTGATTCGCTCAACCGTACCGACGGCTACGCTGTACGTGGGCAAACTCATTGTCGATGAAGTCATACGGCTAGCGAATGCCCACAGCTCTGATTTGACGCACTTGTGGACCTTAGTCGCGATTGAGTTTGGACTGGCCATCGGAAGTGATCTTCTAAGCCGGGGAATTAACCTCAGCGAGAGCCTACTGGGTGACTGGTACGCTCATCAAACTTCCGTCCGGCTGATGCAACACGCCGCTACGCTGGATCTGGCCCAGTTTGAAAACGCGACTTTTTACGATAAACTCGAACGAGCCCGGCAACAGACGGCGGGGCGTACACAACTGCTCTCCCAAACCTTTTCACAGGTACAGGATCTGTTGACGATTGCCTCCCTGGCCATTGGGCTGATCAGTTTTGCTCCCTGGTTGTTACTGTTGTTACTCGTCGCCGTGATTCCTTCGTTTCTGGGTGAACTGCACTTCAACGCAAAAAGTTATTCGCTCCTCTACGGCTGGACGCCCCAACGCCGTGAACTGGATTACTACCGTTACCTCGGGGCCAGCGACGATACGGCGAAGGAAGTAAAACTATTCGGGCTGTCCGATTTTCTGATTAATCGCTACCGGACGCTTTCGGAGCAGTATTTCCACGAAAACCGGAAGCTCGCTCTGGAGCGGGCGAGCTGGGGCAGTTTGCTGCTGGCCATTGGTACGGTGGGCTATTACGCCGCGTATGGCTACATGATTTTCCAGACCGTACAGGGTCGCGTTACGCTGGGTGATCTGACCTTTCTGGCGGGTTCGTTTCGGCAGGTACGGAGTTTGCTGGAAGGCATTCTGGGACGGTTCAATAGTATTTCCCAGGGAGCTTTGTATCTGAAAGATCTCTTTGAATTCTTCGAAATCCAGCCGCAGATTGTATCGCCCGTATCGCCCCGACCGTTCCCGGTACCCATTCGCGAAGGCTTTGTTTTTGAAGGCGTAGGGTTCAAGTATCACAACTCAGAAAAGTGGGCCGTTCGCAATCTGAGCTTTCATTTGCGAGCCGGAGAAAAACTGGCTTTAGTCGGCGAAAATGGAGCCGGGAAAACAACGTTAGTAAAACTGCTGGGCCGTTTATACGATCCGGATGAGGGACGTATTCTCCTCGATGGCTATGATTTAAAAGCCTACAATCTGGAAGAACTCCGTACGCATATCGGCGTCATTTTTCAGGATTACCTACGCTTTCAGTTTTCGGCGGGAGATAACATTGCCGTCGGCGACATCGTTGAACGGGAGAATCTGCCCGCTCTGGAACGAGCCGCTGAAGATAGTCTGGCCGATGCCGTGATTGCGGGCTTACCGCTGGGCTACGAACAGCCGCTGGGCCGTCGGTTTTCGGGCGGGGTAGAATTATCGGGCGGTCAGTGGCAGAAAGTAGCTCTGGCCCGGGCGTACCTCCGCGAAGCCGATCTGCTGATTCTGGATGAACCGACTTCCGCTTTGGACGCTCGGGCCGAATACGAAGTTTTCCAGCGTTTCGCAGAATTGACCAAAGGAAAAACGGCAGTACTGATTTCGCACCGATTCAGTACCGTTCGCATGGCTGATCGTATTCTGGTACTGGAAGGGGGTAAGGTCTTGGAAATGGGTACGCACGAAGAGTTGCTGGCCCAGCAGGGGCGGTACGCGGAGTTGTTCGAATTACAGGCCGAAGGCTATCGTTAAGAATCCTGTAAGCAAAGAGGTCCTGCTGGCTATACTCAGCGGGACCTCTTTTTATCTATAGATACTGGGAACTGTACTTTAAAGCTGGTTGTAGTACGCAAACAGTTTAGTCAGATCTGATGGATCGCGGAAGCTGATTTTGTTCGTTTTGATATACGCCTCTATCGCAGCCTGTTGATCCTGCATGAGAGCCAAAATGGTTTTTTTGCCGGGATTCAGTCGAGACGCTTTTCCCTGCGAAATCACGTAGTAGTCGCTGGTTAGTTCAATTCGAGTGTTTTTTTCACCCGTTCCAAACGCCGTATTGTAATTAGGTTTGATCGTTTTTGTTCGGTGATGTTTGGCCAGTTGCAGGCGACCGGGGGCAAGCAGTTCGTAAAATCCCGTTACGGTTTCATCCGTTTGAAACTGTCGGGTATTGATGAAACGCATGGATTGCGTGCCCTGATTCAGGGTAAAGTACTTGAGCTGATTCCCCGGAATAACCCGAATGTCCCGGCGTGCTTCATTAGCGAGTACTTCCACTTCATTTTCGTAAATGTTGTACCGCATTTGTATACCACCGATGCTGTCAGATGCCGTTTTTTTATCGTCCAGCAAACCCTGATTCAGCTTAACACTGCCCGTATGCCAAAGCGTATCCAGGTAAATTTCACCCAGGATGGTACGCGAGGCCGGAGCACTTCCCCACAAAACGCTATTGAAATTATTATGACCGCTGCCCATGTTGATCCGCTCCTTGGAGACGTCAGAAAGCTGGTTTTGGGCCTGCGTAGTATAGGCAAGCAGTAGCACAAAGCTCAATCGCAGGAAATGCATATGCAGGGAACCGGTTTGAGGAGGGATGGATTCGATACTCAAAAATAAAAAGGCTGCCTCAATCAGACAGCCTTTTTAAGAAAGTTAGTTCAAGCTAAGTCGTAATTGCACCCCGCCCTGCGTAACGGCCCGTCGGAAGGAATTAGAGACGAGCGGGTCGTTGACCGTACGATCCAGATACACGCGAACGTTGAGCTGACGACTGGCATTGTACGTGACGCTGGGATTAAACTGGAAGAATACGTTACCTGCCGTCGGGGTCGTTTCGCCTTCCAGCTTCCGGATCATAACGCGTTGATCACGGAAGGTCAGGCGGCAATCGAAGGTCAGGTCATTCTTGAGTCGTACCTGACGACCCCCGAAGCGGAAGCGGATATTCTGCCGCGTGAAGCCCAGCCGACCTGTCAAATCCTTATTATTCACTTCATTGACCGAGACATTGGAAAGGTTCAGTCCAACGTTTCGATCCTGGTTGTATTCCAGTCCTCCCGAAATGCCGTCTTTCGTACGGAATTGTACCCCAATAAAAGGAGCAAAGCGTTCCACGAATGAAATTACGCTCATCACGTACACGGGTACAAACTGACCTTCGGCGTTCACCTGATTGGCAAAGGGATACAGCGGAGCGTTCATCGCAACGAACGCAGCATCGTATTCCAGCGAAGAAACGAAGTTTCCAACGTTGTACGTACTCGAATAGGAGTGCGTAACCTGAATCTGCGAGAACCGTTTCTTGAACCAGGGGACGTTCGTCAGACCATTGTAATTCACCCGCCAGTTCGGCAGCGGAATTTTATAGAAAGGCGAAAATTTCACCTTATTTGGACTTTTACCCGAATAGGCGGAAAAGAATGCCGGAATCAGTACGTCCTGCGAATTGAGGTTGTACGAATCGCCGGCGGGGTTCGCGGCTTTCAGCCGTTCGAGCAAAATGTTCCGGTAGTCTTTGAAACGTTCGAAGTTGGCCGAAAAGCTTTCCCGACTAGTTTTTTCAAAAGCCGTGAGGAAGGATAAGTAACTCATCGAATAGTTACCCGACCGCAGGGGCGACTGGCTCACGAACGGGCCATTGACCGTAGCGGGCCGGAAGAATTCCTGGTAGTTGTCCGAACGGTTGTAGCGTAAATCCACGAAGACTTTAAAGTCTTTCCACGGCTCCAGATCGGTGGTGGCTTCAAAGCGTTTCGTAAGCGTTTGTACAAAAGGCTGGTTTTGTACGGTACTCTTGGTGATCCAGCCTTCTTCGGCTCCACGGTAACGAATGCTTCCGTCCTGGCTACCCAGAATGAAAGGCAGACCCGGTACTCCACTACGATCTCCGAACAAGTGCGGCGTAGGTAAAAAACCGGGTAAAATCGTCGATTCCTGAATGGCGTAGGTATAGCGAATTCCCCGAACCGTTAGCAGTAATCGGGATACGCTTTTCAGGAATTGATTCCGCTCCACGTCCACTTCGTCAAAGTCACCGGGGCTACGGGCAATATCGCGGCGGGGAGCCCGGGGGGAGTTCACCCAGCGTAAAGCCTTCACTTTGTTGTACAGGGCAACGAAATCAACCCGACCCGTGAGTACCCGTTCGCGGGTGTTCTGAATGGTATTACCAAAGGCCACGCCCGTCGAATCGACGATGCCGTAACTATTCGCCTGGAACTTGTACGCGACGTTGTATTGCAGCTGAGCCGTCATCCAGTCCGTGAGCGGAAACTTGTTTAGCGGAATCTGCCAGGTGTTGGTGATCCGTTGTTCAAAGTTTTTCATCCGGCCAAGTCGCTTCAGACTGTTCATTACCGAATCGCGTTTCTCCAGCGTATTGATGTCGCCGTAGGGTTCATCGATGATGGCCTGAGCCGTGGCGTTATACTGAGCATTCCAGTTTTTCGAGAAATTCCAGTTCAGTCCATACAGTCGGTTGAACAGCCAGTATTTCTCGAATAAAGGCGTCACGCCGTCCGTTGTCAGCATCGGATTTCCCGCCGTAGAGCCCGTGGCCGCCTGTCGGTACTGCGTCCGAATCAGGCTTCGGTCCATGTCGGCCCGGAAGGTTACGCTGTTGGGAATAGGCGTAAAGTTGAAATCCTTGATTAGCTGGAAAATGTGCTGGTCGTTCTTCCACTTCTTGAAGGGCTCCCAGGGTTTCGGTGCTGTCGTGTACGCGTAGGTAAAGCCACCCCGCTGCGACAGTTGCCGGTATTCCGCCAGCGTAATGCTTGACCGTACGGCGTCAGAGTAGGCGTAGGTAAACGAAAAGTTCTCAATATCGTAGAAATGAGCCCGGCTGTTCGGATTGACGCGAATCTTCCGCACGTTCGAGAAATTGATTGCTTTCCGCATGGAGTTTTCTTCCACCATTTTCCGGTACGCTTCGCGTTGACTGGCAGGCATCGTACTCAGTGATAAATCCAGCGGCATATCCGGATCAAGCGGATTGAAGTGCGGACGAATGTTCTGCCGGTCGTAGCTGAAATAAAACGGAATCTGTAACCCCCAGTTTTGCGGGAAGAGCTTATCCAGATTCACATTCGAAGCAACCCCAAAAGCCATTGAATTGCTTTGTGAACGTTCCGAAATACGCGTGTCCACTCCGCCAAAACCATAGGTCTTCATGGCTCCGGTCAATGTTACCGTTGCAAAATCGGCTAGTTTAATGTCTGCCCGGGCGATGGCCGCGTAACCGGATCGCTGATCAAAATCCGTCGCGTGAAATTCGTTTACCCAGACGCAGAAGGACTTGGCCTGTCCATCATCCGATTTCGGGTTCCGTACCCCCAGCATCATCACCTGAACGGCAGAAATGTCGGGCGTTCCCACCACCGTAATGTTATACTTGCCATCTTCGGATACCAGCGTAAAAGGCGTCGCGTTAGCCGCTCCGAGACGGTTACGTTCCGCTTTTACGCGGCGAAGTTCGTCGATGGCGAAGTCAAACTTATTGTCCAGGGGCCACACCAGCGTTGGGTCGGGCGAGCCCATATTGAGCGAACTTGGGCGAGTAGCGGTCAGGCTTCGTACTTCGATTTCGTAGAAGTTATCCTTGAAATCCGTACCCAGTCGGATGAACGCGGAGGTCTTGCCGTCTTCATCACTCAGGTTGTCCATGTGTACGGACATCGTCAGGCGGCGGTACTGGTTCAGGTTGTAGTTAACAATTTTGTAGGCCGCCCGTGAATCACCGTCCCGCAGATCCGTCACGCACAAGCTTAAGGCCTGTTCGTTCAGGGCGGCGTTGTTCAGCGTCATGATGTCGCGGTCGCGTTCGTAGCCGGGAGGTACGACGTAAGGTACCCGCGTGTTGTTGTTGCTATTCAGATCGGCAGCGGTGGGGCCATTTTCTTCCACACTGACCGTTGAAACCCGGAAGTCCGCATCGTAGGGTTCGGGTACTTCGTCGAGGCCTTTCGCGTTGAGATCACTCTCATACTTCCGGTACTGGAAACCCGTCAGTTGTAACTGAGCAAAACGAAGGACTACGGGTTCTTCAAATTCCGTCATGACCATCCGCATGAAGCGAATGGATTTGAAGCTGGTGATCCCGCCAACAGAGCGGGTGGGCTTACGTACTTCAATCCGGAATAAATACCACTTGGCTCCGTCGTCCGTCTGAATTTCATCAACAATGTTATTCGATCCGATTTTCAGTTCACCGGGTTTCAGCGGAATTTCGTATTCGTAGTACGCTTCCGTTTCGTTGATGGTGTTATCGTTATTTAAATCTTCTGAATCGGGCAAATTGGTCGAAGAAGGCGTAATCTGCGAACCCGAGGCGGTATTCGCCGGCGAGTTATTTTCCGTACCCATAAACCGCTTGTACCGCTGAATGATCGACCAGTTATTCTGATCGGCTTCCGGACTGAAATAATACCGGAAATCATCGTTGGAAGGGTCATTCGTAATCTGATCCAGTGCCGGACCCGTTACCCGCGAACGCACCTGGTTGAGGTAGTTACTAAAATACGTCTGCTCGGCGGCATTGTTTACGCCGTCAAGTCCAACATCCTGAGCGGCAATGTTATCGTTGTTGAAGGCATTGATAACGAATTGCTGCTTGGTGGCTCTTCCCCAGGCCGTCGAATCGACGTTGGCGGGTTGCCCGTTGACCGTCTGCGTGCGTACCTCGCCCGTGGGTAGTCCGTTTTCGAAATTGAACCGACCGTCAGGAACGACGTCTTCGGAAATATCACCCAGGTGAATCAGCAGTTTACCCCCCGTGGTGTTAGCTTTATCCTGCGTACCGCCATTCGCCCGAACGGGTACGTCCAGGAACGGATCCATGACCCAGAACTCCATGATTTCAATGTTGGAGTTATCAAAGTCATTGTCTGACGTAATCGCCCGCGTAATGGCCCCGAAGCTCTGTTTGGGATTTCTCAGCCGACCGTCTGACGTCAGATCCGGATTGTAATTGTACATCCCGCGTTCGGCAGGAAAGTACGCCAGATCCAGAATGTTCAGGGGAAGGTTATAGTTCAGAGCCGCCTTGCCTTTGAAAATTTGCTGGGGCAGGTACTGCTTTTCGTAGAAGTTGGAAACATCCAGATCCGCGGGTACAACGTTGTTACCCAGTCCACCCGTCCCGTAAAAGGTCTGATCGACGTTATACACTGAAATTAAAGCCCGGCGATAGTTGTATTGCAACGGATTGGCCGGAGTGCCCTGATTAAAAGTGGTGGGGGTTGCTCCCATTCGCCAGCGGATGGGCTGACGCGTGAAGTCATAGATGGTACGGCTGCCTTCAAAATCATCGAGATAGCTCCGATTTTGTGCCCGGGGCGTTACGCCGGGTAGCAGTTGAGCGTATTCGCCACCGAAGGTAATACTCGACATTTCCTTGGTCTGAATCAGCGGCAGAGCGTCGAGGGCTTTGGTTAGAAAAGGAGCGTCTTTCTTCAGGTTGGCATCAAAACCAAAGAGGAAGTTGTTGACCGGCTCGTTGCCCAAAGCGACCCGCGTAATGTTACCGGGCGTACTTTCCCGCAGTCGCATCAGCGTCGCTCCAATGTTGAAGTTCTTGTCGATTCGGTAGTCGAAGCGACCCGCCAGCAAAGTACGGATCTGGTTATTGAAGAGTTCGGGGGTTTCCCAGCTGACGGTAATTTCCCTGCCTGAGTTCATCAGGGCATCGTTCATAATCCGCACGCTTCCGCCTTCCACCACGAAGTCCGTGCCCGGATTCAGGTTGACGCCCCCTGCCGATACCTGCACGGTACTCTCATCGACACCAAAACCCAGCGGAATCTGGGCTCCGTTGGCTCCCTGATAACTTCCCTGAATGAAAAATTTATTCTTTTCCGCCTGTTGCGTTGCGTCAATCTGTGTACCCCGGTAGAGCGTATTCTGCACGTACTTTTCTACCAGAGCCGGATCAGTACTGGTGAGGCGATTCCGTAGCGTGGAACCAAAAGGCTCGAGTACGGGGAAAATGATGCGACCATTTTTGGAATCAATCGTGACATCCTCCACAAAATCGAAATTCCCGTCGGGCTGGGCGTCGTTCATCTGGTTAAGTTTATCCAGATTCATGACCTGTAAGAGCGGAATACCAGCCAGGTTGGTTTCCTGTAAGCTGGGGTTATCCACGCCCGTAATATCATCCTTGTAGATGACCCGTAATTGGAAACCCTGCCGCTGTACGCTTACGGTTCCTCCCGAGTAACTCGTCGTTGTGCTGGTGGTGCTGGTAGGCGTTTGGGTACTGAGGGAATAGATGTTTTTCATCATCAAATCCCACATCGGCAAACTGGTATTATTCCGAAGGGTGGATGATTTGAGCAGTTTCAGGACAATCACTTCGTCCTGCTGCCGATTCTGATAATCTTCTGTCAGCTCACCAACCTTAAACTTCCGACCCTGATACGTATACTCATAGGCAACGGCAACGATTTCGTCGTTACGGATGGGAGCCAGCAGGGAAATGTAGCCTAACTGCGGATGAAAGCGGAATTCCCGGTCGTTGAGTTTGCGGGCTCCGCGTAAAAGATCAAAGTCAGCTCCCCGGGCGTAGTTACTGCCGGTCAGTTCACTGGCAACGTTATCGATCTGCCGAACGGTAGGGTTCTGCGATACGTTCTGAAACAGTCCGTTGACGCTGTTATCCGCAGGCGAACCTGCCGAGCCGGAAATGGGCTGTACCAGCGGGGACGTCTTATTAAACGGATTGCCTTCACCTAAATCAGCCAGACCAACCAGGTTCCGGAGCGTTTCCGTATTTTGTGAACGGTTGGTTATATAAACTTCCACCCGTGTTACGGTAACGCCCGAAGTAATCATCGGCAGTTGCTGGAGCGAGCGTTCGTAGTTGTTACGAAAGAAATGATTCAGGAAGAAGTGTCGGTTTTCATCGTATAAATCTTCACGAATGGAAAAGCCACGATTCTGGGCTCCGTTGCGGAGGACGATGCTCTGCCGCTTGGAACGTTGCTGAGCGGCTACCAGATTCACGTCCAGCTTGCCAAACCGCAGGGCTACGTTTGCTCCAAACAGGTTCTCAACGCCAGGAATGAGCTGACTGTTGGTACGAAAACTCGTATTTCCGGCCTCCACCCGCTGGATAATGTCTTCCTCCTGATTCCGAAAGCCAAGCTTGAGTTTGTTCTCGAAGTTGAAGGCGGCTTTCGTATCAAAATTGGTATTCAGGTTGAGCTTATCCCCAATTTTCCCGGCGAAATTTACGGCAATCTGTTCGTTGAAAATGAAGTTACCCGTTCGCCGCTGTCGTACCGGAATCGCCGGATTGTCGATATTCTGATGAAGATAACCAAAGTCGAGCAGTACCGAACCATTGGGTAGGAAGTCGATAATGTTCGAACCAAAAATCCGGTCGAGCGAAGGATCGGACAGTTTAATTTTCGGGAAAAGTCCCCGACCCGTCACTTCACTTTTGCCGTCGCTTCGACCCGCGTATTCACGAATCAAGTCCCGATAGGAAGCGTTGTTCTGAATTCGCAGGTATTCGTCCAGCGAGATGTTTTCGCCGGGCCGGTACGGAATCGTTCGGTCGCCTACTTTAAACGCGTCGTTGATGGTAATTTTCTGATCCAGCGGATTAAACCGGAACTGAGTTTGTAAGTCTTTAGGATCAGGTGGAATTAAAGGGGATTGCGGGAGTCGATAACTAAACCGACTGGCCAAACGATCCGATACTTTTAATAGAGGTCGACGTCCGGTTTTGGTTCTGTACAAGGTGTCTACGCGGGCCGTGTCGGGTTGAATCTGCTGAGCCTGAGCCATCGCAGTACTTGCACCAAACAACAAAAAAGCCTTTACTAATCCTGGTACAGATATCCATCGCCGCCGCCGGGAATAGGTTCCTGACTTTCGAACGGGTTGGAAAATTCGCATTGTTAGGTAAAGTGTCCTTCGCAATATGATCTATTGAAAGAGTAGGCGTGTGCACTTCGGGGGAACGAAGTGTTGGGTTACCGCATCCTTAAACGCCAAAACTAAAAGTAAAATTGCAAAAAAAGTGGGATAGGCTATCGCTTGTATTCGATTAAGAAATGATAAATGGTAGTGAATGGTTGATTCGACTCTGTTTTAAGGGAGTAACGCTTTTTTTTCAAGCAAAAAATCTTTCCGAAAGGTAAGTTTCGGAAAGATTTTCGCGGATCTGTTTTGGCTAACGGAGGGATTGTTTGATCAGATCTTCAACGGAGGCGTTGGGATCTTTCTTCAGCAGGGTATCGACTGATTTTTCAGCAACGGGACGGGGGATACCCATCACAATTAAAGCCGAAATAGCGTCGGTACGGGCTCCGGCGTTGGGACCGAGAAACAGGTTGGTCGTCATACTTCCCGAAGCCAGGTGATCTTTCTTGAGTTTATCCTTGAGTTCAAGAATGACGCGTTGGGCCGTTTTTGCCCCAATGCCCTTGATACCCTGGATCACGCGTAAATCTTCCGTAATGATCGCCTGCCGGATTTCGACTGAAGAAAGGGAAGAAAGCATCACCAGAGCCGTATTGGGGCCAATACCTGATACGCTAACTAAATCCAGGAAGAGCTGTTTTTCGCTCATTTCCTGAAAGGCGAACAGGATGTGGGCATCTTCCCGAATATTTAAATACGTAAACAAACGGCAACGTTCGTTCAACTCCGGTAAAGCCGAATACGTTTGCAGGGAAATACGCACTTCGTATCCAACGCCCTGTACGTCGATAATGGCGTAAGCGGGTTCTTTATAGGTGAGCTTGCCGTCTAAGTAAGCAATCATTTGCTGGGATGATGAGCAAAACAAGCCACGGGGCGTATCGTCCGGTGGCTTGTTTTAGAGTTACGGGATGGAATACGGTTCGTGTTAAATCACTAACAGTTTCTGGCCGGGATGTACCGCGTTACCTTTGATTCCATTGAGCTTGCGTAATTTGTCAATGGAAATACCGCCGTAACGCTGCGAAATTTTCCAGAGGGTATCGCCGGGTTGTACGGTATGGTACTTACGGGCTTTGCTCAGACGTTCGTCACGACTGGTAGCCGCGGCAGATTTGCTTACCGTAGCCACAGCAACCTGGGTTTGAGGTACGTTCACTTGCTGGTAAACGACTAGATGTTGACCCGCCTTGATTTTTGAATGGTGACCCAGCCGGTTCCAGACTTTCAGATCCTGGCTTGCTACGTGGTAGCGGCGGGCAATGGAAGATAGCGTCTCACCACGATGTACTTTGTGCGAAACCCGTTTTGATTTCGTACGTGCAACATCTTCGTTCACAGCCGTACCTGACGTTTCTTCCTCATCCGATGTATGGGAAGCCAGCATTACGCGTGGAGAACCGGGGTAGTTCGTAGCCGAATCCATGATGGTTCGACGGTGAGCATAGAAATACTTCAGCTCTTCCTTCGGCAAACGAACGGGATAACCCTTCGTGCCTTCCGGCAGCACATCCGTCAGAATGTGCGGATTCAGTTGTCTTACCTTATCGTAGGAAAACTGCCCGACCTGAGCTAAGGTCCGCAAATTCATGTACGAATTAACGTGAATCGTATCGAATGCCACCACTGTATGCATCGAGTCGGGTTTGATTCCGTGATCGGCTGCGTAGTGCATCATGTACACGATGGCTGCGTATTGCGGTACGTAACCACGGGTTTGCTTATGCAAATGCGGGTAGACTTCCCAATACGTATGCTTACCCGATTTGCGGACGGCTCGCATCACGTTTCCGGGGCCGGTATTGTACGATGCCAGCATCATTTCCCAGTCGTTATTAAAGATACGACCTAATTGCAGGAAGTACTTACAGGCGGCTTCGGTGGCTTTGTAGGGGTCGAAGCGTTCATCAACGTATTTATCAATCCGTAATTTAAAATCGATACGTCCGGTGCTGGGCATGAATTGCCACAGACCACCTGCTCCAGCGTAGGAAATGATTTTAGGATCGAGACGGGATTCAATGAGGGAAAGATACTTCAACTCATCGGGGAGGCCGTACTGGGCCAGGTACTTTTCGAAAATGGGGAAATACAGGGCTTTTCTTTCCAGCATTTCCTTCACAAACGAAGGCTTACGAAAGGTAAAAAACTCGACAAACTGATGGGTTACATCGTTGTGATTCAGAGGGATTTCTTTTTGCAGCTTGGCCATGCGTTCGTGCACCAGTTGGAAATCTACTTGTGGCACGGAATCTTTCACTACGGTAGGCGTACTGTTTTTCGTCGAATCGGTCTGTGCTCCTACGGAACAAATCGAGAATGAGGCAATCGCCGCCGCAATGGTCAGGATTCGAATTGGTCTCATCTAGTAAGGGTTTGTTGTTAGGTTATACAGGAGTTTCTTCGCGAAACTCAGGAAACATACTTCATTCGATTCAGGCAGGCAGAAGGAGTATTCTTAGTGCTCTTCGCTACAAGAGCCCTAAGGAAATGGCTACTAATGAATTGAATTTAAATGCTTACCGCTGCCTGATCCTGGATTTCCAGGGTATTAGCAAAAGCCAGTAATTTTTCTTCTTCGAAGGCTGGGGCCAAAATCTGAATTCCGACGGGCATTCCCTGTGAATCGGTACCCAGGGGTAGCGAAAGGGCGGGTACACCCGTTACGTTAGCCTGCACCGTAAAGATGTCGGCCAGGAACTCTTTCAATGGATCAGAAGATTTTTCACCGAGCGGAAACGCCACCGAAGGGGTAGTGGGGTAGAGCAGAAAATCAACCTGCTCGAAATGTTGCTCGATTTCTTCCTTTATTAAACGTCGAACGCGTTGAGCTTTGGTGTAGTACGCGTCGTAATAATTTGCACTCAGTACAAAAGTGCCCAGCAAAATACGCTTGCGGGCTTCGGCTCCCAGGCCTTCCGTACGACTAAGTCGGTACAGTGAATCCAGATCAACGGCTTGTGGACTACGGTGTCCGTATCGAACGCCATCGTACCGCGAGAGATTAGAACTTACCTCGGCTGTTGTCAGGATGTAATACGTCGGCAGATAGTACTTAGCTAGCGGAAAATCAACGGGTACTACCGTGTGTCCCTCCGCCTCTAAACGATCAATGGTTTGGCGTAAAACGGCTTTAACCGATGCATCAACCCCATCCGACTCTAAACTGTCGCGAAAATAACCGATTTTTTTCAGACCGCCAGCTTCTAATTTTTCGGAGTACGCGGGGACGGGTTGCTGCGATACTGTGCTGTCCTGCTCGTCGGCTCCGGCCATAACTTCCAGAATCAGAGCCGCATCTTCCACGCAACGTGTAATAGGTCCAATCGTATCAAAGGAAGAGGCGTACGCCAGTAGGCCCCAGCGGGATACCCGAGAGTACGTAGGTTTCAACCCGACTAATCCACAAAAAGCGGCGGGCTGCCGTACGGATCCGCCCGTATCCGTACCAATTGAAGCAAAGCATAAATCCGCCTGTACTGCTACGGCTGAGCCACCCGAAGAACCACCGGGTACGCGACTTTCATCGCGGGCATTAAGCACGGGACCATACGCAGAGTTTTCGTTGGAAGAACCCATTCCGAATTCATCGCAATTCTGCCGACCGATGATGATCGCATCTTCGTCAATCAAGCGTTGAACGGCCGTGGCAGTAAACTGTGAAACGAAACCATTTAAAATACGACTTCCTCCGTGTACACCGTGATTGGCATAACACAGTAAATCTTTAATTCCGATCACCATTCCGGCCAGCTTGCCAGCCGTACCTGCGGCCAGTCTGGCATCAATACGGGCAGCTTCCTGGCGAGCCTCTTCGGCATACACGGCCAGAAAAGCGTTCAGATGAACCTGTTGGTCAATACGGTTCAGGTAATAATCAACCAAAGCACGGCACGAAACCGTACCCTGATGTAAGTCCTGCTGAAGCGAACGGAAGGAGGAATAGTACTTCAAAACGAGGGGTAAATCTGGAGATTAGCTAAAAAACAACAAAAGGGCCTAGTCACGTGACTATGCCCTGGAGTGTACACAAAAACGACTATTTATTAGCTTCGTCGCCTGCTTTTTCAATTTCGCTACGAACGTCTTTGCTAGCGTCCTTGAACTCACGAATACCTTTTCCAAGGCCCCGTGCCAGCTCAGGGATTTTCTTCGCTCCAAAGAGGAGAATAAGGGCAAAAATAATCAGGGCGATTTCGGGCCCACCGAGGCCAAACGCCAAAATTGTTACCATTTCCATGATCAATATCTTTAATAAGATGATGTAAAGTTAAGAATTACCTTTGAAAAATTCTGTAGCAACCCATGGTTTTATTCTCGGTCATGGGTTGAAACGTGGCTTATTGAGGATCCACTGGAATGGCTTGTTCGGCTTCCCAAACCTTAAACGTATCCAGATCATTCGAAATCGTACGAAACAGCCAAACCAGTAAAGCGATATCATCAGTAAAGCCGATGATGGGCAGCAAATCCGGGATGACATCGATGGGGCTGACAAAATAAATCAGTACGGCTACCGTCAGGACCACACTCTTCCAGGGGAGCTGCCGGTACTCACCCTTGGCATAGGCCCGAATCAGACGGGTCAGAAGACCCAGCTTTTCCTGTACATCATGGATGATGGCTCCTTTGTTGGAAGTACGCAGAACTTTGGTAATCAAATCGAGCAAAAAGGCTGGATTACGAGCCGATCGACTGGCTTTCTTTTGTGCTTCGCGAAAAAAGAGCGATTGTAAAATACGTTGAATAAGAGGGGTAGATTCGGCCATTGGAAAATTAAGGACTCAGGTGTAGCAATAAAAACGTTTAAATGCTCCAAAAAGATTTGAATTAAGCACTTATTTTTTCAGGAGATCATTTAAAGTGAACCGTTAGCGAATGGGCACGAAAAAAGCCCGTGGGTGACACGGGCTTTTCAGTACTTGATGCTTTGTATTTATTTGAGCTGGCGAGCCAGTCGGAGAGTTTTTTCGTTAGCGGGTTCTTCGGTTTCGGACTTTTCAAACTTGCGGGGGCGTCCGGCTTTTTCGTCTAGTGCGGCTTTCAGATCAAGCAGGAATTTGCGGAGTTCGAGGAGTGAATCAACGAGTTCAGTATTACCCTCCTGTTTGAACTCTTTATTTTCGAGATACTTGCGGGCTCCTTTGAGCGTATACCCCCGTTCTTCCACAAGCTGATAGATTATTTCCAGCTGTCGAATGTCCTCTTTCGTATACATGCGGTCGCCGCCCCGATTTCGCTTTACTTTATTCTTGAGCGTGGGGAAATTGTCCGTCCAATACCTCACTTTTGAGATATCAAACGAAAACATATCTGCTACTTCTCGTATCGTATAGTACCGCTTCTCGTCCGTCATAACCGCCGCATAGTATAAGTTCCGCTGAAGGTGCTGCTAGCCCAAAAGTCCAAAGCCCTGCCTCAATGCTTTAAACGAAGAAACTCGTTAAATAGCTATTGCTGCAAGGTTAGGGAGTAAAAAAATCCGGCCGGCTGACCGGATTAGACGCTTAAAAATGCCGTATTTTCTTTTAAAATAGGTAGGATATTCCTGATAATTTTTTCTTTTTTTTCTAACCAATTGGTTTTCAAGCGAAAAAAAACTTTGGCTTTCCCCGAGCTTCCCTTTCCTGCTGCTTTCGCCCGACCGGAATTTTAAATTACCTTTGCGGGCTCAATTCCAAGTGGTTTCGTTGCTTATAACGAAGCCTTGATGACTGACGAATATCCCCATGACTTCCAGAGAGATACGGCAGGCTTTTCTTGATTTTTTTGTATCAAAAGGCCATTTAATTGTTCCTTCGGCCCCCTTAGTGGCGAAAAATGATCCCACCCTGATGTTTAATAACTCAGGAATGGCTCAGTTTAAAGATTTTTTCCTGGGAAATGCTACGCCACCGTCCAAACGCATCGTAGATACGCAAAAATGTCTTCGCGTTTCGGGCAAGCACAATGACCTGGAAGACGTAGGTTTTGATACCTACCACCATACCATGTTCGAAATGCTGGGTAACTGGTCGTTTGGGGATTACTTCAAAAACGAAGCCTTGCACTGGTCCTGGGAGTTGCTGACAAAGGTGTACAAGCTACCGAAAGAACGACTCTACGTGTCGGTATTTGAAGGTGACGAAAAGGATGGCGTACCCTTTGATCAGGAAGCATTCGATCTCTGGAAAGAAATTCTGGGTGGAGACGAACGGATCATTCTCGGCAATAAGAAAGATAACTTCTGGGAAATGGGCGAAGTAGGGCCCTGTGGCCCCTGTTCCGAAATTCACGTGGATTTACGGGATCAGGCTGAAGTAGATGCTACGCCCGGAAAATCACTGGTGAATGCCGATCACCCGCAAGTGGTGGAAATCTGGAATAACGTATTCATGCAGTTCGAGCGGAAAGCCGATGGCTCGCTCGTTCCGCTACCCGCCCGCCACGTGGATACGGGTATGGGCTTCGAGCGGCTCTGCATGGCGATCCAGAAGAAAAAATCCAACTACGATACCGACGTATTCACGGGTACCATTGATTTTATCGCGAAAGCGGCAGGTAAAACCTACGGTCAGGAAAACTGGGCTGATATTGCGATGCGGGTCATTGCCGACCACATTCGGGCCATTGCCTTCGCCATTGCGGATGGGCAGTTACCTTCGAATGTACGGGCGGGTTACGTAATTCGCCGGATTTTACGCCGTGCCGTGCGATACGGTTATACGTATCTGGGCTTCCGTGAGCCTTTTCTGTATACGCTGATTCCTTTACTGTCCGACCAGTTCGACGGCGTATTCCCGGAATTGATCGCTCAGAAAGACTTTGTAGCGAAAGTAATTCAGGAAGAAGAAGCGGCATTCCTGCGTACGCTGGAAAAAGGACTGACTTTACTGGATAAAATTCTGACTCAGGAGTCTGAGAGTAAGGTAATTGACGGAGCTACGGTTTTTGAACTCAACGATACCTTCGGTTTTCCGGTTGATTTAACAGCCTTGATTGCTCGTGAAAAAGGATTTTCGATCGATGAAGCGGGTTACCAGAAAGCTTTGGGTGAGCAGAAAAGCCGTTCCCGCAAAGACGCCGCTACTGAGAAATCGGACTGGGTCGAATTGCAGGAAGGCGGTAAGACCGTATTCCTGGGTTACGACCAAACGGAAGCAGACGCTCAGATTATAAAGTATCGGAAAGTCGAAGCCAAGGGAAAGACGCAGTATCACATCGTCCTGGATCAGACGCCGTTCTACGCCGAGTCTGGTGGACAGGTAGGAGATACCGGCGTACTGGCCTGGCCGAATGCTGAACTACTGGTGGTAGATACGAAGAAAGAGAATGACCTGAGCATTCACGTCATTGAAGATGAAGAATTTGAGGAAAAACTGAACGCACACGGGGCCAGCGTACGGGCGATCGTGGATGCTTCCCGTCGTAAACTCATCGCTTCGAACCATACCGCTACGCACCTGATGCACAGTGCGTTGAAAGAAGTACTCGGTTCACACGTTGCTCAAAAGGGTTCGTTGGTAAGTCCGGATGTACTACGGTTTGACTTCTCGCATTTCAGTAAAATGACGGACGAGGAGATCGCTCAGGTGGAACAACGCGTGAATGAAAAAATCCGTGAGAATATTCCGTTGCAGGAAGATCGCAACGTACCCATTGAAGAAGCTCGCCAACGCGGAGCTACGGCCTTATTCGGTGAGAAGTACGGCGATTTTGTACGGGTAATTACGTTCGATCCTCAATACTCCGTTGAACTTTGTGGCGGGACACACATCCCGGCTACGGGTGAGATTGGGCTGTTCAAAATCGTTTCGGAAAGCTCCTCTTCAACGGGTGTCCGCCGGATCGAAGCCATCACTTCGGAAAAAGCATTCCAGTTACTGGAGGAGCAATCGACGCTGCTTAATCACTTACGTGAGCTGCTGAAAACGCAGGATGTACTGAAATCGGTGCAGACCCTGATGGAAGAAAAAGCAGCTTTACAAAAACGGGTGGAGACGCTGGAGATTGAAAAACTAAGTTCCGTACGTGAAGCACTGGTTCAGAAAGTACAGCAGCGGAACGGTATTCATTTCCTGGCCGAACAGGTAGAAGCTCCCAACGCTGACGCCCTGAAACAACTGGCGTATCAGTTGAAAGATAAAGTGGATAACCTGTTTGCTTTACTGGTAGCCGAAGTAGGAGGCAAACCGGCTCTGGCTCTGATGATTTCCGAAAATCTGGTGAAGGAACGCGGCCTGAATGCGGGTCAATTGGTTCGTGAGCTGGCCAAGGAAGTAAAAGGCGGCGGTGGTGGTCAGCCTTTCTTTGCCACCGCAGGGGGTTCGGACGTATCCGGTCTACCCAAAGTGCTTGAGAAGGCAGCCACACTGATTGGTTAATCGTACAAGATCATAAAAAATCCCCGGTCCGATTTGGGCCGGGGATTTTTTTATAGGTACAAAAAACTAGATTTTCAATTTACTGTCTTCGGACAAATACGTTTTGTTACCAATGGAATTGATGTAATACTGTCCACCCTTGGTACCTACGTAAATCGTACGGCCTTTGGCGTCTTTGCCAATCGACTTGTCCGCTCCGGCTACTTTCGTACGGGTAGCCAGGCTGGCTTCAGCTTCGTCTTTTTTCGAAAGTTTATCGGCTGCTTTCTTGGTGTCGGATTTTACTTCCTTCGCTTTCTTATCGACATTGTCCTTTGCTTGTTTCGTCTCTTTCTTAACGTCTTCCTTTGCTTCTTTTACCTTTTTGTCGGCTTTGTCCTTAGCGTCCTTCGCCTCTGCTTTTACTTCTTTCGCCTCCTTTTTTACGTCTGCTTTCGCCTCTTTGGCTTCCTTATCGACTTTGTTTTTTGCCTCTTTTGTTTCCTGTTTGGCTTTCTTCAGTTTTTCTTCAGCAGGCGTCTGAGCTTGCGTAGCAAGAACCAGGCTTACAAACACTAATGTAAATGCGAGTAACTTCTTCATGAACGTAGTTGTTAGGATGAAACTTCGAGTAATATTATTCAAAAAATGATAAATGTTATAATATGCTCATTGCCTTCTTACGTTTGTAGCGATGAAAGTTAAATAAACTTCTGATTACTAATAGGTTAATATAAATTAAATCTCGATTAAGTTCAGTTTGGAGGTTGAAGAATCATGCTCTGTCCGTATAACTGACCACTGGGCTTTTGCTACCTTGCCTTCTAAATCGACAAGCCCTTGAAATTACATACAATCGATGCTGGCCATTTTAAGTTAGACGGCGGAGCCATGTTTAGCGTAGTACCGAAAGTATTATGGGAAAGGCTGATTCCCGCCGACTCAAACAATCACATTCCATTAGCCATGCGGTGTCTGCTGATTGAAACTAAAGATCGGCGGATTCTGATTGACTGCGGTATGGGTGATAAGCAGGACGCCCGTTGGCAGGGCTTCTATTACCGTCACGGCGAGGGCGACTTGATTGGTTCGCTGGAAAAAGCCGGGTTCGGAGCAGAAACCATTACCGATGTGATTCCAAGCCATCTGCATTTTGACCATTGTGGCGGTGCTGTTCAGTGGAATCAGCGACGGGATGGGTACGAATTGACTTTTCCTAATGCTACGTACTGGGCTCATCGGGAGCACTGGGAATGGGCGATGCGGCCTAACCCTCGGGAGAAAGCTACTTTTTTAACGGAGAATCTACAGCCGATTCAGCAGTCGGGACACTTGCAGTTTCTGGATGAAAAGAAGCAGACGTTTGGGCCGTTCATTGAGTTTCTGGTCATGGATGGACACACGGAAAAGATGCTCTTGCCGAAAATTCAGCTTGGTCAGCAAACGGTCGTTTTTACAGCTGACCTAATCCCTACAGCGGCTCATGTACCGGTCAACTATCTGATGAGTTACGACGTGCGGCCTTTACAGACGATGCTGGAAAAAGAAGCATTTCTCCGACAGGCGGTTCAGGAAAACTGGATCCTTGTCTCTGATCACGACGCGACGCATGAGGCGTTAACCGTGCAGGAAACGGAAAAAGGTTTTCGCGTGAAAGAAAGTGGACGATTAGATGAATTTATCTAAGGATGAAGCAGTCACTGCGTATAATGACTTAATCGGGTTTTGACGAGTGGCTTTTTGGGTTATTGAATGGTTAAAGGGCTAAGGACCAATTAGTTATTTTTGTGCTTTTCCTCATGACTATGAAAATAATCTCTAAAAACGCTCTATTGGTCACGCTTTACGTGTTATGCGTACTGCTATCCTGGGTTGCTTTATTTCTGTACAGTCAGGCTCACTAGGAATAAAGGATCGCAACTCAGAAACCTAAGGTGAATGCAACGTTAAGGGCTACTATTCGCGTCAGTACAGTCCTTTGAAAAAATTATATACCCATTTATGGGTACTATCTAACAAACATTCTTTAGAATATGTAAATTCGAACTATGCCTTCTTACGTTTGGCGGAACGGAAGAAAGGCTGAGTAGCTACTGCTCCCAGTCTCTCCTAGACTGGGAGTTTTTTTATGATCTTACGACTACTGAATGATTTAATGATAAGCCAGGAAACAGGAAAGGCATCAAAAAACTCTTTCATGAAACACGAAAGAGTTTTTGGCTTACAATGCAAATCATATGCTCACTGAGCACCTCAATTTTCAACTTTGAAAATGCGAAGTAGGACTTAAAAGCAGCTCTTTTCTCAAGTATTCTACGAGCTGCACCTATGATACGTTAACTGGAGATTTGTGACGGTTGAGGACTAAAGAAAATCGAAATTTTGTCGATTAATCAATCACCTTCAATTTCTTACCAATGAAGTTCAGTAAGGGCTTGAGCTTTTACGGAATAGGTAGCTTTGCGTTGATCAAACAGTATCCCGCAAGGACTTACTGTTACCGTGTAAAAAGGGTGTTAAACGTGTAGGAAGTAATAAATTCAATGCTTTTTAGCGGCTTTAAGGTTAGTAGAAGCTTGCTATTCTCGTTTCTTTAATGAGCAGAAAACAGCGTAAAATCTACCTTTCATGGTGATGACCAATCCATTAATCGAAAGAGTACAACCTAAGCGGCTTCTTAGAGATAGTTTTGTATCACTGAATCGGTCAGATGAGTGGCGGCTTTGAAGACGGAGGAAGTTAAACATTAAGACCTACTTGTGACGACATATAGGCCTTAGATTAGCCTACTCGCGACGGTGAGTAGGCTTTTTTGTTTTATACCTGCGTTCGTATTCTTTGGTCTGCTAGGTATGAACTATAAAGCTGTTAGCCGTTTCTTATCCCCTTTTATCAGCAGCAACGATTTTCGGTCCTTTAGAGTGAAAGCCAAAATGCCAACCTTAGCCGATAGGGGGGAATAAACAGCCCCAAATGTTCATGAGCAATTTGATGGTAAAAGGACAGGTATTGGCTTGTGTCATAAACCGGGCTCACAAAAACAATAGTTGCATCGGTTAGGACATAGCCCAGTTAACATAGTTGAGGGGGACGGTTGTTAATTTCTTCAAGAACGGCCTGATACTCTTTCTGGGCTTCAATCAAGGCTCTTTGTAACTGCTCATAGTCGTGATTCAAAGAACCTAAAAGTAGAATTGCATTTTCTAAGGTTTCTATTTTGTGCAGGGCGTAATAAGTCCTCTTCGTATCTTCAGACTTGTCTTCCAAAAGTAGTCTGAACGTTAAAAGAGAAGACGATTGAGTGTTAGCCAAAGACACAAGGATGCGTTCTAAAAGTAGTGGTTCAATCATGACGGTGTGGAGTTAGACACCGCAAGTTAAGGACTGGATGGACGTAGCCAAACCATTCATCTAATAGCAGGGCATCACCCAAGAGAAGCTTAGGCTATTCTTGAAGAATACCTTCATCCAGAATGAGAGCTTACGCTTAAAAATGATTTTACCTGACCAACAGACTGATTGGCAAGGGTGTTAAAAACTTTACACCTGCCAGGCCATACCATTGCAGGCCTTCGTTGTCAAACTATCATTGGTAGCTTAGGGCGTCTGACCCACACCCGGGGTATTTTTGTATTAGCTTGGTTTTGTGGGTTCAAATGATCTTCAAACGCTCAAGGATCGTATTCCACAGTAGAGTTATATAGCTAGGTGACCATCTGTTTCGCTCATTGGTAGTGGACTCGTTAGAAGGAGTCGACCTTCGCTTTTTGGAAAAGGTAATCCTGAGTTACCTTAATGGTATAGGTCTTCGCGTTAGAAAGTCCAATTCTGGACTGTCCATCAGTTTTAGCTTACGAGAACGCAATTTCGCATCATTTGATGGCTCAGCGTCCAGACCAGTGGCATCAGTCGCTTCCCCGGGATAGGGAGTAAGGTTTTAGATACTCGTTAAAGCGATTCAGGATTAATTGGGAGGTCAACTCAAAACTGAGTCGGCTAAATACCGGTGAGGGCGGCATTATAATGTCTTTTTTGGGGATATTTGAAAACGCCTTATCTTGCTTTGAGTGAAGACCTCCACCTGTAATGCCTAAATACCTTATCTTTCACGACAGGCAACAACTTGAAAGATTTATGTCTTCAGAGTCAGATCTACTATACGACTTGATTAAACATTGCCCCAATGATTCAACTTGGGAGATAAGTAGAGACTCTTGGGAAAGGCTTCCTGAGTTGCTGAAAGGCTTTATGACTGTTAGTGAAACGCATATCCAAGTTATAGTCAACGATCATAGTAGAGATAAACTTTTGGAGGTAATTGAGAGAAATGACCTTAGTGAAAAGATTGTACATCAATCCATTATAGACGCATCGGGTAAGTACCTAATGAATAGTTGGGACCACCTGGTATTGTGCGAGGTTAGCCATGGTTTCCCCAAGGTGGGAAATTTGATTCTAAAATATGGGAATATGAATTACTTCACAGTCCTGGAATAACGTAGACTAAAGGTCTCCTTGAGATCCTTATCACTTTTTGCAAACGACCCTCGGCCAAAGGTGAAATGCGTGCACTCGCACGCAAACACCTACCCGAAAACCCGGCATTTCTCCACCTTTTCGCTCAATCCCTCTGTGGAGAGGCCAATGTAAAGTAGATAGGTGGAAGAGATTTCAGCGTGGGTTTGGCAATGGAGCTGGCGGGGGAGGGGGTATGGGTACATAGCTTCCAAAATGGAATTTTTTAGAAGTGGGTTTCAGCTCTAACGTGTCAAAGAGTGGTGTTAAGCTGTAAGCTAAAGCCACAACGCTTGGCGAAGCTACGTTAGAATAACCGCGGGCTTTGCGTACCGTTCGGTTTGCTTGGTGTACCCAAAGATTGTAGGTAAAAGCGTCAGCAACTATTCCTGTTGAGGCACTATCCGCTTCATAATAATAAAGGGAGTCAATAGCGGTGGTTAATTTACGAATGACACTTGAGGCAACCTGCCCCTGGAAGTAATTAGTATCAATATCGCGATGCTTCCAAAATAGCACTGTTCCATCCCTGGTAATTTTAAAGGAATAGTTATGAGGAATATATTCACCTTTAAAGCTTCCCTCAAGTGTATCAAAAGCAGGCTGATGCGTATTTTCTTTAGGCCCCGAAGTACAGGCAGACGAAAGGCAGACAACAAGGAAGAATCGTTTCATAACGGGGAGGTTATAAGCAGCCAGTATAACCAAGAAAGCCTATCCGCTTCATGGGTAGGCTTCTTCATTGGATGGATTTCAGATCAGGGTAATGGCTTTTTAGAGACGTAGATGACACTATTCTTGTCTTTGCAAAAGGCAAAGTTCTCACGTCTCTCACAAATAGGGGCCGAAGCTGCCACGTAGAGTCTGCCTTGACTGTCCAGACGGATGCTTTGGATTTGATGCACCTCTGGGATGGACAAGTGCCTGCGGTTCGAAGTCTTAACGCCGGGATAGTCTACCCAAAACGTTGACGTAGCTCCAGGATGGGTAGGCGTTCGAACCTCGTCTATTTCATAAGTAATGCCATTCGGAGCAGCGACTCGGTTGCGAGGAACAAACAAATCAGTAGGTCTCGGCATAACCTTCCAACTAACCCCTTTATCCAGGCTAACCATTTGGGCAGAATTGGCATAAACGGTTGGATTACCAGTCCATTGATACTCGGTAGTCAAAGCAAACAGGGAGTTGCCATGGGCGATAAAACCACGCACCCCGGAATGGCCCTGGTCAGACTTACTCCAGGTCTTGCCATAATTGGTAGTATAGTAGATTTGAAGGCCGGTACTAATGACTAGCAGGCTATCGATGCTACCGTAAACAGCTTCTACGGCTTTAGGTTCCGGCGAAACAATGGCAACCCAGTCTGTATAGTCGAGGGGAGAAGTGAGTTCCTGGGGGTCGGGCTTGCAAGAGGCAAAGCCAAGTACCCATAGTACAATCCAGTAAAGACGTTTCATGGATAGAGCGGTTGGATAGTTCAGGCCAGAAAGCTACTGCTCAACCTCTAATCAGACAAGTGGGCTATACGTTAAAAGAAGTTAACTTAGATAAAGGTTAGTAGTGCTTGAGCATGCTTATCACTAAGCCGATCTGCCCCAGGTGATAAAGGTCATGTTGAATGATGCCATTGATGAGGTATTCAAACGTATGCCCCTGTTCGTTGTAGTGGGTCGATAACACTCCCTGTGGCTGGTGTTTTAACAATGCAATCAAGCGAGTCTGATTGCTTACCAGCTGCTCCTGTAAAGCTTTCCATCCTGATACCCGAAGTTGCTCCAGTGAAGGCCAGTCCTGGGAACCCTGCATTTGAATTTGATACGCGTAGTTGCCTTCCAGTCGCTTAATTAACACCTGACGCCAGGCAATCAGGTGAGCCAGGATCTCAGCTACTGAGTGAACGTGGGGATAAGGTCTTTGGAAAGCCTGCTCACTGGATAACTTACCCGTTTTTTTCAAAAGGGTTTCATCCAGCCAGGGCTGACCGTTAAACAGGCTTTCGAGTTGAGAAATGTAATAGGCAAGCATCATGAGGCTGGTTGGTAAGGTTGCGGATAAAACTAGAAAAAAAGCCGCTTAGATGCTTTAAACCATGCAAACATTTACAAGCATTGAGGATGCATCCAAGTGGTGGCTTGTAAACGTTCATTCCTCCCTTCCTCAGACGTCAAGAAAGGCCGTTCAAAGAATGCCTAGAAGATTTAACTCACAACCGAGGTATTGCTGAAAAGAGAATGTCCGAAATCCTCAACGAGTACAGTGACGTGAAGACGATCGTCAAATTCACTATACTGAGCAGAAAAACACTTCACTTGTGTAGGAGCGGTGCCTCATTTAAGTCTTACTTTTAGCATCCCTTAGTTACAGTTGGAGACAAGGTAAAAGCTTAACTCACAGATCATTCTTACCCACGCGTAGAAAGTGATCGTGCATGGAATGCTCTAAATATAGTGGCTCATCCAACAAAAAAGCACCCAGCAAAAAATGCCAAGTGCTTGATTATAAGAGTGGGCCCTGTAGGTTTCGAACCTACGACCAATTGATTATGAGTCAACTGCTCTAACCCCTGAGCTAAGGGCCCGATCTGGCGGAATACCGCCAAATGAGCCGCAAGTTTACACTTTTTTAACGCTTTTTGCAACGCACCATTAAACCTTAGCCGACTTTTTTGTTTCAAAGGCTCCGAACGTTAACTAAACAGTCATGAAAAAACTCGTGTTTTCCCTCGGAGCCTTATTGCTGGCTACTACGCTGACCTTCGCTCAGGGCGAGATGGGTCGTTCGCCCGAGGAACGTGCCCAAAGGCAAACGGAACAACTGACCAAACAACTGAACCTCTCTGCTGATCAGGCCGCTAAAGTCAAAACGTTGAGTGATGATCGCATGAAGCAGATGCAGGAAATGCGGGCTAACGGAGCTCGTCCGGATCGTCAGAAAATGCAGGAATTACAGGAAAATTACGAAGCTAAACTGAAACCCATTTTAACTACCGAGCAGTGGACTCAGTACGAAAAAATGCGTGAAGAACAACGCAACCGCATGCGGGATGGACGTCGCGGCGGTCCTGGTAGCAATTAATCCAGGCTTTACTTGGCATACATGGGTAGGAACGTATTTTTATGCGTTCCTACTTTCGTTTATACCGAGGTACGTTCCCCTGCTGCATGAATAAGAAGAAAGTGCTCAACGATCCCGTATACGGGTTCATTACCATTCCGGGTCACCTGATTTTTGACCTGATTGAACATCCCTACTTCCAACGCCTTCGCCGGATCAAGCAACTAGGCATCGCGGAATACGTGTATCCCGGAGCCTTACATACGCGTTTTCATCATGCTCTGGGTGCGATGCACCTGATGGGCGAAGCGATCAGTACGCTCAAAAGTAAAGGACATCTGATTTCAGAGCAGGAATGTGAAGCGGTACAAATCGCTATTCTGCTGCACGACATCGGGCATGGTCCCTTTTCGCACGTATTAGAGCATACGCTGTTGCACCATGTTTCGCATGAACGAATCTCGCTGTTACTCATGAATGAGTTGAACAAGGAATTCAACGGAGCCCTGGATTTAGCCATCCGTATGTTCTCGGGACAATACGAACGTCGCTTTTTTTATGACCTGATTTCGAGTCAGCTGGACATTGACCGGCTGGATTACCTGAATCGCGATTGTTTCTTTACGGGAGTAACGGAAGGAAGCATTGGCTCGGAACGTATTGTAAAGCTGCTGGATGTAGTAGATAACCAGCTGGTAGTCGAGCAAAAAGGGGTGTATTCGATTGAAAATTTCCTGACGGCCCGTCGTCTGATGTACTGGCAGGTATACTTGCATAAAACAGCGATCTGTGCGGAAACCATGCTGATTCAACTGATTCGACGGGCTCGTGAACTGGTACATGCGGGAGAATCAGTGTATACGACGCCCGCTTTGGAAATGTTCATTACCAACGAACCTACGCTGGCGGATTTTCAGAATCATCCACAGTACATCCGGGCTTTTACTCAACTCGATGATTATGACATATGGGCCTGCATTAAACAATGGACCGTACATTCGGATCGTTTACTGGCTCATTTATCGACCATGTTACTCAATCGACGGTTATTTAAAATTCGATTCTTCGATGCTCCACCCTCCGACGAGGTGGTTAACACTTTTCAAACCCAGGTTTTGGCTTTACCAGGCGTTACTGAGGCTGACCTGCCGTATTTAGTGGTACGGGGTGAGACTACCAATTCAGCGTATCTCGCGAGCCGACAACCGATCCGCATTCTTACCAAAGATCGGGGCGTAGTAGATGTTTCAGAAGCTTCCGACTTGCCCACCATAAAAGCATTGAGTCAGATTGTTCGCAAATATTACGTAGCCTATGCCGTGAGAGGAATCTAATTCTTCAAGCGTCCTTTTTACTGGGACAGGACGCTTGAAGAATTAAAACAAACGTTACTTTCTGGTAACCCGAACCGCAATACGTCGGTTCTGGTCACGGCCTTCTTGCGTTTCATTACTGGCAATCGGGTGCTCTTGGCCGTATCCTTCTGCGTCTAAACGGCTGGAGGAAACACCCATTTTTTCCAAAGCGATTTGTACGTTTCTAGCTCGTTCCTGAGAAAGCTTAAGGTTCGTTTCAGCACTCCCCGTATTGTCTGTATACCCTCCAATTTTCAGGTGTACCTCCGGATAGGCCTGCATGATTTCGTAGATGTTTCGAACTTCCTCCATGGAAGTAGAATCAATTTCATTGCTGCCACTTTTAAACGTCAGCTTTCTGAAATTGAACCAGGTTGTTTTATCTACCTTCACGGCCTCATCTTCAATAAATTGGATGAGTTGATTTTCAATGCTGGATTCTCCGAAGGTCAGGTCTACACCAGTCGAAAGTTTTTTGTGTACAATGACCATCGTATCTAAAGTAGTTACGTTTTCAGGTGGAGTCTCCGTCAAGGCATTTGGTTTTTTCTCTGTACTGCAGCTTTTGAAAAAGTAAATACCGGCAATAATCGCTGCCAGTAATAAAAGCCAGAGTATCCAGGAATTTCCACCTTTGCCCGTTGTTTCAGGTACGGGTTTGTAATTTTTTTCTGCAACAAAATCAGTAGGCTGTGAAAAGGAAAAAAAGTGAACAAAACCAGCTGGAAGAGCCGTCACAATACTTTCCTTTTGACTGCTTAAGAGGCGAAACAATCCCGAAGGAGTTGAATCTTCTTTACCAATCAGGTGCGTTAATACGCTAGCCGCAATGCTTAATAACGAAGAGGAAGACGTATGACTGATGTCAGCAATGGAAGCAAGTCGATTGATAACACTGCCAGTTTGACCATTAAACAAGGTCTCTACCAGGGACGAACCTCGACTAATCAGTTTTTGGATGTCCAATACGGTTGAAATGGAAGCCGCTGGTTGAGGTGTCGCAGACTCGGAATTTTCTTTCTTCAGTAGAGCAGCAAGCGAGTTTAAGCCTTCGGGAGTATTTAATTTTTCTAAAAACCCCCCTAGCATTACGGGCAGGGCAGCGTTTAAACCAACTGCGGTGTGAGGCGTTGATTCGTTCAAATAATCACTGATTTTGTCAACCGTAGAGGGGTTTAGATGAGCGTGTGCTAATTGAATTAAATCCATTTGAGTAAAGATATGAGGGTTGGAATTCACTACTAAAAATAAGAGTGAGCAAGTAAATAAAAATACTTATAAATCCCTGATCTTTACTTGAGTAATTAAGTTAATTTAACTAAAAGTAGTGAGTGCATCTAGGTTTTCGCTACTACAGTCATTTAGGGGTAAGGGAGCTGGGGCGATCCGAAGGTCCTTGGCCCCATCGGGTGTTTGGTTGGTCTCCCATCGTTAATTCAAGCGTTCCACCCGCCAGGATCTGATTGTGGGTCAAGAATGTTCTGGTAAACGCTTTGCCATTGAGCGTCGCGTTCTGGATATAGATGTTCTTAGCGGAATTACCCCGGGCTTTAATGGTGAAAGTTTTTCCGTTGGAAAGATGTAAGGAAGCCTGGTTAAAGCTTGGGCTTCCCAAGACGTATTCCGGTCTTCCGGGGCATACCGGATAAAAACCCAGCATACTGAATGCCAGCCAGGCCGACATTTGCCCGCCGTCCTCATTACCCGACAAGCCACCTGGCCCTAAGCCATATTCTTCCCGGATGAGCTGGCGTACCCATTTTTGCGTTTTGTAGGGTTGCCCGGCCCAGGCGTAGAGGTAAGCGGTATGATTACCCGGTTCATTGCCATGCCAGTAGTAGCCTTTCTCGAACATCGTATCAAGCTTCGCCACAAAGCGTTCGCGGCCCCCCACTTGTTGTACTAAACCCTGCACATCCTGCGGAACAAACCAGGTATACTGAGCGGGAGAACCCTCCGTAATAAAGCCGACGCGTAAAGCGAATGGGTCAAACTTCTCACTCCAGCGACCATCCGCGTACCGGCCCCGGGCCCATCCCGTTTGGGTGTCAATTACGTTTCGGTAGTTCTGAGCCCGATTCATTAATTGGTTGTAATCATCAGTATGGTGTAAAGCTTTTGCGAGTTGAGCCAGGCAGAAATCATCGTAAGCGTACTCTAGGGTACGGGACGTTTGCTCGCGTTTATGAAAAGCCTGCCAGACCGAATCTTCCAGCGGAATGTACTGATACTGCAGGTAACTTTTTAAAGCCCGCCGCCCTTGTCCGGCTTCGTAGCTTTTCGAATCCGTATTCACTTCAAAAGCGTTTTTACGCAGGTAGCGATAGGCCGTCTCGACATCAAAATTCCGGATTCCCTTGACGTATGCATCGGCCACCGCCGAGAGTACATGATCGCCGATCATGGCCGCCGTATAGTGATTCCAGCAGGGGAAAATAGGCATCCAGCCGCCCTGTTCGCCCATTTTCGTAAAGGACTGCATGAGACTGGCGGACCGTTCGGGCTCGAGCAAGGCGTGAAGGGGCAGGCCCGCCCGAAAGGTATCCCATAAACTGAAGTCACAGTAGTAATCAAAACCTTTCGCGGTATGAATCGTGGTATCGTTGGCAAAACCAGGGTAGCGACCGTCAACGTCGGAGTACAGCCGGGGCGTTAATTTCGTGTGATACAGAGCCGTATAAAAAAGCGACTGATCCGCTTCGGAACCCTGGAGGCTAACCCGCCCCAGCTCCTGGTTCCAGGCCCTTTCGGAGGCTTCGCGAACAGAAGCCAGATTCCATTGTGGAATTTCCGAAGCCAGATTCCGGCGAGCACCGTCCAGATCCGTAAAAGAAGTGCCCACGCGTACCCGTACGGTTGTACCCGCCTGGGTAGGGAAAGCGAGGATCGCTCCCACGGCATTTCCTTTGGCTTGAGCAACCGTGCGTTTGAAATGGATTGTAGTGGCTTCGAACGTGCTATAGTCTTCAAAAGGCGTATCAAACTGAATAACGAAGTAGCCACTGATACCCGCGGACTGACCCGCCCCCTGATAAATACGATGAACGGGGTTGTATCCCACAATTTCGCGTCGTTGGGGGTGAATTTCCACGAAGCCCTGCCCTTCGTCGCTGTTCGGTTCAATGAGTACAAAATGCTTTTCTTCCTTTTGAAACTGGAACTCCAGTAACCCGGACCGGGGGGTAGCCGTCAGTTGGGCTTTCACCTGATAATCTGGCAAAACGACGGAGTAGTACGAAGGCGTTACCCGTTCCTGGTCGTGCGAAAAGGAAGATTCCGGTTGGGTCGTGGGCGTACCCGAAAAGGGCATGAGTGTGACCGTTCCATAATCCTGTACACAGGAGCCATTTAGCCAGTGCGAACCCCGAAATCCGTTGATTTTCGAATCGGTGTAGTAATACGGAGCGACGCACTTGGTTTCGGTTCGACGGGTCTGCGGCGTCCAGCTGGTCATGCCGTGCGGATGCCCAATGGCCGGAGCAATCTGGCCTTTCAGTTCACTGCCCGCTTCGCTGTGTCGACGGGCTGATTCAGTGGTACTGGGAGCCGAACCAATGAGTGGATTGACGTAATCAACGGGCGTTTTTTGCTGGGCAGCGGCCGTCAGACTAACCAGAAGCAGAACTAGAGAGAATCGCATGATCAAGAGGTCTTATGCCAATGACTTTAAATGGAGCAGGAAGTCCCTAGAAGAAAAGCCTGAATGGGACTGGAATTTTACCGAATCCTTTCAGGAATAAGCAATAATAATTGAAATTGAGGTTTAACCTAACGACCTGACGTTGTGGAATTGCGTATATTTACCCAGTACTAGTTTCATTCTACCCTTTATACCATAACGCAACCAAGTTACTTATGAAGAAAACATTAATCGTCGCTTTGATGCTTGCACCGGCTCTGACCTGGGCTCAAAGCGGAACCTATACCGTAAAGGGAAAAATGGGTACGCTCAATGCTCCCGCTAAAGCGTATCTACGGTATATGAAAGGTGATAAGGCTCAAATCGATACGGCTAAGATTACCAACGGAGCTTTTGAATTCAAAGGCTCACTGGAAGCCCCGCAGAACGCCATGATCGCCATCGACGCTCGTGGATTGGGCATGCGGCGGCTGAACAATAACCACATTATACCCCTGTATCTGGAACCGGGTACGATCATGGTACAAAGCCCCGATTCAGCTCTGAACGCAAGCGTAAAAGGTACCCCTCTGAACGTAGCCAATGAAAAGCTGAAAGTAGCCTTGAAGAGCAGTAACGAACAGATGGCCCAGATGATGAAGGAGTATCAGGCCGCTACACCGGAACAACGCAAATCGAAGGAATTCGACGAAGCCATGGATGCTCGGTACGAGAAAATTCAGGGCGAACAGAAAACCATTTACGCGAAGTTCATTAAGGAAAATCCAAAGAGTGTCGTCAGTCTGGATGCCTTGCGGTCTTACGGCGGGTCAGTCCCCGAATACGGAGAGGTAGAGCCCATGTACGCAAGTCTGGATGAGTCTGTGAAAAGTACACCGGCGGGTAAGAAGTATTCAGAAACGCTGGCGAAACTGAAAACAACGGCGATTGGAGCCATGGCTCCGGGTTTTACCCAGGCCGATACCACGGGACGCCTGATTTCGCTGACCGATTTTAAAGGCAAGTACGTATTGTTGGACTTCTGGGCTAGCTGGTGCGGTCCCTGCCGTCAGGAGAATCCAAACGTGGTGGCTAATTACCAGAAGTATAAGGATAAAAACTTTACCGTACTGGGCGTATCGCTGGATCAGCCCGGAGCGAAAGAGGCTTGGTTGAAAGCCATTCACAAGGATAATCTGACCTGGACGCACGTATCCGATCTTCAATTCTGGAACAACGAAGCAGCCAGACTTTATGGTGTACAGGCCATTCCGCAAAACTTCCTGTTGGATCCGAACGGCAAAATCATCGCGAAAAATATTCGTGGAAAAGCCTTAGGAGAAAAGTTGGCTGAGATACTAGCTACTAACTAAAACGGACCATCGTATACGAAAAAGCGGATGTTCAGCTCGACTGGACATCCGCTTTTTCGTATCGGGAAATCAGAAGATTAATACTTTCGGAGAATTCGTTCTACTGCCGTTAAATAGCCTCCCGCAAAGAGGTTGACGTGTACCAGCAAGGGATACAGGTTGTACAGCGGAATGCGTTCGTTAAAACCCGGTTCTACGGGGAATGCTTCGTAGTAACTCGTATAAAAACTCGTATCAAAGCCGCCAAACATGGTCGTAAAGGCGAGTTCGGCTTCGCGTAAGCCAAAGTACGTGGCCGGATCGACCAGGGCTACGGCTCCTTCCGATCCCGTCATGACATTTCCGCTCCACAAATCGCCGTGCAATAGAGCAGCGGGTTCATCGGGAATCAGGTTCGGAAGTTTTTCACAGAACTTGAGAAATTGATCGTGTAATTTGCTCGAAAGCTTCCCTTCGTACAAGGCCCGTCCCGCCTGCACTTTCAGCCGATTCTCGATGAAAAAGCTAATGCCCGATTCCATCCAGTCATTTTTCTGGGGCAGGGCTCCGATGTAGTTGTTAAATTCCAGTCCGTGGCGATCATTGCTGACGTGGTGGAGCTGAGCGAGTTTTCGTCCGAAGTCCGCCCAGTAATCCGGACGCTGGGCACTGGTTTCCAGAAAATCCATCATCAGGTACGCCCCATCGTTGCGTTGTCCGTAGCCGTGTACTGTCGGAATCGTCAGGATGCCCGTTTCCCGCAGCCGATTCAGACTCCGGGCTTCGGATTCAAACATTCCTTCATGATCGCCCTGGTTCCATTTGATGAAATAGGAACCTTCGGCGGTGATGACTTTGGCAGCCAGATTGAAATTACCACCGTATATAAATTGAAACTCTTTGACTTCCGGCTGGAAGCCCAACGTTTCGAATAAGACGCTTTCGATGAAGTGATACTGATCGGTACTTTGAAACATACGCAGCTGTTGGCTATTAACTGGCTAAAGATACGGATGAACTCGAAGGAAAGAAGGCCGCTGGAGCCAAGGTCCCTATTTTACCAGTCCATTTTCAATGCGGTATTTAATTTTTCCGTCCGCCGACTTCAACACAAAATCGGCTTTGGACCCGAGCTTCACATCGGTATCAATGACTAAATCCGTACCATCCAGTTCCCGCATACCAAAGAAGACCGAACAATCGCCGAATTCCTCGACGGTACCCCGAATGTACCATTTTTCGGGACGGTTGAATACCGCTAGTTCCTGGCGATTGATGGCAAGGTCAGTTAATACGAGTTTACCCTTTTTCAAAACGCGTACATTCCGGATGATCAGGTCAAAGATGGAACGCCGATTCTCCGGAATTTCCTCGTAGGCTTCAATGGCTTCGGTCTCGTAGGAACCCGAAGCAATGGCCTGGAGTCCGCTGAGTAAGGCTACGTAATTCAGTCGTCGGATCTGTTGTTTTTCGGGGTCGTTGGCGTACCCACCCGATTCAATCAAAATCAGGGAGCTACCCCATTTCTGAATATTATCCCCAAAGGCACGGGGCTCGAATTCATCCGAAAAACGACCCACCTGATTCGGAATAAAATTCTGCAGGGTACGATTGAGTGAAACAATCAATTGCATCGAACGCTGACGTACCGGATTGATCTCACGGGCTTCGTTGTAAGCCGTAGCCAGAAAGGAAATCGTAGCCAGATTTTTGGTTTTCCCGGCGGAGTATCGGGGTTCCTGATCGTGCAGGTTGAAGGCGAATGCCGGTTGCAGGGTTTGCTGTAACTGTTTCAGCAAACGTCCTTCGGGCGTTTGCAGGCGTAAGGCGTCGCGGTTCATGTCGATACCCAGAGCGGTACGGCGAGTCCAGGCTTCCGCTCCATCGGGATTAAGCATGGGGACGAAATACAGCGTCGTTTTCTCCAGAATTTCCCTGCGGAAAGTATCGAAGGAATCATTCGAAGCCGAGAAAAACCGAAATAAATCGAAAATAGCCATCGTCGCTGTTGCCTCGTCGCCGTGCATTTGTGACCAGAGCAGTACTTTCGTGGGACCGGAACCCATTTTAACCAGATTAAGACTACGGCCTTCCGTCGATTTTCCGGCTTCCGTTACTTCAAACTGCGTTTTCACTTTTTCCAGTAAAGGCACAATATCCTGATGCCGAAAGCGGCGTTCGGTCAGGGCTTTTTCTTTGAATGTTTCGTGCGAATCGAATACTTGCTGAGACATAGGTTGAGCGTTCGCGGCAAGAGCAACCCCTAACCAGAGGAAAACAAAAGCGTATTTCATGGGGCGGGGCAGGTATGCGGCAGTCATGGTTTGATTTGATGTAAAGCTTTGCCTTTGAACGAAAGAAAGCGAGTGTGTTTGGGACTACCCACAATCTGGGAGCCGTAAATCCCCGAATTTCCCGAAAATAAATAGGCAATAAAGCAGGCCAGAGCCAGATATACAGCGGCTTCGGACCCAAAAAGTTCGATGCCCATCACCGTACTGGCTAAAGGCGTGTTGGAAGCTCCGGCGAAAACAGCGACGAAGCCCATACCCGCAAGTAGACTCAGGGGTAGATCCGTTAGCGGAGCCAGGGCATTGCCCAGCGTAGCTCCTACAAAAAAGAGTGGCGTAACCTCGCCGCCTTTGAATCCGACGCCCAGGGTAAACGTGGTAGAAAGCGTTTTCAGTATCCAGTCGTACCAGGCTGACGGTTCGTGAAAAGAGGCCACGATGGTAGGTACGCCGAGCCCAATGTAGCGGGTCGTTCCGAAAAAGTACACTGCTAGGGCAATGATGGCTCCACCCACTACGGGACGCAGCGGCGGATAGGTAATCCAGCGTTTGGCCTGTTTACTCCAAAAGTGCGTTAGTTCGGCAAAAAGTGTACTGGCCACTCCAAACCCAATACTGATGAGCAGTACCTTCATTAAAATTAGTACCGTTAAAGTAGGTACAAAGGCAATGGCGTAGTGCGTGTGACCCACGCCCCAGAGGCGACAGGTTTGATCAGCCAGTACCGCAGCGAGTAAGCTGGGAATAAGGGCTTCATACCGTAAACGACCCAGAATGAAAACTTCCAGTGCGAAAATAGTACCAGCCAAGGGTGTGCCAAAAACAGACGCAAACCCGGCACTCATGCCCGTTACGAGCAGTGTTTTTCGGTCGGAGTCAGAGAGATGAAACAGCCGAGTAAACTGATCGGCAATCGCCCCGCCCATTTGTACGGCCGTGCCTTCGCGTCCGGCTGAACCCCCGAACAAGTGGGTGAGTAAGGTCGTGAGTAGCACGAAAGGAGCCATCCGGAAAGGAATAATTTTCCGGGGATTCTGCCATTCTTCGATCAACTGGTTATTTCCTTTAACAACGTCCTGTCCCCAGTAATGATAAATAGCCCCGACTAAAAATCCGCCGAGGGGTAGAAAGGCAATAATCCAGCGGTGACTTTCCCGATACAGCGTAACCCGATCCAGGGCAACCAGAAAAAAAGCCGAAGCTGAACCCGCTAGTCCACCTACCAGGGCACTGAGCAATAGCCATCGAAACAAATAAATCAGGGAAGAGCCCGCAACGGTATCCATCTAACAAAGGTACGAGCTAACGAATGAGTGACTGAATGAGATCCTGATATTCCGGATGGGTCGGGATGTTCGTTTCAGCCGTTGCCAGTTCAAAATCGGCAAAATCAAAGCCCGGAGCCACCGTGCAGCCCACCAGGGCGTATGTGGTACCCGTAGCGGGTCGGGACGCAAACCAGCGGCCCGCCGGTACAACGGCCTGAAATACCTCGCCCGCGTCGGGGTTGTTACCTAGTCGGATGATTTCCAGTTGCCCCGCTTCGTCGAATACAAATACTTCCAGCGGTCCGCCCGCATAAAAATGCCAGACTTCATCGGACTGAATCCGGTGCAACGCCGAAAAGTGATGGCTCTCCAGTAGGAAATAAATCGCCGTACTGAACGTTCGCTTGCCTGAGAACCGGGCGGGTAGGGCTGGTTGCGATACCCATTCCTCAGAACGGTACATTTCCCGGAAGAAGCCGCCCTCGGGATGCGGTTGCATGGTATACTTTTCGATCCAGTAAGAAGCCGGTTTCATATCGATTGACAAGGATTTCATCGCATAAATTTCAAAAATCCAAAAGTCGCGTGCAACATTTCAGAAAGCAAGCTTGTCCTTGGTACGAAATTGATTCATGAAGCGGTTGAAATCGTTGGTGTACGGAAGGGAGTAGAAAGGCAGGAACGTAGAGGGGGAGAAGAATTCATTTCAAAAACCCGTAACCTACCTGTCTTTTTGAAACCGTTGGAACAGACGTTGTACCTTGACCGTCATTACTCACTCGTTGAAGCCTGCAAGCGGGGCGACCGTAAGGCTCAGTACGAGCTGTACCGGCTGTACTCGAAGTCGATGTTCAACGTATGTATGCGTATCCTCAACCACATGGGGGAAGCCGAGGACGTACTGCAGGAAGCGTTTCTGGATGCTTTTCAGAAAATTCACGATTTCCGGCAGACGAGTACCTTCGGAGCCTGGCTGAAACAAATTGTAGTAAACCGGGCTATTAATCAGTTACGCCAGCGAAAAGTGCAGTGGGTGGAGGTGGAAGAAGCCGAGTACGTAGGCGAAGAAGCGTTACTACAAGATGAAACGGAGTGGGAAGTAGAACGCGTACGAGTCGGTATTCAGCGATTGCCCGATGGATTCAGAACCGTACTGAGTCTGTACCTGCTGGAAGGCTACGATCACGAGGAAATTGCCGAAGTACTGGGCATTTCTGAGTCGACCTCCCGGACGCAGTACATGCGGGCCAAACGCAAGTTAGTAGAAATGCTCTCAACCTAAAGTTAGCGGATGACGCACTTATAAAGACTTTATTAGCAATTAATGTACGGCTAATGGCCAAAAATACCCATGAAAAAAGATCGTATCGAACGTTTTATTCGGGATAATCGGGAGGAATTTGATGCCTTCGAGCCGCCACTGGGATTGTGGGCGGACATCGAACGGCGATTGCCAGAAGCGATTTTACCGGATGCCGAGGAGAAAGAAGCGAAGGTGATTCCGCTGGGAAATGCCGCTGGTAACCGATCATGGATGCATTTCTTCATCGAAAAAAGCTGGCGAATGGCCGCTGGAGTTGTGTTATTGCTTGGCCTGGGTTTTGTGGCCGGACAATACGTTATGAAACCCCGTTATACGGATCCCATTATTGCTCAGGTAAGTCCGGAAGAAGGAAAAATGGCCTTCCGTTACGCTTCGCTGATTGAAACGAAACGATCGGAAATTAAAGCCATTGAAACGTCTAATCCACAATTGTACCGGGAGTTTGCTTCCGAAATCGAGCAGCTGGATAAAGATTATCAGAATTTGCGGTCAGAGTTGCCTCAAACTCCGAATCAGACCGAGCTGGTGGAAGCCATGATTCAGAACCTGCAATTACAGCTTGATATTTTAAATCGTCAACTACAGATCATCAACCGTATATCCAAACCTAGCCATGAAAAGACTATTTAGCGGTGTGTTCCTGGCCTTGCTTTGGGTGGTACCAGCTCTGGCTCACGAACAAGGTACGCTTGCCGAACGGAAACGTACCATTGTCAAATCCTTCAGTGCTTCCACGCGTGATCGGCTGTATGTTTCCAATCAGCACGGCGAAATGAAAGTGAACCTCTGGGACCGGAATGAAGTCCGGGCCGAAATCATTATCGTCGGTTTAGGCAATGATGATGATGAAGCCCAGCGTTTTGTAGATGCCGTAGGAATTGAAGAATCCCGTTCGGGAAATATCATCCGTCTGGAAACGCGGTACAACGAGCCCAAGGGTAGTTGGAGTTGGAAGAGCTGGGGACGTAGTTCAGACGAATCAAAATCGCGGGGGGTGAAAATCAGCTATACCATTCACATGCCCAAGTACATGCCACTGGATATGCAAAACCGCTTTGCTAATGCCACACTAGCCGATTTTTCGGCTCCGTTACGGGTGAATACGCAATACGGCGATTTTACGGCCGACCGCCTGATGAGTACCGAGAATGATATTCAGGTAGAATATGGTAAGGCTATCATTCGCCAGCTTAACGAAGGCAATTTGAAAATTCAGTATTCCAAGCTGGAACTCGATAAAGCCGATCGTCTGCGATTGGTCAATAACTACGGCACCATGATCGTGGACGAAGTAGGGGATCTGGAGGCTACGATTCAGTATTCCAAAGGAAAGATTGGGAAGTTGAAAGAACAGGCCCGGCTAAATATCAATTACTCCGATAACGTCCAGTTGCCAGTCTTACTACGGACCGTTAAAAATCTGGATGTTCGTTCCAACTATACGACGCTACGGTTGCCCGTACGTGAAGATCAGGACCTGGATTTTGATGTAACCGTCACGTACGCCAACTTCGGTTATCCGAGTGCTCTGCCCATTAATTTTGTGATCAAAGACGATGGCAGCGACGACTCCCGTCAACGTTACGTACCCAAACATACGAAGACTTACAAGGGAAAAGTGGGCAAGGGAGGCTGCACGGTACGGATCGTTTCCAACTATGGTCCCGTGAAGTTCATTGACTAAGCTTTGTTCCACTGTAACACTCCTGTATATAGCCTGTTAAACGGGCGTATGCAGGAGTTTTTTTGTTATAGATAGAATACGTACTTCCACTTTGTAAAAAACGGCTTCTTGGAAATATCCAAAATTAGCTTTAGAACCCTGTAGAAGGCTAATCCGGCGAGGATTAACGTAGAAGTAACGATAACCTAATAAATTATTATTCAGCGAGATAGTGTTTTTTCGTTAGAAAATTCATAATTTTGCGGGCATTTTCATTGGCGGTTATCCGTAAGGCTAGCTCTGTGTGACTCGAAGTGAGGGACGACAGGCGGTGCTGCAAGCACCGGTGGTAAACAAAGCGGATAACAGACAAACGACATCAGAAAACTTTCTTCTCCGATGCAAAGCATCCGTAACATTGCCATCATTGCCCACGTTGACCACGGCAAAACCACGCTGGTGGATAAGATCATCCACTACAGCAAACTCTTTCGCGAAAATCAGGAATTCAACGATCTGATTCTGGATAACAACGATCTGGAACGCGAACGCGGAATCACGATTCTTTCCAAGAACGTATCCGTTCGTTACAAAGACGTTAAAATCAATATCATCGATACACCGGGCCACGCCGACTTTGGCGGTGAGGTAGAACGTGTATTGAAAATGGCCGACGGCGTATGTCTGCTCGTGGATGCCTTCGAAGGACCCCATGCCCCAGACGCGTTTCGTACTTTCCAAGGCGATCTCGCTGGGTCTGAAAGTAATCGTGGTTGTAAACAAAGTTGATAAAGAAAACTGCCGCCCCGAAGAAGTTCAGGAAAACGTATTTGACCTGATGTTCAACCTTGGTGCGACGGAAGATCAGCTTGACTTCCCAACCCTGTTCGGTTCAGGTAAAGGTGGCTGGATGAGCACCGATTACCGCAACAAAACGGAAGACATTAGTCCGTTGCTCGATGCCATCATCGAAAGCGTACCCCCGGCTCCTCAGCCCGAAGGTATTCCCCAGATGCAGATCACGTCTTTGGACTTCTCTCAGTTTACGGGTCGTATTGCCATTGGCCGCGTATTCCAGGGAACGCTGAAAGAAGGTGCTTCGATGGGTCTTTGCAAGTCCGACGGCAGCGTAAAACGCGTTCGGATCAAAGAACTTCAGGTATTCGAAGGCTTAGGCCGGGCGAAAGTATCCGAAGTAGTTGCCGGAGATATCTGTGCGATTACGGGTCTGGAAGATTTCGAAATTGGAGATACCGTGACGGATTTCGACAATCCGCAACCCCTGGAGCGTATCGCCGTGGATGAGCCTACGATGAGTATGTTGTTTACAATCAACAACTCTCCGTTCTTCGGTAAAGAAGGTAAATTCGTAACGTCTCGCCACTTACGCGATCGTCTGTACAAGGAAATCGAGAAAAACCTGGCTCTCCGCGTACAGCCTACGGATAGCGAAGACCGCTTCCTGGTATTCGGTCGGGGTATTCTTCACTTGTCTGTACTGATCGAAACGATGCGTCGCGAAGGCTACGAATTGCAGGTAGGTCAGCCGCAAGTATTGTATAAAGACGTTGACGGTGTTCGTCACGAGCCTATCGAATTGATGGTCGTAGACGTCCCCGAAGCTACGGCTGGTAAAGTAATTGAGCTGGCGACGCAACGCAAGGGTGAACTCACGATCATGGAGCCGAAAGGTGACGTGCAACACTTGGAGTTCAATATTCCTTCGCGTGGTCTGATCGGTCTGCGTTCGGACGTACTGACGGCCACCTTCGGGGAAGCCGTAATGACGCACCGTTTCCGGGCGTATGAGCCTTTCAAAGGCCCCATCCCAGGTCGGATCAACGGATCGATCATTTCTAAAGGTACGGGTGTAGCTACGGCATACACGATTGATAAATTACAGGATCGCGGTCGTTTCTTCATCGACGCCGGTGAAGAAATCTACGAAGGTATGGTTGTAGGTGAGCATAACCGGAACAACGACATCGTAGTAAACCTTCAGGAAGCCAAGAAGCTGACGAACATGCGGGCTTCTGGTTCCGACGACAGCGTACGGATTATTCCTAAAGTAAACTTCTCCCTGGAAGATTCGATGGAATACATCCAGAAGGATGAGTACCTGGAAATTACGCCGAAGTCAATGCGGATGCGTAAAATCCACCTGAATGAAAACGATCGTAAACGTGCGGAAAGCAAAGGTGCTTTCGCCGACGCGTAATCATCATTTCGTACGAATGGTATAAGAAAAGAGGCAGGTCAGTTTTGGCCTGCCTCTTTTCTTGAAAATGGAGTTTGTCCGAATTTGCGTAGGCCGCATTCGTATCCTTATTTCGTGTTTTTATTGCTTAACTCGCTCATGTCGATTTCCGAAGTTTCTCCGCAGCTGGACACTACTGAACATCTGGAATATTTTGAACGGATTGCTCCGTCGCAGGCCGCGTATCGTCGCAAAAAGAACTATTACTGGGACGAAATCACGCAGTACTGCGATTATTTCTCGCACGAAGAGCTTTCCATCCTTGAAGTAGGATGCGGTACGGGGGAGCTAATTGGTCAAATCAGAGGCCGCTACAAAACGGGAATTGATTTTAGCGAGGGGATGATTACTGTGGCTCGTCAGCAGTTTCCACAGATGGAGTTTCAGGTGATGAACGCCCGTGAATTACAGCTCGATCGCCAATACGATTTGATCATCCTGTCGAATCTGATTGGGTACATCGACGATGTTCAGGCTCTGTTCGAGCAATTACGGCCTTTATGCCATGAGCGTACGAAGATCATTGTCAACTACTATAATTTCGTCTGGGAACCTTTCCTGCGAATGGCGGAGTGGCTGGGCGTGAAGCGAAAGACGCCCCGGCAGAACTGGCTCTCCCGCATGGACATTAACAACCTGCTCTACCTGGCCGGGTTTGACGTGTACCGAAACAGCATGCGGATGCTTTGCCCGGTATATATTCCATTGATTTCAACATTCCTGAATAAATACGTAGCTAAGTTACCGCTCATTCGGCACCTGGCGATTAATCAGTATAGTTTCGCCAAGCCCGCCGTAGAAGTAGAGGACTGGCAGAATCGGTTTTCAACGAGTATCGTGATCCCGGCTCGTAATGAAAGCGGCAATATTGAAAATGCGTTGTTACGCATGCCCCGGTTTGGAAAGCATCTGGAAATCATTTTTGTGGAAGGAAACTCTACGGATGATACCTGGCAAACCATCCAGCGAATTCACGAGCAGTATAAAGACCAGTTCGATATTAAAATTCTGCAGCAGGACGGAAAGGGAAAGGGCAACGCCGTACGCAACGGTTTCGCCGTCGCTACGGGCGATATTTTAATGATTCTGGATGCCGATTTAACCGTACCGCCCGAAGATTTGCCTAAATTCTACAATGCCATTGCCTCGGGAAAAGGTGATTTCGTCAACGGATCACGATTGGTGTATCCGATGGAAAAGAAAGCCATGCGGTTTCTGAACCTGCTGGGTAACAAATTCTTTAGTCTGCTGTTTTCCTGGCTGCTGGATCGTCCATTCAAGGATACGTTATGCGGAACGAAAGTGATCTTCCGATCGGATTACTACCGACTCATTGCTAACCGTAAGTTCTTCGGCGATTTCGACCCGTTCGGCGACTTTGATTTAATCTTCGGGGCCTTCAAGTTAAATTTGAAAATAGTAGAGGTGCCTATTCGTTACCGGGAACGGACTTATGGAGATACGAACATTTCCCGTTTCAAACACGGATTTATTCTATTACGGATGTGTGCTTTTGCGGCTCGCAAACTGAAATTTATCTAAAACGAGATGCAATCGTTGGATAAATAAATTCTCTGACGGTTAACTCACTTACGCATGGCACAGCTTCCAAAAATTTCCATTGTTACCGTAGTGTACAATGGGGCCTTAACGATAGAAGATACCATACAGTCCGTACTGTCGCAGGACTATCCTAACCTGGAGTACATCATTATTGATGGGGCTTCGACGGATGGTACCCTGGATAAAGTCAATCCGTACCGGGACCGGATTGCTCAGGTGATTAGCGAACCGGACAAGGGAATTTGGGATGCGATGAATAAAGGATTACAGCGAGCTACGGGCGATGTGATTGGAATTCTGAATTCGGATGATGTATATGCTCATTCAAACGTATTGTCAAAAGTGATGAACGTCTTTGAAGAGCATCCAACCATCGAAGCAGCATATGGAAATTTAAAGTACATGGACCGTGGCTTGACGAAAGTAATTCGCGACTGGAAATCGAGACCATACGACCAACGTTTCTTCGAATACGGCGAAATGCCACCGCACCCCACTTTTTTTGCGAAACGGTCGTTATATGACCGGGTTGGGTACTTAGATCTGAACTTTCGTCTGGGAGCCGATTACGAACTATGCTTTCGTGCCATGCGGGTACATCAGCTACCCACGAAATGGATTGATGACTGCCTGGTACACATGCGGATTGGAGGTGAATCCAACCGGAGTGTTAAAAATATTGTAGACCAGCATCGTTTAAACATGAAGGCTTGGACAATTCATGGTTTACCCGTTCCTTTGTCCTTTCATTACGGTAAATTTATCCATCGACTTAAGCAGTTTTTATAAGTATTACATACAATTTGTTAACTTTGTAAGCGTTTATCCAGCGTAACCCCAACGATTGCCAACCTAACTTAATAAATGCGAAGTTTTTATACATTCGTACTAAGTATTATTCTTCTTAGTGCAGGAACCGTTTATAGTCAGGTTCCTGGAAAAGTTGAGCAGTTATCCGACGCTCAAATCCAAGAGTTTATTCAAAAATCCCAGGCTAGTGGCTTAAGTGAAGCTCAAATTGAACAATTAGCTCTTCAGCGAGGATATACCCAGCAGGATGTAATCAAAATGCGGGATCGGATTGCCAAGCTTAAAGCTGGGCAAACGAAAACAGCTTCCAGTCAATCTTCTGAAACAGAGACTGCCCGTAAACAAACGGAAGAGGTAGCTGAGAAAGCTCCAACGGTTGTTTCGAAGCAACAGAGTACCTCTAAAACAGAAGCAGAAGACAATTTAACACCAACACAAACAAAGGAGGTTTTTGGTTCGAGTTTCTTTCAGAATGCCACCCTTTCTTTCGAGCCCAACTTACGCATTGCTACTCCTAAAAATTACTCCTTAGGTCCTGAAGATGAGTTGAATGTCGAGATTTTCGGTAGTTCGGTACAATCTTATAAATTAAAAGTAAGTCCAGAAGGAAGCATTCGAATAGAAAATTCGGGGCCTATCCTAGTCAATGGGTTAACCATTGAAGAAGCTAAAGCCAAGATTGCTACTCGTTTACGGCAACTATACTCTATGCCGGGTATAGGTATTAACGTCACCCTAGGCAATGTGCGTAGTATAAAAGTTACCATTACAGGAGAAGTAGTACGCCCAGGGAGTTACACGATTTCGTCACTTGCAACAGTATTTAACGCTATTTATCAATCAGGTGGGCCTACGCCTAATGGTAGTTTTCGCTTAATTCAGTTACGTCGCAATAATAAGCTGGTGCGTACCATTGACCTCTATGATTTTTTACTCAAGGGCGACGAAAAAGATAACGTGGGCTTGCGGGACCAGGATGTATTGGTATTTCCGGATTATCAGGCACGAGTAGAGTTAAGTGGAGAAGTACGTCGACCGCTGATTTTTGAAATTAAAGAGGGAGAAACCTTAAAAGATGTTTTTCAATTTGCAGGTGGCTTTACCGATCAGGCATATACTGCCACTATTACAGTACGTCGGAATACCTCAAAGGAGCTAAAGATATTAAATATCCAGCAGGATTTCTTTGGTTCGTTTATTCCTCAAAATGGCGATCGCTTCACCGTGGGTACTATTCTGGATCGTTATGAAAACCGAGTGCAAATCGCGGGTGCCGTATTCCGTCCCGGAGAATACGCCTTAGATGAGTCAATCAGTACGCTGAAACAACTGGTTCAAAAAGCCGAGGGGGTTCGGGGCGATGCCTTTCTGGATCGTATTTTCATTCGCCGGGAAAAGAATAACTTAGACGTTGAAAACATCTCTGTCGACTTAGGTAAATTACTAAAAGGAGAAGTGGAAGACATTAAACTACAGCGTCAGGACTTTGTAACCATTAAATCAATTGACGAGCTACGGGAAAAATACACGGTAAGTATTGGAGGGGCAGTCAATAATGGCGGCAATTTTGAATACACCGAAAATATGACGCTCAGCGATCTCATCACGCTGGCAGGAGGCTTTGCCGAAGGAGCGGTTTCTTCACGTATCGAAGTATCGCGGAGGGTTAGAGCAGATAATACAAATATCTCATCAAGTGCAAATATACAGGTATTTACGTTGTCCATAGACAAGAATTTAAAGATCACCTCGCAGGAAAAGGCGTTTACTCTACAGCCTTATGATATTGTATATGTAAGAACAGACCCGGCTTATGAAGTACAAAGATTGGTAGAAATAGTTGGGGAAGTAAATTATCCAGGCAAGTATGCAATTCAGCGAAAGGATGAGCGACTAGTTGATATAATTAAAAGAGCTGGAGGGTTGAAAGAGAAGGCATTTCTAAAAGCAGCTCGTTTTTATCGGCACGGAGAGTTAGTGGCTGTTGATTTAGAAAGGATTTTAAAAAATCCAAAATCTAATGACAACTTGAGATTAGAAGATGAAGATCGATTACAGATTCCTCAAAAAGATGAATTAGTGCGAATCGTGGGAGGTGTATTGAATCCAGCTACGGTTAACTTTCAAGACAATTCTCTTGAAAGGTATATATCACAGGCTGGGGGTTTTACAGATGAAGCTCTTAGGAAAAAAGTATATGTAACCTACGCTAACGGTAAAACCAATACAACGAAAAAATTTATAGGTTTTAAATCATATCCAAAAGTAGAACCTGGAGCGATAATTAACGTACCTATTCAGGACACAACAAGTCAACGTAGAATGGATCCAGCCGAGAAGATTGCAGTATTTTCATTAATTGGATCCTTATTAATTGCTACTGGATCTGTACTAGCTAGTGTACTTCGAAATTAAATGATTCATATACTGCTATAAATATTCAATGGTTATGGGTTCATCTGAATACGTAATTCACACATCAAGTATCATTAAATTTCTAAGAAAAAAACGTTGGCACTTTTTGGTAAACAGTGTCATATTTGTGATAATAGGAGTAATATATGCTTTGCTAGCTCCTAAAGAGTATAGCTCAAGTGTAAAAATCTTACCTGAACTTCAAAATAAAAGTAGTTTAGGTAGCTTTCGAGCTTTAGCAGACTTAGCTGGCATAAATTTAGATAATGTACAAGTTTCAGAGGCTATACGACCTGATTTATACCCAAGCGTTTTAGAGAGTACCCCTTTTTTATTAAAAGTTGCTGAACTGAAAATAGCATCTATAGATTTAGGAAATGAGACAGTACAAGATTTTTTAGCTCGTCAAAAATCTCACTTCGATTTAATTAAATTTAATCTATTTGAAGGCAGTAAAGATATTGACGTTTCAAAAAAACATATATCAAAAGCATTTCCTTCGGAAATCCTAGTTTTAACAAAAGATCGACAAAAGTTACTTGATGATTTATCGAATCGAATCAATGCTAGTTTAGATAAAAAAACAGGTATAATAACTATCAACGTTGTGATGCCAGACCCTATAGCAGCAGCTTGGATAGCTCAGTATTCTACAGAATATTTAATAGAATATATGTTACGCTATCGAAATAATAAACAGGCAGAACAAGCAACGTTTTTAGTTGCTCAAAGAAATAAAGCTAAAAATCGTTTCGAAAATGCAGAACGTTCGCTAAGAATATATCGTGATAAAAATCGTAATCCCTTTTTGAATAGTTCTACCAGTGATGAAAGTGGTTTGCAAGCAGAATTATTGATTGCTCAAAATCTTTATTCAGAACTGGCCAAGCAAGCCGAACAGTCACAAATAAAAATGAAGGAAGAGACTCCTGTACTCAAAGTATTAGAGCCTGCCAAAGTGCCGATTATGAGAAGTAGTCCTAAGCGATTTCAAATTGTAATAGGTTTTTTAATTGCTAGTTTCTTTTATTCTTTATTCATACAACTGCTTATTTATTCTTACAAAAAAATTAAAGGAGTACAGTTGTGAAGATAATAAATACGTTAAAGGATTCAATAAATTTACATAAAGACAAGGCTTTTTTTAGTCTAAGTAATATTGTGAAAGTGTTGATATACTTTTTAACTACTAAAATTGTTTCTTTACTTATTGGGCCTGTAGGGGTGACTTTAGTATCTCAACTACAAAATATTATATCGATACTTCAGGTTATAGCTACAGGGGGAATGACTGTTGGCGTAACAAAATATACAGCTGATTATAAAGATCAGGTGATTAGGCAGTACAAACTAACCAATACGGCACTGCTGATGACAATAATGTTCTCATTATTGGTAGCAGTTATTTTGTTCGTAAGTTTTAGTGATATATCCATATATTTCTTAGGCAGCGAAAAATATGGGTATGTGCTAGTATTAACTGGATTTTTTATAATAGGGTATAGCCTTCAAAATCTAAATAATTCAATATTAGTTGGTGCTAAAAAATACAATTTATCTGCTAAGTATACGATCATTAGTTCTTTGTTTGGATTAATATATTCAATTACACTTATATATTTTTTAAAAATACATGGTGCGTTAATTGCCACTGCTACATTTCAATCATTTGGCTTTGTTTGTAGATTATTGCTAGTAGATTTTAAAGATTTTTTGGAATACAAAATAACTTTTAAGATTGACTGGGTATTAGTAAAGAAGTTACTTAAGTATTCATTATTTACTTTTATCAATGCTACAAGTATTCCACTAGCTCAGATATTTATAAGGCAGATAATTATAGATAGAGTTGGAATTACAGATGCTGGAGTTTGGGATGCAATGAATCGCATATCATTTGGAATTTCATTTTTTGTTAATATAACGTTTTCTGCCTATTTCATTCCAGCTGTATCTAACATAAAAAACCAATCTGTATTGAAATTATGGTTAAGAAAGAATATTTTTTTCTTAACCATAATTATGTCTAGTTTATGTTTTTTTGTTTTCTTATTTAAAGAATTAGTAATAAGAATACTTTATACATCAGAATTTAACTCGATGATAATCTTACTTGATTATCAACTTCTCGGTGAATTTTTCAAAATGATGGGTTGGCTATTCGGGTCAATTATGCTAGCAAAGGCATTAACTTTCGATGCTATATTGTTTGAGGTAATATTTAACGTTATTTCAATATGTATCTTATCATACTTATTCATAAGTAAAGATAATTTTCATAATGTATCTATGTTATATTTTTTAAATTATGTAATGTATTTTATTTTTTCCCTTATTCATTTTAAGTTTAGAACTGTGAAGCAGTTTTCATCTTCAGCCTCTGCTTCATGATTTATTATACACCAATTAAAGTAATTATAATTAAAGTGACTATTTGAAATTTATTAATTTAGAGTTTACTATTAAGTGTAATTATCGCCGCAATAATGATAAATATCAATAAAGAGAAAATTTGGTTATTTTTTTTTCTAGGAAAAGTGTTTTATATGATTTTTGCTGTTTTTGTTTTCTCTAAACTAACAATCTTAGGAGATACGGAACGGTATATAAGTGCTTCATTTCCTGATTTGTTGTCAACTATCCCTTTCTTGAGTGAAGATCCAGCTGGTCCATCTACTGTATTAATGGATTTGATAGGAGCCATTTCACGGATCATATCTTTAAATACGATACTTGTACATATTCCATGTGTTATTTTATCCTTTATAGGGATAAGGTACGCAGTTTTAAAATTAAATCTTAGTACTCAGGAGTTAATATTGCTACTAGCAGTTCTAAGTTTTCCTTCGTTCGGCATATGGACCTCGATTGTATCAAAGGAAGCAATAGGGAGTTTCTATATGGGAATTATTTGTGGCTATTTAATAGAGGTTCTTAAAGTTAATCGTTACAGACTAAATTTGCTTGAACTATTAGCTTTTTATCTTTGCTTGCTTTTTAAACCTCAATATATGATAGCTATATTACATATTCTGTTAATTGCTTTCATATTCAGATTACAGCTAAATGCATTTATTAACGTGTTACTTATTGGAGTTATTACTGTATCTGAAATAATTATAATATACTATTTTTCAGATCTCATTGAAAGTTTTGCCTCTTTACAACATTTGCACTTCTCAATTGAGGATAGTAATTCGACTCGCGACGATCCTTGGGTCAACTCAGGTGATTTTTTTAAATATGCTCCAGTAGGAATGTTCGTTGCTTTTGCGGGCCCCACAATTTTAGAAGTTATGGAAAAACCTATACAAGCTCCTTTTTTTATAGAAAGCGTAATTATTTGCCTAATAGTATTTTACTGGTTTGTGAAAAGTATGTACATAAAGGGGTTTGTATATATAAGTTTGCAAAACTTATCTTTATGGTTTTTTACTTACTTTTGGTTGTTATTTGTTCATTATCCGTTTGGAGCATTGAATCCAGGTAGCGGGATTAGATATCGGTGTAATTTCTTGATTTTATTTATAGTTTTTGGATATTATTTATATATGTCATCTAATAAAAGTTTTGATGTTGTTAGTTTAGATAAGAAAAGAGCTTTGGATTAGGTAATGTTATAAACTATGTTTAGACTACATGATTGTAAATCTCAATAACTTATGAGTAGTTTGATATTCTATTTATAATAGATTGATTTAATTATCAGTATAGAGATTGTCAAACAGAATATTAATAATTATGTTTTGTTAAATTATTAAAGTATATGTATGCTTCCACAAGTGCCTATTAAATGGCTAGCTATTTTTTAATTGTTTGATTTATAATAGTTTATTAATACGGTATTGTAAATTTATATAGTATTATATTATGATGCTGTTGAATTTTATTCAAGAATTTGGATAAAATTAATTTAATTATATTTCTAATATTTGATCATACTAATCAATGAAAATAGTTCAATTTATTACATTAGGGCACGAGTTGTATGGGGCTCAGAAATACGTACTAGAGTTATGTATATATCTGGTTGAGCAAGGACATGAAGTTACCTTAGTCGTTGGAACTATTGGTCAATTGACGGAATTAGCCGAAAAGGTAGGTGTAAAAGTTATTTTATTAAAACATTTAATCAGATCAATTGATCCTTTAAAGGATAGTCTGACTATAGTGAATTTCGTGAAATTATTAAAGAAAATACAGCCAGATATTGTTGTCTCACATTCGAGTAAAGCAGGAATTATATCTCGTTTAGCTTGCTTTTACTTAAAAATTCCAAATATATTTACAGCACATGGGTGGTCGTTTGCAGAGGGCATGTCCGGTAAGTCTTTAAAAATTTATTTAGCAATAGAGAAGATAATGGCTAAATTATCTGATCAGATAGTTACAGTTTCTAATGCTAATAAAGAAATTGCTATTAAGTATAAAGTTATAACTTCGGATAAAATAAACGTTATTTATTGTGGAGTTAAGCCAATAAACAGAACTGTACCGTATTATTTGCCAGATTCCTCGGCTCCCTTTATTTTAACTATGTCAGCAAGATTTTCTATTCAGAAAGATCATACTACCTTAATCAAAGCTCTAGCAAAACTTAAACACGAAAACTGGTTTCTTAACCTATTAGGAGACGGAGAGCTTCTGAATTCTGCCAGAGAAATGGCTATAAATTATGGAATTATAGATCGTATTCATTTTGCAGGTAAAGTTTCAGATGTAAACTCCTATTTACAGGAATCTCATATTTTTTTGCTTATCACAAATTGGGAAGGATTACCAATGTCTATTTTAGAAGCTATGGCTTGTTCACTACCTATTATAGCTACTGATGTAGATGGAATCAAAGAACAAGTAATAGAAGGCTATAATGGTTATTTAATTGCTCAAGGTGATGTAGATCAGCTAAGTCAGCGTTTACAACGATTATTTCACAATCCAGCTCAATTAATTGACTTGTCTCATAATTCTCTAGCTCATTTCAATGCCCACTTTCATTTGAATTCAATGCTAGAAAAACACGAAAATCTATATTATGATATGTTAAATAATTGACTAAAGACGTCCACTAGATAAATTTTTAGGTACTATGTTTTTCACATCAAATATAACTGTATTAGGATTCTTTAGATTTTCCCAATCTAAAGAATGAAATAAATTATGTGATACAGCTAGGACGATTGCTTCGTACTGACTATCTAACTGGGTTATTAACTCAATGTTCAGTTGTTTTTTTACTTCGGTGGGTGATGCTACTGGATCCCATACATCAGTAATTATGCCATAATCAGTAAGCTCTTTAATTATATCTACTACTTTGCTATTTCTCACGTCGGGACAATTTTCTTTATAAGTTATTCCTAGTATAAGGACTCTACTACCTTCAATCCGATGCCCTTTTTTAATCATAAGTTTTACGAGTTTATTAGCTATGAAGATACTCATTTGATCATTAATTCTGCGACCCGATAGCAAAACTTCTGGATAGTATCCTACACTTTCAGCCTTATAGAGTAAATAGTACGGGTCTACACTGATACAATGTCCTCCTACTAATCCAGGTCGAAAGTTCAAAAAATTCCATTTAGTAGAAGCTGCTTCCAGTACCTCTTGGGTATCAATTCCCAATCGGTCGAAGAGTAGGGCCAGCTCATTCATGAAAGAGATATTAACGTCCCTTTGAGCATTTTCAATCGCTTTACTAGCTTCAGCTACTTTAATCGAAGCAGCCTTGAACGTTCCAGCTGTAATAACGCTTCTGTATAATTGATCTACAAACTCTGCTATTTCAGGAGTTGAACCGGAAGTGACCTTTTTGATAGCGGTTACAGGACGAGTAGGGTCTCCAGGATTGATTCGTTCAGGCGAATAACCGCAGAAGAAGTCCTGGTTATATTGTAGTCCACTTTCTTCTACTAGTACAGGTACGCAGTCTTCTTCGGTACAGCCTGGATAGACCGTGGATTCATAGATGACTAAGTCCCCTTTTTTTAACATTTGTCCAATCGTACGGCTGGCTGCCAGTAAATAGGATAATTCTGGACGCTTGAATGCATCAATAGGTGTAGGAACGGCAACGATGTATATGGTGCAGGAACGGATTAGGTCAGAATTGTATGTAAATTTTAGATTGGTTGCCTTTTCTAATTCTAATGTAGTTACTTCATTAGTTGAATCAACATAACTTTCCAGTTCTGTAATTCTCTGATGATCAGTGTCAAATCCGATAGTTAGGTACTTTTGACTTAGGGCTACCGCTAGTGGTAATCCTACATATCCTAAACCAATGACTGCTATTTGTATTTTATCAAGAAAATATTCGTGAAGACTTGTATTTATCTGATTTGGAGTTCCGCTCATGATTAATTTTTTAAGAAATGTTAACAAGAACCTTGGTAGTATTGTATCTGTAAGCTAGATTAGCCTGTGCATTCTACACGCCTAGATTTCGCCTGCTCAGGATTATTATACGTTGTTTTATCTTTCATGGCCGAAATTTACTGTATTTATGAATACACATTTATATCCAACCTGCCAACAATATATTCACCGTTTAAAGAGTAAGAAATCAATCGGTAAGCAAATCATATTGTTTACGGGTTATGATTATTTTCTCCAGAAGCACGATCTCAAAATTTTACTGACTCGATATAGAGAGGTTATTTTAGTGCCTCGCCTGGTCGATGAGACTTATCTCATACGCGAAGCTCTGGCTCCTATCTTGGAAGGCTATACGGATGTTCATCTGGTGGCTAATCCCGAGTACGATGAGCGTTATCAGATTATCTATGAATTTGCTGCCAGTGCGAATAAGAACATAAAAATCCTCACCGTATACGATTTTTGTGAAAAGTATCTGAAGAAGGTATACGTACCGGAATCTCATAAAGAATCAAATCCCCTGCTTGCTTTAGTTCAAAGAAAAAATCGGCTTCAAAATCTGAGCAAGACCATCATCGACCTGTCTATTTCTTCGTTACTATTGGCTGTTTCAAGCCCCTTGTGGTTATGGAGCCGTATACGAATCGCCCAGCAGTCGCCTGGCCCCATTTTCTACCGTCAAAGCCGTGTAGGTCTTCATCAAAAGGAGTTTTACTGCATTAAGTTTCGTTCAATGCGGCTGGATGCCGAAGCTGCCGGGGCTCAGTTTTCCAGTAAAAAAGATAAACGTGTATTTAAGTATGGTGCATTTATGCGAGCCACCCGTATTGATGAGTTACCTCAGTTACTGAGCGTGTTTCGGGGGGAAATTTCTTTGGTAGGTCCTCGACCCGAGCGGCGAATATTTACGGAAAGTTTCGAAGAAGTGATTCCTCATTACGCTAGTCGCCATGCCATCAAACCCGGAATTACGGGCTACGCTCAGGTGATGTATCCGTACGGAGCAGGAGCAAAGGATGCCCGCCATAAACTGATGTATGACTTATACTACATCAAAAACTGGACGGTTGGACTGGAATTTAAAATTATCTGGAAAACCGTACTAACCGTCTTGAACTATAAAGGGTACTGATTTTGAAATAGCTAATAGGTCTTGTAGTAGTAACCTAACAAAAAACCCATTGAATCACTTCGATCAATGGGTTTTTTGTTGGCGTACTATGCACTAACCCATCAGCTCCTTCCAGTAATCCGATTCTTTAATGAGAATGACAGCAATGCCAGCTACGGCCCCGGAGACTACTAATTTCCAGTCATGTTTTTTTACCCGAAAGAGATCAATCAGTACCCAGGCAATACTCAAGATGATCAATACGATCAGTAACTGGCCTAATTCAAGACCTATATTGAAAGCCAATAGTGGTTTGACAATCGATGCTTCTTTTCCCAGTAAGCTGCGTAGAAAGTTAGAAAAGCCCATTCCGTGGATGAGACCGAAAAACAGAGCCATCAAATAACGGGGAGTAGCATTCACGGGTGGGTCAGGAGTTAAGATACTGTCCGTACGACTCTTCTGAAATAGATTGGTGATGGCCGTGAAAAGAATCGTTACCGGAATCAGAAACTCAATGACATCCGTACGGTATTGAATATATTGAAGTGTAGCCAGAGCTAGGGTAATGCTGTGCCCGAGCGTGAAGGCCGTTACCAGAATCAGCACGCGTCGCCAGTCGCGGAGCCGGTAGATGGCACATAAGGCGATAATGAAAATGATGTGGTCGTAACCGTTAGGATCAGTAATATGCTCGTAACCGAGCTGAAGGTAGAGGGCAAATTCGTTCATGGGAAATGGGTTAGGTCTGACTACTAAAGCAAAAGAGGTTTGAAAGTTATTTTCAAACCTCTTTTTGTTGAGGGCTTCTATTAATACTGCTCCGTGGTTGCGAAGAAGAAGTTAGATTCGATGGCCGCGTTTTCATCCGAATCAGAACCGTGGATAGCGTTGGCTTCCATTGATTTGGCAAACAGCTTCCGAATGGTTCCCTCTTCGGCATTCGCCGGATTGGTTGCTCCAATCAACTTCCGAAAATCAGCTACCGCATTTTCTTTCTCCAGAATCATCGGCACGATGGGACCCGAAGACATGTAGGCACAAAGGTCCTTATAGAAGGGGCGTTCAGCGTGAACAGCGTAAAATTCACCGGCCCGTTGCTGAGTTAACAGCGTTTTTTTCAGTGCTACAACGCGGAAGCCAGCCTCTTCAATGAGTTTGATGATCGCTCCTGTATGGCCGTCTGCGGTGGCATCCGGTTTAATCATCGTAAATGTGCGATTGCTTGCCATAGATTCGTTAGAAAGTTAAAGAATTTAGATTGGGATGAATGGACTAATCCGCTGATGTCCAGCAATAAGTCAGAATACATGAATCAACAAAACCTGTGTTTTATCGAAATTCTGCCCGCAATTTAGGGATACATTTTTACCGAAAGGACAAGCCGAAGACAAATGCAAAGGTTTTTGCTCTGTTTTTCAATAACTTTGCCCGCTCGTAAAAAATTATCCTTGAATTTATTCGTTGGTAAATTTCTGAATTTCAAATGTTTAGGGATTTAACTGAGGGGAGTGGATTAAAGACGGGAGCGAACAGAGGCGTTGCATTAACCCAGAAAAGTCACATAATCCCTGTGCCGCAGTAGGATTACTAAGAAAAAATGAGCGATTTGAGTCTGAATCCACACGCGTTAGAGGCCTTGAAAAGGCTGGTTGAAACGCCGCAACGGGTAGTAATCACTACTCATTACAATCCAGATGCTGATGCTTTAGGGTCTTCGCTGGGCTGGGCTGGTTACTTACGCAAAAAAGGGCATACCGTCCGGGTTATTACGCCATCCGAAGCTCCTCGTTTCCTGGCCTGGATGCCGGGCAACGAAGACGTCATTGAGTTTAGCCAGCGAACCGTAGCTCTGGCCGCTCAGACCGTTGCCGCGGCTGACGTCATCTTCTGTCTGGATTTTAATGCTCTGGCCCGTCTGCACGACCTGGAGGCCATCATTCGGAATTCGCCCCTGCCCAAGGTGATGATTGATCACCACCATCACCCCGAAGATTTCGCTTCGATTGTCATTTCTGAGCCCTCGGCAGCGGCTACCGCTCAGCTCATCTACCAGCTTATTAATGAACTGGACGGTAAAGAACTACTCGATGTAGCCATTGGCGAATGTCTGTACGCGGGTCTGATGACAGATACGGGCTCGTTCCGTCACCCCAGTACCAATCCGGCCGTACACCGCATGGCGGCCGACCTGATTGAACTGGGCGTGAATACCAACCGGATCCACCGGCTTATTTTTGATAATAATTCATTGGGACGCATGCAATTCCTGGGGTATGTACTCTCCCAGAAATTGAATGTGCTGCCTGCCTACCGGGCGGCTTACGTGGCTCTGACGGCCGAAGAACTGAAACGCTTCAATTCGCAGACCGGCGATACGGAAGGGGTTGTAAACTATATCCTCTCCATCGAAAATGTTGTGATGGCCGTGCTGCTGATCGAACGTGATCGGGAAGTCAAACTTTCTTTCCGCTCAGTGGGGGATGTCGCCGTCAACGAGTTTGCCCGGAAGCATTTCAGTGGGGGAGGGCACCGGAATGCAGCGGGTGGTCGTACGCAGGAATCGCTCGATGAGGCCGTCACGCGGCTGATTTCGCTCTTGCCGGAAATTAAAGACCAATTGGATGAAGCCTAAGCTTCCAAGCATTCTGTACTTTTGTAATTAAACTCTGAAATAGAATCAATTCTCATGCAAAAAAAACGATGGGTACTGCCGGTTTTGGCTGCTGCCACGCTGTGGTCCTGTAATCAGTTTAAGGTTAGTGTTGCGGAAAATGGAGTAAAGTACCAGTTTCACGAACACGATGAAAAAGGGAAAGTAGCCAAAGACGGAGAGGTACTAACGTTCCATATGGTCGTGAAAACGCCGGGTGATTCCGTACTGCGGGATTCCCAGAAGGAAGGCCAACCCCTGGTCATGCTGGCTCAGAAAGGTCCGTACAAAGGAAGCTTCGAAGACGGAATGAAAATGCTGGCGGCTGGTGACAGTGCTACTTTTTACATTAGCGTAGATTCTTTGTTCCGTGGCCCTGGAGCCACCCAGTTACCTCCGTTTGCTAAAGCAGGTACGGATTTTAAATTCCAGGTAAAACTCCTGAAAATTGAAACGCAGGAAGCTTTCCAGAAACGGGCTGAAACCGAACGTACCGCTCGTCCGAAGAAAGAAGCGGGTGATATCTCCGCGTACATCGCTAAAAATAACCTGAAAAACGCCGTAACCTTACCTTCAGGGGTACAGTACGCTACTACGCAGCCGGGTACGGGCCCCGCTCCTGCCAAAGGAGATACGGTGAAAGTATTCTACGCTGGAAAACTTCTGAGCGGAAAGATTTTCGACGAAAACCACAAAGAAGGCCTGTCCTTCCCCGTGGGTATCGGACAAATGATTCCCGGTTTTGATGAAGCGGTTCAAACCATGAAAAAAGGCGAAAAAGGAGTAATTATGATTCCTTCGGCCTTAGGATACGGCGAGCAGGGTTCTCCCGGAGCTATCCCTCCTAATTCAGTATTAGTCTTTGAAGTAGAGCTTATTGATGTCAAAAAAGGAAAATTACCGGTATAAGCCGCTTTTTTGATTTTTTTGAAAATTTACTTGGATTTATTCCAACGGAAAGGCACCTCTTTGGTGTCTTTCATCGTTTCCTAACAAAAAATTATCGTTACAATGAAACTGTATCTTCCTCTTGTACTGGCCGGTGCCGCTCTATTGACCGGGTGCAAAGGTCTTAATGATGATTATCAAGAAAAGGCCGAAGAAAATGACAAACAAATTCAAGCTTATATCGCTTCTAATGGGTTAAGTGCTACGAAATCACCCTCTGGTATTTATTACCAAGTGGGCGGAACGACCAGTAGCCGTAAACCACAGGTAGGAGAGCAGGTGCGGTATAACTTTTACCTCACGCAGCTGAATAATCAGATCATTGATTCTACGTTTAAGACAAGGCTGGCTACAGGTACCTGGGGCCTCAATTTCAGCGGGGACAACGGAGCGTTACTGGAAGGACTTTCCATGATTGGCATTGGAGGATCCAATATCGTATTGAGTCCGCACTCCCGAGCCTATGGAAGTCAGCAGTACGCTGATTCTACCGGAAAAGTGATTCTGCCCGCGTATTCAGCGGTTCGGTACGACATCAAAATGGTACGGGTGTTGAATGAAGCCGAACAAATTGAAGAATATATTACGAGCAAGCAATTGAAGCTGACGGAAACTACCTCCGAAGGACTGCGGTACATCAATATCACAGAAGGAACCGGGGCCCAGTTAACGAATGGAAAATCAGCAACGGTACGTTACCGGGGACAATTGTTGAACGGAACCAAATTTGATGAGAGTCCCACTGCAGGCGTAACGTTTACGGTAGGGGTATCTACAACCATTCCTGGGTTTAATCAGGCCCTTCAGAAAATGAAGGTAGGCGGAAAAGCGATTGTTATTATGCCTTCTTCGTTAGGCTATGGAACCAGAGGACGACTGAATGAAGCTCAAAACGCGTATACGATTCAACCGTATGCTCCTTTGCTGTTTGAACTTGAAATTCTTTCGGCTAACTAGTGAAGAAATACGCTTACAAGTAAAACCCCGGCTTGTCAGAAGCCGGGGTTTCTTTTTATCCTTGGAAACGTCTCTTCACAATTTCGTAGAAGTCGTCGGCCTCATCGGCGACATCCCGCCACTTATACTGGGTTGAATAAACCCGGTTCATCAAATCCTTGGCCTGATCAAAGCTCTGGCATTTTTCGAGTTCATCTACGGCCTGATGGTACGCCGCGGCGTCGCCCTGAAAAAGCTGATTGATGAAAATGAACTTATGGTTGAGTGAAATGAAGCTATGTAAGCTGGCAATTGGTTTATGCTGAAACTGACTGCTTACGGTTTCCTCGGCGGCGGAGGAATTCTGCCGAAATTTTTCGTTGAGGTTCGTCGGTTGCATGGCAAACGGATCATTGACACTCGCCGTCACATCTTCCGCAACGGTAACGGGAGGTGCGGTAGGAATAACGGCGTAATCCGGAGCGGGTACCGAAGGGCTGGGAATCGTCGAAGCCATGGGTTCCGGTCCGGAAGATTCCGCCCGACTTACCAGAGATGATCCTGCGTATCCTTCTTCCTTCGAGGGGGAAGATCCCGCCATACCCGGAGCTACCTGTTCGAAAAAGTTAGCAGAAGCCTCTTTTACGTACAGCGTAGATTCATCCAGGGGTAGGGTTTTCGCAAACTGATCCAGGATAGTTGGCGTGGCATCCAGACGGCTCGATTCATTCAGAAGCGAATCCAGCCACAAAATGGCCTGGGTTGTACTGGCCGCGGATTCCGTGCCCAGACGTTCGGCCAGACCACCGGCAATGCCCGTATGAATGCGATTGTACTTCTTAAAGGCTTTTAGTTGATCAGCCGTAAGCTTATAATCCGGAAGTTCGCGTAACCAGCCCTGGAAATACTCCTTGGGGGCTAGTAATAGTTCCAGACTTTCGTGGGTAGCTTTCGCTACCAGGGCTTCCAGATCCTTGCGTTCGACGGAAATGTGCTGCGATACCGTATTAAGAAAGCTTTGCAGAGCCGTTTTGACTTCGGTACTTTCAAAGTTGAAATACGGGCTACGAAAGGCAGTAGCCGTTTCTTTCCAGGCATCGTAGAGGTCTCGAATGACAAAAAGGTTAACCTGGGATACCGGACTGAAACGGAGCAGGGCATCGCCGTTGATTCGATTTTGCTGAGCGTACTGTTCATTGCAAAGTTGTGCGGCATACGCTTTAGCGTATGTTTCAACTGCGGTCACGTCTAACTTCGGCATAAGGCTATCGCGAATAGTTCTTTTAAAAGTAAAATCAAACGGAAGCATCAGCAAGAACGCTTCCCGTTTTTACCCAATTGCAGACGCATAAATACAAAAAATCCCCGCCAACTGACGGGGATTTTTGTATTTATACGAAGAATTAACGTAAGGTACCTTCCAGACGATATTGTTGTCCGCTTGAAGGATCGATACCAATGATCCGCACGCGACCCCGACGATTCGCCAGCAGGTCACCCGCTTGTTTGGCATCTTTGATAACCGTATCATCAATTTTGGTAATGATAAAGCCTACCGGAACTTCCTGGTATTCCATCCAGCCATCGGACAGTACTTCCACCACTTTGGCTCCACCGTTGATGCGGAATTTCGATTTCTCGTTGTTCGTCACGTTGTCCAGTTTGGCACCTACGGATTCAACTTGTACGAGTGAAGAAACCGGCGATTTTACGATACCCGTGCTACCGTCCATGTTTTTCAGCGTAACGTTGAAATCTTTCAGTTGACCATCGCGGTTTACGGTTACTACGACCACGTCACCGGGTTTATGCTGAGCACCGACCAGTTCTACCAGACGAGGCAAGTCGTTGACGTCTTTACCGTCTACTTTCACAATGACGTCACCGATTTTCAGACCAGCGGCTTTCGCAGCACTGGCGTTCGGGTTTTCACCGAAGCTACCGAAGTAAATACCGGAAGTAGCTTTCAGATCTTTCTGGCTGGCCAGCTTGTCATCCACTACCTGCATTTGTGAAATACCCAGGTAACCGCGTTGAACGTTACCGTACTTCAGCAAATCACTGGCTACTTTCTTCACCAGGTTAGAAGGTACAGCAAACGAATAACCGACGTACGTACCCGTCTGACCACCGGCAATGGCCGTATTAATACCGATCAGGTCGCCTCTGGAATTGACCAGAGCACCACCCGAGTTACCGGGGTTTACGGCCGCATCCGTTTGGATGAAGGCTTCAATCGGACTCTGAGCTTTCTCACGATCACCCAGGATACCAATGGAACGGCCTTTCGCACTCACGATACCTGCCGTAACCGTTGATTCCAGATCAAAGGGGTTACCTACGGCCAGTACCCATTCACCTACTTTAATATCATCCGAGTTTGCAAAGGGCAGATACGGCAGGTTGGCGGGCAGTTTTTCGCCCTGCAACTGAATCACGGCGATATCCGTGTTGGGGTCCGTACCTACGAGTTTTGCCTTAAACTTCCGTTTGTCGCTCAGTACTACTTCCAGCTCGGAAGCGTCGGCTACGACGTGGTTGTTCGTAACAATATATCCATCGGGACTGATAATCACACCCGAACCTGAGGCCATGCCTTCCTGACGTTGAGGCTGACGACGGCCACCACCGAAGTCTTCATCGCCAAAGAAGTCGAAGATGCTGGGCATCTGCCGCTGACTCACCTGACGTACGACTTTTGATTTGATGTGTACCACCGCCGGCGTCGATTTATCGGCAGCCGCTACGAAATCGCCGGGAATACCGGCCATGTTCGTGGTGAACTTCGCACCCGCTCCTGAAGCGTTGGCTTCAGTCAGTACCACATCCCGTTGAGAGCCTAATCCCAAGAGGTGAGCTCCACCCAGGGTAATTCCGCTACTCAATACCCCAACCAGGGCTAAAGATTTCCAATTGCTGTTATTCATAGCTGTTAAACGTTGTTTGGAGAGGGAAATTCATTACTAGTTTACGTAAAAAAGTGCTCCAAAATCGAATCAGCGAAAAGTTGTTCTAGTTAAGTTCTTAGACTTGCTAATCTTAACGCGGTTTAGAGAGAATCTGTTGCGAAAATAAAGGGATTAAGGTTTTTTAACAACAGATTGTGATAATAGGGAAATGAGCGGGCTGAATGTTAAGAAAGCAGGGAGAACGCTAGTGTTCTCCCTGCTTTCCTCCGCACGAACCAACCGCACTAGATAAGATTAGGCAATGGAAATTTCACGAGGCTGTGCTTTTGCTTCTTCTTTTTTCGGGAGCGTCAGGTACAGGATTCCGTCGGTATAGCTGGCTTCGATTTTCTCGCCATCTACGGTTTTGGGTAATACAAAGGCCCGTTGGAAACTGCTGTAGCTGAATTCTTTCCGGCTGTATTTTTCGGCTTTCTCTTCGTTCTGGCTCTCTTTCTTGACTGAAATGACCAGGCGATTTTCGTGTACGCTTACTTTAAAGTCTTCTTTTTTCAAACCAGGGGCAGCCAGTTCAAGCTGGAAGTTTCCTTCGCTTTCTTTGACATTGACAGCAGGCAAATTATGGAACTCATTCTTACCAGCTACCTGGTTGTACGATTGAAAGAAGTCATCGTTAAAGAAACGATTTACTAAAGAAGGGAATGCAGGTTGATGAAATTTCACGAGTGACATGGCTATAACGTTTTTTATTGTTTTCGATGTTCAACCGACTCATTGATTGTCGGACGACTCTATAATTAAAACAGCTATACCAAACTCAAAAATTGAAAATTTAGTGACAAAATGTCTTATTTCCGATAATCTGGAAAATAAATTACTGACAAAATGTCTAAAACAGTTAAAAAATGTCAGTTTTAGGACTCATTTGAACGTTCAGGTTCCCAAACAGCTCGTACTACCTCCCGCTTGCCCTGCGGTCCGGGATGTTTTTCGACGCGAAAACCAGCCGCTTGTAAGGCCCTCCGTACAACGCTTTTGGAGCAATAGGTAGTCAATAGGCTACCCACCTGCAAATGGCGGCCGATTCCGGAAAAAACTTCAGTAGTCCAGAGTTCTGGCTGTGAGCTGGGAGCAAAGGCGTCGTAATAGACCAGATCGTACGGCTCGCCGAGGGGTGCATTCGCCAGAAAATCCTGAAGAGTGGCGTGAACTTTACGCAGGGTGAAGGTGGGCGACAGGCGTACGTCCGTGTCCCAGACCGCCTCGTGCAGCGATTGTAAAACTGATGCGTGCATAAACTCGTCGTAATTGAGTTGCCGATACGCTTCGGGCGGAACGGGATATGCTTCCAGGCTGGTATAATGTACGGCAACGGGTGACTGCCCGGCCTTAAGTAAGGTCAGGAGAGCGTTGAAGCCCGTACCAAAGCCCATTTCCAGAATCCGGATTTCCTGCTTTCCCGATTCCAGTAAATAATCCAGCCCTAATTCCAGAAAGATACGTTTCGATTCATCAAAAGCTCCGTGCAGGGAATGATACCACTGGTTAAAGCGGGCCGAGTAGAGCGTATGACTACCGTCCTTGGTGAGTACCAGCTCATTCGATGCGTGTGTCGGATCCGAATGCGTAGGGTTTGAGCTTCCTGCTTCCATTATTTCTTTTTATTCAGGGTATGATCTGACTTCGCCCGTCCTTCCTTACAGACGAATCATTCGAAAAAATTTCACTTGTATACAAGGGTAGAAGAAGAGCTGATCAGCAAATCATCCAGCTTATCTTGGATGATTACGGCAAACTTCCAACCCTCTACTTCAAACTTTACTAACGCTTTAGTCATGTTGCTTTCCCGCAAAAACTTGCCCCAAATTTCGGCAACTGTGCCGGTTCAATTACCCAATCCCTCCGTTTTTGAATTACCCGAACGCATTCTGCAATTTGGTACGGGCGTGTTGCTGCGGGGGTTGTGCGACTATTTTGTGGACAAAGCCAATCAACAGGGCGTATTCAACGGTCGAATCGTGGTGGTGAAATCAACCGGAAGCGATACGTCCGAATTTGATCGGCAGGATCAACTCTTTACGCAGGTGATTCGGGGCCTGGGCGAAGATGGACAACCGATTGAAGAATACATCGTCAACGCCAGTATTTCCCGTACCCTGGCTGCTCCGAGCCAATGGGCCGAAATTCTGGCCTGTGCGAGCAATCCCGAGATGCAGATTGTTACTTCGAATACGACGGAAATCGGTATTCAGCTCGACGAAACCGAAGATTTGCAGGCCACGCCTCCCAAATCATTTCCGGGTAAACTGACGGCCTTTCTGTACGCTCGCTGGAAAGCGTTTAACGGTTCAGCCAAAAGCGGTATGGTGATTGTACCCACCGAGCTTGTGCCTGACAATGGTACGAATCTGCGGAAAATTGTACTGGAGCTGGCTCGTCGCGGGAATCTCGAAGCTGACTTTATTCAGTGGCTGGAAACGGCCAACTCCTTCTGTAATTCACTGGTAGACCGGATTGTTCCCGGAAAACCTAACGCGACGGATCAGGCCGAATACCAGCAGAAACTAGGCTATGAAGATGGCCTGCTCTGCGTATCAGAAGTATACCGCCTCTGGGCTATTGAAGGCGATGAAAAAGTAAAAAGCGTACTGAGTTTTGACGCCGTGGATTGTGACGAAGCCAATGCCTTAGGGGTGATCATCAAACCCGATATTGATCGCTACCGGGAGCTGAAACTTCGCCTGCTGAATGGCTCGCACACCCTGACCTGCGGACTGAATTATCTTTCGGGTAAAAACGCCGTTCGCGAAAGCATGGTCGATCCTGTATCGAGTCGCTATGTGAAAGAATTGATGTTTGAAGAACTGGCCCCGGCCATTCCATACCCGATCGAGCTGGAGGTAGCCCGTACGTACGGAGCCAGTCTGCTGAACCGTTTTTCCAATCCCTTTCTGGAACATAAACTGCTCAGTATTACGTTGTACTATACCTCTAAGATGAAAACCCGTAACGTGCCTTTGCTACTCAAGCATTACGAACAGACGGGCACGGCTCCGGAGCGTTTTGCCCTGGGTTTTGCGGCGTATGTACTGTTCATGAAGGCCGTGAAAGAAGAAGGAGGCAAGTACTTTGGCGAACGAAACGGCGAATCATACCTCATTCAGGACGAACCCGCTGGCTGGTACTTCGATTGGTGGTCGCGTCAGGGCGAACTTTCGGAAGTACTCGGCAATACGGATTTCTGGGGTACGGATCTAAATGCCTTACCTGGCTTCGGCGAGCGGGTGGCGTTCTATTTGAACAAGCTTCAGGAAAGTCCGGAAGCCGCTTTTGAGGCCGCTTTATCTTAACTGATTTTTATTCATTTCTTTTCCATTGGAAATTCGGGTAGCAAGGTCCGGATTTCATCTTTTGAAAGAAAGAATCCTTTACTCCCATGCAGCAACGAGTATTAAAAGTCCACCCCGCCGATAACGTTATTGTCGCCCTAACTGATCTGAAAAAAGGCGAGATCATTTCGTTTCAGGGGGTCGATTACGAGCTGGTCGATGATATTGCGGCCAAGCATAAATTTCTGACGGAAGATCGGGCCGTCGATGAAGACATTACCATGTACGGTGTGCTGGTAGGGAAGGCCAAGCAGTTTATCCCCAAAGGCGGACTCATGCACACGTTCAATACGCGTCACGCCTCGGACGATTTTGGATTGGGATCGCGTAAGCTGGAATGGACCCAACCCGATACAACCAAGTTTAAGCAGCGATCTTTCCTGGGGTATCACCGGCAGGATGGAAGCGTAGGTACGGCCAATTACTGGATCGTACTGCCCATGGTATTCTGCGAAACCCGGAATTTGGAAGTCATGCGGGAAGCCCTGGTGGATTCCCTGGGCTACGGCAAAAATCAGGTCTGGAAAGATCAGACTGAGCAGTTGATTAGCCTGTACCGTTCCGGCAAATCCGTAACGGACATTCTCAACGCCGATTTAGCCATTGAGGAAGAAACAGCGACCCAAACCCGCCTGTTTCCGAACGTGGATGGTGTAAAATTCCTCAACCACGAAATGGGTTGCGGCGGTACGCGTTCGGACGCTCAGGCTCTGTGTGGCCTGCTGGCTGGCTATGCGACGCACCCCAACGTGGCGGGAGTCACGGTACTAAGTCTGGGTTGCCAGAACGCTCAGGTATCGATTCTGAAGGAGGAAATTGCCAAGCGGGACCCGAACTTTGCCAAGCCGCTGTACGTATTTGAGCAGCAGGAAATTGGTTCAGAAGAGAAACTCATTGCCGGAGCGATCAAGCAAACCTTTGCTGGACTAATCGAAGCCAATAAAATTGAACGTCAGCCCGCTCCGCTTTCCAAGCTGGTCATTGGACTGGAATGCGGTGGTTCGGACGGGTTTTCCGGAATTTCGGCGAATCCGGCGATTGGTCATACGTCAGATATTCTCATATCGCTGGGCGGTACCGTCATTCTGGCGGAATTTCCGGAACTCTGCGGTGTAGAACAGGAACTGTCGGATCGTTGCGTCGATGAAGAAACGGCTTTGAAGTTCAACTCGCTGATGAAAATCTACAATTCGCGGGCGGAAGCCGTAGGTTCTGGTTTTTACATGAATCCCTCACCCGGTAATATCAAGGATGGATTGATTACGGACGCCATCAAGTCTGCCGGAGCCGCGAAAAAAGGTGGGAATTCACCCGTTGTAGATGTGCTGGATTACCCTGAGAAAGTGACCAAGCCCGGTCTGAACCTGGTTTGTACCCCCGGAAACGACGTGGAGAGTACCACGGCTGAAGTAGCTTCGGGAGCCACCGTCGTTTTGTTTACCACGGGTCTGGGTACGCCTACGGGTAATCCGGTTGCCCCCGTCATCAAGCTTTCGACGAACACGAAGCTGTACCACAAGATGAACGATATTATCGACATCAACTGTGGTACCATCATCGACGGTCAGGAAACCATCGATGAAGCGGGCGAACGCATTCTGGATTACGTCATTCAGGTTGCCAGCGGTCAGGTTACCCCGCACTCGGTGCGGCTGGGTCAGGATGATTTCATCCCCTGGAAACGTGGCGTATCGCTGTAAGTACTACGTCATTTAATCCTAAAAAATTGAATGGGTAACGATCGTAATCTACTGCGGTGGCCTGTTCAGTTTTTTAGGATTTTTGTCTGATGGGTAGACGGAGCAGTTGAGATTTCGTAGCGAATGATACGGCTCACGCAGTTCAGACTAAAGGTTCGCCAAGAACCCTTTAACTGAAAACAGACAACGGAAAACTCTAAACTCTTTTATGCCTCTTCTTCAATCTTTTCGCTGGTTTGGTCCGAAAGATCCCGTACGGTTGTCGGACATTCGGCAAGCCGGAGCTACGGGTATCGTCTCGGCCTTACACGAAGTGCCTAACGGTAAAATCTGGACTCCCGAAGCCATTGAATCCCGCAAAACGCTAATCGAGGCAGCTGGACTGGAATGGGCTGTAGTCGAAAGTGTACCCGTGCACGAGCACATCAAGCGAGCCATGCCCGACCGGGATCAGCTCATTGCCAATTATCAGCAAACTTTGCGTAATCTGGCTCAGCAAGGCATCACGACGGTGTGTTACAACTTCATGCCCGTACTCGATTGGACGCGAACGGATCTGGCCTACGTCGTACCCGACGGGTCGGAAGCCCTGCGGTTTGATGCCGTCGCCTTCGCAGCTTTCGAGTTATTTATACTGAAGCGTTCGGCGGCGGAGGCCGAATACTCGGAATCTTTCCGTCAACGGGCCGAGGTTTACTTTAAGACGTTAAACGAAAGTCAGAAAGCCTTACTGATTCGTAATATCATTGCGGGTCTGCCCGGTTCGGAAGAAAGTTTCACCGTTGAGCAATTCCAGAAAGTACTGGATTATTACGCTGAAATCGGTGACTTCGAACTCCGGCAAAACCTGTATTACTTCCTGCGAGCAGTAGTACCCGTAGCCGAAGAAGTAGGGGTGAAGCTTTGTATTCACCCGGATGATCCGCCACGGCCGATTCTGGGATTACCGCGGGTGGTGAGTACGGCAGCGGATATTCGTGAGATGTTCTCGGTAGCGGATTCGCCTGCGAATGGACTGACCTTCTGTACGGGAAGTTTTGGGGTACGGGCGGATAATGATTTGCCCGCTATGCTACAGGAGTTCGGACCCCGTACGTATTTCCTCCATTTACGGAGCGTGCACCGCGAAATTGACGAGGTACCGGAGACCTTCCACGAAGCTAATCACCTGGAAGGGCATGCGGGGATGTACGAGGTAATGAAAGCCGCCGTGGGAGAAATGAAACGTCGGGAAAAGGAAGGACGTACGGATGTAAATATTCCCATGCGACCTGACCACGGTCACCGGATGCTGGATGATCTGAATCCCGAAAAACGGACGAATCCAGGGTATACAGCTATTGGAAGGTTACGGGGACTGGCTGAGTTACGGGGATTAGAACTGGGGATTACGCAAAGTTTGTAACGTTTTCAGTGGCCTATTTTCCGTTTTCAATGGCAAACTACTCGAAGGTAAGTGATCTACAACAGATCGTAGGGATTCCTAAATTAGAATTGCATTGATAAGCTGGCATGAACCCAACTGACAACTAAAAACCGAAAACTAAAAAAGCGGATTCCTGAAAGGGAATCCGCTTTTTCGTTACTCTTTATCTTTGGGTTGATTGCTCCGGATTTCTTTCCGGTTATTCGAGTTATTGTCGAGTTCTTGTTTGACCCGGCTGTCCAAGTTGTCTTTGTTTTCGGGCTTATGCATTTTATTATGCTTATGAGCCGCTGTGTTCTGTGAGGCTGGATTGGCTTTCATAGCTTTTATTGTTTTTTGAGGGGAGTAGGTAAAAACAGTGTACCACCAGAGCTTGCCTCCGCAGGCCGGGAAATCGAAAAAACTCTAAACCCCGGACGCTAAACCCTGAACTTCTTCCGTAACTTGCAGGGAATTTCAGACAGATTGCCATCACAAACACATGAACTTTCCTTCAGAACTTCGCTACACCGCTGAACACGAATGGATTAAACTCGTTGACGGTAACGTAGCATTGGTTGGTATTACCGATTATGCTCAGGATCAATTGGGCGATGTGGTTTTCGTAGAAGTTAATTCCCTGGATCAGGAATTGGCTGCCAACGAAGTATTTGGTTCAGTAGAAGCCGTAAAAACGGTATCTGATCTGTTCCTGCCCGTAGCGGGTAAAGTGCTCGAAGTAAACGAGAGCCTCAACGACAGTCCCGATAAAGTCAATACCGATCCGTACGGTGATGGCTGGGTAATCAAACTTGAGGTGTCAAATCCGGCTGATCTGGATGCCTTGATGGACGCCGCTACTTACCAGGAGTCTGTACACTAGTCGACAGTCGACCGTTTTCTATTTTCGTGCGTATCGCTCTGTGCGAGGTGGCCGAAAATCGTCAATAAACCATTGATCAGAGCAAGGAACAAAGGACACCGAATTTTCGGTATGCTTTGTTCCTTGTTCAACATTCGACCCTATGAATCTTCTCTTTCGTTCCGTTCGCATTATTGATCCGCATTCGGCATTTCATAATCAGGTGGTGGATGTGTGGATTGAAGACGGTATCATCCGAAAAATGGGTGAAAATCTTGCCGCTATCTCCTCAGGGCAGGAAATCCGTCAGGAAGGACTTTGTATTTCGCCGGGCTGGTGCGATCTGCGGGTTCACGCCAAAGATCCCGGCTACGAGGCTAAGGAAGATTTATACAGCCTGAAACGGGCGGCCGCCGCTGGAGGTTTCACGGAAGTCGTACTGCTTCCCAATACTAAGCCTGTAGTACAGCGGAAAGAAAGCCTCAATTATTTCCGCAGTTTTTCCGAAGATCAGGCCGTACAGTTTTTACCCACCGCCGCTCTTACCCTGGGTTGCGAAGGCAAGGATTTCACAGAAATGCTTGATCTGCATCATGCGGGAGCCGTCGCTTTTACTGATGGTGAAGAACCCATCTGGAATGCCGACATCCTGCTGAAATCGCTTCAATATCTGGCTCAGGTGAATGGGTTGCTCATTCAACGTCCCGAAGAGCCTACGCTGACGGTTCACGGTCAGATGCACGAGGGAAATATGAGTACCATGCTGGGCATGCGGGGCATTCCGACCATGGCGGAAGAACTGATGATTCAGCGGGATTTACGGTTACTGGAATACGCGGTTGAAACCTTTGACTTACGACCCCGCCTGCATTTTTCCCTGGTCTCAACGGCTCGTTCGGTAGAACTGATCCGTCAGGCAAAAGCTCAGGGACTGCCCGTAACCTGTGATACGGCCGCTCATTATTTGGCGTTCACTGATGAAGATTTAGTCGAGTTCGATACGAATCTGAAAGTAATGCCCCCGTTACGGCCAGCCAGCGAAGTAGAAGCTCTGCGGGCGGCCCTTGCCGACGGTACCATCGATGCTCTGGTGTCCGATCACTATCCCCAGGATACGGAATCGAAGAACCTGGAGTTTGATTTAGCCGACTTCGGAATCAGTAGCCTGGAAACAGCTTTTGCAACGGCCCTGACCTACGGAAATCTGGGACTGGAAAAAGTCCTGGAACTCTTTACGGCGAACCCTCGCTCCGTATTACAGCGAAACCCGGTAACAATTGCCGAAGGAAAAATTGCTCAGTTGACCGCGTTTAATCCGGATGAAGAATGGACGGTAAGTTTGGCCGACTGGCAATCCAAAGGCAAAAACACGCCTTTCGTGGGTAAAACCTTACGCGGAAAAGTGTACGGCGTCGTGAATCAGGGTACGAGTACCTTTCATAGCAAACCCTTGAGTTTTAAAGTATAGCTGGTGTGGCAGTGAACAACGTTCCCTGCCACACATTGCCTCATCTCCATGATTAACAAGTATTTTCTACGATTGGCTTTAGGCTTAGGCTTGCTGGCTGGATTAGCCTGCTTTGCTTATTTCTACGTACTAAAGCTAACAGACGCCATGCCGCTGGGTACCCGCCGGAATCTGGGGATGATCCTCATGTGGGTAGCGATGGCCTTTGGAGCCCGCCGCTACTGGAAAAATGTCCGACGACCCATGAATTTTCTGGAAATCTTTGGGTTCTGCGTACTGGTCGTTTTGACGGCGAGTTTTGTGGACGGTTTATTGGTGGCGGGTTACGTTCGATATGTCGAACCTTCACTGGTTCCGGAATTTATCACGGATCTGAAACGTCTGGCCTTACAGGATCAGACGATGGTCAAAGAACAATTTGGCAATCAGAAAGATGCCGGTCCGGTTGACTTCAAGCTTTTTCTGGAGCAAATTGAGCAGATTTCCCCGGAATCTATTTTCTGGAGCAATTTTGGCATGTTACGCATGATTTTTCACTTCCTATACGCGGCTCTGGTAGCGATCTGGATTCGGAAAATGAGTGCCAGTAGTTAAGTTTATCACCCTACTTCGATTGTATCATTAACCCCTATCCACCTACTACACTATGGAACCAACCCCTTCTACTGCTCGTATCGCCATGAAATGGGGAGCGATTTCCGGGATCGTTACCGCTGTCTTCTCCATCAGTTATCAGGCGTTGAATATGATGCCTGATGATCCCATGAAAGCCAACATGGGCTGGGGTTTGCTGACCAATTTTCTACAAATCGGTTTTACGGTTTTAGTATTGGTGCTGGCAATGCGGGAATTTCGTACGCATAACGAAGGATATATTTCCTTTGGCCAGGGGGTAGGGATTGCGGCATTGACCGGAGCGGTATGGGGGGTACTATCGGCGGGTCTTATTTTGATCTATACGCAGTTCATTGATAATTCAGCTCAGGAAAAAACGCTGCGGGCCTTACGGAATGCGTACGAAGAACGCGGCATGACCGAAGAGCAAACCGAAACGGCCATGCGATTCGTTACGCTGATGACCAATCCCGGTTTCAGTTTTGTAATGACCATCTTAACGGGCGTAATCGTGGGTACGGTACTGGGTCTGATCGTCGCCGCCGTTGTCAAGCGGGATCGCCCCATGTTTGGATAAGCGAATCCCGGAAAAATTTATCTGGCTCTTTTAGCGTTATACGCCCGGTTTCACTCTGCTATTTCTCCCTGTTTTTACGGTATGTTTACTATTTTCAAGAAAGAAGTCAATTCCTTTTTAAGCTCCCTGGTTGGATACGTCGTAATGGCGGTGTTTCTGCTGGCGATGGGCTTGCTGGTCTGGATCTTTCCTGATACGAGTGTGTTGAACAGTGGGTACGCAGATTTGGCGACGTTTTTCAATCTGGCTCCGTACGTGTTTTTGTTTTTGGTACCCGCCATCACCATGCGTTCCATTGCCGAAGAACGAAAAATTGGTACGCTGGAATTGCTGTTCACCAAGCCGCTAACCGAGTGGCAACTGGTCATTGGTAAATTTCTGGCAGCCTGTTTTCTGATTTTTCTGGCTTTGGTACCTACGCTGATCTACTACTACTCCGTGTATCAGTTAGGAAATCCGGTGGGAAACATTGATTCGGCGAGCGTACAGGGATCGTATATCGGCCTTTTTCTGCTGGGTTGCGTCTTTGCGGCCATCGGGCTGTTCACGTCTTCACTGACAGATAATCAGATCATCGCATTCCTACTGGGCGTGTTTATTAGTTTCCTGCTGTATGTCGGTTTAAGCTCCGTGGCTGGACTGGAAGTTTGGAATGGAGCCGCGTACTGGTTAGGCTGGCTGGGGCTGGATACGCAGTACAATGCCCTCGGACGAGGACTGATTGATTCACGGAATATCATCTACTTCCTTTCCTTAATTACCCTCGCTCTGGCGGGAACCCGCTGGAAACTAACGCAACGGGAGTAAGAGAATACTACAAGTGAAAAAGGCCGAAGGAATGATCTTCCTTCGGCCTTTTTCTTTGGAAACTATAGACTATTATTTAACAATAACCCCATCCGCTACGAAAACCACGGCTTTCTCAGGCTGTGTGATTTTGGCAATTTCTTCTTTTGATTTTCCAGCGTCTTCAGCGTAATGTTTGAGTTCATTCACGGGTGTAACGCGGGAGAAGGCCTGTCCTTCAAATACAACCGTTTTGCCTTCAATATCTTTTGGTACGAAGAAATCATAGTCTTTAAACGAAACCCGCATCGTCTTGCCTTCGGGCAGTTTCACTTTCATCCAGCAACCCTTCATCTTGCAAACGGATTCTACCGTACCTGTCACTTTGGTAGCAAGCGTATCGGATTTCTTCATTTGTTCCACCAATTGGGTGGTTGAAATCGCGTGATCGGTCGTGATTTTAGCTCCGTGGTAGGTGGCCTGAGCCTGGGCCGCCAGTCCGGCAAGGGCCAAGGCCAGGGTTAGAACGAATGATTTCATGGGTGTAAACGTTTGAATGGAATGCTAAAATACTGATTAACTGTAAATTATACAACGTTAGTTAATAACTTGCACCCAGCTCTTACACTGTTTCCCATCGGGAAAAGTGATCAGGTAGTAATAGGTTCCCGGAGCTACGGAGGGGGTCCAGTCGTTTTGATAACTCACGTGTTGGTAAACGGCTTTCCCCCAGCGATTGAACACATCCAATTTTAGTCCGTTGGTACCAATCACAAACTGATCGTTTTTGCCATCCCCGTTGGGCGTTACCACGTTCGGCACTTCCAGCGGCGACTCAATGGTTATCGGCTGAGAAGCCGAAAGGGTACAACTTCCGCGTTTGGCAATTCCCGTCACCTGATACGTGCCGGGTTTAGGATACACGTAGGGAGAAGGCTGTTGCGTCGCCAGCGAATCACCATTGCCTAAATACCAGTCGTACTGATCGCCGCCCGCGTTCGACAGTTTGATGCGTACCTGCGTGGGTTTTACGCAGTCAAACACCTTTTCAACGGCAAAATCCGGCCGAAACGATTCATCAATGGTTACCGTAGCCGTAGCCTGTCCACGGCACCCTTTATTGTCTTTAACGATAACCGTATAGGCGGTACTTTGGGTGGGCTGTACCGTAATGGCTGCCTTACTACTGTCGCTGATGGCCGAGCCAGTCCATTGATACGAACTTCCCCCCGTCGCCTGAATGCGAACCGTTTGGCCCTTGCAAATGACGGGTTCCGAAACTGTGACCTGAACCGGCAGCGGTTGAATGGTCACCGTAACCGACTTCTGTCCCGTACAACCTTTCGAATCGGAAGCCTGAACGGTATACGTAGTCGTTTCGGTAGGGGTGGCTACGGGATTAGCAATGGTGGTACTGTTAAGTGAGCCGTGGGCCGTCCACTGGTAATTCGATCCGCCGGAAGCCCGCAACTGTACCGTTCCGCCGAGGCACATCGTTGTATCTTTGCTCACCTGAAAAGCCGGTTCAGAAACGCGAATGGTTCGTTGATACAGGGCCTCGCGTTTACAGCTCAAGGGGTTTCGGCCCACGAGCGTAATCACGTAGACGCCGGGCTTGGTAAAGGTAAACTCCCCCTGTACGGGATTCGTGGATTTGCCCAGATTCCCGAAATTCCACTCGTAGCTTTTTCCTCCGGTACTGGTATTGACAAATTGCAGTTTAGCGGGCGTGCAGACGTCGATCGTATCCTGCTTTTTGCCATTTAGGAACATATCGAACTTCACGTCCAGATTGTCGATATCAAACTTAAAAACGGCGTTATTACAGTTGCCCGCCCGATTTACGGTAGACCAGGCTCCGGGGGTAGCAGGGAAGGAGGAGGGCTGACAGGAACATACGGCCTGATAGACATACCCCCGTTTGTCGAAGCGAGAGGTACCACCATCCACGTGATCGCCCCGGACGTCGGACGAACTGTTGGTATTGCCAAAAAACGTCGCGTACAGCAGGGACTTTGCTCCATTTTCTAACAGGGCCAGATAAAAATTACTACCATCCGTCGTTTTCTGAAAGGCGTCGGTGGTGACAGGCAGACCTTTGGTACTACTCGCCAGTGCCAGCGATGTTCCTATGCTAGCATTGACTTCGCCGCCCCAGCCTGCCAGGTAAATATTCCCGCATTCGTTGATGAGAAAAGCCGTTGGAGCGATGTCGGGTGTACCCCTACCGCTGCCAATGACGGTCGAAAAGAGCGTTCGATCCAGGGTCGGATCAAAGGCATGAATAAATTGCCCGCTGTTTCGGTTGGAGTATACCCCCGAGGTAACCGGGTATTTTCCACCGTTACTCAATCCTAATACGTAGACGTTTTCGTCCTTATCCAGATCCAGCAACATGGCTACGTCGGCGTTGCTGGTACCGATGCGTTTGGTTTTCTGTACGTTTCCGTCGGCATCCAGTTTGGCCAGCCAGCCATCCTCGGGGGTAGGCAGGTTATCGCGTACGGCTCCGCAGACGTAGATATTCCCCGAGGCCGCCGCCCGTATCCCGTATGCTCCGCTGAAGCCGGGCATAATCTTCGGTCTTTCCCAGATCAGTTTTGATAAATCGGGTGAGAATTTTAGAACGGTAGCAGCCAGCCGGTCGGGGCGGCTCAGGGGAAGTTCCGAGGGGATAGTCGTTGCTACCAGTACATTATCCTGGGCGTCCGTAATGATCTCGCCCCGGTACGCATCTCCGTAATACTGAATGCTCAGAAGGGTATTGAGATTCAGACCATCGTTGGCCGTCGTTCCGTAATAAGTCGACGCCAGCAATGATTTTCCATCCGCACTAAGTTTTGCCAGAAAAATATCGCTACCGTTGTTGTAGTCCATTCCACTGAGTGGTTGTACGTAGGTGCCGCCGCTAAAATTGCGTTTGTGAGCTTGCGTACTGGTCGGGAAATTCTGGGAGGAAGTCGTGCCAAAAATCAGTAGTTCTCCCTTGGAATTAACGATGAGGCTATGCGGTATTTCCGTTTGCGTACCGCCCAGGTACGTAGCGTACAGTAAGCGGGTACCCGTTGGATTGAATTTGAGAATGGCGACATCCCAGAGGGTTTGGCCGCCGTTGCCGCCGTAGTTGATTTGATAGGCTCCCGCCGTTACGGGAAAACCAGACGCGTTCGTCGATCCACCGGAAATGAGGTTGCTCTTCGGCGTCGTAGGTAGCGGTGTGGCCCCAGTTGTCGGAATAAGAACCGGAGAAACTGGCAAAGATTAGCTCCGGATCAATGATCAGCGGATGTTTGGGATCATAGCCGTTGGGTAAGTGAAAGCTCACTACGTTTTTCTCACGAACGGCGAAGTGACCTTTCACTTCCGTTGTTTTTCCTCGAATTTCCTGGTAATTATACGGATTCAGTTCCCGAAACCAGCCCATGGACGTACGAACTTCCAGATTCCCGTGTTCGGATACGGATAGCTTTTCTGAGCCTTCGTACCGCATTTTAATCAGATCGGGGTTAGCTCCGCTGTGCACAATGAATTCGTACTTAATCGTCGAATGGTGAGCGTACAGTCGCAGATCAATACCCGGATACAATTCCTTGTATACGACTTCGCCGAAACCAGAAACGTTGGAAGCCCAGCGGCGGGCGTCATTTCCCAGGAAGTAATTTCGGGAAATTCCGTCTGAAAGGTCGCTTTTCAGGGTTGGGTTTGGATTGGCACCGTCAAAATACACGCGTACGCCGTGCAGCTTTAAGGGCGTGTTGGCCGGTAAGGTTCGGTTATGAAGTTGCTTGAAGTAATCGGTATCGTAGAAAACGTAATCCATCCCATCCGTCCGCAAGTCGAGCTGACCGCCCGGAATCTGAATGCGGTACCGCACGCTGGCGTCCCATTGACCCTGGTTGGGAATGAAAGTAACGGGCTGATTGTCAGCAAATGCAGATAAAGTAAAAAAGATAAGCAGGCAGGTAAACAAGTTCCGCATAGCTTCGGCGAGGTTAGGCAACTAATATACGCAATGCCACCGAAAACGAAGAATTTCAATCGCCGCTTTTTTACTTATACGCTTGAATATCAATTACTTTTTCACAGAACTGGTACTCGGCAGGCACGTTTGAAGCAATGATTAGTGTTTGATTGGCATCCAGTTTCTGAACTTCCTCAAAATACCAGTCGCTGTTGCGGGTATCCAGGTTTGAAGTGGGTTCGTCCAGAATGACCAGCGGTACGTTCGAGTAGAAAGCCAGTCCAAGTTTGAGCCGCTGTTTCATGCCCGAAGAAAAATTCCGGATGAATTTATCGCGTGAAGCTTTCAGGTCCAATCGTTCAATGAAGGCGGATGTACTCAGATTCTGCTTGAAAGGCTTGAACTTCTGGTGGAAATCAACGAGTTCGCTCAGCGTAAATTCTTCAATCAGTTCCAGATACGGAGCGGCGATACTGACTTGTCGGAAAAAGTGATCCGATGGAATCTCATTGGATCCCTCGAAGTACTGAATCTTGCCTTCGCTGGCGGGCATCGCACCCGTGAGGACCTGAAGAAGCGTAGATTTGCCGGAGCCATTCGGACCCGTAATGGCCAGCCGGTCGCCGGCAGCAAGTTCGAGGGATAAGCGGCGGAAAATCCATTCCCGAATAAACCGTTTACCCAGCTGTTCGAGAATGATCTGCATGGGAAAGAAAGAAAAAGGTCAGAAGACATGATTCTGACCTTTTCAAAAAGTGCTATTCTACGGATGTCCCTTTGCCGGGGCCTTTCATAATGCCTCGTTCGGAGGAGCGGATGAAGTTGATAATTTCGTCCCGTTCAGCCGAAGCAGGGAGTTCAATTTCGATCCGGTGCAGGGCTTCAGCATTGTTGTAGCCTTTCAGATATACGTAGCGATAAATCTCCTGAATTTCGGCAATTTTCTCGTTGCTGAATCCCCGCCGCCGCAGGCCAATGGAGTTCAAACCGACGTAAGCAATGGGTTCCCGGCCCGCTTTCGTATACGGAGGAATATCCTTCAATACGTGCGAACCGCCACCAATCATGGCGTGAGGCCCAATTTTCGAAAATTGATGGATTGCGGTTGTGCCTCCGATAAAAGCCCAATCCCCTAATTCCACGTGACCAGCCATTTGTACACTATTGGCCATAATGCAATAGTCGCCAATAACGCAGTCGTGGGCAATGTGCGTATAGGCCATGAGCAGACAGTGGCTGCCAATAACCGTTTTACCCGCTGCTTTCGTGCCTTTGTTAATGGTTACGCATTCCCGAATCGTAGTATAGTCACCAATGGTAGTCAAGGTTTCTTCGCCTTCGAATTTCAGGTCCTGCGGTACGGCCGAGATGCTGGCACCGGGAAAAATTTGAACATTCTTCCCAATACGGGCTCCTTCGAAAATAGTAACATTGGAGCCAATCCAGGAACCTTCACCGATTTCAACATTTTTATGAATGACCGCAAAGGGTTCGATGACCACATTGGGGGCAATTTTTGCATCAGGGTGAACGTATGCTAAGGGCTGTATCATTCTGTTCATTGCCAGAATACGGTACGCTTACTTCACCTACCGTAAACGGGTCGGCTTATTTTTTACGTACTAAACTTGCGGTCATGTCACTTTCCATCACCAGTTGACCAGCCACCCAGGCCTGTCCGTGCATTTTGGCAATACCCCGTTTCATGGGAGCCATAAATTCGCACTTGAAAATAACGGTATCACCAGGCACTACGTTACGACGGAACCGGCAGTTTTCGATAGCCGCCAGGTAGGCCCAGTAGTTTTCCGGATCGGGTACGGTACTCATCACCAGGATACCACCCGTTTGAGCCATGGCTTCGATTTGCAGTACACCCGGCATCACCGGATTCTCGGGGAAGTGTCCAGTAAAGAAAGGTTCATTGATGGTTACATTCTTGACACCTACTACACTGGATTCATCCATGTGAATGATTTTATCAATCAACTGGAAGGGATAGCGGTGAGCCAGCAAATTGGAAATCTGTTTGATATCCATGACCGGCGGAACCTTCGGATCGTATACCGGAATACTGGGTTTTTGGGTTTCCCGCATCAGCTTCTTGATTTTTTTAGCCATTTCCACGTTGGCAGCGTGACCTGGGCGAGCCGCCAGGATTTGTGCTTTCAACGGACGGCCTACCAAAGCCAGATCACCCACCACGTCGAGCAGTTTGTGACGAGCAGGTTCGTTGGCATAGTGCAGGTCAATATTATTGAGAATACCCTTGCCAGGTACTACACTGACGCGAGGCTTACCAAGTAAAGAGGACAGGTGATCGAGCTCCCCGTCTTCAAACTCCCGGTCCACAATGACAATGGCATTGGAAAGGTCACCGCCTTTAATCAGGTTGGCTTTGAAAAGAGCTTCCAGTTCGTGCAGAAAGCAGAAGGTACGGCTCCTGGCAATTTCCTGTTTAAAGAGTGTAATATCATTCAGGCTGGCGTGCTGGCTGCTCAGAACTTTCGAGTTATAATCGACCATTACCGTTACCCGGTAGTCATCGAGCGGTAAAGCAGCAATTTCTACGTCGCGGTCGCGATCCCGGTAACGTACTTCCGAAGGAACTTCGAAATAATTACGCAAGGCATTTTGCTCAACCAGTCCGGCATCGTCAAGGGCTTCGATAAACTTGATGGAAGAACCATCCATGATGGGCGGTTCGGGACCATCGAGCTGAATGAGGCAGTTGTCGATCTGAAGGCCCACCAAAGCGGCTAGCGTGTGCTCAACTGTATGCACCCGGGCTCCGTTGTGTTCAAGCGTGGTACCGCGGGATACATCAACTACAAAGTCAACGTCAGCATCGACGATGGGCTGACCCGGTAAATCAATCCGCTGGAATTTGTAACCGTGGTTGACTGGAGCCGGCTGAAACGTCATGGACGCGATTACGCCGGTATGTAACCCTACGCCGGAAACGGTGACGGGCTTCTGAATGGTGTGCTGTTTAAGATTCATCTTGGATGGATGAACAGCTATCGATTAGGGTCTTTGTAAATCCTTGAATCTTTCCTGAATTACCTCAAAAAAGGAAGCGAGGAAAGCGTTTATCGACTCACTGCTGAACTACTGAATACTATTAGCGGGCAAAGATAATTCTTTCAGAATTTTTTCCAGTTCCCGAACCCGCTTTTCCAATTCGGGAAGTCGACGAACCAGTACTTGCGACTTGAGGTTCTCCCGGTTTTCTGCGGCGGGGGAGCCACTCAGTATGGTTCCCGGCTTCTCAATCGACTTCGAAATTCCGGATTGAGCCGTAATGATTGTATGGTCAGCAAGACGCAGGTGACCCGAAATGCCTACCTGGCCTCCGATCATGCAATAATCACCGATTTTACAGGAACCTGAAACACCCGACTGAGCGGCCATAACCGTGTGGCGACCAATTTCAACGTTATGGGCAATCTGGATCAGGTTGTCGAGCTTGGCTCCTTCCCGGATGATGGTTGAATCCTCCGGCATGGTTGCACAATCAATCGTGGTGTTGGCACCGATGGATACGTAATCTTCCAGAATCACATTACCCAGCTGGGGAATGCTTTTGTAACTACCGTCGGTTTGCGGAGCAAAACCAAAGCCATCGGATCCGATCACGGCATTGGCATGAAGGGTACAGTTTGAACCAATCCGGCAGTTATCGTAAACTTTTACGCCCGCGTACAGAATGGTGTTATCGCCAATCACTACGTTATCACCAATGTAGACTTGGGAGTAAATTTTTACATTCTTTCCAATCCGGCAGTTGTCGCCAATGCTGGCAAACGCTCCCAGATAAACACCTTCACCAATTTCTGTATGCTGGCCCCGGTGTACGGGCTCTTCAATGCCTGATTTGCGGAAACTCAGGGCGTTATGATAGACTTCCAGCAGGCGGGTAAAGGCCGTGTAGGCGTTATCTACCAGAATAAGCGTGGGCGTATACGCTTTTTTAGGCTCGAAATCTCTGCTAACGATAACGGCCGAGGCAGCGGTTGTATAAAGGTATTGCTCGTACTTGAGGTTGGACAAAAAACAAATAGCTCCTTGCGTCCCTTCTTCGATCTTGGCCAGACGACTAACCTTCTGATCAGCAGGACCCTTTACTTCACCGCCCAAAAGCTGGGCCACCTGTGCAATTGTGAACTCCATGGAGAATATAGAAAACGACGGTTAGGAATAGTTTCCTCGGTCACGTATGTATTGCTCTTGCCTTAGGAAAATACAACAAAACTGCCTATAAACCGGGTTTTTTGTGGCAAAGATACAAGACTTTTGAAATGAAAAAGAACGGGAGTCTATCCAGTATGAAAAAATGATTTATTTTTCGTAAACCTGAGCTATTCAGCTAATTACTCCGTACAGACCGAATATTCTTCCCGTACATAGACCTGCTGATTCCGAGGGGTTTCGCATTTTAAAAACGCTTACCGAAAGAACTTGTTTTAAGGAAAGCTAAAAAACAGACATTCCTCCGCACGTTTACATCCGTACGGAGGAATGGCAGGAATGGAATCATGGGGTCTTAATCGTGCTGAACACGGGGCCGGTTCCAGTGCAGCATAGGGCTTTTACGAATGGGAATGACCAGATTGGTAAAGGCAATCAGAATTACCGAAATCGTCAGTACCAGAATGCAGATCTCACACACGTACACAATGGTCATGTTAGGATCCGGCGTTTGATAGCGTTTCAGGATAATACCCACAATGGCCCAGATGACGACCAGTCCGTACGAAACACTGCGAAGCGTAAACAGCACCAGCTGAGCGAGAATGGTCCCCATAATGATCATAATAACCGCCCAAACTTCTGCGGAAATACCCAGCTGATTCCAGTTGATACTGACCAGCCATGCCGTGATATTGGTGATGGCTGCGATAGAAATCCAGCCCGCGTATAAGCCAAAGGGCGTACGAACTACAAACCGCTGTCCCCAGGTGGTATCCAGGTCAGAAACTTCGTGAGCCCGCACCAGGAGGGTTAACTGCGTAACCAGAATGGCGAGCATGATCACTACAGAAAACGTCACGTACTCATAGTGCCAGGCAACAATCCAGCAGGCATTCAGCAGGTTGGAAGCAATAAACCAGCCACTCAGGCGGCGTACCAGACGGTTGACATATTCGCTGGAAACGGAGCTAAATAGTCCTTTTAATTGATAGAATACGAAAAGGGCCGTGGTTGCGTAAATCACGCTCCATACGGAGAAGGTAAGCCCAGCGGGTGTAAACAGGTTGGGATACTGGTCTGATAGTTGTTTGGTGGACTTGTCATTCAAGGGCAGACTTACCGCCGCCCAGTTCACCGCCAGCGTAACCAGAAACGTAAGAAAATTTAAAATTTGCAGCGTTTTGATGCCGAACGATGGCCGGGATTCGGGCCGAATATCAGAATGAACATATGTTTTCATGGCTATATAGATTGATTAAGCGAAGTTCCGGTTCAAATCAGTGTTTATCATAGTATCCTTTCAGGCTCGCTACGTTGACGTGGGGTATCTGGCCCTGTTCGAGGTTTTTGGGTTCAATTTCCTGTTCATAAACAATAACGGTCTCGTTTTTGGGTACAATACCCCGCCCGTATTGCTTGACATAGACTTTAGTAAACTCCGCTCCGAAGTACAGAATAGCTGCCGAATAGTTCACCCAAAGCAAAATAATGACCAGCGAGGCGGCTGACCCGTAAGTAGAGCTGAGATTGGACTGGCCCAAGTACAAGCCGATCAGAAACTTTCCTACCATAAAAAGGATCGCCGTAAATCCTGCCCCAACAAAGGAATCTTTCCAGTATAGTTTTCCATCAGGCAGTACATTGAAAATCAAAGCAAACAGTACCGTGATAACCGTAAAAATGAAAGCGATATTGATGATGTACACAACGACTACCATCTGACTATTGAAAAGTCGTTCCAGTTGAGAGCTGAATACATCCAGCAGGGAATTGAGCAGGAGGGATACGAGCAGGATGAAGCCCATACTAATAATCAGCGAAAAGGACAGGAGCCGATTGATGAGTAGCTTCAGCCAGCCTTTCTTGGGTTTGGCCCGTAAGGACCAGATGCGGTTGATAGAATCCTGCATTTCTCCGAATACCCCCGTGGCTCCAATCACCAGCGTTCCGATACCCAGGGTTAAGGCCAGCGGTGAACGATTGGAAAGCTCGGCCCTACGAATGATTTCCTGAATCTGAATCGCTGCCTCCTTGCCTACGAGCCCCTGTATCTGTCCGAAGACCTGACCCTGAATGGCATCCTGACCGTAGAAAATACCCAGCAGCGAAATAATCACCAGCAGCATCGGAGCCAGGGAAAAAATCATGTAGTAGGAAAGTGAAGCACTCATCTTAAGTGCGTTGTCACTGGAAAATTCATTATAAACTTCAATGAAAAAGTTAGCAATGCTTTTCAGACGATTCATGGGTCTTAATAAGGGATTATCAAAGTAGATGGGTGGGGTACCATTTATATGCCACTTCCATTCCCCGTTGTACCTCAAGGGTTTTTCCCCGCGGTGGGGAATTATTTTCTCGAACTTTTACGACTCTGACGTATAGAGGGCGAATTCAAGTTAAAAACGCAGGTACTGGCACAGTGGCAAAGAGTTTTTATCCCAGTAACGCAAATACCAACTCACGTAAAACTTTCAAAACTTTAACCATCATGAGAAGTCTATTGTATATCGTCGCCGTCATTTTGATCATCGGCTGGTTAATCGGAGTAGTAGGATATAGTGCCGGAGGTCTTATCCACATTCTGCTTGTAATTGCTGTTATCTCCCTGTTACTGACTTTCATTCGGAGAGGTACAGTATAGCAGAATCCAGCTATTAATCACCGCCCACATTAAATCATTATGTCACTAGCTCTTATTATGTTGTTGACCCTGGGAGTAGGGGCTGCAATCGCCGCTATCATGGATATGGTAAGTTCAAAGAAAGATTTGGGCTACTATCGACCACAGCGTAAAATAGAGCGTACAGAATTTAATAACTTCATGCGAACCATTCGTAGTAAATCGGCTCGTGTGTAATTAATAGATCTTACCCGAAAGGGTTTGTTAGGTTAGGTAAAACAATGGGGGAAAAGGAAAGTCCAGCAGCCATGCTTCTGGACTTTTTTGTTTGTATACGCGAACGCTCAATGCCTATACGAGCTTTCAATAGGCATGAATGACCGTTTATCCAAAAAACATTCGGCACTTTCACGCTCCTGCTGTATCATTGAATGAATGAATCAAGGATACAGATGATGGGAAAAGCCTGGCTGTTCGGAATAAGCCTGCTACTGGCTAGCCCGGTTTGGGGGCAAACGAATACCGCACCGAAGCGTTCGCTTCAGGAATGTGTGGACATTGCCTGGAAAAATAACCTGGATGTCAAGCAGAGCGAAATACAGGTTGCCGTGAATCGCAATACCCTGGATCAATCCAGATTTACCCGTCTGCCTACCCTGAATACGGCAATCACGCAAGGGCTAAACCTGGGTCGGAACATTGATCCCTTCACCAACACATACGTAACCCAAACGCTTAATTACAATAACGCCAACCTGACTTCCACTGCCATTATTTACAATGGTGGGATTGTTAACAATACCATCAGACAAAATCAGCTGAATGTTCAGGCCAGCGAATTCGATGTACAGGCTACCCGTGATCAGGTTGCCTTGAATGTTGTACTGGCGTATTTACAGGTGCTTAACAACGAAGATGTGCTGGCTGTATCCCGTACGCAGGTAGAGATTACGCAGCAACAGGTCACCCGTACTGAAAAACTGGTCAATGCCGGAGCTTTGCCGCAGGCTAATCTACTGGATTTACAGGCACAATTTGCCAACGATGAACTGTCGGTCGTAACGGCGGAGAATAATCTGGCGATCTCCAGAGTTCAGCTGCTGCAACTGATGAACGAGCCGGAAATTCGGGAATTAGTGCTGGACCGAATGAGCATCAATACGCCCGATGATACGTACCAAACGCCTATTCAGGATATTTACGCCACGGCAGTGCAGACCCAGTCGGCCGTAAAAGCGGCAGATCTTCGGACCCTGAGTGCCCGCAAGGGCGTAGATATTGCCCGGGGTGGTTATTTCCCCTCGCTGGGTTTTAACTTGTCCGTGGGCAGTAACTATTCGAGTGCCGCCCGCCGTTCGCTGGCCGGTACGCCCACAACGATTACCAATACGGCATTCGTTGAGTTCGAAGGGCAGCAGGTGCCTATTACTTTCACCACGACTCAGCCCGGTTTTCTTACCCAGAATATTCCCTGGTCGGAACAGCTTACCAATAACCTCAACGGTGGGATAGGATTAAGCCTGCGAGTTCCCATTTTCAACGCCTATCAGGTTCGGTATCGGGCTTCTACGGCTAATCTGAATGTAAAAAGTCAGGAGTATCAGGCGGCGAATGTGCGGCTGCAATTGCGGCAGAATATCGAACAGGCCTACGTAAACATGACCTCCGCTGCCAAACGTTATGCCTCGCTCACCCGGCAGGTGGAATCACTGGAGCTGGCGTTCAAAGCCGCCGAAAGCCGATTCAATGCAGGAGCCATCAATTCAGTGGATTACAATCTGGCAAAGTCCAATCTGGATCGCTCCCGGATCAATCAGATTCAGGCGAAGTACGATTATGTGCTGAGAATCAAAGTACTGGATTACTACCAAAATAAGCCGCTATCGTTTTAAAGCGGAATACTATACACTTGATATTGCCCAAAGTCCTAGTTATGAAACGTTCCTCAAATCGAATTTGGTGGATTCTCGGCGTAGTGGTGATTCTGCTGTTTGGCGGGCTATTCATAGCCAAGTCAGCCGGTTGGATTGGAAAAGAAAAAGCCGAAGAAGCGACTTTTAGCGTAGTAAAAGCGGCCGATATTGTCGAACGCGTCAGTGCGTCCGGTAAGGTACAGCCAGAGGTTGAAATTAAAATCAGCCCGGACGTATCGGGGGAAATCATTGAGTTGAAGATTCACGAAGGTGACTCCGTCGTGAAAGGTCAATTACTGCTTCGCATTCGCCCGGACAACTATGAGTCGCTGGTAGCTCGGGCCAAAGCAGCATTGAACCAGTCTAAAGCCAGTTACGAACAGACGAAATCGGCCCTGGGGCAGGTAGACGCTCAGTTGATACGGGCTCAGGCTGATTATAACCGGAACAAAAAACTCTACGCGGATAAAGTCATTTCGGATGCTGATTTCGAAACGGTTGAAGCCAATTATAAAGTAGCCCGGCAAAATGTAGAATCAGCCCGAGCCAATATCGAAGCCGCCCGATTCGCCGTTGAAAGTGCCGATGCCGGCTTACGGGATGCCAATGAAACCTTGCGTAAAACCACGATTTACGCCCCCTCCAACGGAATTATTTCCAAGCTGGACGTTGAGTTAGGCGAACGCGTTGTAGGAACCTCGCAAATGGCCGGTACGGAGATGCTGCGGATCGCCAATCTGAACAACATGGAGGTACGGGTCAACGTCAATGAAAACGACATTGTTCGGGTAAACGTGGGGGATTCGGTGATTATCGACGTGGATGCGTATTCCTATTCCGGTCGAAAATTCAAAGGCCTGGTTACTTCCATTGCCAATACGGCCAATGGCAGTGGTTCACTGTCGGCAGCGGCCAGCTCTACGGATGCAGTGACGGAATTTGAAGTGAAAATCAGAATTTTACCGGAATCCTACCTGGATCTGGTAGATCGAAAAAATAAACGTAGCTTTCCTTTCCGTCCCGGTATGACGGCTTCGGTTGAGGTTGTTACAGATCGCAAAAACGGTGTACTCAGCGTGCCCATTGCCTCAGTGACTACGCGTAGTGAAGAAAAGGAAACGGCTACTGCCGATCCTCAATCGCAAAAGCCCCGGGCCGAAGCTCGTCCGCAGGAAGTAGTCTTTATTCACAAAAACGGCGTAGTGGAGATGCGTCCGGTGAAAACGGGCATTAGCGATTTTGAAAATATTGAAATTCTTTCGGGCCTCAAAGCCGGTGAAGAAGTTGTATCCGGGCCCTTTACCCTCGTTTCGAAAACGCTTAAAGCCGGGGATAAGGTGATGAAGAAAGTGGAAAAAGAAAAGAAATAGTTTGTTGGTGACGAACAAAATCCCCGCCGCCTGGATGGGGATTTTTTGTTTAAAGGGCAGGCGTAGTCACCCATTTTTGGAGTCGTAATAAATGCCGTAGATGGAATAATCCATGAGGGATAGCAGAGGACGTCTAGTCCATATGCACACGTACCAATTCAATCAAAATACTTCCCAGGAGATCCATTATCCGCAACATCCGCTACGGATATTCAGGACTAGGGTGTGCCTACTTTATCCATCCGTTCGAATCATATTCGCCAGAATGCCTCCCTCCGTCAGTAAGGTTTCGGTTCGCTCGGGGCGGGCATCCGTAAGAAACACCTGCCCAAAGGTTCCATCCTTCATCATGGTCATTAATTTGGCGATTCGGCGGTCATCGAGTTTATCGAAAATATCGTCGAGTAAGAGAATGGGTTGCCAACCTTTTTCCTGGGTCAATAAGCGAAACTGAGCCAGTTTCAGAGCTACTACGAAAGATTTCTGCTGCCCCTGCGAGCCGAATTTCTTAAGTGGGTACGCGTCAATTTCAAACGCGTAATCGTCCCGATGCACGCCCAGGGTCGTACGTTGGGCGGCTACATCCCGGTGGCGATTTAGCCAGAATTGTTGTCGAAAGTGCTCAGGGTCTACTTCCGACTCATACCTGATTTCGACGGCCTCCCGACTTTCACTCAACTCCGCGTAATGCTGCTGGAAAACGGGTAAAAATTCAGCTAGGAAGGCTTGCCGATGTTCGTGTAACCGCAAAGCCAGATCGACCAGCGGCTGCGAATACGCTTCAAGCAAGTCTTCGTCGGTGTAATGGCGTTCGTGAAATTGCTTCAGAAGTACGTTCCGTTGTTCCAGAATCCGGTTGTACTGGAGCAGATCGCTCAGGTAATCGGGGCGTTGCTGGGAAAGTACCCCGTCAAAAAATTTCCGGCGTTCTTCCGAACCCTCCCGAACCAGATCCGTATCATCGGGAGCAATCAGTACCACGGGAAATTTTCCAATATGATCGGCCAGTCGTTCATACGGTTTCTTATCGTGCAGCACGGCCTTCCGCTGACCCCGGGGGAGGGAAATGGTGATTTGCTGCGTCCGTACCGAAGTAGCCACTGGAGCCGCTTCATCGGCCGTGGATTCCGATGGAGTGATGGAAAAATTTCCGTCAATCACCATGTAATCAGCCCCGTGCTGAATGGACAAAGCGTCCTGACTGGTCAGTGCACTTTTGGTCAGCGATAAAAAATAAATGGCGTCGAGCAGGTTGGTTTTTCCGCTACCATTCTCGCCTACAATGGCATTTACCCGCTCAGAAAATTGAAAGCTTCCCGATTCGTAGGATTTATAATGCGTTAAATGAAGGCGTTCGAGAAAAAGCATCTTTGTGTTTTGACGATTGCAGCTAATTTCGCCGAAAGTTTTGTACCAAGGTTTTCCAGATTCGTGCCTTTGGCCGGAGAAAAAGTCGGAAAATCGGACATTATTTCCATTCTTCTTAATCCCGCGTTCAATGGCAAAAAAAGAAAAAGCCGAAGCGAAGGTAAAATACCCGAAAGAAACCTACCTCTATTGGTTTGAAAATATGCTGCTTCAGCGGCGTTTTGAAGAAAAAGCCGGACAGCTCTACGGACAACAAAAAATCCGGGGTTTCTGTCACTTGTACATCGGTCAGGAAGCCTGCTCGTCGGGTTGCGTATCGGCCCTGACGAAAGATGACAAGTGGATCACCGCATACCGTGACCACGGATTTCCTCTGGCCCTGGGTACCAGCCCAAATGCGATCATGGCCGAATTGTTCGGTAAAGCTACGGGTACGACCAAAGGAAAAGGCGGATCGATGCACATTTTCGACAAAGAAGTGAACTTCGTCGGAGGCCATGGCATCGTAGGTGCTCAGATTCCGCTGGGAGCGGGTATCGCCTTTGCTGAGAAGTATCTCAAAACGAAAAATTTGTGTATCTGTTTCTTTGGCGACGGTGCCGTTCGTCAGGGAGCTTTGCACGAAGCCTTTAACATGGCCATGACCTGGAAACTGCCCGTCATTTTCGTGGTAGAAAACAATGGTTACGCCATGGGAACGTCTGTCGCACGGACGTCTAACGTAACGGATCTGTACACCATCGGCGAGGCCTACGATATGCCTTCGGAGCCCGTAGATGGTATGAGCGTAGAAGCCGTACACGAAGCCGTAAGCCGGGCTGCCGAGCGGGCTCGTAGCGGCGAAGGTCCTACCTTCCTCGAATTCAAAACGTACCGCTACCGGGGTCACTCGATGTCCGATCCTCAGAAGTACCGGACGAAAGATGAGGTAGAAGAATACAAACGCCGTGACCCGATTGAGTGGGTACGGGCTACGATCCTCGAAAACGAGCTGGCTACAGAAGAAGATCTGGCTGCAATCGAAGATAAGATTAAGGAGCAGGTGGCAGAATCGGTGAAATTTGCCGAAGAATCACCCTGGCCAGATCCGAGCGAAGCGTACAAAGACGTATACGTTCAGGAGGATTATCCGTTTATTCAGGAGTAATAGCGTTATTAGTTGTTCGTTTTTTGTTGCTGGAAGTTTCCTGCCACATGAGGCCAACGAATGATAAGTAGTACGGGTGAAAGGCATTAAATCGATGCCTTTCACCCGTATTGTTTTTGAGGTATATAGAAATGTAGTTTGTAATTATCTAATACTGCAAACGAGTAATAGGCATTACATACGACGTGTTCCCCGCATTGCATACGGGGCTAATGAGGTTGAACTCCTTCGGAGTTAAAGGAGCGTTTAGAGGAACATTTTAATCCTACCTAATCCATTCTTTCCAGTAAAACAACCTCATCAACAACCAATAACTAACAACTAACAACCAAATTTAACCCTATTCTTCCCAGCCAAACGACCGTCGCACGGCCTTTCGCCAGCTTCGGTACATGGCGTTACGTTTGGCCCGGGCCATTTGCGGTTTCCAGGTTTTTTCGATGCCCCAGTTCTGGCGTAGATCATCGAGGTCTTTCCAGTAACCCACGGCCAGTCCGGCGGCGTAGGCGGCTCCTAAAGCGGTGGTTTCAATCATGGTCGGACGTACCACGGGAACGTTCAGTAAATCCGACTGGAATTGCATGAGCAGTTCGTTGACCGTCATACCGCCATCCACGCGTAATTCTGAGAGCCGTACTCCCGCATCTTTCTCCATGGCTTCCAGAATTTCCAGCGTTTGAAAGGCGGTGGCTTCCAGAGCGGCCCGCCCCAGGTGACCTTTGGTGACGAAACGGGTCAAACCAGCCACTACGCCCCGGGCATCGCTTCGCCAGTAGGGAGCATACAGCCCCGAAAAAGCCGGTACGAAATAACAGCCGCCGTTGTCTTCCACGGTACGGGCCAGCGTTTCAATGTCTGAACTTTTCTCAATCAGACCCAGATTATCGCGTAACCACTGTACCAAAGCCCCGGCAATGGCTACGGAACCTTCCAATGCATACTGAACCGGCTGATTGCCCAACTGATACGCTACGGTCGTTACGAGGCCGTGCGTGGATTGGGTCAGCGAGTCGCCGGTATTGAGTAGCATGAAGCAGCCCGTGCCGTAGGTATTCTTGGCTTCTCCCGGACGAAAACAGGTTTGCCCCACCAGGGCCGCCTGCTGATCGCCCAGAACGCCCGCGAGCGGTACGCCTTCGAGTACACCCTTGGCCGTTGCGTACACTTCTGAAGAGGAACGGATTTCGGGCAGGATACTGCGGGGAATGCCAAACGTTTCCAATAAGCCCTCATCCCATTGCAAGGTACGTAGGTCCATGAGCTGTGTTCGGCTGGCGTTGGTGACGTCGGTCAGGTGCAGGCCCCCTTTCATACCGCCCGTCAGGTGCCAAAGCAGGTACGTATCCATCGTTCCGAACAGTACTTCCCCTTTCAATGCGTCCTTCTCCAGCGTAGCAACGTTTTTCAACAGCCACTTGATTTTCAAACTGCTGAAGTACGTGGCCAGCGGCAGTCCTGTTTGTTCTCGAAAGCGGTCCGGACCTCCTTCGGCGGATAACTCAGTCACCAGCGTACTCGTTCGCGTATCCTGCCAGACTAATGCATTGTAATACGGCTTGCCGGTATAGCGATTCCACATCACCGTAGTCTCCCGCTGGTTGGTAATACCCACTGCAATGAGGTCCTTTGGCGTCAGGTTGGCCTGTTTCAACGCCTTTTGAATGACTTCTTTGGTATTACACCAGATTTCGTCGGGATTGTGTTCTACCCAGCCGGGCTGCGGGTACAATTGGGCATGCTCTTTCTGAGCCAGTGAAATAATCTGCCCCTGTTTATCAAAAATAATAAATCGGGTACTCGTCGTACCCTGATCAATCGATCCAATGTACATGTTGTCGATGGTTTTAATTGGAGGAGTCAGGGAACTAGTGAAAAGCCATGAATAACAGGCTACCCGCTACACCCCCGAGTAAGGAGGCCACCACGGGAATCCAGGCGTAGCCCCAGTCGGAAGGGCCTTTGCCGGGAATGGGTAGTAAGGCATGAGCGATTCGCGGGGCCAGGTCACGGGCCGGACTCATGGCGTAACCGGTCGTGCCACCCAGTGATAAGCCAATACTCCACACCAGTAAGCCTACCAGATAAGGGCCCAGACCAATGGCCAGTTCGCCCGCCCCGGAAATAGCACTCACGCCGATGATGAGTACAGCCGTGGCAATAAACTCGGAGATAAAATTACCAGTCCGGTTCCGTACCGCGGGTCCCGTAGCAAATACGGCCAGCTTCGTGCTGGGCTCGGGCGTTACGGCCCAGTGGGGCAAGTACTGTAACCAGACGAGTACGGCCCCCAGGAAGGCTCCGATCATCTGAGCCAGCCAGTAAGGTAGAAGCGTGGAAAAATCCTGATTAGAGACGGCAAAGGCCAGCGTAACGGCCGGATTGAGGTGAGCATCCGAACTACCGAAGGCTTTGGCTACGAAGATGCCCAGCATGACGGCAAAGCCCCAGCCGGCGGTAATCACGATCCAGCCGCTGTTTTCACCTTTGGAATTCTTTAGCAATACATTGGCTACGACGCCATCGCCCAGTAGAATTAAGACGAGCGTACCCATGAATTCACCCCAGAATGCTTGCATAAATGGTTAGAGGAGTAGAAATGACTTTTTGTACAAAGAAAAGAATGAAAAGGATTTAGTCAAGCATAAGCTAAAAGTACAGCCTTCTGAAAAGAAAAAACGCAGGAACCGGATTGCTCGGATTCCTGCGTTTGGGGAAAGTCTTTCGTTAGTCTTTCTTCTTTTTATCCTTCTTGGAATCTTTATCATCCTTCCCGCCGAAGATTCTTTCCAGCAGGCCCTTTTTCTCTTCTTTCTTTTCACCCACGCTTCCCAGATTAATTTCGTGGTCGATGGAAGGCTGGATCGCCTGAATGAAGGCATTTTGCAGAATAGTACCAATCATAAACCAGACGTTTGTATCGGGCTCTTTGATGTCTCCCTCGAAAGGAATTTTAGTAGCTAACTGGTTCTTCGATTGGTTTTTAAAGGCAAAAGCCACCGTCCCAACCACTCCTTCCCAGAGTTTTTGCAGGAAATTATCTTTACGATCCTCTGGACCAAGCACTTTCAGATTTTTGATCAAAGGCTTTACGTAACCATTAAAACGCCCTTCCTTGGCGGCCGCTTCGGCGTAGAGGCCAAACGTCCCTCGATTGACGTCAATCTTGGCATACGCTTTAAAGAAGTCATTAAGCTTCACCAGATTGGTCCCTTTGACCTCCGCGTTTACGTCGAAGGTGGGTCGGCGGGCTAATAGATTCAGGCGGCCATTGATATCCAACTCGCCTTCGTAGACATTAGCGTGAGCCGTAACCGTAGAGGGTAGTACACTGGTAGAGTCGTAGCTGTTTCGCAGGTTAAGAGCCAGTAAATGAGCGTTGGTCAGGGCAATATCTACCCGGGGTTTGGAGTGTTCATCCACGTACTCAATTCGCCCATCGTTGATCTCGACCCGGTTGACATCCAGAGGCATGAAATCATTCAACAAATCCCGGAAATCACTCGAATCTTTCTTGACCTGATTAGGCTCTACTTTGTCCTTGGTAAAGCGAAGCAGGGGCGATTCGAAGACCAGTTCCCCCACAATCGATCCTTTGAAAAGGGCTTTCCATTCCACAGAAAGGTCAATGAGTTTGGCTCCGAAAAAAGGCGTTTGCCGCTGCGTCGTGGAGTCGTATTTATTCAGGTATACGCTGTCGATCTTATACGCACCTCGCAACAGGGCAATATCAATATCCTTGATGTGACCACGGTATCCGTTCATGGTAGCCAGCGTCTTGTTGGCGTAATGCAGCACCACGTATGGTAGAGCGATTCGGGCAATGATCAGCAAAGCCAGAATACTCATGACAATGATGAGCGTTTTCTTTTTACGGGTTATTTTCTTCGGTGGATTCATATCCAGCAACTTGGTAGAACGGAACCTCTTTCCGAAAAATCAGTGCCACTATACGTTTAGCAGTAAGGAGCTTCTGGCGGAATATGTTTGAATTATGCAAGTATTCGTTTGGCTAACGTAAGCTTCAGACAAGGCTCAGCGTCTACTTTTGTTCCATAAAAAATAGATTACTTGTATGGAAAAAGTTTGGTTTGTTACAGGAGCTTCCAAAGGATTAGGACTCTCGCTGGTAAAAAAACTAATCGCTACCGGACAGCGGGTAGCGGCTACTTCCCGGCAGGCAGAGGCCCTTATCGAGGCAGTAGGTACATCGTCCGATCAGTTTCTGCCTTTGCAGGTAGACTTAGCTAACGAGGCCTCCGTTCGGGAAGCCGTACAGAAAACGCAGGAAACCTTCGGCACGCTCGACGTGATCGTTAACAATGCCGGTTACGGGATCGGTGGTAGCATTGAAGAACTAACGGATGCCGAAACGCGGACTAGTTTCGATGTCAATGTCTTCGGTACACTCAACGTTATTCGTGCCGTGATGCCGTACCTGCGGCAGCAGCGGTCGGGGCATATTATCAATATTGCCTCCATCGCGGGCTTCGCAGCCAATACGGGCTGGGCTATTTACGGAGCCAGCAAATTCGCAGTAGTGGGGCTTTCTGAAGTACTCGCGGAAGATGTGAAGGAATTCGGTATCAAGGTGACCGTGCTTGAGCCCGGAGCCTTTCGTACGCAGTTTCTTACCAAAGAGTCACTCGTGTTTGCTCAAAATCCCATTGAAGACTATCAGGCCATTCGTAACTCGCACGCCAAGTACGCGACCATGGACGGCGTACAGCAAGGCGATCCCGAACGGGCAGCGGATGTCATGCTGGAGCTAGCAGCGATGGAACACCCACCGGTTCGATTATTTATGGGTAGCGACGCCTACCGACGGGCCTTACAGAAGCTTGAGATTGTCCGACAGGATTTGGAAACCTATCAAAGCCTTTCCTTCTCCACGGATTTTCAATAAGTAAAGAAGAGAAAAAGAGCAAGGGGTTACGCCAGTAGAGGATGCTGGCGTAACCCCTTGCTCTTTTTAGCCCTAGAATTGTCTAGTGAGTTATCCTACTTATAATAACCTGAAGCTTTACAAAACTTTGCATCCAAAGCGGTATATGAAATTTAGAAAAGAAATGAGCTGCGTTGATAACCTTGCGGAGTAGGAAGGGATAAGTAATTAAATTCTATGCTGATATGAAAGTATTTATTTCTACTATACGTACGATCAAAAGCTTATTTCTGAGTAGGAACTTCATCTGTACTTAACACTAGGATAGTGGAATTGATGTATCTTCGTTAGTAGAAACCTGTTCTTTCCCCCGCACCTATCTATTATGAGTATCTTTATTGGCGTAGGCAGTTGCCTATTGTGCTTCTTTCTGAGGTATCAGGCCGAGCTACGGACCCGTGGAATCTATACTGCCAGTCGTTTAGCACTGATTCAAACCTTACTCGTTCACGCCGTTTTAGTTTTGATCTACAGTGAAATTTTTTCTGCCTTTGATCAGCTCAATACGTTAACGGCAACGATCTACTGGCTCGTGATTGCGGGCGTCTGGATTGGTTTAAGCATACAAAAAAACACGTTTAAGGATAAGCATTTATACCGCCAGTTTATTCAAATCTTTCGATTTAATACCTTTCCGACGGTCTACAAACTTATCTTCTGGGTTGCTATTCTATTTTTTATCGCTCCTTTAGGACTATTAGCTGTATACTCGACACCTAATAATTACGACTCCAATAGTTACCACATCACCCGCATTCTGGTTTGGCTACTCAATCAAAATCTGGATCATTTTCCCACAACGCATATTCAACAACTCTACCATAATGTTTTTGCCGAATATCTGATTCTTCAGGTCTTCTTACTTACAGGTACCGATCAGCTGATTAATGTCATTCAATTTGGAGCTATGCTAGGCTCACTATCCGTGGTAAGCTTATTCGGAAAACGGTTAGGCATGGACTATAAAGGTCAATTTTTAATTGGTATTTTACTATTCACCTTGCCGATTGGCATCTTTGAAAGTACGACTACGCAGAGTGATTATGTAGCCTGTTTTTTATTCCTGTGTTTCGTGTACGGGGGCTTTCAACTTATTGATGCCTATACGTATAAAAATGGCTTATTCTGTTGCGTTGCTCTGGCTCTCGGAGGTTTCACGAAGTACCCGATCTTCTTTTTTGCCTGTCCTTTTGCTGTCTATTTCGGGCTAACCCTCCTCATCCGTCAGGGGTTTAAACCTACGGCTCAGCTCTTTATTCTGGCAGTAGTTTGCATGATCCTAACGTTTACGCCTTTCTTCGTTCGGAATTATAGTCTTTTTCTTCACGTATTGAGTCCGCCGGAAGGTTCTGCCTTCTTTGCGGAGAAAATTCCCTGCGACCGGCATTCAGTAGCTTACACTATTTCCAATGTAGTTAAAAACGCAGGGTTGCACGTAGCCCTGCCCTACAATCACTACAATGTTTTTATGGATTCAGTGATTCAATGGATTCATAAAAAGATTGGTGTGTCGGTAAACGAACCCGCCATTAGTCTGAATGCGTACGCGACTACTTTTTCCGTGCAGGAAGATATGGTGCCCAATACCTTGCACTTCGTGTTGCTGTTAATTAATGGAATTTTTCTGTTTTCTCAACGGGGTAACAGAGAGGTGAAAATGCTCGTTATTCTAGCCTCAATCGGTATGATTATCTTCTGTACGCTGCTGAAATTTCAGTCTTGGAGTACGCGTACGCACATGCCTTATTTTGCCATCGGATCCATTGTAATTGGGTTTGTATACCAGAAAGTGCTAAAGCTGCGGCAATCCGTTTTTATCGTTTTTCTTCTGTTGTCCTGCATTCCCTTTGTGTACGGGAATTCCAACAAAATGCTCGTTCCTACCCGATATTTTTCTAAAAGAATCGTCGCTCACATTCCCAAAACGGTCAATGTAAGTAGTCTGAAAATGAAGCAGCAACTGGAACCTTCGCTGGGCCCGTATTATGATTTTAATTCTACACTGGTGAAATACTCGTATCCGATCAAGGACGTATACCCCTATAGCGAACGGATGAAGATTTTTTCAGTGCTGGACGACGCCGGTTATTTTGACCTGGAAAAACAGGAAGATGTTTTCTCCATCGACCGAACCAAAGCGTACTTCATGAGTCATATTCACGATTATGAACCGTTCCGGCAGGTACTACCCGCGGTTGGAAGTGATGTGAAAAATGTAGGCTTCTTTTTTCGCGAAGGTGTCGGGTTCTATCACTTTTGGGCAAGCGTAATGCATCGGAATCATCCGGATGTTCACTTCAATTATATCTATTACCCGCCGGTTTTCGTCGCTGGCAAATGCCCAACGTCCATTTGCGTATAACTATATTTTAACGGACGATTTAGAGCTGGTAAAACAGCATATACCCGCTTCGCAAATTGGGTCTATTCATTCGTCCAGCCGGTACCATGTCATTCGGTTGAAAACCAGTTCTACGGAAAAATACACCTACGATACGTCCCATTAACGGTCCAGGGTAGAGTGCTTTTCGGTATCCCGCATACGTAAACTTACCCAGAGCGACAGGGCAATACAGGCCGTCAGGTACCAGTAGAACCAGTCGGCGTGCCCTCGGTCCTTGAACAATAAGGCAATATATTCGGCCGTGCCACCAAACAATGCGACGGCCAGTGCGTAGGGGAAGCTAACCCCCAGTGAACGAACGTGTGCGGGGAAAAGCTCGGCTTTGATAATAGCCGAAATGGACGTACTCATACTGAGAATCAGCATGGCTAGCATGATGAGCAGCGTGGCTGTCCAGCGATCTTGGGTTTGACTGAGCAACGTCAGAATCGGGTAGGTGGTCAGTACCGCCAGAATGCCGTACAGAATCATCAGGCGTTTACGGCCTATCCGGTCGCCCAGCAGGCCCAGTATAGGCTGGGCTAGCATGAAGACAATCAGCGTAACGACCATGATGGCAGTAGCGTCGTTTTTGCTGAATCCGGCGGTATTGACCAGAAACTTCTGCATATACGTCGTGAAGGTGTAATACGAAACCGTCAGACCAATGGTGAAGCCAATGACCAGCCGTAGTTCAGGAGCGTATTTGACGAGTTCTTTCAGCGAGCCCCGTTGCTCCAGTTGCGTTGTTTCCTGAGCGAACGATTGCGTCTCAACGAGTCCTCGTCGCAGGGAAATGGCCGAAAGAGCCAGGACGGCCCCAATCCCAAAGGGAATTCGCCAGCCCCAATCGCTGAGTTGCTCAGACGTTAAGGCGTATCGTTGAAGAATCATTAAAATACCGAGGGCGACCAGTTGCCCCATTGTGGTAGTGACGTACTGAAAGCTGGAATAAAAGCCCCGCAGGTGTCGGGGAGCCATTTCGCTGAGGTACGTGGCCGCCGTACCGTATTCGCCACCAATGCTAATGCCCTGAATCATGCGAGCCACTACCAGCAGGAGCGGAGCCAGCAGGCCAATCCGATCGTACCCGGGTACCAGGGCAATCAGTAAAGAGCCCGCACTCATGAGCAGTACCGAAAACGTAAGAGCTGATTTACGACCGTAGCGGTCGGCATACCGACCCATCAACCAGCCGCCGATCGGTCGCATGAGGAAACCAATGGCAAAAATCCCGGCGGTATTAAGCAATTGAGCCGTTTCGTTGTCTTTCGGGAAAAAGGCACTGGCAAAGTAGAGGGAAAAGACCGAGTACGCGTACCAGTCGTACCACTCAATCAGGTTGCCAATGGATCCGCCCAAGATGGAGCGAAATTGCTGACGAACGGAAAGGGCAGGCCTTGCAAGCGGAGTATTCATCGGATCACAGGGGAAGAGAAAGACAGCGAATTCTCCCGCAGAATACGATAAAATGAGGGGAAAAACTAGTGAGGTAGGGTGTTTGAATTTAGGTTTGAAGTTTGATTCGTTTAAAGTTTTAGAGGTTGATACCTTAGAAATAGACCGAACCGATTCAAAAGAATAGCCCCTTGGAGAGGCGGGGCTGTTAGGTGGGCTAGATCCGTTCGAACACCATCCGGTAATGTTCCATGGTTTCGTGTTCGAAACACAAGCGATTTGGGCTGACCCGGAATACCGCAATCAAATCCCGGAATGATTTATCACGCAGAAATTTGGGAATCAACGTGGCATAGAGCCAGTACTTCTGAAGATTGAACGCCCGGAATCGCTTTCGCCACTGACCGATGGTTTCAATATAATCCAATCGACCACTGCTCATCGAAACCAGTTTGAAATGCGGTTTTGCATTTTCAATCACTTGCTCCGGCCCCGACGGAAGCCAGGAGCCCGGAAACTGAGCAATCATCAGGGCCAAGGCGTAGGCGGGCGAATCTTTGGGAGCGTTCAGGCTGATTTCCTCCAGCGGAATCATGTTTTTGCCAAACACCATTGTCTGAATGTAGCAGCGTTTACCACAGGGTAATAATTCAGCTATATTCCGAAAGAAGTCAGCATAAACCGGATCCTGCTTTCCGGCTTTAAATTCTTCGATGGAGCAGAAATGTTCCATGGCACCCACGCTGACGACGGCATCGAAGGTGCCAAAATCGGAAGCTCGTACCTGACGACAATCTTTCAAAACGACGTCCAAGCCACTGGTCTGGCAAGCCGCCGCCTGCCCCTGTGAAAGCGTAAGGCCCTTCGCGGTAGCACCTAGATTTTTAGCGTATGTCAGGAAAGGTCCCCAGCCGCAGCCCATATCCAAGACCCGCGATCCGGGTCCAATCTGCAGCTGATCGGCGATAAACTGATGTTTTCGCCGTTGGGCCTCTTCGAGCGAAAGTGAAAAATCTCCCTCGTAGCGGGCACCACTGTAGTCGCCATTCGGGCCCAAACTGAGGCGAAAAATTTTATCAATCGTAGTGTACGTAAAATCCAGATGTTCCTGAGATGCCATAAGTGTAGGAATTAAGGACTACGACTTCTGTCGTTTGAATGGAAATTATCGCTTTCGATTGAATAAGACTATACGTATAAAGGGGGTGTTTGTGCTTTTATATCAATTGTTTAGTCGAAAAAAGCGATTGATTTAAGCGATGATTTGTGTAAAAGAAGAGTAGCGATAAAAATTTTTAAAAACCTACAAAATAGAATTATGGCCGGATGTGAAAAGTATACTTACTTCCTATCAAACTATAATAAACGTTTACGGGTGAGTTGTTTCGAAAGTTAATTGTGTGCCGTAAGCGTAAGGCAGACTGGAGAAAGGTTCGGCGTAGGTTGAGGTACACGAAGCACAGCTTTCCAGGCATACGCAAAGAATGTATGCGAGCAATCCCATTCTTTGCGTATGCAGGGGCGTATAAAACTACAACAGATGACGTGTAGGAAAAGAAGTCTCTAAATACGGAAGTAGTAATGTTTTACTATATTCAAAAAGCACTCAGACGTTTCCACTGATGGCTTAATTTACTGGAATTCGAACGCGGACGGCCAATTCCAGGACCCCTTGCATCCATGCAGATACGATAAATGAATACCCCTAAAAACAAACAAGACCCACTCATTACTGAGCAGGTCTGTTTCACTTTCGGTCGGGATGGCGGGATTCGAACCCACGACCCCTTGCACCCCATGCAAGTACGCTACCGGACTGCGCCACATCCCGAAATGTGGGTGCAAATATAGGGCTTGAAAGGCCGTTTGCGTGACTTTAGCCCAAGAATTTTTAATAAAAAAGCTTCCCGAAACTGGTTCGGGAAGCTAATGTATTGACTTTCAATTAGTAGTAGTCGGCATTAATTACGGCCACCTACGGCACCACTGCCACCCTGACGCTGTTGTTGCATCGGGTTTTGGGGCTGCTGACCACCCTGACGCTGCTTGAACATCTGGAAACGCGTGGGCTGAGCCGCTTGACGGGGATAGCTGTTGTTTTCCGTATCGATGTCGGCAATCTCCTGGAAGGGGTCCAGCGTCCATTGGGTAACCTTCTTATCCGTCGGAATGATTTTCTTGATGCTGACATCGTTCATCCGCCAGATTTCAGCCGGGAAACGGAATACTTCCGTGGTTCCGTCTTCATACTTCGCCTGAAGAATCACGGGCATCGGTACGCCACCTTTGTTTTTCAGGCTCAGCGTATAGAAATTCTTACCAGACTGCAGCAGCTTCCGCTCGTCTTCCGTTAACGTCGCCAGGTAATCAGCGTACTTCTTCTTATCGGATTCCGTAACGGCGTACCGATCGTAGCTGTTGTAGAAGTCATTCATCGCCGGATTCGCTTCCACGACCGTCTGCTTGATGTCTTTCTTGTTCCGTTCTACGGCCATCGTCTGACGTTTCTTTTCGTCCACGGCTTTCTGAGCGGCCTTGGCAATCGCCGGGTCCATGGCGTCGATAGCAAACCATTCGACTTCGGCCAGGTCCTGATCTACGGGTTCTACGCCATAGAACCAGCCTTTCCAGAACCAGTCCAGATCCACGCCTGAAGCATCTTCCATCGTACGGAAGAAGTCCGCCGGAGTAGGGTGCTTGAAGGCCCAGCGACGAGCGTATTCCTGGAACGCGTAATCGAATAATTCACGACCCATAACGGTTTCACGCAAAATGTTCAGAGCCGTAGCGGGTTTCGCGTAAGCGTTGGGTCCAAACTGCATGATATTATCCGAAGAAGCCATGATCGGGACCTGCGTATTCGAAGAAGAACGCATGTAATCTACAATATACTGAGGCTCACCGCGACGGCTGGGGTAGTTACGATCCCACTCCTGCTCCGCCAGATACTGGCAGAAAGTGTTCAAACCTTCGTCCATCCACGACCACTGACGCTCATCCGAGTTTACAATCATGGGGAAGAAGTTGTGACCGACTTCGTGGATGATTACACCAATCATACCGTATTTCACGGATTCAGAATACGTACCATCCGATTCCGGACGACCCCCATTGAAGCTGATCATCGGATACTCCATACCGCCACCGGGCGTAGCGTGGCAGGAAATGGCCACGGGGTAGGGGTACGGAATGGTACGAGCCGAGTAACTCTTCAGCGTATGGGCTACTACCTGCGTCGAGTATTTCTCCCAGAGCGGGTTTCCTTCTTTCGAGAAGTAGCTCATACACAGGATGTCCTTCCCCTGTACGTTCGTCATCATGGCATCCCAGATGAACTTACGGCTGCTGGTAAAGGCAAAGTCACGTACGTTATCGGCTTTAAATACCCAGGTTTTCTTGCCGGTAGCCTTGTTTTTCTCAGCGGCTACGGCTTCATCCTGCGTAACGATCAGCGTGGGTTCCTTGAAGTTTTTCTTTGCTTTATTCAGGCGGTCCATTTGCGTTTTAGACAGTACCTGCGAATAGTTCTGGCACTCGCCCGTGGCACCCACAATGTGGTCATTGGGAGCGGTGATGGCTACTTTATAATTACCGAAAGGTACCGTAAACTCACCCTGACCCAGGAATTGCTTGTGTTGCCAGCCGTTTACGTCATCATATACCGCCATCCGGGGGAACCAGTGGGCGATGAAGTAATTGTAGTTGCCGTCTTTGAAAAACTCATAACCCGAGCGGCCGTAGTATTCCGTGATGTTGTAATTCCATTCGACCGAAAAGCTTACGGATTGATTAGGCTTCAAAGGGGTCGGTAAATCCACCCGCATCATCGTGTGGTTGGTTACTGTATGCAGGGGATTGCCCTTGGCATCTTTCACTGAAAGGATATTGTATCCGTACTCTTTGGCATTACCTCCGGCCAGCTTCGTCAATTGAGCCGCCGACATACCCTGGGGATTGACGCCACCTAACTGCGTCGTGGCTCCAATCGCATCCTTCTTGAATAAGTTCTGATCCAGTTGAATCCAGAGGTACGGCAGATCGTCCGGCGAGTGATTGAAATAGGTAACTGTTTCGGAACCGATGATACGTTGGTTGGCGTCGTCAAGCTCCACTTTAATGTCATAATCCGCCCGTTGCTGCCAGTACTCTTTGCCGGGGGCTCCGGAAGCTGAACGGGTAGAGTTAGGCGTAGGCAGAGCCGTGCCTAATTGTTCGAAGCGGGTGTTGGCATTAAACTCCGCTGAGGGAAGATTGCCCCGTTGGGCGTACACTGAAGGCCAAAACGCACAAAAGGTGCCGATGGCCAGAATCAATCGTCTCATCCGTGATGAAGCTAAAATTAGGTGAACAGTGCTTCGAAGATACAGAAAATTTGGCGAACGCCGAGGGAAAGCGTTTAGCCTTCGGCGATTGGGGGGATTTCCGCGACAAGTAGTTAAATCTGAGATTAAAATTCAGACTGCTTTCGGGTAAAAGGCTCAAAATCAAGGTAGAGCCATATTATCAAATTGTTAAGCCCACCCCCGCGAAACTTCACTTTCTGATAAAACTGCCGAAAAACTCAGGTAATACGCCCGAGCGAATTTTGTGCCAGCAACTACCAATTGAAACGAATCAACTTATGAAACCCTCACAGACGCATATGCAACGTCTACTATTTACCTGTTTTCTGACCCTCACCGGCTTTATCTCCCTAGCCCAGACTGGAATTATTCGTGGTAAAATCAACGATGCCAAAACCAAGGAAGGCATCATTGGAGCAACGGTTCGACTCGACGGTACGAACCTGGGTACTCAAACCGACGCCACGGGAGCGTTCACGATCAACAACATTCCCGCTGGAACGCACAAAGTATTTGTCACCTACATTTCGTATCAAACCCGCGAAATCTCCGCAGTACGAGTAGAATCGGGCAACACGACAGTACTGGAAACGGAACTGATCGAAGAAGGAAAAAATCTTTCCGACGTAGTCGTTCGGGCTTCTCGTGCCACCAACACCGAAGTAGCGGTTATTTCCGAAATCAAACAATTCAAACCGATTGCGGTTGGGATTTCTTCCATGCAAATTCAAAAATCCCAGGACCGCGACGCAGCGGCAGCCATTCGTCGGGTACCGGGGATTTCGATTGTAGATAACCGTTTCGTAATGGTTCGGGGCTTAAGCTCCCGCTATAATACGGTAATGGTAAATGACATGATCACGCCTTCGTCGGAAGTAGACGTACGGGCCTTTTCCTTTGACCTCATTCCTAGTAACATTCTGGACCGCATGATTATCTTCAAATCAGGTGCGGCCGAATTACCCGGTGACTTTGCCGGTGGCGTCATCAAGATTTATACGAAGAAAAAACCCGATAATAATTTCACCGATGCGGGTTTCACCGTTGGCTACCGGGCCAATACGACGTTTCAAAGTGCTCAAACGCACGATCGGGGTGGTTTAGCCTGGTTGGGTTTATGGGATAAGTCGCAGCAAATTCCTACCAGCTTCCCCGCAACCGCCAATGCCTTTAACGGCCTGAATGCGACTACCCGGGCTTCTTACGCTCAGTTGTTTCCGAATACTTGGGGACTGAAGAACATGACCGTTTCACCAGATATTCGCTTTGCCTTCAACATGGGTCGTCGGATCGACATCGGTGATAAACGTCTGAGCAGCCTGACGAGTGTGAACTACTCCATGACAAATCAGGTAGCAGGCATCGAGCTGAATACGTTCAATAACGGAGCTTCCGTAAATGATTACGCCGAGAGAAACCACGATCAAAGTTTTCAACGGAATACGCGTTTAGGCGTTTTACAAAACTGGACCTTACGTTTTAATCCAAATTTCACGCTGGAGTGGAAGACCTTATTCAACCAGTTAGGAAACACGGAAACGGTTATACGGGAAGGAAAAAACTTTTCAATCGAGCAAGATCGTCTGAGCTACTCGCAACGGTTTGAGAACCGTAGTATCCTAACGAGTCAAATTTCCGGAGAGCATCAGATTGATGAAGCAACGAAGTTAGACTGGATGGGTGGATTTGGTTTTACGGGTCGCTGGGAGCCGGATTGGAAACGCGTTCGTTACATCCGTCCTTCTAATTCTGATCAACCCTTTACGGTTTCAACACCGAACGATCCTACCCCGCAGGAATCAGGCCGTTTCTGGTCTACGCTTCACGAATACGTGTATACGGGTTCTGTGAACTTCCAGAAGAAATTAGGTAACCCGGCGGATCGTGACCCTGCCGTCATTCGGGCAGGAGCTTACCTGGAACAGAAAGACCGTGATTTCAATGCTCGCTTTTATGGCTACCAGCGTTTAGGCAATGTTCAGAACGTTGCTACGCAGGGCATTGGACAAGTATTTAGTCAGCAGAACGTCGGAGGAGTAGAAGGAACCTATTCGATGCTGGACGGAACCAAACCAACGGACGCGTACAATGCAACGAACACCTATGCGGCAGCTTATGTAGGCGGTGACATCAACTTCTCTCCCAAAGCGAGCTTAACCCTGGGTTTCCGTGGCGAATACAACATCCGGAAGTTAGGTAACATGCTTCAGTCAGCACTGGTGAATCAGTCGGTATTCAGTCCGCTTCCTTCGGCCAACTTTACCTATAAACTGAATGACAAACAGAACGTACGCCTAGCTTATTCGTATACCGTAAACCGTCCGGAATTTAGGGAGCAGGCTCCGTTTAACTATTTCGACTTTGCCCTGAACGCTGACATTCGCGGGAACGAAACGCTGGTCAATGCTCAGATTCAGAACGTAGATGCGAAATGGGAACTGTACCCCAGTGATGGCGAAGTAATCTCAATTACCGGTTTCTACAAATCATTCAAAAATCCGATTGAAAGTTTTCTGATTCCTCAGGTCAACGGTCTGGCTTATACCTTCATCAACTCGAAGAGTGCGATGAGTTACGGAATCGAGCTGGAGGCCCGCAAATCACTGGCTAACTCCAGTAGCGAATTCCTGAAGAATCTGACCCTGGTAGCAAACCTGTCACTCATTCAGAGTAAAATCAAACTGGGCGATTTTGTAACGGCCCCTGGTTTGAGCGGCGTCGTACAGACCATCGACATTCGTGGCCTGACGGACACGGAGCGTCCGATGATGAACCAGTCTCCTTACCTGATTAACGCGGGTGTTTACTACGCTGATAAAAACGGCTGGCAGGCGAACATCCTTTACAACGTATTCGGTCCCCGAATTTTCGCCGTAGGAAACGTCGACAATCCGACTATTTACGAAATGCCCCGTAGCGTAGTTGACCTGAACGTAAGCAAAACCTTTAGCAAAAAGTGGGAACTGCGTTTGGGAATCCAGGATCTGTTGAATCAGGCAGTTCGTCTGGAGCAGGACTTTGATCGGAACGGAAAAATCAACGGTGGTTCAGAACAGACCATCCGTAGTTTCAAAAGAGGCAGTTACAGCACGCTTAGCGTAGTGTACTCATTCGGAAGAAGAACCATTATTCCTTAATAAAACAGTAAGATCAATTAATTCAAACCTTTATTAGTTATGCAATTGTTCAAACGAGTGAATATTGCTGTCCTGTCCCTGTTAACCACAGGTGTACTGCTGACAAACTGTAAAAACGACGAGTCACCAGCACCTGCCTTAAGTATTACCGGAGTGAATCCCGCCTCTGCTCCCGTAGGTACGGATATTACTATTTCAGGTACTGAATTTGGTACAAATGCTTCAAACGTTACCGTTACGTTTACGGGTAATGTTACGTCTACTCCTAAGACGGTTACTACTACCAGCATCACAACAACGGTACCCGCTGGTGCTCAGGATGGGCCTATTACGGTGAAAGTAGGCGATAAAACGGCTACGAGTTCATCTAATTTCACGCTGTCTACGAAGCCCGTTGTGGAAGTTTCTGGAAGAATTACGGCTAATACAACCTGGACTGCTGGCAACGTGTATCTGCTGAAAGGATACGTTTACGTAAACAGTGGCGTTACGCTGACCATTCAACCTGGTACGATCATCAAAGGGGGTGGAAAAGAACTGGATCCTAATGCTCGTGCCGCTACCCTGATTATCACCAAAGGAGCCAAAATCATGGCTGAAGGTACTGAAACACAGCCTATTGTATTTACGTCTTCCAAGCCAGCCGGTTCTCGTAACTACGGTGACTGGGGTGGTGTGGTAATCGCGGGTAATGGTACGCACAACCAGATTACGCAAAAGGATTTTGAAGGGGGTATTGAAGGCAACTTGGCTCCCAGTGCCAATCTGGTAGCTACGGACAATTCAGGTAGTCTAAAATATGTTCGTATTGAGTTTGCTGGGGTCGCTCTGTCTGCTGCGACTAACTCGGAGATCAACGGATTAACGTTTTACGGGGTAGGTTCAGGTACGACGGTTGATTACGTACAGGTTTCCTACAGCGGTGACGATGCCTTCGAATGGTTTGGTGGTTCAGTGAACGCCAAACACCTGGTGGCTTATCGTACTTGGGATGATGATTTTGATACCGATTTCGGTTACAATGGTAAAGTACAGTACGCTCTGGCTCTTCGTGATCCCGAGTATGCCGATCAGTCTTTCTCCAATGGTTTTGAATCAGACAACCAGGGTGGCGACGGTACGAACTCAGGGGTGGTGCCAGAACCTATGACCTCTCCTGTGTTTGCGAACGTAAGTATCTTCGGAACGAGCGGTACCCCTACCAACGCAACCATTAAAGGAAACGGTGGCTATCAGTCAGCGATGCACCTGCGTCGTGCTACCTCTCTGAGCGTATTTAACTCATTATTCGTTGGTTTTCCCGAAGGTCTTCGTCTGGATAACGTAACGACGTTGCCCAACACGGTTGGTAACCCCTCCAGCATGCAGATTCGTAAAGTGATTCTGGCAAATGTAAATACGCCCGTACGTGGTGGTAATAACCTAACGGACGCCCAGGCTCAAACGTTCTTTAACACAACGGCTTTCGCTAACCAGATTATTGCTGCGGCGAACGTATCTACGCTGGCTTTGAATGACAATAACTGGAAACTGGACGGTACCGCAAGCTTCCTTCCTAAAACGGGTTCTCCGCTGCTGACGGGTGCGGTTTGGACGGACAAAGCTTCCGATGCTTTCTTCACGAAAGAAACGTTTATCGGTGCCTTCGGAACGACGAACTGGACGGCTAACTGGACCAACTTCAATCCGCAGAATACGAACTACGACAAATAGACATTACGGATTTTTCATATTGGTGTTGCTCGAAAAGCCGGAGGTGCTGCCTCCGGTTTTTCTACGTTTAAAGCGTAAAATCGGTACTATGGGAAAGCTATTGTTCAGAATACTCCTGGCAGCTTTGCTTACATTGTTTGTACATGCTCTGGTGTATGGTCTGGTAGCGGAGCCTAATACAGGCGAAGGGATTGAATCCGTGTTACGTCAGGCCTTTGGCTGGTTTATAGCTATGGTGATCTTTGGCGTATTGTTCGTATACATAGTTTCAGTCGCGATCTTTCATGCCCTGATCAATGCTTTAAAGCTCAAAAATCCTTTTCTGTATGTGGTCTTGGGAATCGCCTGTTTCAGTTTGGCAGGAATGATTTTCCATCAGATTGGTAGGGGAACATTAAGTTTTATCAACAACCTGCCTGTATGGGCCATAGCGGGTTTTACGTACGGAGTCATGTACGTCCGCTGGCTTCAGAAGTACATCCGATTCTGGACGGTTTAAACTGAAAGAAGCTCCGGCAGGACTGGACCCGCCGGAGCTTCTCTTTTAAACGTAATCCTTAATACCCCGAATTCTGCGTATATAGTCCCGGCTGGGCGTCCAGCTCGGCCTGTGGAAGGGGATAGATGATGTATTCCTTCACGAACGCCTGCATTTGTTTCTGTACATCTTCCCTGGCTATCCAGGCTGGAATGAGGGTGGTAATTTGTCCGCTGCGAACGAGGTCGTGCCAGCGGGTACCTTCGGCGGCGAATTCCAGGCGACGTTCGTCATAGAGTTGAGCCAGCGTTACGTTCGAAACGGGATCGAGTCCCGCCCGCGTACGTACCTGATTGACAATGGCATCCACATCCGCCTGACTGCCCGTAGCTCCTTTGAGTATACACTCGGCTTTCAGCATCAGAATGTCTGTATAGCGGCTGACAATGAAGTTGATGGGCCAATCGACCCGGTTCACGGGTACTTTCGTCAGATCAATGTATTTCTTGAAAAACGACCGATTTTCAGTCACGCCGTTGTACGTATAACCCGTCTGAATAGTAAAGGCTTTCCGGACATCTTTCGCCGTATACTGATTTATGAGATCATTCGCTACGGGACGAATCGTCAGGCCGCCCTGCGTAGGTTTTCCGTTCGATTGAAACCAGGTATCGGGAGCGAGTAACCAGGGAAACGTACCGCCCACAACCGGCGTCAGACCCGTGACGTATTGAATATCGAAAATCACTTCCGGGTTATTTTCATTGGTGTACGAAAAGATGTCGCTGTATTTGGCCGCCAGTGCGTACTTCCCACTGGCAATAATATCATTGAGTTGAGCCAGAGCCAGATTCCATTCGTTCAATCCCAGACCGGGTCCTTCAATGGAGTAGTTCGGAGCCGAGCGGGTCATGTACACCAGTGCCAGAATCGCTTTGGCCGCAAACTTCGTGGCTCGTCCCCGGTCGGCCGTAGCGTAGGTCTCGGGCAGGTTCGTTACGGCAAATTGCAGGTCCGATAAAATCAGATTATATACATCCGTAACCGAGCTTCGCTGAATGGTTTTGGCTTCTGCCGCCGTAACGGGGTGATCGATGACGGGTACTTTTCCGAATAAGCGAACCAGATCGAAGTACATAAAAGCCCGCAGGAACTTAGCTTCCGCCTCCAGCCGCGTACGCAGCGTAGCATCGGTGATGATCGAACCTTTTTGTACGAGTTGATCCAGCACGACGTTGGCCCGGTAAATGCCGTTGAAGTTGACATTCCAGGCATCCGTAACGTAGGGGTTACTGGCAATCGTTTTGTGGAAACTATTGATGCCTTCCCAGTCGCGTACACCCCCGTCGGAAACGGCGTATAAATTGTCCGAACGCGTTTCGGAAAGGTTCAGTAACCGATCCGGGTAAGTCCGCAAATCGCTGTATACGGCATTAACCCCCTGAATGAAATCAGCCTGCTGGGTATAAAAGGTTTCGGTGGTACCCGCAGAAATCGGCGTTTGGTATAAATCATCCGTGCAGGAAGTAACCAGGGCTGTCAGGAACGCGGTTACTAGTAAATATCGTCTTTTCATGGAAGTCCAGTATCAGAAAGTTAAGTTCACACCAAAGATGAGTGAGCGGGCAATGGGCAGTCCACCGTAATCACCGGCTTCGGGATAGGAGCTATCCCCGCTCAGGTTCGTGTTGGTGGCTTCGGGGTTCAGGCCTCCTTTGTATTTATCCCAGCCAAAGAAGTTCTCGGCCGTGACGTAAATGCGGGCTCCCTGAATCTGAGGTACCTTAACTACGGATTTCAGGTTGTACCCCAGCGTGATGTTCCGAACGCGAACGTAATCTGACGAATACAGCCAGTCGGTGTTTTTGATCCGGCCAAACGTTGAGTATACCTTACCCACCTGACCAGCACCCGGATCTTCGGGCGAACGCCAGCGATCGCGGTAGAAGCCCAGGGCATTATCCACCACGCCCTGTCCGGTACGACCCAGGGCCCGACCCAGCAGCGAGTAAATCGAACCGCCATTCTGACCCTGCACCAATACGCTCAAATCGAAGTTTTTGTAACGGAAATTGTTGGTGATTCCCCAGGTATACTTGGGATTCGGTTGACCCACGATGACGCGGTCGTTGGCATCAATCACGCCGTCGCCGTTGGCATCGAAGTATTTGGGATCGCCCACCGTTTGCGAGCCGTACAAAGCCGCTTTGTTATTGATGTCCTGCTGGCTAAGAATGCCGACCTGACGAACGACGTAAATACTGTACAGCGGATCACCGACGCGAAGAATGGAGTGGGAAATATCAAACGACGAAGGAATGAGAATCTGGCTCTGCCCACCCGCCAGCGAAATGACTTTGTTGGCGTTGTGACTAAAATTGAGCGAGGTATTCCATTTGAAGGCTCCCGTCAGGTTATTCGTATTCAGCTGCAACTCCCAGCCCGCGTTGCGTACGCTTCCGGCGTTCCCCAGCGAGGACGTAAAGCCCGTCACGCCGAGGGTCGGTACGTTGAGCAACAAAGCCGTATTGGTCTTCCGGTACACGTCAAAGGAAGCCGTAACGCGGTTACGCAGGATGGAGAAGTCAACCCCTACATCGAAGGTCTGCGATTTTTCCCAGGAAAGGTTCGTGTTGACAATGCCGCTCGGAGCCTGACCAATCGCGTTTATTCCGTTGAACGTGTAGTTGTAGGTAGCGAGCGTCGGTAAGGTGCTGTAGTCACCGATGTTGTAATTCCCGGAAGTACCCCAGCTACCACGTAATTTCAAGTCATTGATGGCCGTAACGGACTCCATGAAAGGTTCTTCCGAAATCCGCCAGCCTACGGAAGCGGAAGGGAAAACGCCCCATTTAGTGTCCGCTCCGAAGCGGGAGGAGCCATCCTGCCGAACACTGGCCGTAAACAGGTATTTGCCGCTGTAGCTATACTGGGCCCGTCCGAAGAAAGAGATCAGCACGTTGCGGGCTTCGCTGGTATTTCCCGTAATTCCGTTCGCGGCGTTCAGCGTCGTGATGGCGTTATTGCTGAAACCACCGTTGGAACTCATGTTCGATAGTTCGATTTTATCGGACGTGTACGAAATACCGCCCAACAGCGAGAGGTCGTGCTTCTCGGCGAAGACTTTCGAGTACGACAGCGTGTTTTCGTTCACAAACGTACGTTTCCGATACGTGTTGAAAGAACCGGAGGTCAGAATGGTTTGCTGGGCGTTCCGGGCTTCGAGCGAACTGGCAACGGAGTACGGCGTGTAGCCTTTCGCCGTATTATCGGTATTGTCCAGGTTCAGCGTGGTTTTCCAGAAAAGGCCTTTCGCCAGTTGGTACTCGCCGAACAAAGACCCCAGGGTACGGAAGCGTTTGGTTTCCCCGATCACCCGTTCGAGCTTGGCAATGGGACTATTGGCGGAAGTACTCCAGCGGTACTGGCCAATGCTGCCGCTGTTGGGATACAGACCCGCACTGGCTTCCTGCACGGGAGAGTAACTCAGCAGCTGGTGCAGAATGTTATCTTTTCCTTCAACGCCGGGATCATGGTTGATCGAGAACGTAGGGGCCAGATTGACGCCAATTTTCAGGTTTTTACTAGCCTTTACTTCAACATTCGCCCGGGCTGAATAGGCCGTATAGTCGGTATTGATGACCATGCCCTGCTGTTTCACGTAGTTTCCTGAAACGTAATAGTTGACGTTTTCTGTACCGCCACTGGCTGAGATCTGGTAGTTCTGTACCGCCCCTTTGCGGAAGGCCTCATCCTGCCAGTCGATGAATTGTAGGCCTGGGTAGCCGGGTTGCGACCAGCGGTCGTCGGTCATGTACGTCGTATTGACCTGACCTTCGGCCAATCCTAAAATAGTCCGGCGTTCGGCATTGGTTTGCGTAGCGGTACGGCCCGAGCCCGAAGCTACCCACTGGGCGTTGATAATTTCGGTTGCCCGGTCAATCCACTCCGGACCATTCAGCATGTCGAGTTTACGGCTGCGTTCCATGTACCCGCCGTACGCGTTAACGGTAATCGTGCTTTTACCGCTTTGCCCGCGTTTGGTGGTAATCAATACGACGCCGTTAGCCGCCCGCGAACCGTAAATAGCCGCCGCCGCCGCGTCTTTCAGTACCTGAATCGACTCAATGTCGTTGGGGTTCATGTTATCGAGCGGGTTGCCCGTCGCGAAGTTTCCGGAACCATTGGGAGCGGCCGTTGCTAGCGGAAAGCCATCGATGACGTACAGCGGTTCATTGCCCGCCGTGATCGAACCTGAGCCCCGTACCTGTACACTGAGGCCCTTGCCCAGGGCTCCACTGGTTTGTTTTACCTGTACCCCCGCCAGTTGGCCCACCAGAGCCTGATCCACGCGAAGTACGGGGCGTTCGTCCAGATTTCTGGCGTTGAGTGAAGTGATGGCACCGGTAACGTCCGTTTTCCGGGCTGTACCGTACCCAATCACCACGACTTCATTGAGAGCCTTGGTATCGGGTTGCAGCGTAACGTTCAGCGTGGTTTGTCCGTTGATGGGCAGTTCCTGGGTAATGTAGCCAATGGATGAGACTACCAGCGTACCCGTTTTCCCTTCAAAGCGAAGGGTATACTGGCCGTCCGCATTCGTGACCGTACCGAGGTTCGTGCCTTTGATGGTGACGCTGGCTCCGGGAATGCCCTGCTTGGCATCGTTGGAAGTCACCGTGCCCGTAATTCCCTGTGCAAAAGCTAGGTTTCCTGTTAACAGGAAAAACACCACCCAAAGGTAGACGGGTGGTCGAGTAAACCATTTTTTCATAAGATAATGCTGCAGAAGTAATGTGTTAGGAAACAGAATGGCACTTTATTGATTACAAATATTATTTAAGTAAGTAAAGGGGCTGTCATGTACTTTCCTGCCGATGGGAAGAATAGAGGGAAAGGAGAGACGAGGAAAGACGATACGGAGGCGTTTAAAACGAAAAGGACGACTAGCTATTTTTTTAGGAGATTACTCGCTCAGTATCAGGAAAAATAACTACCTTTGCCTTCCGTTTTGAAAAAAGCGGATTCACTAAAATTCAGCCGGAGCTTCGCCCGGTCGGCTGATGTATCCAGGGCGAGCCAAAAATCTCTTATGGCACAACCTCAAGTAACTGATTTTGATTGGGATCACGCGGACAACCGTGGCTTTGGTAGTGGTTACTCTAAAGCTCAGCGTGATGAACTGGCTGCTCTGTACGAAGGTACGCTGAGCCAGGTAGCTGAAAAAGAAGTAGTAAAAGGTACCGTGGTTGGAATTACGGATCGTGAAGTAATTCTGAACATCGGTTTCAAGTCCGACGGGATGGTTCCCCGTACGGAATTCCGTGACATGCCCGAGCTGAAAGCCGGTGATGAAGTGGAAGTGTACATTGAAAATCAGGAAGACCCCAATGGTCAGCTGATTCTTTCCCGCAAAAAAGCGAAAGTAATCACGGCTTGGGATAATATTCAGAAGGCTCTGGATCAAGACCTCGTGATCGATGGTTTTGTGAAGCGTCGGACGAAAGGTGGTTTGATCGTAGATATCTACGGCATCGAAGCCTTCTTGCCCGGTTCTCAAATCGACGTAAAACCCATCCGCGACTTCGACGTTTTCGTTGGCAAGCGTATGGAAGTGAAAGTGGTGAAAATCAACTACGCCAATGATAACGTAGTCGTTTCACACAAAGTCCTCATCGAGAAAGACCTCGAGCAGCAACGTCAGCAAATCCTGACGAACCTGGAAAAAGGTCAGGTACTCGAAGGCGTGATCAAAAACATGACCAACTTCGGTGTATTCATCGATCTGGGTGGTGTGGATGGTCTGCTGCACATTACCGATATCTCCTGGGGTCGCATCAACCACCCAAGCGAAGTCCTCAAACTGGACCAACGCATTCAGGTGGTTGTACTGGATTTCGACGAAGACAAGAAGCGTATCTCTCTCGGCATGAAGCAATTGACGGCTCATCCTTGGGAAGCACTTCCTGCCGAAGTAGAACCCGGTGCCCGCGTAAAAGGCAAAATCGTGAACGTAGCCGATTACGGTGCGTTCCTGGAAGTTCAGCCGGGCGTAGAAGGTCTGATTCACGTGTCAGAAATGTCATGGTCTCAGCACCTGCGTAACCCTCAGGACTTCCTGAAAGTGGGTGACGAAATCGAAGCCGTTGTACTGACGATCGATCGTAGCGAACGCAAAATGTCTCTGGGTATCAAGCAACTGACGCCTGATCCCTGGACTCGTCCTGAGCTGCTGTCGAAGTACGCTCCGGGTACGAAACACTCAGGAACGGTTCGTAACCTGACGAATTTCGGTCTCTTCCTCGAAATGGAAGAAGGAATCGATGGTCTGGTTCACGTATCTGACCTGTCCTGGACTCGCAAGATCAAGCATCCTTCTGAGTACACGAAAGTGGGTGACAAAATGGACGTAGTCGTTCTGGAACTCGACGCTGAAAACCGTCGTCTGTCTCTGGGCCACAAACAACTCGAAGAAAACCCCTGGGATACGTTCGAGAACGTCTTCACCATCGGATCCGTACACAAAGGAACGATCATTGCCAAGTCTGACAAGTTTGCTCAGATTGAGCTGCCCTACGGTATCGAAGGACAGGCTCCGATCAAGCAACTGGCGAAAGAAGATGGTTCGAACGCTGAAGTAGGTGAGTCTATCGACTTCAAAGTGATTGAATTCCATAAAGAAGAACGTCGTATCGTTGTTTCTCACACGAAAGTATGGGGCGACGTGAAGGATGAAGTGAAAGCCGAAGAGAAGAAGAAAACGCAAAAAGCGGTAGAGAAAACGAACTCTTCTGCTTCTGCTGAAAAATCAACTCTGGGTGATCTCGACGCTCTGGCTGCTCTGAAAGAGCAAATGGAACGTGGAAACTAATTCCTGACGCGAATTACTAAAGCAAGGGCGAGCCGAAAGGTTCGCCCTTCTTTTTTAGTACCCTCTCTCAAAAGGTCTCGTTGCAAATAGCTCTGTATCAGCTTGCTGATAGAAAGAAGGAATATCTTTTCAGAAAAAGAAGAAAAAAAATACCTCTTTTTCTGAAATCAGCTAATTTTCCCCTTATTTTTGCAGCCTCAAGAGCGAAAGAAGCTTTTGAAAAATCACAAGGTACCATGGCCGAGAGGCTAGGCAGAGGTCTGCAAAACCTCCCACAGCGGTTCGAATCCGCTTGGTACCTCCCTAAAAAATCCCTGAGCTCTCCTCGGGGTTTTTTTATTCATAGTCTTTTTGGTTTGAAGCAATCGCGGTGCTGACGAAGGAGGACGGATTTTGCGGAAGACTGTAAACTCGAATACTGAAACTGAGTTTTTAATAGACCGACCAATGTCTCAAAGAAAAATCACTTCTGCTCTTCTCTCCGTTTATCACAAGGAAGGCCTGGCACCCATCGTAGAATCGCTGCACCGTCAGGGTGTACAGTTGTATTCAACGGGTGGTACGCAGTCGTTTATCGAAGAAATGGGCATTCCTGTAACGCCCGTCGAGGATCTGACCAGCTATCCTTCCATCTTCGGAGGCCGGGTAAAAACCCTTCACCCCAAAATCTTCGGCGGCATTCTGTACCGTCGCGATAACGAAGAAGATGTAAAGACGGCAGAACAGTACGAAATTCCCGCCATCGATCTGGTCGTGGTGGATCTGTATCCTTTCGAAGAAACCGTAGCCGCGGGTGGTAGTAACGAAGACATCATCGAGAAAATTGATATTGGTGGTATTTCGCTGATTCGGGGAGCGGCTAAAAACTTCGAAGACGTACTCATCGTTTCGCACCGTAGCCAGTACGCCGAACTGCTCCGCATTCTTTCGGAACACCAGGCGTCAACCAGCCTCGAATTACGCCGCTACTTTGCTACGCTGGCCTTTGGCGTTACGTCTCAATACGATTCTGCGATTTATCAGTGGTTTGCCGGACAAACTTACACGGGTCGGGCGGCTGATATTTTCAACTTCAAGCAATTACCCCAGAATTCCCTGCGGTACGGCGAAAACCCGCACCAGTCGGCTACGTTCTACGGCGATCTGAAAAGCATGTTTGATCAACTGAACGGAAAAGAGCTTTCGTACAACAACCTGGTTGATGTGGATGCCTCCGTACAATTGATTGACGAATTCACGGATACGACATTCGTGATCATCAAGCATACCAATGCTTGCGGGGTAGCCACGGCTCCGACGGCGAAAGAAGCGTACCTGAACGCCCTTTCCTGCGATCCGGTATCGGCCTTTGGTGGTGTGATCGTAACGAATACAAAAGTAGACATGGCCGTTGCGGAAGAACTGAACAAACTGTTCATGGAAATTCTGATCGCTCCGGAATACGATGAAGCAGCTCTGGACCTGCTGAAATCGAAAAAGAATCGTATCCTGCTCAAGCGTAATGTAGTGCAACCCACGAAACACATGTTCAAAACGGTGTTGAATGGTGTATTGGTGCAGGATAAAGACACGGTAGCAGAAACCGCCGCTGAAATGTCGCCGAAAACGGAGAAAGCTCCGACCGAAAGCGAATACAAGGCTCTGGAATTTGCGTTGAAAGTTTGTAAGCACACGAAATCCAATACGATCGTTCTGGCGAAAGAAAACCAGTTGCTGGCGAGTGGCGTGGGACAAACGTCCCGCGTAGATGCCCTGAAACAGGCGATTACGAAAGCAAAAGAATTCGGATTCGATCTCAACGGAGCCGTCATGGCTTCCGATGCTTTCTTCCCCTTTGCCGACTGCGTAGAAATCGCTCATCAGGCGGGTGTTACGGCGGTGGTACAACCGGGAGGATCGGTTCGGGATCAGGATTCCATTAATTATTGCAATGAGAACGGACTGGCCATGGTATTCACCGGCGTTCGTCACTTCAAGCACTAATTCCTAAAGTTATCCACAGCTTTCAAAAGCGTTCATTTCTTCGGAAATGGACGCTTTTTCGTTTTCATACGGCTTGTCTTGGGCTTTGAGAGGGAAATTTTGTTTGGCGAAGCATAGTTATCCACAGGATATAAAAGTTATCCACATTACTGAATGAAGGTGTGGAGAAGAAAAAGGAATGATTCCAGCAAAAGCTTTGGTCTGGATTGCGTATGCAAAATGAGGTACAGGTTTCAAAAAATCGCTCTATTAAGGAAAGGACGCTCTAAACCTTTTTCCTGGTATGAGAAATGTACTCGGTCTTTTCTTGCTTACGGTGTCGTCGTGTATCGCTCAGACTCAACAGAGGGTACCACCGATACCCACTACTGAACGGCAGGCCTTGGGATTTATCCACAATCCGGAATTATTTCCGGAAGAGAACATGGACTTTCCCATCGCAACGGGACCGTTTGCTCCGACCTGGCAATCTATCGATGCCCAGTACCCCGGTCAGCCAGACTGGTGGCGGGAAGGCAAGTTGGGCATTTTCATTCACTGGGGACCGCAGGCGGCGGGCGAAAGCGGTGACTGGTACGCCCGTCGTTTGTACGAAGAAGGTACGGAGCCGTACCAAAATCATCTTAAACGTTTTGGACACCCGTCGGAATTCGGCTACAAAGAGGTGCTTCACCAGTGGAACCCTATCGACTGGAATCCGGCGGCTTTGGTCCAGGCCTATAAAGATGCCGGGTTTCGTTACGCGTTGGTAGTGGGCGTGCACCATGATAACTACGATTTGTGGAATTCTCAGTACCACCCTTGGAACTCCGTACGCGTAGGTCCGAAAAAGGATTTTCTGGCTTTGTGGAAAAAGGAATTACAGAAACAGGGCCTGCGTTTTGGCGTGGCCTTCCACCACGAGTATACCTGGTGGTGGTGGCAGGATGCCTTTGGAGCCGATAAAAACGGCCCTAAAGCGGGTGTACCGTACGACGGCAGCTTGACCCTGGCCGATGGAAAGGGAAAATGGTGGGAAGGACTCGATCCGCGTCGGCTCTACGGGATTCCCATTCGCTACGACAGTCTGGTCCATGATGGTAAGCCCTTTACCATCCCCACGATCGCTTTTGGGAATCAGGGTGTTTTTGGTAATCACCTGACCTACGCCCGTTGGTACGCCACGCAATGGGCCCTGCGAATCCAGGACGTAATCGATCACTATGATCCAGATTTCATTTATACCGATGGCAATAGTACCCAGCCTTTTAGCGGTTACAAAAGTGGTTCGGGCTATCGGAGTGATGCCGGAGCCCGGATTGTAGCTGACTTTTACAACAAAGGCAGTCGGGGCAAAAAGCTTGATAAACTCAGTATCGTGAAGTTTATTCCGACGAACCGGGGAGCGGGGCGAACCTTTGAGGGAAGTTATCCACCGGGTATCAAAACCGACCAGCCCTGGATGGCGGACATGGCCGTGGGCGACTGGTTTTACCAACCGGATTTTTACTACGATGCCGGAATGGTGATTCGGGCCCTGCTGGAATATGTCTCGCGGGATGGTAACCTGACGCTCTGCGTATCCCTCACGCCCAACGGCGGGATGGATGCCGGCAGTGCCCGGATGTTAAAAGCAATTGGAGCCTGGATGCGAATCAATGGGGAAGGTATCTACGGAAGTCACGCCTGGAAGGAATACGGTGAAGGAGAATGGGTGAAAGACCCAAAGAATCCAGATAAACCCGCCAAACTGCGAAACTTGCCCGGTGGAAAACTGGGAAAACGTCACGCCGAGTTTCAGTTTAGTACCAAAGATTTTCGCTTTACGCGAGGCAAAGACGGGAGCATATACGCCTACGGAATGACCGTTCCTAAGCCGGAGGAAATATTAACCATTCAATCACTGGGCACGAAAGCAGGTTTACTGAAGCAGCCGATTCGTGCAGTAGAACTCCTGGGCAGTACCCAAAAACTTCGCTGGGTCCAGACTAAGGCCGGTTTGCAGATTACCTATCCTAAAGGGTTATCTTTAGAACACGTGGTTGGATTCAGGATTCGATGAAACACAAAAACGGCTTCTCTGGAAGGAAAAGCCGTTTTTAATACGCTAAAATCTATTGTTTCAACCGAGCCGCTTCGACGGTTTGTTTGAGTGTATGCACGTACTCAATCAACTCGGCTACCAGCCCGGTCCAGCCCGTTTGGTGAGCTGCTCCGAGTCCGGAGCCATCATTTCCGTTGAAGTACTCGAAAAACTGGAGGTGATCTTTAAAATGCGGATCCGTATTGAATTTCTTGTAGTCCCGCTGATAGGGTCGAATCCCCGTTTCCGGATCGGGCGTAAAGATGCTGATTAATCGGGCTGCTACGGCCAGAGCCGCTTCCTTGATTGTTACCAGTTCGCCGGAATTGGTCGGATATTCAATTTCGAAATCATCGCCGTAGTACTGGTGAAATTTCAAGAGCGAATCCACGAACAGGAAGTTCATCGGAAACCACACGGGTCCCCGCCAGTTGGAGTTACCTCCAAACATTGAACCCGTACTTTCAGCGGGCGTATAGGCCACGCGAAGCACTTCATTCCCCACTCGAAACTCGTACGGATGATCGGCGTAGTACTTAGAGAGCGAACGAACGCCGTGATCAGACAGGAATTCTGCTTCGTCGAATACCCGTTTCAGAATCATCTTCATCCGGTGGCCGCGAATGATGGAGAGCAAACGGGTTTCGCCCTTGCCGGGTTCGTACCAGCGGGAAATCAGCGAAGCCAGATCGGGCCGGTTCGTCAGTACCCATTCCACGCGACGTTTGAAATCGGGCAGAGTATCGAGCAAATCCGGGTCCAGTACTTCCACGGCAAACAGCGGAATCAGTCCGACCATCGACCGGAGTTTCAGCAACATGCTCGGGCCGTTGGGAATGTGGAGTAAATCGTAGTAAAACTGATCTTCTTCGTCCCAGAGGCTGATTTCTTCCCGACCCAGCGATTTCATGGCTCCGGCAATGTGCAGGAAGTGCTCGAAAAACTTCGAAGCCATATCCTGATAGGCGGGTCGTTCCAGTGAAATTTCGCAGGCAATCCGGAGCATGTTCAGCGTGTACATGGCCATCCAGCCCGTACCATCCGCCTGCTCCAAATGGCCGCCCAGGGGTAACTGAGCCGAACGGTCAAATACCCCGATGTTATCCATACCAAGGAAACCGCCCCCGAAAATGTTGTTGCCCTGTTCATCCTTGATGTTAACCCACCAGGTAAAGTTGAGGAGCAGTTTGTGGAACACCCGTTCGAGGAAGCCAATGTCCCCGGTGCCGTTCATTTCCTTGTCAATCTCGTATACTTTCCAGGTAGCCCAGGCGTGTACGGGCGGATTCACGTCCGAGAACGTCCATTCGTAAGCGGGAATCTGACCATTGGGGTGCATGTAGTACTCCCGCAACACGACGGCCAGCTGACGTTTGGCAAAATCCGGGTCAAGGCGAGCCAGCGGGATACAGTGGAACGCCAGATCCCAGGCCGCAAACCAGGGGTATTCCCACTTGTCGGGCATGGACAGGATGTTGGCCGTGTACATGTGCCGCCAGGTCCGGTTTCGTCCAAACTTTCGCTCGGGAGCGGGTTTGGGCATGGCCGGATCACCGTTGAGCCATTCATTGACGTTATAGTAATAAAACTGCTTGGACCAGAGCATGCCCGCGTAGGCCTGCCGCTGAATCTTCCGCAGCTCCTCGTCTTTTACGTTCTTTTGCAGATCTCCGTAAAACTCATCGGCCTCTTCGATCCGTTGCTGAAAAATCGTATCAAAGTCAGTAAACGGTTCGTGATTGGAGTAATTTGAAAACCGCAACCGGATGGTAAAGCTACCGCCCGCCGGGACCGTTTTGGTGTACTGAGCCGAGGCTTTGGTACCAATGTTATTGGGATTGACCGTTTTCCGTTTTCCGTTCGAAACGATGTAATCGTTGATACCATCTTTCGGGTACGGTGAAAAGTTGGGACTGTTGTAGATTCGCTCGAAGTTGGTTTCATTTTCGCAGAAAAGCAGGGCATCCGCGTCTTCCACGTACAACTTGTACTTACCCAGAATTTTGTGGCTTACTTCAATCAGCGAATTGGAGTACCCCGTCAGCATGGGGCGAACGCTGTAATTTTCGTAGCCCCAAATCCAGGTATTCCGGAACCAGAGCGTGGGCAGTACCGTAATGGGAGCTGCCTTGGGACCGCGGTTGTGAACCGTCAGTTTAATCAGAATATCACTTTCATCGGCTTTGGCGTACTCGATGTTCATGTCGAAGTACTCGTCATTATCGAAAACGCCGGTATCGATGATCTCAAATTCGGGCTGTTCGCGGTTGCGGGAACGGTTTTCGCCCAGAATTTGCTCGTAGGGAAAGGCCTGCTGCGGGTATTTGTACAGCATGTTCATGTACGAGTGTGTCGGCGTCGAATCCAGGTAGTAGTATAACTCCTTGACGTCTTCGCCGTGGTTTGACTCAGGGTTGGTCAATCCAAACAGGCGTTCTTTCAGAATACCGTCCTTATGATTCCAGAATCCGAACGCAAAACAGATGTGTCCTTTATTATCGGAGATTCCCCCAATTCCGTCTTCACCCCAGCGGTAGGCCCGGCTGCGGGCGGCGTCATGGGAGAAAAAATTCCAGGCATCGCCGTTAGAAGAGTAGTCTTCGCGAACCGTACCCCATTGGCGTTCAGCCAAGTACGGGCCCCACTTTTTCCATCCTTTGTTGTCTGCCCGTTGGGAAAGTCTAGCTTTTTCAGCAATCATACGTGAGTAGAGTGAGGGTTACGACATGGGAATCCGGCTGAGCATAAACGGCATAACCATAAAAACTTCGGCGGGTTCGTAACCTTTTACGAAACAATGTAACGATCGTATCCGAAATTTACGCCTTCCTGAGAAAGGCTGTGTAGGATACGGCCATAAATAGCGTAAAATTTCTGACTTAACGTATTTTTTTCTATGACTGCAAAATTTGCTCTGCTGGCTGGCTCTTTATTGGGGGCGTTGGGCGTTGGATTGGGGGCTTTTGGTGCCCACGCTCTGAAACCCATGCTCGTAGCTACCGGTCGCTTCGATACTTTTGAAACGGCTGTTCGGTATCAGTTTTATCACGCACTGGCCTTACTGGCAATTGGTTTGCTGATGAATCAGCTGCCCGCAGTAGAGAAAGGATTGGGCTGGGCAGGTTGGGCTTTCCTGATCGGTGTCATCATTTTCAGCGGATCGCTCTATACGATCTGCTTTACGGGAATCAAAGTGTTTGGTGCCGTCGCTCCCATCGGTGGTACGGCCCTGATTATTGGCTGGGTACTGCTGGCGTTTCAGGTGGTGAAGGCTTGAGGAGGGGAGGAGGTTTGAAAAGTGTTTCAAGTTTGAAATGGTTTAGGTTTTAAAAGTATGAAGTTGGCGAAGGATAGAACGTTTGTACATACAAATCCATATTTCTATGTTAGAGCTTACATCTCTATCAAACCTCTACCAAACCTCAAACCTTTCTCAAACTTTAAACCTATTCAAATCTTAAACTTTAAACCTGTTCAAACCTCCTTAAACTCCCATCTATCTCAATACCCGTACTTCTCCTGCCACAAGGCCCGGAGGCGTTCACGGATTTTCTCTTCGGCCCCGTTTTCCTGCGGATCGAAGAGTTTGGTACCCGTTAAGGATTCGGGTAAAAATTCCTGTTCGACGAAGTTGTTCTTGAACTGATGGGCATACTGATAGTTTTTCCCATAATTCAACTCTTTCATCAGCTTGGTCGGAGCATTCCGCAGGTGGAGTGGAATGGGCTGAGCCCCGGTTTTCTGAACCAGCTCCAGAGCCTGATTGATAGCGGCGTACGCCGAATTGCTCTTGGGTGAGGTAGCCAGATAAATGGTCGCTTCGGCCAGCGGAATACGGGCTTCGGGCATGCCGAGTACTTTCACCGCCTGGAAACAGCTTTCGGCCAGTAACAAAGCGTTAGGATTGGCCAGACCCACATCTTCAGCGGCTGAAATCAGAATTCGACGGGCGATGAATTCAATATCTTCGCCACCGTCGAGCATCCGGGCCAGGTAGTAAATGGCCGCATTGGGGTCCGAGCCACGAATGGATTTGATAAAGGCCGAGGCGATGTCGTAATGGGCTTCGCCGCCTTTATCGTACAGGGCAATGTTTTGCTGGACTTTCTCGAAAACCAGTTCATTGGTAATCACCAGCGGTTCGCCCGCCCGCTGGAAGTTGGTAATCAGTTCAAGAATGTTATACAACTTCCGACCATCCCCCCCCGAAAGCTGCAGCATCGCCTCGTATTCTTCGACCCGAATGTCCCGGTCTTTCAGGTACTCATCCTGAGCCAGAGCCCGGTCAATCATCTGAATCAGGTCGGCTTTTTCAATCGATTTCAGTACGTACACCTGACAGCGGGAGAGCAAGGCGGGAATAACCTCGAAGGATGGGTTCTCGGTAGTGGCTCCGATCAGCGTCACAATGCCCCGTTCGACGGCCCCCAGCAGTGAATCCTGCTGCGATTTGGAAAAGCGATGAATTTCGTCGATGAACAAAATAGGGCTGGCTGAACTGAAAAATCGCTGTTTAGAAGCTGATTCAATCGTATCCCGAATATCCTTTACGCCTGAATTAATGGCGGAAAGACTAAAAAACGGGACTTTCAGTGACTGCGAAATGAGCGTAGCGAGGGTAGTCTTACCCACACCCGGCGGACCCCAGAGAATCATAGAGGGAATCCGCTGGGCATCGATGGCTTGCCGAAGTACGGCTTTGGTGCCTAAAAGATGCTGTTGGCCAATGTATTCATCCAGCGTCCGGGGACGCATGCGTTCGGCGAGTGGTTGCATACGAAGTGCGGAAAATTTGACTACTTTTACTAGCAAACGCCCAGGTTATGTAGCGAAAAACAAATCTGTTTATGAGATGACCTTCGCAAAAAACTGAACCACTGTTTTCAAAATAATGCAGTAAAATAGGTGGTAGTGCTTAGGTATTTTCCCTTGATTTTACCCGGCTTTTTCCCCGATTTTAAGGGAACCAGTTGGAGGCCATACGGAATCCATGCAAATTTACTAACTGAATAAACCGGAAACCGATCTTTAGTTACCAATCCTCTGAAAAAGCTTCCCAAACCAATCTTGATTGTTAGTTTGTCTAGCCGAAATTAGTTGTAACTACCCCAGGACTTTCCCATACGCATAGTAAAAAAGAGCGGGTCACACGACGCTCTCGTCGATGAGTCCAGCGGTTGTAAGCAAGGAGATGATCGCTGAAGTCTCCGGTGCTTTCAGTAATAAACGGATCAAAAGAGAGCCGTTGGCTATTTCTGTATAGAGCCCAAAGGCAATCCGATCGGTAGCGAGCCTGGTAAGGCGAATTATTCCGGCATTGGTTTTAGAATAGGCATCCATGAACCACACCTTAGAAGACTTTCCGCTAACGCTGGCGGCTGGTATTACATTTACAGTACTCATGGGTCTGGGGAGTCTGCTGTTTTTTGTAATGACCAGGCGAAAGCAGTTACGTCAGAAAGCATTTATTCGGTACCTGGAAGGCAGTCTCGAAGCCAGTATTCGCTCGCAGGAAGCAGAAGCCCAGCGAATTGCAGCTGATTTACACGAAGATATAGGAAGTCTGCTATCGGCTACGCGAATGAGTTTTTCGCTGGTAACCCGTTATCTGGATAACTGTCCGGAATCGCTGCAGAGTGCTGAACAGACCAAACGCCTGCTCGAAGAGGCGGTGAAGAACGTTCGGCGAATTACCAAAGAGATTCAGCCACCTGCCCTGGAAAAACTGGGTTTGGTGATCGTATTACAGGAATTGGTTGAAAAGTTACAGCAATCGCATCCCGACGTATGCATTGAACTGGAGTGCCGCGGAGAAGAACACCGCCTTGATCGGTCCATTGAATTTACTTTATTCAGGGTAGCCCAGGAGTTACTCCAGAATAGCCTTAAACACGCCGAGGCGAGTCGTATTGAGGTATTATTGCTGTACCAACCGAAACGAGTTTTTTTTACATTAAGTGATAATGGAATGGGCTTCGACTGGTCGAAAGTTCAGCAGCAAACGACTCCTATGGGCTTGAAAAATATTGAAAGCCGTTTGAACGTAGTAGGAGGGGATGTCGTGTTTGAAACTTCTCCCGGTCAGGGAACACATACCGTCGTTGACATTCCGCTGCATACGTCCTGATTACTTATGAGTGGTACTTCCCACATTCGCGTAGCTATTGCCGATGATCATGCCCTTTTTCGGAGGGGACTGGCCAATATCTTGAAAACCTACGATTCAATTGAGGTTATCCTGGAAGCTCAGGATGGGCAGGATTTGCTCACCCAACTGGCCTTTCAGGTACCCGATGTCGTTTTACTGGATTTACAAATGCCGGTTCTGGACGGTATTAAAACCACCGAACAGCTGCGAAATCGTTTTCCGGAGGTAAAGATTATCATCATATCCATGCACGATGATGATGGATTCGTAACCAACCTGATGGAACTGGGAGCCAACGGTTACCTGATCAAAGACAGCGATCCCGACGAGGTTGTGAAAGCTGTCCGGACGGTCATGGAAGAAAACTACTATTACGGAGCTTTCCTGACGAAGGTGATGCACCGTCGGATGATCGAACGCTCGAAGCCCAGAAAACCTTCTTTTTCTTCTCAAACACCCCTGAGTGAACGCGAACTGGAAGTACTGCAACTCATATGCAGTGGACTAACCAACGCCGAAATCGCTGAAAGGCTGTACATCAGTGACCGTACCGTAGAAGGACACCGTACTCGCATCATGGAGAAAATCGGGGCAAAAAATACGGCAGCTATGGTTGTATACGCGGTGAAGAACGGCTTGTATTAACGATTGAGAAAATCCCCACTTTTAATTTGCGTTAGCCCGATCGTAGGCAAATTATAAATGTATACCCAGGCCTGAACCGAGGTGCCGTCAAGAAGCTGCACGGTTTCGGGTTGTCGTAAATAATCGGAATGGGCTTCGTCTTCGGGATAGTACCCTTCATAAGAGTCCAGTTCGGCAAAGGTACGCTCTGGGTCTGGTAGCCAATACACCTCACCTTTCACCCGGTCGTCTGAATCCTGACTTCGGGTCAGAGCAGGATACCAGTCAATCAGGTAGAGCTTTCCGGGTACTGAACCTTCATCCACCCACTGGGCCTGCCGCTGCAGCACCTCATGCATGGCATGGTTGGCCGTTCGTCGTAAGGTACCGTAGACAAATAGATAGTTCATAGGAAGGGAATATAATTAAAATCAAACGGAAGAACATAGGGCTTCTAAAGGCAAAGCCGCTCAAATGAGCGGCTTTGTCCAAATAACCCTTAACCAAAACTAAAAAAAGTGTTAGACCTGATAAATGGTCGGGCAGACCGAACGGCCCTGAGGGGTCCGATTCTTCTGCGATGGTATCGTAGTTACGTCTTCTTGGGACGTAAAGAGTTGTATGGCCCAATCCAGTATTACCGTCATTAACGAACGGGCTACTTTCGGATAAGAAGTAATAGTTGCAGCCTTCGCTGGAATTTCGTTGGATTTGGTATGAACCAGCGTACTGGTTTTACGGGCCAGTTGGGTAACCAGTCCTTTACCCGTATACAAGCGGTGGGGGGTACCCATACCGAAACCCTGGACATTGAATAATCCCAGCAGTACCAACAGGAAGGAAATTTTTCGGAATGCAAGACCAAAGAACTTCATGGCTGAAAGGAGTTTACGTTCGGAGGTGATTCAAAACAACGATAAAAACTTAGTTTATGCTACCACTTCGGGATGAACGGAAACTAAACGGTATCGCTGTTCTTATTTTGATGTTACAAAGATAGGTGTTGTTAGGTACTTTGCAATACATGGTACCTAAAATTTTTACTTTTTCTTTGTAAAACACTTCCGTGCTGGTGATTGATTTGGTTTCTGGATAAAGGATGCAAAAGCAGGCATAAACGTTGCAAGCTGTAACAAAAAAATCCCCGACTTTATAAAAAAGCCGGGGATTCAGAAAAATGATGTACCGTATATTACAGGACAACCACTGAGTTTTCTTCCATAGAAATGCCACTAGCAACAAATTTATCCGCTTCAGTTTCGTTGATCCAGACTTCGCCATCGACTAAATAACGGAATTGATATTCTTTGCCAGTTGTTAATTCAACAGTGCCTTTAAAAGAACCATCTTTTTGTTTTTTCAAAGGAGTAGCATCGGCATCCCATCCGTTGAATTCACCTACAACGGCAACTGCTTTAGCTCCATTGCAATGCTCAGAAGGAACAGTGAATGTGACCTTTGTAACAGGCTTACTCTTGAGTGTTTGCTTAGACAGACTCATGGTTGGATTATTCCATTTGATTTACAGAGGCAAATATGCAATTAACGACAATACAAAGCAACTGATTATCAGAAATTTAAATTACACTAAACACCGGAATATACTATTTAAAATTTTTTATTGGTAAAGTTCAATTGTCCGATCGAAGCGGTAGGCTACAAAAACCTCTCCGTTTCTTCCCTTGTTCCGTACTATTTTTCCTAATAAGCTAGTACACAAAACTTATTCAAGCCGGAACGCGATAGGTAGATTAAACCGACACTTAACCGCTCGACCCTGTTGGCGGCCGGGTTTCCAGCGGGGCATTGCCTGTAATACCCGCTGAGCCTCTTCATCACAGCCGAAACCTAATCCTTTCAGAATCTGGAGCTGCGTAATGCTTCCGTCTTTTTCGACCACAAACGAGAGATATACATTGCCACTCACGTTGGCCTGCTGGGCCTGCGTGGGATAACGAAGATTCTTTCGTAAATACTGATTGAACGCTTCCATTCCACCCGGATATTCTGGCTGGATTTCGACTGTTAGCATCACTTCATTACTTTCCTTAGGACTGACTTCTACGATCAGATCCTCCTTTTTCCCGGAACTTTCCGTGACATCTACAATAGCAGGCAGATCATTACCCTCCAGAAATGTCCGCGAACCAGCCTGATGGACCTGCAACTGCTCTTGGGTTGCCAGAAATGAATCGTCAGGGACCTGCTCATCAGCGACTACAACCGGGGGTTTAAGTTCATACGTGTTCGTTTGAGGAACGTCAGGAGCGGGTGGTGGAGGCAGAGTAGGTGGTGTTTGGGGAATCTCAGGCGTTTCAAGATCTACTTTTACCGGCGTAAGATGAGCAGAAACCGAACTTCTGGAAGGAGATAAACGAGCAAAAAGTACGGGAGCTAAAGCGAGTACCAGAAACAGGCTGATACTGATTACGGTTGCCCAACGGAGGTACTGGCTTATACTCTGGCGTAGTTCATAAGCTCCGTAGGCCTGATTGCGGTTCGCAAAAACATAGTCTTCGAGGGTTTGATACGTTTCCATGGGTGTATAAGTTTAAACTAAGTTTTTAGTTATAAAAATGGAGAAAAAAGCCCGAATGAACGGGCCATAAAGGGTTTAGTGGAAAATGATTAATCGTTTTTGGTAGTATCGGCTATTACCTGAACACTATCCTGAGCCAGCGGAGCAGTAGCGTTGGGAGTTAACTTATTGAGTTCAGCCAGTCGATTTGCTGCCAGCGTTGCATACGTGCAATCTAGCATTTCCATGGGTCTGGCGTTCCGGGGATTACTCACAATGACTTTACAGGTTTTGATGAGTTCCTGATAATACGTCTTTGCCAGTTCCATATCTACCTGATAGGTATCGTGCAACTGAGCCAGTCGGTACAGAGCCTTCGGACGTTCGGACAGGTTAAAGGTTTCCTGGTAGATTTTAATAGCCCGTTTGATGGATGCAGGTTTGCCTTCCAGCTCATAGACATCTCCCAGGCCCATCTGGTAGTCAGGCACCCGGGTTTGTGCCAGTTGAATGGCCTGTTTGAAATTACGGAAGGCATTGAGATCAAAATGAGCCGAATCTTTTTAGCCTTGAGCAGATAAGCCGTACCTAAGCCGCCGTACACGTATTCCGTTTCTTCCCCCGCATTCAGTAATCGCCGGAACGTAAAAATGGATTGATCCAGACTATCAATTTCGTAATACGCCCGCCCTAACATTCGCTGGTAAAAAGCCGAAGAATCACCCTGAGCCATGGTTTTCTGAAGACTGGTGATTACTTCGGCAAATCGCCCCAACCGGAAATCAACCCGGCTATTCTGTAGCAACAGCCGTATGGAATTGGGATCAATAGTCAGGCCTTTCTCAACGCATTCACCCGCTAGTTTTAGATGAGCGGCATCATTTATATCCAGATGGATCCGCGTCAACTCTCCCCAGGATTCAATATCCTGTGGGTTGAGAGCCACCGCCTTATTGTAAAAAGCAATGGCCTGACCCAACTGCTCCAGACGACTATACTGGACAGCAGCCTGTTTAAACAGATACGCATTCGTCGTGTCGAGTTGGATAAGACGTTGGTAATAGTGCAAGGCCCGACGATACTGAGCGTTCTTTTCGGATAGTATCGCCAGTTGATTTAATGCCTCGGTCTGGCTCGTATCACGTCTCAGTACGGTTTCATACGTTTTACGGGCCGCTGGTAATTGGCCTAGTCGCTGTTGTACGAAGCCTAATTGCAGGGCGGCTTCTACCTGCGTACTATCACTTTCCACAAGCTTTTGTAGGATTGGAACCGATTGGATATACTCCCCGCGACGAATATGTTCTTGGGCCTGTACCCAGGGCTCCTGCTGTGATTGGGCCATACCTGTCAGGCACTCCAGTAGTAACAGGAGTAGAGGTAAAAATCGGAAAATCATAGCGATAAGTGAATTGAAGTGTTACGCTAAGGGTACCAATTACAGAAAAGAGAATAGTATTGGATGAAATCGTATACTACGCTAGATCGTATACGTCGCGGGGAGCAAATTTATGCGTAAAAGAACCAATCAGGGAAGCATTCCCGTGAAAATGGCCACTGTTGCAGCAAAGCTTTACTTGGAAGTTTTAGCTGTTTTCTTTTTGTCCATCTTAAAGAAAATCGGCAAGTTGTAGTAGCTACGAACGGTTTCTCCCTTAACTATACCCGGTTCCCATTTCGGCATGGCGTTTAAGACTCGCAGAGCTTCTTCGTCACAACCAAAACCCAGGCCTTTTGCAATCTCAATATTACTAAGCGAGCCATCTTTTTCGACCACGAATCGGGTGAACACTCTTCCTCCGACATTGGCTCGTGCCGCAGGCTTCGGATATTTAACGGTTTTAGCCAGAAAATCATACATAGCCCTCTGACCACCCGGAAATCCAGCTGCTTTATCAACAACGGTATACACATCAGGGTCGGGAGCGGGCTGGCTGGTTTTTGCGGGCTTTTGCGAAGAAGTCGCAGGCGTAGCAGGTTGGGATTGAGCCGTTACTTGCTCCGAAAAAGCGGTTGAAAGAAAGAGCATGGTCCCAAAGACGGGGAAAATCAATCCATACTTACCCAGAGCCGCAGTGCTGGAAGGTGTTTTCTGTAACATACTGATTCGAGGTTTAAGAAGCGATTTATTAAAAAAAGGATGAACTAAATCCGTCGTATTGACCCCAAACTGCTGGGAAAATAACAGCATGGCGTAATCGGCCCGACTGGGTTCGCATTTACTGGCCACTTCATCCGCTAGGTATTCGTGCAAGAGACGAATGTCCTGCTTCATTAAGTAAACCAGTGGATTGAACCAGTTGATAATGGCGACCAACTCAAAAAAGATCACGTCTGCGGAGTGAAGCTGCCGTACATGGACGCGTTCGTGGGCTTCAATCGTTTGTCGGTTAGGTAAATTTTTACCGACGAAAAAGTGATTGAAAAACGCAAAAGCCGTATTCGCTTTACGGTGGTACCGGTACCGAATCAGATCGCTCAGTCGCATGAGCTGGAAGGCGAACTTGCCTAACAGAAAAAGCATCCCACACATGTAAACGACCGCCAGCACGTGTCCCCAGGCGAGTGGATGAACCGATTCGTGGTTGTCCAGGTAATCAGGCCGAATGAATACCACCCCTGGATTATAATAGGCGTAAATCGATTCATTGACCTGCTGCGTTACAAACCAGCTCCGTACCCAGTCGGACTGGATGGCGGGAATAAAGAAAGCCAGTGCTGTACCTGCCAGCAAAAAGCTGCGATTAAGCTGGTGAAAGGTTTCCCGCCGAAGCAGGATACAGTAAAACCCATAAAAACCAGCCAAATACAGATTTACTTGCAGGAGATAGTGCAACCAATTCATACCGTTGGAGTGGCCTTTCGGTCGTTTAAAGGTGGATAGAGGGTGTGGGCTGCCCTTACCCGTGTAGGGTAGAAGCGGAACGGACGCAAAGCAACGTTTACTGCTTCTTCATCTGTTCAATCATTTTCAGAATATCGTCAGCTTCGTTAAGCTCTACTTTCTTCTTCTTCACGAAAAACGAAAACAAACTGCCGATGGAATTGCCGAAATACCCTTCCATTAGTTTTTCGGTGGCAAACGTCCGGTACTGTTCCTTCGTAATAAGGGGATGGTACTGGTGCGATTTGCCATAGGCTGTATGCCCTGCGAAGCCTTTCTGTTCCAGAATCCGGATAATGGTAGAAACGGTATTGTAGGCCGGTTTCGGCTCAGGTAATTGATCTAGAACGTCTTTGACAAAACCTTTTTCCAGTGTCCAGAGTACGTGCATGATCTGCTCCTCGGCCCGGGTAAGTTCTTTTTCAACCATAATTGTGCATCGTTTAATGAATACTTCAATGATCAAAACTATAGACCTTTCCGTCTTGCAGAAGTATCCTTGCTTCAAAGGTTAAACTAATATTTTAGTTTAACAACTATTTTTTTCGTTTTTTTCGATAAATAGTTTTAGGAAATCGGGTGGGGCTGAAAATGAGTGAGATCCTTCGGGGAGAGTAAGCAAAGAATTGCTTAAAAAGTTACGTCCGGTTATCCTTGAATGGATAGAAAAACTGCCAGCCTGGTGGGCTGGCAGCTGATCAGTGAAAGGCTCGTTTTTTAATCATTCCGCCTTTAGTATCCTGGATGCTGTGCTGCACGATAAAGGCTTGATTATCGATTTTGGCGACGGCATTTTTAAGCCGTGTAATTTCCAGTCGAGTAATTACGGTATACACAATGTCAATATCGCCGTCGCGTTCGCCGCGTTTGCCGAATCCCCGTTGTCCTTTGAACATGGTTACGCCGCGACCCATCTCATTCACAATCATTCGCCGGATGTACTCACTCTTTTCCGAAACGATGGTGATGGCCGTATATTCTTCCAGACCCGTAATAATGAATTCAATGGTACGGGAAGCCGAGAAGTAAGTAAGCATGGCGTAGAGAGCCGTTTCAACGTTAATCAGGATCGCTGAGACGCTAAAAATGCAGACGTTAATCGCCATGATGATGTCGCCTACCGTAAACCCTGTCTTACGGCTCAGGTACAGAGCCAGAATTTCAGTACCGTCAAGTACGCAGCCACCTCGAATAGACATACCGATACCCGCCCCGAGAAAGAATCCGCCGAAGACGGCAATCAATAGCTTATCGTGCGTGAAGACGGGCAGCTGCAGAAAAGCGAGACACAAGGCCAGGCAGATAATGGCTACCAGCGTACGTATCGCAAAACCCAGAGAAATCTGTCGATAACCCAGAACGATAAACGGAATATTAAAGGCAATCAAAAGAATGGAAAGATCCCAGCCCGTCAGTGCCCGAACCAGCAGCGAAATACCCGTTACTCCGCCGTCCAGAAATTCGCTGGGAAGAAGAAAGCCGCGAAGCCCAATGGCAGCGGTGAAAATTCCCATCGCGATAAGCAGATTATCCTTAATGATTTGTCGGGGGGACGTTTGACGAAAGACCCGGATCTGACTACGTAGAAAACGTTGTACCGGGCCTCGGCTAGTCGAGGCGATAGCTGCTTGTAAGAGAGGCGGAGACGTGTGATGCATAAAGCTAGTATGAGGAAGGAATATATAAAAAATAAAAGCTACCCTGAAATGGGCAATCAGTAAATATAAGGATTTTGACTCATGTTTTCGGCAGAAACAAGAGTTATCCACATCAGATTAGTAAATTCTAATGCGGAATATTTTTTTGTAAGAAAAGTTAATGAACTAAAGGAAGAGGTGGGCCTGAATTAGGACCGTTGAAGGATGGCTTCGGCCATCCATAAATCTTCGGGTGTCGTAATTTTGATATTTTCGTATGAACCTTCCACGAGGAAAATCGGAAATCCGGCTGCTTCGGCTACGCTGGCATCGTCTGTGAATAACGGACTTTCGGATTGTTCGAACGCCTTCTTCAATACAGCTACCTGAAACGTTTGCGGTGTTTGTACCAGTCGTAATCGGGAACGATCAAGGGCCTGGTTTTCCGTTTCGCTGTGCACCAGTCGGATTGAATCTTTCGCGGCTACGGATACTACCGCCGTGCCCTTCTGAGCGGCCGTACGAAAACTTTCGGCGATGACCTCTACCGGAACGAAGGGACGTACTCCATCGTGCACAGCTACGAGTCCTTCGCTTCCCTCAATACGCTGCAGGCCATTCCGCACGGATTGGAAGCGACTCGCTCCTCCGGGCGTTTCGATGATAGGGTGCCTAAAGGGAAGGGGGTACGCTTGTTTGAGCTCCTGCCAGTAGGCCAGCTGATCGGCCGGGAGACAAAGAATAATCTGAAGATCGGCAGAATAGGCCAGAAACCGTTCGAGCGTATGAACCAGAATAGGCTTACCCGCAACGGATAGAAATTGCTTGGGCAGGGCAACACCCATACGGCTGCCACTTCCGCCCGCCACCAGAATGGCGTATTGCTTCATGCAGAGAAAAACGCAAAAACCGGACGTATGGCTAGTACACGTCCGGTTTTGGCTATAAAATCAACATTAGATCACCGTAACTAAAGAACTTGTATTTCTCCTTCATCGCAATCTCATAGGCCTGCATGACGAGATCATAACCACCGAAGGCACAAACGCCCATCAGTAGTACGGACTCGGGCAAGTGTAGATTGGTCAGCAGGGCATTACTGATTTTGAAGTCGTACGGAGGAAAAATGAACCGATCGGTCCAGCCTTCACTCGGTTTCAGGCGGGAATTCGCCGATACGGATGATTCCAGCGTTTTCAGTACGGTATTTCCAACAGAACAAACGCGTTTATTGGCGTCGAGCGAAGCATTAACCACCTCAGCCGTAACGGGTGGAATGAAATACGGCTCGGAATCCGTTTTGTGTTTAGTCAAATCTTCCACGTCAACCTGACGGAACGTACCCAATCCCACATGCAGAGTGATGGGCGTAAATTGCGTTCCGTTGATTTCCATTCGCTTGACGATGTTCTTGGTAAAGTGCAAGCCTGCCGTTGGGGCAGCTACGGCTCCTACCTTATTATCATCGGCAAAAATCGTCTGGTAACGTTCGCGATCTTCATCGGTCGTTTTACGACGGTTTTTGATTTCCTCCGGTAGCGGCGTTTCACCCAGTTCGTGGATGGCCTTCATCAGGGCACTGTGATCACCGTCGTACAGGAACCGAATGGTACGGCCCCGGGAAGTCGTGTTATCAATCACCTCGGCTACCAGATCACTGTCGCCAAAGTATAACTTATTGCCCACCCGAATTTTACGGGCCGGGTCAACGAGTACGTCCCAGAGGCGATGTTCACGGTTCAGCTCCCGCAACAGGAAAACTTCAATTTGAGCACCGGTTTTTTCCTTGCTTCCGTAGAGACGGGCCGGAAAAACTTTCGTATCGTTGACTACCATGGTATCTCCGTCGCCGAAGTATGATACAATGTCACCGAATTTTCGATGTTCAATTTGCTTGGTTTGCCGGTTAACTACCATCAGCCGGGAATCGCCGCGTTCGGCCGGGTGAAGAGCGATAAGATTTTGCGGCAAATCAAATTTAAATTCGGATAACTTCATGGAATTCAGCTAGATACCAGATAGTTTTGGCTAAATATGCAATTTCTTACTACCGAATGTCAAGCTTTTTTGGATTTTTTGTGAAAATCTTTTAAATGCTGGGTGCCGTTTAACCCAGAAAAACAGGCCTTTCCTCCACATTTTGCTTGCACCCGACGGGGCGATCGTTCTACTTTAGATTTTCCCTAATGACGAGAAGAATTCCCGGTATGAAATTTCTTCGACAAGTGTTCGAAAGCCTCCGTTTCGCCTGGCAGGCCCTGCGGTCAAACCTCCTGCGTACCATCCTTTCGCTATTGGGTGTAACGGTTGGGATTTTTTCCATCATTGCCGTTTTTACAATGGTCGATTCCCTGGAAAACAGCATCCGGGAAAGCCTGAGTTTTACGGGCAGTAATACGCTGTTTGTATCCAAATGGTCCTGGGATTACAGCGAGCCGAATTACGCCTGGTGGAAATACTTCCGTCGCCCTGCTCCGAGTTTTTCTGAATATCGTTTTCTGGAACGTAATCTGGAGAATGCCCAGTACATCGCCATTTCGGACGGGCGGGGTGGACAAACGCTTAAACACGGGAATAATTCAATGACGGCGGGTGTGCGGGGAATCACCTATCAGTACAATCAGATTTCGGATTTACCCGTCGAAAAAGGACGTTACTTCAGCCCCATGGAAGAAGAGGCCGCCCGTAATGTGGCGGTGATCGGAGCCGACATTGCGGCTAATTTGTTTCCCTACGAAGAAGCCGTCGGTAATTACATCCAAATTAAAGGCTTGCGTTTTCAGGTAATCGGCGTCATTGAACGGATCGGTACGGGTATGTTTGAGATTGGCGGTAAGCCCGACATTCGTTGCTATATCCCGTACCTGGCCTTTTCAAAACTTTTTCATACCAAGTATTCCGAACCGAATATTTCCATCAAAGGATACGACCGCGACGAGAAACTTCAGGAACTTGAGGGCGAGCTAATGGGCCTGATGCGAACCAAACGCGGCCTTAAACCCTACCAGGAAGATAACTTTTCCATCAACCGTCCCGAAGCCATTCAGAACATTGTCGAGACGATCTTTAGTGCCTTACGCGGAGCAGGCCTCATTATTGCCTTGTTTTCGTTGCTTATTGGGGGATTCGGGATTGCCAACATCATGTTCGTATCCGTAAAAGAACGCACAAACCTGATTGGCATTCAGAAATCGCTGGGAGCGAAAACTTACTTTATACTATTTCAATTCCTGTTTGAAGCCATCTTCTTAAGCCTGATTGGCGGTCTGGTGGGGATCGTGCTCGTCTGGCTACTGACTTTTTATCCGCAGGAAACCCTAACCATCGAACTTTCGCTGCGAAACATCCTGATTGGGTTGGGCGTATCCAGTACAATCGGACTCCTTTCGGGCATCGTACCCGCCTGGATTGCCGCCCGGATGGATCCGGTACTGGCGATTCGTTCCAAGTAATTTTGCTGGCAATATTTTTTAAGCCGATAGCTAGGAAAAAAACACGAAGCATAAGCAAAATTCAATAAACGTACTTTTCTTTGGCCCCGCACCAGGCCCTGAACTATCGCACAACAACCCTGCGGAGAAAAGGCTGGTAACACCCACACCTGGTGCTCCAAACGTAATTAAACAACCTATCATGAAAACCTTTGGTAAAGTTTTACTCGGCTTACTTGTCGTAACCATTCTTGTATTCTGGGTATTGACGCTCATTAATTACTCAGAAGGCGAACGAGCCGGAACGATCACTCGATTCAGCAAACGCGGTTACGTATTCAAAACCTGGGAAGGCGAGTTGCTACTGGGCGGTTTTTCTGAAGGTACAGGCCAGATGAATGCTGAAAAATGGGAATTTAGCGTAGATTCGGGCAAAGATTCAACGATCAATACCATCAATGAAGCGTTACGCTCTGGCCGCCGGGTAACGCTTTATTACGAAGAAAAACTCTTTCAGTTTGACTTTGACGGCGAAACCAAGTTCTTTGTAGTACGGGCTGCGTTCGCTGACGGACGGCCCTAGGCTGCCAGGGATGAGGGGGTTGGTACCCTGGCTCGCCGGAATCGTGTTGAATCCCCTTATCCCTATATACTCATTCGATGATGACCGCTGCTACCCACTTTCGGCAGGAAGCCCTTTCGCTGACAAGTGTCAGTTCGTATATTCTTACACTTGGACTGGGATCGCAGGAACTTCAAATCAGTATCATCGATCCTGCTCGGAATCGTTGCCTCTGGCTTGACGAATATGCTCTGATGGAAGTCAACACGGAAGAAGAGTACCTGACGGCCATTCAACGTCTGCTCAGCGAGCACGAATTGACGCAAAAGACGTTCTGGAAAGCCGTACGGGTCATTATTTCCAATCAGTCCTTTACCCTGGTGCCTACTTCGTTGTTTCGGAAGGAATATGCGGCCCGGGCTCTGTCGCTGGCACGTGGACTGGTAACCAGTCACGAATCCGTACAACACACCGTACATCCAGCGTGGGAAGCCGTCACCGTTTTTTCCCTACCAGTCAGCTGGACGGAATGGCTGCTGGAAGTATACCCGTTTGAAACCATTCAGATCGTTCACCAGGTCGATATTTTACTGCAACTCAGTACAAAAATTACGGAAGAAGGCCTGTTGCTGTACGTAGAAAAACAGGCTGCTACGCTAATTTATTTACAGAACGGAAGGCTGCATTATTGCAACCGCTTTGTATACCGGGCCTCTGCTGATTTAATTTACTACATCCTGTTCGTGTTGCACGAGCTTAAAGTCAATACGGAAGTGGTACAGGCCTGGGCTTTCGGAGAGATTACCGAAGCATCCGATGTATACCAGGGCTTACTGCCCTACCTGGCTCAGTTAACGCTGGGTCTGCCGGAGTCTGTTGCTATTCCCGAGCTATCCGCCGATCAGGTCCCGTCTCACCGGATGGTTACTTTAATCAGTTAAATTTTCTTCCTGACAAGCTTAACGTCAATCGCCCGAATGCCTCGTATTGCCTTTTTCCCCGGTTCGTTTGATCCTTTTACGAAAGGACACGAAGACATTGTTCGGCGGGGTCTGAAACTGTTCGACGAAATCATCATTGGCATTGGCCACAATTCCAACAAAAAACGTCATTTCCCGCTGGAGCCCATGACTCGCTCTATCCAGCGGACGTTCATCAACGATCCGGTCCAGGTCGTGCCGTACCAGGATCTAACGGCCCGCGTTGCCCGCGACAACGGAGCCACTTTTCTGTTACGCGGCTTACGAAATACAACGGATTTTGAGTATGAAAACAGCATTGCTCAGGTAAACCGTGATTTATACGAAGGCGTAGAAACGGTTTTCCTGATCTGTTCGCCGGAACTGGCTCCCATTTCCAGTACCATCATCCGTGACCTGCACCGCTACGGGGCCAGGGTAGATCAGTATTTGCCCTATCCCGTCAGTGAATTGGAGTAAATGTATACGCGGCTTGCCGAGAGAGGAATGCTGAACCTTTTTCGGGCGTATTTTTTTTAGTGACAGATCTTTCTTCGGATTTTAAAACATTGGAAATATGTCACGTTTGTTTGCTCCATTAACGCTAAAAAAAATTACGCTTCGCAATCGGATTGCCATTTCACCCATGTGCCAGTACTCGGCCGTCGATGGTTTTGCTAACGACTGGCATTTGGTGCATCTGGGAGCCCGGGCTATCGGCGGAGCCGGATTGATTATCCAGGAAGCTACGGCCGTTTCACCCGAGGGGCGTATTTCACCCCAGGATCTGGGCATCTGGCAGGATGAGCATCTCGATAAACTTCAGCAGATTACCACTTTTATTCGCCAGCAGGGAGCAGTACCGGGGATTCAGCTGGCTCATGCCGGTCGGAAAGCCAGTGGGCGTCGTCCCTGGGAAGGAGAAGGCAAGGTCCCTGTGGAAGAGGGCGGCTGGACAACCGTAGCCCCCAGTGCTATTCCGTTTCGGGAAGAAGAACCCGTTCCCACGGTCTTGGACGAAGCGGGTATTGCGAAAGTGATCAACGATTTTAAAGAAGCCGCCGGCCGTTCTTTTCGGGCAGGGTATGAACTGATCGAGATTCACGCGGCTCACGGCTATCTGATTCATCAGTTTCTTTCGCCCTTAAGTAACCAGCGAACGGACGATTACGGTGGAAGTTTTGAAAACCGGATTCGCTTGTTACTCGAAGTACTGGAAGCCGTGCATACGGTCTGGCCGCAGGAATTACCCGTATTTGTCCGGATTTCGGCGAGTGACTGGGCCGAAGGCGGTTGGGATGTGGAGCAGTCCGTCCAACTAGCGAAAGTACTGAAAACGAAAGGAGTGGACCTAATCGATTCCTCTTCGGGCGGTTTAGTATCCTACGCCCGCATTCAGGCTGGACCGAATTATCAGGTACCTTTTGCCGAGCAAATCAAAAAAGAGTCCGGTATGCTGACCGGAGCGGTAGGCATCATTACGAAAGCGGAACAAGCCGAAGCTATTCTCGAAAATGGGCAGGCCGATCTTATTTTAATCGCCCGCGAATCGCTCCGTGACCCCAACTTTCCCCTGCATGCCGCTAAAGTGTTAGGGGACGATATAGCCTGGGTTCCACAGTATGAACGGGCCAAACGCTAAAGATGTAAATCGAGCTTATTCTCAGATAAAAAAATCGAAAAAAAAGTCCCGAAAGCCATGCTGCCTTCGGGACTTTTACCTTGTATGTGCTTCGGTACCAGTTATTAAACCGATACGCTATTCCAAAGCCGGTCAAAAACGTAGCGAATGGAGCTGTAAGAATCGACCATGGCGTTCTGGACTTCTTTTTTCGTCATCCAGGCAATTTTTTCGATGTGTTCCTCCTCCTGAGGTTGCATGTGCTGGTCGTCAAGGCAAGTCATCCGGTACCACTTCGTACGCTTTAGGATTCGGTTGCCGTTGTGCGTATAGGTATGCCAGGTGGTGCAGATTTTCTCGCCCAGTTCTGCCTGTAAGCCCGTTTCTTCTTCCACTTCGCGTAAGGAAGCTTCTTTCGATTTCTCGCCCGGATCAAGTTTTCCTTTCGGTAAGTCCCAGCGTTTGAGGCGGTAGATCAACAGCATTTTGTCGTCTTTGAAGACTACGCCACCAGCTGCCTTTACCACTTTGAAGTAATTTTTCAATCTTCCTTCGGCGGCCTTCTGATCGGCTACCTGTAACAGAATGCTTTGCAGAGCTGCCGGGTGTTCGTCGTGAAGAAGATCCATTAAACGCTCCGTAGTGGCCAGCGAAGCGTTGAGAATAAGTACATGACCGTGTAAATTTTCGGTTTTAATAACTTCAAGACGGGTGTCAATCACCACGTCAAAGTCACGTTTTTCCCGTAGTAAATCAGATCGCTGAGCATCAGTCAGCTTAACGGGACGGTCGTTGATAAACAGGACCATGCAGGAGTTCTCTAATGGTTAATGGTACAAAAGTAAGCGATGTTGCGAAAGTCTCTATCCTCGAATCTACAAAGTATCGCCTGGATACGACGAAAACCGGAGACCCGCCTACAACGCGGAAGGAATAGTCTGCGTTCCGGTATGGATTATTTTTAGAAGCCAACGCTGGTTGCTGGAACCCCGCAACTTCCTTTTATTTTTGTGCCATGGAATCAACTGTAGCAGCCCGCGTGGCTGAAATGCTTTTGGAAGTAAAAGCTGTACGTCTAAGTCCTGAATCGCCTTTTACCTGGGCTTCGGGCTGGAAATCACCCATTTATTGCGACAACCGGGTTACGCTTTCTTCGGCTCCGGTTCGTACGTACATCAAAGAAGCACTCGCTGAGGCAATCAAAACCCAGTTTGCGGGTGTCGAAGCCATTGCTGGAGTTGCCACAGCGGGTATTCCGCAGGGAGCTTTGGTGGCTGATGTGCTGGGCTTACCCTTTCTATACGTTCGTCCGAAACCGAAAGAACATGGCATGGGCAATCAGATTGAAGGTCGTCTGGAAGCGGGTCAGAAAGTCGTCGTGATTGAAGATTTGATTTCGACGGGTGGAAGCTCATTGAAAGCCGTAGATGCGTTACGAAACGCCGGAGCTGAAATCGTGGGTATGGCGGCTATTTTTACCTACGGTTTTCCCGTTGCCGAACAAAATTTCCAGCAGGCAGGCGTTACGCTTCACTGTTTGAGTAACTATAATGCCCTAGTAGAAGCTGCCGTACCTCTGGGTTATATTACCGACGATCAGGTAGATACACTCAAGGAGTGGCGACAATCGCCTGATACGTGGCGGCAGTAATGATCGTTTATTTCTATCTATTTACGTTTTCCTAGACAGTGTAGAATTCGGTCCTAGTAAACACGGAGAGCTAGTAACCTCTTTCTATTTAACGATCTGTGGCTCCTTTGGAAGGTCGTTATTCACCTAGACGAAGTTTGGGGCCGCATACACGGCTATTCGGTAGCCTATCAGCCACTCCACGACTAACGATAGCCTGCTTTAGCCCACCGCATTGCAGCTATCGTAGGTCGTTACGCGGTGATAGGCGGGAGGGGTTTTCATCTTCTGATATTTATTAGTGTATTAGCATAGTCGACGACATAAACCGATCCCCGTCCTATCCCATTCCATGGCGGGCTCAAGCCGCCTAATCCCTTAGCAATACGGTGGACCGAGCAAAAGGAAGTGAGCGGTGTTCGCGATACGGACTAAAACACCAGCCGTCTCAGCGGGACGGAAAACGCACCTGATGCTGTCTAAGATAAACGATGATCGTATCATCGTAGGTTACAATAGTCATGAACCAAAGTTTTCGCTTCCGTTTCGCCCAAACTGGCAGCTTTTTGCCAATCTTCACAGGCTTGCAAGGAATCTTTTTCCAGCCAGAAGTTGGTTCCCCGCATGGTCAGAGCTTTGCCATTTTGAGGGGATAGCGTCAGTACCTTGTTGAGATGCGAGCGGCTCTGGGCGTACTTCTTCAGGTAATAGCTACAGGTAGCCAAATTAAAGTACAAGTCTTCATCGAAAGGATCTTCCTGCGAGGCTCGCAACAAATCCGGATAGGCCGTCTGAAATTCTCGTAACCGCAATAATACCTGTCCTCGCAGACGATAAGCCGAAGTAAGGGTTTCGTCGTGGTGAATGGCCTCGTTAAGTTTCCCCATCGCTGCGGTCGTATCTTCATCGACTAGCAACCGGGTGGCATCCGCTACTTCGGTTACGGCTTGTTTCTGTTCGTATTGCTGAAAAGCAACCACCCCCAACGCCACGAATACAACCAGTAAGCCAATGCCCGGAATCAGCCAGCGATGAACCGTAGGTCGTGGTGGCTGCACCGGAGTAGGGCGGGGTCTGGGCGGCGGTGGCGGCGTAACGGGGGGCTGAGTTCCGTAGGTAAGCTTTAGATCGTACGAAGCTCGGAGAGCCGGATCGGAAAGTACCCGGTAGGCTTCATTGATAGCCTTGAAACGCTCTTCTGCCTGGGTTTGACCGGGATTTTTGTCCGGATGCCAGGTTACGGCCAGCTTTCGGTACGCTCGCTTGATCTCTTCAATGGATGCCCGGGAAGAAACGCCAAGTTGTTCGTAATGAGTCAAAGTTTTAATAGATTCTGAGCTTTACAGTGGTATGAACTAGCCAGTTGAGTAGTTCTGGAAAAGATAAATCGGTTAGACCAGACCTTGCTAGTCGGATGGGGATGTTGTGCTTTTAAACTTCAAACCTACTCAAACTTTCAACTTACTTCTCAGGCCAAACCGTATACTTTTCCCGGCAAACTTTTAATGAATCCCTGAAATTCCAGATTAAGCAGTAAGGAAGCCAGTCGGGACATAGGTAATTGCGATTTCCAGGCCAGATCGTCTACGTGCATGGCTCCTGAATCACGAAAAAGGCGAATAATCTGACTTTCTTCCTGCGAAAATCGGCTTAAATCCAGGGTTGGCATTTTCAATGGCTCCCCATTTTCTTGCCAGCCTAATGTCTCAATCATCTGCGGTACACTGGTAAAAATAGTGGCCTTATTGCGGGCAATCAGGGAGTTGCATCCTTCTGAATTTGGGCTGGTCAGGTTGCCCGGTACCGCAAAAACGTCCCGGTTGTAGTTATTGGCGTATTCGGCAGTACCCATTGCCCCGCCTCTAACCGCCGATTCAATGACAATGACTACGTCCGAAAGTCCGGCAATGATGCGATTACGGTCCAGAAAAAAACGGCGGTCTGGTTGCGTACCCAGGGTTTGCTCCGAAAAAAGACCTCCTTTTTCCTGCATTTGTAAAGCCGTTTTCTGATGCACAGCGGGATAGACCAGATCCAGGCCATTCGCCATGACTCCAAACGTGGGCAAATCGTGTTTCAAAGCCGCCTTATGAGCGGTAATGTCAATTCCGTAGGCCAGTCCACTAATAATAGCCGCCCGATAGGGAACGAGTTGTTCAACAATTTCTTCGGTAATTTTTTTTCCGTACTCACTGGCTCGCCGTGTACCCACAATGCCTACGCTTCGTACGGGATTGACCGAGCCTTTTCCTTTTGAAAAAAGCAGAGCGGGTGCGTCGTAAACGGATTTGAGCCGTTGCGGATAGCCCTCTTCATTGAAAGCGGTAATCTCAACAGCCTCCCGTAAGGCTTGTTCGAGTAGCTGCTCGGCCTGGACAAAAGTGCTTTTGGCGGCGATGTTTCGCGAGAGCAAATCACCAATACCCCGTATTTTCTGAAGTTTTCCGGGAGGAAGTTTAAAAACCGCTTCTGCTGAGCCGCAATGGGCCATCAGCAAGCGGGTAAGCATATCGCCTACGCCCGGCGTAAGCCAGAGGGCCAGTTGATATAAACGATCCGAATGCATGCCTAAAAAGAGGTTGAATACCCCGGAAATGTGGCGAAAATCCAGGAATTAACTACTAAAAATGATCGGGAAATTCCTGAGCGGTAGAATGCTTTTGAATGAAAGTCCCGCCAGAAAAAGAAAGAAAATCCTGAAAAAGAGCGGTACTTTTGAGTGAAAAACCTGGTGATCCTTCCCAAACCCCCTTGTCTCTATGTCCCGTTGGTGGATTATTCTGATTGGAATCGTACTCTTACCGACTTTGCCCGCCTGGCACAGTCAGACCCGTGTGGAAGATGTTAAAACGCGTTTTCAACAACGTTTGATTGAATTTGAACGAACAGCCGAACGCCTCGAACTGAGTTACCCGCTGGATACGGTCAATTCCCGCCAGTCGTTTCTGAATGCTCGTTTGGCTTATAAACGAATTGAGTGGCTGGTAGAAGGCTACGATCCCGTCATGGCTCGTCAGATCAATGGTCCGCCCGTCGATGAAGTGGAAATGGAAGATCAGCTCCTGATTGAACCCCAGGGGTTTCAGGTGATCGAATCGATCATTTTTCCACGATTAGATACCACTCGACTGGATGAATTACAGCAGGAATGCGAGCAATTAACGATCAATGCCGGACTCCTACGGAAACATCCCTGGCTCAACGAACTTAAAGAGGTTAATTTCTGGGATGCCATGCGGCTCGAACTAGCCCGCATCGCGACGCTGGGTATGACAGGCTACGATTCGCCGACGGTACGGTATTCGCTCCCGGAAGCAATTGCTTCGCTGGAAGGCTGTGAGGATTTGCTGAAAGAATACGAGGATGTGCCGGATATTCAGAAGTTATTAGCAGAGACCAAACAAAGCTTACAGACTGAATTTGATAACCTGGACCGTTCGGCTTTTCTGACGCAGCGACTGCGACCGTTGTGTAAAGCCCTGGAAAAGTACCAGCAGGAATTGGGGATTAAATCGCTGGAAGATGACGGTCGATTCCTAATACCCACGGCCTGGTGGATTTTTGACGAACAGCTTTTCCGGCCCGAGCTGTACAGTCCTCATCCCGAATGGACGGCTACGGAAGAACGGATTGCTCTGGGACAGAAACTGTTTTCAGAACCCCTGCTTTCCGGAAACGGACAGCGGAGCTGTGCCACCTGCCATCAGCCGGGGCGAGCGTTCACCGATGGGTTGCCGAAGAGTATGGCCATGGGCAACCATGGGTCCGTACCCCGAAATGCTCCTACGCTCTGGAATGCTGCGTTACAGGCTACGCTGTTTCAGGATGCTCGCTCGGCTTCCCTGGAAATGCAGATTGCGGATGTGCTACGGAATCCGCTGGAAATGGATGCTTCGCTGGCCTCGGCGGTTGACAAGCTTTCAAAAAATAAAGCCTATCAGGAAGCTTTTCAGAAAGCGTACGGAGAATTAAATCCGCCGCAGGTAATGAATGCTCTGGCCGCCTACTTGCGGTCTCTGGAACGGCTCAACTCCCGCTTTGATCAGTACATGCGGGGAAACGACGCAGCCCTGAATCCGGAAGAAAAACGCGGACTGAACCTGTTTGCCGGAAAAGCGAAGTGTGCCACCTGCCATTTTTTGCCCCTGACCAACAGCATGTTACCGCCTTCGTATGAACATTCGGATGTGGAAGTACTGGGCGTTCCTGCCAACGCGGATTTATCAAACCCTCGGCTGGATACGGATCGGGGAGCGGGTGTCATCGCTAATTTCGACGTTGTCCGTTATGCCTTCAAAACGCCGACGCTCCGTAATGTCGAGCATACGGGTCCGTACATGCACAATGGCGTATTTCAAACCCTGGAGGAAGTTGTTGAGTTTTATGATCGGGGCGGAGGCCTGGGTATTGGACTGAACGTCCCCAATCAGACCCTTTCGCCTGAGCCTTTGCACCTGAGTGCTCAGGAAAAATCCGATCTGGTTGCGTTCATGAAAACGTTGACGGATTTGCCTTAACTGGAAATTTCGGAGCCTGTCGGGAATAAATACTGAGAAAAGAGAGTTTGCCGATGGGGAGTAGCCGGCCCATGTCCGGCCTTTTAGCTGACCGTATGATCAACCGTAACCTTAGCGATGGACTGAATTTCGCCTCCAAACTCACCGCCCGGCGAGTCTGGAACGGACTGAAAGTCGTATCGAGCTATATCGAATCGAAGATTACCCAAAAGCCCGTGCATCGGGGTTTGCCCATTGCTTTATCCTTTGAGCCTACGACCTCCTGTAACCTGCGTTGCCCGGAATGTCCGAGTGGCCTGCGGTCGTTTACCCGGCCCACGGGTATGCTCGAAGGGGATCTGTTCAAGCGTACGATCGATGAAATTGGAGCCGAATTGCTGTACCTGATTTTTTATTTCCAGGGCGAACCCTACCTGCATCCGCAATTTCTGGAGATGGTGCAGTATGCTTCCCAGAAGGGAATTTATACGGCGACTTCCACCAACGCTCATTATCTGACCGACGCTAACGCAAAGAAAACGGTCGAAAGCGGTCTCGACCGACTCATCATTTCCATCGACGGTACCACCCAGGATGTGTATCAGCAGTACCGCGTAGGCGGGAAGCTGCATAAAGTTATCGAGGGGACGAAGCATATTCTCAAGTGGAAAAAAGAACTGAAGTCGCAGACGCCCCACGTCATTTTTCAGTTTCTGGTCGTGCAGCCCAATGAGCACCAGATTGAGGACGTGAAAAAGCTGGCAGCTGAACTTGGCGTGGATGCAGTCGGATTGAAAACGGCCCAGATCTACGATTACGAAGGAGGGGATCCACTAATTCCGACCATTGACAAATACTCCCGCTACGCCAAACAAACGGATGGTACGTACCGCATCAAAAACAAATTCGTGGATCACTGCTGGAAAATGTGGCACAGCTGCGTGATTACCTGGGACGGGCTGGTAGTACCCTGCTGTTTTGATAAAGATGCCGAGTACCGACTGGGCGACCTCAAGCAGGATTCCTTCAAGCAATTATGGAAGTCCAAACCTTACGAACAATTCCGGGCTTCCCTGATTCGAAGCCGTTCGGAAATTGAGATGTGCAAGAACTGTACGGAAGGCACCAAAGTATGGGGTTGAGGAGGCCCAAAGCCCGACAAATCGCCTGATTACTTATTTTTTTAGGGTACTTTGCTTAATAAGGCACTGACAATCAATAAGAGTTTCTACCCCTGCTTCAAGAAAAACTTTTAGCGTGAAACTTCGTGGAACATTTGCTAGGCAATCCGGTGGTTTGTTCGCATCTTTGAAATTCTAACGCACTGAGTTTACTTATGGCCAAAGTCATTGCCATTGCCAACCAGAAGGGGGGAGTCGGGAAAACCACCACTACGATCAACCTCGCCGCTAGTTTGGCAACCCTGGAGTACCGCACGTTGATTGTAGACGCTGACCCACAGGCTAACTCTACGTCGGGACTCGGGTTCAATCCGAAAGAAATTGAAAATTCCATCTACGAATGCATGGTCGATGGAATTAACGTATCCGATATCATCATTCAGACCGAAATTGATTACCTCGATCTGATTCCCTCGCACATTGATCTGGTTGGGGCGGAAATTGAAATGATCAATCTGAAAACCCGCGAAGAAAAAATGAAAGAAGCCCTGGCTTCTGTTCGCGATGAGTATGATTTCGTCATTATCGACTGTTCGCCTTCGCTGGGCTTAATTACGATCAACAGCCTCGTGGCTTCTGATTCCGTCATTATTCCCGTACAGTGTGAATACTTCGCTCTGGAAGGCTTAGGGAAGTTGCTCAACACGATCAAGATCATTCAGACGCGACTGAACACCAACCTGAGTATCGAGGGAATTCTGTTGACGATGTATGATCTGCGGGTACGGTTATCCAATCAGGTGGTGAATGAAGTAACGGCTCACTTCCAGAATATGGTTTTTAATACCATCATTCCCCGGAACATCCGTCTTTCCGAATCGCCCAGCTTTGGGGTGCCTGCCATTGCTCACGACGCAGATTCCAAAGGAGCCATCAGTTACCTGAACCTGGCCCGTGAAATTCTGACCAAAAACGGCTTAGTAACCATAGATTGAGAAGAGTTGGGCGTTTAGGTACTCGCCTGAACCCTAAGCAGTGACGACATGAATAACACCAATAAAAAAGGGTTGGGTTAGGACGCGGTCTGGGAGCCTTATTGCAGGATTCGGACTCGGTGAACAACAGCCGACCCAGTGCAACCCCGTTGTCGGCTCTGGAGCACATTAGCTCCATGAACGAGATCAATGTTAACTTTATCGAAACGAATCCTTTTCAGCCCCGTACGCATTTCGACGAAGAGTCGCTGGCGGAACTGGCCGAATCCATTCGTATTCAGGGAATTATTCAGCCCATTACGGTTCGTCAATTGGGCCGTGAGCAGTATCAGCTCATCTCGGGTGAACGTCGCTTGCAGGCTTCGAAACGGGCCGGTCTGACGCACATTCCGGCGTACGTTCGCACGGCCAACGACCAGCAGATGCTGGAAATGGCTCTAATCGAGAACATTCAACGGGAAAACCTGAACGCCATCGAAATTGCTCTGAGTTACCAACGATTGATTTCGGAGTGTAACCTGCGACAGGAAGAACTCGGCGATCGCGTAGGTAAAAACCGGACGACGGTGAACAACTACATTCGTCTACTGAAATTACCACCGGTGATTCAGGCGGCTTTGCGGGATAATAAAATCTCCATGGGCCACGCCCGGGCTATCATCAACATCGACGATGTGGATACGCAGCTGAGCCTGTTCAAACGCATTGTTGACGAAGACTGGTCGGTACGGCGGGTAGAAGAAGAGGTCCGGAAAATCCAGAATCCGGAACTGGCTCAGGATAAAACCAAAAAAGTGCCTTTAAAGCAGGAAATCCGTAATCTTCAGTTTCGGCTTTCCTCGTACTTCGGATCAAAGGTTTCCATTAAGTCCGATGAAAAAGACAAAGGTGAAATCCGTATTCCCTTTACCAATCAGGAAGATCTGGATCGAATCCTGGGTGTATTGGGTGAGTTATCCTAAGAATATTTAACAGTTTTTAGAAGTGATACGAAGTAAATCAGAGCGTTCTTTGGCCTTTCATTTATCAATCGCCATGAGGTTTCTGATTTATTTCGTATTGTTTTTAGGACTGGTAAGACCCGCATTAGCCCAGAAAGCCGATTCGGTACAGATTGCCCGCGTAGGCGTTGATTCGCTGACGAAATCCATTCCCGAGCCGAAAGGAAAGCTTAGAAAACCCCTGAACATTGTTCCCAAGTACGCCACGTATCGTTCGCTGGCGTTACCAGGTTGGGGGCAGGCTTACGTACGGCAGTACTGGACCATTCCCATCATATACGGGGGATTTGGTGCATTGGGGTACGCCATTCACTGGAATCAGGTCCGATACAAACAGTCCATAACGGCCTGGCAAAGTCTCATTGATCAAAAGGTTACAACGGTGCCTGTCACTATTGGAGGTACGTACTACAATGCTTTGAATCAAGACCAGCTAAGGCAAAGAACATCTTTTTACCGTCGACAACGGGATTTATCCATTATCGGCTGCGTAGTGCTTTACGCGTTTCAACTCGTGGAAGCGAACGTTACGGCTCACCTGAAAACCTTTGACAATACCGACGATATTTCATTCCGGCTAAAACCAGGCGTGCAGACCGATTACGTGAGCACGCCTATGGGGGTCACGGCTGTTTTTACGTTGAAATAATCCATCGTTTAAGGTTTGGACGGAATTGAAGTTTAAGGGTTGAGTTTTACACAGACCTTAAACTTTTAAACCTAAAACGCTTCAAACCAAAAACTACCTAAAAGCAAACCTGAAATTCATTTCCATGCGAATAGTACTCCTGGGCTACGGAAAAATGGGCAAAGTCATTGAAGGCATTGCCCTTGAACGTGGCCACGAAATTGTAGGTCGGATCGACGAAACCAATCGGGCTGATTTTGCCAGCTTTTCGCCCGCTACGGCCGATGTCGTGATTGAATTCAGTCACCCCACGGCTGCCTTACAAAACCTGAAGGATTCGATCGGACAGGGCTTGCCCACCGTATGCGGTACCACGGGCTGGCTGGAACATCGTTCGGAAATCGAAGCCCTCACGGCTAAAACCAGCGGAGCCTTTTTCTACGCTTCCAACTACAGCATTGGTGTCAACCTGTTTTTCCGTCTGAACAAACAGTTGGCTAAACTGATTAGTCCGTACCCGGAATATCAGGTGGAGATGACTGAAATTCACCACATCCATAAAAAAGACGCTCCGAGTGGTACGGCCATTACCCTGGCTGAAGGCATTTTAGAGGTGAATCACCGTCTGTCCCAATGGGCATTGGAAGAAGGCGATGGACGTAGTACCTTGCCCATCAAAGCGTTGCGGGAGGGGGAAGTGCCGGGTACGCACGTCGTAACCTACGAATCCGCGGTCGATTCCATTGAGATCAAACATACCGCCCATAACCGCCAGGGTTTTGCATTAGGGGCCGTCGTTGCCGCTGAGTGGCTGGTAGGGAAAGTAGGCGTATTTGGTATGGATGATTTACTGGGCGTATAAGAAAACAAACGCGTTTGACGTTGGAGAAAGGTTGACAGTAAGGGGATTGGCCCGTTAAAGTGCTACCAACTGAAAACAGAAACTGTATACTGAAAAAATGGAAGTAAAAACTGTACATCAGGAGCAACCCAAAAAGAAGAAGTCGGCATTTCGGGAGTGGCTGGATTCTATCGTGTTTGCGGTAGTAGCCGCCACGCTGATTCGCTGGTTGTTTCTGGAAGCCTATACGATTCCTACGCCCTCGATGGAAAACAGCCTGCTGGTGGGGGATTTCCTGTTTGTAAGCAAACTGCATTACGGTACCCGTACGCCCCAGACGCCGTTGCAGGTGCCTCTTACACACCAGAAAATCTGGGGTACGAATATTGATTCATACCTGGATTGGGTGAAACTTCCCATGTACCGCCTGCCCGGTTTCTCGCACGTGAAAAATGGAGATGTGGTCGTTTTCAACTACCCGGATTCGCTCCACTTGCCCGCAGATTTACGGCCGAACTACATTAAGCGTTGCATCGGTATTCCGGGAGACGTAGTAGAGGTACGAGCTACGCAGGTTTTCATTAATGGTAAAGCCATGGAAAATCCGCAGAAAATGCTTCAGCCTTACCGGGTGTATACCAACGAACCCCTGGATGAGAAGTTTTTCCTGAAATACGACATCTGGAATCGTCGCAATGAAAGCCCGAATGTATTTCCTCTCACGGAGCTTGATTCCGTACGTAGAGAAATGATTACCGTTGGCTATGAAGTAAATACGAGTGCCGAGGTAGCCCAAAAATTCAAGGAAATGGGCATGCGGGTAGAACCTAAAATCTACGAGAAAGGCGAACGGAGTGAGTTTATTTATCCCAACTCTCCTTTATTTGACTGGAATCAGGATAATTTCGGTCCGCTTCAGGTTCCGAAGAAAGGGGAAACCATTCAGCTTACGACTGAAAATATTGCGAAGTACCGGGACGTCATTGAAAATTACGAGTACAATGACAAAGTAGAAATCGATGGTACGACGGTGAAAATCAATGGTACTGCCGTTTCAACGTACACGTTCAAACAGGATTATTACTTCATGATGGGGGATAATCGCAGCAACTCGGCCGATTCGCGGTACTGGGGTTTTGTTCCTTCCGATCATATCGTCGGAAAAGCCGTCTTTATCTGGATGTCGCTGGATCCTGAAGGAAGTTTCCTAAACAAAATTCGCTGGAAACGTCTGTTTCACTTGATCGACTAACTAGTAAGTCTTGTCTTTTTACAAGGCCCGTGTTCGGAAGAATACGGGCTTTTTTGTTTGTGAGTAATAAAAACAATTTTTTAAGGAAATAATCATAATTTAGAGCCTCTTGGATGATTTGATTGCCTGCTGAACTGATTCGTTCATTTAATCTCTAAACCCCTATGCAAGGCTTGCAACGTATTGATTACGGTGTCTTTCTGATTTATTTCTTGCTCGTTTCTTCTTATGGCTACTGGATTTACCGCCGCAAAAAGTCCAGTGAAACCAATACCAAAGATTTCTTTCTGGCGGAGGGCTCACTAACCTGGTGGGCGATTGGGGCTTCGCTGATTGCGTCCAACATTTCTGCCGAGCACTTTATCGGCATGTCGGGCTCGGGTTTCGCGATGGGACTGGCCATTTCTTCGTACGAATGGATGTCGGCAGCTACGCTGATTATTGTAGCCATTTTCTTCATTCCCATTTATCTGAAGAACAAGATTTATACGATGCCGCAGTTTCTGTCGCAACGGTACAACGATACCGTGGCAACGATCATGGCCGTATTCTGGCTGTTGCTGTACGTGTTTGTAAATCTTACCTCCATTCTGTACCTCGGGGCCCTGGCCGTTGAAACCATTTCCGGCGTACCCTTCACCACCTGTATGCTTGGACTGGCCGCTTTTGCCATTTTTATTACCCTTGGTGGTATGAAGGTAATTGGCTATACGGATTTGATTCAGGTGGTAGTACTGATCATGGGTGGCGTTGCAGTAACGTTCTTAGCCCTGCAAATGGTATCGGATCAATGGGGCGGAAACGGCGTAATTGATGGGCTGAGTTTGCTGCATACGCACGCCAATGGCCATTTCCACATGATCTTTTCCGAAGGACATACTTACTACTACGAATTACCCGGCATGGCCGTACTTTTTGGCGGTATGTGGATTAACAACCTGAATTACTGGGGCTGTAATCAGTACATCGTGCAACGGGCTTTAGGGGCCGATCTGCCGACGGCCCGGAGCGGTATTCTGTTTGCGGCGTTTCTAAAACTCGTCATTCCGCTCATCTGTGTGATTCCCGGTATTGCGGCGTACGTGCTTTATCAGAACGGGGCTTTTCAACAGGAAATGGTTGACGCTGCCGGAAAGGTAAAACCCGATCACGCGTACCCAACGCTGATGAATCTCCTGCCGAGTGGCTTAAAGGGACTGGCGTTTGCAGCCCTGACGGCGGCAATTGTAGCGTCACTGGCGGGAAAGTGTAACAGTATCTCGACGATTTTTAGTCTGGATATTTACAAGAAATTCCTCAATAAAGATGCTTCCGAAAAACAGACCGTTTTAATTGGAAGAATAGCGGTGTGGGTGGCCTTTGCCATCGCCTTACTCATCACGCCGCAATTACGTCACCTCGAACAGGCGTACCAGTTCATTCAGGAATACTCCAATTACCTGACGCCCGGGGCCTTCGCCCTGTTTTTCCTGGGGTTGTTCTGGAAGCGTACGACCTCCACGGCAGCTCTCGTGGCGGCGAGTGTATCCATTCCGCTGGCGTTGCTGTTCAAGTGGCTACCCGATACACCCATTCCTTTTCTGCACCGTACGGGCTGGTGTTTCCTGATTCTGGCGGCACTCATGATTATCATTTCACTGCTTGATACGTCCAGTAAATTCAATCCCAAAGGCTTGGTACTGACGCGATCCATGTTCCGGATTTCACCTTCGTTCGTCGTTTTTTCGGCCCTGGTTTGGGGGATTATTGCGGCGTTATACACGGTTTTCTGGTAAAAAAAGAATATACGTTCTGAGATTAGTTCAAAAAATACTATTTATTGTCTAAGCATTTTTGAAAATTAAATTACCTTTGAAAAAACGGTAACGAATTCAATTTCAACGGCATAAACGATTTTTCTGTCCTGTTAAACCAAGAAGTAATGAAAACCGACTTCAGTCCTCAAGAAAAAGCACCGCTATCGAGTCTCGACGTTTGGGAAGATGATTTGCTGGAACGTTATCCCGAGCCGGAAACGACGGCCAAGGCCAAGGAAGAGTTTCGGAATTACGATAATCCGGAGCGGGATACCGTACGGGAGTTCTATCGCCTTAATCATACCTACCAAACCTACGACTTCGTTCAGCAGAAAAAAGCGGATTTCCTGAAGTTTGATCGGAAAGAAATGCCCATTTGGGAGGCTTTCAATTTCCTGAATACGCTGGTGGATGATTCCGACCCGGACATTGAACTCGACCAGTTGCAACACCTGCTCCAAACCTCGGAAGCCATTCGGGCCGACGGTCATCCCGACTGGTTTGTCCTGACGGGTCTATTGCACGATATGGGAAAAGTACTATGTCTATTTGGCGAACCGCAGTGGGCGGTGGTAGGCGATACGTTCCCGGTGGGCTGTAAACCTTCGGATAAAATTGTCTATCCCGAATTCTTTGAAGCCAATCCGGACAGCAAAGACGAACGCTACAACACCAAATACGGAGTTTATGAACCCAATTGTGGTCTGAACAATGTGCATCTATCCTGGGGTCACGACGAATATCTGTACCACATGATGAAAGATCACATGCCTGAGTCGGCTCTGTACATGATGCGGTACCACTCGTTTTACGCCCAGCATCGGGAAGGAGCCTACGATCACTTGATGGACGATCACGACCGCGAAATGTTCAAATGGGTGAAGCTCTTCAATCCGTATGACTTGTATTCGAAAGCTCCCGTACCACCCAATGTGAAGGAGCTCAAACCGTATTACGAAGATCTGATTGCGAAATATCTGCCCTCAACGATTAAATTCTAGTCGAAGAGGCATACTCCGCGTTAGAGGCGGGGCTATTTGATTGAAACTCTTTGGTTCGGGTATCACTAACCCCGAAGAGGTTCAATTTCATTAGCCATGGGTGCAACCCATGGAAGAAATGGGAGCCAAGGTCATAGATACAGGTGACAATTGGAATAAAAAGAAACCCCCGACTCATCACAAGTCGGGGGTTTCTTTTTATTCCACGTACAAAACCAATCCTTTCAGGTAATGACCTTCGGGATGGAAGAAGTTGACGGGGTGATCGGGTCCCTGCGACAGGTGATGCAGGACGCGTACCTGCCGGCCAGCTTCAATGGCGGCGGCGACGATCGTATTATAAAACAATTCCCGGTCTACCACCTGTGAACAGGAAAACGTAAACAGAATACCACCGGGAGCGAGTCGCTTGAGCCCTTCAATATTCAGTCGTTTATACCCCTGAACGGCCCGGTGACGGGCGTCCATGCTCTTCGCGTACGCGGGTGGATCGAGTACCACCACATCGTACTGCTGATCGTGCGTTTTGAGGTATTTTACCACGTCTTCGGCGTACGAAGCGTGCGTGGCTTCGGGGCCAAACGCATTGGCTTCGACGTTCGCTTCCACCAGCTTAATGGCCTTTTCCGATACATCTACCGAATGGACCAGCGAGGCTTCCGCCGACAAGGCATAAATCGAAAAGCCACCCGAATAGCAGAAGGCATTCAGGACACGTTTGCCTTTTACGTACTTGGTCAGCAATTGCCGATTTTCGCGTTGATCCAGGAAAAAGCCTGTCTTCTGTCCGGTTTGCCAGTCAATCAAAAAGGTATGACCATTTTCCAGTACCGGGTGTGGTAACGTAATCGTATCCTTTTGCCAGAGATAGCCGTTTTGTACCGATTGAGCGTAGCGATCCGGTAAGGTTTCGTGACTCTTATCGTAAATGCCTTTCAGAGCATCGCCGTATAGTTTTTGCAGAGCCTGGGCAATGGCTTCCCGTTCCCGGTGCATGCCTACGCTGTGGGCCTGAAAGACAACTACGCCGTTGTACCAGTCGAGAATAAGACCGGGAAATCCGTCCCCTTCGCCGTGCACCAGTCGGTAGCAGGTCGTGGTCGTAAACTGTAAGGCTTGCCGAACGCGAAGGGCATTTTCTAGTTTTTGTAACCAGAAATCTGCATCGGGCGTTAACGGCTCAAACGAGAATAATTTTACGGTAATTGAACCCTCGTGGTAGTGGCCCGTCGCCAGGTAATTTTTCTGATGATCGAGTACTTCTACCACTTCGCCATCCTTTGGCTTACCGAGGGTTTTGGCAATAGCTCCCGAAAACACCCAGGGGTGGAAACGACGAACGGGAGCGTCCTTTCCGGGCTTCAATATAATCTGTACCACTGATTCCATTCCACAAAGATAACAGGGGATGGGGCAATCGTTGTCAGTAGATTGTTGATAGTTAATGGAGGAAGGTAAGATTACTAAGTCGGCAATAACCGATGCTGGAGTTGTGTAGGATATAGGTTACAAAGCAATGGATACTGGTACAGGTTTCAATCAAACACCCCAATCCTGAAGGAATGCAGGGTAACAACCATCAACAACTAACTAACAATCCCAAACCCTTACTCCTCCGACCGTACCCGAAACAAACGCTGCAACCACGAACGTTTCTCTACCTCGTCCATCTGTTTGTCTTTTTCACTGAGTGTAGGAAGTTGATTCAGATCTGGCTGACCCGCATCAATCCAGCAGGTATACCAGAAATCGCCGATCATTTTTACGGAAGCCCGCATCTGTCTTTCAACCTGATGATTGAGTAACTGATGATACCGTTCGGAAAATTCACGGGAGTAGGTCTTTTGAATGACGTTACCTCGTTCTTCCAGCGAATACTTCCGGGATTGACCTAGTTCTTGAGTCACCTGCGTTTCCAGCGAAAACAGCGAATCCAGGCAATGATGAGCCTGACGTACCGCTTCCCAGGAGCGGCGGGCGGGCGAGCGAACGTACGCGGCTGTACCGACGAAAAAATCGTACTGCTCGGCGTAAAGCTCGGGCAGACGACTTTCCCAGAAGGCGTGAATGCCTTCCTGTCCAGTCAGTTGGCCGTTGTAGTTACGCGTGGTGTGTAGGGGTACATTCCCATCAGCAATGTAATGGCCCATTTCCGCCGAAAGTTTTAGAATACGAGCGATGTTTCGTTGCTGAAAAGCCTCGGTCAACTGAAACTTCATGCGTTGAATGTGCCAGGGTACGATGCCATGCGTATTAAGCGTATCCTCGCCCCAGTATGCCACGGCATCCTTCCAGTACGGTTTGTTCCATACACTGTCACCATAAGCTTCTACGTCGAGGTAATGGCGGGCAGCTTCACCCACGACAGCATAGCGACGCTTATCTGGATTGACGGAATTTTCCATCAGATACATCAGGTTCTTTTTGTAAAAGCGACCCATTTCAGGGGGCAGCGTAAAGATCGCCAGGCGGTTAATTCGCTGGTGAGCATAAAAGCCCCAGCTAAAAGCCGGATACAGAGGAATTTGCAGAAAAATCAGCAGAAAGAACCGTTTCATGGGTTGGAGTAATGGAAAAGGAGCGAATGGCCATTGATCAAATCATTAGCCATCAGCTAATTTGAAGGGATTCACGTATTTAGTAAAGAATTTTTGAGCGAACGGCTGGTAATCTGAGAAGGAAGTCTTACTTTTGCATTCCTATTCCGAAAATCCATAGATTCTCAGTAATATAAAGACATGGCAAACCACAAATCAGCTCTGAAGCGGATCCGGGCAAACGAGACGAAACGCCTTCGTAACCGTTTCCAGCATAAAACGACTCGTACGTTCATCAAGAAACTGCGTGCTACTACCGATAAAGTAGAAGCTCAGGACCTGTACAAAAAAGTTGCTTCTATGTTGGATAAATTGGCGAAGAAAAACGTCATCCACAAAAACAAAGCGGCTAACAACAAGTCGAAGCTGGCAAGATTTGTCAACAAACTGCAAGCTGCTGCTTAATTGCCGGATAGCCCATTGATTGAACGGTAGCCTTCCGTTCAGTTAGAAGCCTTACTTTCGCTAGTAAGGCTTTTTCGCTATTCCCCTATGACTCCTGTTTACCAGCCGCTAAGTACGATCAAGACCTGGGCCGAAGAAGATCGCCCCCGGGAAAAGTTAATGCTGAAAGGCAAAGCCGCGTTGAGTGATGCCGAATTACTGGGCATCCTGATCAATTCGGGTATTCAGCATTATACGGCAGTCGACTTGGCCAAGATGATCCTGAGTAGCGTGGGCAATGACCTCAATCAACTGGCTAAACTGAGTATCAAGGAGCTTTCTAAATTTAAAGGCATCGGCGAAGCCGGGCTATTACGATTGTATCCGCTCTGGAACTGGGTCGCCGCCGGAAAGAATCGGAACCGATCGTACGCTCAATCATCACGAGTTCAGAAACGGCATATCAGGCGTTACGACCGCATCTGATGGATTTACTGCACGAGGAATTCTGGATTCTGCTACTTAACCGGGCTAATCAGATCATACGACCTATGCAAGTTTCAGCGGGCGGCGTTTCGGGTACAGTAGCCGATCCTAAGCTGATTTTTAAACACGCCATCGAGCATTTAGCCAGTGGTATGATTCTGGCTCACAACCACCCTTCAGGAAACCTGCAACCCAGTCAGGCGGACAAAGACCTGACCCGAAAGTTAAAGGAAGCCGGAAAGCTACTCGACATCCCCATTCTGGACCACCTCATCCTGTGCGATCATAAGTATTTGAGCTTCGCAGACGAAGGCTTACTTTAAAGGTGTCTCTTTCTTCGCTGCCACCAAAGGCCTAAACCAATCAATACCAAACCACCCGCAATGCCCGCCGTAGCAGGAAGGGCTGCATCGTCGTACAAGGGAGTCGTTTCGCCCATCTGGATGAGGCCCGACCAGTAATACGGAAGTTGCTGATCCTGCGTTTGTAACCATTGAAGCTGAGCCTTTTGTAAGGCCAGATCCTGTGGTAAACCCTGGGAAAGAAAGTGGTAAAAATCTTCAATCAAGGTGTACGTAGCCTTGTTTTCGACACTCCACAAGGTCGTAATGGTACTGGGAATACCCAAAGCCGCAAATCCCCGCGACAAACTGAATACACCTTCTCCTTTCTGATTAACCCCCACCCCCGTTTTACAGGCTGACAACACGAGTAAACGCGTACGAAAAGGAGGAGCGTTCTCCAGTTCAGAAAGTTTCAGAGCCGAATCTGCGAAGTACAGGACCGGTTCGTGGGTAGCGGTACTATCGGCGTCAGCATGGGTGAACAGGTGTAGAATCCGGTAATCGGCAGCCTGCTCCAGAAAGGCCCGTTTGGTAGCCGCCTCGTGTACCAGCGTTTTCGGGAAAAAGACCTGCTTTTCAATCCGGTTTAAGGTCTGGACCGAACCCGGCAAAGGCTGTTGATGCAGAGCCGGAGCAAAGGCTTCGGGAGCCAGGCCCAGAAAATTTTTACTCCATCCCATCGGCGGACGTTTTCGCAGTAGAAATCCCGCGGAGTACGTGTAACTAAAGGCATGCGTATGGATAAGATAATCGGAAGGACGGTCAGGTGAAAAACGGAAGGCATCGAAGGGAAGCACGACGCCGTCCGAGGAAATGATGAAGCGAGTCGAAGTCAGACCTAAAGGAGCCAGTAATCGCTGATATAATTCATAACCCAGCCGGTTGAACTGCTGTACTTCCGTGACAGTGAGTTGGGCAGTGGAGCAGTACTTGAGGAATTGCTGGGCTATGCCTTGCAGGCCGGTTAGCGGCAGGCGTTTGCAAACCGTTTTAGTTGGAGTGATGCCCAGTGCGTACAGAGCCCGTTCGCCGATAAAGTAACTAACCAGAGCCTGATCTTTGGCCAGCAACGATTTCTGTACGGTTTGCAGCGACGGCACCTGATTTTCGTACTTGTACTGATAGTACGTCGGGTGGGTTTTTTCGAGGGAACGGATAAAAGCCTGTTGAGCCTGCGTCACGCTATCCAGGCGGATACGGGTGGCTCGTTGTTCCGCCAATGAGCCGAGTGGGGAGAGTTCCTGCAACTGCTCGATAGCCTGACGATAGGCCCGTTCCTGCTCGGCCAGCTGAGCGGGTAATTGCCGACTGGCATTCCACTCGTTGAGACGGTCGGCCAGCAGTACGGCCCGGCTTTTTTCGAAAAAGTAAAAGGCTCGACTGCTGTTTTTCTGCCAGTAACACACCTGAATGGCATCTTCGTAAAAAGATCGGGTTGTATTTCGCCAGTATAGCTTGGATTTCATCCCCTGATGACTCCACCGCATCCGGTCAATCATCTGATCGGTAACCGTGATGGTTTGCTGAGCGAGGGTGAGGTACTGCGGATCGTGCGTTTGCTGGTATCGCATTCGTAAGGCCTGCACTTTTTGCTTGAGTAACAGCAGCAGATATTCCTTCCGGGATACACTTTGCAACTGGCTCGTATGCGGATTGGCACTCAGACGATGGGGCGTACAGGAACGCACTAATTGATGAATACCCCGCTGGAAATAAGCCAAAGCCACCGTTGGACGGATACTGTTCAGTTCACCCAGGTTGCTGTATACAATCGCTCGTACATCGGGTTCCTGAAAATACGTCAAGGCTAGCAGGTAGGCTCTCTGAGCCTGTACGGGTTGCCTTAGATGTTTGAAAAGTATTCCTTGTTCGTTGTAGAGTTTTCCCTGTGAAACGCTGTCAGTAAACGTGCGTAATGCCTGTTTGAGTAATTCCTGAGCCCGGGGCAACTGTCGTAGTTGCAAATAAATGTCAATGGCCAGTAACGAGTGGTCTGGATTGAGGGGGCCGTGTTTAGAATCGATGACCGATTCCATCAACTGGGCCGCCTCGGGCAACTGATTCAACCCAATGAGGCCTTCTACTTTCTGATTCAGATTATACAATTCGCGGGAAGAACTATGGGCCAGACGGGCGTAGTCAATCCCCTTGTCGGCATATTCAACGGCCTGATGAAAATCACCTTTGGCGTTGGCCAGATACGCGTACTGGGCACAGGCTGCGGCCACCCGTTCGTGAAACTGGTAACGTTCGCTATGCGTAATGACCTGGAGTAAGGTACTTTCGGCTTCTTCCCAACGGTTGTTTCCGATGAGATAGGCCCCGTAGCGGTACATACTCTGCGTGTACAAATCGGGGGGAAGGGCAGGCAGACGAACGGCTTCCTGCAACTGTTCCAGGGCTTTTTTCTTATTACCCGCCAGCCAGTACAGATTGCCCAGAGTGTTTAGCAACCGACCGTAGGAAGAATCCCTGGCTATTTCACAATGCTTCCAGTCGCGTTTCAGGTTCTCCCAGTCAGCGATGGATTCCGACGGCAGCAGGCGACTGACTTGGGAGGCAAACGTAGTGGAGGGTCGGCATTGGGCATAGGCCGACCCTCCACTCAGGAACAGAATACCCGCGAGTAGTTTAGGGACGATATGGGATATACTGGCCGTCAACGACGTAGGCTTTCAACGACTCATTGACTTGTAGGGGCAGGTGTTTCAGATACGCGGCTTTCAGCGAAAGGTTGCCCGACTCGTAATCGGCCCGAATGGCGGCGTAATGGCGGGCGGCCAATCCCAAGGCATACGGCGTGGCAAAAGACGAACCTTCAATGGTACCAGACTCCTGTTTGCAGGAACGATACGGGTTGCGGAAACTACCCTCTTCCGTTAGCACGCCAAGCGTAACGTATCGGTTCGAGTAGTTTTCGTAAGGTACCAGCTGCTTTTTAGCAATCACGGTAGGCTTTGGCAAAATCTCAAGGGGGCGGGGTAGGGGCCTCCGGATCGGACCTGGTTTTACGGTCGTAATGGTAATGATGTTATCGAGCCCCAAACAGGCCGGATAAAAGGAAGTACTGGAAATATCTTTCGGCGTACCGTCTATATCCCCGTGATTACCCGCGGCACAGAATACCATCACCCCAGCCTTATCAAGCGTTTTGAAAAATCGCTCCAGCAACGGAATTTTCGCTCCGTAATACCCGAAACTCGCGTTGACAATGTTCGCTTTGTTTCGAACCACGTAGGCTAACGCACACAACAGATCGGAAAGCGAGCCAATGCCCTCCTGATCGAAAACTTTCAGAATCATCAGTCGCGTGCGGGGCGAGAGTTGATGAATGATGTGAGCCACTTTAGTACCGTGTCGGTACAGGTTGTTATCAATCGGCAGGTGCTCGGAGGAAGGCGGTGCCAGGTCGGGGTACGCAAAATTCCAGCCAATTTGTTCCACCGCTACGGTACCTTTCGAGCAAGGATCAATCGCTTGCTGGTACCAGCACGGAATCTGATAATCCCGGTCTTCCAGCCCCGTATCGATGATGGCTACGGTCGTATCGTCGGACGATTGATTATATTTTTCCAGGGAATACTGATCCGGATCGACCCGCGTAGATTCAATGACCTCGCAGGCGGAAGGATCCCAGGTTACGGCGGAGGTGCAATAGTCCAGTTCTGTCTCCATCCTCCCTACCGGTGGTTGTGTCGAAGCGTGTTTGGGGGGAACGCCTTCTACCTGACTAATGCCCCGAAGCTCGTGCAGGTTTTCACCTTCCAGTAAAAAAGTGAGCGGTCCCAGACAATCACATTCAACCGTCCGCTGAATCTGATACCGTTTATGATTTAAATCGTAGAGGTACGCCGAGCAACTAGCCCGTTCGACTTCCGTCAGCGTTCGGTTGAACAAAATCTCGTAATTCCTGCCGTTGAAGAAGTCGAGTAATTGCTGGCGGGTCGTCAGTTTAAACCGATTCCCTTTTTCATCGAACAATTCCAGGGATTCAATCTGTACAATCTGACGGTTCCGATAGGCGAAACCCGTTCCCGATTCTACTTCTACAATATCCCGGTACTTGGCATTCCCCCGGAACAAACGAAGGAAATCATCTTTGGTACGAAAAGAACTGACCATGGGTTTGCCCCGGCGAAGGGGCTCTTCCCGATGGGGGTCGGGCTCTTGATTTTGCATAGAAGATAGGAGTTAAGGTTAAACGAATCAAAGGGGTTACTTCATCCATTCAACAGCCTCGGCCTTACCCGGTAAGCCTTCCTGCACCACACGCTTCAGTAAAGACTCCACGGCTTCCGCATCCTCAGGACGATTACGTTGGATACGGGCCAGTGCTTCGTAAAAAGGACCCGGATTCGCGTACAGATCGGCTCGCCGACTCAGGTGCTGAAAGTGTTCAATGGCCTGATCATAGTGTTTCTGTCGCAGAGCCGTAAGGCCCGCCAGTCGTTGAGCGTCGCTGTCGGTAGCATGTTGTACCAGCCAGGCGTCAAAGAGCTGAGCGGCCTGGGGTAATTTGCCTTGGTTATACAGGCCAATGCCTTGCTGAAGAGTATCGCTGCGACTACTCATGGCCGTACCCAGGGTTTGTAATTCCTGGCTTACGTACGCATCGGCCAGCTCCCGCCGCGAAGGTTCCTGCATTCGCCAGAACCACAGGCCCAGTACCACCAGCAATACGGCTGCCAGCCCTGCCGCGTATCCGATCCAGGAACGCTGTACGACGGGTCGAGGGGGTTGCCCTTCCCATTGTTTCCGTTTTTCAGCTAGTACTTCCTGTCGGGCCACGTGGCGAGCCTGCAAATAAAAAGCTGCAGCCGAAGCAAGTTCGGGGTCGGTTTTCAGGGCTTCTGCAAATTTTCTTCGCTCGGTCTCGGGCATTTCACCCTGGAAAAACCGATCCACTTGTTCTAATTCATTCATCACCTACGATCTTCTGCTTTTGGATTCCGCGTATAAGGCCCGTAATCGCTCCAGACAACGTAAGCGGCTGGTTTTGGCTACGGCTGCCGTCTGGTATTGTAAGTGCTGGGCGATCTCCTCGTCGGAATACCCTTCTCCCCAGGCTAGCACCATCTGTCGGCACTTATCGCCTAAACTGGCCAATCGTTCCCGAAGTAGCGTCAGGTCACTTTCCGTCATCAGATTCTGTAGTGCCGTTCGGGTTTCGTCGGGCAGTACCAAATCCTCCAGCGATACGCCCTGATGGACACTTTCCCGATTAGTCGAATTTTTTCGAACCAGGTCAACACACTTGTTATAAAAAATTTGATAGAGGTAGGTTTTCAGACCTGAGCGGCCTTCAAAACGATTGGAGGTAAGGTGTTCGATGACGGTGAGTACGGCATCGGAATAGGCACTGGCACATTCATCGGGACTCAGTTTGTGCTTAAACGTCGCTTCCCGAATCAGGTACTGATACTGCTCGTAGAGGCGATTTTCACAATTACGACGCAAATTCCCGCCGGCTTTGATTCCCGCGATAAGATCCGAATCCGAAAGAGCTCGTTTTAATAAAATCATGGAGGAACAGGCCAGGAAAGCGGCTGTAAATTAAACAGTTAGTAGTAAAATAATCGAACGATGTATTTTTTTTATCGAAAGATGTTTCCACTCTACAGGCGAAGTGCGACCAAACCATCAGAACGCACTAACAGCTACCATCATGTCTAGCTTACCTCAGTCTCGCCGCTTTTATCTGTCGCCCCGCGAACTCCAGTTACCTGATACGGCCTTAACCCTCCGCGAACGTGAAGTGCTGGGGCTACTGGCTCAGGGAATGAGTTACAAAATGATTGCTTGTGAATGTGGAATCACCTTTAATACGGTTCAAACGCACATCAAACGCGTGTATATGAAATTAGGCGTCAACTCCGCTACCAAGGCCATTTTACTGGGCTTCCGGAAGGGTATCATTTCTTTATAGTTCGACCCGTTCAACCTTCAATTGCTTTTGATCAAAGGCTGGCTTTCCCGAAAGTCAGCCTTATCTGTTTACAGGAATTGAATTCCTCGCTGAACCGCCGCCAGACGATCTTTCCGAATGTAAATGCGTACGCCCTCCACGCGACTCAGAAACTGGTAGTGTCGCTGGATGTAGCGTCGAATGGCAGGGATACTTTCATGAATGGCCGAGGTATGCACAAACGGGAAGTTGTGCCGGGAACCAACGGCGTCCACGAAAACGGCGGGAGTATTGGTTTTCAGGTTGTGTAAATACCGTTGCTGATAATCCACCATGAGCGGACTTTCCGTAGTGCAACGGACGGAATGATTTTCGGCGACGGCCTGCGGCATCTGAGCCATAACGTACCCTTCGGTCCACCAGCCCCAGATCGCTAAACTTTCGCCCGGTCCGGAATACTGATGAATCGTAGTAATGATTCGGTTGGAAGCCAGGTCTTTGCTTTCTTCCGCATTGGTATAGGAAGTATCCCGAATCAGGGAAGTCCACCAAACGGAAGATCCCACGACAATTAAAGCGACGGTATAACTGAATTGAACCGTGCGGTAGGAGAAATTTCGCGTAATCGAACGGAGTGAAAACGTATTGATGAACGTCAGAAAGGGAATGAAATACAGTAAATAATGATGGAAAAACATACCCGGTTTCACAATGGTGTAAGCCGTAATCAGCAACCAGCTAAACAGAAAAACAAGCAGGGATTTTTCGAGTTTCCAGAACCAGCGAAAGGCAAACAGAAAGAGCAGAATACTAATCAGCAGGAAATCACGGAACGGGAATACTTTCACCAGCATGGCTACCAAATGATGGAACCGTCGGTACAGACTAACTTCCTGTCCATACACTAGGTTACCTTCAATGTAATACCGGTAAAAATCGCCGAGAACTTGGTAATAGAGCAGTAAGCCAAAAATCAGTACTGTGACGGAAGTCGCTCCCAGCACAAGGTTAAGGATGCCTTTGTACGCTCGAATCTGAAAACATAGGTGCAAACCATAGCCAGTAAAAACCAGGGCTATGGGTAAGCTTTGAATCTTGGCCCAGGGCACTAGAGCCAGTACAAAACCCAGCAAAAATCCGAACGCCCCCGGAGATTTCTGAATCGAAGCCAGTATGTACAAGCTGATACTGAAGAGAAAAATCGACAGGATTTCGCTTGAGTAATGAATGAAATCGTGGGTCTGATTATACGCGTAAAAGAGCAGGGTCAGCGTAAGCGATAAACGAGCCGACTGGGAATCGAAAAAAGACTGGAGAGCCTTATACAAAGCTATGAGCGTGCCGATGATGAGAAGCAAGCAAACCAGGCGGCAGGACGTATAATCAAAAGTACCCGTGAGGAGTTTTCCCAGAAAGAGTACGTAACTATTCAGAGGGCCGGAAGTGGTCCCATCCACCGACTGCCAGAAAATCGGCCGCTCCCATAACGTCATGGCTTGGGTAATGACCGAACTTTCATCAATGTTGATCTGCTGGTTATAAAGAATAAAAGGTAAGCGTAAGACGGTGAGAATCAGAATCAACGTACTTAGAAACACCGTATCGGATTGATGTTTCTGCCAGTTCAACTGGATGAGGATAAACAGAAATCCCAGCGACAGGATAAAAAAGTAGATGGGATTGCTATCAAACAAAACGAGTTCCTTCATCATTCGTAGTTAAGAATGACACTAATGCCTGATGGAAAAGCAATGAATAGGGGAACGCGGGGTGCTGAAACGCAGGGATGAGCGGATTCCCTCTAAAAAAGCAGCTTCAGCGAAATACTACCTGGCGGAGTAGCGTATGGATGCATACTGAAATGCGGCGGAACAGTTGGCAAGATCAGCGATACCCGCTGAAATAGCAAATAAATTCGGAAAGTTTGCGTACAGAAAAGGCTGGTCTCCGCTGGACCAGCCTTGGGGTTATCGTCTTCTTTTTTTCTGGGCCGGAGCCTTACGTTTGACCGGGGCCTTGGCTTTTGTAGCTTTTGCCCCCCGCCTGGTCACGACGTGTTGCTTTCCTTTGCGGTGAACCACCTTATGTTTGACCACCGGAGCGACAGGTAGCATTTTGTAGAGATCGGAAAGGGAAAGCTCCGGCGTTACGTCGCCTCCGCCCTGCATCCCTTCGCCCGCCAGCATTTGATCACCCGTTTCGGGATCTACGTTTTCACCCCGCAGGAAGAACCGGGCTTTGTCCGGATACAGAATGGCCTGTACCATTTTTACCTGCGAAAGGTAGCTGTTGGCTACGTTGGAAAGCATAATGATGCTACTCTGATCGGGGCGGTTTCGCATGAAATAATTCTTGAAACCATGCCACCAGCCGGTATGAAACGTCAGCCACTGATCGTTGGGGATTTTCTGTAAACGCCAGCCGAAGCCGTAGTTCCGCGTAACGAGCCGGGCGTCGTCATTGGCTGGTCGAAAGGCTTCTTCCAGTGTCTTCTGGCTAATGAGCTGTTCGGTATATAAACCCCGATCCCACTTAAACATATCTTCCGCAGTGGAATACAAACTCTTATCGCCCGTTACGCTGTCGAGGTAGTCAATAGCCAGCGATCGTCTCCCGCCCGTATAACCCGTCGCGGCAGCCATGAGCAGGTTGGTATTGGTGCCGTCATACACGAAGGTGTTGTTCATGCCCAGGGGTTTGAACAGGTTTTGTTCGGCGTATTTGCTAAAGGGCTTACCGCTCAGTTTTTCGACGATGTAGGAGAGCAGTACGTAGTTGGTATTGTTGTAGTGAAACCGCACATCCGGGCGACCGTAGGGAACGGGCTTGTACAGACAAAGCTTATCAACTACCTCCTGGTTACTGAGTGGTTGGGATTTGTCACAGTACTTTTCCAGTCCGTACTGATAGCTGGGCAGACCCGAACGGTGCGTCAGTAGCAGGCGAATGGTGATGGACGAATCGTACGGAAAAGTAGGAATGAATTTATAAACCGGATCGTCGTAATTAAGCAGTCCTTTTTCCTTCATCTGCATGATTGCCACGGCCGTAAACTGCTTGGAAACGGAAGCGAGCTGAAAGGGCGTCGTCGTGGTAAGCGTATCCCGCAGGGTCAGGTTCTTGTAGCCGAATGCACCTTTGTAAATTACTTTACCGTACTGAGCAACCAATACGGTTCCGTTGAAGCCGTACCTGTTGTGCAGATTATGAAAAAACGTGTCGAGCTGACCGGCTTTCCGGCTGGCTTCAGCCGGATTGAATCGTTTGGCGATACTGTCGTTAAGAATCGCTACGGCTGGGTTACTGACGGCAACGCTCGAAGCCGCTTCTTTGGGGCTTTGCGAGCAACCGAGTAGTGAAAATAAACCCCAAATAATAGCAACGGAACAAAAACGAGCAACGGACACGGTAATTGGGAGTTTAGTTACGGTACAAAACAAAATTAGTCCTTAATCCTGGCATAAGGAACAAGCAGTTAACGAAAATGTCGAAGGGAATTTACAAATGTAACGACACAAACAAGCGATCATATATACGGGAAAGCTGAGAATAAGGCCTGCCTTGTCTGCTTTTGCCAAATTATCCTAGTAGTATTGAGTCCGCCTTTCCCGGTACTACGCTGATGCTGGATTTTCTTTTCTGATTGTGTTAACCTTTGCTCACTTCCGGTGTTGTCTCCATAGGGGCACTGTAAGGGCGTAACTAGCTTTTAACACCCGCCCGATACCCATCAAAAACCACTCTATGAAACTATTTTTTACCTGGATATTCAGTATAGCGAGTCTGGGGACCGTATTAGGTCAGGTAACCTTCTCCAAACTTCCAGCGGATAATCAGCTTTTTCCCCGTAATGAGCAATCGGAAGGAACGGTGGCCATCGCTGGTACGGTGACCGATGCCAGCGTTACTAAAATCTCCGTTCAGATTTTTCGCGGATCGAATCTGTACCGCTACGCTTCGCAAAACCTGAGTTTTCAGAACGGACGAGCTTTCTTTGCTCTCAACCCAACCATCAAAGCCGAAACGGTTCAATACCAGGCTAAAATTTACCTTGTCAAAAACCGGGACTCAACCTTGTATGCCACCCGCGTCAATCTGGTCGCGGGCGATGTGTACCTGATCAGCGGGCAGTCGAATGCCGTAGCCGGGGGTGAAGGGCCCGAGTACATTTTGTACGACCCCCAGCAGAATGAATTTTGTCGAACTTATACCACCAATTACGGTTCGGAAGGCCCCAAGTGGGTAGTGGCCAATGGTCTGAGTGTAAACGTTGGCGTGTGGGGTACGGAATTACAACGCCTGATCCGACAGAATAATCAAATCCCCACCTGTATTCTCAATAATGGTTCAGGGGGGCAGCCTATTACGTTTTTCAATGATCGTAACGCCGCTAATCCATCCGATCTGACTACCGATTACGGGAGGGCTTTGCACCGGAGTATGATGGCAGGCGTTCAGAATCAGGTCAAGGCTATTTTCTGGCGGCAGGGTGAGGCGGAAATTGGGGGTTTATCTTCGCAAATGCTGGAGTATCCCGCTCAATTTGATAAACTGTACCGCAGCTGGAAACAGGATTACCCCGTTTGCAAAAGGTATACGTTACGCAAACCGGGATTCAGCCCGCCGGGGTGGGGGATCGATCGGCCTTTGTCCGGGATTTCCAGCGTCGGACGGCCCAGCTGTACCCCGATGTACGAACCATTACGACCATGGGATTACTGGGCCACGATGGCATTCATTACCGGGCTCAGGATAACGTCATTTTCGCCCATAATCTGTATCGCATGGTCAATCGGGATTTTTACGGCTCGACGGATACGCTGCAAATCAACTCCCCCGATCCACGTAAAATCTATTATTCCAATACCCAACAGACCCAGCTAACCATCGAATTTGATATAGACCAGGAGCTGGTAGCACAAAAATCATTCGTTGGTACTTCCGTGCTTAATGGGCAGCAATTCACGCTGTATCTGAAAGATTATATCTATTTGGACGGACAGAGCGGCAGCGTAGATTCCCTGCGGGCTGAAGGTAATAAAGTGCATGTGTACCTCAATAAACCCGCTACGGCCACCCGGCTGACGTATCTGCCACCGGTCGTTCCGACGGGACACGCCATTGCGTATACAGGTCCGTATCTGCTCAACAAGCGAGAGCAGTATGCGTTTTGTTTCGAAAACGTAGCCATTGGTCCCTACCAGCCTAATCAGACGCTTCAGGCTACCAGCGTGGATTTATTTGAAGTTGCTCTCCGCTGGAGTCTGTTGCCGAATACCCGGGAAATGAAACTTGAGCGGCAGGAGAACCAGGGTACATTCACGACTCTGGCTACACTGCCCGCAAGCAGTACTACGTATACGGATAAGTCCGTCGCTCCCGGTTCCCGTTACGTTTACCGACTGCGTACTACCTTGCAGTCAGCAGCAGAGGTTACGACGCTGTTGTTGGTGATGATGTCCTTGCCTACGGGGATTGAAGAACCGCAACCTTGGTCGGTGCAACTAAGCCCCAATCCGGCCGCTCAGGAGGTACTTATCCAGCTTTCGGAGGCTCAGCCCGCTCAGATTACGCTATTCGATCAGACAGGTCGGGTACATCGGCAACAATCGACGAGCCAGCGTGAGAGTCGACTCGTTGTAGGAAACCTCGCCAATGGCCTGTATCTGCTCCGCGTGCAAACCAATCGGGGAACACTCACCCGGCGACTACTGATTCGCCATTAAGAAATCACCAGAAATTTTCAGAAAAATCCATTACCCGTTCCATTCACTTGGTAGCTTTGCGGCGAATTGCGTAAGCCCCTGGCCGAACGTTTTCTGTTCGCGGCCAGGCGTTCTCGCGGAACCGTTAAACGATAAATCATGGAATACCGTATTGAGAAAGACACCATGGGTGAAGTGCAAGTGCCCGCTCATGTGTATTGGGGAGCTCAAACCCAACGTTCCATCCTGAATTTTCCGATTGCTCAGGACATTAATAAAATGCCGAAAGAAATCATCGCGGCGTTTGCGTACCTGAAAAAAGCAGCGGCCATTACTAACTTCGAACTGGGCGTACTGCCAGAAGATAAAAAAAACCTGATTGGTCAGGTGTGCGACGAAATCCTGGACCGTAAACTCGACGATCAGTTTCCGCTGGTGGTGTGGCAAACGGGTTCGGGTACGCAGTCGAACATGAACGTGAACGAGGTTGTTGCGTACCGGGCTCACGTCGTAAATGGCGGCGATCTGGCGGACAAGCAGAAATTTGTTCACCCGAATGATGACGTGAACAAGTCGCAGTCGTCAAACGATACGTTCCCGACGGCCATGCACATTGCGGCGTATAAAATTCTGATCGAGATTACGATCCCCGGCATCGAAAAACTGCGGGATACGCTGCAAGCCAAGGCGGAAGCGTTCAAAAACGTCGTGAAAATCGGTCGTACGCACTTCATGGATGCGACGCCGCTAACATTGGGTCAGGAGTTTTCCGGCTACGTATCGCAACTGAATCACGGTCTGAAAGCCATCAAAAATACGCTGGAACACTTGTCCGAACTGGCTTTGGGTGGAACGGCTGTAGGTACGGGAATCAACACGCCCGAAGGGTATTCCGAGTTAGTAGCCAAGCACATTGCTGATCTGACGGGTCTGCCTTTCGTAACGGCTGAAAACAAATTCGAAGCTCTGGCGGCTCACGACGCCATCGTGGAAGCTCACGGTGCCCTGAAAACGGTTGCCGTAAGCCTGATGAAAATCGGTAACGATATTCGGATGCTGTCGTCTGGCCCACGGGCGGGAATTGGCGAAATCTTCATTCCGGATAACGAACCCGGCAGCTCGATCATGCCCGGTAAAGTAAACCCGACGCAATGCGAAGCCATGACCATGGTGGCGGCTCAGGTGCTGGGTAATGACGTAGCCATCAACATTGGTGGTTCAAACGGTCACTTCGAGCTGAACGTATTCAAGCCCGTGATGATCTACAACTTCCTGCACTCGGCTCGTCTGATTGGCGACGTTTGCGTAGCCTTCAACGACAAGTGTGCCGTGGGCATCGAACCGTTGACGGAAAACATCAAAAAGCACGTCAATAACTCCCTGATGCTGGTAACGGCTCTGAACCCGAAAATCGGTTACTACAAAGCCGCCGAAATCGCTCAGACCGCCCACAAAAATGGTTCTACGCTGAAAGAAACGGCTATTGCTCTAGGTTACCTTACCTCCGAAGAATTCGACGAGTGGGTGAAACCTGAAAATATGGTGGGTAAAATCTAGTATTGAAGAGAATTTACTTGCAAAAGGACCCCGAAAACGCGACGTTTCCGGGGACCTTTTTGTTATCTCACGCTTCAATCCATTCGCAACCGGCTTCCCGATACTGTTGCACCAGATTTTCATCCAGTCCAGCACGGGTAATGATGTGATGAATGGCCGAAAGCGGGGCAAATTTCAAATAGCTGTCCTGCTCGAACTTACTGAGATCGGCCAGTAAAAAGCTTTTTTCGGCGTTGGCCAGTAAGGCCTTGGTAAAGGAAGCTTCCGTTTCGCTGCGAGCCGTCAAGCCATTTTTGAGTGAAATACCATCCACCCCAATGAACGCCTTATCAGCATGATACCGAGCTACGTGTTCCAGGGCTACGGAACCGTGTACGGCCTGCCGCTGTACGTCCAGCTCTCCACCAATGAGATTGATGGAGAGGTGAGGAGCTTCCCGCAATTCCCAAATTAAAGGCAGGGAGTTAGTAATAATCTTCAGGTTACGGAAGGTTTTGAGGTACGGAGCCATCGCCAGCACGGTACTGCCGCAATCCAGAAAGAGTACGTCGTTTTCCTCTACTAATGTAGCCGCCCGCTGTCCAATCTGCTTTTTGGCCTGCGTATGGATGACCGATTTGTGAGTAAAGGGCACAAAGGGCAAGTCATTCCGGGTGGCTCCGCCGTGCGTACGAATCAGTTTGCCCCGTTCGGACAGCGTATTCAGATCCCGGCGAATCGTAATCTCAGACGTTTGTAACTGTTCGGCCAGGAAACTCACACTCCGTTCGTTTCCGTCGGCCAGAAATTCAAGTATCTGTTTCTGTCTGGTAATGTTCATAGTTGATCGAATATGAACAAATATAATTTATTTTGATCGAAATAATTTGGTTTTGATCAATAATGATCGAATTTTGTTGGTGTCATTCGTTCAACCATCAAAAATGACCCCTTATGAATACCGTTCAAATTGTCAGTACAGAAATCCTTTCCGACAACTGGTATACCCTACGTAAAGTCACCTTCGATTACCCTAAGAAAGACGGTTCCTGGCAGCGACAGTCGCGGGAATGTTATGACCGGGGAAACGGAGCGGTAATCCTGCTGTATAATCGCGAAAAGAATACGGTCATTCTGACGGAACAATTCCGTATGCCCACCTACGTGAATGGCAATGCCAGCGGTATGCTCATCGAAGCCTGTGCGGGTTTACTCGATGCCGATAGCCCGGAGGACTGTATCCGTCGCGAAACGGAGGAAGAAACGGGCTACCGCGTTACGCAGCCCGAGCGGGTGTTTGAGTTATATATGAGTCCGGGTTCGGTTACCGAGATCCTGTATTTTTTCATCGCGGAATACGAGGATACGCACCGGATCAACCAAGGGGGTGGGGTAGTGGAAGAAGAAGACATTCGGGTCCTGGAGTTGCCTTTCCCCCAGGCTTTGCAAATGATAGGAAGTGGTGAAATCAAAGATGCGAAGACCGTCTTGTTGCTTCAATTTCTCCAATTGAACGGTCGAATGAAATGTGAGTAGATGTAATTAGTTGTAGTCTGTTTTTAAGCTTTGTTTTCTATACGGGTAACAGGAATACTAGTATATTTAAGGCTAATAGCTTACTGAGACTATGAAAAAAATCGTTCGTACTTTCTGTCTTGTCTTCCCGCTTCTATCCTTTATCCATTGTGAAAAGGAAACAGAAGGCGTACGCATCAGCCAGGCAGTACTTTTTGAAGTAACGTACACCAATCAGGCCTGGGGAAAACAGCAAAAAGGGTTCCTGATTGACAGGTCCGGAAACATACAGGTTTTTCAAAATCCGAGCCGCTGGAATTGGGCCGAACCGAATAAAGGCCTGACGGTAAGTGAGGTGCAGGAAAATATGGAGCAAACTACTCCAATGGGCGAACCTATTTCGGCGGTAGTGCTACAAACGTACGCTTCTAAAATTAATGCATTAGACGCCGAACATTTTAGTAAACGTACAAACCGGGGGAATGACCAGGGATCGAGGCAGTATTACGCCTATCGATACGACGCAGAAAAGCAAATGTACTGGCCGATTCTGTTGCAGGAAACGGGGGACTGGGAAACGAAAAATACGGATGCCGCCGCTGAGGAACTAACTACCTGGCTCATGAGTGTTGAAAAAGAACTTAAGTAACAGGAAAAGATCTAATAAAAGAAAACCTCCCGAGTGCAGGCTCGGGAGGTTTTCTTTTTGTCCGTTGGGGAGGCAGGAAATGGCTTCACCAGCGGGTGTTGTTTGGACGATTTATGCCCATCAGTATTTGATGATGGAAAGCGTATAGCGATCGACTTCATCCTGGAGGATGATCCGGTATACTCCCGGAGGAAGCTGACTCAGGTCTGTCTGGAGGGTACCCTCTTTCAACTGGGTATATTGCTGGTGCAGTACCTGCTGGCCTACGGCGTTTACCACGATTAAATCGACTGCTTCGGTTTTAACATCGGGCAGTTTGATGGTCAGCCAGGCGTGGACGGGGTTGGGTGAACCCACCAGATTACGTAGCACACGCGAGTCTACTGAAATCACTTTGCTATAGGTCGAGGCACCGTTAAAATCGACTTGTTTGAGTCGGTAATACTGAATGCCGCTGGAAACCTTACGATCCACATACTGGTACCTCTGAAGCGTGTTGGCATTGCCAACTCCCTGGATTCGGGCAATTGCTTCAAAAGCCTGGCCCTTCGTAGCACGTTCCAGAATAAAAGAATCATTTTGTGATTCCTTTGCTGTACTCCACTGAAGCAGGTTTCCTTCAGGAATAGACTTGCCCTGGAATTCAACCAGCGTGACGGGAAGGGCACCTTCGAACGGAGCATCCGACATGCCAAATCCAGAAAAGCCGGACTGAAACCGGGATTTGAACGCATAATGGCCGTAGAAGGCGGAACTGGCAAATTTCTGAGTCGAAGAATTAGACGCATTATTCGTATTGCCAATCGAACCCGTGCTTTTGCCCATGGACTTAATCTGGTCACCGTTGAAAGAAGGCAACTCATCCGATTGGTAGTAGAGCGTGATTTCGTATTCGCCCGAGGGATTGTTAGTCGTCGGTGTTATTTTAAAAGTTTTATTCGTGATTTTATAGGTATCAAACCAGGGAGTCGCATCCGTACCTTGACGATCCACCGCTACGGTGGTACAGCCGTAATCATGATCCGTCAGGTTTTTAATTTTAGTAACCACTCGCCCTGAAGTAGGATCGTAGAAGTAAACGGTTGCTTTAGGGCCCAGGTACTTTTGATCCGGTGCTGATGTATTGACGGAGGTCTGAATTTGTGGCGTACCGGTCACTTTTACATTATCAATCGCCCAGTAATAGTCAAACTTCGCCAGGTACCGGAATCGGATCTTCATCGCTGCATTGGCGTAGGCAGTAGGAATCGTGAGCGTTCTCGTATTCGGAGAGCCAAAAGATCCTTTCGATCCGGTAGTTTCCGTTTGTACATCTAACGTTTGCCAGGAATTCCCATCCCATATTTCGGTTATCCCTTGTTCATCGTAGTCAGTTGAACCCCTGTAAACGCGGAAATACTGATCGAAAGAAAGTTTCAGGTCTGAGAATCCGAGGGTATTGAATGGGGGTGATTCCACGATCTCATCCATCATATCGCCCCTCGTGGCGTTGCTATTCACGAACAAAAATGGGGTGTTGTACAGGGCTTGATAATAGCGAGTGCCCCCCGTACTGTATGTATAATAAGGTACGCGTTCCCAGGTTGGGCTGGAATTTCCCCCATTGGTGATGGTCCAGTTTTCAAGGCTATTATTAAAGTTGGCCGAATAAAGGGTGCCTCCAAAGTTCTCCGGATCAATTTCCTTATCGTGGATGGTTAACGTGTGGGTTTGGAGTGTTCCTCCCGCAAATCCATCCCCTCCATTTGCATGGACCGTATACCGCCACTGAATTGTTTCATCGCCCTCCACATTACCATCGCTGTACATTCGGACCGTAATTTGTTTGGAGAGCTGGCCAGCCTGCAAGGTGACCGAAGTCGGGGAAAACGTATAATCTATTCCCTGAGTAGCGGTACCGCCAGGGTTCTGAAGCGTAACCGTTACGGGTTGAGAGGGGGCTTTGTCAATGACGATTTCAATCGTTTTTTCCACGTATTTACGACAGTTATCGGGAGTCGTCGCTTCCGCTTCATTGAGCTGCGATTCTGCCAGGGCAAAGTGAACGGCTGGTAGGGCACAGGAATACACACTGACGTCGTCAATGTACCATCCGTACCAACCCACGCCACAGTCGGTACCCATATCCCAACGGAGTTGAATGGTTTGTCCGGCAGCCAGCCCTAGTGCCGTTAAGTCAATGCGGCTTTCAATCCAGCCACTTGAATTGCTCGATCGGTCTCCCCCCGTAAAGGCGAACTGGCCTTGCAGCGGATTTGTATTGTCCTGGGCACTGGTAAACAATTGGGAAGGATACGCATTCACCAGGAAGGCATCGGATGGAACCAGTGTCCACGACCCATCACCAATCTTGTATTTGATGTTCCCTCCGTCGTAATCTGGTTCCAGTGCAATGTAGTGCTTGAAAGCCAGGTTGAAAGGGCCAGAAGCGTTCGCCGGAATGGTAATGGTGGGGCTATACAAACGAAGAACGCCCCTTTCTGATACCGTTGAGCAGTCGCCCGAATTAGGGTCGGTTGCAAACGCGGCATGTCCGGGGCGATTTACTAGTGAAGTGGATTTTACCTCCCATTGACGCGGCGTGAAAGTACCGTTTGTGTCGAGGGTAGCGACCGTCCAGCCGTCCATACCACTTTCAAAATCCTCGTAGAAAAACGCTTTACCGGGCAGGGAGCCGTCGCAATTATCGGCAACGGGCTTGTACAGGCTGGTGAAGTCGCAGTCAGTATTCGCGAGTCGTAATTCAACGGCTTTAATAACCTTACCGAGCTCCTCCACATCGTTCGAGGTAATCGTTTGTCCGGAGAAGCCAGGATCATTCGAAGCCGTAGAAAGGGCTTTTAGATTGATGCCAATCAGATCATTAGCCGAGGCTTCCAGGGCATTAGCCTGGACCGTAAAATCGCTCGTTCGGGTCAGGTATACCCTTTGTGTCCGCCAGAAAATATGAGCGGCCTTGGTTAGGCCAATGCCGTTAATCGTATAGCCATTATAGGTACCTCCGTCAACAAGCAGGGCGTAGGCGTGATTGAGTACGCCTGAGTTTGCGTGTACACCTCCTCTGTCGGAGGGAATGCAGCGGTATTGTGGATCGGAAACTTTTCCCGGATCTCCGTGACAGGTAGGATCCCACATATCGCGGAGGGCCCCACCAAAAGCCGTGGCTTTTTCTCCCACCTGCCATCGGCTGGAACTCCCGCAACTCGTTCGTACGGAAAGATTCTCATCCTCATCCATGTAGCCGTTAAGCAAATCGACGGTTTCGCCCCAAATATCGGAATAGGATTCATTCAGAGCCCCCGATTGCCAGGCGTAAATCAGACCACTCGTGTATTGGGTGTAGGCATGACCCCATTCGTGGGCCACGACGTCGTCAGCGGCTGTGCCGTCGCAATAGTTAGTCGTGCTGCCATTCCAGCTCGCATTGGGGCAGGCAATTTGCGGGTCGTTGTTGACCGTTCGCATGGGTGCATCTTTGTTATCGTATGAAACGTAGCCGAAGGCATTTTTCATCAGATTGTAGATGTTCCCAGCGGATTCGATTTCGGATTGTTGCCATTTATTCAGCGAACCCGGGAAAGGATCGCCTTCTTTCCAAATGACGTTAGACCGGTTGTTTTCTGATAACTCACGATGAATCCCGTGAATGCCCGTAAATTGCTCTACGACTTCACCCGTATGGGCATCGACGAAGACAAATTCCCGTACATTGACATCATTAGTAACTTCCACCTCATACACCAGATGGATCGCTCCGGGATAGCCCTGCAGCAACCCTTTCTGAAAAATATATAAGGTTGACTGACGCACTTTCAATGGCGACTGGGTGCCTGTCGGTAACTCAATATTTTTCAATGCCCGCTCCTCAACGATTTGTTGCGAAAGCGTGGGCTTCGGATTTACTTTAATACCCGGAATAAAATTTCCATTGACGGAAGTTAATGCCCCTCCCTGATCATAATGGAATCTTAAAACGCCGTCGAAGATGGGTACACCCGCGTACAACTGTTGGAGGCTAATGTGTTCGATTCCGTAAAGGTCCTTTTGCGATTGCTGCGGACTGAATAAATCCATACCCGAACGAATACCGTAGAGTTTGGCCTGTTGAGTTAAGAATGCCAGTGATTTATCCTGAACGTCGCTACCTGGGAGTACTAAAGCCCGTGCGGAGGGGAGACGGATAAAGTTCACGTTTTGATTAACCGGGCTGATGGATACAAAAGAACCCGTTTGACTGGTAAACGCCTGAATGGTTTCCTTAGCTACGCGTTGAGCAAAGGTTGTGGCATGAAAGAAGATGAGAAAAAATAGAAGTAATACGTGCTTCATACAGGGAGCCCAAAGGTTAGATAAAAAGTCTTATTCAATATAATGTCGACAAGTAAGTAATATCCTAAGAAAGGTGCAAAAGCGGAGTATAAATAGCTATGACGTATAGTTTTAAACTGTGTATTTATATGCAAAAAGGCTGGTGAATAAGATTTTGAGGAAGTAAAATCTTATTCATGTATAGGGGATGGTTAGATCGGATTTAGATGAAGCAGGAGACAGGACAAGGCTGTTATTCGGTGACTGATCTGGTTCATACTGCAGAATACGGCGTACCTTTATCCACTAAACTTTCTTCACATGCTTAAATATCTTTCTCTAATCCTGATGCTGTTCTTTTGTACGGCAGGGGCCTTCGGGCAATCCAAAAAATACGTAGTAATCGGTTACGTGACGGGCGGTGGCTGGACCAGGGAAAGCCTGGAAGCGGATGCAAAAAAAATGACGCACATCAATTTTGCCTTTGCCGTACCTAACGAGGCAGGTGTACTGGCTCCTTTGAACCAACGCGACGTAAAAACGCTCAAAGCTCTGGATGCTCTGCGTAGCGTCAATAAAGACCTGAAACTGCTCATTTCCATTGGGGGCTGGGGCGGTTGCAAGTACTTTTCGGACGTTTCGGTGAATGAACCGGCCCGTCAGAAATTTGCCAAAAGCTGTATGCAACTCCTGAATGAGTATCACCTCGATGGCGTGGATATTGACTGGGAGTACCCCGCTCAGGTCGGAGCCGGAAACATTTTTCGTCCGGAAGACAAGCAGAATTATACGTTGTTGTTGAAGACCCTACGCGAACACCTGGATGCCCAGGAAAAGAAAAACAAGCGACTGAAATCCAATCCGTATTTGCTGACTTCGGCCACCGGTGGTGATACAGCTTTTGTCAGTCATACGGAGCTGGGCAAGGCGGCGAAATACCTCGATTACGTGAACATCATGACTTACGATCTGTACCATGGCAATGATGTAGTAACGGGGCATCACAGTCCACTGTACCAGTCTAAGTTAGGGGATCATTCGCGGAACAGTTCGGATGATGCGGTAAAAGGTCACGTGAAAGCAGGCGTGCCCATCGGTAAAATCGTTTTAGGCGTACCCTTCTACGGTCGCGGCTGGACGAACGTGAAGCCCGAGCAAAACGGGCTGTTTCAACCGACAACCAATACCAAACATTCCTTCACCAGCTACACGGAGTTGACGGACCAATACATCAATAAAAACGGCTATATCCGTCACTGGGACGAGGCTGCGAAAGTGCCTTACCTCTGGAATCCGGAAACCAAATCCTTCATTTCCTACTGCGATGAAGAGTCCATGCAATACAAAATGGACTATATCAAAAAGCAGGGGATGGCGGGCGTCATGTACTGGGAATACCAGCTCGACATGCCCGGCAAGAAACTACTCAACGAAGTAGTGGAAGGGTTGAAGTAAGAAAACATAAAGCAACAGAAAAGGGTACGTCCATAAAGACGTACCCTTTTCTGTATGAAGCCGTAGCTGCTTTTACTGATTATCTTCAATCAGTTCTTTCTGAATTTTATCATCCGAGAATCGTGGAGCTTCACTGTATACAAAGCGGTAGAAAATTCCCGCTACGATAGCTCCAGCAATCGGAGCCACGATGAATAGCCATAATTGAGACATCGCCCAATCCCCCACAAAAAGAGCCTGACTGATACTACGGGCCGGATTTACGGAGGTATTCGTTACCGGAATACTGATCAGGTGAACCAGCGTCAGTCCTAAACCAATGGCCAGACCGGCAAAACCCTTCGCTGCTTTTACGTCGGTAGCTCCCAAAATGATGATGAGAAACAGGAACGTCATGACAAATTCAGTTACAAACGCAGCCTGTAAAGAGTAGCCTCCGGGCGAATGTGTACCATAACCATTGGCGGCAAATCCGCCGCTTAGATCAAACCCGGCTTTACCACTGGCGATCAGATACAGAATGCCCGCTCCAGCAATGGCACCCAGGATTTGAGCCAGTAAATAAGGAATGAGTTCGCTGGCTTTGAATCGGCCACTGGCGAGAAATCCGAACGTAACGGCAGGATTAAGGTGAGCCCCTGAAATGTGACCTAAAGCGTAGGCAATTGTAACTACCGTAAGACCAAAGGCCAGGGATACGCCCACCAAACCAATGCCCACTTCAGGAAAAGCGGCCGCCAGTACTGCACTGCCGCAACCGCCCAGAACCAGCCATAAGGTGCCTACAAACTCAGCTGCAAATTTCTTTGTCATAAAAAAGATAAGTTAAAAGGTTAAAATGCTTAAGTATATTTTTGGTAGATACTGTAAGAAATACGTTAATATTTAGGTTTATTAAACTAATTGATGTGAAGGTAAAATGAGTCATAAGTAGGTAGGTATATTTTAGACGTATGGCAGGTATTTTACTTAGTATGACAGAAATCAGGCGATATAGCTTTTACCATTGGCGAAAGCGGTGGTTGTTCGACTCGCTTTTCAGCCGTACCTTGCTTCTTTTTTCAGCATCAACAACGCGTTACGAATGAAACTTCTGCTCCCGCTCATGGTGACTGCAACACTGGCGTTCGGACAGCCTCGTCCGGCTACGGACAATCCCTTTCTGGCAGCCTATACGACGCCCTTTGGTGTTCCGCCTTTTGATAAAATTCGCACGGAACATTTCCAGCCAGCTTTTGAAGAAGGCATGCGGCAACAGGCCTCTCAGATTCAGGCTCTGGTACGCCGTCGGGATATGCCAACGTTCGAGAATACCATCGTCGCCATGGATAACAGTGGCGAAATTCTGGATCGGGTTAGTACCGTATTTTACAATCTGAATTCGGCCAATACGAACGATGAAATTCAGAAGATCGCTCAGCAACTGGCTCCTCAATTGTCTAAACACCGGGATGATATTCAGTTGAATCCCGATCTGTTCAAGCGGGTAAAAGCCGTATACGATCAGCGGAAATCCCTGAAACTGACGCCCGAGCAACTGATGTTGCTGGAAAAAACCTACAAGAATTTCGTACGGAGTGGAGCGGCACTTTCGCCCGATAAACAGGCTCGCCTGCGGGAAATCAACCAGGAGCAATCCCTGCTGACACTGAAGTACGGTCAGAATTTGCTGGGTGAAAACAACGCCTACACGCTGGTGATCGATCAGCAATCCGATTTAAGCGGTTTACCCCAATCACTGATTGCCTCCGCTGCTGACGAAGCTAAAAAGCGGAATATGGCCGGTAAATGGGTTTTTACGCTCCAAAATCCGAGCGTCATGCCTTTCCTGCAATACGCGGATAATCGTTCGCTTCGTGAGAAAATCTTCAAGGCGTATATCGAACGGGCCAATCACAACGACGATCGCGACAACAAAGCCATCATTGCCAAGCTCGTCGCTCTACGAGCCGAACGGGCTCAGTTGCTGGGTTACGAAAATCACGCGGCGTACGTGCTGGAAGAAAGTATGGCTAAAACGCCCGCCAAGGTGAACGAACTGCTGAACCAACTGTGGACGGCTACCGTACCCGTGACTAAAAAAGAAGCCGCTGACTTACAGGCTTTGATGGACAAAGAGGGTAAAAACGAAAAACTCGCGGGCTGGGACTGGCGGTATTATGCCGAGAAACTTCGTAAGGAAAAATACAACCTCGACGAAGAAGAATTACGTCCGTATTTCTCACTGGAAAATGTGAAGCAGGGAATTTTTACGCTTTGTGAAAAATTATACGGCTTGAAGTTTACGCCTCTTGCTGACCTACCCGTGTACCACCCCGAAGCGATGGCGTACGAAGTGAAGGAAGCCAATGGCAAGCACGTGGGTATCATGTACATGGATTTCTTCCCCCGGGCCAGCAAACGTGGCGGGGCCTGGATGACCAGTTACCGGAAGCAGGAAGTGCAAAACGGGAAGTTTATCGCTCCCGTCGTATCCATCGTTTGTAACTTTTCGAAACCCGTAGGCAACGCTCCGGCTCTGTTGAGTATAGATGAGACGACGACCTTCTTCCACGAATTTGGTCACGCCCTGCACGGCTTACTGTCGAACGTCAATTACGGTAGTCTGTCCGGAACGTCGGTTCCGCGTGACTTTGTGGAGCTACCTTCGCAAATCATGGAAAACTGGGCTACTGAGCCAGAAATGCTGAAGCTTTACGCCAAACATTACCAAACGGGCGAAATCATTCCGGACGCTCTGGTCGAAAAACTTAAGAAAAGTAGCCTGTTCAATCAGGGCTTCCTGACCAGCGAATACCTGGCGGCTTCCATCCTCGACATGGCGTATCACACGCTGGCTCCCGGACAAACACCCAGCGACGTACTGACGTTCGAGAAGAATGCCATGGATAAAATCGGCCTGATCGAGCAGATTCCACCTCGCTACCGGAGTACGTACTTCCAGCACTCGTTCTCGGGCGGCTATTCGGCAGGTTATTACAGCTACATCTGGTCAGCAGTACTGGATGCGGATGCGTTTGAGGTTTTCAAACAAAAAGGTCTGTTTGACAAAAAATCGGCGGAAGCATTCCGTAAAAACGTACTTGAACGCGGCGGTACGGACGAGCCCATGAAGTTGTACAAAAACTTCCGGGGAGCCGAACCCGACATCAAACCACTACTGCGTCGTCGGGGCTTACTGACGAATATGTAGAAACCAATAAAGGTAAAGTACTGAAAAGCAGGATGCGGCTAGAATCGCATCCTGCTTTTATTTTTAGATTTCTGCTTCACAAATGGTTAGCTGAACGCTTATTTGTAGCTAATTCTGAATGACTGGATCGCAACCGAAGTTTCGTCGGTATGATCTTATTGAAAAGAATCGGATACTAAATCAGGAAAAGTATCCCACAAACTGCTCTGTTATGTCGAATGTATCCGCGTCTTCCCGTTCGTTCAATCCCTTGAAACTGCTCAGTAAAATTGGCCTGGACGGGTTCATTCTGGCCCTGCTGGGAATGATTCTCCTGGCGTATCTCTGGCCCGAAGGTGGACTGGGAGAAGGAACGTTTTCGTTATCCAATCTGGCTAACTACGGTGTTTCGCTGATCTTCTTTTTTTACGGATTACGACTGAGTAAGGAAAAACTAAAGGCTGGTCTTACCAATTGGCGGTTACATATTGTCGTCCACGTTAGTACCTTTATCCTGTTCCCGGTGCTGGTCTTAATCGCCAAAACCTTTCTGGAAAATGCCGACAACCAAATGGTGTGGATGGGCGTATTTTTTCTGTCTACCTTACCCTCAACAGTATCTTCTTCCGTAGTGATGGTCTCCATTGCGGAGGGAAACATTCCGGCGGCGATTTTCAACGCCAGCATTTCCAGTATCATGGGTGTGTTTATTACGCCGCTCTGGATGCAGGTTGTGAATACGGCAGGGGAAGGGGGCGAAAATCACCTCGGCGACATTATGGGTAAACTGATGTTACAGGTACTGTTACCCGTGATTGTGGGAATTGTACTCAACAAATACGGTGGAGCCTGGGCCGAGAGTAAGAAGAAGTTTCTTCGCTATTTCGATCAGACGACCATTCTGATTATTGTCTATACGGCTTTCTGTGAATCATTCGATCAACACCTGTTTAGCAACCTCAGCTGGGGTGATTTGTTGATACTGAGTGCAGGGATGTTAGTTTTGTTTTTTACGGGTTATTTTATCATTACGGGTATCTGTAATCTACTGGGATTCAATCGGGAAGATCGCATTACGGCGGTTTTTTGTGGCTCGAAAAAGTCATTGGTGCACGGTACCGTAATGTCTAAAGTTCTCTTTACCAATAGTGCGGCGTTAGGGATTCTGTTATTACCGCTGATGTTGTACCATGCCTTGCAATTGATCGTAGTGAGTGTGATGGCCCAACGAATGGCGGCCCAGCACCATTTGTCGGAAGGAACTACTTTAACGAATTGAGAATTACGTCGTCTGGAAAGCGTTGGACTTTCACTATTCCCCCATGAAAAAATTTAAAAAAGGCATGATTATTCTGCTGAGTACGCTTGTGATTTTAGGTTTGATTACGGTACTCGTCTTGCAGTTGCCCACCTTCGGAGGAACGGCTTCGGGGGGCCGGCTCGAACGAATTAAGCATTCGCCGAATTACAAAAACGGCACGTTTCAGTATCCGCTCGAAACGCCGATGATGAACCCGGAATCTTCCTGGTTTAAGCTCATCGCCGCCTATTTCAAACCCACCGAAGGGCGGGAGCCGGAACGGCCTTTACCGTCGGTGAAAACCAATCTGAAAACGCTAACCGGTACGGAACCCGTGCTGGTCTGGTTTGGACATTCGTCGTACTTCCTTCGCGTTAACGGAAAAAATCTGTTGGTAGATCCGGTTTTCAGCGGACGAACGTCGCCTTTTCAATTCGTGGGTTCGAAGGCCTATCCCTGTACGGAAATGTACGGAGCAGACGATTTCCCGGAGCTGGATGCCATCATTATTTCCCACGATCACTACGATCACCTGGATTATGATACGATCCTGAAGCTGGCTTCCCGAACCAAACATTTTCACGTGGCTCTGGGCGTAGGTTCACACCTGGAACGCTGGGGCGTGAAACCGGAAGCCATTACTGAATATGACTGGTACGAAGCCGGGAAAATCTCGGATGATCTTCAGTTGACCGCTACGCCGGGAAGACACTTTTCCGGTCGGGGACTCAAACGCGGACAGACGCTCTGGAATTCATACGTACTAAAAACACCTACGCAGACTATTTTTCTCGGTGGGGATTCGGGATACGGCCCTCACTTTAAGGAAATCGGTGAGAAATATGGTCCTTTTGATCTGGCTTTGCTGGAATGCGGGCAGTATAACCTGATGTGGCATTACATCCATATGATGCCCGAGGAAACGGTTCAGGCCGCCAAGGATTTAAAGGCCGAAGTACTGATGCCCGTACACTGGGGCAAGTTTACGCTGGCCTTACACCCCTGGAAAGAGCCCATCGAGCGGATGACAAAAAAAGCGAAAGAGGTTCAACAACCGATTACCACGCCCCGCATTGGTGAGCTAGTGCCGATTGGAGGTAACTATTCTACCGAACGTTGGTGGGAGGGATATTAGGGGTTGTGAGCGGCGGCCGCTGCGGTTTTCAGTTTTCAGTTTTCAGTTTTCAGTTTTCAGTTTCCAGTTTCCAGTTTCCAGTTTCCAGTTTCCCGTTTCCAGTTTTCAGTTTCAGTTTCCA
>NZ_NJAG01000228.1 GCF_002872335.1 Siphonobacter sp. BAB-5405 | reverse complement strand
TCAGCAAAAAGTAAATTATTTAAAAAAAGGCTGCGGGGAAAGCTTGACAAAGCCTCTTGAAGTCACTACTTTTGCATTCCCGATCGGAAAGATACCCAGTATCAAACGATCAAAGGACGGTTGCGTAGCTCAATTGGATAGAGCATCTGACTACGGATCAGAAGGTTTGGGGTTCGAATCCCTACGCGACCACTACCGTTGGAAAATGGTTACACCACCCGTCCGACATTCCAAAACAGTAATCGAGTATCGGTTGCGTAGCTCAATTGGATAGAGCATCTGACTACGGATCAGAAGGTTTGGGGTTCGAATCCCTACGCGACCACTCAAAGCCTGCTTCAGCT
>NZ_NJAG01000227.1 GCF_002872335.1 Siphonobacter sp. BAB-5405 | reverse complement strand
CCCCGTAAGGCTGGTGCACCTATTAGAGCATACGGCGGGTTTTGAAGACATTGAGTTAAGTAAAATGATCCACACCAACGGAAGACCACTCAAAGGCATTGAGGCCGTTCAATCGGTACAGCACTCCCTGCATGCCCGCTGGAAACCCGGTCAGATGATGACCTATTCAAATCCGGGTTATATCGTATTAGGGTATCTACTCGAGAAGGTATCGGGGTTGCCCTGGGATCAGTATCTAAACCAGGTGATCCTTCAACCGTTACAAATGAACCATACCTGGTTTGATCGAGATGGTCAAAAACTTCCACGATATGCTCTGGGATATCACTTCACCAATGACGCCTTTACCTGTTTACCTCTGTATGGACCCAGCGGTAATGGAGCGGCGGGATCGCTGGTTTCAATGGCCACGGATATGACTAAATTTATGCGTTACCTAATCCGTGCTGACCGTGCTGCTGAATGGCTGGGTGAGCATGATCAGGTAGAACTGGAAACCATCCACAGTACCTTCGCTAGCCAGAAGGGACTACAAACGGGCTATGCTCTGGGCAACGAGCTCTTCCCCAACAATCACAAACTAACCTTCAGAGGGCATAATGGTAAAGGAGAAGGCTTTAGTTCCTGGTTGTTCTTTAACCGCACAGAGGATATAGCGTACACCGTTTCGACCAATTGTAACACGAATCTATGGCCGGTCTCACAGGTCATTGAAGACTTTTTAAC
>NZ_NJAG01000047.1 GCF_002872335.1 Siphonobacter sp. BAB-5405 | reverse complement strand
CTGGTCACTCCCTGCGACGGGGTTCCCTGCTGATAGGCAACCGATACGAAAGTAGCGGCGGCAGTCGGGCGGTACGTCAGGGGGCGATAATCGCCCGCATTCCCTACGGGAAAGTCATAGGTTGTATTGGCATTCATGACCCGGGAAACGTAACCATCCACGTGGCGGGTGTCACTAAAATCGCCGGTAATGGCTCCGGCACTTGCCGTATTGACCCGAATACTATTCGCCAGAGGACTATTCCGTTGCGTAGTCGTAATGCCATTGGTTAGCGTCAAGGTACGGTTCACCGTGATTCCGTCGGAATTAGCAATGTTCATGGCTCCATTCTGAAAAACCAGATTGTTGAAAAGCGGAGCCAAACTACCATTAATTTCCATGGCCTGTCGAGCCGTACCATTCCCGAAATAATCCGTGGCCGTTGCACCGGTCGTATAGAGACCATTGCTGATAAACGTACCGGTCGTATTGGTATTTAGCCAGTAAATGCTCCCGATGTTCGTATAAGTAGCCCCGGCATTTACCCGAAAATAGTCTGAAAAGTCAGCTACGTTCGCGTTGGCATTTCGGTTAGCCGCCTGTAGCGTGGGGTTACTATAGACTTCGTGCCCAACCTGGGCCAGAGCCGGTAGCGATGCGATCTGCAGGGCTAGCAGTATACCCCCTAATCGTATGTTCATATCCGATAAGTAAAGGGTGAAACTTAATTGATAGCCGTGATCTGCCAGTTACTACCGTCGGAGATGAGGGTAATCACCCGAATATTTGCTCCGGGATCCAGCGTGTAAGTCAAATTGCCCACATTGGCTACCACAAAGCGTCCGCCCGCTGAACTCAGCGTAGCGGCTACGGAAGTGTTGTTTTTAATAATCAGCATCAATCCCGCGTTAGCTCCGGCAGCGGGGACCTGATAGGCACTGGCTGCCGCCGTTGGGGCCAGACTGATGTAAGAGGAAGCCGTATTGCTTAGTTCCGTGGGTGTACCGGCTGCCCCACCTGCTACGTTGTTCGTAACAGCCACCCGGGTAACTTGCGAACGGATCGCTCCGTTTACCGTTAGATTTCCCTGGCTTACGGTTACGTCTCCGGCACTCGTGACGATGAGTTTATCGGCCGCAGCTTCGCCAGGGGCATAAGGTTCCGCCGCAACGCCCAGACTCAGGGTGCCGTTACTTCGGTACGATATACCCGCGGTAACCTGTCCAGCCGTCACCTGGTCGTAACCACCGCTTACAAAACCATACATTCCTTTAAATGAATTGCCCGCCGCATTACCTACGACAATGTTAGATGCCGGTGCCGAGTTAAATCCTGTCGAGTTTTCTACGTACAGCCCTGGAATGGCCGTTCCCGGGGCGGGCCGGGCGATGTACAGACGTGGTACGGCCATACTAGCTCCCCCAAATAGGGTTTGCCCGGTTTCTGCACTAATGGAAATACGGTTGGCTCCATTGGCCCGAATGTTTAAATTCTGAGCGTTGTTAGTGCCTAAAACCTGATTGGCACTGATGTTATTACCGCCCAGTGACCAGTCAGTAATGGGATTCCAGCCATTCGTTGACGACCATACGTACGCTCCAACCCCACTGGCTCGTACACCAGCCAGGTCAGCGTTTGTATTATAGACGGTCATACCGGGAGCGGGTGATCCTGCCAGAGGGGCCCAGGTAGTGGTATTGGTCAGAGCCACGCTGGGAAGCTGTAAACCTCGCTGGTTATTCCCACTGGCCGCTTCGTTTTCCAGCTCAAGTAATGAACTGCTCTGAATGGTAGTCGGATTCGCTCCAATTTTCACCTGAGCCTGTGCAGCATAAAAGCTACCCGCTGACAACATGATTCCCAAGAGTATTCTTTTTTCATAAACATAGATAAGTTATAGTTGATAAATAGAGTGGTGAAGTACTAGGTCGTGTATAAGCAAAGCAGATTCCGTCCAGTACGGTGGTGCACCGCTGGTTCACTGGAGAAGGGATGAACTGATTTTTGGGAGAAGCCTGATCAACAAGTCGTCAGGTGCAGAGGTATCCTTTGAAATCCCGAACGTTTTCGAATAGTAGAATAGAAGAACAGGCGAGCATCCGGCGGAAACGATACCATGGTTTTGAACGTATAAATTTGACGTCACGAAACTATGGCTGTTTATTAGATAAATTCTGTAGTATTTATTGTAAAGTCTTGTAGTAATAGTTGCAATGTATTGTAGTAACAATAGAAGCCTTTCTGATGACCCTAGTTCATTCTACTTAATCAGGCACATAATTACTGACAAAAAAGGAGCCGGTTTTCTGAACATTCAGAAAATCGGCTCCTTTCACGGTCTCGTTACTCGGGATTACTTCTCCCACCAGACTTTGGTCATCACATTATCTCCACCGATCCGTTCGGCGGCAACTTTATAATTTTGAGGATTGAATCGCCGTACATCATTGTGGTACATGAATCGCGTGGGCATTACGCCATCGTGGAGCATATATTGCGTTTTGGGTAATTTGGGAAAACCCGTCCGGCGGTACTCAAACCACTGCTGGTAATCGTTGAAAAACAAGGCCAGATACTTTTGGGTCAGTACCTGTTCGAGCGTACCGTTAAATGCCGCCTTCGGATTATTGAAGTACGTAGCTGGGAATACGCCGCCTTTCCATTGCGTGATGGCCGCGGCTACTCCTTTTTCGTACGCTGTTTTAGCCGCCGCCTGATCGCCCGTTTGCAGAGCTACTTCGGCTTTGATAAACTCCACCTCGGCGTACGACATGATCACTTCAATGATTTCCGTACCCAGCGTGGTGTGTACCATTAAATCGGCATTGGGTGTACTGGGTTCGTAATCGACCTTCAGCTCATTGCGGGTCGGGTTGTGCCCACTGACAATGCCCTTGTATCCGATGTTGGTTTCTTTTCCGTTTTCCACGCGTCGGGCGGTCGTCATAAACAGCGGTCGGCGGGGGTCTTCCAGTTCATTCAACAGATCAATGAAAAAGGCACTCATGGCCTCGGCGTTCGTATAATCCTGCCGACGACCCCAGGCGTAATCATACGGAGCCAAGCCTGTAATTTTAACTAAAGCAGCGTCGGCATTACTGGTGAAAATGGGATATTCGCTCGGATTCGCTAAAATAGCCTTCAAACGTTCAAAGCTAGTAAAATCGGATTTTTTGCTCGTCCGAAGCAGCATTCGCAGTAAAAGTGAATTATTGAATTTCTGCCATTTGCTCTTGTCATTCCCGTACAGCAGATCGTTGCCCACCATCGTACCACTTTCCTTGTAGGTTTTATTAGCTGCTTCCAGTTTGGTAATCAGTGTAGCATATACCTGTTTCTGCTCATCAAAAACGGGCTGACTGAGGCCTTCCTCCGCGTTGAGTGCTTCCGTGTACGGAATGTCGCCAAAAGAATCCGTCAGAATACCGACGATGTACGCCTCAAGCGTCGTAGCGACCGCCTGATAGATGGGTTGCTGATAAATTTCGGCGGCTTCTTTCATTTCCCGCACGTTACGCAGCCAGGTGTAGCAAGTGTTCCAGGTACCATTCCCCGCCGTTTCACTTACGTTGTAATGGTGTACGCCATAGCCCTCACTATTCTGAGCGTAGGGTAAGCTGACCTGCATCAACTGGTTGGTAAAATCGCTGTTGCGTACGGTAAAGTACGTACTCATGCCATACACAATCGGCGTGACCAAACTACCCGGCGTGACGCGATCAATGCGGTTCGGATCGGTATTGAGTTCTTCAAAACCCGTGGTACAGGCAGTAGTCAGCAATCCCAGGGTCAGTAAAGAGAGAATGTATTTTTTCATCGCTGTTTCGTCGAAATAAAAATTACAGCTTAAGATTTAAGTTAACACCCCAGGTACGCGGCGTGGGCAACTGGCCCATCTCTACGCCGGGTATGATGGTAGCTCCATTGAGTGAAGCCGTTTCGGGATCGAAAATGGGAAACTTTGAAATCATGGCCAGGTCGCGACCAAAGAAGCCGATGCTCGCCGCCGAGAGTTTCCAGCGATTGACCAGGCTACGGGGCAGATTGTACTCCAGTCGTACTTCACGAAGTTTGAGGTACGAAGCATCAAAGCTATTGGTCTCCACGTTGGCCCGGCGGTAGTAATCACCGTACCAGGTCGAAATCGCCACCGGCGTGGTGTTGGGAGCGTAAGAACCATCCGCATTCCGGATTACGCCCTGCCCAACGATGGTACCCGTTTCCCGGCCCGCCAGGGTATGCTTGAGTTTACCCTGTTCGGACATCTTGTGGTGCGTCTGCGAGTACACGATGCCACCAAATTGACCATCGAGCAGAACATTCAAACGGAGGTTCTTATACGAAAACTCGTTTTGCAGACCGCCCCGCC
>NZ_NJAG01000046.1 GCF_002872335.1 Siphonobacter sp. BAB-5405 | reverse complement strand
TAAACTCAGGCGTCGACTGGCTGTTATGAGTAAACGTTTGCCTGATAGGGAATTCAAAGAGCTTCGCCTGGTAAGTATTAGCCTATGTAGCAAAGGATGTAGGCCTGTTGCTCATCCGCTTGCTGAAAGGTTGCCTTCAAACCTTCCAGATTTTCACTTAGCTCGCGGGCGGTATACGCCACATTCGGATCATCAGAGTCGGCCCAGGCCCAGGGATAAATGTTTTCCTCGTTGAGTTCCTGGGCATTAAAGTTTTGCCGGATGTGATCGACCGGAATGGTTTGTAAAACCTGATGAATGGTCTTGATCTGATCCGGACTCAGGTAAGGAATCATACGTTCAACCGCATCCCAGTAGTCGGCCGTCTCCTCGTCACTTAACGACTCAGGATCAACATTTTTGAAATCATAAGGAGTGATGAACTGATCGGGAGTGAATAGCCATTGAAGGATTTCTTTTTCATCCTCCGATCTTCCTTTGAGCAGAACGTACTCCAAGCCCATAAAGGTTTTCTGTAGCAGAAGACTAAATTTGGCTTCAGCCATTGCTGCCTTATCCTGACCCTTACTGGCGTGAAGTTGTTCAAAATTGCTGGTATCCAGCGTATACAATGACAGGGATTGTCCCATAAGCAATAATGACTAGACCGTAAGGGGTGAACGTTTTAGTTGAGCTACTTCCTTTTTTAAAGCTGAAGATTTTTCCCAGTATTGAAGCCGTTCTTCGAGGACGGCTGGCATAGGCCTTGCCGTTTTTTGCTGTAAGTCAATGTATTGCAAAAGTATTTTCTTCGTGTTTTTCAGCGGCTTTTCTGCATTCATTCGTTTTAGGATACCTTCCAGCAGCTGACAGGCCACGTCATTATGTGTGGGAGACAGATTGATCATTGCCGCGAGCGTATCGACAAAGCGTTGAACGGGACTATACGCATGATTCAGTAAAACGCCAATAATTTGTGTGAGCAGGTCCGCATCGACCCGCTGCTCTGAAATCAGTTGGGCCAGTATATCCATAGCCAGTTGCCGACTGTTCGCCGTTTCTTTGAGTATCCCTGCTGCCAAAAGCAGATGAGCACTTTCCAGAAGTGGGGTTTCGGTTTCCAGAAGTTGGGTCAGACTCCCCTGGAGCGTACTTTGGGTACCCGACGGACCCGACTCCGATCCTTGTCCACTGCTTCTCAACGCCCTGAAAAACAAGGGTTCAGGCTGATTGGGTAGCAACGAGAACAGATAATGAAGACCGGGTTCAATCTCAAAATCTTTCGACTCTTCCCAGACCGTGTATTTGGAAAGATACGATCCATGAAAATGTTGGGAATACAGCAGCGGCAAAGGATTTGAGTCGTAATAAAAAGCATCAGTGCTGAGTAAGAGTAGGTCAATCTCGGGAGAATCTTTGTAGTACCTGTCTTTCTTCACCCGGAAAGTCCTGGTATCCCATTTCGTTTCAAAAGGTCGACACACATTGGGATAGGTTCCAAAAGCATACCTTTCAAACTCCGGATAGATGCCCAGATAATTCTTCGTACGGGCTGCTACTGCCAGAAGCATCGGCCAGATTTCTTCTGAAGCGAAAGATTCTACGTTCGAAGTTTCAATGGAATGAAAGGGATAGGGTTCCAGAGCGTCAAGCGATTCCTGGAGATTCTGATCCGCATTTAGTACATACGTCAGTAAAGTTTTAAAATTTGGCGTACGAAGCTGCTGAGCTTTACCTAAGGCGGCTTCTGTCTGTTCAAGTCGAAGGCGGGCTATTGCTACGGCTAAATCAATTTCATTGATGACAACCTCCGCTTTTTCAAACGCGAACAGACGTTATACCAGAATCTCGGGATCAATCCAGAAAGGCCGATGCGTGGGTGTACTCAGCAGGGAGAGTCGCTGGTTTGCTTTCGCCAGGGCTTTCGCATACATCATTCGTACCCAGAAAACAGTAATAAATTCATCATTGGAAGCGGGTGATACCAGATGGTTCAACGCTGTCGTTTCAAACCCATTGGACCAATCCTGCAGGAAGCCACGAATGAGCCAAATGGTTTTGCTTGACATAGCCTCAAAATGAAAGCTACTCACCTGATCCTGGAAATCTGCTGGAAGATCGAATCCTTGCTGAAGAAGGGAATCCAGTAAGCGTTCCACTTCTGAAACATCAAAGTGGGTAGTAACCTTACCGATTAAGAATAACAAGTCTTCCCAGTTCGTGACAGCAGTAATACGCCGATCCTCCGTCAGTACCCGGATGGATTTAGGCTGATACACGTAACGTTCGATGGGAGCAGGCGGCGTGGACGATAAAAAGCTTCCCAGTAATTCATAGGCGTTTGCCGGAAGGATGTCGGTATACAGCAACAATTCCTCCCGGAGCCATTCTTCCTGCGGCTGACTCCAGCGGGCAACGATCCGAATGACTTTTTCCTGTATGGAAGCATCTTTTACCAGCAAGGCCGGCAGGGTAACCCGCACCGTTTCGGCCGTAGCTGCGGGATGATCGAGGGGTAATTCTTCCAGAATGAGTAACGCTCTGCTGGCTCCCAGCTTCGCGTGTTTACCACTCAGTAAGAGTTCGATGGCGAGCAGAAAATCAGCCCATCGAAAAGCAGGATGCCTGCTCAGCGGTTTCAGCTCCTGTAAAACCCAGTTGATTCCTACGCCGTGTTGTGTAGTGAGTACCGCAAATAGCTCCGACTGTACCTGGATTGTTTCTTCAGAGCTAAGCTTAATTTTTTCCGCGATGCTCTTGAGCCACAAAAATTTGGTTCGGTGAAAATCATTTCGGGCCAGGTTGGCAAGTACCTCTTTTAATACATCCTCGGGAAGGATGATTTTTCTGGAAAGCAATTCTGCTACAAAAGGAGTCCAATAGGTTTCATACCCATAAGAACTGGTCAGGTCGACATGGGTAAACAATGACAGCAAATCCCTGGCAAGGGTACTTGTTTTGACTAATGACTCGATCTCGTCAAAAGTCAACCCCATGCGATCAGGGCTAACGACTCGACCGAATAGATGAGGTTCATAACTAATAAGCTGACCCGATTCGAGTCTTTTCAAAAAGGCATAGGAAGGAATCCAGTACCTTTTTTGAATCATAGTATTAATCCAGCTTGGTAGCCAGGAACCGAAGTTTCTAAACTGGAAGATGCGGATCAGTTGATCTTCTTCTACATCCGTTCGTACGGTTAAATACGAAGGAATACTCATCAGCTCACTTCTGGTGAAGGTCAGCAATGCGGCCATGTAACAGCTTCGACACTGCTCATTGCGAATGTCCCCTTCCGGTATAAAAACACTGAAAAGTTGCTGACTAAGCTGGCGAATAGCAGCCTTACTGGCTTTGTGCGTACACTGTGGCGTGTTTTGTAAAAAGGCGATCAGTTCATCCGGGCGGCTGGATAAAATGAGTTCTTGCAAGGTGTCCTCAGGGGTCATGGGTAAAGGCAAAAGGCGATGTTAGATACGGCTTAGTTCCAGAACCGTTTTTTTCAAAGCCGGGTACTGCTGCCAGTGGTTCAGGTGTTCGGATAGGTGATCAGGTAAACGGCGACGATTCATCTGCAACAGATCCTGATAGATTGACAGGAGTTTGGCCGTGTTTTTAGGGGGCTGACTATAAGCCTGATTTAGCAGAATCTGTTCAATGAACTGAATGAGGGCGTCTTCGTGCAGGGGAGAGAGTCGTCGTAATGCTTCCAGGCTATCAATCACTCGCTGGAGCGGAGCAAAATTCTCTTTCAGTAATTTACCCAGCTCCTGCCCTAGCGTTCTCACGTCCAGCTTTTGTTGTTCTATTTTTTGAACGAACACTTCCTGTGCCAGTGCCCGATCCGTCGCTTTAGCACTGATAAATCCCTGGGCGAGTACCATTAATCCGTACTCGTAGAAAACGGCCTCTTCGGGCAGTAGGCTTCGTAAGGCTTTTTCGAGTGCCTGTTGATCCGACTGATTGGTTTTGTAGCGTAAGGCTCGTACCTGCAAAACGCGGTAGTAAAGTGGCTCGCGATACTGAGGAATGAGCGAAGCAGAGAAAAGAAAATCAGCAGCGAAGCTGTAATCCTGCGTCTCTTCAAAACGGCCATGTATGGGATAGTGCAATGAATAAAGTAGCGTCTGAGGAATCTGAGTATGTACTTCACTGGCAAATTCCAGGCGTTGAAATATTACCGGATTTTTACTCCACCGGTGGTTTTGTTGCTCGAATTCATGTTCCCAGGCAAATGGATAGAGCGTCGATACGTTGGGATAGACACCGAGATCCGTGGTTTTAAATGCTTCCCAGTTTGCCCGAGGGGATTTACTTCGGGCCGCGACTGCGTAATAGCTCTGCTCAACCGTGACATCCGAACGTTCGCCGGAGGCCACAAAGCGTTGGTACATCTTTTGCCAGAATGCTTTCTTTTGCTCCGGCAGAACTAGTTCCTGAGCCGGGTCAAGTAAAAACCTCAGCACCCGGGTTTCTTCACTCTCTTCCAGTTTTTCGAGTCTGGTGAGAGCCTCCTGGGTATCTTCCAGTCGGGTGCGGGCCAGGGCTAGGAGAAAATCGAAGGGTTGACAGGCCATTTTTGCCCGCTGATAGCATGCCAGCCGTTCGATCAATACCGAAGGGCTGATCCAGCACGGAGCGTGGGTCGGCGTGCTGAGAAAAGGTAAAGTCGCTGCCCGTAACGATGGGATCTGTTTAAACCGCTGCTGCCAGAAAGGAATAAAGGGATCGTGGTACTTACCAGGTTTGTAATGATGCACTCTGGCGTACTGAAACCCACCAATCCAGTCTCTGAGCAGCAGTGCTACCAGCTGATCCAGGTCCCAGCTCAGTTCAGCGTACGAATGGCTTTTTAGCAGGGGCTTTACTTGTTCCTCGGCGTCTGAGGGTAAGGCCGGCAGGTGCACGATTGCATCCATGATCCGCTCCAGCTTGATTGGGTCATCACTGCGGAGGGGAGTGGTCAGTTCGTACAGAAGTTCTTCCCAGGTACGGATGAAATGAATTCGATTCTGTTCCCTGATAAGCTGAACGTTAGGACTAGGGTCGTAGTGATAGGTAGCCTGTTCCGTCGAGGCCAGACGGGTTTCATAAGCTGCCAGCTTTTCAAGGGATTTCGCCGAAAGATTACTGCCGTACAAATCAATCTGTTCACGTAGCGTTTCATCCTGCGTGTTTCCCCACTGACTGATAATTTTCGTGGCTTTCTCCTGAATAACCGGATCGGTAGTAAGTAAAGAAACAACCGCCAGCTCGGTGACCCGGCTTTGGGTTTGTGGATAGGCTTTAGGAAATTTCAGCAAAATATCCAGAATTGATTTTCGGGCATTTTTGACGTCAGTTCTGCTCAGTACCTGTTCCGAACGCTGTAAAAATTCTTCCCAGGCAAAGTCTTCCTGAAAGACCATTTTTTTTAAATGGCCCATAGCCAGATTCAGTGGCAGAGAAGATTCAGTATTGAGCAGAGTCAGTAAAGGCAACTGCAAACCGAAAAGCTCCGCTGGTGTAGGTTCCAGTCCAGTAAAGAGATCCCTGAACCACCCCAGCAGGTCTTTGCTGAAGTCATCCCGGACGAGGCCTTCCAGGCACAGTTGCAGGATTCGATACCGATCCAGTTGCTTTCGCTCGATCAGGTACCGATAAATGTCCATCCAGGACAGGGCTTTCAGGTTCCGGTTGGCAAAATGAACTTCGGTGGCAATAGCCGTTTCGTAGAAAAAGACCGATTCGAGATCGTGGCTGATTAAAAAGGAGTCTCGTGAAATGGCATACAACAGATTCTCGGGAGTAGAAGTATTATTAAAACGGCTTTCAACGTAGCCCAAACACATTTCTTCTGCAAAAAGCTTTCGGTCGTGCCTAATCACCTCCTGCTCAAGTAATACTCTCAATTTATGGTAAGTCAGTCCATTCCAGCGGTTCTTTTGTTTGGACTGACGAATCCACTCATTGGCCCATGCAAGGGATTGGGCGTATTTCAGAACTTCCACCAGCTGGTACAGGGGCACATCCTTCACATAGAAAGCCAGGTACTGCGGCAGGTTAATGCGTTCCTGATTGGTAAATAAGGCCAGAGCCGCCAGAAGGAGGAACTCCCCCCGCGATTCTTTTCTGGGATGCAAGCCGATGGTAGCATGATTGGCTTTTGCCAGCTGACGAATACGAACGTTTACCTCCTTGATATCTTTAGCGGGCAAAGCGTCAACCCAGGGTAGTAACGCATCAAAAGTTAAGGTCTTTACCAGCTGTTCAAACTGATCAGGATAGGACATGAAGGGAAGAATAAAAACGCAAATTAGGACTGAAGAGCTAACTGAACGGCTAATACGTGTTTACACGACCCCCGTAAGCCCTCGTGGGACGCATACCAGGGACAGGTACAGCGGGCTTTGTTGCCTTCGATCAGTACGCGGTAAACGTTATCCTTGCTACCTCTTACCCGGGCCTGAACACGATCAGGCGTTTGCTCCAGTATTTCGATTCCATCGGCTTCCAGCAGCGACTGGGCATTTTTCAGGCGGGGGTTCAGACTCAGGATCCGGCTGGGCCTGAAGGGCAGTTTTCGGTAGAAGAACTGGTGATCGATTACGTCGTAGCCCAGCAGTCCCATGGCTGAAAGATGCATACTCACTCGATTCAGCACAACGGGGTCGAGGTCTTTTTCCAGGGAAAGCAACGTAGGGTTAAACGCTTCGTTGGTTTGGAAAAGCTGTCGGGCTCCCTGAATATACGACTCGGGTACGGCTTCCACCAGCGTATCCAGAATATTGCCTTCCCCGGAAAATCCGCGTTTTGTTTCTCGGGACAGTGTTAGTAAGAACCGCAGAGTTCCGAGCCTGAAGACAAAGGCAGTGGCCTGTTCATCCGGACTTTGAAAAACGTCCAGACCCTCCTGCAGAGGCACAAGGGCCTCCAGCAAACGAAGCCGGTGTAGCCCTCCGATTCGCAGGGATTTACCCGAAGCTACGGGACTGAAAACCGGACGATTGGCCCGATAAGTCAGAAAAAAATCGTTGGAAGTTTCTCCCCTGGGCAGAGACTGGAAGAGCTGAAGGGTTTGTACTTTACTGTAGGAACCGAAAGGCTCCATCGTGGAAAGATAAGCCTGAACAGCCGTGAGTCCTTTAATCCAGCGAGTGGGTAAGGTTACTTTACGTTCGATGATTTGCTGGCCCTGTTTCTCCAGAATAACCTCTTTTTCGCCCACTGAAAAAAGGAGTTTATCCTGGCGGCTAACGGTACTTAAAGCCTGAATCATGGGCTCGTTGAAGTCAACGTTCGTAGTACCACTGCCCAGGAATTCACCATCCAGCGAGGAAGGTAACATATCGACCCGGGCATAGACGCCGTTACACCCCGAAAACGCTTCCAGCCGCATCAGACCGGCCCCAGCCGTGACAATGGGATCCCGCATGGCTGACCGCTCCGCAGCAGACAAAGTAAAGCGGGAACGAACCACCTTCGATAAAGTCATAAAGGCTCGGGCAGTTACGTACGGGTCCAGGAGTGAACCCCAGAAGTAACAGGGAGTATCTTCTTCCAGGGAATCTTCATTGAAAGCAGCTAAACTTAGGAAGGGACTCGCCGAATGGCTTTTTAACGCAGAAGCGTTTGCATAGTGATAGGTATAGGTAGACACGGTAATTCTGGATCAAATGAAAAGCAAAAGGTACAAACAAATTTGAAAACAAACCAGTACTTAATTTTCCGATCATCTTTAAAACGTATTTTCTGCTATACTAAGATAACTTCGTACTGAATGTCATTTTAAATATTCTGATAGCTTGATTTTATCTTAATCAATGGATTACTATTTGCAATAATGATAAAATCAAAAAGTTTCAGTGGAAAAGTGTCTGGTAGTTATCAGAATTGATTAGACTTATTTAATTGTATGTTTTATCAAAATTTTAGATCCAATAGTAGAATGATTTATAAGAATATTAAATGATATTTTATTGTGAAAATTTATTCTATTTGCAGTTATTTAATAATGCTTTTGTATAACCATTGCTGTGTTATACAAAAGCATTTGATACTTATCGAAGGTTTCTATAATTCGATAAATGTTCTGGTGGAAAATTTGCTATTAATACCAGGGCCTGATGCTACCCTCTGATGAACTTATCAACTTCGACTGTATATTCTTCAGCAATAACCTAGTTGATGGTTTTTTGGTAAACTGCTGATTTTGAAAAATTTGAAACTTGTTGTTGCCCTTTTTGCAACGGCTTCGTATAGTTGATGCATTCAGGAAGATGATAAGTAGTTGGTAAGTTAATTAAAAAGTACATAAAGGATATTATCCTGCCTTGGTTGTGTAAATAGAGTATTACATTAATCAAAAGCGGATTTTATAAATAAATAGTATTTAAGCTTTTTTAATTAATTTGATTAAGGTTTTACTTGTATTTATGAAATTTGAGTTATTGCTAAAACAATCATTTATTTTCAAGGATTATTGATGAATCTATAACTCTATTTTACAATAATTTGTATCAATCTCATCGCATTCTGCTGATCAGTGTGCTGAACGAATGGGAAATTGGTCGTTTGCTTTTATAGAAAGTAGAGCAACGTTTGACTAAGTCCAAAAGTAGTAACCATTGCAGTGTCGTTCACTTTTACAAGCCTCAACGCTACCTGCCTTTTGCCTAATACTAACAGTAGCTAGGTAAACCATTTTCAGGGTATTCAAATTTCTAAAAATGCGAATGGTAGAGTAGGACTACGGGACTATTCTGCGGCTAATCATACTAGCCCCAAAGGGCCCTGATTCATAAAAGGCTACATAAAAAATGAAAATCGTTAGGGCCTTGACTCGCTTCATTCTAACTTTCTGCCATGACGATTTCACCCCTGGATTTACTGGTGTTACTGGGCTCTCTGCAGGGCTTCATTCTGGCTGTTGTATTGGTACGCCTACGTGAAGGCAATCGGCTGGCAAACCGATTGCTGGCTGGATTGCTTGGCCTGATGGCCCTGGCGAGTCTGGGTGTAAGTGTTCCCATTACCCACCGTTGGGTGGGCCTTCTGCTTGATTTTTTCCCATTTTACAATATAATGCTGTTAGGTCCGCTGCTGTATTTTTACGTGAAAGCCGTGCTTGACCCTGCGTTTCGTTTGGGAAAATCCGAATGGCGACAGTTGGTTCCGGTGGTGTTGGATTGGGGTGCGAAGTTGATCGGCTGGACTTTTCTGGCCGGTTTGCTTGTAGGGGCAGTAAGTAAGGAGCAAGGCCCCGCCTGGGGTCATTGGATGAATCAGTATGAAACCTATGCCGACCTGCCCCGGTGGATTTCAATGACCGTTTACCTGCTTTTATCCAGACAATGGCTGCATAGACAGGCTATGAATGAACGGGAAACGGAACCGCAAAACATTCGCTGGCTGCAAGGCGTAGTAACCCTCTTTCTGATGTTTCAGGGCGTTTGGCTTTTGCATCTGGTCCCCACGCTTATTCCCTCGATGCGTTCGGCGGTTCTAAGTCAGTTCGGCTGGTATCCTCTGTATATTCCAATGGCCGTACTGATTTACTATCTGGGCCTCAAAGGGTATGTACAAACGTTGAGTCCGGCCGTATCCATCGCTCGCAAACCTAGTTCGACTACCCTGGCGGAGGAGACCGTTCAGGCAGTTCTGCATGCCCTTACCAAAGCGATGGCCGAAGATAAACTGTACCTGGACCCGGAACTAACGGTTCAAAAAGTTAGTCAGCATACGGGCCAGCCCGCCAAATCCATTTCGTTCGTGCTTAATCAGCACCAGCAAAAATCCTTTAACCTGTTTGTCAACGAATACCGGATCGAAGCGTTTAAGCAACGCCTGTACCAGGATCCCCTACAGCAATTGACGCTAACGGGACTTGCCTTTGAATGCGGTTATAACTCCCAGGCTACGTTTCAGCGAACGTTCAAGCAAATGACGGGTCTGACCCCCAGAGCGTATCTCAAACGTCAGACCCCGTAGAAAGTAACGCTCAAATCCGGATTTGAGTAGACTTCTGCTTCGATTCACGCCTATTTGGGCCTGAAATCAATCAAGACGTTTGTATGAAACGAATGCTTAGTCTGGTCACCTTTCTACTTACTTCCTACGTAGCAGTAGTTGCTCAACCCCTCAAAACCCTACCTCATCAGGCGGACGAATACCTGCGATCAGCGAAGGCGGCCTACCGCTTTAACGGGGTCGCCCTGATGGCCCACCGGGGAGAGGTCATCCTTCACAAAGCTTATGGCTTTGCTCAGGTGAGCAGGTCCACGCCTAATGACACGTCCACCCGCTTTCCGATTTTATCAGTTACCAAATCATTTACGTCGGCCCTGGTTTTAAAACTTCAGGAACAGGGAAAACTCTCAGTGGAGGACAAGCTCAGCAAATACCTTCCTGACTTCCCCCATAGCCATCAGATAAAGCTGCATCACCTGATGAACCATACGTCGGGTCTGTTTAATTACACCGAGTTGATTGATGAGGAAGATTCCACGATCGTTTGTCATCCCATTTCCAGACAACTCTTTTTTGATTTGATGCAGCACAAACCCCTGGCGTTCACTCCCGGAAAACAGTTTAGCTACAATAACTCGGGGTATTTTCTATTGGGTCTGGTCATTGAGCAGGCGACTGGTAAACCTTATGAGCAGGCGATGCGGGAGCTGATTTTTCAACCTCTGGGCATGAACCATTCGGGTTTTGACTATCTGAACCTGCCGGCTGGTGCCAGGGCCTTTGGATATGATACGCTAACGAGTACGCATGTGTCAGCATACCCGCATCCTGATTCGACCGTGTTGTATGCCGCCGGGGGCATTTACAGCACGGCCCGGGATTTGTTTCAATGGGCCAGGGCCGTGGCTACCAAACAGCTTCTCGCCGAAAAAACCTGGAAACAGGCTTTTAAAGAAGGTTACGGCTGGCAAACCGGAACCTATGAAAACAAAGGCTACGTCCGGCATTCGGGGGGCTATCCGGGCTTCATGGCTGAATTCATCTATTATCCAACCGAAGACCTCACGATCATTCTGTTAAACAACTTTGGTACCTATACCGATTCGATCTTTCCAGTAGTCATGGACCTATCCAGTATGGCATTCGGTAAACCCTATGATTTATGGCAGGAGAGAAAGGAAGTCGAATTGAGTCAAAATGAACTTGAATCGTACGTAGGAACATACCGACTAAATAAAAAGTACGCTATCGATATTGTAGTAAGGCAGGGGAGGCTCTATGCTCTGGGGCATACGTCTGGTCAAATGCCCGAGTTAGCCTTACACGCTACGAGCCCCGGTCATTTTTTCGTCTGGACCTTTAATAACTACGTGACCTTTAAAAAAAAGGCTTCCGGGGAAGTAAGCGGTTTTGTACTTCGGGAACACGGCAAGGATAGTACCTGGGAAAAAGTAAAATGAGTGGGTCGCGTCTATGCTGGGTCGGGGTATTTTAAGTACCTTGCTGTTTGAAGAATACACCGTTTCGTAAAGGGTTGATCTAGTGTAGCCAAAACCTTTGGGAAGAGGTTGATAGCCGGATTTCACCCGTTTAGGCGAGCGGATGAATGAGTCGTATCCCTTGAAATCCGTACATGCCGAATCAATCCGCTTTCAGAAATCGCTTTGTATCCCTGGACCTGTTGAGAAGTATTGCCATCACGATGGTGTATCTGTTTCACTATGGTCGACTGTTCAAGTCACCTGCCTGGATTACGGATAGCAGCAGTTTTGGCTGGGCGGGCGTTGATCTGTTTTTTGTGCTGAGTGGTTTTTTGATTGCGACGCCCTTGCTGGAAGAAATCAGTCAGCGGCACACGCTGGATCTAAAGACTTTTTTCATCAAACGGTTTTTCCGAATCCTGCCAGCCTATGGGTTTGTCTTAGCCCTCTACTACTTTTTTCCCTTGGTGCGGGAACGCGGAATGCTGGCTCCCCTTCATAAATACCTGACTTTTACCCAGAATATAAACCTGGACATTCTCCATCATAGTGCCTTTTCTCACGCCTGGTCCTTGTGCGTGGAAGAACAGTTTTACCTGTTTTTCCCGTTGCTTCTGCTGATTTTACTACATTTTCGTCTGTACCACCTGGGCCAGTGGGTGCTGTTTGGATTCTTCTGCTTTGGCGTACTGATCCGGTACCTCTCCTGGAGCTACGTGCAGGACTATCAGGAAGGCAGCTACAGTCAATGGTACATCTGGGTGTATTTCCCAACGTATACCCGGTTGGATGGGCTGCTGGTAGGGATTAGTTTAGCGGCTCTTCATCAGTATCGGGCGGGCGGGCTGGAAAAATTACGTCCGTACGCCGCCATCATTTTAGTGAGCGGCTTGCTCGTTTTAACTGCCGGAGCCTTAATCTGTACCGACCTCGCTTCCTTTACAGCTACGCTTGTGGGCTTTCCCATCGTTGCGTTAGGCTACGGAACTATCGTTTTATCGTTAATTCTTTTACCCAAACAGAAGTTTCCCGGGCGAAAGCTCTGGCGAATGCTGGCGGAATTATCCTATAGCATGTACCTGAGTCACAAAATTGTAATTCATCTGACCCAACGCTATGCTGGCGAATGGGGGCTGGCGAAGGATGGTAACGCCATGTTTTTGCTTTGCACGCTTTTAACGGTGGGCGTCGCTTATCTTATGCACATCGCGATTGAGCGGCCCTTCTTACAACTCCGTCACAAGGTTTTGCCCGCTCCGGTGGTTCAGGTACCCCATGTGGGGGTAGTACGATGAGCTAAGGTTCCGGCCAGAAAGTCGGTTACTTAACGATGAAAAAGGAACCGTTTCCGGGGCCGGTCAAGCGATGTCGAATTCTCCACTGATCCGTTGATGCTTCCTGATTAGGGGAAGTATCCAGATAAATTTCCGGTTACCTAAGGAGCCTATCCTTAAGTAAACAAAATCATGGTAAAAAGCCTTATGGCTGCGTATGATCATTCCCGGACCTGGAGAAATTTTATTTTAATCAATTGAAAAGCAACCTTTTGCAGAGATAGAGTGGTTGCTGCGTGAATTCTTCATAAGTTAATCCAGAAAAGGCGGGTTGGTATGCGTTGATTCATTTACTTTAACGCCTCACAGAAGTTCTTACTACTTTTTATAAATCACTGGCTTACCGTACGTGTAACGTGATTCGACCTCAACCCCTGAACAGACAGAAAACCTAGCCATGAACAGCACTGGTCTACCATCGACACCAAACCAAAAAGGACTATTCACCCGGCCTTATCTAATTGCAGCACTCGCCGTTTTGCTTTTATTTCTGGTTTATGCAGGGATATACACCTTTTATAACGGCTACGATGAACGTTCCGCCAGGCAAAAGGAGCTAAACCTGAACGTTCCAGCCGATTCTCTGTATCTATCTCAGCGTCAGTACGCCAGGCAAATGGATAGCCTTGTGTTACCGTACGTGAAAGCCCGTCAGACCAGTGGTTACTTCACTCATCGGGGCCGCCGGATTGCCTACCATCAATACCGATTAGCAGCACCCATAGGCAATGTCATCATCTCCCACGGCTTTACGGAGCGGAAGGAAAAATATCAGGAGATGGTGTATTACTGTTTGAAAAAGGGGTATCAGGTATTTATTCTGGATCATTTTGGTCATGGCAGCTCCTCGCGGGCTTCCAGCGATTCTTCCCTGGTGCATTGTAGCGACTACCACGTGTGGGTGGATGATCTGCAAACTTTTATCGCGACGATTGTTCACCCGCAAGCCAACGGTCAAAAGACCATTCTTTACGGGCATTCCATGGGTGGGGGTATTGCTGCCCGTACCCTGGAAGAATACCCCCAACTGGTAGATGGCCTGATTCTGAATACGCCGCTATTTAAACTATTGATCGAAGGTATTCCGGATTTTGCGGGCGATCCCGTTGCCAGGACTCTGGTGTCTCTGGGAAAGGGAAGTACCTACGCCCTGGGAGCCCGGGCTTTTGATCTGAAGAAAGATAAAGTCTATCACCCGCTCATCCCAGCGACTTACTGCGACGAGAAAGGAGCGTATTGGCATCGGTACACGCTGGGCCTCACGCAGCATCCAAGCTTTGGGGCCTCCTGGGCGACGGCTTCCACCCTGATGGACCTAACGCACTCGGTCGTTAAGCGAACAAACGTTGAAAAGATTACCATTCCCATCTTACTGTTTCAGGCTGAACGCGATGGCTACGTAGATCCCAAAGGTCATTTCACGTTTGCCAATCGGGCTCGTAACCTCGAATTTTACCGGGTAAAGGGAGCGGGTCATGAAATTTATCTGGAGTCGAACGTTTACACCATTCCTTATTTTCAGGAGGTCTTTCGCTTTATGGGAAATGTCAAAAAGCGGCAGTAGAGGAATGCTTGTCCGTGAATGCTTCCCGTATCTGAGGTTGGGCTGGTTACTACAATTGGCAAGAGCCGGGCAGAACCAATAGGTTGCAATCTTGAAAGTTCCAAACAGGTGTAAAGACAGGATTTACGCTTGGTTCCAAGAAATTTGAGTAAACAATCCGATGTTTTGAGAAATTCAGATACGCTTCTTTTCAAAAGCTGTTACTGTTAAAATTATAAACGTATAGAAATAGAAGTTCATACTCAGGTTTCTCCTTGATACAGGTTAATAAACGTTTCTGTTTCGTCCCTTCAATCTCAAAAGCCATTCCCTTCACCCTGACTGGCCGTTCTTTTTTACAAAATGACGTATTCAAACTAACGGTACACACGTATGGAATACATTCGCTTAGGTAAATCGGGTCTGGTGGTTTCCCGGATCTGTCTGGGAACCATGACCTACGGTACGCCCACGGAACGCTGGCCCTGGGCTTTAAACGAAGAGCAAAGTCGCCCTTTTATCCAAAAAGCTCTGGAGTTGGGGATCAACTTCTTTGACACCGCTGATGTCTACTCCAACGGCAAAAGTGAAGAAGTGGTAGGTCGGGCACTGAAAGCATTGGCCCGCCGCGAAGAAATTGTTCTGGCTACCAAAGTATACAACCCCATGGGCCCCGGACGCAATGAGCGTGGCCTATCGCGTAAACACATCATGGCCGCCATTGACGCCAGTTTACAGCGTCTGGGCACGGACTACGTGGATCTGTACCAGATACATCGCTGGGATGATCAGACGTCCATTGAAGAAACGATGGAAGCTCTGCACGACGTCGTTAAAGCGGGGAAAGCCCTGTACATCGGAGCTTCTTCGATGTATGCCTGGCAATTTGCCAAAGCCCAGTACACGGCCGATCTGCACGGCTGGACCCGGTTTGTATCCATGCAGCCGCATTATAACCTGGTGTACCGGGAGGAAGAACGGGAAATGTTACCCTTCTGTGCCGATCAGCAGATTGGCGTAATTCCCTGGTCCCCGCTGGCACGCGGCCTGCTGTCGGGCGGACGCAGCAGGGAGCGTAACGAAACCGAACGAGCCCGTACGGATGCCTTTGGCAAAAGCCTCTACACTGAAGCAGACTTTAGCATTGCCGATCGGGTGACGGAAGTGGCCCAGCAGCGGGGCCTTCCCAATGCTCAGGTAGCCCTGGCCTGGATGCTTAGCAAGCCCGTCATTACCGCTCCGATTGTGGGAGCCAGTAAGCCTGGCCATCTGGAAGACGCCGTGGCTGCGGTCTCGGTGCAGTTGACTGCCGGGGAAATTCAGCGGCTGGAAGAAGATTATCAGCCCCATTCCATTAAGGGCCATTGACTACTAAAAAGGCAAGGATCCTGGCGTGGCGATCGCGTGGGGTCGCAGGCCGGAATCCTTGCCCTAGTAAGATCAGTACGTAGATAACCAGACTTTCTTAATGTGAGTGTCTGGTTGACCGCTTGTTCTAGTACTGGCTTTGCAGGAAAAGTGATTTTACCTTAAAACAGGTTGTTTTTTCTTTGGACTGGAAACGGTTTTCCAGGCCGTCTTTTTTAACTGTTCAGCAAAATCCGCATCGACCTCCTGAGGGTGAAAGGAAAGTTTTAGCGGGGATTCCTGGAAAAGAAAGCTGTACCAGACTAAGGAGCCTAAATAACAGCCAGCGGCGTTAGCATGGTGGGAATCAAAGCCTAACTCGTCCTGCTTCCAGAAGTAACCAACGTGCAGGGAGTGATTCTGCTTGGGTAGGGCAGGGGGCCTGGGGTGATCGAAATTGAATTCAGTATCTTTCTTATATCCCCATTGCGGATCGGAGCTAATGGCCCAGAAAGCATCGCCATTAGGAATCAGGGGAATGCCTAACTCTTTGGCCGTGGCATGATAGGCGGCTCTGGATTTCTCCCACATCTGCTGGGCACTGCGGGCGGACTGTCCGTTGCCAATCTGCGTAAAGTCTTTGGAATCCACGCGGTAAGCCCAGGTTTGGTGAAGAACAATTTTGGCCTGGGGCTGCAATTTCTTCACGTATTCGTAAAGCTGTCGGGCATAGGGCTGGTAGGTTTCCAGATTTCCCGAGAGAATGGAGGCCTGTTGCAGTGTAATGACATCCCACGTGCCTTCGGCAAGCAACATTTTCAGGGATTTACCGTGGTAGGGTTTGCCTTTGGGATCTTCCGGATTTCGTTCGGCCGCCTGGGCGTGATCCCAGTGCCGTTCGAGCGAGCAGCCGCCGAGTTCGGCTCGTCCAATAATCAGGGTGTGGCCGGCTTCCTGACTGAGTTCGGGTAAATATTTGGAGGCATTCTGGGAGAAGCTATTCCCAATCATGAATAAACGTAAGGCATGGCGGTCTGCTTTTTTCGAGGTGGATTGGCCCCAGGCGACTTGTACCAATAATAAAAATAGAACCAGATAGACCGCTCTGGAATGGGTGCTGGAGCAATTGAGGGGATGTTTACGTTCAGGCATTTTTCAAGAATAGGTTTACAAATGGATGGACAAGGTCCTTCTGTCAGCGGTTTGGATGCCTTGTTCAACCGCGAAGATAAGACACCGTGCTTCATATAATGCTATTCCTGAAGGGCAGATGCGTAGTGCCTGATGCTTTTACTTTCGAGCAGGCAAGGAAATGATAGCATGAAGAAAGTACGTTAAAATGTAAACGGTTTTTTAAATTATTGGGTGAAACCAATAGTCCCGGAAGAAAAATAATCCCTCATTTTTTATCCATTGGATAGGTATAGCCCGGTTGAATCAAATAGCCGTCCTTCGTCCTCAGTAAGCCCTGATCGGTATACGGTAATTGCTGAAGTAAGCTTAAACTACGTTTGAAATTTTCGTGAGACGGCCGAGCCTTTTCACAAGCCGCTTCACCCGTTACTGTAAACGAATAAAAAGGAAAGGTAAACCATCGAAAAGGCTGGAACGTATCCTGATCCAATCCCTTCCAATGACCTGAAGTTTCGCGTATACCTTTGCTGATTTTGTTAATGGTATAAGCCCTGAGATTGCCAAGCACGAGTAAGCTATCGACTTGCCCCTGATGGTTTACCCTGAATTTAAACTCTCCATACATCGTTTCACACTGAGCCGAGGTTTCTTCGGTACTGAGAATTCCCTTCATAATAAAGGCGGATACCGGCTTTTGTCCCTCGTAGGGGTAAAGCCTTGCCTGGATAGGCGTTTCGAAGGAAATCGTTATGTCTTTATCCTGCCCGGAACTCTTCAGGTTTAAAAGGAAAAATAGTGCTGGCAATAAAAATTTTATCATTGTAAAATTGTGGCAACCCGGTCATTCCCAAGCGATCTAATTCAGATTTCTGAATTCCACTGGAGTCCGCCCTGTTTTTTGTTTGAAGAGTTTATTGAAGTACTGCGGATACTCAAAGCCCAGGGAATAAGCAATTTCACTCACCGATTTTTCCGTGCTTAACAGAATCGTTTTCGCTGCTTCAATCAGGTGGTAATGGATGTGATCCTGGGCGTTTTTGCCCGTTTCTTTTTTGAGCAGGTCACTCAGATAGCTGGGCGACAGGTGTACGACCTCCGCCAGGTATTTTACTGTAGGCAAGCCCGTTTCGCGAATGGCCGTCTGCTTAAAATAAGTACTTAGAATTTTGTCGATCTGGATGACTACACCGTGGTGGGACGTTTGGCGGGTAATAAACTGTCTTCCGTAAAAGCGGTCACAATACTGCAAAAATAATTCAATGGCGGCAATCAGGATCGGCTGGCTGTGCCCATCGATGTTTTCCTGTAGCTCGGCTTGAATGGTACCCAGGCAACCGAGGAGGATACTTTTTTCCTTCTCGGACAAATGCAGGGCTTCTGACACTTCGTAGGAGAAAAAATGAAAATCCTGCATCCGGGTATGAAGGGAAGTACCCCGAATCAAATCGGGATGAATGTACAAACCCCAGCCTCCCAAATCATCGGACATCTCCTCCGGTATATCCATTTCAATAACCTGATTTGGTCCCATACTAATCAGGCATCCGTCCTGAAAGTCAATGAGTTTGCGGCCATACCGAATGTGATTACTGGGATAAGTTTTAAACATAATGGAATAAAAATCAGCCGAGAGCTTGACGCTTTGCTGCGGAGGCTGTTCTACCTGGCTAAAATCCAGTACCGCCACCAGGGGATGCTGATGCGGTCCCGACCCGAAGAACCGGAGCAGGTCTGCAAGGGTAGCAAAATGAATAAATTCCTGCATGAGTTAGGTCAGGTTTAACCGCTGTCGCAATATACGTCACCGTAGAGTTCAATCATTTAATTACGTTGCTTCGAATAGACTCATTTGTCTTCGCAAGCACGCCTGTTTGGTAATGTCTTCGTATCGAAAGCTTTGTTCTTTTAAAGCTTTGTTATCGACCCAGACTGCAATTGGCCCTGTAGGCACGGCTGTTCGATAGCCCCTGAGCCTTCCAGGCTGGACCTCGCCACACCTGACCATTTCCATGGCATGAGTCCATCGCATTGCGATGGACACGAGTAGCAGGAAAAGTGCGACGTTCTCGATACGGACTAAAAGACCAGCTATATCTACAGGACGAAAACCGCATGCTTACATGCTTATAAGCGACTAAAAGCCCTGTTGTCTTTACAAGCCAAACATCACTTTAATTCCCCGGCGGAAGTCTTCATCGGATAACTGCCGACGCTGATCGATCATTACGGCTGCATCGGCACCTGCGGAATAGCGTAATTGATCGGAGCCATCGGTAGCCGCCTGGTACACTACCTGGGCGATGGTTGCGGGACTGGAGGCCTGTTGAAAGAGGGTGTCAAAAGAGGTTAAAGCTTTGGCAATTATAGGCTGGTACTCGGTTAGCTTCTCATCCACGCTAAGGTCGAGGGAGCGGCCCGTAAAATTAGTCGCTATGGCACCGGGTTCAATGAGTTTCACCCGTATACCCAAAGGTTCCAGTTCATAAGCTAGCGATTCGGAGAAACCTTCTACGGCAAATTTAGTCCCGTGGTACAGGGAGCCCAGCGGGAAAGCCATTTTCCCGCCCGTAGACGAAATGTTCAGGATCATACCGCTCTGTTGTTGGCGGAAATGCGGCAACAAAGCCTGCGTAACGTCAATGAGCCCTATCACGTTGGTATGAAACTGACGAATGACTTTATCCCGGGGAATGGATTCCAGGGGGCCATACGCTCCATAACCCGCGTTGTTCACCAGCACATCGATGGTTCCAAATTGCTCCAGCCCTTCACGTATGGCATTTTCGATGGTCGCTGGCTCCAGCACATCAAGTTTCGTTACCCATACATTCGGCAAGTTCCGTAGTTCAGTCTCCTTTTCGGGGTTTCGCATGGTGGCAATGACATTCCATCCGCTGGATTGAAATAATTTGGCGGTCTCTTTTCCTAAGCCGCTGCTGGCACCGGTAATTAAAATCGTCTGGGTCATACTCTTTGTTTTTTTGTGATGCTACAAAGGTGGGCTGAGGTGGCGGGACACCTGTCATACGAATTCCGGGAGATTGTATGCTTTTTCCGGATTTAAACAGCAGACTGATTCGAAGCTCCGAAAAGTCAGGGATGTTGGGGGGAGTGAATCCCTTTGATGCCATCGCTGGACAGGATTCACTAATGACGATTGCTTAGCTCTGCAGAATTATAAACCAACGCCTGATAGGTGTGTGGGTTAGGAAGGTTCCTGTTGTCTAGCGTTTTCCCGGCGTTGGAATATGGTTTTTAACGTGCATTCTACAATCCTACCTAAAACACGCGTATGAACACCTCTGTAACTTCTTACCGCTACGACCGTCAGGACATCCAGGCGGGCATTTTGCACATTGGCGTGGGAAACTTTCACCGGGCCCATCAGGCGTTTTATACCAATCAGGTTCTCGAATCACCCGATCAGCGGCAATGGGGCATTTGCGGCGTTGCCCTGCTACCCTCGGATGAGGCCCTGGTTCGTAAATTGACCCAGCAAAAGGGCGAATATTCGCTCACCGTCTGCGGACGCGAGGGCCAGGACCAAGTGTATGTCATTGGGGCTTTAATCGAAGTGATCTGGGGTGTTTCAGACCCGGAGGCAGTACTCAATAAAATGGCCGATGAAGCCATTCGCATCCTTACGCTGACGATTACCGAAGGAGGTTATAATCTGGATAAAGCTACGCAGGCCTTTAATTTTGAGCACGAAGGGGTTAAACACGACCTCGCATTTCCGGCTCAGCCCCAAACGGTTTTTGGGTTTGTTGCGGAAGGACTACGCAGGCGTAAAGCGGCTGGTCATCAGGGCCTGACGATTCTATCCTGCGATAACCTGCAACATAACGGACACACAACCCGGAAAGCCTTTCTAAGTTTCATAGAGGCTCAGGATGCTTCACTAGCCGAATGGGTGAAAAGTCACGTGACGTTTCCCAACAGTATGGTAGACCGAATTACCCCGGTCACCTTACCCGAAGACGTCCAGCGGCTCAATACCCGAAGTGGGTTGAATGATCAGGTACCCGTGTACTGTGAGGACTTCATTCAGTGGGTGATTGAGGATGATTTTATGGCTGGTCGGCCCGCCTGGGAGCGGGTAGGAGTCGAATTTACCGCCGATGTGAGTGCTTACGAAACCATGAAGCTTAGCCTGCTGAATGCTTCGCATACCTTGTTGTCCTATCCGGCCTTTTTAGCCGGGTACCGTAAAGTAGACGATGCCATGCATGATCCGGTCTTCGTCCAGTTTGTTCGGAATTTTATGGATAGGGACGTTACGCCTTACGTTCCCGCACCGGGGAATACCAATCTGGAGCTGTACAAACAAACGCTGGTAGAGCGTTTTGCCAACCGGTCGGTCAGTGACCAGCTAAGCCGACTGTGTTTCGATGGTATTTCCAAATTTCCCGTGTACATCCTGCCCAATCTGGCTCACATGATTCGGGATCAGAAAGATCTGACGCGGCTGGCCTTCTTATTCGCTTCGTACCGACATTACCTCAAGTATAAAACGGATGATAGTGGGCAGACTTTTGACATAGCCGAACCCTGGCTAACGACCGAAGATGAGCGGGTTATCGCAAGCGAGGATCCGGTTGAGTTCTTAGGCCTTTCTGCTTTTCAAAGCCTGAACCTTGAGTCGGTTAAGGACTTTGTCGGACCGTATCGGGCATTTGCCAAGCGTATTCAGGGTGAAGGGGTAAAAGTTACTCTGGAATCGATTCTCCACTAAAGCATCCCGTAGGCATTCTAGCTCGACAAGGTATGGAATCTAAATCTCAGCCCAGCATCGTACCCTTTGCGATCATTACCTTCATTTATTTTATCATTGGATTCTTAACTACCATCAACGAACAGCTTCAGGCTCCGCTAAAATTTACCTTGTTGGCGGATGCCGGAAGTTTACGGAATACGCTAACAACGCTCATTTCCTTTTTCTTCTTTTCCGGATACCTGATCAATGGGACGCTGGGCAGTCGGTGGGTGAATGCCGTGGGGTATCAAAAGACGATCCTGCGGGGCCTGGGATTTACCATCGCGGGCTTGCTCATGTATTTCACTTCTTCGCTGGTAAGTGATCAGTTTCCCAATTGGACCTTTAGCGTGACCGATGCCCAAATCCCGACCAGCTACCTTATTTTTCTATTAGGTTCCTATCTGATGGGTACTTCGGCGGCAGTAGTCCAGGTAGTGGTCAATCCTTACGTAGCGTCTTACCCGTTACGGGGAACCCAGCCCGTTCAGCGGTTGAACATTACAACGGCCATTAATTCCATCGGTACGACGTCAGCTCCTTTTTTTGTAACCGTGGTTATGTTCAGTGGAATTCCCATTGATCGGATTCAGATTCATCAATTGTTATTGCCCCTGAGTTTGTTGATATTCACTATCCTGTCGGTAATTCTGATTACCAGTCGCCTCCACATTCCCGACCTGGAAAACACCCGAGCCGGTTCCACCGAAAAACTGGAACGAAGCATTTGGTCGTTCCGCCACTTTGTCTTGGGAGTCGCGGCTATTTTTTTCTACGTGGGAACGGAAGTAGCCATCGGTGCCAATATCAACCTGTATGCCTTTGAACTCATGGATTCCGGTCATCCCATTACGTTTTTTGGTCGAACCGATCTGACCATTGCCGGACTGGATTTGGGTATTCACGCCCTGCTTTCTACGCTTTACTGGGGAGGGTTTTTAGTAGGGAGGCTATCTCCAGTTTTTTCACCACTATTTCGGCCCGAACGCAACTGATTGTCACTACGGTTCTGGCGACGCTACTGGCCGTTTTCGCCATGGTTGCCCAAAACCTCTGGTTTTTAGTAGCCATTGGTCTGTTACACTCGTCGATGTGGAGCTGTATTTATTCGCTCTCCATCCGGGGATTACAGAAATATACCTCAAAAGCGTCCGGCGTATTTATTTCCGCCGTCTTTGGCGGGGCCGTTTTTACCCTGATTCAGGGCGGATTAGCCGATCTGTTCGGCTCCTGGCGTTGGACCTGGTCGCTTACCGTTTTGTGTGAGTTGGTGATGCTGGCGTATGCCGTATTCGGGTATCGGATCCGGGAACAGGATCAGTTGGTTTAAGGTGATTTTATATCGTTTTTCGCTCTTTTGTAAGAGTGGAATGGGCTTAGTGTTACGTAGTCATTAACTTCTGTCAGAAATCATGTAATGGATGAGAGCAATGGGTGCTTCGATGAAATGTCCGTTGACAGGTTCGGGATTCCTGGATCAGGTTAAACTTTTAATTCGATGAGACGGCATATGGCTTTCGACGAATCAGGTGAAGTACCCACAAAGAGGACAAACCTAAATATCTGTTTAAATTGGGTTGCAAAGCAGTAAATAACCGGATTTGCGGCATTTTTAATTGGATTGTATGGCTAGCTTTGTCGTCTTAATCACACCATTGTTTTGGGTTGTCCCTCCACTTTATGCTCAAATCCTTTACCTTCAAAAAGCAGTCTCTCCTACTGGTTGCCTTCTGTTACTTCACCTTCCAGTCCGCTCATGGACAGAATTTCGCTAAAACCTTAAATCCCAGCTTTTATAAAGCCTATGAAACGGGAGCCGCCCCCCGCCATGTGACTGTAGCGGACTTAACTCACGATGGGAACGCAGATATTGTAACGGCCAACGTCGCTTCCCAAACGGTTTCCGTATTAGTAGGGAAAGGCAACGGGGATTTTGCCGCTCCCGTTCATCTTAGCGTTGGAAAAAATCCTTCATCGGTAGCGGTTGGGGATGTTAATAATGATACGCATCCTGACGTAGCGGTCACGAATTCTGGGGATAAAACGATTTCGATCCTGCTGGGTAATGGGAAAGGTGAATTTAGTTCAGCCCGATCATTGCCAGTGCCAGCAAACGCCCAATCGTTGGCGATCGCTGACTTTAATGCTGATGGTAATCTGGACCTGGTTGCAGCGAATAGCTTATCTGCTAGTGTGTCCATCCTTTTAGGCGATGGACAAGGAAGTTTTGCCACGGCATTTACTATAACGGTAGGAGATAGTCCGCAAGCAGTGGCCGTTGAAGACCTTAATGGAGATGCGAAGCCCGATATTGTCACTGCAAATCTGGTGGGCAATGTTTCGGTCTTGTTAGGGCTAGGAAATGCAGCTTTCAGTCCAGTCATGAACTACGCAGTAACTGGACCAGCGGTAGCTGTCAAAATAACAGATATAAACCAGGATGGGAATCTGGATCTGCTCTCGGCAGATCTGTCTGGCAGGGTATCTATCTTACTGGGAGACGGCAAGGGAAGCTTTTCTCTAGTAGGGCAACTACAGGCGGGAGGCGAACTCTCATCAGTAGCCGTGGGTGACCTAAATAAAGATGGCCTGCCTGACATTGTAGCTACGTTACGAGTCGCCAATGGACTGGCAGTTTTCAAAGGAAAGGGAAATACGGAGTTCGCCGCAGCCGAAGTCTATCAACTAGATATAAATCCATCGAGTGTGGCCCTGGCAGATTTCAACAAGGATGGTTATCCGGATGTAGTGACCGCCCTTGAAGAAGTCTCTAGCGTAGGTATTCAATATGGTAACCGTGAGGCTAAATTTGGTTCTGCTACGGTCTTCAATTTACCCAATACCCCTAGCTACCTGACTGCTAATGATTATAACAAGGATGGAGTACCTGATTTGGTAACCGCCAATCGTTTTGCAAGTACGGTGTCGCTGCTGACCGGGCAGGCTGGGGCTCTCGGCTTTTTGCAAGCTCAGACGTATCAGGCCGGTTATTCAACGGATCCCAAAGCGTTGACCTCAGCCGATCTGAATGGAGATGGTCACCTGGATATCATAACCATCAACCCGATTCGAAAGAGTCTGACTGTCCTTTGGGGGGATAGTAAGGGCTTCTTTACCGAAACAACGTATGCGATTGCCGGAGCCTCAAATCCCTTCTTTATTGCTTCCGGTGATTTGGACGGAGACCAGCGGCCCGATTTGGTAATTGCCGATGTCACTAGTCCTGCCGTTTTTATCCTGCGTAATACGGGCAATCAGACCTTTGCCTCCCCTACGAAGATAACGATACCCAATGCACCGAAAGAAGTGAAAGTAGAAGATCTGAATGGGGATAATCTACCAGACCTTGTTACGGCTGATGCGAGCAGCATATCCGTACTCCTAAACCAAGGAGGAGGCCAGTGGGCCTCGCCTGTTAGTTATCCAACCTCGGGGAGTGTTTGGTCTGTAGCTATTGGTGACATTAACGGCGATCAAAGTAAGGACATCGTGGGTGTCATGAATATCGATTCACCGAATACCGCTATTCTTTTGGGCGATGGGCAGGGTGGATTTATTCCCCAAAGCTCAATCCATATGGGATACGACCCCCGATCTGTTGTCTTAAGTGATTTCAATGGAGACCGCAAGCTTGATATTGCCGTTGCCAGCTACACGGATAATAAGCTTCTGGTGGGCTTAGGAAATGGATATGGCGGATTTTCTGAGGTTACCACCTACACCGCCGGCTATGGTCCTGTATCCCTGGTAACAGGCGACTTTAATGGCGATTTCAAAACTGATATTGCGTTGGCCAATTTGGATGGTAAAGCCGTTTCCGTCTTTTATAATTATTTCCCGGAAAGTTCATTGCCCGTTCGTCTTCTCTCCTTTACTGCTACGCGGCAATTGGAAACCGTTCGTTTGGAGTGGACTACTGCTGCTGAAAAAGATGCCGCTCACTTCCTGGTAGAACGCAGCAAAGATAGCAGGACGTTTGAAGCCATTGCCCTCGTGAAAGCAGCGGGTAACCATGGACGAGCGTACGTAAGTTACGACCAGGCACCCTTGAAAGGACTCAGCTACTACCGCCTTACCCAGGTGGATGAGGATGGCCGTAAAAATACCTACCGTCCCGTATCCGTGCGTATGAGTGGAACGGACTTGATCTACCCGAACCCATCCAATGGTCATTTTGTGGAGGTGGAAGCCAGTGTAGATGCTGATATTCAACTCGCTACGTTGCAGGGACAAAACTTAGGATGTAGGAAAGAATCGATCAATGATCAGAGCTTACGGATCTATCCTAAACAGTCTCTGAAGCCTGGCGTATATCTGTTACGTGTCGGGGAAGTGACGCACAAGTGGATTGTGCAGTAAACACACACGTTCATTAAAAAAGGCAGTGTTCATGAGGGAACACTGCCTTTTTTAATGCGTTATTTGTCCCGTTTGAAGGTCTCAATGCCCAACTAAAACGGACTTTCGGATCAATTAAAGTTTCTCAAACCGCTCTAGGGTAATAAAAGCTACCTGCTTATCCTGGAAATGAATCTGTACCTGATCGAACGAGCGGTTATCTTTTGGGTAAACCAAGGTCCAGGGTAAACGGGCCTTAACGGGATCGTAGATAGCATAGCTGTACCGGGAGGTAAGCACCATCTTCTGAAATTTAGAGGCATAAGCCGGGTTTTTGCTTAGCTCCACCAGTTTACTGTACAATTGCTCGGGCGTGTCACCCGGTTGCAGAACACTTTTGGAATCGATCGCCTCGGGCCATTGGCTTAAGGAGCGGCGATTATTGAGCGTTAAACTTTTGACCTTACCTGCGGCTAGTTCAATCTGTACGCCCGAATCCGTATCGTATGATTCATCCAGCGTCAGCCAATCAAACTGACGAAGGCGATTTTTAAGGTCGGTAACATCGGAGAAATACGTATTGACCTGACTGAGATACGTCAAGGACTTTTGCTGCCGATGCTGCTCGAGAACCGTATAGACTTCATCGACGAAACTATGAATGCCCACTCCCGCATAACTTCCCTGCCGAATGGTATCACGAGCGACGAGCTTGACTGTGATTGGAACGGGAGGATCCGTGATGATTGGTTCCAGCTGCTCTTTCGAGCAAGCCATGAGAGCAAACAGAAAAAATAAAGAAATGCCGGTCGAAAAAAGTCGCATACGGAACATTGGTTTAAAGATTCTCTCTAAGACCCTGATTATCTGCTTTGCGTTGTAAGACGCCACCTGATTTTTATCGGAATGGTACGCAGGGGATCGTAAAAAACAAGGCAGTTGTCAAAGGCGAATGCAACGTTGAGAGGCGGTTCTTCATCTCTGGAAGGTAACTTGATCCGTATTTAAACCCGTTTAATGACCTTCACGATGAAACGATTTTTTGTATACGCTGCCATACCCTTGCTGCTTAATTCCTGTACTTCCACTAAAAACTGGCAAGGCTCTTCAACCCCTGAACGAACCCGGGCAGCATTCAAAGAACTAAACGGTACGCAAAGTTTTACGCTCCGGGTACCGGATAATGATACCTATCTCGCGTACCAATTCAAAGAAACCGGCGGTGAATTAGAGGCTTCCATTCAGTCGCCCTCCTCGGTTGTTTTCAGTAAGAAAATTGATTCGCTGGAAGAAAAGCGAATCCATCTGGTGAATCAGAAAGGAGCCGAGTATAAAGTCACGGTCAAAGGTAAGCAGGCTTCTGGAGCAATAGATGTTAGGTTTGTAGGTGCTGATAAATAAGAGGTAGTTTCCAGTACTTAATGGCCTGATTGATTCACTTAATGCAAGCGTTTTCGCTCCCAGAGGATCTTTCCTGGATTATTCGGCCTGGAACGTAGATCAGTGAACGAGTGATTACTGAAGCTTTTGGTCAACAAAAGCTTCAGTAATCACTCGTTCGTTTGGCAAGTATGAATGGTATGAAAAATAGTATCTTCCTTCTTTTCCTTAGTTTGTGGTGTTATTCATCGTTCGCTCAGACGAACCTGACGGGTCGAGTAGTGAATCAGGCGGGTGAGGGCATTCCGTATTGTGCCATTGGGATCCGACGTACGCCGATTGGTACCTTAGCCGATGAGCAGGGCCATTTTAAACTGACCCTTGCTGATTCCTTACGGAACGCTGAAGTCATTTTTAGTGCCGTAGGTTATCACGATAAGGCCATCGCCCCTTTTCCCGCCGTACCCGAATCGGTCGTGGTTTTAGAGCCGAATGCCCGGGTGCTTCAAACGTTAGTCGTTTCAGCCAAAAAAAACAAAGCGAAAGTAGTGGGCGAAAAGTCACGTCCGATGCTTACGTTTTCGAGGATGTTCGATCAGCACGCTCCTGCCGTTGAGCAGGGCATGTTGCTAACTGTACCGCCGGAGGCCTGGCTGAATGCCTTCAATTTTTACATCATGCCGAGTTCAAAGTACGCCGAGATTACCCTGAAGCTCAATAGTTACGAGGCTTCGAACGGGACCCCGGGCCAATCTTTACAACAGACGCCGATCCTCTACAAAACCACGACTACCGGCTGGCAAACCATCGATCTTTCCAGCTACCAGCTCAGAGCAACCCGGACGGGGAAAGTTGCCTTCACCCTGCAACTCGTTCAGCATACGGCTGCTGCTCAGGATAACTTCATCTTCGGATTATCGGCCAAAAAATCGCTCGCGAATCAGTTACTGTTCCGCTATCAAAGTCAGGGGGATTGGGAAAAACACGCCGGTACTTTTATTGCCAACGTGGCCGTCAGTTACGCGAAACATACGACGGAAACGCCAGCCGACCGTTCGACCGAATCTTTAGAAGAGCCGGACGCAATGACCCGTACGATGCTGCAGGTATACCAACATCATGAAGCAGCAAAAAAGACCCGCTATGGGCAGGATTCCAGTGGTGCCTATGCGGATTTGGGAGATGCCAAGCTGTACTATGAAACCTATGGGCAAGGAGATCCACTGGTCTTATTGCACGGGAACAACGGGGGTATAGCCGATTTTTACCAGCAAATTCCGGCTTTGTCCAAACACTATCGGGTGATTGCCGTAGATACGCGAGGGCAGGGGAAAAGTACGAATCAATCTTCCGCTGACTATACTTACGACACCTTTGCCAGCGATCTTACTGAACTAATGGCCCAATTAAACCTCCCTAAAGTACATATTCTGGGGTGGAGCGACGGTGGAAATACGGGTCTGTCTTTTGCCCGGAGCTATCCCGAAAAAGTAGGGAAACTCATCGCTATTGGGGCCAATCTTTCGCCCGACGGAATCAAAGAAGAAGTACTGACGATGTTTAAAAACCAGGTAAAGCAGAATTCCGGGGATCATCGCCTGCTTCGGTTGATGCTTGCCCAGCCGCAGTTGACGGCAACGGATCTTCAGAAAATCAATAATCCCGTATTACTCATCGCGGGTCAGAACGATGTCATTCTGGAATCGCACAGCCAGCTGATGCAAAAACTGATCAAAAACGCCCGACTGGAAATTTTCCCGGAGGCTACCCATTATTTGCCTTTTGAACAACCCCAAAAACTTAACCAATTGGTACTTTCCTTTTTAGGTGAATAATTGTTTGAACACTGAAGTTTTTATGAACGAGTACGGTCCACTAAGACCGTACTCGCTTCTTTTTCAGTTATCTCAGATTGTTGCGGAAAAAGGGAATAAGCTGCTCAAGAGCCTCACCCGTAGCCTTTGGATCATCGTATAGATCGTAATGGACGGCTCCAGCCACCACATGAATCTTTTATTGAAGTAGAGGCCGCTTTATTGTACAGTTCAAAACTGTCCCGATACGAACCAAAGCCACCGACTTTGTCGCCCACCACAATGCATAAGGGCTGCGTCAGCAACTGATCGGTCCGATGGAAGGCTGTCAAAACAACGGCTAGGCTGAGCCCGGTGTACAGAAGTTTATTGTCCGGGTTCGGATGTTGTCCGCAGGGCGTCCGGCAACAGTTCCAGCATTTGCTGAAAAAGGCGATTTCTGAATACTCTTTACTAAAAGCCTAGGTGAACAAACCGGTAAAACTCGTATCCAGAATGGATTCAACCTCCCAGGAATCCGGGATTTAGGGGGTAGCAAAAGATAGACTATGCTACCCGACGAACAAAGTTTGATCGGCTTAATGAAAGACACTCTCCCCACTGGAAAGGCTTATTTTATAAAAGTCTCGACGTGAATAGTCAGGGAGTCACGGCAAAGACGGATGCACCTCTTACATTTAAAGCCCTTGAGCTTTAAATCCAGCGGCTGTAATCGCTCGACCGTATGTTCACGTTTGACTTTCATTGCAACAGATCTAGGTATCAACTAATCATTACGGTGACGGAGCGGATACTGAAAAGTCTGGAAACCTTTACTCGTCTTTTAACGGATACTACCTGTAATTTTTGCATACAAAGCATACAAATAGGATGAGCTGGTTTTATAAAGGTGAACGCAGCACTATCCCTTCAATATGTAAAACGAGAGTCGAGGTTAATGTAAAAAGGCTGCTTCCGCGTCCTGTTGCACTTCCACTTGCTGTTTAATGGTTTTCTTACCCACCAGTAACACAATCAGGGCGAGACTGGCAGAACCCGCCATGGCAGCCACCATCGGTAAGGCCGAGGGCTCTTCAAACTGACTCATTAACACCGAGATCAGGGTTCCCATGCCCATTTGTACGGCTCCCATCAACGCCGAAGCACTACCCGCATTTTTAGCGAAGGGGGCTAAGGACAAGGCGGAAGCATTGGGATTGGTAAACCCAATACAGCTTAGGAACAGGAATAGAAAAACAAGCGTAATGGGCAACGTCAGCCATCCGTTCAAGGCTACCATTAAAAAGGTCAGAGCGATAAGTACCTGACTCATCAGGGCTACTCTGACAATTTGTTCGCTCTTGTATCTATTTAGCACTAACGTATTGACCTGACTTGACCCGATAAATCCCACGGAAAGAAAGGCAAAGATCCAGCCGTACACCTTTTCGTCGGTATGAAAGACTTCCATAAATAAAATGGGCGAACCGGAAACGTAGGCAAAGAGTCCGGCAAAGGCAATGGCTCCCGTGAAGGCATAGGTGTAAAACTGAGGTTCCCGTAAGACCTTCCAGAAGTTTTGCAGAATGGGTTTCGGCTTCAGGGAAATGGAGGAATCTGGCTGGTAACTATCGGGTAACCACAGGAAAACGGCCAGTAAAACCAGCAGTCCCATCCCCATCAGGATCATAAATACCATTTCCCAGCCAAATACCGAAGTAACGTAGCCACCCACGGTAGGGGCAATCATGGGGGAAGCCCCTACCACGAGCAGGAGTAGCGAAAATACCTTGGCGTTATCCTTCACCGGGAACAAATCGCGGACCATGGCAATGGAAGCAACCGAAGCCGCACAACTACCAATGGCCTGAATGACCCGCATGAAAATCAGACTATCGATACTTTCGGTATATGCACAGCCCGCCGAGGCCAGGATGTAGATTACCAGTCCAACGTACAAGGGTTTCTTCCGCCCAAACCGATCGAGTAAGGGTCCATACAATAATTGTCCGACGGAGATACCAATAAAAAATCCGGACAGCGAAAGCGAGACTTTCGCCGCCGTCGTGTGCAAATCTTTGGCAATGGCCGGAAAGCCCGGCAGGTACATATCAATGGAAAAGGGTCCTAATGCCGTAAGGCTACCTAAAATCAGGATTAGGAAAACATACGTTTTGCGAGACATGGGAACGGATTGAAATACTCGTTGTAGGGAGAAGACCAGTTCGTCAGAAAGATTAAGGTACAAAAGCGGGTTCTGACTTATGGATATACAAATATTTCACTTTAATAATTTCAATACGGGTAAAATAGCTGACATGATTCCCTAAAACTCGTATCCGAAAGCCTTACCTGCTTTGGGAAAGCGTGCAGAAGAAAGGGCACGCATCTAAACCCAGGGCCAGCATAGTTCGCTTTGAGGTCTGTAGTACAAATGGTGAGCGAGCGAAAGCCTTTAGAACCCGATCAGGTACGAATCAGTCAGAGGGTTGAACAAGGCTAAATCTACTGGCATTTTCGACGTTCCGCTCGTACTTGTCAAGGCATCCCTGGCCGGCATGGTTTTTCTGTGCTATCTGCTCAGAAATGCTACTGCGGTATACATAAAAACGGAGGGCATGATTCTTTAATCATGCCCTCCGTTTGATTGACTACACCTTAGCGTTTATAATCGACCCTTTGAAAAAGGGGACCATTTTTGGAAGGAACTACGTTAAGTTTATGTTCACTGGCTAATTTTCTCAAAATAGCCTCTCCCTCTGTCAGCGGCAGGTTACTGAGTTCGGAAAATTCGCGTATCGTGAGGGTGGGATAGTGCTGGAACAGACTCTCCCAGGAGGAATGAAACGCACGCTTTTCGATGGAAGGATAAACGGTTTTAATAGCGTTTTCAAACGTACTGTAGGGTTTAACGCCGTATACGAATTCCTGTTTTCCCGCCGCATTCGTAACGAAAATGGAAGGAAACCCCCGAACGCCCATCTGACGGGCCAGGGCCAGATCTGCCTTGAATAAGTCCTGGGCCTGGTGCTCATATGCTTGCCTGAGCTCTTCTGCGTTTAAGCCCACCAGGGTAGCCGCATGGGCCAGGTGCTCCCATTTGGTTATGTTCTTTTTCTCCAGAAATACCATTTCCCGGAGTAACCGTAAAAAGGAGATGGCTTTCTTTTCATCCTGAAGCTGAGCCGCTTTAAAGGCAATGGAAGGCGGATACGAAGAGTCCAGCGGGTCTTCCAGCCATACATCGCCATCAATGGGCATTTTGTAATGAGCACTTACTTCGTCCCAGTGATGAGCAACATCGGAGGGTTTACTAATGCCGCCGCTATTGTAACTCCAGTCGGGAAGTAATCCACCCATGTGGTACTCAAACGCTACGGATGGGCCATACTCCAGTTTCAATCTTCTTAACTGCGGCTCGATTCCCCAGCACGATGAACAAATGGGGTCGGTGAAGTAAATGATTTTAACGGGTTTATCTTCTGCTTTGATGGGATCAAGGCTTTTATTTTCGACTTGTCCAGGGATTTCGCAAACGCCCGTCTCGGGATCGCATAACAAGGGATTTGTATTCATGGCTTTTGGGATTTGAGCGTAACAATGATAACAGGCAAGGAAAAGCAGGATAAGAATAAACAGTGAAATAGCCTCAGCACGTTTATCGATTTGTAGAGACGTGGGTAAAATAGTTTTCATCAATTTCTCAGCGATCGGTTGACGCGAAAGAGGGGCTACTGATTCGTACTGGAGGTGCCAGCTGGTCGTACCCTTAGCCTTGACTTCGGACAAATGTCTTTTTCGATGCAAAGATCAAAACTCAGAAGGCAAGAGTCAATGAGTCAGGAAAACCTGACTAGCAAACAATCGTTACATAAATGCAGCACTGGTCTTTAATGCAGAACGGATTAAAATCCCTCCTTACTGGATCTACGGCTCTTATTCGCACCCCTACGAACTTCTCAGAGCCGTAGATTCGGCCGATCTTCAACCCAACCTAAATATGAAGTGGAAACCGTCAGGACTGCTTCGAAGAAGTAATCAACCGGATAGGTCCGGTTTTGCTGCAATAGGCTTTAAAAACGAAAAACTCCCGAAGTAGCGGCTTTCCATCGCTTCACTTCGGGAGTTCTTGTACTCGGTGCTAAACTGGGTTACCCAGATCAGCGTAGTCATCGCAGATACCTAAACGACGCGTACGTTTACGGCGTTAAGGCCTCTTTTGCCGTTTTCTACTTCAAAAACCACTTTGTCGTTTTCACGAATGTCATCCGTAAGACCGGAAATATGAACAAAGACATCCTGGCCACCTTCGGTGGGCGTAATGAATCCGAAACCTTTGGTTTGGTTGAAGAATTTAACGATTCCTTCTTGCATGAAAATAGATGGTTTAACTGATTTATTATTTACTTACTTTATTGATCCGAACGGCACTGAATCCTCGGGCCGTTTTTTCTTTTTCAAACGTGACGCGATCCCGCTGTTTGACGGGTTGTGCCAGTTGACTGGAGTGGAAGAACAAATCTTCCCGGGTTTCATCATCGGTGATAAACCCAAAACCTTTAGCTTCGTTAAACACGGCTACAATGCCGGTTCGCTGCGGGTCTTCCTGAATAATGGCAGCCGCTCCTAAGCGAATATCTTCCGGATTAATTTCTTTCCGATTGCGGATATCCGGCGGCGTAGAAGTCAGATTGCCATTTTCATCAATGTAGGCCATCATGTCCTCCATCGATTTGCCTTTATTATTGCTGGTCTTCCGCTCTTCTACTCTTTGAGCTTTATCCTGCTTCTTCTTCGCTTTTTTCTTCTGATTTTCTTTCTTCGAAAAAGATTCACTCATAGTTGGTCATTTATGGTTAATAGCTTCCCCAGCGGGGTTGCTGTACGTCATCATAGGCATGCGAATGCCTATCAATTTCTGGATGTTCATCCAGTCTGCCTTTTCCTCTGAATTACAAAAGGAAACGGCGACCCCGTTAAATCCCGCCCTTCCGGTACGTCCAATACGGTGCACGTACGTTTCGGGTACTTCGGGAATTTCATAATTTACGACGTGGGGTAATTCGTCAATATCAATGCCCCGAGAGGCAATATCCGTAGCCACCAGTACTCGTATTCGGCTATCCCGGAAATCGTTTAACGCTTTCTGCCGGGCGTTTTGAGACTTATTGCCGTGAATGGCCGCTGCCTGAATACCCATCTGAGCCAACTGTTTGACCAGCTTGTCTGCTCCGTGTTTGGTGCGGGTAAAAACCAGGGTACGGCGAATGGAAGTATCTTTTAACAGCGTAACGAGTAAGCCCGTTTTCTGTTTCTTCTCCACAAAATACACCGACTGCTGGACCGTTTTGGCCGTGGACGAAACCGGTGTTACATTAATTTCGACGGGACGGCGTAAAATCGTATTGGCAAATTTACGAATTGCAGTCGGCATAGTCGCTGAAAAAAACAGCGTTTGTTTGGCCGCCGGTATCTTCGTAAGAATCTTCTTGACATCGTTCACAAAGCCCATGTCAAGCATACGGTCGGCCTCGTCCAGAACCAGTATTTCCAACTGAGAAAGGCTTACGAATCCCTGCTGCATTAAATCCAGGAGTCGGCCCGGTGTGGCAATAAGAATATCTACTCCTTTTTTTAACGCTGTTACCTGCTTCCCCTGAGGCACCCCACCAAAAATGGACAGCCGTTTCAGAGGCAGATATTTTCCGTAGGTTCGGAAATTTTCATCGATTTGAATGGCCAGTTCCCGCGTGGGCGTCAGGACCAGAGCCCGGATGCCGGATTTAGCGGATGTTTTCTGACTCAGCAGCTGGAGGACCGGAATAGCGAAAGCGGCTGTTTTGCCCGTGCCCGTCTGGGCACAACCAATAATATCCTTGCCTTGCAGAACCGGTGGAATGGCCGTGTATTGAATCTCAGTAGCCTGCGTATAACCTGTATCGGTTAAGGCCCGGAGTATAGGTTTAATTAAATTTAAATCTTGAAAGTTCATGGTCTATGGTTTAATCGTATGCCGGTAAGTAAAGTATGAGCTAATGGTTTCCTGTGGTATATAGGTAAATTTGATGCGGTTTGAGGAATGTCGGGATGGCGTTATCAAGGAGGCGGTACGTTCAAACCTATCGTTACACGAGTAGACCTAAGAAAATCAATTAAAAATTTACGCTGGGGATACGTATACGTTAGGTGAGTTAAGAAACGCAAGTCGCTCGCCAGAGAGCAGCCAGGCAGGCAATGGCTATAAAAACCGGATCAAGTGAGAAAAAGAAGCAAATTCGAAACATCTGGCCTCTGGCAGCAACTGCCCGAAAAACCGTTTAAGTGCAAAAAAAGCGGTAGCTGAGAGAGCGAAAACTGGTGATAGAGGAAAGAATGATCCTAAACTATGTCAGCAAAAGCAAAGGCAGAAACCTATTATTTCGTAAAGGTACGCATTAATTAACGAATACGATCAAAAATGTTTGATTTTACAAGAAAGACAGGACTTGACTCAGCGAAAAGCAGCAGGTTGAGTGAACGGGTGTTTCGTTAAGGAAGTCAAGAGAAGACTTACCAAATCTCTGTTAGTGATTGATCGTATGGAGTAGTGTAATCTGCAAGTGAGAAGTGGGGCTTTGTTTGATTGCCTGGAGGACGATTACAACCTAATCTCGATGGACGACTTCACTCACTTGCGTTGCAATCCGTAGGGGTTTGCGTCAGCGTTGATCTGCCTTGCTAAAGTTTTGATTCTACTCTGGTACGATTAAGACGGGCGTAGCCGATGAAGATATTTGGGTAATCACTTAATTTCAATTCCACTCTGGTACGATTAAGACGATTTTTATAAGCCCCTCATTTATCGCTCCTTTCTTATTTCAATTCCACTCTGGTACGATTAAGACCCCAGCCTGCTACAGGGCCTGATTCACCCGATTCACATTTCAATTCCACTCTGGTACGATTAAGACCCGCTGACACCTCACAGCGTCAGTATGCGGTCTACAAATTTCAATTCCACTCTGG
>NZ_NJAG01000045.1 GCF_002872335.1 Siphonobacter sp. BAB-5405 | reverse complement strand
GGGTCGAATATTTCAATTCCACTCTGGTACGATTAAGATTTTTAAAGAGCTCGTTGATTACGATACGTTTTGCCATTTCAATTCCACTCTGGTACGATTAAGATTCTTATCCTAACCTTCGTACTTGTCAATGACGACAATTTCAATTCCACTCTGGTACGATTAAGATTACGCTGAAGCTACGGATTCGCTACGTTTTAAACACATTTCAATTCCACTCTGGTACGATTAAGATCCCCAATCAAAAACGTGTAAAAAAGGCCTTTTCAGGCTTCTGCACGCTACTTACTTGCTATAAATTAAATCAAAAAATCGTCGATCTCCAATGGTATGAAAATACCCGTCGATCGACGACTTCTGATAATCAGGGATTTATGTCAGTAGAAGGGTAATTAATGCACGAAAGAGGTAACTGCCAGCGAGCTGTGTAATTCGATCGACGATCCCGTTTTACAAAAAATCGTCGGTTGATTGCCGTTCTATACCGACGATTTGTTTATCCAGCCACTTCTGGTCGCGATTCTTGAACAAAATTAGGCTGTCTTCCTCTTCATTCATGATCCGTTTCGCTTCGTGTAATAACTCCCTCAACTGTACGTCGGTCATCTCACCCTCAAAAACCGAGTTCTGAATCCAGTTTAAGTAACGCCGACAAAGTTTTAACATCTTGCCCACGCGTTTCTGGCCCATGTCGTACACTAAAATGACATACATCTTTTATTGATTTTGAAGAAGAAATCTCCAGAGGGAGCAGTATAAAGAACGAAGAAGTATTCTATAAACCATTCACCACCAGGCTTTAAAGGGTTTGTAGGCGTCAATGCCGAGCAGGTGCTTTTGTAATTTATAGCATTCCAGTTTAATCAGGTGTTTGTAGCTTACACTCCGGCCCAGCGAGCGGTGTTTGATGGTTTCTTTCAGCGAGGTATCAAATTCCTTTAAAAACCGTTTGCGGGCCGCTTCTTTCATGAGACAACCTTCTACTTCCATTCGAAAATCGGAGGGTTGCAACTGCTTTTTATTAACCATTCGAAAAATAAGTCGGTCGATAAGAATGGGTTTGAAAATCTCCGCCATATCCAGGGCGAGCGAGTACCGTCGGGCACCGGGTTCGTGCAGAAAGCTGATCGTCGGATTGAGTTGGGTATGGTAAATCATGCTTAAACAAGCCGAATAACAGAGCATGTTTCCCAGCGAAATCATGGCGTTTAATTCATTTTGCGGGGGCCGCTTGCTCCGCCCTTCCATACAAAAAGTCTCGCCCAGAATCGCATCAAAACAGCTGTAGTACGTTTGTCGAATGTTTCCTTCGATGCCCATCAACGACGGTACGTCCGTGGCCGAATGAATCAGGGTCATTAGCTGCTCGATGGTTAAAATGGCCTCGTTGAGCCCGCCGGCTTTCCGATTTTCGTAGTATTTGAGGACGCGTAAAATGTTAGTGGCCGCTCCTTCGACAAAGGCTTTAGCCAGAATGATTCGCTTCTTGCCGGAGACGTAATGTTTGGTTTGTTCTACCTGCATTTTGCCCGCCAGCAGGTACTCGCGGGGCATGAACGAACCCGTATAGTGTTCATAGTAATCAAAGAAGTGTACGGCGATCCCTTCTTTCCCCAAAAAATTATACAGGGCAGAGTTGGCGTCTAAACTTCCGAACACATACAAGTCGGAAACTTGGTTGACGGGCAGAAAACGCGGCTGTCCTTCGTTGCCGTCTTCATCTACGGGCGTAAACTTGAGCGTATGATCCTGTCGGCTCAACCGACCGGGATTCATCAGGTATTTCGTTTGTTTCATAAAAGGTGAAGGGAAAAGTTATTCGGTGATACGAAAAGGTTTATTCCTCTTCGGCGTAACAAAACTCGAAGTAACTGCACGAACGGCAGCGACTTTTGGCAATTCGTCCGGGACACTGTTCGGATCCTACTATACGTTCAATGTCCGACACCCAATTTTCTACTTGTGAAATGTCTTCCTCGGCGAGGGTTACGGTTTGCGTTTGTCGGAGTTTGGGGTATTCAATTAAACCAGTGGCTCCTTTCACGCCGTTTTTCCAGAGCAGATACAGATAAAACTGCACCTGAGCCACGTGCGAGTGCTCCAGCTTGTCAGACTTCTTGATTTCGTGGACGACTTTGTTGTAAGGGTCGTAGAAATCGATTTTGGAACCGTCGATCAGCATTTCCCGGTAACGCTCGGCTCGCTGGGGATACGACTTTTCGCCAATAAACGAGCCTTCGGCTACCAATTCCGAATTGTGTTCCATTTCAATTTTATGATGGAACAACCAAAGTTTGCGAAAGCAGACTTTGTAGTATTTGATGTAAGTGCCGGTGATGGTCATAGGGTAAAATCAAAGCCAGATAGACGTATCAATCCATTCTTCCTGCTGATCGTAACATAGCCCTAGTTCAGCGTCGTACTTTTTGGTGAGAACAAAGTATTTTATTTCAAGTAGCGTACCATCTTTCTTCTCGATTGCATAAGATTCTGATCGAAGGTTTTGGTCATTTTCTCTTAATAACTGAGCAAACTTGTTTTTACGGATTTGTACTTTAAGACTTTCTGCACCAATGAAATCAAACTGTTTGAGACGTTCAACAAAAGCATCCTTTAGAATAACAGGTAATACTTTTATACCGTCAAATTGCTTGTAAAAGTCTTCTTCACGCAACTTTGATCGATACATGGGAACCAGACGTTCTGCTGATACCGACAAGCTATTGTAAATCAGATCGAATTGCTCCTTTTGCTTAGGTTGCCAGTCAGGATACACAAAATCAATATACTGCTGTAGTCGAGCCTCGTCGATGATTCCGTCTGTTTCTGCAATGATTTCTTCGAATGCCTGGATGGTGCGGCTTACTAGTTCATTCGGATAGATATATTGATCAGTTGCATTAGATGTGCGGAAAACTACTACAGGACTTTGTCCCTTTTCGCGTTTCCGATTGACCCGCCCGAATCGTTGAATTAGTGCATCAATAGGAGCTGGTTCTGTGTAGATGATATCGTAGTCAATATCCAGACTCACTTCAATCGCCTGAGTTCCTACTAGTAACTGAATTGATCCATCTTTTTCTCCTTGCTTCAATTCTAATTCATGACGAGTCCGATCAATACCATTGAATGCACTATGTAACAACACCGCATTACAAGCATCTCTCCGCAACTCATTGAATACAGATTGAGCATTTTTAACGGTATTACATACTACCAATACCTTCGTTCCCGCCTTCAATGCGTTACGAATCAAATCCAGATTCTCCGTTAACAAACCCTCCTGTAATTTGACCCGATGTCGTACGAATTGGCTGTACAGGCTTTCCGACGCTTTTACCTCCGTAAATTCTCCAATCGCCTCTTCCAGCTCTTTTTTTAAAAACGTCGGCATGGTTGCGGTCATGACCATAACCCTTACCTGTAAATGCTTTACGGTATATTGGAGCAGTACTTTGATTTGTGCAAAAACATCGGCACTGTACGCATGGATTTCATCGAAGATAAAATAGCTGCCTACCATTTCAAACAATCCCTGCTCAAAGCCTTTCAGACCAAACAAGTGCTTTAGAAGCTGAAAGGGTGTTACGACTTTAACGGGTGTTACCAGCGTTTTAAATTTATCCTTCAACGCATCAATTTGCTCTTTCTTTTGACTAAGGGAATATTGAAAATCATCGAAATAGTCGTAGAGATAATCACTGAGCTTCCCATGTAACATTCCGACATATTCTGGACCCATTTCCTTTCCCAACCGTTCATACATGGCATTAATGGAAGCCGTAAATGGAAGAATGTAGAAAACCCGGCCTTGTCCGAAGTTTCTCATCTGCTGATGCAGCCATAAAATCGAGCTTTCTGTTTTACCAGAACCAGTCGGCGAAGTCAAGATCAGATTACCGGTTACATTTCCGCAGGCGAGCTGATGATCGTAAAAATCCTTTTTCTTGGTTTGAAGATCGGTACGCTTACGCTCTAGAAACTGAAACTGTGTTTCGGAAAGTTGTAGTAATTCCTGAATTCGGGCGGAACCCAGATGATCGCAATGCTTCAATCCTCCAAACAATAGAAGCAAGTCAAAATAACCAGGATTAGAAGCGTTCATTTTTCCAATCTGAGGCTGAAAGGTTAAGATTACCTGTTCAGGATGTTCAATCGTGAATGGTCTAATCGTGACGTGATACGCTTCTTCGGCTAATTGAACAAGAAGTTGGGTCTTCACGTTTTTTTGAAACTCTTCTTCGTAATCAACCCGTCCTTCAGCACCCGGTATACCAAACATATCATTTTCAGACTGATAAAAATCGCAGATATACCGTTTCCAGAGTTGGTCATAATCTTTGTGATGTCCTGCCACAACTAATCGGATTAGTTCACGAATCCGTTTCTCTTCCTGTAACCCTTCGATAAAAGGAATTGAAAACAATTCATGCCGTTGTTTACGCCATCGATTGGGTTGGTTTTGTAGTAATTTTTGAAAATCAGCATGACCTTTTCCCAGATCATGGCAAACAATAGCCAAACGCAGAACTCGCCAGAAGTCATACGAGAGGGATAGTCTGCTGATTTGAGGAAAGTTTTTTTGTAACAGTCCCCAAATCAGCAAGCAATCATCAACGTGTTGTTGTAAGGTGAGCTGCGGATCTGATTTAGCCAGAATTTCGTCATACGGCTTGGTCATGCTCCGAAAAGTCTAATTGGTGTAGGTAAATATCAGTACCTGCCTTTCCTAAGTCTTTATCGTGAATAGCGGGTAAATTAGCCTTAACGAAAGTGAGGTGACTGATAACCGAGTAAGGCTCAGTGCCAACGTTCTGTCTCGGAAAGGTATCCGTAAAGTATTTAGGAAGGGCCTGAATTTGGCCCGCTAAATAATTTTCCCTGAAGGGAATAACCTGACCCGCTAGGCGAGAAGCGTAAGCAACTTCGGGTAAATCAAGGGTTGTGATCTGCTCGACTGTTGCTAAGTCATTCATTCGCCCAAGAACCAGGGAGTAATAAGGCTGACGAAAGTAATCCGCTAGCTTTTGGTCAGTTAGATAGATTCTCAATCGAGTATTGAACAGAAATTCACGACGAATGATATTGGACTTCGCATTATTAGTGGCTCGTCCATTTGTACTGTCAATCTGATAAATCGTTTCCAGATCAACAGCTTTCGCATCAAACTGGAAGTAATACCCTATTTCCAGCTTCTGATGGTGCAGATATTGTCCCGCCGCTGCATTAAGTAAGCCTAATACGGTACTGACGGGGGGCACTTCCAGCGTAGGCTGAACCCCACTGATCAGGTTAGGGTACCGGAAACTGGCCGTCCAGCTGCTTAAGTCTATCACGTGTACTTGCATCAGGAAAACTGATTTTCAAGTTGAGTACAGTACGCGTCAATGGTCTCATTGATTGTACCCAGCTGAATGGTCGGATAGGCATCGCCAAGGGCAAGCAGCTCTCTAAGTTCGTCATTGTATTCATTTAAAAACCCGCTACGCTTCCCAATGAATACCGTACCAACGATTTGCTCTTTGTAGTCTTTTAATACTTCTTTCAGACCATCCAGATTCAAGGCTACTCTATCCAGATTCATGCCTTCACTCGTTACAATGTGCGAAAAGGGGTGATTACCACTAGTTGTACTAACGAGAATGATAAACTTTGGCGTTACATCACTCATGTTGTTCGTTTGCATGGCTCCGCCAGAGATGGTCTTCAGAGCTTGAATGGTATCCTTAGCCCGTTGCAAGCGTATATTCCTGTTTAATTGAACCAGCTTCTGGGCATTTCCTTTACTATCTTTCACGAAAGGATCGTCAATTTCAATAGCTCCCTGACTTAGAGCATCCGTTTTTAGCTTTTGCGTAATGTTCTTGAAACCGGTTTTGTTATAACTCGCAAAAGTGCCAAGCTGAGCTAGATCAAGCGAGAACATTCCCTTCATGATGGCACTGTACTCTTCTTTGCTGTAAGGTACTGAATCACCATCCTGTCGAGCCATGCTAGACCAGTTTTCAACCGTCCGAGCAGATCCAACCGATACAATCGCTGAATTTTTAAGAGGCGAAACACGGGTTACCGTAGCATCTACTTTCTTAGCTTTTCCTTTTTCGTCCAGCACCTCTTCTTTAACGGCTTTCATATAGCCAAAAACATCGTCATCCGCATATAACAGAGGGTTTGCCTCAGTAAAAGCAATTTTGTTATCCCGCGTAATCGGTGATAAAGACCAGCCTACATTTTTTTGTAAGGCTTCCCGCCACCAGTACCGCCAGGCCTGGCAGATACGTAAGTATAGGTACGACCATTTTTTAATATCTTTTTGGTAGCAACCGCATTTTCAAAATTGCTGGTAGAACTCTTTCCTGCATTATTTAAAGCGACAACATCAACGTCTAGCAGGACAAATCCTTGGGTTTTCAGGTTCATAAGTATGATTAATCTAAAGGTTCAGTTACTTCGTTTTGTTCTTCAAATTCAGTAGCGATGTGCAGGTTTTTTTCGTGAAGTTTTTCGTAAACGGCGATTAATAATAGATCTCTGATCTCCCGCCAGCTTACCGTTTCGGGAAATAAATACTCTACTTCATCGATTTTAAGCAAAGGTTCCTGTGCACCCCCTTTGTAGTTGTCATCAATGAGTTTAAGCAGATACTGTCTCACTTCCTGCACATATTTTGCTCGGTTTAACCTCAGGATAGCTTTCTTGATACTATCCTCATCACGGCTAACGATGAAGCCCGCGATGTCCTTGATTTTTTGTACGGTTCGTTTATCCATCTGGTTTATGTAAATAAGGTAAGTCTCAATGAGTTGAAAAGGAAAGCGATGCGTCCGAATCCATGCTTTGAAGTAAGGCACCAACGTTTGTCCATTCAGTAACCGCTCCAAAATAGGATTACGCCAGGTACTGTATGAATCATAAGCCAGTTCCTCTTTAGGAGACACCCATGTATCTGTACCTTGATTATACTCAGCATCCTTGAACTTTGAGTTTCGATAATGCGATGCTACGAATGGATGCCATATTTCGTAATAGGTGATGGATTGGCAGAGTGCATAAAAGCCAAAAACAGTAGCTGACAACTGGTATAGCACTACCTCGGGCTTGGCTCCAAAATTGGTAAAATGGTATAAACTCAGGCTAGTGTTTCGGGCCTCAACCACATTTTCAGAGGAATTGGCATAAATGGCTGTTTTAATATTTTTTAGGCAGGAATCAACGAATGCAAAAAGAGCATTAGCTGGAATCCCGTAATTTGAACGGGCAACACCGCTGGATAAACCCCGGCCCACAGCATTCAAATGTCCATCAGGTCCGGTCAAGAGTTGCTCCACGTAATAGTTGGCGACAATCGTATTATTACTGCTAATTAGTCCAAGTTTGTCACCTAACTGCATTACCCCCAGCGGGACGAAGAAAAAACGGACGATTATTTCTTTTGATACATATAGTCCGTTCTCAAACCCATGATGAAAATTGATGAATGTGCTCGATCCGGATAGAATATGGTTATCTCTCCCCGCTACAAAAAGGTTGGCTTTGCGTCCTGAAACACGGCAATATCCCATTTTCGAAGGAGCCGTTTCATTCAGTATGCTTCTATAATAGGTAAGCGTTTCCTCCAGCTTTCGCTTACGATCGAAAGCGGGTTGCGTAATTTTCGAGTTGAGAAAGAAGGCATGTAGATTAGCGTTCCATTGATTGATGTAGAGGTTAGCTACGTACTCAATCAACCCTAGAATGTCTTTATCTTTTAATGCAGGCTCTTTCCAGAGGCTTGCAATGACATACCCGCCTGCATCTGCGAAGGGGTCGCCTGTAGGGTGAGTTAAATTTTCCTTTAATACAAGCTCCATAGTACTCTAGGTTAGTAGTGGTATATAAACAACTTGTTGATGGGCCGTTTTAGCTTATTCCCACACATCCAAATCCCTCCGCATTATACCGCCCCATCCCCGCCAAAACGGCTAGTTCCAAAATCTCCTTGGGCCCGGACAATTCAAAAGAAAACCCATGATACCCCCGCACTTTCGTCTCTTCCCGAGAGTTCTCCTTGATTGTGACCAGCCGGGATTTGGGTTCGGTACGGCCCTGAATGAATCGAAACTTCAGTGAATCTTCCGTAAAGTCTTCGTCACTTCCTGCTAGTACTAGCACGCTCTTCCATTTGGCCAGCAGATTCGAAACCAGTAAAGGTCCAAAGGCTTCGTCGGCGGGATGCAGGTATTGATCCATGCCGCGTTCGTCTTTCTGAGCGATGACTACTGGAGAAAGGGTTCGAAGGTGTAGGGTATTTTCTGTAAGGTTGAGGGGAAGAGCTTCTACCCGTTCGACGATGAATTCTGCCCGATGGCAGGGGGAAGCAATGACGCACTTCTGATCCTGAAAAAGACCCATGATGAAATGCTGAGCCGCCTGATCAACGTAGAAACTTACTACCCATTCGATCGTAGGACTATTCACCCATAAGCCACCGGCTCTGGCATCCACACGGGCCTGGGGCATGATCAGATCCGAAAACGTAAAAAGCTTGAATCGCCGGGTTGAGGAATATTCATATCCCTGATTATGTAAGAATTGAGCATATTGAGCATCAGCGTCGGCCAGTACGCTGTAAATGAAGGCACTCAGACGATACGCGTAGTTAAAGGGTACTAACGTCTGAGGGGCAATAGGTCGGAGGGTTAAACGAAATTGCATATCTACTTATCAAAAATTTGGGTCAAAAGGTTAACACGAAGTACAAAATTTCTCTTCGTTGGCCTGACAAAGATTCGTAAGTTGCGTGCGGACTCCATGCACGATGCTGGATTTTTTCATTTTTATTCCATGCCTTTCTCTCAATCGCAACGATTTCAAGCTATTAACGAACAGCTTCGACGCGGAGCCGCCGTCCGTACGGCTGATCTCATGAAGCATTGTGGTGTAGCCGAACGTACGCTTAAAGAAGACATCGCCCGGATGCGGGAGCGGTACGCGGCTCCCATTCAGTATGACCGCCGACGGGGAGGCTACTGTTATACCCAATCATTTGATCTGAAAACGGTCGAAATCGAATTAACGGATCAGGACGTAGCCGCCCTGAAAAATGCCGTAACGACGCTGAATCAATTCCGGGATTTAGCCGTATTCTCCGATTTTCGCGGAACCGTTGACAAGATTGAACAGGCCGTACGTTTCCGTTTCGGTCAGCCTCTACAGTCGCAGGCTCACATTATTTTTGAAGCCGTTCCCGCCGGGCGGGGCAACGAGTTACTCGATACCGTGCTGGCGGCTTGCCTTGGTAAACAAGTCATTGAATTCCAGTATCAGAAATACGGCGAATCGGAGTCCCGCCTACGAACGGTTTTTCCGCACCTGCTTAAGGAACATCGCAACCGCTGGTACATCATCGGGTATGAGCTGGATCCGCCCCAACTAAGGGTTTTTGGTTTAGATCGGGTGGTCACGGGAACGCTTAAGCGGAGCGAACTACCGTTTGATCCCCCACCGTTTGATGCGGACGCTTACTTTCGTCCGGCGTTAGGGGTAGCCGTATACGATCATCCGGCCGAAGAAGTAGTCTTATCTTTTTCGCACCGGGAGGGCCTTCGCTTTCAGGCTCAGCCTTTTTATCCCTTTCGGGAAGAAGATATTTTGCTGGATACACCGGAAGAATTTCGCGTGCAATTGTCGATTATCATCAATCAGGAGTTAGTCTTCGAACTGGCCCGACTGGGCGATTCCGTACGGGTACTCTCCCCACCGGCTTTGATTGATTCGTTGCGGCAGTTTCATGGGCGGGCCGGACAGCAATACGAAGATTTACAGTCCCATAAGCCAAGCTAGCAAACGCTTTGACCCGCTATTTCTACCAATAAACTACCCTAACGATGGCTTTTACTAAAACCGGTTTCCCCTTTTTATTCCAGAACTAAAGAAGCCGGGATGCGTAATATCTGTCTTTGCTGTTGGTACTCGCTTGTAGTGAAAGGTCCGTAACGTTTACCGCTGCGATGATCGATAATCCAATAATTTTCTTTGGCTGATAAGATACGTTGATAGAACGGATCACGGGCTATGATTCGATCAGCCAGGGTACTGGTTTCCATAATATCCGCATAGCTGTTGGCGGCATATTTGTGATTATTTCGCCTTACACTATCAGCAATCATAGTTTGATACTCGCGATATTCGGGTTTTTGTCGAGCGATAATGAAGGTGTCATCATACGCATACTGAACGACTTTACCGCCAATACTTTCCTTGCCTAAAGGAGCTAGAATTGCATCTCCATCACCACCCCGAAAGAGATACCCACCGGGCAGGTCTTCGTAATAGTCCATACCGCCTGCCCCAAGCATGAGTAAGGCTAAAATGGGTAAGAGAATAACCAAGCTTGTCAGGGCTAGTCCAAGTAACAGTTGCCATACTGAACGAGTACGCATGGGAGAAAAAGTGAAGACCTATGGAAGCGAATCCGTTTTTACAAAAGGATGTTAGACGACTACCGGTAAACCCTATACGGGAAAATAATCAGAACAAGCCACAGGGATCAATCTGATTAAAGGCCTCTTGTACTTCAATGACATAGTAGTAAGACTTGTATTTTTTGGCTTTGTAGATATAGTCGTAAAATTGTGACTTGTGGTGAACAAAGTTGGATACCCGATGCACGATATTGATGTACTTATCACGATCCGTTCGGTGTGCAATTCGTATGGTTATTTCTCCATTGCTGCATACTTCATACGATAAAGAATTTTGCTCCTCGGGGGTCAGATAGGTAGCTAACTGGTTCTGAACGGCTTTGGGTACCACCGTGAACGATTGATGGTTTGCTTTTTCTTCGGTGATAAACGTATAACAGCCGTCCGACTCCCTCTTTAACGTATCCTTTAAAACCTCTTCGAGCAAAGCATCCTTTTGCTGGTATAAAAGGTCGATGACTTTGCTGTACCGAGGCATATTGACTTCCACATTTTTGTAATAAGCCGCATTCTGCAACTCCCTTTGCTTTTCTGGCCAGGGAAGAGGTTCCTCGTTACAGGTGGACATGATCAAGGCAAAGACAGCCCAGCTCAGAATGGGCGTAAAAAACAGTAACAGACAAATAATAATCAGGACGATATAGAAACCTTTCATTGGGTAATAAAGGATGAAGGTTGATTACTTGGGTGGTTGATGTTGGATAGGTGAGCAGGTGTAGGGGAAACAGATGCAAGTTTTCAAACCGATAGCCTTCCGGCTGGGAATGCCAGTTTCCCCTCCAGATCGAGGTGACTATAGAAATTCGATGCAGTAATCGGGACGGGTTGTCCGTAGCATTCGCTACGGACTTTTATCCTTCGTAGGCTGTGCCTGCCCGGCTGGTCTGGTTCCCCGCATTTTATACAAGGTCCTACCGGTGTTTGGTGGTTTGGTTGAAAAAAGGACTAGGCTAGTGCAGATTCCCAAACCCGTACCGATTAGTAGAAAAATCCCAGCCTCTTGGTTACAGAAAGGGGCAGATCATCTAAATCCTAAGAATGCCAAAGACTTACTTGAATCCGAAAAACAGGGGAAAAAGGAACGTAACGATCACCGTCCAAACGCTATAGATGGGCAAGTAAAAGGCCATGGCTTTACCTACGTCAATGAGGTCTGATTTCTTGGCGATGACCTTAAAAAGTCGAAGCGTAACGAGTAGTAAGTTAATCAGTATCAAAATATTACTGCCCAGCACGGCCAATCGGTTCGGCGTGATGCCCCATTCTGAAATTCGGAATACAATCGCTGACAGGGCGATGCCATTCACCACGATGGTTACTACCGATAAGAGGGCGAGTATCCAGACCTCAAACATTCGCTGCTGGTTTTTGCTTGTTTCCGCTATCGAAAAAAAGATGAGGGCCATCACCCCAATCAGTAAGGCGTTGAACAGCAGCAGGAATTCGCGATCCTGGTAAGGGTCTTTCCCCGAGTAAAAAATGGCTACCAGATAAATCACCAGCATGACGAGTACCAGCGGACTGAATAGTTTAGCAATCACAGGGGATACTTTTCCAACAATTTGGGGATTAGTCTGGGTGAGGTAAGTTCCCACCAGCGGAGCTGCGGGTAAGCCAAAAATGACTACATACTCGAAATAAAACTTCTGAATATGCAGGCCAATCAACTCGAATAAGCCCAGGGTTAGGCCTGTTAAAATGCCCCCCGAAATCAGAATCAGCGTCGTCATAACGATCAGATCGCCATTATATCGTAAATAGCTGAGCCGTTTTTCAGCGTCATTTTTTACACTTCCTATAAACGTAAAGCCAAGAATCGACCAGAGAAATAACAGCAAATGAATGCACGACAAGACGAGTGTATCACTTTTCGGTACATTCGGAAAAAAATTGATGAATCCCAAGCCCGCCAGACACAGGGCGACGATGCTCATGATTTTGCCCGCAGACAATCGATGCTTCCAGGCAAAATAGGCCAATAAAGGAGGAAAGGCAATGAAACCGATATTCCGGGAATAGAAGAATTCCTCGTCGATGCTGAAGATAGCGGGGAATTTAGCAATCAGTCCTGCCAGAAAAGCCGCCAACCCGATGAATAGTAACTCGCCCCGGCTGCCCCAGTGCAGTTCATCGCCTTCGTACTGAAGCCGTTCATACCAGAAGTCGGCCAGGGGATTACCCCGAAGTTCGGGATAAAGACTGTTGAATTCCCGTTTAAACGATCCTTTGTTGGTCCGGTACAAGTGTTCGAGTTGCCGGGGATCGTGCAGCTGACTACGGATTTGCTCTTTCATGGAAGCTTTTCTTAACGCTTATCGAATGATTAATTCCACAAAGTGCCATCCAGGCCCACAATCGTACCCATCCATACGGCTACCAGGTAACCCAATACGCCGATCAGCGTAGCCACTACTTTTTTCCAAGTTTCGTGTTGTCCCCATTGTCTGACCATGTAAAAGAAACCACCACCCAGAGCCCCCGCGACGGGAACCAGTACCAGCGGACGAACCATCCAGTACGCAGGCCAATTTGGATTAGGATGCTTCACACCCGCCAGAAAAAAGGAAATCAGCAGTAGAGCAAGCGTGGTTCCCACGACCAGGTGTTTGACGAAAGAAACAGTAACGAAAGATGGGCTGGAGAATGAGCTGATCGGTGTCATGGTCGTTGCGTATTGAATCGATTATAAAATTAGTTAAAGTACTTTGTGATGCAAAGTGAGCGAATAAAAAAATAGGGTTTTACGGTACTATTAAGCATTCACGAAAGATTACGCTTTCAAAATCAGAAAATACGTTCAAGGTAATCGATCAGTGCTTTAATAATTTTCTAAAAGTACTTTGTGGTTCAAAGTTATTAATGGTTTTTATTTTCACAAATACTCAATCCATTTTCTGCGAAAAAATTTTACTTCCTCTGCTGGAGACGCCTATCTAAAGGTTACAAGCAATTTCTACGAGATCATTGCTCAGTAGTAGCATGCTCAACGCTCGGGCAAAGCAGTTCGGGGCATTCGTCAGTAACCGCTAAAATTCTGTAGTAAGTCGCCCTTGTTTCTGGTACGGTATAAGTTCAGACAGGCTTTAATGTAGTGATAGGGACGCGAAGTAAGTACGTAAAATTGAATGTATTGACGCAACGTACGTATATCGCTTGATTTCAATCCGTTTCTACAATATGAGCCTAGCTTACGACTCTTGCCCGCAAGCCTTGGCAAACTTCCCAGAGCCATTGGCTCGACCAATCATTAAAAGTTGGTTTTCAACCCGGCCCATCTTTTAATGGATTTCATTTCAAGTTACGATCCGATATTCCTTTTTATTGGTAACAAATCATCCAGTACTGATAAATATTTGGCAGATATTCTAAATAACCCTAAAAAACTAGTGAAAAAAGTATCAAAGCCTAGTAAATATTGGGAGTTAGTCTAAGAGGTGGTTATCTACCTTTGAAGATACGCAAACGGATACGAGTAACGAAACCGTTTGCGTCCCGTATTACACTAACCTCATTTGTATCCGACTATGTTTATGCGATACCTCTTCATCGGGCTCCTTTGCTGTTCACTCACTACGGCTCACGCCCAGGGAACTTTACGCGATTATCAACGAAGCGAAACGCTAAAAAAGCAGCTCGCTGACCGGGCTTACCACATTCCCCGACAGATCAACTGGCAGGAAAACGGTACTGGCCTGGTGTATATGATCCAAACTACGAAAGGCAGGGAGTATATCCAGGTGGATGGTCAAACGGGCAAACGTAGCAATGCTTTCGATCAGGAGGGATTAGCCAGACAGCTTGAACAAGCCCTGAGCAAAACCATTCCCGCGTACCAATTGCCCATCCAGGGACTGAAACGCACGGCTACGGGTTTCTCCTTCGACGCCGAAGGCTCCCAATGGACGTACGACGCCGGACAACTTCGCAAGAAAGGCAGTATGTCGGCTATGAATCGCTACTGGGGCGATCGTTCACGTGGTGAGCAGGTTCGACGCTTGTACACGCCCGACAGTAGTCATTCGGCCATCATCAAAAATTACAACGTCTACGTTCGTAACGAACGCAGTAAAGAGGAGTTTCCGATGAGTTTCGACGGCTCAGAAGGGGAGTACTACAGCAGTGATCTTCGCTGGTCGCCCGATGGTACGAAGCTGGCGGGAACGAAAACGCGTAAAAACACGCCGCATCTCATTTATCTGATTCGTTCCTCGCCCACGGATCAGCTCCAGCCCAAACTGGAAACCCGTAACTACCTCAAACCCGGCGATGCCCTGCCCATTCAGGAACCCGTGCTGTTTGATATCGCCTCGCGAAAGCAGTTGCCCATTGCGATGGATATGATCGCCCAGCAGTACGAACTGAGTGATCCCGACTGGCGGGCGGACAGCAAAGCGTTTACGCTGGAATACAATCAACGCGGCCATCAGGTGTACCGGGTGCTGGAAGTAGAGGCCGGTACGGGTCGCATCCGTCCGCTGATTGAGGAAAAAAGCAAGACCTTCATCGATTACAGCGGCAAGCGTTTTCGCCACGATACACCCGATGGCCGGGAAATCATCTGGGCTTCCGAACGCGATGGCTGGAATCATCTCTACCTCTATGACGCGGCCAAGGCTCAGGTCAAAAATCAGATTACCAAAGGAAATTGGGTCGTTCGGAATGTCGTCCACGTGGATGATGCGAAACGGACCATTCTGTTTGCCGCCAGTGGCCAAACGCCCGGCGAAGATCCGTATTACCTGCATTACTACCAGATTAATTTCGATGGGAAAGGCCTGAAAGCCCTTACGCCCGAAGCAGCCCAGCACGAGGTTACGTTTTCGCCGGATTTTTCCACCTTCGTCGATACGTATTCCCGGATCAATCAGGCACCGGTTACCGTGCTTCGCAAGACTACCGACGGGTCGATTATCACAACGCTGGAAAAAGCCGATCTTACCGAATGGGAAAAAGCGGGCTGGAAGGCTCCCGAACCCTTTGTCGCCAAGGCTCGCGATCAGCAGACGGACATTCACGGCATCATCATTCGACCCACTAATTTTGATCCTTCGCGGAAATACCCGGTCATTGAAATGATCTACGCGGGTCCGCAAAGTGCCTTTGTGCCGAAAGCTTTTTCGACCAATACGGCCATGCACGAACTGGCGGAACTGGGTTTCGTCGTCGTACAGATCGACGGCATGGGGACTTCCAATCGCTCCAAAGCGTTTCACGATGTCTGCTGGAAAAATCTGAAGGATGCGGGTTTCCCGGATCGGATTCTGTGGATGAAAGCCGCCGCTCAGAAGTATCCGTACCTCGATCTGGAACGGGTGGGCGTGTATGGGACATCCGCCGGAGGTCAAAATGCCGCGGGAGCCGTCCTCTTCCAGCCCGATTTTTACAAAGTAGCCGTAGCTTCCTGCGGCTGTCACGACAACCGCATGGACAAAATGTGGTGGAACGAGCAGTGGATGGGTTATCCCATTGGCCCACAGTACGCCGAATGTTCTAACGTCACGCACGCCGATCAGCTACGCGGTGAATTACTGCTCATCGTGGGTGAAATGGACGATAACGTCGATCCTTCCTCTACTTACCAGCTAGCCGACGCTCTGATTCGGGCGAATAAAAATTTTGAACTGGTCGTCGTACCTAACATGGGCCATTCGGCGGGTGGTGACTTTGGCGAACGCAAACGCCGGGACTTCTTCGTACGTCACCTGCTGAACGTACAGCCGCCCCGCTGGAACGCGGCCCCGGTAGCAACGGAAGAAACGCCCGGGAAAGCGTCCCGATCTGAGCGTTAGTACTGACCACTCTTAACCGTTCCCGTTTATGCACGTTCGGCGTATCACTTTTCTTCTTCTCATGAGCGTAAGTACCCTTGCTACGGCTCAGGGTCCCACTGACCCGACTAAACTTAGCCAGCACATTATTCAATACGAGGCCGACCTGGGCAGTCTGCGTCGGTTTTATACCATTGCCAATTCACCCGAACGCCGCCAGCGGTTCAGGGAGCTGAATCAGCAGTACCTCTCGCAACTGGATAAGCTCGATTTCAAAACCTTGACGCCCAACAATCAGGTTGATTTCTTATTGTTTCAACGGGATTTGAAAGAAGACCTGCGGCTGTATACCGTGGCCGATCAGGAATCCGAACGCATCAAAGGCTGGTTTCCTTTTGCTGAACCGATTTACGCGTTGGAGAAAAAACGTCGGCGAGGACTGGCTCTCAACGCCGAAACACTCGCCCAGGATTTCAGTACCTGGACGGCTCAGGCCGCAAAGGCCGAAGAAAAACTGGAAAAGATGTCCAGTATGGACCCTGTACTGGCTAGCCGGGCGGAAGAAACGGTGAAAGGACTGGAACAGGCCATTAAAAGTGTATTCGAGTTTTATAATGAGTATGATCCCGCCTTTACCTGGTGGATGGCCAAACCGTACCCGAAACTCATTGAACAATTACAGAAACTCACCCGATCCATTCAACCGCGGGCCCAGCTGGGCGAAAAGGCCAAGGACGGCAGTGGAATTGTAGGCGTGGCCGTTGGACGCGAGGAGCTGATGCGTCAGCTGAAGATGGAATACATTCCCTACACGCCCGAGGAGTTACTCACCATTGCCAATCAGGAATTCGCCTGGTGCGACCGGGAATTACTGAAAGCCAGTCGTGAAATGGGTTTTGGCAATGACTGGCGGGCGGCTCAGGAAAAAGTCAAAAACAGTTATGTACCCGCCGGAAAGCAACCCGAACTGATCCTGCGACTGTATCAGGAATCCGTGGACTTTCTCAAGCAGCACAACCTGATTACAATCCCACCGCTGGCGGAAGAAACCTGGCGAATGGGGATGATGACCCCCGAGCGGCAACTGATCAATCCCTTCTTTCTCGGCGGCGAACAGATTCTGATTTCCTACCCAACCTCCGGGATGGAACACGCCGATAAACTGATGAGTATGCGGGGAAACAATCCGCACTTTTCCCGCTCGACGGTGCACCACGAACTCATTGCCGGCCATCACCTGCAAATGTTCATGAACAACCGGTATCAGACGCACCGCCGTCGCTTTTCGACGCCCTTCTGGATTGAAGGCTGGGCTTTGTACTGGGAAATGGTACTCTGGGATAAAGGATTTCCGCAGTCACCGGAAGATAAAATCGGTATGCTGTTCTGGCGAATGCACCGCTGTGCCCGGATTATCTTCTCGCTTAATTATCACCTCGGCAAATGGACACCCCAGCAGTGCATTGACTTTCTGGTGGACCGAGTCGGGCATGAGCGGGCCAACGCCGAGGGAGAAGTTCGCCGTTCCTTCGTGGGTGGTTACGAACCGCTGTATCAGTTGGCGTACATGACGGGTGGCTTCAGTTCATGGCCCTCCGCCGGGAGCTGGTCGATTCCGGAAAAATGACGGATAAGCAGTTTCACGATTCCATCCTTCAACTCAACGAGTTGCCCGTGGAGTTCATCCGGGCCTTGCTGACCCAACAGCCGCTTCGAAAAGATTTTCAGACCAGCTGGAAGTTTTATTCTTTTGCTAAATAACCCCTGAACAACTACTTCACAATGAACTTGAAAACGATGACCCATCGCGTGTTAGTAGTGAGTGCACTCGCTCTTACTACGCCGCTCTGGGCTCAACAGTCTCCCTGGAAAAAACTGGAGGAAAAACCATCCACGCTCCATCTGGAAAGCGGCTATATAACCTTGCCGGGCCCAGCCCTGGAGCTGCGTCTGGTAAAGGCCTCGCAAACGGTGGCTTCGCTGAAACCTAATGCAGAAAAAGGCTTTGATTTTACTCCCGGTGATCGGCTCAAGGTTCGCAGTAGTGATGGACTCTATCATCTGGGAGATATTAATCTACGGCTTCGTACCCCGGGGCAGTCGGACTGGCAGGCCTATTCTTCCGCTCAGAAGCGAGGCGATGTCAAGACCTTACCTGCTACCAAACCGGCAGCGGCTTCCGCCGATTTGTCGCCTAGTTTTCCCGCCGAATTTCCCCTGGAAGTCAAACGAAGCTGGGAACAGTCGGGTAAAGGCTGGGTGGTACGGTTCACGCTGAAAAACAAAAGTACGCAGCCCGTAGAAATCGGATCACTCGGGTTTCCGCTGATTTTCAACAACATTCTGGAGGGAAATACGCTGGAGCAGGCCCACGACCGCAATGTGTTCTATGATCCTTACATTGGCAAGGAAGCCGGATACTTGCAGGTAACCCGATTGCACGGCAAAGGTCCGGTATTGCTGGTACTGCCCGAGGGGAATACGCCTTTTGAAGCGTACAATCCTTTACTTGATGACCCCACCCCCCGGGGTATTACGTTTGAAGGGTTTCACGAGTGGATGGTTCACAGTAAAGCCCACGCGGAAAAAGACTGGTCGAAAGCTCAGCCCTGGAATCAGCCGACGTCACTGACGCTACAACCCGGCGAAAGTAAAAGTTACGGTCTGAAGCTAGTTCTGGCTCCGGCCATTCGCAGTATTGAATCGACCCTGGTGGAACAGAAGCGGCCCGTGTCAGTGGGTATCCCCGGTTATGTGGTTCCGCAGGATGTGAACGCCCAACTTTTTCTGAACTACCCTTCGGCAGTGAAATCCGTGCAGGTAGAACCCGCCGGAGCTTTGAGCTGGCAGGTTGATCTGGCTACCAAAAACGGCTGGAAAGCGTATCTGATTCGCGGCAAACAATGGGGACGGGCTCGTTTGACGATTCAGTATCAGGATGGTTTGACGCAAACCATTCATTATAAAGTAGTGAAGCCCGAAGCCGAAACGATTGCTGATTTCGGGAATTTCCTGACAACGAAGCAGTGGTTCGAGGTACCAAAAGATACGTTTCATCGCAGTCCCTCGGTGATTAGTTACGACTACGAAACCAAACAGCAGGTGACGCAGGACAGCCGGGCCTGGGTGGCGGGTCTCAGTGACGAAGGCGGGGCCGGAAGCTGGCTCGGAGCGATGATGAAACAACTAGTGGTGCCTAATCAGCAGGAAATTCAGAAACTGGAACGCTTTGTCAACCAGACCCTGTGGGGCAATATTCAGCACAACGAAGGTCCGGAAAAGTACGGCGTTCGGAAGAGTCTGTTTTACTACCAGCCCGATTCCATGCCGCCGAATACCTACAGTACGGCGGTCAATTACAAGGGCTGGTCGGCCTGGCCCCGCAAGGAAGCCGAATCGCTGGGTCGTTCCTACAACTATCCGCACGTCGCCGCAGCTCACTGGGTCATGTACCGAATGGCCCGTAATCACCGCGATCTGGTAACGCAGCAGGACTGGAAATTTTACCTGGAAAACGCCTGTCAAACGGCTCTGGGCATGGTGAAGCTGGCTCCGTACTACGCTCAGTTCGGACAGATGGAAGGCACCGTTTTCTTCCTGATTCTGAAAGACCTGAAACGCGAAGGACTTACGGCACTGGCTTCCGAACTGGAAGCGGCCATGAAGAAACGGGCCGACCTCTGGAAATCGCTGGCGTATCCCTTCGGCAGCGAAATGCCCTGGGATTCCACGGGTCAGGAAGAAGTCTACATCTGGTCGTATTACTTCGGCTACCGCGACAAAGCCGAGGTAACGCTGAATGCGATTCTGGGTTATATGCCCACGCTACCGCACTGGGCTTACAACGGCAACGCCCGTCGGTACTGGGATTTTCTGTACGGTGGAAAAATCTCTCGGGTCGAACGGCAAATTCACCACTATGGCTCGGGTCTCAACGCCATTCCGGTACTGACGGCCTACCGCGATCAGCCGGACGATTTCTACCTGCTTCGCGTGGGCTACGGTGGCCTGATGGGAGCGATTGCCAACATTACGGAAGACGGATTCGGACCCGCCGCTTTTCACTCGTTCCCCTCTACGCTTGAGAATGACGCTCTTTCGGGCGATTACGGCTGCGGATTCTTTGGCTACGCGGTGAATACGACCGCTTTCCTGACGCAACATCCGGAGTTTGGCTGGCTGGGTTTTGGCGGAAACGTGACTAAAAGCAAAACAGACGTGACGCTGACGCCTACCACAGCGGCTCGGACCAGCGTATTTCTGGCGAGTGTTGGGCTGGATATCAGTCTGGATGCCGGAAAAATTGAAAAGGTAACGCTTAACCCGCAAACGAAAACCGTTACGCTTAGCCTTCAACCCGCTACGGTCACTACGCCAACGGCTTATCTTCGATTGAAAACGGGTAAACAGTCGTATCATCCGAAAAAAGCATTTGCCCAGGAACGGGAAGCCTACGTAATTCCCCTGACCAATCAAACGCAGACGATTACGCTGGTATCGTCAGCGAAGAAATAAGCAACCTACCTTCAGGTACGTTTAAAAACCCTGGCCCCTTAAGTGGCCGGGGTTTTTCTTTACAAAACCAGCTTTTTATGGGAATAAATTTGCGTAGCTACTTAGCTACGCTTTTATTTGTAGTCAAATGACTACGCAATGAATTTAAGACGAGATGTATTCCAGGCAATTGCTGATCCCACGCGAAGAGCAATCCTCTTGCTGGTGGCCGCTCAAGCTCTGCCGGCGGGAGCAATTGCTGCCAATTTCGATACGGCACGACCAACGGTTTCCAAGCACTTACAGATACTGACGGAATGCGAATTACTCAAAGCCGAACCCAACGGTCGGGAGATATACTACCAACTGAATCCAGAAAAGATGAAGGAGATCGCTGATTTTATCGAGCCTTTCCGTCAACTATGGGAGGAGCGGTTCAACACGTTGGAAGCCCTTATGAAAGACTATTCCTCAAAAAGCAAGGAGTCATGACCCAGAAAACAAAGATTCAGGCCGAAGCTGGTAAGCAGGAGTTGGTGATTACCCGGGAATTTGACTTACCCGTAGCCTTACTGTTTAAAGCTCACGTAGTTCCCGAACTCGTGGAGCAATGGATGGGCACCAAGGTATTGAAGCTGGAAAGTAAACCCCACGGTAGCTGGCAGTTTGAAACGACGAATCCCCAGGGAGAAGTCGTATTTCGGGCCAATGGTGTCATTCATGAATGTATGCCAGATCAAAAAATCACCCGAACGTTTCAAATGGAAGATTCTCCTTTCGACGTACAACTGGAATTTCTGGAATTTGAAGCTTTGACCGACACTACGAGTAGACTTACCATGCACCAGGTATTTCGTTCGGTTGCCCTGCGGGATCAGCTCCTTCAATTGCCTTTTGCCAAGGGCTTAAACTGGGCTCATGATCGGTTACAGGAAGTGGTGAGCCAACTGATTGAGCACTAAGTAGAACAGGCGAACGCCTGCGTATCTGTGAAAACTTAACCTTACAAGGGTGATGAATAACTCCTCTAAATCTTTGTCTGCTGAAGAGCAGGAAGCCTTATTAAACACGCTGAAGGCTCGTTTTGCGAAAAACCAGCAACGCCACCCGGGGCTTGAATGGCCCACCGTACAGGCCCGCCTGGAAGCCTACCCCGAAAAACTCTGGTCGCTTCAGTTGATGGAAGAAACGGGCGGAGAACCTGACGTACTGACTCAGGATGCCAAGACGGGAGAATTCCTTTTTTACGATTGTGCCCCCGAAAGTCCTAAAGGTCGTCGCAGTCTATGTTATGACCGACAGGCACTGGATGCCCGAAAAGAATATAAACCCGAGGATAGTGCCCTTGATTTGGCAACAGCCATGGGCATTGAACTACTCACGGAAGAAGACTATCGGGAGCTGCAGAAACGCGGAGCGTTCGATCAGAAAACGTCCAGCTGGATTAAGACCCCCGCCGAAATCCGGAATCTCGGCGGGGCCCTGTTTGCAGATTGCCGCTACGGGCGGGTCTTTGTTTACCACAACGGAGCTGAATCGTACTACGCCGCCAGGGGCTTTCGGGGTTCACTACGCGTGTAAGCCTTCGTATAAAGGGTAGGGGTGCCGTTTTATCGACCTCTGGTGCCTTTAAAAAAGCTGGAAAGAATCCAGATCAGTCCCAGGAAAAATGCGAGACTCAACAACATGAGTAGTATTTCCGGTCCGCCAATGCTAAATAAGAACATAGGATAGGGTTGTTTAGTGAGACGGAAAAATACGTAGTTATTTGTTGAAGGTGAGAACTTTGTGACCAATGGTTTGCCGCAGCTAAAGCAGGTTATTGGGTCCGGTGGGTTCCTATTCCTTCAGCATCCGAATACCATATACCGGCCCCGCCTGATTTCCTTTTTTTGCCTGAAAGGTGAGGACAACGGACGTTTTGCCGCTAGTCATTTCAGCGGGTAATGCGTAGGAAATATCATAGAAGCGGCTCTCTTTGTATTGGTTGAGATCCTCGCTACTGAGCTTTTTGCCATCCACCAGAATGTCAAACTGGCGACCCCGGTTATCCATGCCCCAGTACGTAGCAATCAGCGTATTTTTCGCGTTGGGAGCTACTTTCATGGTGAATTGAAAGCTACCCCCCTCATTGGCTACCCGGAATTTCCGCGTATGCGACTCACCCGTTTCCAGCTTGTCGCCCGAAAAGTCGTGATCGCGTTCGGGCTGCATTTCACCCACGCGAAGGTTGTCTACGGTGCGAAGCTCCAGTTCACGGGCCTGGCGGCGTTGCTCTTCGTAGCGTTTCTGCTGTTCTTTCCAGGTCTGGCTGTTGAACACATCCCAATAAACGCTGTAATGATCATCCTGCAGGGCGTAAAACGGCTGTAAGGTCACCGTACCTTCTTTGCCCAGGGCCGTCGTCTGGAATTCCAGGGGTCGACCCGTTGGCTTGATCCAGTGATTAGGATTGGAGTCATTGCTGACAAAAACGGGTACGCCCTGAGCCGGATCAATTTCCTTGGGGCCCAGATTGCCCGCCAGAATCAGCGGACCGTAGAAATACGCCTTCCGATCCGGATTATCAGGCATGGCTACCGAATAGAGTTGCGTGGGTAGTTTGAGTTCGAGTACATCGCCCGTTTTCCAGGTTCGGTCAATCACTAGATATCCCGCTTCTTCGTTGACCTGTGAAAGCGGTTTTCCATTCAATAGTACTACGGCTTCCGTAGCCCAATGGGGTTTGCGGATACGTACGGGTAAGGAAACGGCTTTGCGAGTAGTAAAGCTCAGCGATAGGGTAGAGTCGGCGGGGAGGGTAGTTTGTAAAGTTACGCCCAGCCCTTTTTCCGCCCAGTTGAGTTGGGAGGGAATGAACAGGTTGACGTACAAACTGCCGTCATTTCCGTGAAAATAAATGCTTTCGTTGTATTTCGTGTGGTTTTCCATGCCTGAACCCACGCAGCAGGTGAAATCGTCGTACCGACTGCTGAAGGGCTTCCGGGCACCCATCCGCAGGGGAACGAAGTAACACATCATACCCGTGGTATGGTTTTGCGAGGCCAGAATGTGGTTGTACAGGCCGCGTTCGTAATAATCCATGTACGTCGCCGAAGGTTGCAGAGCGAACAAATGCCGGGTAAGCTTCAGCATATTGTACGTGTTGCAGGTTTCCATGGTATTCTCCGTCAGCTTGTCGTTGAGCTGATCAGGAGTGCTCAGGTACTCGTAATTGCTGTTGCCACCGGTCGCGTAGGAGTGATGGTTGACTACGGTATTCCAGAAAAAAGAAGCACTTTCGAGGTCTTCTTTGTTTCCGGTTAACTGATAGCGACGAACGGTACCAATCAGCTTGGGAATCTGCGTATTGGAGTGTTTGCCGGGGAGAATGTCTTTGTGATGGGCCAGTGAATCCAGAATCCAGCGGTCGTGAAATTTGTAGGACAGGTCCAGAAACTTCTTGTTCTTCGTCAGAGCGTAGGTATTCACCAGTACATCATTCATGCCGCCGTACTCGCACAACAGCATTTTCTGAATCTGCTCGTCATTGAGGTTTTTCAGCGTCTGTTCGACCCAGTTTGCCATCCCGACATTGATAGAGAGTGCTTGGGCGTTGTCGCAATACAGGTACGCATCCAGTAAACCCGCCATGACTTTATGCACGGTATACCAGGGCGACCAGGCTCCGTTGAGGTCAAAACCCCGGGAGCGAATGTCGCCGCGGGCGACTTCCGTAAAAACCGTATCTTCTTTGGGGATGGCTCCGATGTATCCCGTTTTGCGGGATTTCTGGCATTCCGCCAGTTCATCCACAATGTAATTTACCCGCTTAAGGTATTCCGGATCTTTACTGCTGGCGTAGTGCATGGCACAGGCGGAGAGGTAATGGCCCAGCGTGTGTCCCGCCAGTCCGGAAGATTCCCAGCCGCCGTACTTTTCAGCTTTGGGTTTGAGGCCCGAATGACTGCGGAAATCCGACAACAGCCGGTCGGCTTCCAGATCTTTCAGGAAAGCCACATCGGCCTGCATGGCCTGACGGAAAGGACTGTCGAGTAGCTGGACCTGACTCAACGGGAAACCGTATGCCCGGATCGGTACAACGGGCTGAACTTTTATCTTAGCATTCGTTCGCTCAGGCATGATGGACTGTCCAAAGACAGGCAACGTAACATTACCCAAAAGAATGACTGCGGTAAACAGGAATCTTTTCATGAATCAATACGCGTTATAAATGACTGGCAAATCCGTATTCCACCGGAGAACCTTTGCAAATTTGCTCGAAAGGCCATGAAATCTTAGGCCTGCGTTTCGCGAATACTGATACAATTCTAACCTTTCAGCCAATTGGAGAATACCGGGGCAGAAAAAGAAAAAAGCAACCTAAATGATTTGGTTTGTTGCAGACGGTACGTTCAAATAGTTTAATGTAACCTAACTACTCTTAACTGGTACTTGTCTTGTATAACACTAGAATTACTAGATAAGCTGTAAGGAATAAACGAATGATAGTTAGCATGTAAAATGTTATATAATTGACCTTATGTTAAATAGTAAAAAGTAAGCCATGAAGGTATCTGTGGTAAATAGCTCCTCGCCCACCCTATTATCGAAGATCCTGACCCGTAAGCTTTCGTAGAGAGCCCTGTGTTCAGGAATAACGCCCTCAGCAAATCAGGAATGCGTAGTAGCAACAACCTGAAAATGCTATATTTTTGACCCAAACCTCTATACGTCATGAAGATACTGTGTAAGCTCACCCTGGCCCTGGGTATGGTGGGGATAATGCTTGGAGCCTGGAAAGCGAAAACACCCTCCCGCAAGTCACCCAATATTATCCTGATACTCGCCGATGACCTGGGCTATTCAGACCTGGGCTGCTACGGTAGCGAAATTCACACCCCTAATCTTGATTTCCTGGCTCAGCATGGTCTGCGTTACCGGCAGTTTTATAATACGTCCCGCTGTTGCCCTACCCGAGCCGCTCTGCTGACGGGTTTGTATAATCATCAGGCAGGCATTGGCAAAATGACTGATGCCGAGAACCAGCCCGGTTACCAGGGGCATATTACGGACCAGACGGTTACGCTGGCGGAAGTATTGAAATCGGCTGGCTATCAAACGGCGATGACCGGAAAGTGGCACGTATCGAATACACTCGTGCAGCCGAAAGGAACTGATCAGCAAGCCTGGCTCAATCATCAGAAAGATTTCGGTACCTTTTCTCCGCTGGAACAATATCCAACCCGTCGGGGATTCGACAAATTTTTCGGTACCATTTGGGGCGTAGTGGATTTCTTCGATCCCTTTAGTCTAGTCAATGGTACCGAACCCGTGCGGCAGGTGCCCAAGGATTACTACCATACCGACGCCATTAATGACACGACGGTGTCTTACATTAAATCCTTCGCGTCTTCGGAAAAACCATTCTTTATCTACGTTGCCCAAAATGCTCCGCACTGGCCTTTACAGGCCAGACCCGAGGACATTGCCAAATACGAAAAAACCTATCAGGCGGGCTGGCAAGCCATTCGACAGGCCCGCTACGAGCGAATGGTCAACATGGGACTCATCCGAGCGGATCAGGCGAAACTTGCCCCGACAGATTTACCCGACTGGCAAGCGAATCCGACCAAAGATTGGGACGCCCGGGCGATGAGTGTACATGCGGCCATGATTGATCGGATGGATCAGGGCATTGGCCGTATCATTCAGGCCCTTAAGCAGACGGGCGAGCTGGACAATACCCTGATCGTTTTTCTGTCGGACAACGGGGCCAGCTCCGAAAACTGTGCGGCCTACGGACCAGGATTTGATCGTCCGAGCGAAACCCGGGATGGCCGGAAAATTGTGTATGCCACCGAGAAGCAGGCATTGCCCGGCCCGCAGACCACCTACGCTTCCTTGGGAAAACATTGGGCAGCGGTGGCGAATACTCCTTATCGGTACTGGAAAGCAGAATCGTACGAAGGCGGAGTTAATACGCCATTCATTGCGTTCTGGCCGCAGGGGATTACTGCATCCAAGGGTTCGTACAGTGATCAGGTGGGACACGTTATGGATCTAATGGCTACCGTATGTGAACTTTCGGGAGCCAGGTACCCAACGCAGATCAATGGTAAAGCCATTCCTGTCAGTACCGGCCGAAGTCTGGTTCCCTCGTTTAAAGGCAAGTCCGCCGACTGGCCAACGGAGCTTTTCAATGAACATTTTGGGGCTCGATCCGTGCGGCAGGGTTCCTGGAAACTGGTATCCACAGCTTCAGATTCCACCTGGCATTTGTATAATCTAAAAACGGATCGAACCGAGACGCTGAACCTGGCCGCTCAGCATCCTGAAAAAGTGACCGAACTGGCCCGCCTCTGGCAACGCTGGGCGGCGACGCATCAGGTATTGCCTAAACCAGGCCGTTAAACAGAAAAGCCCCTTGCCGTACAAGTAAGGGGCTTTTTTTGTACGAAATGAGCTTCATTCCAATCGTTATGCCTACCATTCCCTACGCCGGAACTATGGTTTTGATGCAGCGTGTAAAGCGATCAATCTATTGGGCGTATGCAAAAGTCAAAACAGTCTGGTTAGGTCAGGTAAGGAGTACAGTTCAGCAGGCAATCGATGACTTTCAGCAGAAGTTCTCAGCAGTTGAACCGGATTGACCTGGTGAAAGGTCCGCTTTGAGGCTAGGTTGCAGGCGAAACAACCGTTTTCCTTCAATCAAATGATTTCTTCGTTCAAACCGTTTTTGATGCTCGTATTCATTCTTCATACAACGAGCGTATGGGCCAGTTCGCTTCCAACGGGTAAATGGAGCTATGGCCGCTTCTCACCCACCAGTTTCTGGAGTACAGATGGCAGTTACAAGGGAGCCGCTAATGAACAGGCCATGGCTCTGCACGTACAGGCCAACGGCACGTTTGAAATGTATGTACTCAATTCAGCAACCTATTACAATTGCCGCACGAGTTCCTATACGTACTGGAAGGGCACCATGCAGCCGGGCAATCAAACGTTCACACTCACGCCTCAGCAGGGAACGTACCGGGGTGAGTACAGTTGTTACCCCGGTAAAAATTTCAAAAGGCCGGCCAATAATCAGGAGATAGCCGCTGCTCAAAAACAATATCGCTATGCCTGGGAGAAAGACCGCGAAGGTCGAACAGCTTTGCGTATTTTCTTCGGAGCAGATGATCAACAAGGTGCTTTATTTACGCCGGGCCATTGGTAACATAGCTATTCAACCTTGTGTGATAAAATAACGCAGAAGGTTGAATACTTTGTATAGTTAAATAGGGTAGATATATAAGAATACTGACTGATAGTTGTACCTATTATTTGACATTATAACGTAAAAAAAACGTTATAATAATTATAAAATTTTATAGCTGTGTAATATACTTCCCTATGTATATATTCATCATTGCTTACCTGACAAAATCAATTTTTCTTCCTAAGAACTTCCAAAAACTTTTAAGTTCTTTTCGGGTTAATATCCTGCATTAAACTTTTCTAATGCTGAAAATTCTACACCACACACGTTCGCTCTGGCTTCCCTTCATCCTATGTTCATTGATCGCAATCTTGGCTGGAAAGTTATCTTCCATTATACCTGGAAAGGGCTGATTTACTATACCGTGCTTTCCGTAACGGTCTATCTGCTTCACGATTATTACAACCTTTTTCATTTACACCTTCCCTTCACAACCATCACAGCGATTAGTACGGCACTCTCCATTTTCTTAGGCTTCAAGAACAATAATGCGTATGACCGCTGGTGGGAAGCCCGCCAGATCTGGGGTTTGTTAGTGAATTACAGCCGGGCCTGGGGACGGGAAGTACTCATTATGATCATCCCCGAAGATCCGGCAGAAGCCGCAGAAGTTCGGGAACTGCAACATCGCATGGTATACCGACACATGGCCTTTGTGCATGCCCTGCGGGTTTTCTTACGGCGACCCCAGGCTTACAATCGTACTAGTCAGGACGAAATCTACGAAGAACGCAATGAGTATTCAGATACTGAATCGTTTCTATCCTCGCAGGAATACAAGGTCTTTTGTAAGAAGAATAACCCACCCAATTATCTGCTTAACCTGCAGGGGGAAGATTTGAAACGGGCTTACCAGAGAGGCTGGCTATCGGATTATCGTTTTACTAAAGTGGAAGAAATTCTGGTTGAATTCAATAACATCCAGGGTCGCTGCGAACGCATCAAGAATACCCCCTTCCCCCGGCAGTATAGCTTTTCCTCCCGCGTTTTCGTATTCATTCACGCTTCCCTCCTCCCCTTTGTCTTTGTCGAGGAAATCGGCTGGGCCAGCATGCCTGTCTCCGTGATTATTTCCTTTGTATTCCTGTGTCTGGATTTACTGGGTGAACGCATTGAAGATCCTTTCGAAAATCGGATGGAGGGTATCCCGATGACGGCCATGAGTCTCACCATTGAAACCAACCTGAAAGAACACTGGGGCGATAAAGATCTGCCTAAACCGCAACCTGCCGTGAAAGGTGTCGTATTATAAGTAGGCCTTCGCTCGAACAGCAGACCGCGAAAGAAAAATAATTAACGTTGCCATGGCGTTATGACAATTTTAGTACCTTTAGAGCTCACTGACCATTACGCCTATGCCCCGTTTAAGCAAGGAAGGATTCAAGCATAACGCCAAAATCTTCGAAAAAACCTGCCAGTGGTGCGGTACGCCCTTTTTCGCCTCCCGCTCAACGGCTAAGTTCTGTTCATCTACCTGCCGGGCGTATTCGCACCAGGCGGATACACTCGATACCGCTGCTCCCTGGCAGGAAACCGAACGGACCGTCGATGCCCTGCTACACCAGATTGCCTTTTTGAAATCACAGATTGAATCGCTCTCGCGGGACAACCTGCAATTACGGCAGGCTTTGGAGAAGCAAAATCAGCCCCAGCCTGAGGCATAGGTTTTAGCTTCTTTTATTAGTTTCCGGAAGTTAGCTACGGCGTACGTTTTCCATACTAAGGGGCAACCCTTTGATTCGTTGATCAGGCGGTCAGGCTTTACCTAGCCGCCTGATCCATTGCTGGTGGTTTAGCTTCCCAGGTTTCGGTCCAGTTCAATGGCTGCTGTAATCAGAGCCAGATGGGTCAGGGCCTGGGGATAATTTCCCAGCTGTTCGCCCCGTTTACTGAGCTGTTCCGAAAACAGGCCGAGGGTATTGGCGTAGCAAGAATTTTCTCGAAGAAATTACTGGCTCGCTCAATCTGTCCACCCTTGGTTAGACACTCCACGAACCAGAACGAACACATCGTAAACGTCCCTTCTTCCCCGTCCAGTCCGTCAATCTGCGTTTCTTCGTTGCGGTACCGGTAAATGAGTACATCCAGTTTGAGTTCGCGTTCGATGGCCAGCATGGTTTTCTGCCAGTGGGGTTCATTGGGCGTGATGAACTGAACCAGGGGCATCAACAGTACGGAGGCATCCAGGGCATGTCCGCCGCGAACCTGTACGAAAGCTTCTTTTTCCTCACACCAGAATTCCTTGAAAATGAAGTCGTAGATTTCATCGCGTACCCGGTACCACTGTTCCCGTGGGTAGGGGAACGAGCGTTCATCCCCAATGCGAATGGCCCGATCCAGGGCTACCCAGCACATCATGAATGAATGCAGGAACTGTTTTTCTTCCCCCCGAATCTCCCACATCCCGTGATCGGGGAGTCGCCAGTGTCCGCAGACAAATTCGACTTCCTTGCTGAGTTTTTTCCAGAACTCGTACGTAATGTGGCCGCCGTATTTGTTGAACAGGTAGATGGTATCAATCAGCTCCCCGTAAATGTCCATTTGACGTTGCGTAGCTGCACCATTACCAATCAAAACCGGTTTGGAATCTTTATGACCCGAAAAATGACTGAGTTCTTCTTCCTCCGGCGGCGTTTGGCCGTCGATGGTATACATCAGTTTCAGGGATTCGTTGAGGCAGTGGTGTTCCACCCAATCCATAAACCGCCGGGCTTCATCCAGAAAACCCAGTTTCAGAAACGCAAACATGGTAAACGCCGAATCTCGTATCCAGGCGTAGCGGTAATCCCAGTTACGTTCTCCGCCCAAGCTCTCAGGTAAACCGAAGGTAGGGGCCGCAACTACCGAGCCGTGTTCGTGCGAGGACATGAGTTTCAGCGTAATGGCGGAGCGAATCACAATTTCCCGCCAACGCCCCTTATAAGTAGACTGCCGGGTCCAGGTTTTCCAGAACGCATGGGTGGCGTCGTAGTACGTTTTACATAAATCAGCGATACTGGATTCGGGCGTTTTGCTTTCCTCACAAAGCTTACTCTCATCGCATAGAATAAAACATAGTGTTTGGCCTTCCTCCAGTCGAAATCGCGATACGACGTCTGATTCGGATAGCTCCAGCGGAATTTCGCTGTATAACTGTAACTCCTGACCGTCCGCATCGGTAAACCGGATTCCCATTTCGTTCGCCTGAGCTTCGTGGCTGATTCGACCGTACGAAAAACGGGGCTTACACTGGATTTCAAACTCGATGTTTCCCCGTACAGCCATTAGCTTACGAATGACGGTCATCCGGGAACCCTCTTCGTGCACGGGCATGAAGTCCGTTAGTTCGGCAATGCCGTAATCGGAGAAAAAGCGGGTCACCAGTATAGCCGTATCCGTTAGATAAAGCTGCTTGTACGTTAAATCCGAAAACGTGGGCCGGATGGAAAAGTAACCGCCCTTTTCCGAGTCGAGTAGCTGGGCAAATACCGTGGGTGAATCAAACCGGGGCAGGCATAGAAAATCAATGGTTCCGTTGCAGGAGACCAGAGCCGCCGTATTCATGTTTCCGATTAAGCCGTGTTGATCGATGGGTGTCTGATTCATACGAATAGCGACGAACGCGTGGGTTCGTTCCGAGGGGATTGGCAGATGATAAGTGTCAACTGGTAGCGGGCGGGTTTTGTTTTTGGGTCAGCCGGAAGCAGGCTTTGCTGATTTTCCGCTATTTTCGTCGGAAACGCTAACCTCTATACATGCTAAAACGATTCATTCCTCTGATCCTGCTTCTCCTGGGAAGTATGGCCTACGGTCAATCCCATACGGACTGGCCACGGTCGATGCCCTGGTGGAAAGCCAATAATCTCCGCGTAATTCAGTTCAACATGCCCGCTTACGAAGCCGCTACGATGCATCCGGATTCCATCGTGGAAGATTTGCAGCGAAGTTCGGCCAATACGCTGTTGATCAACATTGGGGGTATTATGGCTTTTTATCCCACCAAGCTGGATTTTCACTACCAGAATCCTTACCTCCGCTCACCCACGCTGATGGATGATCTGATTCGGAAGTGCCACCAGCAGGGCATCCGGGTGATGGTACGCTTTGATTTCAGCCGGGTGCACGAAAGTATTTTCAAGGCTCATCCCGACTGGTGTTACTTGTCTCCCAAGGGCGAACGGGTGTACAATACCGATATGGTAATGGTTTCTATCAACGCTCCCTACGTACAAACTAAAGCCTTTGAAATCATCGCCGAAGTGATGGACCGCTTTCCCATTGATGGTATTTTTCTGAATATGCCGGGGTATCAGGTTAACAATCCGTATGAGGGCGTGTACCACGGAATTGACCAGAATGAACACGACCAGAAGCGATTTGCTGCCTACAGCAAGGGACTACGCTTACCAGTAAAAGAAAACAAAGGGGATTCCGTTTACAAGGTCTACGAAGCCTTTAAAAAATATACCGTCGATGACTGGACCAAACGCCTGCACGAGCTGATTAAATCCAAAAATCCACAGGTGGCTCTTTGTACCTACATGGATGAATACGTGGACATCATCCGCCACGAATCCCAAAGCTCGACTACGCTCCCGTACTGGCCCTATACGGCATCGGATAATGTCAACAATGCCGTTCATTCCTATCCGGATCACATCATCAGTAACGCCAGCATTCAGCAGATTTCTTTTCAGTCGCGGTACAATGCTGTGGAACCGGAAGAGGTCAGAATCCGCCTTTACGAAAATATTGCCAACGGTTCAGGACTGGATATCAGCATGATGGGTGACATGCGGGGCTACGAAGACGAACGAAATTTTAAGGTCATCCGTCAGGTCTACGCCCATCATAAAGCCTACGAAAAGTATTTTGGTCGCTACCGTTCCGTAGCCCGCATTGCTCTGATTGCTCCGGGTTCCTGGCCCAGCGGTTTACCCATGCAGGAGTACCGGGGCCTGCAACTCATGCTCAAGGAAGCTCACCTGCCTTTCGATATTATTGAAGATTCGCAGCTTGCCCGACGGGTCCAGGACCTGAAAAAATACCGGGTGTTGCTACTTCCTGACCTCACCTATCTGAGTCCAGGTTCGGTGGAGGCGTTAAAACAAATCAGTCAGCAGGGGACCAGCCTGCTGGCGACGAACCGCACCCTTTCTGATCATCCAGTGGCCTTAGCCGAATTATTCGGGGCGAAAGCAGTTCAGAGCGACCACGACGGCAGCGGTTTTTACCTGAGTCCCGAGCGGCAGGCACCGTTTAAACGTTTTCCGGGACAGAAAATGCTCTTCTGGAAGTTCAATCTGGGTCTCTACGATTTTTCGGCAGCCGACACCACCTACTTGCCCATTTTGGCGAAAGGACGACCCGGTCCGCCCGAAATCATTGGCGGCCACGACCCCACGGGCTACTATGCCATGGGGCTAAAAACCTACGGCAAAAGTACCAATGCCCTGTTACCCATTCATCTCGGTCGCCTGTATTACCAGCACGGGTATCAGCAACACAAAAACCTCCTGCTTGATGTGCTGGACCGGCTATATCCATCGGCGGGCCACCTTGTCCAGACCAATGCTCCCGATCGGGTAGAAGTCATTGTCCAGGAATTTACCGAAAACACGCCCCAGAAAATCCAGCAATCGGCCAGCGATGGCTGGATTGTACACCTGGTCAATCTGACCGGTTTTAGCGGTAACACGTATTTTACACCCGTACCTCTTCAGCAATTGCGTTTCCAGATGGCCTGTCCTTTCAAACCCAGCCGGATTCATATACTGGGTCAGCAAGGCTCGCTTCCTTTTTCCTACCAGAAAGGTACCGTTGCATTTACCCTGCCCTCGCTGGCTTCGTTTGCGGGTATTGTACTGGCTCGGTAAATGGTTGAGTGAAGTATCAAGTTTGATTTAGAGTATCAGGTTTGATTTTATGCATCGGAGGCTTCTTTCACGGGGCTTTCCCTTTAGAAAAAGGTACTAACACAAGGGCCCGGAAATTTTAATTATCCGGGGCCCTTGTGTTAGGTATCAAGTTTGATCCTAAACCTTAATAACTCATTTCCACGATGGCTCGTACATCCTGAGGCGTTAGCGATTTATGTTCGCCTAGTCCCAGCCAGCCCCGTTCCGTAAAACGGTCCTCAATGCGTTCAGCCGTACCTTCGTAGTTTTCGGTGTACTGCGAGAGTTTGGTTTTGATGTCGAGGGAGTGGAAAAATTCTTCCGTACGACCAATGGCCCGGATGGCCACTTCCTCTGGAGGCCCCGTCAAACCCCATACGCGTTGGCCGTACTGAGTCAGTTTTTCGCGTTTGGTGCGGAAGTTATACCGATAATGACTCGGAGCGATGATAGCCAGCGTTCGGGCGTGATCAATATTATAGAGAGCCGTAAGTTCGTGGCCCATGGCGTGCACGGCCCAGTCGGTCGGTACCCCTTTCTGAATCAGTCCGTTAAGGGCCATCGTACAGCAATACATAAAATCACCAGCTGCATCGGTATCAGACGGGTTTTGCATGATCACGGGAGCGATTTCAATCAGCGTTTGCATGATGCTTTCCGCAAAACGATCCTGTAAGCGAGCCCCGACCGGATAGGTCATGTATTGCTCCAGTACGTGCGTAAAGGCGTCGGTAATCCCATTGGCCAGTTGTCGCTGCGGTACGGAGCGAACCACTTGAGGGTCCAGAATCGAAAACGCTGGAAACAGCCCCGGTCCCCCCATGGAGCGTTTTTCCTGCGTTTCGGCCCGGGTGATAACCGCTCCGGAGTTCATTTCCGAACCCGTAGCCGGTAAGGTGAGTACCGTACCAAAGGGCATGGCGTGTTCCGTACGGATTGACTGACTCAAAATATCCCAGGGTTCAGGGCCGGTGTAGTACGCTGCCGAAGCCAGAAACTTCGTCCCATCAATGACCGAACCACCCCCACACGGCCAGTAAATACGTAATGGATTGTTCTTTAATGATCGACAAGGCTTTCAGTAGTACTTCGTATTCGGGGTTGGCCGGAATCCCGCCAAATTCAACGACTTCGTAACTGGCAAGTGCCGCTTTAACCTCGTCATAAATCCCGTTGATTTTAATACTTCCACCACCGTACAACAGCAGTACGCGGGCATCGGTTGGTATTTCCTGGGGTAACTGGGCAATTTTTCCCGTTCCAAAAATAAGTTTGGTTGGGTTTTTAAACTCAAAATTTAACATGGCTTTACCGGTTGATTGGGTAACTAACTGGCTGGGTAACGGCGGCCTCTGAAGGATTAGTTCCAAAGCCGGGGGGCTTAAACCGAAGCGGAGCGGTCATCAGGACCGCCCCGCCGGGTGTTCAGGGTTGAAGGTTGAAAAGATAAAGGTGTGGGTTAAAACAAGCAGCTCTACTGGTTTATCACCCCAAACCCCGAAAGGTTATCACTTTTAAAAAGAAATTTTCTGTTTTTTTCACCTATACACTTTTATCGAATGAGGCTCGTCTATAGGCATCGCTATGGCTCAGGGTTCGGGGTACTTTTACCACATCCCCTTGAAATTTGGGAGTCTCATTTTAGGCCTTTTTCCTTGGTTGCATGCATAGATCTTTCAACTTGTTTCCTTTAAGCGGACTTAAAAGCTCTACTGGACTGGTGGGCATTCTTTTTTTTAGGCCTTGCTCACTACGTTTGACTCTACTTTCCATGAAAAAGAGTGACATCCAGCTCGACGACTGGAACCGAATTCTGTGGGGCATGGCCCCGCCCATATTTTTTCTGGAAGTTCTCTTTCGGACCCTGATTATTTATTTTTTCCTGCTGGTGATGATGCGGTTGCTGGGTAAACGCATGAACGGGCAACTTTCCATTACCGAAATGGGCGTCATGCTTACCACCGGGGCCATTCTCTCCCCGTCCATGCAGGCCCCGGACCGGGGCATCGGGCTGGGTATTTTCGCCATGATCTGTGCATTGCTGTACCAGCGACTAACTACCCTGTGGGGATTCAAAAACAAAAACGTAGAAATGCTCATGCAGGGCACCACTACCGTTCTGGTCAGAGACGGGGTTTTAGACGTTGGAGAACTGATGAGAAACCGTATTTCGCACCAGCAGCTCTTCACTGTTTTGCGAACTGAAAAGTATTATAACCTCGGGGAGGTCAAACGGGTGTATCTGGAAGCCAGTGGCCTGTTTAGTATTTATCCTGAAAAAGAAGCCCGACCGGGTTTATCTACCCTGCCACCGAACGTCAGTGATACCTCCATTCACGCCATTCAGCGGGAAGTAGTAGAGTACGTTGTTTGCTGTAATTGCGGAAAAACCGTCGAAAAAAAGACCCATCCCGGCCCGTGCCCCCACTGCCAGGTCGAAGACTGGGGCACGGCTATTCTCTAATTCTTTCTTCCTGCCTCGCATGAATCCAGATGATATTAAAATTGACGACTGGCTCCGGATCTTTTACGGTGAATTACCCGCCAGTTATTTCATCGAAGTCATCATCCGGATGACTTTCGTGTACCTGCTGCTCATGGTTTGTATCCGAATCATGGGGCGGCGGATGGCCTCCCAGCTCAACCGCAATGAAATGGCGGCGTTGACCTCTCTGGCCGCTGCGATTGGTATGCCCGTACTCTCGCCCGACCGGGGATTGTTGCCTGCAATCGCCATTGCGATTATCATTGTGGCCGGGCAACGCTGGATTTCTCGTATCGCTTCCCGAAATGAAAAGTTTGAGGCGATTACGCAGGATGATATGGAGATTCTGGTGAAAGATGGGGTGCTTGAACTCAAAGCGATGCAACACTCCCGCATTACCCGCGAACGTCTCTTCGCCGAACTTCGGGCCGCAAGTATTCTGCATCTGGGTCAGGTTCGACGCCTGTACATTGAAGCCAACGGTAAATTTACACTCATTGAAAACGAAAACCCGAAGCCGGGTCTCTCCGTAATTCCCAATGAAGATCCGGAACTTATTGAGGAGCAACCCAAAGCAGACGACCGGCTTGTCTGCAAGAATTGTGGGAATACCATGTTTCAACCCCTGAAACCCGAGCATGAGTGTAATCGTTGCAAAGACGTGAACTGGATACCTCCCATCAAGCCGGAAGCATAGTTTTTTTACAGCCTTTTCCTTCAACCAATCCCTAATTTATGAACGAAGCCAATCCCCTTTGGTGGCAATCAGGTATTGTGTACCAGATTTATCCCCGCTCTTTTCAGGATAGCAATGCCGACGGTGTCGGTGATTTACAGGGCGTAATCAAACGCCTTGATTACTTAAAATGGCTGGGCATCAAAGCCGTATGGCTTTCCCCCATTTACCCTTCGCCCATGGACGATTTCGGGTATGACATTGCTGATTATCAGGGCATTCATCCCTTATTTGGCAACATGGAGGATTTTGACGCCTTACTCAAGGAAGTGCACGCCCGGGATATGAAACTGCTGCTGGATCTGGTTCCCAACCATAGCTCCGATCAGCATCCCTGGTTTCAGGAATCCCGTTCTTCCCGCGATAATCCTAAACGCAACTGGTACATCTGGAAAGACGCCCGCCCCGATGGCTCCGAACCGAACAACTGGCTGAGTGAATTTGGCGGGAGTGCCTGGCAGTGGGATGAAGCAACGCAGCAATACTATTATCACGCCTTTCTGACTTCCCAGCCGGATTTAAACTGGCGGAACCCGGAAGTACAGCAGGCGATGTTCGACGTCATGCACTTCTGGCTAAAAAAAGGCGTAGACGGATTCCGCGTGGATGTGATGTGGCACATGATCAAGGACGAACAGTTCCGCGATAATCCCATCAACCCTGATTATCAGGCCCATGAATCGAATGTTAAAAAGGTTCTGGCCGTGTATTCAACTGATCAGCCCGAAGTACACGAGATCGTGCGTAAAATGCGGAGTGTACTGGACCACTACAAGGAACGCATGATGATTGGGGAAATCTATCTCCCCATTCAACGCCTGATGACTTATTACGGCACCGATGGCAACGGGGCTCACCTGCCGTTTAACTTTCAACTGCTCACGTTGTCTTGGGACGCTCCCCATCTGGCCGCTTCCATCAGTCAGTACGAAGGGGCCTTACCTCAGTATGGCTGGCCCAACTGGGTACTGAGCAACCACGACCAGCCCCGCATTACCAGTCGCGTGGGTATTCAGCAGTCCCGGGTGGCAGCGATGTTATTACTGACCTTACGCGGTACGCCGACGATCTATTACGGGGATGAAATCGGGATGCAGGATGTACCCATTCCCTTTGACGAGGTACAGGATCCCCAGGGTCTGAACATGCCCGACAAAAATCTGAGTCGCGATCCGGCCCGTACGCCCATGCAATGGACGGAAGGCAACTTCGCGGGCTTCAGTACGGCCAAACCCTGGCTCCGGCTGGCCAATACCTACCGCCGCGTGAATGTGGAGACGCAAAAACCAGATCCGTACTCCATGCTTACCTTGTACAAACGGCTGATTGAACTCCGGCAGTCCGAACCCTCGCTGATGTGGGGTTCATACATTCCCGTTTATTCCGATCAACAGTTACTGTCCTTTATCCGTCAGGCTTCTACGGGTTCCCGTTTTCTGGTAATCCTCAACCTGACCCACCGACCTGCGTACTTCAAAGCAGAACATATTACGCTGGATGGGGTTGTGGAAATTGCTACTTTCCCTGAAGACGAAGGGCAACGCATTCACGATACCATTGCCCTCAGTGGCGATGCCGGTTTATTGATTCGACTCGATTAATTCTTTACTTCACACATCCACCTTCACCGATTCTAGACGACGAATCCCCGCAGTCATGAAAAAAATTGGTTCTGATTATCAAGGTGATAATCAATGTACATTTACGGTATGGGCTCCCGACAAGCAACGCATGCTGCTCCAGGTAGTCCAGCCTCAGCCCCGGACGATCGAGATGCAACCGCAGGCGGAGGGTTATTTTTTCGCTGAAGTATCCGATTTACCGCCGGGTTCGCAGTATTTTTTCCGTCCGGATGATCAGGAGTCTTACCCCGATCCCGCCTCGCGTTTCCAGCCCCTGGGCGTACACGGTCCTTCCGAAGTAGTCGATCAGGCCGCTTACGCCTGGCAGGATGCTACCTGGCGGGGTGTACCTTTTCCGGAAGTGGTGCTCTACGAACTGCACGTGGGTACGTTTACGCCGGAGGGTACGTTTGAAGCCATCATTCCGCGATTACCGGAATTAGCCGATATGGGTATCAATGCCCTGGAAATCATGCCAGTTGCCCAGTTCCCGGGCCAGCGGAACTGGGGGTACGATGGCGTCTTTCCCTACGCCGTGCAAAACTCCTACGGCGGTCCTGAAGGGCTGAAAAAACTCGTGGATGCCTGCCATGCCGCAGGTATTGCGGTGTACCTGGATGTGGTGTACAATCACTTGGGCCCGGAAGGAAACTACCTCCCGGATTTTGGACCTTATTTTACGGAAAAGTACTGCACGCCCTGGGGTAACGCGTTGAATTTTGATGATGCTTATTCGGACGGGGTAAGGGATTTCTTTGTGGGTAATGCGTTGTACTGGATCGAGGAATTTCACATGGATGGACTTCGCTTCGATGCCATTCACACCATCTTTGATCAGGGAGCCGTCAGCTTATGGGCTTACCTGTACAGTAAAGTGCATCAACTGGAATTAAAGCTCGGGCGTACGGTTACGCTGATTGCCGAAAGTGATCTGAACAGTCCGCATATTCTTAAGAAACCGGAAGCGGGTGGCTTCGGATTTACAGCTCAGTGGCTGGACGATTTTCATCATTCCTTCTACGCCGTTCTGGATGAAAAAGAAGGCAAGAAACGCTACGGCGATTTTGGCCGCATGGATCAGATCGCTAAAGCCTATACTGACGGTTTCGTGCACAGCGGGGAATACGTCAGCTTCCGGAAGCGTAGGTACGGGGCCTCATCGGCGGGCATTCCGGGCGACCAGTTTATTGCCTTCATGGACAATCACGATCAGGCGGGCAATCGGCTGCTGGGTGAGCGGCTTTCCTCACTCATTGATACCGAACGTTTGAAGGTAGCGGCAGCGGCCCTGTTGCTGGCCCCTTACGTTCCCATGCTGTTTATGGGCGAAGAGTACGCCGAGCGGGCTCCTTTCCTGTATTTCATTCATCATTCTGAACCGGAGTTAATCAAAATGGTGCAGGAAGGTCGAACGAAAGATTTCAAATCATTCAATGACGGGGATGAGCAAGTACCCCCGGATCCGCAGGAAGAACAAACCTTCCGCGACTCCATCCTCCATTGGGAAGAACGAACCCAGGGCAAGCATGATCTCATCCGGCGGTGGTACAAAACCCTGATTGGCCTGCGGCGGGAAATTCCGTTGTTACAGAATTACTGCAAAAACGATATACGGGTTCAGGTCATCGATGAATCGGGTTTTGTATTATTCCGGCAGAATGATTCCGGACAGGAACATCTCATGGCCGTTCTGAATCTCTCCGGTGAGGACATTTCGTTTACCGTGCCGGCCATGGAACAGACCTGGAATAAAATCCTGGATTCAAAAGAAGAGCAATGGCTGGAGAGCAGTCAGCCTACTCCTGCCGTGGATCACGTATACGACAAAACGTTACTAACTGTTACCCCCTGGAGCGTAACGGTCTATCAAAGCGAGTCCTAGTAGTACCTTCATTACTGAAAAGGGTCGTAAGCGTGCATAATCGTGCTTACGACCTTTTTTTGTTGCTTTCCATACATTTACCTACCCGAAATCCCACCCAGCCATATATAGGTATTTTTGCCGCATTCTCTCCCCATTTTTCCTCAATTTGCGTATCGGATACTTTTTTTAAAAGAATGTGATGGTTTATGGCACTCCATTCTGCCCCCTTGTAGCTGCAGAAAATAAATCGCTCAACCAGCACCGGAGTACCGTACGACCCATACACTAACACCCATATTTTCACATGAAGTCCACTACTACGTATCCTGGTGATCCCTTTCCACTAGGCTCAAAATACGATGGCAAAGGTGTCAATTTTGCCATTTTCGCCGAAAATGCAACCGGTATTGATTTATGTCTTTTTGATGAAGTTTCTAACGCCACTGAAACCATTCGCATTCCGCTGGAAGAACGGGCCTATCACATCTGGCACGTGTACATACCCGGTTTAAAACCCGGTCAGCTTTACGGTTACCGCGTTCATGGCCCGTATGAACCCGAAAACGGACATCGGTTTAACCCTAATAAGTTACTCATCGATCCCTATACCAAAGCGTTAGCCGGTACGGTAGAATGGGATAATTCGCTGTTTAGCTACAAGATCGGTGAGGATGATCTTTCCTTCAACGAAGAAGACAGTGCTCCGTTTTTACCCAAGTCGGTAGTAATCGATTCAAGCTTTGACTGGGAAGATGATGTAGCACCGAAGGTTCCGTATAATAAAACCGTTATTTACGAAACCCACGTGAAAGGTTTTACGCAGTTGCATCCGGATATTCCTGAAGAAATCCGCGGCAGTTATGCGGCCCTGGGTCACCCGGTTACGATCAAATACCTGCAAGACCTCGGTATTACTTCCGTAGAGCTGATGCCGATTCACGCCTTTGTCAAGGACAGTCACCTCGTTGAAAAAGGGCTGACCAATTACTGGGGCTATAATACCATTGCTTTCTTTGCTCCGGATGCGGGTTATTCCAGCAGCGGCGTCCAGGGCCAGCAGGTTACGGAGTTCAAAACAATGGTAAAAGAACTCCATAAAGCGGGTATCGAAGTCATTCTCGACGTAGTGTATAACCACACCGCCGAGGGTAACGAAATGGGTCCCACGCTTTCGTTCAAAGGAATCGACAACGCTGCCTATTACCGACTGCACGATGGCCGGTATTACATGGATTATACGGGTACGGGTAATACCCTGAACGTGATGCAGCCCAACGTACTGCGGCTCATCATGGACAGCCTCCGGTACTGGATTCTGGAAATGCACGTGGACGGATTCCGTTTTGACCTGGCTTCAACGCTGGCCCGGGGTCTGCACGAAATTGATAAACTCAACTCGTTCTTTGACGTCATTTATCAGGATCCGATCATTTCACAGGTGAAACTCATTGCCGAGCCCTGGGATGTGGGTGAAGGCGGCTACCAGGTAGGTAAGTTCCCTCCGGGCTGGGCTGAATGGAATGGCATGTACCGTGACTGCGTACGCGATTACTGGCGGGGAGCTGACAGTAAACTCGGCGAGTTTGCCCAGCGTTTTCTCGGAAGCCCCGACCTGTATCAGGAAGGTACCGCAGTCCGACGGCCAGTATCAACTTTATCACGGCTCACGACGGCTTTACGCTCAACGATCTCGTTTCGTACAATGATAAACATAACGAAGACAACGGGGAAGACAACAAAGACGGAGAAAGCCACAACCGCTCCTGGAACTGCGGAGCCGAAGGTCCTACTGAAGATGCGGAAATCGTAGCCCTGCGAGCCCAGCAGAAGCGAAATTTCATCACGACTCTCTTCCTTTCGCAAGGGGTAGCCATGCTGGTAGCCGGAGACGAAATGGGCCGTACGCAGCAGGGAAACAACAACGCTTACTGCCAGGATAACGAAATTTCCTGGGTAAACTGGGAGAATGCTGATCACGAATTGCTGGAATTTACCCGCAAGGTGATTCGTTTCAGCAAGAGCCACCCGGTATTCTGCCGGCGGGGCTGGTTTAAAGGTCAGCCCATCAAAGGTACGGGCCTGGAAGACATTGCCTGGTTCTTGCCCGAAGGCACGGAAATGAGCGACGAAGACTGGCAAAATGGTTACGCCAAATCCCTGGGAATTTTCATGAGCGGACATGCCCTGCGTTCCGTTAGTGCCACGGGTCAACGTATTGTGGATGACACCTTTTACGTCCTCTTCAATGCTCACTATGAATCGATTGATTACAAAATTCCACCTAAAAAATGGGGCACGACCTGGATCAAGGTACTCGACACGAGTACGGCTCTGGTAGACGAAGAGGGCGATACGTTCCAACACGGTGATACCATTACCGTTGCGGCCCGCTCCGTCGTGGTGCTCAAAAATCCACTTTCTACGCACAAGTAAGTATGCAATCTATTAACCTGAGTTCTCGCACGCTCGGGGTTAATTTCAGTCCTTCGGGGGAAGCTCACATTGTTTTGTGGGCTCCCCTGCTGGAGCACGTTTCCATCCATCTGACCAAATCCAATACGATGTACCCGTTGGTAAGAGATGATTTTGGTTACTGGAAATTAACTACTACCGAGCTTCAGCCGGGTGACACCTACCAGTTCGTGTTAAACGATGGTAAACATCTGCCCGACCCGACTTCTCTGTCGCAGCCTGAAACGGTCCATAGCGTATCCCAGGCTGTTGATTTATCCGACTACGACTGGCACGACCAGCACTGGAAAAACTTACCACTCGCCGATTACATTTTTTACGAATTACACGTAGGTACCTTCACACCCGAAGGCACCTTTGCCGCATTAGAAGAAAAACTTGATTACCTGATTTCGCTGGGTGTAACAGCGATTGAACTCATGCCCATTGCCCAGTTTCCCGGGAAACGGAACTGGGGCTACGATGGTGTGTATCCATTCGCCGTTCAGCACTCCTACGGAGGCGTACGCGGGCTGCAACACCTGGTAGACCGCTGTCACGAAAAAGGGCTGGCCGTGGTACTGGATGTGGTGTACAACCACATGGGGCCTGATGGCAATTACTTTGGTCAGTATGGCCCGTATTTTACCGATAAATACGCTACGCCCTGGGGAGACGCCCTGAACTTTGATGATGAACACTGCGATGGCGTGCGGCAGTATTTTATAGAGAACGTTCTGATGTGGTTTCGCGATTTCCACATCGACGGCCTCCGTCTGGATGCCGTACACGCCATCCGTGATTTCAACCCCTGTCATATTCTGCAGGAAATCAAACAGCACGTAGACGCGTTGAGCGAGCAAACGGGCCGTAGCCACTACCTGATTGTGGAGATGGACCTGAACGACACCCGTTACATCAAACCCATGGAGCAGGGTGGCTTCGCCATGGATGCCCAGTGGAGTGATGAATTCCACCACGCCCTTCGCGTAGCGGCCGGGGAGGAACGGACGGGTTATTACGAAGAAATGAATGGCATGAATCACCTGGCGAAAGCCTTCCGTGATGCTTACGTATATACGGGTCAGTACTCCTTTCGCCGTCATAAGAAATTTGGCGTGCATACGGATCAGATTTCGGGTGAAAAATTTGTGGTCTTCTCTCAAAACCACGACCACGTCGGGAACCGTATGATGGGCGAACGTACGAGCCAGCTGGTAAGCTTTGAAATGCTTAAATTACTGGCTGGAACCGTACTATGTAGTCCTTACCTGCCCCTGCTGTTCATGGGAGAAGAGTGGGCTGAAGAGAATCCCTTTCTGTATTTTGTCGATCATACCGATCCCAAACTTTCAGCGTTGGTACGGGAAGGTCGCCGCAAGGAGTTTGCCTACTTCCACAGTGGTGAAGGAGAAGCTCCCGATCCGACCATTGAGGAAACCTTTCAGCAATCCAAACTGCAGTGGTCCTTACTCGAAAAAGAACATCACCAAACCTTATTTCGGTATTATCAGGCACTGATTGCCCTTCGCAAGACTCATCCGGCTCTCAAAAATCTGGATCGTAGTCAAATGGAAGTGGTCGCAGACGAAGACCGGGATTTACTGATTATTCGTCGCTGGCACGAAACCCAGGATGTTCTCATCCTTTTGAATTTCTCTAAGCAGCCTCAGGCCGTACCCGTACCGGAGGCGAAGCTGGCCTGGCATAAACGCTGGGACTCCGCCGATGTTCGCTGGAACGGCCCTTTAGGTGCTCCTGAGGTCATTTTACCTGATTCAGGGCTCACCATTCAACCGGAGTCGATTCTCCTATACATCCATGAATAACCCCATCGCTACCTATCGATTTCAACTTCACAAGGCGTTCTCCTTTAAGGAACTCGAAGCCATTATACCCTATTTACAGAAACTGGGCATTCAAACGCTGTATGCCTCGCCCATTTTTGAATCGACGCCCGGCAGTACGCATGGGTACGATGGACTGAATCCCCACCGGATCAATCCTGAAATTGGTACGGAAGCGGATTTACTGCGGATTCAGTCTCAATTGCAGGAAAAAGGCATTGGCTGGTTGCAGGATATTGTACCCAATCACATGGCTTACACCCCTTCGAACCTGTGGATTTGGGATGTTTTTCAGAAAGGCAAACGTTCGGTTTACGCTTCATTTTTTGACATTGACTGGGATAATCCCGTCAGTCCGGGCCAGATTATGGCTCCCTTCCTCGGGGAATCGCTGGAAGAGGTAATCCAAAAGGGCGACTTGAAAGTTGCCTACCACAACAAGCAGCTGGTGCTAGTGGTGAATGAAATGGATTTCCCCTTGAGTACACCTTCGGTTGGCCGCGTACTGGAAGCCTTGCCCCAAGCGGCCTCCCTTTCGAAAGCCTTTCAGCAACTGGAACGTATCGAAGACGATGGTCTGTACGGCGTGACACTCGTTGAACAGGTCTGGACACCTTTAGCCGAGCAAACGGAGCTGCATGCGGATCTGGAGGAGTTACTGGAAAGCTGGAACAAAGACCCGGAAAAAATTCAGCAACTCGCCGATGAACAGTATTACCGCCTCTGCTTTTACGCGGAAACCGATACGCAAATCAACTTTCGGCGGTTTTTTACGGTAAATGGCCTCATTTGCCTCAACATCCAGCAACCCGAGGTATTTGAGCATTTTCACAAGTACATCCAGACGCTGGTGGATACGGGCGTCTTTCAGGGCCTCCGTGTCGATCACATCGATGGGCTGTACGATCCGACCGCGTACCTGCAACAACTGCGTGAACTGGCCGGGCCGGAAACGTATCTGACGGTAGAGAAAATTCTTGAACCGGGTGAAGAGTTGCCCGAGTACTGGTCCATTGAAGGCAATACAGGTTACGATTTTCTTTCGTACGTCAACAACCTGTTTACCAATACCAATAGTGAACAAGCATTTACCGAGTATTACGAGAAATTGACGGGCGATCGTACTCCTATTCTCGAACAGATTCACCGCAAGAAAGCGGCCATTCTTTTCGACCATATGGCGGGCGAGTTGACCAATCTGGTACGGCTATACGGTCAACTGGATCTGCCTGAGTTGCCTGAGGAAGAGCTACGGGAAGCCATTGCTCAATGGCTGATTTATTGCCCGGTGTACCGCAATTACGGTAACCAGTGGCCCCTGGAGCCCGCTGAACAGGAAGCGATCCGTGCGGTATTTGCTGCCATTGAAGCGGATCAGCCGAAGTTGAAAAAGACACTAACGGCTTTGCAGGATACGCTGTTTAATCAGGATGAATCTCTGCCCTTCTACCAGCGGTGCATGCAGTTTTCGGGACCGCTCATGGCGAAAGGCGTGGAAGATACGCTGCTGTATACCTATCACCGCTTTATTGGTCACAATGAAGTGGGCGATTCCGTTGCCGAATTCGGACTTAGCCCGGAACATTTCCACCAGCTCATGCGGGATCGGCAGCAGAAGTGGCCTCTGTCGCTGAATGGCACCTCCACGCACGATACCAAACGGGGCGAGGACGTCCGAGCCAGACTCAACGTACTCACCGATTTACCGCAGGAATGGCTCAAGACCGTGGAAGAATGGTCAGCGGCCCATCGCCACGCGGAACTGGACCCCAGCGATCAGTATTTTATTTTTCAGACCGTACTTGGGGCGTACCCCATGCCGGGGCAGGACGAAGATGAATTCCCGCAACGGCTCAACGAATACCTGCAAAAAGCCTTACGGGAAGCTAAACTTCACTCCAACTGGACCAAGCCTAATGAAGACTACGAGCAGGCAGCTCAGGGTTTTGCCGGACAATTGCTGGATCAGGAAGGGGAATTCTGGACTGCGTTCGAACCTTTCCACCGGAAAATAGCCGACTGGGGTATTGTCAATTCCCTGGCTCAGACGCTATTGAAATTTACTGCTCCCGGCGTACCGGACGTGTATCAGGGTACTGAATCCTGGGATTTGAGCTTAGTAGATCCGGACAACCGCCGCCCCGTTGATTACGAGCTTCGTCAGCAGTGGCTGGATGAACTGGACCGCGTTACGGTAGCCGATTTATGGAAACGTCGCTTTACCGGACAAATTAAACTCTGGTTGACGCATCAGCTCTTCCTGAAACGCGGCGAACACGCGGAAACCTTCGCGGAAGGATTATATCTGCCCTTGCAGGTGACCGGAGCATACGCCGAGCACGTCCTGGCTTTTGCCCGCCGGTACCAGCAAAACTGGTTCATCGTAGCTGTACCACTACACGCGGCCCAACTCGGAGAAAAGCAGAAGTGTTCGGTACTGGAAATCGACTGGAAGGATACGCAGATTGTAATACCCGAAGAAGCTCCCCAAACCTGGCTCAATTTGCTGGGAATGCCGGTCGAATCATTACGCGTACAGGATTTGTTCCACCAGTTACCCCTGGCTTTATTACAGGGCGAACCGGAAATGCTGGACCGCAATGCGGGTATCTTACTTTCCGTCACTTCGTTGCCTTCCAACTTTGGTATTGGTGATCTGGGACTCAGGCCCATGCCTTCGTGGATGCCCTTTCCCGTAGTAAACAAAGCTACTGGCAGCTGTTACCGCTCAATCCAACGGGAGTCGATCAGGCGTATTCGCCGTATAGTTCCATCTCAAGCCGGGCGGGCAATCCCCTACTGATTAGTCCGGAAAAATTACTGGAACACGGCTGGCTGAAGGACCTGGAGCCGTATCAGCTTCCGGCTCAGTCGCAGGTCGATTACGAGCGGGTGAACGAGCTGAAAACCCAGATGCTCGCCAAGGCGTATCAGAAATTTCAACAATCGGCTTCCATTTACTGGCGAAAAGCCTTCCGTGAATTTTGTCAGCAGGAATCCGAGTGGCTCGACGACTATGCCTTATTTGTGGTGCTGAAAAATTATCAGCAGCAAAAGTCCTGGTCTGAGTGGCCGCAACCCTACAAAATGCGGGAGTCGGGAACCCTGATCGCGTTTGCCTGCGAACACGAAGCGGAACTTACCTACGAAAAATGGGTGCAGTTTATCTTCTTCCAACAATGGCGGGAGTTACGGGCGTATGGTAACCAGCAGAATGTACAATTCCTGGGCGACTTACCTTTTTATCCCAGTTACGATTCTGTGGATGTCTGGGCTAACCCGGAAATTTTCCACCTGGATGAACAGGGTGAAATGACCTGCGTAGCGGGCGTACCACCCGATTATTTCAACGAAGAAGGGCAACGCTGGGGTATGCCTTTGTACCGTTGGGACGTGCTGAAAGCCCGCCAGTACGACTGGTGGATTGATCGGATTGAAAAGAACATGGAATTGTACGATCGCCTGCGATTGGATCACTTCCGGGCTTTCGCCAGTTACTGGGAAGTACCCGCCGAGGAAAAAACGGCTAAAAACGGAGCCTGGAAACCCGGCCCCGGAGCCGAATTTTTCCAGATTTTACAGGAAAAACTGGGAAGCCTGTCGCTGATTGCTGAAGACCTGGGTGATATTGGCGAGGATGTCTATCAGTTGCGGGATGAATTTATGCTGCCCGGTATGCGGGTCCTGCATTTTGCCTTTAGCGACGACATGCCGCGTTCGGTCAATATTCCGCATAATCACCTGCCACTGAGTCTAGTCTACACGGGTACGCACGATAACAACACGACGAAGGGTTGGTTCCGGCAGGATTTGTCCCCGGAAGAACACCGAAACCTGGAAAAATATGTGGGCGGCTCCCTGTCCGAAGAGACAATTCATTTCGTCATGATTCGGCTGGCCTATGCTTCCGTGGCCCAAACGGCCATCTTACCCTTACAGGATGTACTGGGACTGGATGAAAAGGCCCGGATGAACACGCCCGCCGGTAACAGTGCCTGCTGGAAATGGCGACTACTGCCCGAGCAGTTTACCGCCGTTCACGAAAAGCAGCTCCGAACCTGGGCTGAGATTTATCACCGGGGATAAGGGGGTAATAAAGACCCGTGCACATAAAGTGAAGGAGCCCGACACCAAATCGGGCTCCTTCACTTTATATGGTTTTAGAAAGAATATGTTAGGATCTATTATACTTACTATCTTTCCGTTATTGTATTGGTTTATTTAAGTGCTTTTTTCTACTATGAAAAAGGAATGGTTTGATAAGATAGGGCAGTTACATCAAGAAAGCCAGAAAGGAGGAGTACGAACCTACGAGGGTCTTCTTTCAAAATTTACTATTCGGAAAAAGCTCACGAACAGGAACTCATAGCTTGTGGATCTTACTTCGACTTCAAATTACCTATTGATTTAGTAGCTTTTCTACGGAAATATAATGGAGTTACTTTTTATGAATTCGAAGATACAGGTGGATACCGATTCCTAAGCTGCCAAGAATTAGTAGATGAAAACAGGTTTCAACAAGAGAACTTTGGTGACGACTGGGACGAGCATATGCTTCTGTTTTGCTAATCCATTGGTGAGGCAGAGTATGTAGGGATGAAGATTATAAATGATGATATTTACGCTACGCATCAGCAGCCTATTGACGTGATGCCCCGGCCGTTCTGACTCCGGTCATACAGCAAATTTTACCTGATTTCGATAAAACAGGGCTTGAGTTAGGCAGCCATTCGCTATGGACACACTTCCTACGATTTCACGAAGGGGTCCTCAGCTTTCTGGCACCCGGACAGGGATGCTGGCTGGCCAATGCGGAGGAACTTGCTGAAATCTTTGAAAGTCTGAAGGGCTGGAGCCTACTGGTTCATCCCGACCTGCTGGCTAAATACTCCTTGGGTCAGAAAATCATGCGTTATGGTTTCTTTTCCTACGCGACCAACAAGGCCCTGCACTTGTCGGCTGCCGAAGAAGCTACGCTTAATTAGCTCATCAATACCATTCGGGCGGAAGTTGAGCGGCCCATTGATTTGTTTAGTCAGGACGTGCTCGTCGCTCAGAGTGACCTGTTGCTAACCTATGCCAACCGGTTTTATCACCGTCAGTTTCTAACCCGCCGGACCCCTGAATCCAATCGGGAGCCGGATTCACTACTGATGCGTTTTGAGTACCGCCTCGCGGCTCACTTTACCCAACCCAGCGAGCATTCCATTCCTACCGTACAGGAACTAGCCGATGAGCTGAATGTATCACCGGCTTACCTGAGTGACATGCTTCGTACGCTCACGAGTCAGAATACCCAGCAGCACATTCACCACGCCCTGATTGAAAAAGCGAAACGATTACTCCTGGTCACCTCCGCATCGGTCAATGAAACGGCCTACCAGCTTGGGTTTGAATATCCGCAGTACTTCAGTCGCCTGTTCAAGAAAAAAACGGGTATGACGCCCGTCGGATTCCGACTATCGATGCAAATTGCTTCTCCTTAGCAAGGAAGGTATTGAATAAAACGAGGGACCTCTCGTTGAGGATTGAGTCTTTTAGAAACGTTTTATTGTACACCGCAATCTTACCGAGCCAGCTTGTATGCCTGATGCTTTATATACGCTTTTCGAAGCGGATCAGAACGAACGGATTCCTTATCCAGAGGTGGGCACCCCGGCGTACGAGACCTTACGAACCAGAGATCGCGAGCGACGCACACAGGTTCAGACCTTAATCAACGAAGGGCGAGTTATTACCGCTCAGGATTACACCACGCGGCTCTCATTTTTCAGCACGGAGATAGCATCGACGAAATCTGGTCGGCTCACCAATTAGCCTTGACAAGCGTAGAACTGGGTAATCCGGCAGTAGAATGGTTAGCCGCAGCCGCATTGGACCGCTGGCACATGTACCAGGGTCAGCCCCAAAAATATGGTACGCAACTCGTTTCGGATGGGGGTCGGTACCGCTTGTGGGACATAGATCCGGACACGACGGATGAAGAACGAGCCCAGTGGAATGTACCCGCATTAGCTGAAATGGAACGTCGGGCCAGCCAGCTCACCCTGGAAAATAAGGCCCGTCAGAAAGCCTCTTTTCGGACTCACCACCACCACGGTTTACACCGAATAGTTCATCCCTTCGTATGGGTAAATAACGGTCCCGCCTAATTATAAAACGCCCTGAATTCCAGCGGGGTCTGGTTGGTTTTGGCTTTGAAAAGTTTACTAAACGACTGCGGATACTCAAACCCTAACTGATACGCAATTTCACCCACGGAGAGGCTGGTCGTCGATAGCTTTTCTTTGGCCTGCTCGATGAGTCTTTCGTGAATTAACTGCTGGGTCGTGCTGCCCGTCAATTGTTTCAGGCAGTCGCTCAGGTATTTAGAGGATAGATGCAGGCTCTCTGCCAAGTACTGAGCGGTGGGTAAGCCCTTATTGGATTCCTGGGAAGCAAAGTATTCGTCCAGTAGTTTTTGAACCTTATCCAGTAACTCACTGCTGACGGCTTTCCGGGTAATAAACTGCCGATTGTAATAGCGATTGCAATACGTTAACAGCAGTTCCAGGTGAGCAATCCAGGCATCCTGACTAAAGTGGTCAATGGGAAGCCGGGATTCTTCCAGCATTTGAAGAAAGATGATTTCAATCCGGCGTTGCTCTTCTTCGGAGAGAATCAGGGCTTCATTGACCGAGTAATCGAAAAATCCATAGTTTTTGATTTTGCTGCCCAGCGGGTAATTCCGCAGAAAATCCGGATGGATGGAGAGTTGCCAGCCCGCCGTAGCGAAGGCAAAATCCTGATCGATAAAGTTTACCTGTTTCGGAGCAAAGCAGGCCATCACCCCCTCGTCAAAATCAAACCGGCTTTGTCCGTACTGAATCTTACAGGGACATTCCTTTTTCAGGGTGATCTGGTAACAGTCCGAAATCAGCCGGGTTCGCTGTTCAATTTTTATCGCAGGGAAATCTTCAAACCGAATCAGGCTCACCAGCGGATGGCGGGGTTTGGGCTGCTCCAAAAGCTGGTGCAGCTGCGTGATGGACTGAATATGAACGGTGGGCGTCGTTTCCATGCTTACGAAGGTAGTGATTGTTGAGCTAGTTTTTTCCGGTACGAACGGGCCATGTACCGGGCAATCGTAGGATGAGGTATTAAAGCGACAAGACGAAAGCCCAGACGGTTTCTACTACCGGAGATGTAAAACTGTTTTTTCGCATCCCAGGCTTTCAGTAACTCATCCGCCACTTCATCGGCAGTCTGATGCACCGCCGTTTGATAGTCCGAGTTTAGCCCAATGGACTTTTCATTATTGATCCCGGCGGATTCGTTGAAATTCGTTTTCGTTAGTCCGGGAGCAAAGAGCATCAGATGGACCCCATCAGGCTGGCATTCCTCGGCGATGGCTTCGGTAAAGGAACGCACAAAGGCTTTGCTGGCGGCGTAGGTAGCCATGTAAGGGATGGGAGCAAAGGCGGCCATCGACGCCACGTTGATAATCGTGCCGCGTCTGCGTTCACGCATGGGTTGCAGAAAGAGGTGCGTCATCGCTACCAGCGAGGCGTTGTTGAGTTGCAGCAAGGCCAGCTCCGATGCCAGCGAAAGCGTAGCAAATTCGCCGCCGGACCCAATCCCCGCGTTATTGACGAGGGCCTCAATTTCCCAGTTTTGCTGCTGCGTTTCACGGAAAATCTGTTCCGGAGCATCTGGCTTGGACAAATCGGCTGCGATGAAAGCTACCTGAATCCCATACTGCTGCTGAAGCTGTTTACGCATCTCAGCGAGTTTTTCGGCATTTCGGGCGACGAGTACCAAGTTGTGTTTTCGCTGGGCTAATTTTCGGGCCAGTGCTTCGCCAATGCCAGCGGATGCTCCGGTTACAAGTGTGTATTTCATTGGTTCGATGACTAATGTTTAGGCAAAGAACGGCGGCAGGGGCGAGCCGCTTGTAGCCAAAAGTCGGCTTGTTGTATCCAGGATTCGATTCCCCACACCAATCCTATCTTTTACGCCAGAATACTCCCACGGAACGCAGTTCACCCGCTTTTCAGGCCCCGCCCTACCGAAGCGGATTAATTTCTTTTGCCCCAAAAATGAACCGGACCGGCAGTAATCCAGTTAGGATACTAGAATGAACCTGCGTTTGGAATCATTTTTCTTAGTCAGGGTTCTGTTTTTCAGACCTTTCCAGGTCTGTTTTCTTCACGTACTGCCTCGCTTTGGGTTAGCATCCTGATTCGGTTCGGTTATTCCCAACGATCATGTTTACGTTCAAAACGAGCATTCGCCGCCTTTTTACCTCATTTCTTTCTCAGGCATTTATGCCCTATTTCCAGTACGTCCCGTTCTAGAATTTCCGGTATTAACTGCCGCCCCTTAAGGAAACGTTAGGTACAGCCAGTACCTCGTTTTTTGATTCTTGGTTTATACCCTGGATAAATGATTCTTCTTTCTGGCCATTCCATTTCCTCTTTTCACTGACTACCCCTCGTACTATGGACACTTCTCATATGCTTACTCGTTTACATACCTTACTCGACAGCCCATCCTTTGCTCCTGATTCTTTGGAGGAGGGCCCCTGGAAAAAAGATTTTGCCGAACTCATTACACTTACCCATGACCTACTAACCAGAGCCGAGGAACGAGGTCACCGCATTGATTTTAGAGAAGGTGTTGGCGTAGCGGGTAAAGTGCAGGACATAACCTCCCTGGTGGAATGGATGCAAAAATGTCTTCCGGACGTATCTACGGAATTAGCCGGCGACATACCCGCGAATCGACTCAATCGTTATTTCAATGCGGGTACCGGTTATTTCTCGAATGGCTCATTCTTCACCGTTGAGCAGGACCAGGAGCTTGGTTTCTTTATCGATAATCAGCGAATTTATCTGAATAAACACCTGAAACGGGTGGCCGTGGAATTAGGCGATTTCTTCGGTACGTCCGATAATCACCCCGTGGGTGGTTCATCCCCGAAACGTCAAGAGCTGTACAGAAACTGGCGGCTCTTTTCTGCTCCTTTCAATTCTAAAGCCTAGTCTATAATCATTCGACTAACAGGCTTGTTGCTTTTCATTTCCCGGACTTCAGCGTCTAGTCATCCTTATCTACTTATACTATGAAACCCAATAATCAACAGATCAAAAAGACGATTTCTTTACTTCGTGAAAAACTCAAAGATATTCGTACTGCGGAACAGGACTCCGAAGGCTTTCAGGAAGCTTTATCCATTCTGATCGATGGCCGGACAACGTACCGCTCTATTCCCCTGTTGCAAACCCGACAAGGTCGTGCCATTGCTCTGTTAGCCATTGATTATATGAACGGAGCCTGCGAGTCGCGTACCTTGTTACGGTTCAACTAAGCCTGCGTTTTAGTTCTCAATTTCCGGCTACTTGTAGTCAGACCTCGTCAAACCGGACGTTTGCTACGCCCTTCATTTCAAGGCTAGAGCGTTTTTCTCCGTTGTAAGCTTGCCTTTTCAGGAAGCGTACGAATGGACCTTGTGTGAAGCAACCATTCGATGCCCCTTTTCTGTGGCATCGAATCCTTTTTTATTCCTAACTAAATTTGTTTTCCGCCAGGACTTGTTTTTAGATTTTCTGGAACGTTAAGAAGCATTATGTTATGATTCGATCCCTCATTTCAGGCACGGGTGCCTACCTCCCCCCGCTGACGGTTACCAATGACGCATTTCTGACGCATGAATTTTATGACAGTAATCAAACACCCCTTCGCCAGCCGGTAGAAACCACACTTAAGAAATTTACGGCCATTACGGGTATTGAACAACGGCGGTACGCTACCCCGGGGATGACAGCATCGCTAATGGGTTTGCAGGCCGCTCAGCAAGCCATTAGTCAAGCACGGATTGACGTAGAAACCATTGATCAGATTATTGTCGCTCATAATTACGGCGACATGGCGTATGCGGGGCACCCCGGGATCAGGTACCATCGCTGGCCTCGCGGATCAAACAGGGTCTGTCTATCAAAAATCCGTTCTGCGTGGCGTATGACCTGATCTTTGGTTGTCCGGGCTGGTTGCAGGGGCTGATTCTGGCGGATCAGGCCATTCGAAGCGGAGCGGCCTCGACAATTTTAGTGATTGGTACGGAGACGCTATCCCGCGTAATCGACGCCAGTGATCGGGATTCCCTGATTTTGCCGATGGAGCCGGAGCCTGTGTGGTGACCAAAAGCCTGAGTGATGAGGGCGGTATCCTGCATGCGGTGGTCCGTTCGGACACGCTTACGGAAGCGGACTATATTTATTCGGGTAAGGCCAATGCCGATCAGGAAGGCTCACCGCAGTTTATCAAGATGCACGGGCATAAAGTCTACGAATACGCTCTCACGCAGGTTCCCGGAGCGATGAAGAAGTGTCTCGATGAAAGTGGCCTTCCGCTGGAAGCTCTCAAAATGATCTTTATTCATCAGGCCAACGAAAAGATGGATGAAGCGATTCTTCGGGAATTTTACCGCCTGTACGGACAGACGCCTCCGCCCGCCATCCTGCCCATGAATATTCGCTGGATGGGCAATAGCTCCGTTGCTACAATTCCTACGCTGCTGCATCAGGTCATGCAGGGTGAATTGCCGGGGTATTCCCTGCAAAAAGAAGATTATATTTTACTGGCCTCCGTGGGAGCTGGGATGAATATCAATGCATTGATCTATCAGGTGTGATCCTCCGCAAACCTGGATACTCCACTTACCCCAATCCGTACCTATCTGACTTTAACCCATTGTTTTAGTTCAATGACTCCACTGGCTAATGATCCATGAAAATCTATTACTGATTTTATCCCTGTTTTTTATTATGGCGTTGCTCTACATGCTTAGTCAACGCCTGAACATATCCTACCCCATTTTTTTAGTGATGGGTGGTCTGGGGATCAGCTTCATTCCCGGTATCCCTTCCATGACCATTGACCCGGATCTGGTCTTTTTGATTTTTCTACCTCCACTACTTTTCGAAGCTGCCTGGGAATCTTCCTGGACGCAGCTCTGGAAGTGGAAACGGTCCATCCTTAGTTTAGGCTTCGGCCTGGTTTTAGCGACTTCACTGGCGGTTGCCTACTTCTCCACCGCCCTGATTCCTGGCTTTACGCTCGCTCTGGGTTTCTTACTTGGCGGCATTATTTCGCCTCCTGATGCCATTGCGGCTACCTCCGTACTACGCGGACTGGATGTACCCAAACGGGCCCAAACCATACTGGAAGGCGAAAGTCTGGTAAACGATGCGGCCTCACTGACGGTCTTTCGCTTTGCCCTGGCGGCCTTACTGACTGGAAACTTTGTATTTCAGCAGGCTATTGTAGACTTCCTGGTGCTTTCCGTCATGGGTGTATTCGTAGGGTTCAGTATCGCTTTTCTGCTGTACTGGATCATGCGTTACTGGGGAGGCACTTCCCGCATCATTACACCCATTACTCTGATCGCTCCGTATTTGATGTACTTGGTTGCCGAACAATTTCACTGGTCCGGCGTATTGGCCGTTGTTAGTGGCGGCCTGTTACTCTCGGCCCGTTCGAGTAAGTTTTTGAATTATCAGACCCGCCAGCAAACGCAGGAAGTATGGGCTACGGTAGGTTTTCTGCTCAATGGATTTGTATTTACGATTATTGGATTACAACTACCCCTCATTATTCAGGGTTTGGAAGAGTACACAGTTCTGCAGGTGATCTACTACTCGTTGCTGATAAGCGGCATGGTCATCATTATTCGGATAGTATTGGTATATCTTTCTTTTTTTCTGCCCCGTTTGTTGGCGGCTGGAAAACCCTACTCCGAACCTCACCCTGGTCTTAAACTGTCCCTGCTCATTGGCTGGGCGGGTATGCGGGGGGTTGTTTCACTGGCATCAGCCCTGGCCATTCCCCTGACCCTGCTGGATGGCATAAATCCGTTTCCGCATCGAAACCTGATTCTTTTCATCACGTTCGTAGTCATTCTTATCACGCTCGTATTCCAGGGCCTTACGCTTCCATTGTTCATGAAATGGCTTGGTATTAAAGAAACCGAAGAACAAATTCCGGCTCAGGAGCAAATTGAATCACTTCGGCAGGAACTCACTCAGCTTTCCCTGGAACATCTAGACACGCACTATGCCTATGAAATGGAACAATACGAAGTGGTGGGGCGTATCAAGGCTCAACTGATCTCCCAGGTTTCAGTGACCAAGAACGCCTTACAATCCAATGATCAGTCGTCCGGGTTATTGACCGTTCAGGACCTCTACCGTAAAGTGATGCTAGACCTCGTCGAAGTAAGGAGATTAGCTTTGGAACGCCTGAAAAAGGAAAGCCGTTTTGATGACGAAATTCTGCGGGCGAAAGAAAGTGAACTGGATTATGAACAAGCTCGCTGGTCGAAAAAGTAAGGGATGAACGAACTCTGAAGAAACGTTCGTTCATCGTTTATAAGATGCCTTACGGATACTATTTTCCTACGCGTAGCAGACGATTCGTCAGATACCGGCGGACGCGTTCATCGTACAGCTTCAGGCATCCATACGCCAGGATTACCGAACCCACGACCAGGGCCAACGCTCCGGGCAATGATTGTTCAAAGGTGAGCTTTTCATTTTTCACCCAGGCGAAGTACAGGTAGATGAAGGGGTAATGAACCATATACAAAGGATACGAAAGGTCCCCTAAAAAGGTACATAGTCGAGTCATACGTTGACTGATCGTGGTTTCGGAAGCTCCCAGATAAACCAGTGCCGGAAAGACGATCGTTACGCAGAGGGTATCGTATAAACCATTCATCCACAGGTATTCACTACCACCAATGCGTGGGATCGCCGATAAAACGAGTATGGCCAGACTACCGATCCAGAACGTTCCTTTGACCGCGATCGGTTTGAATACGCGGGATAGGAGTAAACCCGCCGCGAACGAAAACAGCAGGCGTAACGAACCGCCGAGCATGTTGTCACCCGTTATCGAAAAACCCACGCACAGGTCACCGTAGGGTCCAACCATCGCAAAGGCGGCCAAACCGAACGCTGTGAGGACAACCAGAACGGCCAATGCTTTCGTGGAAAGCTTACGCAACCAGAACGCGTACAGGAGATTACCGATATACTCGAAAAACAGCGACCAGCTTGGCCCATTTAAGGGAAACATTTCGCCGACGCCCCGAATTTCAAAACCAGGTGTCGCGGGAATAAGCAGGGCGTTGATTAACGTCGCTACCAAAAGCATCGAAATGGATACTTTGGATACGTCCCATACTGAACAACCCTGCGTATAAAACATAATCCCTCCGATAATGGCTCCTAGTACCACCATGGGGTGCAAACGAATCAATCGGCGTTTGATAAAGTCCAGGACCGTCATCTTCTCCCAGCGATCATCGTACGCATAGCCCACCACGAAGCCCGAGAGAATAAAGAAGAAGTCTACCGCCAGATAGCCGTGATTAATAATCTGGTCTAAGTGACTGGTAGCAAAGGCTTCGAACACGTGAAAACACACCACGCTCAAGGCCGCTACGCCCCGTAATCCATCCAGAATGTGGTAATGGGGTTTGGCATCCGCAAAGGCGGTACCGGGAATTTGGGAATTTGACATGGATACTCCTTGGGTTATCACCTCACTAGCTACACGTCTCCGTATAGGCTGTTCTCAGGTACCAGCAAAGCCTCAAAATTACCACCCGTACAAGCGTGATCCTACCGCCGGGCCATCGAAAAATTTGTTTTTCCCCTGAACAGCGGTGTACTACGAAAGCATACGGAAATAGATCGGATACTACCAACGCTTACTCAGTAGCAGACGGAATACAGTCAGCGTAACAACAACCAAACCCCTAGCTTTCAAAAATCTTCTTCCGGTGCTCGACGCCCCAGGTAGTCAGGTTCTCAATAATGGTCCTCAGCGACCAGCCGTGATCGGTCAGTTCATACTGGACGGTTACCGGCTGGGTATCCAGCACCGTTCGCTTGACGAGCTGATTGATTTCCAGCTCTTTGAGTTCTTTACTCAGCATTTTGTTCGAGATCCCGTCCACGTCGTTTAGAATGTCCGAAAACCTCCTTTTGCTGTAATAGCAAATGGATGAAATAATGGCAATTTTCCACTTTCCATTGAGTACGTGCATGCAGTCCTGGACCGCCCGCATCTCCTTTTTGTGTTCGTCGCTTTTACGGGGTTCGCACGTCATAGGTTACTTAGTTACTTCGGGGTTACTGTTACTTTTAGTTACAAAGTTACTAAAATAAATCAAGCCGCTCTAGCTTTGCTGCCCAAACAATAAATGAGCAGTAACCATGCGTAAGTTAATGAACAAAGTGACCCTGGTGACGGGTGCTTCCAAAGGTATTGGTGCCTCCATTGCTACCTATTTTGCGGCAGAAGGAGCTAAAGTAGTTGTAAACTATGCCTCCAGTAAGACCGGAGCGGACCAGGTGGTCCAGACTATCACCACCAACGGTGGTACCGCCATTGCTGTCCAAGGCGATGTATCGAACCCAGCCGATGTGAAAAGATTGTTTGAAGCAACCAGAGAGGCATTTGGTACGCTGGATATTCTGGTCAATAATGCAGGAACTTACATCTACGAGCCTATTGAACAGGTCTCCCCCGAAACGTTTCACAAACAGTTCAACATCAATGTACTAGGTTCCATTCTTACCATTCAGGAATCGTTGAAACTGTTTGGAGAGGAGGGAGGTAGCATTCTTAACATCAGTTCCGGTGCCAGCCGCATGCCTATACCGATGGGCTCCGTCTATTCGGCCACCAAAACGGCTCTGGATGCTCTTACCGTTGCCTTGTCCAAGGAATTTGCCGGACGAAAGATCCGCATCAACTCCATTTTGCCCGGTTCGGTAGAAACGGAGGGCACCCATGCAGCGGGCTTTAGCGGCAGTGATTTCGAGAAGAACCTCATTGCTCATACCCCACTGGGTCGCATCGGGCAGCCCGAAGACATTGCCCGCGTAGCGGTATTCCTTGCCTCCGAAGAGGCGGCCTGGATTTCGGGTGAAAAAATATCCGTTTCGGGTGGTCTTTACGGTTTGTAAACGGGTATCTCTGTCTGAATTTATTTCAAGGTGAATCCGGGTACCATCTTAAGATGCCCAGGAAATGCAGTCATCGACTCGCTCAGTCGAAGTCGATGAACCGGCTACGAATGCTTCCCTGATGCGTGGCGTACAACCCTATTCATTAGATGAAGCCATTGCCCGGCAATGCTGGGCATGATCCGAATACTGGAAGAGTATCTCCTCTCACCTGCCATGATTGGCTGTCAGGAAAAGGTATTCTTTCTATTTTTAACGCTTTTATAGTCCAGAATAAGGTAGTTTTACTCCCTTGCTCTGGACTATTTTTTCTACTAACCCCTTAATCGTCAGTACCTTGTTCGAGTACGAACTATTCGAAAGTATAAGCTTCCTCGTGATTGAAATAAACTCATATCGTCAACTCAGCCAAATTTCAATTCGCATTTACGTATATCAATAGACGAATCGTAAGCATTTCTTTGCAATTTCGGCCTTTGGTGTAAGTCTGCCCTCCGATCGGCAACCTACGTTAACCCAATCGAAAAGCATACGAAGGCGAATAAGCTCGTCCGGTTGAATCTCGCTCTCGTAACGTATACGACCTCAAAAGGGCGATTGCCCGCTTATTTTATTAGATCACGAATGAATTACGCGAAGCTTTTAAGTAGCATGGTGCTGGCTGTCCTGCTAACCTCCTGTGCAGCCAGGCGTCCAGACGTTCTCCGCTACGTGGACCCCAACATCGGTACCGCCCACAGCCGGTGGTTCTTCTATACTCCCGCGGCCGTACCTCACGGAATGGCCAAGCTGGCTCCATCCACCAACGGGCACTACGGCAACAAGCAGGGCTGGGAAGCCGTGGGGTACGACACCCGGCATCAATCCATTGAAGGCTTTGTGCATTTTCACGAATGGCAGGTCGGTGGCGTAAGCGTGATGCCCGCCACGGGAGCCCTTAAAGTGAAACCGGGCGATCTGGATAACCCCGACAGTGCTACCGCTCCCGTTTTGACCGAAAAAATCAACTGGCTGAACCCGGTTATTACAAAGTTTTGCTGGACGATTACCGGATTACGGCGGAACTGACGGCTACGACGCATGTCGGTTTTCACCGCTACACGTTCCCTAAACATGATCAGTCAAGGATTATACTCGACATTGGAAATGTACAGGGCGAAAGTGGCGAAGTAAGGAAGGCCGAAGTACGCATGACCGACGCGACCCACTTTGAAGGATTCGTTACTACCTATCCCAAGTACGTAAATACTTACGATCCAAAGGGCCTGGTTTCCATGTACATCTGGGGTGAAGTGAGCAAAGCCCCACGGTCAGTAGGAGCCTTTACGGATGCGGGCATTCAGGCTCAAAGTAACGCGGCTCAGGGCAAAGGAGCCGGGCTTTTCTTGGAATACACGACCAGCGATAACGAGGCTATTGAATTGAAAATAGGCTTATCCTACACCTCCATTGCCAACGCCAGGGCAAACCTGGACGCTGAGGCATCAGGACTTTCGTTTGAAAAAGCCCGGCAACAGGCTAAGAACACCTGGCAAAAGGAGTTGGGCAAGCTGACCGTCGAGGGTGATCAGGTGAGCAAGGTTAAATTCTACACCGGCTTATTCCATGCCTTACTCGGACGGGGCGTAGCCAACGACGTAAACGGCTCCTTTCCCCGGCACGATGGCTCCATCGGTCAGTTGCCCCGCGACACAAACGGGAAATTCAGTCATAACTTTTACAACACCGACGCCATCTGGGGTGCCTACTGGAATCTGACGCAGCTCTGGGCTCTTTCATACCCGGAGCGGTACAGCGATTTTGTCCATACCCAGCTGGAAATTTATAAGGAACGGGGTTGGTTTGGCGACGGCATCGCCAATAGCAATTTCGTGTCGGGTGTAGGGACCAATTTCGTCGGTCTGGCCATTGCGGCGGCTTATCAGGCGGGCATCCGGGATTATGATACCGATCTGGCCTTTCGGGCCATTCAGGCGAACGAATTGAGTGGTCGCAACCGGCCCGTTGGCTCGGGCAAGCTGGATGTGGAAGCATTTGTGAAGCAAGGCTTCGTTCCCTATCTCGACGCCGACAAAACCGATTCGACCGGCTCTCACTTTTCGGCCTCCCATACGCTGGAGTATAGTTTCAGTACGTTTGCAGCGGCCCAACTGGCCAGGGCCATGGGTAAGCAGCCGGAGTACGAGCAGTTGATCCGGCTCTCCAACGGCTGGAAACTTCTGTATGAACCGAAGCAAAAACTGGTTCGTCCCAAACGAGCGGATGGTACGTTCATTGACACGTTTGACCCTTCTGAACCCTGGCGGGGCTTTCAGGAAGGGAATGCCATCCAGTACACCTTCTTCGTTCCACAAAATCCGAAAGCTCTCATTGAAGCAATCGGTAGAGATGAATTCAATACCCGGCTCGACGACATCTTTACTACCGCTCAGAAAAATGGTTTTGGCGGTGGAAAAGAAATCGATGCCTTTGCGGGCATCAAGTCACTGTACAACCACGGTAATCAGCCCAATTTACACGTCAGCTGGCTCTTCAATTTTTCCGGAAAGCCCTGGCTCACCCAGAAATGGACCCGTGCCATCTGCGATGAATTTTACGGTACGGAGCCTATTCATGGCTACGGATACGGTCAGGACGAAGATCAGGGCCAATTGGGTTCGTGGTACGTCATGGCCTCCCTGGGTCTGTTCGACGTGAAAGGTTTTACGGACCTGAAACCCATCATTGAATTAGGAAGCCCCGCTTTTGACCGGGCTACGATTCGGCTGGGCAATGGCAAACAACTCCGCATCGAGGCTAAAAACAATTCCGCAACGAATGTATACGTACAGTCGGCGACGTTTAACGGTAAAGACCTGCCCCATTGCTGGCTCTATCGCGACGAGCTGATGCAGGGAGGCAAGCTAACCTTTGTGATGGGAAGTCAGCCTAACACCACCTGGGGTACGCAGACACCGCCACCCTCGGCTCAGTAAGTAGCGATTCAGCGACCAGGCTACATACAGTAAGACTTAAACCACTCTTCTACTAGTAGTCTGGTTGGCAGATTATTACTTTAGAAAAGATCCAAACAAAATTAAAAAGACGGAATAACTAAAAATTTAGTTATTCCGTCTTTTTCTTTGTATCCTTGCTACCACTAAGCTTTTACACCTTCTGACTCTTTACCTTATGAAAAAGCTGCTACTGCTGCTGGGTACGCTCCTGTACCTGAGTGTGCCGAGTCTTGGCCAAACGAAACCTGCCCAACTGGACAGTCTGTTTACCGAATTGTACCGTCAGGGATCATTTAATGGGAATGTTCTGGTTGCCGAAAACGGCGTTCCGATTTTTGAAAAATCCTACGGCAAAGCGGATGAGCAATCGGGTCGGCCGTTGCATGCGGAATCCGTTTTTGAACTGGCCTCTTTATCCAAAGCGTTTACGGCCATGGGCATTGTACTCCTCCAACAACAGGGCAAGCTTCGCTACGATGACCCGATCGCAAAATACCTGCCCGAACTGGCTGGTTATGAAAAGATTACCATTCGACACCTCCTGCATCATACCAGTGGCCTGCCCGACTATACGGATTATTTTATTGAACACTGGGACAAAAGCAAGTTTGCAACCAATCCCGACCTGATCAATGCCTTTGGCCACGTTCGTCCGCCCGTTCTTTTTCAGCCCAACGAGCGATTCAGCTACAGCAATACCAATTACGCTTTTCTGGGAACCATCCTAGAACGGGTATCACATCAATCCTACGCTGATTTTCTGGCCCAGTCTATTTTTAAACCCCTGGGCATGAAGCGATCTCTGGTATACCAAAGCCGGTATAAACCCCAGAAGGTTGAAAACTATGCTCTCGGTCACCTGGTTGATAGTACCGGTCATAAGGTGCAACCGGATGCGTACGGCAAAACGTTCTTCACGTATTTTCTGGATGGAATTACGGGGGATCGTACGGTGAATTCCAGCGTTCGGGACTTACTGCTCTGGGACCAAGCCCTATACTCGGATCGATTGATTAATGATCAAGAAAAAGATGAGGTTTTCAGCGGCGTTACATTGTTGAATGGTCAGACAACAGATTATGGCTTCGGATGGATGCTCAAACAGGATCCGACCTACGGAAAGCTCGTCAGTCATTCAGGTAGTTGGGCGGGCTATATTCACTACATCGATCGGCATATCGATTCGAAAAAAACCATCATCATCCTGCAAAACATGGATAATTTCAACAACCGGGTGGCGATGGACCGCGTACGAAAAATTCTGTATCCCTGAGACCTGATTGTACAGAGAAGCCCGCCGAACGCAAACCTGTGTCGCATTCGGCGGGCTTCTTTTCGTCTCCTCAGGATGGGCTATCCCGCTCCCTTTTGCTTCCCTGCGTATCTGGAAATAAACGCTTCGAATCAGCTTAAGGGAATTATCCTTTATTGACAGAGTAAGCCTGACTTTCCGTCTCAAAAAACTACTGAGGATAGTGCCCGTGCCTTTCCAGACCTTACTCGATCGTAGTGATTACTTTGGGGTGCCATTTTTCAAGCTTACTGATCAATTCTTCCAGTTTAACCGGTTTGGCCAGGTAATCATCCATACCCGCCTCCAGACACGTTTGTTCGACCCCACTCATGACGTTAGCCGTCAACGCAATGACGATGGGCTGATGCGACAGGGTCTGGCGAATGAGTAGCGTAGCTTCCAGGCCATCCATTACGGGCATTTGCATGTCCATCAATATCAGATCATATTTTTTCTGGCTGGCGGCTTCAACCGCCTGCTGACCATCATCGACCAGATCAGGCTCGTACCCTAGTTTCACCAGAATAGTTTTGATAACCCGCTGATTAATCGCATTGTCCTCCGCCACCATCAGGGTCAGGGGGTATTGTTCGCTAACCTGGGTACTCAGTTTACCCGGAACCGCGGGTTGCTTCGGAACCGACGCCTGCCAGTGTAGTGCGTCCAGCAGGTGCTTAATCAGTTCGTGTTGCCGGATGGGTTTGCTAAGCGTCGAGACAAACAACTGCCGTTGTCTGTGATCCAGCTCTTTCCCGATGGAACTCAGCAAAATGATCGGCAGATGAGGCATTTGCCTTTTGATTTGCTCCGCCAGCATCACTCCGTCCATCACTGGCATTTGCATATCGGTAATGACCAGATCAATGCCTGGATGAGCCGCCAGTACCTCCAGGGCCATCTCACCCGAAGAAGCCAGCATTGGATGAAATTTCCAGATCTCAAACTGCCGCTTCAGAATGGTCAGATTGGTAGTGTTGTCATCGACCAATAATACCTGCTTGCCTTCCTGCCCTTCCATCTGGTGCTGGGCCTGAGGCATCAGCGACCTGGTACTGTTCTGGCACTGCATAGTAAACGAAAACGTCGAGCCACAACCCGGCTGACTATCAACCCTGATTTTGCCGCCCATTAAATCAACCAGTCGGGCAGAAATGGCTAGTCCCAGACCCGAACCGCCGTACTTGCGGGTCGTCGTCGAATCTACCTGTGAAAAGGACTTGAACAAACGCCCTATCTTATGGCTGGGAATACCAATCCCCGTATCCCGCACCGAAAAGTGAAGCTGGATGACGGAAGGATCTTCCGTGACTCCGAGTGATACAGACAGGCAAACCTCCCCTTTTTCGGTAAACTTGATGCCGTTTCCTACCAGATTGACCAGAATTTGCTTCAGCCGCAACGAATCTCCGACAATCTGTACGGGTACATCTTCTTCGATCTGATAGATCAAATCGAGTTGGGCCTCCATGGCCTTGGTAGCGAAAATATCCAGCACATCTTCAATGCACTGGCGAAGGATGAAATCCTCCTGCTCGAGTTCTAAACTACCGGATTCAATCTTGGAAAAATCAAGAATGTCATTAATCACATTGATCAGGGAATCGCCGCATTTAACGATGGTTTCCGTGTAGTCGCGTTGCTCGGACGTCAAATGCGTTTCCTGAAGCAGAGCGGCCATGCCAATCACGCCATTCATGGGCGTGCGAATTTCATGGCTCATCGTGGCTAAAAACACACTTTTCGCCTGATTTGCTTTTTCTGCTTCCGCCCGGGCTTTCTCCAGGGCCAGATTAGCAGCTACCAGCCGACTGTTGATTTCTTTTTGAATCAGTTCATTGCGTTGTCGCTCTCTGGAAAGGGTGGCTTCTTTCTCCAGATCGGCCATTTTCTGGGCCTGAATCCGTTGCAATTCGCTGTATTTTTTCATCATGTACGCCCACAGACCACCAATGAAAAAGATAACGGCCGCCAGAAAGATGTGAATGACAAACGTTAGCAGGTCAAAGTAATCCAGCCGGGTAAAGTACAATTGGGAATAGCCGGTATTCTGCAAATAACCAAAAATGGCATGATGGACCAGCACCACAATCATTATGGGTATCTGTAATTGCCATTTCTGATAGGTAATCAAAATAGCACTGCCAATGAAGGCGTAAAAATGCATCTCAAAGAGGCCGTGCATCTGGTAGATGTACTGGGCCATGAAAATACCCAGCACTGCACTCAGTACATACTGATAAAGGTCCGAGTTGGGCAATGCCCGTTTGGTCGAGTAGTACGCCAGTAGCGAAAGTCCTCCAACGCCCAGGGCGATCAGCCAGGTGTCGTAGAAAGTAGCCAGTACCAGTCCTATTAAAAAGTAGCCGATCAGGAAGTAATTCATCAGGCGGTCCGATCGCTCTTTGACGGAGGAGATAAAGGCCGGTTCTGTACCTGATGATAAAGGCGTTTTGGCGGTTTGAATAGATTCAGGAAGCATTGATTATCAAGAGCTAAAATAAAAGGCGGGGCACTGGGTACGCGTAATCAGTATAAGGGATTCATTCGAAGGAAGAGGGAATGAACATTTTCAGGAGCCTGGAGCCAGCAGGATCGGCATGCGGCTGGGCTAATCAGGAATTCAGCTCTCTCGGGCTGGGTAGTAATGTTTTTTCAGTGTTTTCAACGCAAACTTTCGGACCCAGAACCAATCACTCGGGCATCTGGCAAACGGGCAGGACACAGCCGTACGCTTTCAACGCCAGAGCATCAAAGTCTCCTGCCACCCGATGGTTCACTAGTTTCGCAAGGGCCATTTTGGCGTAACTGGTTTGTTCATCCGTGCAGTAGCGACTGCGATTATAATTACCCCGGTAAAACAATTGCTGCTCAGACGTCAGTAAAACCGCTTGCGGCGTTGAATAGACCCCGCACTGTTCAGCCACTGATTTTTCAAACAGAACAGGCAAGGTAAGGCCGATCCGTTCCTGGATCGCGGCTATCGAATAGTTTTTACTGCTCATCACGACAACCACAAAATTAACCTGCGATTGATAGGCTTTGACCAACGATCGGAAATGCGTCAGGTTAAATCGGGAACAGGGGCAATCCGGGTTATAAAAGTGAAGAAGCGTAGGCTTGTGCTCCGGGGTAAGTCCCTGTATTGAAAGCACCGATCCTACCGGAACCGGTTTATAGTTTTGGGGAATGGGAGTGGGAATCAGATATACCCAGGAGTTATACCAAAACAGAATTCCTATCGCTGAGAATAACACCAATAGCCAAACTCCAATCATCCATTTTCTTAGCGTGTAGGTATTCATTTAGTTTTGGTTCTTAACAAAACACAATATTAATTATATTTCTATGAATAATGAATTTCTTCGGGAAAACACTGCTAACTCGTTTGAAATGGCTGTTTAACCGGAAATTCTGGTTCAAATTTCGTTTTTGAACGCAAGGGTTCGATGGACCTAAGTACCCGCTGTGGATGGAAGCTCCGTAATCATACCGCCTCCTATGCTTTCGTACAAGCCGGATTTTGCGGGTACCATAGACGTAGAGACAATCAAAGAGCGAATGCCACAAAGCCATTCAATCCCGCTCGTAATCTTCAGGCATCGGAGTCTCTGTACAACTCTGCAGTGAACGAAAAGTTTGCACCGCGTATTCCCGCGTTTATTCAACGAAGTACCAGAGCAGAAGTTAAAAGGATAAGCTAACAGAAAAAACAGGCCTACTTAACAACCTATTCCCTGCTTACAGGCAGCCTTGTTGCTTCTGCAGCGTTGAACTTAGCCCATGCATGAATACCACGCAATAGCCTGATTAGTGACCAATAATGACCTTATAGCTCCTGGCAAACCCACTGTGCTCGATAACCGTGAGTAGATAGGTGCCTTTAGTCACTTTCCGAACGTTTATACCCCTGGCTGGGCAATCAGACGACCGGAAGAACACTACGCCACGCAGGTCCTGTAGTACGACTTCCCGCACCAGAGTTGCCTCTACGTTTTTCAAATAAAGCGTTTCTGCTACAGGATTGGGATAGACAATTGCCGTTCCCCGGGCCATCTCCACGCTTTGAGCACGCGTATACGTAAAAGTGTCATCCTTGTCCATCATTTTCAGTCGGTAATAATTAATGCCGCGTAACGGATACTCGTCCACAAAGCGGTAGTTAATCAATGACTGGCTTTCGCCACGAGCTTTCTGCGTCCCTAATACATTCCAATGTTCTCCGTCCTGATTCCGCTGTACCTCAAAATGACTGGTGTTTTTTCGGAAGCCATTTGCCAGATAACCAGCACCGAAGACTCTTTTCCGACGCCTGCAAAGCGTTGCAAACGTACCGGAAGTGCTCGCTGACATTCAACTGCGAATGCCCACCCATGTGCGACCAACAGTACCGGATCGTATGATTCCTATTTCCTTACGGATGGAGATGAATTGTTTTGCAAAACCAGACCCCTATACTTTCCTTTGTATAGCACTTTCCTTTAAGAAAGCAACATATTTACAAGCAGTACATGGAAACTAAAAAGGGCTATTGCAATTGTCTGGAAACCATCAAACCCGTTCGGGATACGCTGGATGTAATTAATGGCAAGTGGAAACTGCCCATCATTATTTCGATTACCGTTGGTAATGAGCGGTTTACCGATATTCAGAATAGTATTCCGGGCATCACGCCCAAGGTGTTGGCCAAGGAATTGAAGGAGTTGGAAGAGCACAAACTCATCAAGCGAATCATTATTGAGGGGTATCCCGTGAAGATTTCCTACCAGGCCGACGCCTATGCTGATACGCTAACGCCCATTATTTACGCGTTGAAAGACTGGGGGCTTAATCATCGAAAGAAGATCATGCAGGTAGATGTTTGAAGAACAGTAGCCCGGCTTTTTAGTGGGTAAGGCTCGTGCTAGCGGGGTTGGGGCAGTTCCGGTTAAGATCCATCACTACCTGGGCAGGCACCCGTATCATTCACACGATGGGTTGAAGAAAGAAAAACGGGCGTAGATTTCTTACGCCCGTTTCAATGGTTCTTGTCAGGACTAATCAGATCAAACTACCCTGATTTTGAAGACTTCCCCGCTTGATTATCAACAACCCGTACTCCTGATTTACGAGACCAATGCATTACTTGCTACCGTTTTGCTGGCATTGATCTCCTGCATTACCTCTGCAAACAACCGAATCGACTTTATCCGGTCTTCAAAATCATAGGTAGTGGATACAGCAATCAGTTCATTAACCTGCGTTTCGGTTAGAAATGCCTCAATTTGCCTTTTTACGGTTGCCTTACTACCCACAAACGAATATTTCAGCATTTGATTCAGGGTAGGATGTTTCAGAATTTGCCGGAATTCGTCCGTCATTTCAGTCGGGGGCTGCAATGCATCTTTTGCCCCCGTCAATACCCCCAGAAACATGCGGATAAGAGTCGTGTATAGTTTTTCTGCTTCTTCATCGGTATCAGCAATCAGTACGTTGACGCCAGCTATTGTGTACGGCTCACGCAGAAACGGAGAAGGCTGGAATTCCCGGCGGTAGATAGCCAGGGCGTTCAATAAATGCGTAGAAGCAAAATGGCTGGCAAACGCATAAGGCAGTCCTTTTTTGGCGGCCAGGTGAGCACTATCGGTACTCGAACCCAGGATATACAGCGGAACTTCGGTGCCCTCGGCGATGGGAGCTCGTACTTTTGACCCCTGGTTTTCACTGGAAAAGTACGTTTGGATTTTACTTACCTCCTGCGGAAAGGACTGGGCCGCTTCCATGAAATCAGATCGAATGGCATGAGCCGTCTGACCATCCGTCCCCGGGGCTCTTCCCAGACCCAGGTCAATGCGGTTGGGATACAACTGAGCCAGGGTACCAAACTGTTCGGCGACAATCAGGGGTGAATGATTAGGAAGCATGATCCCTCCCGACCCGACCCGAAGCGTACGGGTGTTTTCGGCTACATAACCGATGAGGATGGAAGGAGCATTACTGCCAATATGCTCTGCATTATGGTGTTCGGCAAACCAGTATCGGGTAAAGTTTAAGGCCTCCGCTTCCTGAGCCAGAGCCAGGGAGTTGTTCAGCGTCTCTTTGATGGTAGTCCCTTCCGGAGCCAGAGCGAGTTCTAAAAGCGAGTAAGCTATATTCTGATGATTCATCATGACTTTGTATTAATGGCGTGCCTACTGCCCGGATGGAACTTTTCTGATGTAAGAAATTAATTTCCGGCAGTAACGAGTCCGTAAATGTAACCAGACCTGCTTTCTTTTGTATAGTACTTTCCTAAAGGAAAGCAGAATCTGTTTCAGGAAAGCGATTCACTTTGAAAAGAGTGGCCGTTGACTTGACTCTTTTTCGGACTACGCTTTCTACACATCTCTGGTAAACAAAAACGGCTGCTGATCGTTTCCTGTCCCGTCGAAAACCCCTTTTTCAAAAACGCCGGGCAGCATTTTGTATGGCTGAACTACGTACGGGTTCAGGTCTTTTAGTCCTTTTCAAATCTGCATTAAATAGCTGTTAATCAGCATACTGAATACTTTCTTTAAATCTTGAATAACAGAAACCAGCGTCTATACCTGGAGGCTTTAAAATGAAATAGATAGTATTTATGTAAGAATCGTTTCCGTATGGACCACGACGGAAGCCCCACTAAACGGTGGATCAGTACGCATGAAGTTTGCCTGCCTGAGCTTTGGTTGAGGGGTACTGAACCCAACTGGAGTCTATCCCCACTGGAAAGCATCGAGGAACCGAGGATTATTGCCCAGAATAGCCAAAGTCTGAGCAAAGCCCTCCCACGTAACGGCCTGCATTACTGCCTGCATTTCAGAACTATGGATGCAAGAAGCGAATTCAATCCGTAAATCATACAAGCCGTTGAAGACAAACTTTGACCGAACGGCTTTCTTCAAAGCCTGTAAAAAGGTCTTTGGCTAATCAATCCAGAAACGAGAAGGAAAGCTATGGAGAAATACTATCGCTGACGGAAGCTGCATCAGCACCTGAGCTAAAGCCTATCTACTAAAAACCTACTGTGAAGCCAGGATTAAGCTTCGGTTATGAATGGACCTGCCGGCATTACTTGATTATAAAATTTCTTTTTTAAGTGGGAATGGCGACACTTTTTGCTAATGCTCCCAGCTATATTTATCTACCTTTTTAAAGCCGCCAACACTTCCTTATCGCTTATTACGATTAGTTGATTCGTAGCCAACCTCGCTCCCACTGCTCCGCCAGGCAGTGGGAGTTTATTTAAATCCAGACCTAAATTGCCTGCAAAGCCTTTGCTCAGTCCGTTTCTGCTGCGGGATGAACCCCATCAATATGAAAGTACAAACGGATGTGATCTCCACTAAAAACCCGTTTTACGACGGCCAGTTCCTGATCGGCCAAAAGCTGATCGGCTATTTCGTACTGCTGTAATTCGTCTTCCTCAGTAGCATCCACCCAGAAATCCGGAGGATCAACAAACGTTGTTACCTTAAAGTCGAGGTGATCGCCTACCTGAGGCACCAGTTCATGGGGTAAGTCCAGCTCTAAACCAGCAAAGGCACTCAGCACTTCGTACCATTCTTCAGGAAAGTGGTCGTCCACCATAAATTCGACCGTAATTTTCATCATACTCGGTATATAGGAAAGTAGTACTTAGAATAAGTGTTTTATTTCGTCAATTGATGAGGAGTTTGGCCCCCTCTTTTTATTAGATGTATAACTACTCCTATGGTTAAACTATCTATCCGTGCCTTTTTATACTTACCAGGTACAGCAGCACCGTGTTGACTCGATGCAGGCACGTGCTGCTCTTGATTCCCTGCTGGTTTCAGTACGCAAAGAATAAAAGGAATAATTCCGCAGAAATACCTGATTCCGATTCGTTCCCGTATCCCTTCATGTACGAAGCGAATTTGAGTGAGTCAGGCCTGTAAATCATCCAGCAACGATGGACCGACAGCAATGGTATAGGGATGGATCATGATGGTGGTGCCGTATAGCGTAGCGGTGATCAACCGTATAAAGCACTGATCCTGTGTTAATGTTGTATTAATTTTTTAGCCAGGTTAGGATTGTTTTGCCTGCTTTGGACAAACGGGGAAGGGAAGCTGAGTTAACCAGAGTACTTATTTTTTAGCCAAGGGGATTAAAAGACTCCCTGGGATCTTTGCCGTTTATTCAGGGGAGATTAACGGACAACCGACAATACAGTGTCTATCTACAAAAAAACTAGTGGTGAGGGGCTTGCGTCTAACCAAACCATTGCGTAAACTTTTCAGGTTCAACTGAGCCCGTCACCGTTTGAGTTTACGCTTCTTTCGCATTTTCTTTGATCAGTGCTGCCATGGTTGCATTGAACGTTTGTACATCGGTTCCTATCTGATTGAAGAACTCCAAATCGGCCGTTTCTACGCTGACAATGGCTTTTTGCAGTACCCGTTCTCCCTCCGGAGTCAATTTGATTGTCTTCGCCCGGGTATCGGTCGGATGTTCCTGACGGGTAATGAACTGCTTCTCTTCCAGCGTCCGCAGTACTTTCGATACCATCATCCGATCCGCATTGCTCTGCATGGCGATGTCAACCTGCGTGACCTGATCACTTTCCCTCGACAGCCAGGCCAGAGCACAGAGCAGGGCAAACTGCGTATGCGTTAGGTCCAGAGGATCCAGGACCCGCTTTTGTTTCCGCTGCCACAGTAGGGTCAGTTGCCCCAGAAGAAAACCCGGACTGTCTTCGGGGTTTTTAAAATGAAATTCAATGCGTTGGGACATCGTCTTCGGTTAACATGCGTGAAGCGATCCATTCGAAATCATGCCGATCAATTTCGAAAAAACCAAAACGGAATGGATAGCCCCAGCTTTTCTTATTTTGGATAAAATTCAATCCCGAAAGTAAGGGCAAAATGGAAACATCCCTACCCGGCAAAAATTCAATGGTACGTCTGGAGGAGCAAAAGTCCTCGGATACCCGGACCTGATACACTTCGTCATCCACAACCTTACCGATGGCAGTAAATTCCTGGCACGCTTCGGGTCTTCCCATCGTCTGCTTTCCCGAATAATAAATCAGGAAATCATCCTTACGCATTCTTTTCAAAGGTGACGCCTTACCATGACAGGCCTGAGCAAAGCCCCCGGCAAGTCCGGTTTTGACATGATCCTTCGATGCTACGATGATCCAGTATTTGGGTTCGCTGTTCATACCGATCAGGCTAGTTTGCTTTCAGAAAGGTGATGTTGTATCCATCGGGGTCGCTGACAACCAGGATTTTCCCGAAAGGCGTTACCTGAATCGGTCCCAGCAGGGGCACATTCCTGGCTATTAACTGAGCCTGGAGGTCTTCAATTGCTTCATCGATGGCGAACCAGAGGGAAGTACCGATACCCAGCTCTTTTCCTTCCAGATTACTCAGGGGCGTTCGGATGGCAAAGCTGGCCTCGCCCTGGTTATAGCGAAATACACAAGCCTGAGGGTTAGGAATTCCAGCTTCTTCAAACCCTAGTTGGGTGATGTAAAACGTTTTGGAGATTTCCAGATCCCTTACCTGAAGGGAAGCAAATGCTAATTTTCTCATTGCATTGATTTTTGTTGTCACAAATATATTATATTCGACAACAATATGGCAATTTTTCTGATTTTCCTTCATTGGCATCGAAACTGGCCTGTTTGCCTGTTGATCTGGCGTACTCCATTCAATCAGCCATCTTTTCCGATTTTCTGGAACGAAGTCCCGAAACCACTTTACCGATCAATAGCGTATGGACTTGCCATAGGCAGACCGTACCCCTGTCCAGTCCCCAGGCACAGCTAGTGGTGGGGGGTGCAACTTCATCCGTACGCTATGGGAACAGTTCTTTATCATTCGTATCCGGGAAGCGAGAGGCTTTACGTCATACCTGTAGCTTAAAAGCAACTCTATTTTTTCAATTAGAAACCTTAGCAAGTACATGGAAACAGCAGTGCCCGGTTTATTTCTATACCCTGACTTCATTGATGAAGCCAGAGAAGCACAATTAGTGCACGAGATTGATCATCAGACCTGGATTGTGGATTATAAAAGAAGACTGCAGTACTACGGCTACCGGAATGAACTCGATAAACCGTATGATCTGATCAAATTTCCGGTTGAAATGCCTTCGTTGATTTACCAGCTATCCAAGGAAATTGTTGAACAACACATCCTTCTGCACCAGCCCGATCAGGTTATCATCAATGAGTATGAACCCGGCGAAGGCATCAAACCTCACAAGGACCGTAATTACTATGATAACCAGATCTGCGGGGTCAATCTGGGCAGTGGCTGTATCATGCGGTTTATCAGAGGAAAGAATCTGGAAGTGATCGATGTAGAAATCCCCCGCCGTTCGCTGTACGTGATGCAGGACGAAGCCCGGCTGAAGTGGAAACACGCCATACCCCCCCGGAAAAAAGATGTGGTTGATGGCCAGATACAGCATCGCGAAAGACGGGTATCTATTACCTACCGGAAAGTAAAACCGCAAAAAGTCAAGCCGATGGACCCCGAGGGTAAAGTGGCCCAGCTACTGAAGGAGCAATTTGCTGCTGTTTAGACAGTTCTCTTTTTAAAACAACATTATAATTGATAAACAACAGATTATTCGCTATTCATTGGGTACTATTCGTGGTAAAGCAATTAACACCGTGTACAGCCGTACTATTATAAAAGTCCACCCTGATCGTGTGAGCGGATAGGTACAGTCTTCAATCCATGCGTTTATGAGCTACCGAGCAATGGGCATAGCCGGAATACTCCTGCACGAATGTTAGCAGCTGTTTTGAAAGCAGGGCAACCCGATCTCCCGACTCATGAAAACTTACTTATCAAGCAGATTTTCCAGGTACACAAACAGGTGAAGTGCGTGGTTAAATCGGTAAATCCGTAATTCTTCATCCGGTATTCGCTGAACGGCAAACTGATTTAAGTACCCGACTTCCACCCGAAGGTTTTTCTTTACGTACCTGCCCATCGCCAGGTACGTTCGGTTTTGATCGAAGTGAGTAATGGAAGGAGAAATCACCGCCATTGGCTCTACGCTGACATGGGTGTACCACTTTTTGTTCAGCGGATTGATCCAGCGAGCCATGGCCCGTAAGCGAACATTGAATCGGTCGGCCAGTACTTCCTGAGATTCGCCGTCCGACAGAAAGATATAGGAAGTTGCCAGGGTATCCGTGTGCGAGGGCCATCGTAGTTCCGCCCGGTATCGCTGAACAAATTCACCCTTTTTCAAAGGCTTGGTGATCTGTAACTGAGGAATAACCCGAATTTCCTGAAAGAAGGTAATCGGCTGGTACTGATTGGTTTTTCCCCAGTTCCACCATACCCCGATGGGGGAAAGCGACAAACGGACGGGTTTTGAAAGCTGGTAATTAACCCAGGGCCTGAACACCTGTAAAAGCGGATGCCGGAATACGTTAAGATCGCGACCATGGTCATCGGCCTGCCGACGATACTGATGATCTAACTGCAAACTCCACCTGGTATTGATTTTATAAACGTAATTCAATTCAGTCCAGAACACGGCCCGGTGACGCACCTCATTTTGAAACGATTGTCCGTACGCCTTTAATCCTAAACTACAAAGTATAACCAGTAAATACCGACTCATTTCTATCCAGTGATACGAGGCTGACCCTCCTGCCTGCCTATATAACTCAGGCCTGCTGATAAAGTTACGGTTATGGAAGCAGCAGACGCCGTCATTCACCCTGTGTCGGATGCTCTGATTCCAGGATGCCGTTGCAGCGTATGAACGATCGTTCCTCTGACGATGTACTTTCCTTTCACCAAGTGTTCCTTACCTATTCAGAGCAAATGATTTAACTAAAACCGATCCGTTAAGAGTCCTGAGCATACTTCTCTCTTTGAAACTTACGTTTCCTAAAAATTTCGCCTGTCCATTCCGCCACTATCACTTACCAGTACAAACAACTGTAAATCAGAATATTATATATGTTTTTTGAACACAGGTTCTCCTTTGTTGTCTTACAAACCTTGCCTACGGTCCTACTGTAAAAACCACCATTGGTCTCCTCTACTTAAAACATATTCGCCCGGCTGTACTGACTGGCACTTTGTCCGGTAACCTTTTTAAAGCTTCTGGAAAAGTAAGACAAGCTCTCAAAACCCGTTTCAACCGCGATTTCCGATAAGCTCAGGGGGGTCGTGAGCATCAAAAACTGAGCTTTCTCGATTCTTTTTTGCAGCAAATATTCCAGGGGACGCTGACCCGTTGCCTGTAGAAACAGTTTAGAAAAATAATGGGCACTCTGACTTACCTGATCGGCTAATATCTCGACGGTTATTGTATTGCTTAACTGCTGCTGGATGTAGTTCATGGCCTGCTCAATTTTAGCCGGTATCCGGGTTTGCTGCGAGGATAGCCACTCCTCGTTTCCCAGAAAACGCGACAACAATTGCAAAATCAGGCCATTGGTTTCTACATAGGCGGCAAAGGGAATCTCATTATTTCGCTGTTTGAAATCCTTCAGCAAGGGTTGATTCTGATATTCTCTGGGGTCATCACTTCTTCTTAAATCCCGCCCGGGATTTAATTGTAACAGCCGCCTGAAGAGAATCAAATCTTCCGGAATCGATTTGATTTTGATCACCCGACGGCTGGAGGCGAACAGCGACAATCCAGCCGGATTCTCTTCCAGAATATGCACGTAATATTGACTGAGCCAATCGTTGCAGGCGTGATCGCATCGGGTGAAGCTGGGAATCAGATACAGGTGCCCCGCTTCCAGTACCAGGGACTGATCCGTATCCCCGAGCGAACCCAAACCGCCATCAATGAGATAAATCCGATAGAAAGGACTCATCACGTCCCGATAATTCCACGATTTGTTCAACTGGACATAGTCGGTATGTAACAAGGAAAATGTGGTTTTAAAGCCTGTATTATGCATAAGTCATTGATAACTAGATCGATTAACTTTCTACCTGAATTTCTGCCAAATTTTCAAACTTACACAAAAACCCGATTTGTTAAAATTAAAATCCTTTTTGTACAATTCAAACATTTTATTATACTATACATTTGTATTATCAATTAGCTGTTTTAAAGGCGTCTTACGCTAGCCTAAGCATTCACCTATGAATCGTAGATCCCTCCTTAAAAGTACGCTTGGTTTATTACCCACGCTGGCTCTTTCCAATCCTTTGTTGGCTGAACTGGCCAGAACCCGGAAAGGCCCGTTCTTACCCACCTGGCAATCGCTGGAACAGTTTCAGACGCCGACGTGGTTTAAGGATGCTAAATTTGGGATTTGGGCTCACTGGGGGCCGCAGTGTCAGCCGGAAGCCGGCGACTGGTACGCCCGGGGCATGTATCAGGAAGGCAGTCATCAATACAAATATCACCTCAACAAATACGGGCATCCTTCCAAATTTGGCTTTAAGGATGTGATTCATGAGTGGAAAGCCGAAAACTGGAATCCGGAAGAGCTGGTGGCTTTTTATAAGCAGGCGGGAGCTCAGTATTTTATGGCCATGGCTAATCACCATGACAACCTGGATCTGTATAACAGCAAACACCAGTCCTGGAATTCAACGAAGGTAGGTCCCAGGAAAGACATCATCGGCGGCTGGGAAAAAGCCGCTCGCCGCCAAGGCCTTCCCTTTGGAGTCAGCGTGCACGCGGCCCATGCCTGGAGCTGGATGGAAACGGCTCAGCGGAGCGACAAACAAGGGCCTCTGAAGGGCGTTCCTTACGACGGCAACGTGACCAAAGCCGATGGAAAAGGCAAGTGGTGGGATGGCATGGATCCTCAGGAATTATACGCCCAGAATCACCCCCTGAGTAAAAACAGCTGGGACGACGGCATGATTCACAGCCAGTGGAACTGGGGCAATGGAGTGGCTAAACCCACCAAAGCATACTGCGACAAGTTTTTAAAGCGAACCATTGATCTCATTGATCAGTACAATCCCAAATTCATCTATTTCGATGATACGGCTCTGCCGCTGTGGCCCATCGATGACGCTGGGCTAAAAATTGCCGCTCACCTTTACAACAAAAACATAGACAAGCAAGGGAATCAACAGGCGGTCGTGTTTGGCAAAGTGCTCGACGAACAGCAGCGAAAATGCATGGTCTGGGATATCGAAAGAGGACAGAGTAATGCCATTGAACCCCTGCCCTGGCAAACCGATACCTGCATTGGCGACTGGCACTATAACCGGGCGGTATACGATCGGAAAGGGTATAAATCGGCTAAAACGGTCATTCACACCTTAATTGACGTAGTCAGTAAGAATGGAAACCTGATGCTTAATATTCCGGTACGGGGCGATGGCAGCATTGATGAGCAGGAGCGGGCGGTGGTGACCGAAATTGGTAACTGGATGAAAGTCAACAACGAAGCCATCTACGGCACGCGGCCCTGGAAGGTATTTGGCGAAGGCCCGGCTCAGGAAGGAGCCGCCCCCCTGTCAGCTCAGGGCTTCAACGAAGGCAAAGGCAAAGCGTTTACCGCCCAGGACATTCGGTTCACGGCCAAAGGTGACGCCTTGTATGCGACCGTCATGGGCTGGCCCGAGAACGGCAAAGTGGTGATTACTTCGCTGGCCACCGATAAGGGCTTACATCCGACCCCCGTTCGCCGCGTTTCGCTGCTCGGAGGCAATGATTCGCTGTCGTTTGAGCAAACCAGTCAGGGACTCGTCGTGCAGATTCCCGCCAACAAACCGGCTCTGCCCTATGCCAATGCCCTGAAAATTGTTTAGACCCGTGTATGAAAAAGTTCTGCCTTGCCCTGGATCTAAAGGACGATCCTGAGCTTATCCAGGAATATGAGCGATACCATCAATCCGAAAATGCCTGGCCCGAAGTAACGCAAAGCATCCTGTCAAGTGGCATCACGGGTATGGAAATCTATCGAACCGGTAATCGCCTCTTCATGATCATGGAAACGAAGGATGACTTTGATTTCAGTCTAAAAGAGGAAATGGATCGCAACAATGCCAAAGTAATGGAATGGGAAGCCCTCATGTCGCAATTTCAACTTCCGCTCAGCTGGTCCGCTGAAAATGAAAAATGGGTACCCATGGATCGCATCTTTACCTTAGTTCCTGCTTAACCTCTCTAGTAAAACACAGGATTGGGTATCCTACCTTTCTAATCACCAAAACGTATATTTATAAGCGTTAAAAATATGGTTTAGTGAGTGGCCGGGATGTGCATGCTTCGGGTATCCTGAAGTGTGCTTCCCAAGGACCCGCCAACTGAATTACCGAATAGCTCACCCCAAAACAATTCATTGATTTAATATTTCACCCTTAAACCTCTAGTAGTGAATGGCCGGGTGCCCGCTTCCTCATAGCTGAAGTGGCACCCAATAGCCTTTCATCTACTGCATTTTTACGGTTAGTCCTAAACGTCTAGTACCGAATCGCCAGTACGCGTTCCTTATTTCTGAAGCATACGCTTTCCCTTAGCCCTTTTCAAACCTAGTAACAGCTCCTGTCCCGGAGCTGCCGGAATCTTATTGTCTTCATGCTCATTACATCTTATGAAAAACCTATTTTTACTACCTCCTCACCAGCGAATGGTCCAGCGGGCGGTGCTCATGGGATGCCTGCTGATTGCGGGCGTTTCAAAGGCGGAATCCAATCGAATTTCTGCTTTCCTTACTCCCAAAACGCGAATCCCAGCGGCTTCCCCGCAGGAAACAAGCATCGCCTTCAGTATCACGGGTAAGATTACGGATGAGAAAGGAACGACGGTTCCGGGAGCTACGATTCGCCTCCAGGAAAACGCGAACATCGGTACCACTTCCGATGCTGACGGAAAATTTTCGCTTAGCATTCCCACGGATGCGGGGACCTTACTGATTTCTTCCGTTGGTTACATCAGCCAGAGCGTTGCGGTCAGCTCCAGTAAGACGGCGGTAGACATTGTGCTTCAAACCGATACCAAAGCCCTTACCGAAGTCGTCGTGGTAGGATATGGTACGCAGAAAAAAGTAAACGTAACGGGCTCGGTTTCCAGCATTTCAACGAAAGAAATTGAGAACCGTCCCATCACGCAGGCTTCTCAGGCCCTGGCGGGTTTGATAACGGGAGCGGTCGTCTCACAGGGATCGGGACAGCCCGGCAATAATGGAGCCGGGATCACCATCCGGGGCATTGGTTCCTACGGGGCCGGTGGAGGTCCCCTGATTCTGGTGGATGGGCTAGCCACTTCCATCAACGACGTCGATCCCAACAACATCAAGAGTATTTCGGTCCTTAAAGATGCGGCCTCTGCCTCCATTTACGGAAGCCGGGCCGCCAATGGAGTGATCCTCATTGAAACCAAACGGGGCCAGAGTGGCAAACTTCAGGTAACGTATAACAATTACCTGGGCTGGCAAAAGCCCACCGCCCTGCCCGAATTCGTGGATTCCTGGGAATACGCCAAACTCCGCAATGAAGCGAATGTCAATGCGGGTCAGTCGCCCTCCTACACCGACGCTCAAATTGAGACGTTCCGCAACCAGTCGGACCCCGATAACTATCCCAACGTGCCGCATTTCAAAAACCTGCTGACTTCGGGCAGTGGTTTTCAAATGTCCCACGCTCTGAATTTTGCGGGCGGTACGGAGCGGAGCCGCAATTTGTTTTCCGCGAGTTACCTGTCCCAGGACGGCATTGTGGCCAAAAACGGATACACTCGTTACAACTTCCTCTTCAACAATGATAGTCAGCTCAGTGATAAGCTGACGCTGAAAGTGAGCCTGCAAGGCTACACATCCGAAAATCATTCGCCTAACTCGAACGGCGGTGGCATGAACAGTATTATTAACATGGCCGTTCGTCAGGGGCCCATCTACGCCGGACGCAAATCCGATGGCACTTACGGCTACCAGGATAATTATAGCCCGGAAGCCTGGTTATCCAGTAACTCCTTTTATAAAGGCACCAATAAATACTTTTTAGGTGGTGCCGAAATGAACTGGAACATTCTGCCTGGACTAAATTTAAGCGGTAAAGTCGGCTATAACTTCTGGAGCAGTTACAACAAGACATATGCTTCTGATTTCCAGTTCGATGCCAATAAATACGTTGGTCCCAATAACCTTAATGTCTACTCCGGACAGGGTACGCAGGTAACCCTCCAATCGCTGCTTTCCTACGCTAAAGTCATTCAGGATCATTCCTTTACCATTCTTGGGGGTGTCTCGCAGGAAGAATACAATGATTCCTATATTTCCGGCTACCGCCGAGACTTTCCTACCTCCCTGCTGTACGAGCTGAATGCGGCTTCGGCCACGGGCATGAGTGTTTCGGGCTCGGCTTCTTCCTGGGGCATTCGATCGGTTTTCGGGCGGCTTAACTACGCATTTAAAGATCGGTATTTACTGGAAGCCAACCTGAGAGCCGACGGTACCTCCCGCTTTCCGGCCAAAGGTCGCTGGGGCGTGTTCCCCTCCTTCTCCGCCGGCTGGCGTATTTCCGAAGAAGAATTTCTTCGCTCGGCTTCCTGGCTGGACAACCTGAAACTGCGGGCTTCCTGGGGGATATTGGGCAATCAGAACGTAGGCACGTACCCATACCAGAACCTGGTAAGTTTGGGTCAGAACTACTCTTTCGGCGGGGCTCTGGCTACGGGAGCTGCGACGACCCGACTTAGCAACGGCGATATCACCTGGGAAGAAACGGCGATTTCCAACCTGGGGCTGGATGTAACATTGTGGAAAGGGAAGTTAAGTATGGTTCTCGACGTATTCGATAAGAAAACGACCGGGGTTCTCTATACCGTTGCCACCTCTTCTACGCTGGGCTTAGGTACGTCATCTGTGAACGTAGGAAGCGTAAAAAATACGGGCTTTGAAGCTCAACTGACGTACCGAGGCAAAAGCAACGGGGTGAACTGGGCCAATTTCGCCTAACTTCTCTTACATCAAAAACCGCATTACCGGCTTAGCCGATGGCTTGCAGCAAAACATCGGCAGTGGCTTATTCGTAGGACAGCCGATTGGCATTTTATACGGGTATGAAGCGGACGGCCTGTTCACGAATACGGATGACATCAGCACATACCCGGCCCAGCCCTACGCCGCTCAGCCCGGCTTGGTTCGTTACAAGGATATCAGCGGTCCCAACGGGGTTCCCGATGGGAAGGTCGATGCGACCTATGACCGAAAAATCATTGGCAACACCGTTCCAAAATATACGTTCGGAGCGAACCTAACCCTTGATTATAAAGGCTTTGATTTCTCTGCGTTGATTCAGGGACTGGCGGGTTATCAGAAGCAAATCGGTTCGTACTCAGCCTTTGCGTTTTATAATGGCGGACAAATTCAACGCTGGCAGGTGGAAAATCGCTGGACGACGGATAACCCCGATCCCAACGCAAAGTACCCCAAGCTGACCAGCCTTCAAATGGGCAGTGGAACGATTCAAACTTCTACCTACTGGAATCGGGATGGTAGCTTTGCCCGCCTGAAAAATATACAGCTAGGTTATAGCCTTCCTTCCGAAGTACTGCAAAAATGGAAGATCAGCCGGCTACGCCTGTATTTCAGCGGTGAGAATCTTATCTCGCTCAATAAGTTCTACAAAGGCTGGGACCCCGAAATGACGAATGATCGCGGCGATGGCAGTCAGTTCTACCCCATTACCAAGGTCTACACCTTCGGCATTAATCTCAACTTATAGTACGCACAAACGATCAAGCATCGATGAAAAATATACTTTTCCCTACCACTCGAAGAATCGTTACCAGTTTACTAACGCTTCTCACGGCTACAATTGTACCGAGCTGCAAGTCCGATTTTTTCGATAAGCAACCCCTGGATGCCATCTCGGATGCCACCTTCTGGAAAACCGAAAAAGATGCCAACCTCGCCTTGGTGGGCTGTTATAATTTTGGTTCGGGATGGGCTTCGGGAGATTTCTTTGGCGGCATGTCCATGATCTACCTCGATATGATGGCAGGCCTGGGTTCTGAAAAAGAACTCATCCCTGATGCCGTAACCAATGGTACCCTGAACTCCACCTACTGGCTTACGGGTGCTTTCTGGAGTAATTCGTACGTGACCATTGCCCGCTGTAATAATTTCCTGGATCGCGTCAATACCATTACCATTAATGAGACGACCAAGGCCATGATGGTAGCCGAAGTAAAAACGATTCGGGCTTACTTGTACCTGAATCTGGCTACGTATTTCGGGGATGTTCCCATGCCTACTAAAACGCTTACCATCGCGGAGGCAAACAGCATCAGGCGAACCCCGAAAGCGGAAGTATGGGCGTTTGCTGAAAATGAACTGAAAAGCAGTTTCCCCAATCTTCCTTCCACGCGTCCGGTCAGCGACCGCGGCCGCATTACGTCCGGGGCCTCATTAGCCATTTTGGGTCGTCTGCAAATGGCCGAAAAGAAATGGAGCGATGCCGCCGCCACCTACAAACGGATCATCGATAGTGGCGTTTACAGCGTGGATCAGGCTGGCTTTGCCCAACTCTTCCGACAAACGGGAGAAAACAGCAAGGAAGTCGTGTTTGCCCATGAATACCTGGAAGATTTTCTGAGTACCGTCATGCTGCAATACCTCTACCCGGAAGCCTACGGCGGGTGGCACCAGTTCTCTCCGTACAACGAACTGGTTCAGTCGTATGAATGCACGGACGGTAAAACGGTGGAAGAATCGCCGCTGTACAACGCCAACGATCCCTATGCCAATCGTGATCCACGTCTGGATTATACCATCATGATTTCCGGACGTACGACGTTCAAAGGGATTACCTACGAAGCCAGTCCAACGTCTACGTCTCCCGACCGCATTACCCGTTACAACTGGAGTGGCTATTGCATTAACAAGTTCATGGACCCGTCGTTTTCGGGAAGCCTGACCAATTACGGGGGGAACTTTCCGCTCATTCGGTATCCGGAGGTATTGTTAAGTTATCTGGAATCAAAACTGGAAGCCGGAGAGGCGATCGATCAGGCCCTGCTCAATGCCACCATCAATCAGGTCCGGGGACGCAGTTCGGTAGCCATGCCCGCCGTTACCACCACCAACCCCGCCAGCCTGCGAACGATCATTCGCCGGGAACGGAAAGTAGAATTTGCCTTTGAAGGCCTGCATTACTTTGATATTCAACGCTGGGGAACGGCAGCGGCGGAACTCAATCGCCAGTTTACGGGTATGAAACTGACCAATACACCGGCCACCTATACGGCTTTCCCGGTCGATAGTCAGGGCTTTTATTTGTACCAGAAACGGAATTTTGTAGCGGGCAGAAATGAATTATGGCCCGTGCCGCAATCGGAACGGGATATTAACCCCAACCTGACTCAAAATCCTGGGTATTAAGAAACTACCTTAACCCCCTCAAACGTAGATACAACTTTCTGCGGTTGAGGGGGCTACAGGAAAAGGGTGATTTCTTCACTTATTCCCTTCGCTTTTGTAGGTTCCAACAATCCGGATAAAGTCTATTGTTTAAGCGGCCGTTACTGTTTTGTTTTCATTTTTCGCTGGCCCTTTTTACTTTTCCAGTCTAGTATTCGCTTCCTAAACGAATTTTCATGCAAACCCTTTCTTCAACAGGTATCGATCTTCCCCCCGTCATTTTCGGAACCAGTTGCCTTGGTAACATTTATGAAGCAACGCCTTTTGAAACCAAGCTCAGCATTGTACAGGCCTGCGTTGAAAACTCACCCGGCAAGGCCGTTTTTGACACCGCAGGCAAATACGGAGCGGGATTAGCCCTGGAATCCCTGGGGAAATGCCTGGAAGAATTAAAGGTTGACCCGAAAGACGTGCTCATCAGTAATAAGCTGGGCTGGTATCAGGTGCCGCTTACCACGCCCGAACCCACGTTTGAGCCCGGCGTCTGGAAGGAGCTCAGCCATGATGCGGTCCAGCGGATTAGCTACGAAGGTATTTTGGAATGTTTCCACCAGGGCAATGCCTTGCTGGGCTCGTACAGCTCCCAACTGGCTTCCGTACACGATCCCGATGAATACCTGGCCCGTGCCACCAGTCCGGAAGAAGAAGAACGCCTCTACCAGGATATTCTGGACGCATACCGTGCTCTTGCCGAGTTGAAAGCGTCTGGACAAGTGCTGGGCGTAGGCGTAGGAGCCAAACAGTGGCGAATCATCGAACGACTTTCGAAAGATGTACAGCTGGACTGGGTGATGATTGCCAATAGCCTTACCCTGCACGATCATCCGGCGGCACTGATTGAATTCATTGAGCAGTTGCACCAGAAAGGAGTAGTCGTCATCAACTCAGCCGTGTTCAACGGTGGTTTTCTCATTGGCAGTGACTACTACAACTATCGTCCGGTAGCTGCTGACACGGCAGAAGGCCAAAAGCTGCTGGAATGGCGAACCAAATTCTGGGCCGTATGCGAACAATTTGCTATTAAACCCGCCGAAGCCTGTTTCAATTTCGGGTTTACCGTGCCCGGTGTGAGCAGTGTAGCCCTGAGTACGACCAAGCCGCATAAAGTGAAGCCTAATATTGAAATGGCCACCAAAACCATTCCCCCTGCTTTTTGGGATGCGTTAGTACAGGAAGGGTTAATTGATAAAAGGATTTAATAAAATAATTCCTACTGGTTAACATTCGTATCCTAAGATAGTAACCCCAAAGTGACTGCTATACATCAGACGCTTTGGGGTCACTCTTTTTTCGTACTAGTTACACTTCTGTTTGGTCTATTTCACTGAATTGACTCAATTGATTTATGCCAACCATACACATACAGGATTTCTAAAAATGAGGTTACTTTTATTCAAAAGACCCCTATCAGAACAAGTCTTTGCTTTCTGAATCCATGCCTTACGCTTATTATTCTTTATTTTCTTTTTACTTCTATCATTTCCGGACAAACCAGATTATAGTCCGATACATCTATTACTCCATCTTCGCGTTCCTCTGAAAAACATCTTTAAACAGCAGGAGTCTAGAGGAATTACAGCCAACCTAGGTAACTGACCCAGAACCGCGTGCATACAAAAATTACTTGATCTGCCTGGACGAAAATACATCGACTAAGGTTGCAATGGCAGATTTCTTTCGCAAGCTTCTTCCGGCTTATTTTTACAGAAATTCAATCATAGGTCCGGTTGCAGCAGCCTAATGAGCAGATTATTTTTATTAATTAAAGGGAGCTTTATCAAGTAATTTTTCGGCAAAAACTGACGAATAAAAGCTATTAAAATCACATACCGTAGCTGTATTTACCAATCGTAATCCCTGCTTTGTTTGAAATAAAATCAGTAGCTTTTTTTCGTAAGAATACAGATTAATTATAAAAGAATGAACGTATACTAACTGCGGATAGCTTACGTTTTCATGGCAAGTAAAAAACACACCTTCTAAACCCTATTTGTACCATGAGAATCCTTTCTTTGCTGGTATTGCTTTCGTGTACCGCCGCTGCTCAACCCGCAGTTATTCAGTTTACGAATGCTCATCGCTTCGATACGAGCTTCCGTGTTGATAAAAGGCCAGCTATGCAGAACTCATTTGTGATTAACTGGCAGGATTCCACTTCCTTTCGATTTTATGAAGCAAAAGCGGGAACCCGTCCGCAGCAGATGACCCTGGTACCGGAATCGCAGGGAGCCATTTTTAAGCATTTTACTGACCCCTTTAGCTACACTGATTTTCCCGTTTTTCGAGGTGATACCCTAACCCTCACGTATACGCCTACGGGTGTTCTGGCTAAAAACCAAAAGGGCGAAACGTATCCCGACGTTTTTGCGGGGGATACTTCAGCCGATGGCTTTTCGGCCTGGGGTACGTACCTCAATTACACGCCCATGATCCGCAAGCGGATCACGGCTGACTATCCGAACTGGACGGCCATCCCGTCCGAACGAAAGGAAGTAATCAAGCGGCAATACAAACAGAAATTGCGGCGGGAATTGTACGAACGCGTGAAGATACAGATGGTCCTCGCCGAACGCCGGAACGACTCCCTGCAGCAAAACCGGCAAATTCCCGCTCTGCTCTATACATTCAATACCCACAAGATTGCACAGATTCGCCGGATTATCGATTTTGAACAGGGGCTGGTGCCTGATTCAACCCTGCAAGGCTGGTTCCGTACATACACCGCTCCAATTGCGGGGCTGCACGATTATTACTATCAAACCTTGCTTGAAACCGTGGTTGAATCCAGGATTACTGCCTGGGCGGGTTACATTTCTTCGGGCGGTGCTACGCTGGTCGATTCCCGGGCGGTATTCGATCACCTCACTACTTCCCCACTCTTTCCGGCTCGGGAACGGGATTGGCTGCTGACGCGTCAACTGGCCACCATCCGGGAAGATTTCTCCCGCGATATGTTTCTGACCTATTACACCAAATTAACGAAGGTAGCCGCCGATTCGCTGCTCCTGACCCGGGTACGCGGCGAATATGCCCTGGAGTTTGATCCCGCCCGGATTAACACCAAGGGCCTACTTCTTCAGAATGCTTCCGGCAAACGAACGGATCTGGCGACCCTGCTCGCCCAGCAAAAAGGCAAGGTAGTTTACGTGGACTTCTGGGCCAGCTGGTGTGCTCCCTGCCGGGCCTCGCTGCCGGCCTCCCGTGAATTACGTCAGGCCCTGAAAGATGAGCCGGTTACTTTCCTGTACTTATCCATGGATGAGAGCATGGGCAAATGGGACAAAGCCGCCCAGCAGGAGGATTTGAAAACGTATACGCATAGCTATCTGGCTCTCAATCCAGCCAGCTCCGCGTTTATCCAACAACAGAAAATTGCTTCGATTCCCCGCTACATGATTTTCGATAAAAAAGGGCAGTTGACGTATCCGAACGCTCCCTGGGTGGAAAGTAAAGAACTTGGCTCGCTGCTGAAGAATCTGGCCGCGAAACCTTAAACTGATTTCGACACACCCTGGGGCCTTTCAGCTTTTCCTGATTCCCTTCTAAAGGCTTCGTCTTTAAAAGATTGTTATTCACCTAGACTGGGTTTGGTCCTCCTTCAGTGGCTGGCTGGTAGCAGGTGAGCCTTCCATGCGGGAGAGGTTTTCATTCGCTTACAAGAGTGGATGGTTGATAGTCTTTAATTGTTAAAACCAATCGAGCCTATTCATAAACGGCTTAGCGTCCGTATGCAATCCATGCGGGGCATGCGATGGCCCGCATGGATTGCATACGGACGAAATAGAACTATTGTCACGCCAGGTGATAGGTATTGGTACTACTCCTGGACGTACTACATAGGTACCTAAGCTAATACCTGCCTCATCGGGACAAAAAACATACCTGTTACACTAGCAAACAACCGATCTATAAATTTCTCTTACTTCACCGTTCCTACGGCTCGCCGGTTTTTGCCTTCTTTCTTTTGTAAATCATCTCCCAGGTCTTCCCGGGCTCTTTCCGCGATTTTCTCTAATTCTGCCACGATTTCCGGGTGTTGTTCCAGGACATTATACCGCTCGCCCGGATCCCGGGTGAGATCGTAAAGTGCTTTGGGGAATTCGTGGTTTTCGGAGGTAGGGCCGGGTTGGCCGTCTTTCCCCGGCAATGACACTTCATAACTCCGGCCCGGGTGAGCGAAGATTAACTTCCAGTTATCCTTTCGTACCGCTTCCAGGTTATTTTTTCGGTAGTAGTACAGGAATTCCTGTCGTGGCGTTTTCGTCTCATCGCCCTTCAGTAAATCAACGAATTCAATACCGTCAATGCGTTCCGCCGGTAGTTTTGCCCCCGTTAGTTTCACAAGCGTTGGCAAAATATCAAGGGTAGAAAGCAATTTATTCGAAACGCGGCCCGCGGGAATCACCCCCGGCCAACGCATGATCGTCGGCTCGCGTTGGCCGCCTTCGAAAGAGGTGCCTTTGCCCTCCCGAAAACCGCCCGAGGAACCGGCATGATCCCCGTAGTTCAGCCAGGGGCCGTTATCACTCGTGAAAATGACCAGAGTATTCTGATCCAGTCCCTGTTTTTTCAGTTCTTTGAGAATCTCGCCCACTGACCAGTCCAGCTCCATCAATACATCCCCAAAAATCCCTTTTTCACTTTTCCCTTTGAATCGCCTGGACGCGGCTAGCGGTACGTGCGGCAGAGGGTGCGGCACGTACAGGAAGAAGGGTTTGTTTTTATTTTTCCTGATAAACCCAACCGCTTTTTCCGTAATCGTGGGGGTGAGTTCACTTACTTCCTCCAGCGTTTTGATTTCTTTTCCCGGTGTATTATTCTCGATCCAGTGCAAGGCGGGGTAGTTCGCCTGTTTTTGCCAGGGATGCAGCGGCCACATATCGTGCGAGTACGGAACGCCGTAGTACTCGTCGAAGCCCTGTTGCAGGGGTAGAAACTCCGGTCGGCTGCCCAGATGCCACTTCCCAAAAATCCCGGTGGCATACCCTTTCGCCTTCAGTAATTCGGCAATCGTTTCTTCTTTGGGGTTTAAACCTATGAGCGATTCAGGCCCCAAGGCTCCGGAAATGCCCACCCGATTGGGGTAACAACCCGTGAGTAAGGCCGCTCTGGAGGCACTACACACGGCCTGTGCCGCCATAAAGTTGGTAAAGCGGGTACCTTCCGCCGCCAACTGATCCAGGTTCGGCGTTTTGTAGCCCAGTGCTCCGGTCACGGACAAATCGCCGTACCCCAAATCATCAATAAAGAAGAGTACGACATTGGGGGTTTTCTGACCGACTGCCGTCAGGGCGGTGACAAGTCCCCAAAGGATACCGGGAATGAAAGCGAAGCGTTTGATACGACTCATGTTACCAGCCTGGATTTTGCGTTAATGAATGATTCAAATCTATTTCCTTCTGCGGAATGGGCCACAGGTAATGACGATTAGGGTCAAAAACTTTATTGACAGCCACCACCTGAACGGTACTCACAACGCCATTTGGGTTGGTATACGTAATCCCATAGACCGGACCTGGAATGACTTTCTCGGCAATTTTCCAGCGACGGATGTCAAACAATCGTTGCCCCTCAAAGGCCAGCTCCACGGCTCTTTCCCGGCGAACGATTTCCCGCAATTCCGCCTGGGATGTACTGGTAATGGACGGTTGTTTGACGTCACTTCTCCCATTCCGAACCGTATTAAGGGCCGTCAGTACCTCCGCATCCAATTGATTCAGCTCAATTTTTGCTTCGGCGTAGGTTAATAAAATTTCAGCGTACCGAAGCAGAATGATGTTAATTCCGGAATTAGTGGGGTTCGCGTAATCCTCAGTGTTGATGTACTTCCTGATATTGAACCCCGTAGTCGAAGCAATGTACGTACTGCCCACGGCATCAGACGTACCACTGTTCGGTTGCGGTTTAAAAACGGTGCCGCTCGGTAATTGATCCCCTTCCAGATAAAAGGAAAACTTCAGGCGGTTATCCCGATTCTGGTACGGCTGGGCGGGGTTATAGCCGCTACCCGCAATCGTAATCAATGTTCCCGAAGAAGTTTCGTATAAATCAGCAAGGGCCTTGGTAGGCACATAGCTACTGCCCCCGTTTTTCTGACTATAGGGAGCCAGCGTCTGAAACACGGTGTTTGGATACGTATCCTTGATAAACTGCCGGTCGAGCAGCACTTCTTTGTTATTCTCAGCGGCATAACTGAACAACTTTTCGTAGGATTCGTACAAGCCGTACACCCCGAGTTTGATAACTTTATCGGCAGCATCGGCGGCTTTCTGATACCGTCCAGCGAGCAAATTGGCCCGGGCTAACAGTCCCAGGGCAGCCCCGCGGGTTACTCTGCCTTTATCCGACGCCGCATACGTGACGGGTAAGAGTGGAGCGGCTGCGTTGAGTTCCTGATCCACGAAATCCCAGATCTGGGAAACGGGCGTTCGGGTCAGGCTCCTGCCTTCTTCAATGCTGATTGGAGTAGTTACCAGCGGCACATCTCCGAAAAAACCCGCCAGCTTGATGTACTGATACGCCCGCAACACCTTAGCCTCTCCCTTCAACTGGTTTATCAATGCCGTATTCGTGGTCGTTACTTTATCGACATTAGCCAGAAAATAGGACGCCGCCCGAATCCCTTTGTAGGCATTGGTCCATTCGGTATAAATCCTGGAGCTGGTCGCATCGTACGAACCCAGCTCAATATATGCCTGAATATCAAAGTTCTGATTGGTATGAGCAATATCCGTCAGGGCATCCCAGCTTAACACATTGACGCCATCCAGATCGGCATACAGGGCATTGACGGCTAGTCTGGCATCGTTTTCGGTGTGCCAGAATAAGCTTTCCGAGAGCCGATCATTGGGAAGCGTTTCCAGCAAATCCCGATCGCAGGCAGGCAACGTTAGGCTCATCAGGGTTACCCAAAGGATTAGAATCCGTTTTGTAGTTGTTATTGGTATCATTGCTTGAGTTCGATCAAAAGGTGATGCTTAGAGCTGTAGGTTTATTCCCGTCGCGTACAGAGCCGTTTGCGGATAGTACATCGCCCGACCCGAAGGCGTTTCCGGGTCCAGATTCCATTCATTCAGTTTGGAAAGCGTAAAGAGGTTAGTGGCTGAAATGTATACCCGAACCCTTTTGAGCGAAGCTTTCCGGACGAGTGCCGTGGGTAAGCTATACGCCAGCTGTATATTCTTGAGTCGCAGGTAAGAGGCATCCAACACCAGGCGGTCCGAGGTTGCTACGTTACGCAAATCAAACTTGACCGGACGTGGAAAACGGGCACTGGGATTTTCGGGCGTCCAGTAATTGTTCGTGTAGATGGTATGCGTAAAGCCTTCCTGATTTCCCATTTCCGCCAGAGCCCCCGCCAGCCGGGTACTTACGCTGGCCGCTCCCTGGAAGAGAATGGACAGTTCGAAATTGCGGTAAGAGAAGTCGGTATTAAAACCGAAGGTGTACCGGGGAAACGAGTTACCCAGGCTGGTCATATCGTTGGCGTTGATGATGCCATCGCCATTGAGATCGACGTACTTGACATCCCCGGGCTTCGTATTGGCTACGTAGGTAGCTTTATACGCCGCTATTTCCTGTTCATTCTGGAATAAACCGTCGGTTTTGTAGCCCCAAAGCGTGTTGATGGGTAGTCCTTTTTTAATAATGTAGCGTGGATCAATGTCGGAACCCGTAATGTACGGCCCCGTACCTTTCAGATCCGTTACCCGGTTATCATTGATACTGAAGTTGGCTCCCAGGTTGTAGTGAAGACCAGGAGCTTTCGCAGCTCCCCGATAATTCGCACTAAACTCCCAGCCCTTGTTTTCCACGGAACCCGCATTCTGAGCCGGAGCCGTCAGTCCAATGGTTGCCGGAATATCAAGGTTAAGCAGGATGTCGTTGGTACGCTTGCGGTAGTAATCAATGGTAACGTTTAATTTCCGTTGAAAGAACGCAGCATCCAGCCCAAGATCCAGCTGCGTGGTGGATTCCCAGCCCAAATCCGAGTTGGCCAGTACGGTTTGCCGGTATCCCTGCACGGGCAGTCCGCCAAACGTATACCCACTGGCCGTAAGAGCCGCGTAGTAGCTATAGAGGTCCACCGACTGATTCCCCGTGATCCCCCACGAGCCTCTCACTTTCAGGTCATTAACGGTCTGTGAAAGCGTATTCCAGAAGTTTTCCTTCGAAATACGCCAGCCCCCTGAAAAGGAAGGAAAGAAACTATACTGCCTGGCTCCGGTGAATTTCGATGATCCGTCGTAACGTCCGTTTACTTCGAAGAGGTACTTATGGTTATAGTCGTAGTTGATCCGGCCAAAATAGGAACGAAGCCCATATACGGCATCGCGGCCATCGTTGGAACGCGTACCGTCATTAGCTCCCTGCCCGATCGACCCAATATCATTGTTGTAGAAACGCTCCCGGTACGCCGAAAGGAAAGTCTGCGTATTACCAATCTGTGAATAACCGACTAAAGCTTTGAAATTGTGGTTTCCAAGGCTTTTGTCATACGTCAGTAGACTATTCAGCGTATACTCCCGCAGGTTGTTTCTTACTTCCGTCAGGCTATTATTGGCAACGGTTTTGGTCACGTTATTCAGCTTATCGGTATTCGTGTAGGCGTTGGTAAAGTTTTTCTGCTGGGTAAAAAGGCCCCGGCCCGCGATTTGGGTGGAAAAGGTTAAGCCTTCCAGAATATCCCATTCCCCTTTCACGTATCCCGCCAGGTAATCGGTTTTTTGCCGGGACTGCCCCCCGATTTCAATAAACATCAGCGGGTTATTGCCCTGCGAGCTTAAGCCATACGTTCCATCCGCGTACTTCGGAACGGCCCATAAACTACCGTGAAAAAAATTATTGAGGGGAGCCGCTGCATTCGTCGTTGGACTTTGATTGCTACTATACCGATAGTTGACATCCGCACTGATCCGGATTTTAGGAGAAACGGTATAATCCGAGTTGAGGCGAATTTCACCAATCTGATTGTCAAAGTTTTTAATCACCCCCTGCTGATCCTGATACCGAATGCTGAGTCGGGTTCGTAAAACATCATTTCCTCCGGCCACGGATAGACTGTGATTTTGCTGGGGTGCTGGTCGTAGCAGCGTATGGAACCAGTTATTAGCGAGCGGGTACTTTTCCCGATCCGTCGCGTTGACGTACGCCTGAATGGACTCCTCGGTAAAACGGGCAGGAAGCGTTGACCCCGCGTTGGTATACGCAGCGACCTGAAGTCGCATGTAGTCTTCCAGACCCATCATCTGAGGTACGTTGATGGCTTTCTGAATGGCGTAATAACCGTGATAATCCACCTGTACCTGATTATTTTTCGCTCGTTTGGTAGTAATCAGCACTACCCCATTCGTGGCCCGGGAGCCGTAAATAGCCGTAGAGGCCGCGTCTTTCAGGATCGAAACCGTTTCAATATCATCAGGATTGATGTCACTTAATTGCTGTTCGATGCCATCCACGATGATTAGGGCGTCGTTTTTCACGAGGTCAAACCCACTCGTACTACTGCTATTGATGTTGAAAGTCGTAATGCCCCTGACCCGGATCGTAGCGTTGGATTTGCCCGGCGAACCGCCCAGATCACTGACGGTCACCCCCGGCATCAATCCCTGAAAGGACTGCTGGAGGTTGGAGACGGGTCTTCGGGTTACTTCCTCGCCCGTAATCTGCGAGACTGCGTTCGTCAGGCTATTCCGCTTCTGAACTCCGTAGCCAACTACGACTACTTCATCCAATACACTCGGATCGGGTTGCAGCGTTACTTGCAGACTGGTCTGGTTGCGGATGGGTACTTCCTGCGTTTTATAACCGACGAATGAAAAGACAAGAACATCCTGCTCCGATGCATTGATCTGAAAAGCACCCGTAACATCCGTCGTAACGCCCCGTTGTGTGTTTTTTACCGTCACATTTACGCCGGGTAAGCCCTCGCCTTTTTCATCCGTTACGGTTCCCCGAATGATGCGTTCAGAACTTTCTGAAACGGAAACGGACTTCGTTTCTGCCGGGGCCGGTAGAGCAGGCACCACTGGTCTGGGCTTCGGTTTAATCAGGATATAGTTTCCTTGCCGTTCATACTGCAGCTGATTAGGATCCAGAATCCTCTTGAGTACGGATTTAAGCGGTTGCTCTTTCGCCTGAATGGAAACCGTACTGGCCTTTCGGACGATATCGGACCCAAACATAAATTTCACCCGGGTCTGCATAGAAAGCTGATCCAGCACCGAGGCCAGGGATTGGTTACGGGCCGTTATACTTATATTCTGATCCATAAACCCCTGACCCAGAGCTGGATTTGAAAATGTAAGGGCACGGGCCATTTCCATGATCAGCAGCAAAATCAGCGTCATAGGCAAGGCTATACCATAGGATCGTTGGGAAAACGATACAGATTTCATAGGTTATTCATTAAAAGGAAGGAGTGTTTGTGAAGGCAACTGAGCGATAGGCCAGGCATGATCTGGGCGGTTTGAGGGGTACTTCCCCACTCGCTCAGCGGGGAGGTTTTTCAGGGGGTGCTCGCATGAGGGATGGTAGATTAACTGGAAGGGCAGCCCGACCCGGTTATCGAATAGCGGGTACCCGATTTTTGAAGTTCTGCCCCGATCAGGTACGTGAGGGCTTTCAGGGTACTTTCCACGGGCTCAGTACCGATTTTTGCGTAAATGCTACAGTCTTCCAGCCTCGGATCCAGTCTGATTTCAATGGCGAACCGGCGTTCCAACGCGGCGGCTACTTCGCGAAAGGGCTTGTTTTTGAAGTTCAGTATTCCCTCCATCCAGTCGGTTTCCTCATTCCCTTCTACGGTTCCTTTTCGCAGGACTCCGGTAGATAAGGCGTAGGTTACTTTTTGCTGAGCCGTGAGCAGAATCCCCGGATGAGTGTTTTTTTGCGGATCACTCACCTGCACTTTCCCTTTCGTAACCGCTACCTGCTGCTCCGCATCCTGCGGATAGGACCGAACATTAAACTGGGTTCCTACTACCCGTATGTTCAGTTTTGAAGTCTGTACCTGAAAGGGTTGTTTCGGGTTGCTAACCACGTTAAAAAAACCTTCCCCTTGCAGTTCAACCTGACGGGTAGTTCCTTTGAATTGACTGGGATAACGCAGCATACTGCCCGCATTCAGCGTGACGTGCGTACCATCGGCAAGCGTAACTTCGGCGATTTGTCCAGACTTCACGCGTAGCTCCGTATAGGCAATCGGATTTACGAAACCCAGGAGCGTATCCCGGTAGAGATAAGCCATCCCGACTGCTCCTATGCTTGCGATCACGCTGGCTACGCGAAGGAAGGTTCGTCTTTGACGCAGGCGTTTGAGCTTCGGATCGTTCTGAATCGTCGTCTGAATGCGACTGAATAGCTCTTTCCCTAAGACTTCATTAACCGGAGACGGAAGTCGGGGTAACGACGGGTCGTCGAATAACGCGTCGTACTGCTCCAGAAATTGCTTTTCTTCGGGTGTAGCATGGCCTGCCAGCAATCGTTTGATCAGGGTAGTAAAAGACTTTGCATTCATTAATCTATTAGTCTATATACTAACTAGTCAATATCAACTTGAAATGTCCTACGCTCTTGTGAAAAAAAATTAGTTCTGGTGGGCGAACAGGCCTTAATGTGGCCCGTTGATGAGCAGAATCAGCAGGGCAGTCAGAATCTCCCGGATGGAATCCAGGGCCTTAATAAGCTGATTTTGAACAGTCTTCTGTGTAATATTGAGTTGAGCCGCAATTTCTTTCGTCGAGAGCCCCTCTACGTGACGTAAGTCGAAAACTTCCCGTCTTTTCTTGGGCATTTGTTCCAGAATCTGTTTGAACTGCTGCTCCAGCTCCGTATACAACACGAAGTAATCGGCCGCACCGGACGATTGATCCAGCAGCGACAGGTATTTAAAGTAGGTATCGTTTACCTTCTGAAGAGCAATGAGATTATATACCCGGTAACGAACGGCGGTCTGGAGGTACGCTCGCAGATGCTGAATATCCAGCGTTTCCCGCTGATCCCATAGTTTAACAAAAACGTCCTGTACGACATCCATGGCCTGGTCTTGATCACCCAGCCGCTGATAGGCCGTTTCCAGCAACAATTGCCAGTACCGATCATAAATTTCCGTAAACGCCGCTGCATCGCTTTGAGCTAAAGCGGTCAGCAGCGTGTGTTCGGATGCGGGTATGGCTGTCAGTCTGTCGGGCATTAAGACGACAAAAATAGTAATCTATTTAATATATAGACTATATTGTATATAATTGATAAGTCTTTTTGGCTAAAGAAGCATTACGTTGAGTGGGTTTATTTAGTCTGCAAACAACCTGACATTGTCCTGTGCTTTCAATATCTCCAATTCACACCCACGACAACTAATTTTTAAGTTTATTAACTATTATTTTAGTTGTTTGTTTTACCTTAGACGGCACAATCTCTAACCCTTTCCGTCTATGCACTATACGCGTTACATCTGGACCTCACTGTTCATTGGTGTGTTTACCCTTCCCCTGGTACAGGCTCAGTCAGAAAACAGCTATGTAAATGGTCAGCAGATTCAGGCTACGCTTCGCGATCGCTCTGAAATGAGTTATTACATGGCCGCCTGGAATTATTCCTTTATTGGTGAGTACAGGAAGTCGCTGGCTGCCTTTGACCAGGCTCTCAGGGCTGATTCTTCTTCTGAGGAAGCGAAAATTCCCCTCCCTCCCAACACGGTTTTTACACCCGCTGCCCCGTACATTTTAAAACAAAGTCAGGGAAAAAGGCTCGTCATCATCAATGAGGCTCATCATCAGCCCTTACACCGGGTCTTCACGGAATCGTTACTGGAGGGTTTGTATGCCCAGGGTTTTCGGTACCTGGGCCTGGAAACGCTGGCCGAAGACTCCCTCCTCAATCTTCGCAAATGGCCGCTGGTGGAAGACGGCTATTACTCGCGAGAGCCGCAATTTGGCAACCTGATCCGTAAGGCCCTGAGTCTGGGTTTTCGGGTATTTGGTTACGAAGCGGATAGTAGCGGTACGGTTCGTGAAAAAGGACAGGCCCAGCACATTTACCGGATTTTGCAGAAAGACGCTACCGCCAAAATCCTCATTCACTGCGGGTTCAGTCATGTAGTGGAAGGCCCGTATCCCGGCTGGGGAAAGGCCATGGCAGGCGAGCTAAAAGCTTTATCGGGACTAGATCCCCTGACCATTGACCAGCAGGAACTCACCGAGCACCACGAGCCGATTTGTGAATCTGCCTATTATAATCCTGGCCAGCTGACTTACTCAGCGATTCTACTTAATAAACAGGGTCATCCGATCCGGCTGGATGGGGAACGTGAGCTAACGGATCTTCAGGTAATGCATCCCCGCACGCCGTTTGTGCGGGGAAGGCCCCGCTGGCTACTCCGAAACGGCTCCTGGCAGGAAGTCAGCCTGAAAAAATTTCGGTTTCAGGTTGCTTTTCCCTGTTTGATTAAAGCTTATTATCCTGGTGAATCGAACAGTGTGCCTTTGGATCAGATTGAACTCCGGAATCCGGCGGAACAATCACTCATCCTACCACAGGGCTCGTTTGTACTGGAATTAACCGATTCTCACGGAAAGACCCAGAAAGACACCCTTACGGTAAGATAGACTATGGATGGACCCGGACTTGTTTTTTATTCAAAGAATTGTTACCTCCGTCACTGCTTTCATTTTTCAGAGCTGGTATGTGATTGATCATTTCTTGTCTCTTTTTTGTATCAGCTACCCTAACGACTCAATGGCTGGGTGAAAGATCAGTCCAGCACAATAACCGACTTCCCGATACGCTTCCGGTGACGGGCTTCCGCATACGCTTCCCTAACATTGCTCAGGGTATATGTGTTAGCCACTTCAATCTGTAATCCCGCTCCGGCAAGATTCGTCAAGGTCGTAAGCCGTTCCACCGTCGGTTTCAAAATCAGAATTTTATGCTTTTTCCCGGAGAAGAGATTAGTCACGAACGAGGATAAAAGCGTCACAGGCGAAGGAAGTGTACTGACGAAGACCGATCGCGGTTTCATCAATGGCTTGGCCTCACCCAAGGATAACTTGGTGGATAAATCAATCAGGACATCGAAGCGTTGCGTGAGCTGGTTGATCGGTTGTTTTGTATAGTCGATGACCGTATCCGCTCCCCATTGGGTGGCTGCGGTAACCGCATCGGTGCTTACCACGGCCGTGACGTGGGCTCCGCGTTTTTGGCAATCTGTACAGCAAACACGCCGATTCCACCGCTGGCACCGTTGATTAATACCTCTTGTTTGGGCCTTACTGCGGCTAGCTGATCCATGATTTGCAGAGCGGATAATCCGGTTACGGGCAAAGCGGCGGCTTGCTCAAATGAGACCAAAGCCGGTTTTCTGGTAATATCTTTCTCTGTAACGACTACGTACTCGGCTAACGCTCCGCCTTTGAATGCGTCCAGCAAACCCATGACCGCATCTCCTTCTTTAAACCGTGTTACTTGGCTACCCGCTTGTTCGACCATTCCCGAGAAATCAATGCCCAACGATTTAGGAAACCGGGAGCCTGACATCAATTTCATTTCTCCCCCGTAGACCTTCCAGTCCAGCGGATTAATCGATACGGCTTTGACCCGGATTAGTAGCTGATCGTTCTGGATAGCTGGTACGGCCTGCTCTGCCAATTCGAGCACACGTTCATCACCAAATTGGTTGTAGATTACTTTTTTCATGATGGTTTCATTTGATCACATTCAGGAAACTGAGGTTCGTCTTTTTGCTCCGGATCACGTGTGAGCGAAGTGTTCACCTGGTAACCCTGGTTTTAGTTAAGTTACTAGCTATGAGTAAGCAGTAGGACTATTTCTCAGGGACGACATAAAACTGAACTCTGCCCCGTCGCATGCGGGCCATGACTACGTGCTTTTCAACCGCAGTTCGCCTTTGGCAAAAGATAACCGTACTCTTTTCATTGCTGTATGTTTGACTAAGTATACAGCAAAGGTGTCGGAATTTCAGAATTATAAATAGCACGAAAAGCCGGAAAAACAGTCGAATGCGACAGAGCTGCATCGCTGCCTGATGACTTGGGTACGTTTAGTTGGAATGAATGGAAGGTGTTAAATCGAGTTTGTCGGATTCGACTAATTTACCGTCCTATCGGGATATTTTCCATCCTAAAATCGCCTGAGCTTTGTGGGGTACTTAAAACCGTTGGTATGGAAAATCACATCAAACCATTGACCATTACCCCTGAAGCAGGAAACAGCATTTCCGTAGCGGGTAACAACTATCGAATCCTGGTTACCGGGAAAGGCACGGGCGGAGCTTTTGCTACGATTGATATGCTGATCCCTCCGGGTGGTGGCCCCGGACCACACGCCCATGCAGACTTTGAGGAATCCTTTTATGTAGTAGCGGGCGAAGTAGAATTCAAATCCGAGTTTGGTACGCACGTAGCTACGCAAGGATCGTTCATTAGCATTCCCAAAGGCGGCGTTGTGCACGGCTTCAAAAATAAGACCCAGCAGACGGCCCATTTGCTTTGCACGGTAGTACCGGCCGGTCTGGAGTTATTCTTCGAAGAGGTGGGTCAACCCGTAGCAACGGGGCAGTTTCTCCCGCCACCCGTACTCGATGCAGCTACGTTAAAAAAGCTACAGGGTATTGCCGGGAAACACGGGCAGCACCTGTTTCCACCCGATTATCTGGGATAGTTTGATTCAGGAATATGAGTATCGCTTTGGATTGAGGCCGTAATGCTTTTCAAACAGCCGACTGAAGTGGCTCAAATTGGAAAAACCCAGCCTGTATCCCACCTCGCCTACGGAATGTCTGCCCTGTTTGAGCAGAAAGGCCGCCTCTTCCATCCGGGCTTGCTGGTAATAATTGTAAATGGTTGTACCAAAGGTTTGCTTGAAAAGCTGTTTTAGCTTGGTTTCGCTCATGGCCGCCCCCTGAGCCAGGTCACGAATGACGGGCGGTACACTCAAATCATTGATAATCTCATAGCGGATCTGCAGGAGTCTTTCCGCATCCACGCTATTGATGGTTTGGTAGGTGGCGTTCTCGCGTAATGACAAAGTATGGAACACCTGATACAGCAATTCCTGTGCTTTGATCTGTACGTAAAAGTTACTGAGGTGATCCTCCATGTCCACCGCGGCCATAGTCTTCAGTAGTAACTTGGTTTCAGCGGTCATACGTTCGAAAAACAGAAAAGAATTGCTGCTGCCCGTAATGGTTTGTAGTACCGGGTTGGGCTCGCTGACGGCTAATAATCCATGCAAACGAGGCGGCGTAATGGCCACGACTACGTAATGAATCTGCTGATGGGCCGGAAAGCGGATCGTTGAGCTAAGATCATTCGACGTCACCTGGATCGCTGATTCGTCCCGCTGCGAAAACAGTACCTGAGTATCCTCATTATAAGCGATTTCCAATGCCTGCTCGTTGTTGTAAAAAAAGACGGTAATCAAGTCATTTCCCTGGCCGGAGGTATTCCGGTGGATGACTAAATCTTCCTTTAACAAATACTGGTGAATGGTAATTTTAAAGTCGGCCCCGAAGGCTAATTTCCGGATTGACCCCTGCCCCAGATTATCCGGAATGATTAATAAGCCGTTCTGTACCGTTGCCTGAATATGACGGGCAAAGTACGTCATGAAATCAAAATCGGGGGTAGCGGTAAAACTGAAGATCACGGGGATAGACGCTTAGGTTGGTTCGTAACGATTATACTGATTCTGAGAGAGTGCATTAACTGTACTATAGGTTTTCAGGCATTTTTTCACTGTCAGTCTTCTTTACGCCAGAGAAATAAACGGGAATTCAACAAAACTAGTCGGAAATGCCTTCCCCTGTTAATAACGAGTCGCCTACCTAAATTGCTGATCCGGCTCAATCCCTAAAAAGTATCTCTTTATTTCAGCAATCTGATCTGCCTACTGAACCATAAAACGTTTTAGAACAACATTCCTTTCTGATACGTTAAAACAGGCATCGCTGGAGGCTATACAAAAGATTTCATTAAAAACATAAGAGCCGGCCACCTGGGCAGAAGGGCCCGACAGGCCTTGCTCCTAAAGTTATTAGTGGTTCAACAAAAATCCCTCAACCCGTTAGTTACCGGTTGAGGGATTTGTAGTAATCAAGGTTTTACCGTTGCTTAGAACGCCAGCGTGTACCGTAATGAAACCGTACGGCCCGGTAAGTTATACCCCCGTTTTTCGTAGTAATTTTCGTCTGTCAGGTTCGAAACGGACAGGGTCAGTCGATGTTTCTGCTGGAACGAATACACGGCTACGGCATCGAGTACCATGAAGGGAGCGTACGTGATCTCCGGATTGGCGGCATCGGTATAGTCAATGTCCTTGCGGGAGCCTACGTAACGTCCGGTCAGTCGCAGACGAACATTGTTGATCGGACTATACTCCGCCCCATAAGAAACCAGATTCCGGGCTACGTTGGCAATATCACGGCTGGTACGTGAATCATCGGTACCTACAATGACTTCTTTGGCTTCAAACATGGACGTCAGATTGGCGTATACCTTCCAGACGCCTTCCTTCCCATACCCCGCTTCGGCTTCCAGACCGTTCATATCGGAATCGGCAGCATTCACAAAACGGGTCCGCGAAACAATGACATCACCATTCCCCACAGGTTCGTTCACCGCCGTCACCAGTCGGGCAATCCGGTCTTTCACCTGCGTAGCAAAATAGGTGGCATTGGCGTAGAAGCCACTTTTTTCGAAGGAAATCCCTACTTCCTGACTCCAGCTGCTTTCATTCTTCAAATCGGGATTACCGCTCGTCACCGCAATTTTTCCAGCCGTCGTACGAGCTTCGGAGTATCCGGCTACGTTGTAGGCATCCGGCGTAACAAAGGCTCGTCCTACGCTGGCTTTTATCCGTAAATTCTCCAGAATCTCGTACCCGGCGGCTACACTCGGACTCAGAAACGGGTTCGTCTTTTTACCCGGCTGGTAGGCAGTCAACAAGGGCGTGGTCTGTACATCAAAGGTAATCTGATCAAATCGCAGACCGGGTTGAAGCGTTAATTTGCCCCATTTCAAATTAGCCTGAGCGTAAAAGGCCGAAGAAATCAACGCGTAATTCGGCTGCGTAGGAGCCCGTTCCGTGGTTAAGTCTGCCCAGCGACGGCCTTTGGTCGAAGCCTTCAGGTAATCGTAACCTACGACCAGGGAATGCTGCCCCAGTGTCCATACATCCTTGACCTGTACGCCCGTCCAGGCGTTGGCGGTACGGTTGGAACGGTACGGAACCACCGGTTTGCCGGAAGCATTGAGGGTATAATTCGTGTTCGATTCATCCGCGGTGAACACTTTCAGACTCGGCTGATGGGCCCCCAGATTCCCCGACAAAGCGACTTCACCCGAGGCCCGCTCGACGTCCTTACTGCTGGATTCCGTGATGCCGTAAGCAATATCGCCGGGCGACTGTACATTTCGGGCCTGAAAGGTTTCGCCGCGAACGTCCAGCCTCCATTTCGAACTCAGTTGATAGCCCAGTCGCAAGGCTCCGGTATAGTAACTCAGCTGCGTATACGGTCGGGTTTGACCATCGCCAGTACGGTCATCGACCTCCACATCCGGTTGGTTAGCGTAATGTTTGACCGCATTGCGAAAATCGAAGGCATTGCGTAACCAGTTATTCTTCCCGATTTTATAATCATTGGCCCGCTGAAAGTAGGCAAAGGACAAATCGTAATCCAGCTGTTTGGTTAGATTGCCACCCGTTTGCAGACCCGCCTGCAGGGTTTTAAAACTACCGTACTCCACATACGCGGATCCCTGAGGCGTTCCCTGAGATCGGCGGGTGATGACGTTAATTACGCCGCCCATGGCCTGCGATCCGTATAGAGCCGAGGCGGGGCCTTTCAGTACCTCGATGCGTTCAACGCCATTGAGAGAGATCGTCGAAAGGTTAGTAGCCCCCGCCGGGCGGCCATCAATCAGTAACAGCGTGCGTTGATTCAATCCCGAAAACTGGGGCCGAAAACCGCGAATTCCGATACCCGAAGAAAGGTTCGGATACTGAATGACGTGTACGCCAGCGGTTTTCTTGGCAATATCCGTCAAATCGTTGGCGGGAGTTAAAGCGATGTCCTGACGGGTAATCACGCGTAAACTGCGGGGCACCTCGGCTAAGGTAGCCTCCGAGCGGGTCGCCGTCACCACGATGGGTTGAAGGGCGTACACCGAGTCCGCTGGTGTTTGAGCGTAAGCCAGTCCAGGCAATAAAAGCATACTGGCCCAAAGGGCTTTTTTCTGGGGGGAAGAAAACATGAATGAGTAATAGAGAGTAAACGAATACGAAAGCAATAACCTAGAATGAGTCAATTAGCGTGAGGATGCCCACTGCAATCGAAAAAAAGCCAATGACATAATTCATCCAGCGAAGCACACGTTCCGTTCGCTGGGCTACTTTTTGTAGTGAAAAGGCAAAAACGCAACCATAGACAGTCATAGCCAGCAGAATACTCAGGCTTTGAATGATGATGATCCAGACAGCGGTAGAAGCGTCTTTAGCTGCCAGCGTAAGGGCAACTGTACAGGCCCCTCCGGTACCCGCCAGTCCGTGAATCATTCCCACGCCGAAGGAGCGGTTTAATGGCGTAGCTGCCGCGTTGGATGCATCCGTTGGGCGTACCAGGTCATTTTTGAAGTTTCTACGAATGGCAACAATGCCCAGATAGATCATTAATGGCCCTACCACGTATTCAACCCAGGAGGCAACTTCCAGAGATAGCTGGGATTTAAGCAGTAAGATCAGGCAGGCAAAGAGAATGAGTGAAAAAGCGTGCCCTAACGCCCAGTGCGAAGACCGCCAGGCTACCCGCCACAGCTGACCTTTCTTTTTTTCACTGGTCAGGACGGAAACAGCCGCCAGGTGGTCGGGTTCGAAGGAGTGCTGAATGCCCAGTACGAACGAATCGAGCAGTAAAGGATGAATCATGTCGTTTTCCCGGATGGATTCTATTGCTTACGGGAAAACAAAGCTAGAGGATGACGCAAGCGTCTCCTCACCGATTAGGCTAGCCTCCTGCTTTTCTTCCCGAAAGCACGTTGGTATGATTTCAATGGCAGGTCTTCTGGCTCGTTCCTTTCTCAACCCCTTCCCATGCTCGAAGGCACAGTGGTTTGTATCGTTGAGAAACGTTGGGAGTTTTGAGTTTGGGGTTTAGAGTTATTTTGCACTCTAAACTCAAAACACTAGACTCGTTCGGAACTTACAGCAGCGGGTACTGCTCCGGAGTTACACCGGATTCCCTTTTAAGCCCAATGAGTGATCCACTGGGCACCAATTGAGCCGCGAAAGTACGACAATTTGCAGGATTCAACAGAGCCAAGCCTATTTTTTCCGCTCAATATTACTTCAGGGTTACGGGTTCATCCGTTTCAGACGGACCGGAACCGTCGTTGTATAACGAAGATCATTGCTGCTGGAGAAGGCACTTCCACGTTCGGTGATATACCGGAACGTAAGCGTCAGGGTCAGGGCTTCAGATTCCCAGTTACCGCCTTCCTCTGCAGTCATCAGATTAAAATTATTACGCAGCCGGGTTTGTTCGTCCTGAAATAAAAAGGTAATACGGTTCAGGGTCTGCTGCTTTGTATTCCGGATGACCCCTTCAACGCGGTATTGTTCCATACCCAGTCGGCTTTTTACCCGGGCCAGTCCTTTAAAATTTTGATCATTTTTCCGATGGCGTCGCCGATACAACCAGTCCACTTCTGGTTCAAAAATTTCCAGCTCAAGTGTTTTTGGAACGCCATCGGGATCTTTAAACGGTCCGAACCAGTGCCCTACCAGCCGGGGCGTTGCCGAGTCGTAAGCCCAGGGCCGTTGCCAGCGATGATAGACGTATTGAACGCCGTATAGGAGTCCCAGCAAAAGAAGTAATCCACCCCATAAACGAAACGCTTTCATAGGCATCAAAAGGTTTCTTTACCAACCTTTATAACAAGGTAACGGAATAGTTTTAAACCGGGAAGTAACCGGGGGAAATAGAGCTGAATTTAGACGTTGTAAAGGGGGAATAATCCCGTTATAACCGTACCGCCCCTGGCCACTCGTAATCCCCTCCAAACGCTTAACGAGCAGAAGGTACGATTGGAAGCAAAAAGCCTGCGATTCGTAGAATAAACTGCTGTTTAAGGGCTGTAGACTGTACTTTTGAAGTAGATAGGTTGAAGGTTGAACACAAAACTCTCTCGTGCTTCATGGGGGAGTTTTTTTTTGGTTTACTACTTCTATTTTCTACACACTTTTCCTAATGATAAACCCTAACCAGAGACCAGTTAGGGTTTACTATAACCAAAGTTTCGCGGCACCCTTTATTAAACCGCTAGGGCCCCGAACGTAAAGTGTTTACGCCACCAAATAGCTAGCTTTTTTATTACAAACCTAATCTTTAGATCGCTAAAGCTTTCTTTTGATAAGTAAGCGACTGATTTTACGAGATTTAGTACCAGTATTAATCTAAAACCCCAGGTTATTGACGACTATTCGGGTCGTTTTCCCGGGTAATAAAAGGCCTTACCTATCTCGTTCAAAAGCAGTGAAATCGCAGAAAAAGCCCCAAGAAATCAATTTTTGGCCTTTCGCATTAAAAAGCGGGGCTTATATTGCGGGGTCGAATGTCGCGTCTGTCGCTACGTTTGTTACGCTGCATGTACGAATGAAAAAACTATTTGAAAAGATGTCCTCCTGGAACTGGGCGTGGATTATCACCTACGCGGTGATTGTAATCCTGGCCTTGATCTGGGGCTACTATCTGAGTGTGTGGATTCGCCGGGCCATCTAATCAGCCTCCCGGCGAATCATTACCGAAGTATCTCCTTATACAACGCCAGATACGCCTGAGCAGCTTTCTCCCAGGAAAATTCAGTCACCCGATCCCGAGCCAGTTGAATTTTATTCGAATACGGAAAATCGGTTAGTCCCTGCTTCACTACTTCACTCATGCGATCGGGGTGAAAACTGTCAAAGTAGTACGCCGCTTCCCCCCCTACTTCTGGCAAGGCCGTATGCGTGGATAAAAACGTGGGCTTTTCGTAGCTAAAGGCTTCGAGAACCGGCAGTCCAAAGCCCTCAGCAATTGAAGGAAACACAAAAGCACTGCAGTGCTGGTAGTACCAGTGTTTATCAATCTCTGACGTTTCGCCCAGCAGATGCACGCGTCCGGGGGCAATCCCAAAGCGTTCACACTCCCGTTTGATCAGTTTATAGTACTCCAGACTATGGTCGTCGATTCGACCGGCTATGATCAGGTCGTAGTCCAGATTAGCCAGCATGGCTGGCAAAACATGGAAGTTTTTCTTCGCCATCACCGTCCCGACGGTGAATAAAAAAGGGCGTTCAGGCCGGAAACCGGGCTGGTGCCAAGCCAGCTCTTCCGCCGGGATAGTCGATACGTTTACGCCATTATAAATGACCCGAATCTGATCAAGTGGGTACTGCAGGTGTTCGGCAATATCACGGGCCGCGTACTGAGAAATGGTGGTAATGGCATCCACCTGATCCAGGTACCGGCGAGTTTGAGCCTGAAAATGCCGGTAAGGAGCCGAATCAACGGGATATTCGTAGCGATAATTTAAATCATGAATGGTCAGGATTTTCCGACCAATGATTTTATGGGGCTTGAGCAGCGTCGGATTTTGCTGCGTAAAATGTATCAGATCAAACTCCGGAATACTCTTCCACCGCAAATTCGTAAGCACACCCCGGGTTCGGTAATGGGCCTCCCCAAAGGGCTTTATTTTCGTAAATGACCGGGGGATCAGGTATTGTAAATCCAGCTCGTCGGTCTGATGTACCTGAAGCTGTTTAATCAGTTCGAAGGCAAAATGATACAAACCTGTGCTCGATGTAGCAATCTGATCGGCGGTAACTAAAATTTTTCTACTCATCCCTTCTGTGGGTTTCTTCCATACCCGCCCTGGAACACGATTGAACTCAAAAAAAAAGCAAGGTAGTAAAAAAACGCCACGTGGGCTTTTTATTGGCCTATGCCCAGCTACGGCGTTCTGGTTTTCGGGCAAAAAATAATCCCGGTCCGTACAAGAGGTTACTCCTGCACGAACCGGGACATTACGCGACTATAGCTGCTATTTATTCCAGCTCATCCGGATGCGATCCGGAATGAGTACGGGTCGGAATGTACGCTCGCGAAGACTATTCCAATCCATCTTTACAAGCAGATAAGCAACAACACAACCTACGGACTGGGCGATTTGTAACATGGTTTTTCATTTATAGGTGAGCAAAAAATCCCTACGGCAGGGTCAGGCTTCCGCTGGTACGGGATCAGGCCGGACGCCCTAGTAGTTTTAGTAAACGGTAATGGGAGTGCAAGGCCGAAAAGAAGCTTCGATTTTCCAGATACGGCAGGTCAAAATCTGCGGCCGTTTGCTTAACCAGATGAGTAAGAGCCGGATAATGAATGTGACACACTTTCGGGAACAAATGGTGTTCAATCTGACGGTTCAGGCCACCGCAGAAAAAGGCAGCCACCGCCGAACGTGGAGCAAAATTCGCCGTGGTGCGTAACTGGTGAATGGCCCAGGCCTCTTCAATCGCTCCTTTGTCTGAAGGAACGGGGAAGGATGTACCTTCCACAACGTGGGCTAACTGAAAGACTAAGCCCAGCACGATTCCTTCAACCAGATGCATAACCAGAAAGCCAATACCAATTTGCCACCAGCTCAGCTCAAGAACCAGATAGGGTAAAATCAGGAACAGGAAATAGTACGCCAGCTTGGCAGCAAACAGCTTGACGTATTCGCGTTTCGGGTGTGACTGGTTTTCATGGTGACCAATCTGCTTTTTGAAAAACTTGATATAATCTTTCCGAAACACCCAGGACAAAGACGCCAGTGAGTACAAAGCAAATGCATACCAGTGCTGATACCGTTGCCAGGGCCGTACGGGCTCGTCCGTATCCACCCGGATCAGACCGGGAGCAATTTCAATATCCTCATCGTGGCCGGGAATGTTGGTATAGGTGTGATGGACAATATTATGCGTAATCTTCCATACGTACGGATTTGCTCCGACCAGATAAAAACTGGCCCCTAAGATCCGGTTTACCCAACTTTTGGAAGAAAAAGCACCGTGCAAAGCATCATGTGAAATATTAAAACCGATAAAAGCCGCAAACATTCCCAACCCCACTGCAAAGCCCAGCATCACCCAGACGTTAAACTGGTTGGAAAGCAGGAGTCCATACAGCAGGAAAAACCCGCCCAGAAAGAAAATCGCTTTCCACCACATGGCTGAATTGGCATGAGGTGAAATTCCGTTGTCTTTAAAGTAAGTATCCACGCGTTGACGAACGGTAGCAAAAAATTGCGAACGATTCGTATTGGTAAATTTTAACTGGTTTTGCATAAGGATAGCATTAGCCTAACCTTTCGATGAAAGGGATCTGATGTCTTAGTAAATCAGGTAATTCATCCGCATGCAAAGTTTAAGCGGAGGTTAGGTACATTAAATAGATCGTAAGAGGTAACGGTGCTGAATCCTTTGAACCAGTACACCAGTATCCATGAAGGGAGATAAAGATCTTGGATTAACCGAAGCGAGTCAGGTTGCCAACCCAAGCCGAAGCAGTGTAAGAACGCAATAGGCCATTAAAGGCAATATACTACTAGCCCCTTTTCTCGTTTGGAAATTCGCTAGTGTAGTAGTAAAACGAGTAACTACTACACTAAGTTCATAAAACCCTTAAATAAAACGGCAGGATCAGAAATAGTTCGTTTGTACGAGGGAGAGCAAGCGTAAGTCTCAAGCCTAGCTATGCTTCGTTGAATCACCCGCTGCGTACAGACGAAGCTTGTCGTGTGTACCTTTGGGTTTAGTTATTTTTTAATCTTAAACGTGTGCTCTATTCGATTACTCCCCTCCAGCCCCACGAGCCTTTACCCATGGATCTGCTTTTGTTAGCGGATGAAAACCCGCAACTAATTAGGGAATACTTGCCATTGAGTCAAATTTATCTACTGAAACTTAAGGGGGAAACACAAGGTGTGGGGTTATTACAAGTTCAGGAGCAAAAAGCTGAAATTGTCAACCTGGCCATTGCTCCGTCCTACCAAGGCCAGGGATGGGGTAAAATGCTGCTGCTCCATTTGATAGAAGTAGCCCGCCAACAAGACTGCCCTCGAGTACTCATTAAGACTGGCAATTCCAGCATTAATCAGTTCGCTCTCTATCAGCGAGTGGGCTTTGATCTCATCGACGTCCGCTACAACTATTTTCTCGAAGCCTATCCTCAACCGATTTGGGAAAACCAGATTCAGTGTAAACATCAACTCATTTTAGAATTAAGATTCTGAAGCGGCCTCTTCCGGGCATGGAGCATTTTCCCTTCCAAATTTTTTCAAACGCCTGCTCCTATTGAAGACCCCAAGCATTAAGTACCCGGCGACTGGCCTGCGGTATGCTCCGCTGTAATTCACTGGGTCGCCGAAGTTCCCCACTCAGGCAAAAAATAATTGCTGGCTTCCACTTACCATCAATAATTTCTCCCGTAACCGCCATCCGCAGGTGTATTGCCTGGGATCCTTGCGTTCGTACACACCTTTTTGTGTATGGTGACAAATTTGTCACTAGCTAATTAAACTATCCCTACTTGCTTTCAGGAACCTATGCATCCCGTTTTGCGTATTCATTAGCCCCACAGGAAACTGTGGGGCTAATGAATACGCCTAGATATTAACCGTACATTCCCATGAAAACCCTTGCAGACCTTGAAAAGGTAGAGGCCCTGTTTCGCCCTTTCGATCTTAAATCATTACACCTGCGGAACCGTATCGTTATGGCTCCCATGACCCGGGCCTTTTCGCCCCAGGGTGTACCAACGGATGACGTCACGGCTTATTATCGCCGCCGGGCGGAAGGAGAAGTTGGTCTTATTCTTTCGGAAGGTACGGTCATTGATCGTCCTGCCTCCTCCAACGAACCCAGCATTCCTCATTTTTACGGTGACCAAGCCCTTGCTGGCTGGAAAAAAGTTATTGATGGCGTACATCAGGCCGGTGGAGCCATGGCTCCCCAGCTGTGGCACATGGGCGTGATGCAACCCAGCCAGTCGGGTTGGTTGCCTTCCCAACCCTTCGAAGGTCCTTCAGGCTACGTTATGCCGGGTCAGACGGGCGGGGTCGCCATGACCGATACGGACATTGCTGATACCATCGCCGCTTTTGCTAAGGCCGCGGCGGAAGCCAAGCGGCTGGGTTTCGATTCCCTGGAAATTCACGGAGCCCACGGCTATCTGGTCGATCAGTTTTTCTGGGAAGGCCTCAACACCCGCACGGACGTTTTTGGTGGAAAAACCCTGGCCGAACGGAGCCGCTTTGGTGTGGAAGTCGTGAAAGCGATGCGGGCGGCCGTAGGCGATGATTTCGCCATCATTTTGCGATTATCGCAGTGGAAACAACAGGATTTCACGGTTCAGCTGGCTAAAACGCCCCAGGAACTTGAAGCCTGGCTGAATCCGCTGGCCGATGCCGGTGTAGATATTTTTCACTGCTCACAACGCCGTTTCTGGGAAGCCGAATTTGAAGGTTCAGACCTGAATTTTGCCGGATGGGCAAAGAAAGTAACGGGTAAAGCCACCATCACGGTAGGTTCCATTGGCCTGAACAGCGACTTCATGGGTGCCTTCCAGGGTCAAAGCTCTCAGGCCAGTTCGATTGATGAACTCCTTCGCCGCATGGATCGTGGAGATTTTGATCTGGTGGCTATCGGACGTTCGCTGCTTTCAGATCCCACCTGGGTGAAGAAAGTTCGGGAAGGACGCCTGGATGAATTAAGCGGTTTCAATAATCAGTCGCTGGCTACGCTGGTCTGAGGGGTTTGAGGTTTGAGCGTTGTTTCAGATTTGAGGTTGAAAGCACTCTGTCAGGTATGGACAACATCATGTCGGTCAGCTCACTCCGTATATAGGTTAGCTTAAGCATCTTATGGAATCCATCGGCTCTTTCTGAGGGTTGGTAAACGAAAAAGCCCCTCCGGTACTTGAACCGGAGGGGCTTTTGTGCTGCAAACGACTAGCTATTTTCTGGAAGTGTCTGGCGGGTATGGTTCATGACGGGTTTAAACGTCGGCCGGCGGCCGGGGTGGCATTCGCCGGACGCAATGTACGGTCACCACTCGCTTTTTTCTTACCCTTCCCTTTACCAAAACCTTTGCGGTTCCACCAGACCAGAAAACCCGTAACCGGCAGGGAAGCTCCAATTAAACTGGCCAGGAAGGCTAGTACTTTTCCCGGAAAGCCCAGTACACTTCCCACGTGAATATCATAGTTCATACGGCGGATTTGAGCCCGGTGGAAGCTTCAGCAAAGGGCTTGCCATAGATTTTATCTTTCGGAAATTCCTTGAGTGTATGTTGATCGAAGGCGTACCCCTGATTATCGTAGAAATGCGTACGGCTCGGGTAAATGGTGATGGAAATCGGAGCTTTGGCGTCTTTAGGACTTGGATAGCTGTAGAAAAATCCTTCCGCTTCGGGATGACGGCTGATGACCGTATTCCAGGCCTTGTCCATCGCCTGATCCACGGTGTAGAATTTTTGGGCTTGTAACGTATCTGAGCTATTCCGGGCAAAAGGCGGCAGATGATCGCCTCCCGAAGTAACCCAGTACAAGCCTTTACTGTACCATTCAATGCCGTATACCATACCCGTCATGGCAATGGCCAGTAAAAATAGTAACGAGTAAAAGCCGAGTACGTTGTGCAGATCAAGGTTAAGGCGTTTGAATGAAGCTCCCCACTTTATTTTGAAGCTCTTATCTATCGTACTTTTATTCCATTTCTTGGGATACCACCAGATCAGTCCCGTAATCAGCAACACCACAAACACGAGGGTACCGTAATTAACAATGGGCCGACCAATGGGATACGGCAGCCACAACGCCCGGTGACCGTTGAGAATGAAGCGGAAGAAGTCCGTTCCATCTTTTTCGAGCACCTTCTTGCCCAGTACTTCACCCGTATAGGGATTCAAACTGACGGTGTGATCACCCCGACGTCCTTCGCCCAGCGAAACCTCGGCAGCCCGACCCATGCGGTAAATGGCGTACACGACGCGTTTACCCGGAAACACGTTTGAGGCGATTTGCTTGAGTTCCGAGGGTTTGAGAACGGGTTTGTTCTGTTTTTCAATGCGACTGTTGGGCTCCAGCAGGGCGGTAATTTCATCGTTAAACACCCAGATACATCCGGTGATACAGACAATGAAGACAATGACACCGGAAATGAGTCCTAACCACAAATGGAGCCAGTTGTTAACTTTTCGAAACAGGGACATTGGTTGTACAAAGAAATTTAAGATGGGTATAAACCGGGCCTTAGAGAATGGGATCGTGCGTCGGGAAACGTGCGTCTGTTTTCTCAACAGCTACAAAACTAGAACGCTATTTGTATTTAGTCCAAATTAAATAACCTTTATTTTACTAATCCTGCCTATATTTAGCCCGGCGGCCACGTAAAAGAGCCGCTTCTCACCAGAAAATCTGCCCGGATCCGGGCAGATCTGTTTTCTATTTATAATGATTATAAATAATTTCACTACTTTTGCGGCCATTCAATGGCTGACACGACTGAACATACCTACTGGAATCAACTCCGAAAAGGCAACCGAGCCGCTTTTCTAAGCCTCTACGAGTCTTATTACCAGGCCTTGTATACGTTCGGTTGCCGGGTTAGTACGGACCGCGAACTCGTGAAAGATGCCATTCACGAATTATTTTGTGAATTGTGGGACCGCCGATTTCACTTGCCGGAAGTAACACAGATCAAGTCCTATCTATTTACCTACCTCAAACGGAAATTGCTGAAAGAGCAATCGTTTTCCTTCGATTCGCTTCAGGTGACGACGCCTCAGCCCAGCGAACGCTCCTACGAAGAGGTGCTCATGGACCAGCAAACCGACGAGGGCAACCGCCTTCGCATGCAGCAGCTGCTAACCAAACTTACCCCCGGCCAGCGGGAAATGATCCGCCTTCGGTTCTACGAACAACTCAGCTACGAGTCGATTGCCGAGCAGCTACAGGTGCAGCCCCGCACCGTATACAATCAGATATCCGAAGCCCTGAAAACGCTTCGCAAACACGTACAGGTTCTGATGAGCCTACTCCTTTTCTTTCTGGTACGGTAAGGCTTGTACTTTTCTTTTCTAAAAATTTACCTATCCAATAGCCTGTTATACAGCACTTTGTCTTGATATTTTAAAAATAATTCAATATCCACCGGTAAAAATGACTGCTTTCCTGCACTGGTTTTCAAACGCAGTCAACCATGGATCATTACCAGGCCGAAGACTTTGCCGCCGACGAATCCTTTCTGGCTTACTATCTGAAAAGCGACCCGGAGGCCGTTGCCTTCTGGGAGCATTGGATACGCACGCACCCGGAGAAGCTCGATGAAGTCGTAGCGGCCGAAAGCCTGCTTGATCTGCTGACCGGACGATTGCCCGCCCTGGAGTTTGAACAGGAAAAAGACCGTTTACAGGCCTACATCGACGAAACCCCGACGGTACAGTTGCCCCAACGAAAACCCTGGCTCATTGCCGCTTCGATTTTGCTGGTAGTAAGTCTGGGAGTGGGTTTTTGGTACGTAAACCGCGAAACCCGTACGAAAACACCGCCTACGGAATGGGTACATTATTCGAACCCGAATGGCAAAAAAACCAAACTGACCTTATCGGACGGCAGTACGGTGATTCTGAACGCCGCCAGTACCATTCATTACCCTAAGGCTTTTGTTTCAAACACCCGCGAAATTCGACTTGAGGGAGAAGCCTACTTTTCCATCCACCATGATGCCCAGAAACCGTTTCTGGTGCGTACCGGCGGGTTAACAACCCGGGTACTCGGAACTGAATTTAACGTGTCAGCTTACCCACAAAAGTCGGAGATTTCGGTGGCTTTACTCAAAGGAAAAGTACAACTGGAAGATACGCTTCATCAACAGCTTCAATTGCTGCCGGGCCAGCAGGCCGTGTACCAGCTAGCCCGGCAGCAGCTCAGGCAAACCAGCTTCGATTCGCTGGCCGTCAGCGGCTGGAAGGACGACTATCTGGTTTTCAGAAATGCTGATTTTAAAACCATTGCGGAAGCCATGGAGCGAACCTACGGCTACCAACTGATTCTCCAACATCCAACCCAACCCTGGCAGTATACGGGCACCTTCCACCGGGAGGACGTTCGCCAGGTCCTTGAAACTATTTGCTTCTCTAAACACCTGACTTATAGCATCCATCAGCGTACGATTTATTTAAGAGCGGAGCAATGATTACACGGGTACCTGGGCTGCTTGTAGCCCTTTGGATTAGTTTTGGCATATGGAATCAGGCGGGAGCCCAGCAGCTTACCCTACGACTCCAGCAAGCCAGCCTGACTACTATTTTTTCAGAAATCGAAAAACAGGCGGGCGTTCAGTTTCACTACGACGCCCAGGATATTCCCCTTAAACGCCGGTTTGATTTCAACAGTACGGGGCCGTTCCCGGTCATTTTACGGGACCTGTCCAGCCTCAGCAATCTGGCTTTTCTGCAAAAAGGCAATCGCATTCTGGTACGGACGCAGGCCCAGCGACGCGTGAGCGGCCGGGTCATGGATCGGTCCGAGAAAATACCCTTACCGGGGGTATCGGTGCGTTCGTCAACGGGACGCGTGCTGGCCGTTACCAATGCGGAAGGCTACTACACGGGTACGATTTCGGCCGTGGACCTGAACCAGGCCCGGCTGGAGTTCCGGATGGTGGGCATGAAGCCGATCCTTTCCCAGCCCCTGGGTTCATCGTCCACGCTGGATATCGAAATGGAACCCGAATCCCGGCAAATGAATGAACTGGTCATCACCAATGCCTATACCAACGGCACACCCAAAGAGGAGGTAATCGGTAGCATTTCGCAGATCAACGCGAAAGAATTACAACCGTATCGACCCATTGAGAGCTTCGACAAAATGCTGGAAGGACTCGCCGCTGGCGTATACGTGGAACCGACGACGCAACTGGGTACACCCGTGAAAATCAACATTCGTGGTCAGGGTACGCTTACACCCGTTGGTGGTACGCGAACGACCTCGACGCAACCGCTGTTTGTCATCGATGGTATCCCCATCATGGAGCAGGAACGCGGCGATGCCGCTCAAATCTTCTCCGGTGAAACGCTGATTAACCCCATCGCGGGTATCAATCCGCAGGATATTGCCTCTATTTCCATTCTTAAGGATGCCTCGGCGACTACCATTTACGGAGCCAATGCGGCCAACGGAGTCATCATCATTACCACCAAAGCAGGCTCAGCGGGCCGGACGGCGGCTCACGTCTCCGTCTCCCGGGGCGTGTCAACGTTCATCAACCGCATGAAGCTGTTGAGTGGTCCGGAGTATTTTACACTCAAACGGGAAGCCTTGCTCAACAGTGGTTTCACGGAATCGCAGGCCGCCGCCCAGGCCGGTAGCTCTACAATTGATACCGACTGGCTGGGCCTTACCACCCGGAATGCTTCCTACACGGCGATCAATGCGGATGTCTCGGGGGGTAAGGAAGGCACGACCTACCGCTTTTCAACGGGCTATCGTTACCAGCAGGCCAGTGCACTGAAGAATGATTTGCAGCAGATCAATCTGAGCTTGAAGGTAAATAGTATCCTGAATCGGAAACTTAAACTAGGCGTAACACTATCACCGACCATTATTAAAAAAAGCGGACTCGATAACTTCAAAAACAACGCGTACCTCCCCCCTAACCTGTCGCCTTACGATGCGGAAGGGAACTTTACGACCTTACTGGGTGTGCCCAACCCCTTAGCCGTGCTGGCTCAAAATGAGGCCGTTACCGATGCACTGGCTTTTAATGGCAACGCCAATCTGCACTACGCGGTTGCCCCGAACTTTACGATTTCGGGAACCATCGGAACTAATTTTTCGCAGAGTAAGGATGTAAGCTACGATTCAGCCAAAAACGCGACGGGTAGTACCAAAGGCGGACAGTTACAGATTTTTGATCGGCAGACCCTGGGCTGGCTGGGCTATCTGCAGGGTACGTATACCCAAACCTTCCAACAGAAGCATTCCGTGCAGGTGATTGCAGGACTGGAAGCCCAGGACCAGCGAACCGTGTTACTGGCCGGATCAGGCACGAACTTTACCTACGATCGCATTCGGGAGATCAGCCAGGCTACCCGCCAGTCCGCTTCTTCTTCCAGACAGGAAAATGCAACTGTTTCGTATTACACTCAGGCTACGTACGATTTTAAGAAAAAGTACCTGTTTACCAGCAGCATCCGGGCGGATCAGTCGTCCATGTTTGGCAGTGATTTCAACCTGGCCCTTAATTCCGCCGTCGGTCTGAGCTGGATTATCAGCAAGGAGCCGTTTTTGCAAAATCATCCGGCATTTACTTTTCTGAAACTTCGAACCAGCTACGGCTCAACGGGCAATTCCCGCATTGGCTCGTATGCCGCCCGGGGTCTGTACAATTTTAGTTATGGCAATTATAACGGCTACGTAGCTGCCGTACCGGAAACTTCTTCCGCTCCCAACCCCAATTTAAGCTGGGAAAAAAACCTGAAACTCAACCTGGGACTGGATCTTACGCTGTTTGACCGGCTTTCAATTACGGCGGAATATTATCAGAATACGATCCACGACCTGATTTCCAACGTAGAAGTTCCGCTGGAAACGGGTTATGGTAGCATTTCCTACAATACCGCTAATATGCGTAATCAGGGTTTTGATATCACGCTGCAAACGCACTTCATTCAGAGCAAGCACTTTAAATGGCGTTCGACGCTGACGACGGGTTTTAACCGCAACCGGATTTTGCAGTACAATCAGGGTTTTACTTCCGTGTACAGCGACCCGGCCTCTACTGCGAGCGAGGCCAACGCCGCCATTCGGGAAGGCTACAGTACCACGGCGATCTGGGGGATTCGCTGGGCGGGCGTGAATCCGGAGACGGGTAATGAGCAATTCTACGCTCCCGATGGCTCTGTCGTGGACCGAACCACCATTCGCACCTATCCCCGTTCGAGTTACGTCGTGCTGGGCGATCGCCTGCCCAAAGCTCAGGGGGGCTGGGTGAACGAACTGAGCTACAAGCAATTCTCTCTGACGCTCAATATTCTATATAACCTGGGCGAAAATCGGATGGAACCCACCCAATTTATGGGCGATGGAAGGAACATACAGCATTCCAACATGAGTGTCAATCTGCTGGATCGCTGGCAGAAACCCGGGGATGTAGCACCCGTCTCGAAGTTGTTAATTGAAAAAGGACTGGTAACCAACTCTTCCCGGTACCTACAGGATCTGACGCACCTGAAGCTTTCCAACGTTACGCTCCATTACAGTCTGACTTCCGCCTTGAGCAGACGGCTTCGGATGCAGGGTGTTTCCGCCTTCCTCAATGTTACCAACGTTGCGTACTGCTACAAGGACAAAAGTCCCACGGGACGTAATGGCGTACGAGAAACCCGCTTTGCCTTTCCCGAAGCCCGTACGCTCAGTGTAGGTTTAAATCTTAGTTTGTAAACGCATCATGTTTTCTTTCATACCATCGTACAAACGCCTCGTGCGAAAACTGGGAGTCCTGGGCTTGCTGGCGGTATTGGGCAGTTGTCAGGCTTTGCTTGATAAAGAGCCTCAAAATAAAATTTCACTGGAAGAAACCTTTCAGGACATTGAGTCGGCTACGGTGGCCCTGAGCGGAGCCTATCGTTCGCTGTTTGAAAGTAATTACCTGAACGGAAACCGGACGTTTTATCCCGACCTCGCAGGGGGCAATCTCAAGTATTCGGCGACCAACCGGCAGATCCTAGGCGACGTGTACAACTTTACGGCCGATCCCGACGCCGGGAGCATGAACAGTACCTACGCCCAGTTGTACGCAATTCTCAACAACTTGAATAACATTATTACCCGGACTCCGCAGATTCCTAATGGCTCCGAACGTACACGAACGCGGCTCGTAGCCGAAGCAATGGCACTGCGGGCAATGATTCATTTCGATCTGGTCCAGTTGTACGCCCAGCCCTATACGTATACAGCAGATGCGTCGCATCCGGGTATCATCCTGAATTTGAAACCCATTTTAGTGACGGAATCGCAGCGTCCCCGAGCCAGTGTGGCGGAATGTTACGCAGCAATCCTTGCGGATTTGGAACAATCGCTGGTACTTTTCGAAAACAGTACGGCGATCTGGAGTTCGGGCAGTACCAAAAACTACATGAACCCCTCCGTAGTACGGGCCCTGCTGGCCCGGGTGTACCTCCACAAAGCCGATTACCAGCAGGCGTATAAGCAGGCCAACGCCGTCATTACCAGTGCGTCCTATCGCCTGTATACAAATCAGAATTACGTGGAATCCTGGTCACAGAAGAATACGTCGGAAGCCATTTTCGAAGTCTCTGTTCCGGCCAATTATACGGGTACGAGCCTGGGCAGTTACTTCGATGCGACCACGGCGGGTGTTTCTACTACCTATTTGCAAATGGCCGCCACCAACGACTTATTGCAACTGTACTCGCCCACCGACGTGCGGGGCAAAGCCCACTTGTACAACACCCTTACCATGGCGGGTAGCGAATATTCTTTCAGTAAAAAGTACGCCCGGGGAGAGGCCAATGCAACGGGTGTAAAAGTCATCCGCTTGTCCGAACTCTACCTGATCCGGGCCGAAGCAGCCGCCCGCCTGGGCCAGTTGAGCCAGGCCTACCAGGATCTGAATACCATCCGGACGCGGGCCGATACGGCTGCGGTACCCTTGCAGGGCACTGATGCCGAGGTGGCTCTAAAGCTGATCTGGCTCGAACGCCGGAAAGAGTTGTGTTTTGAAGGCTTCCTACTGCTAGACCTTTCACGTACGCACCAGCCGCTGCTTCGACAGGATTGCCAGGGTTTGCGGTGTAGTTTGCCGTATCCCTCGCACTTTTACATCCTTCCCCTGCCCGCCCGAACGGTGCTGGTCAACCCGCTCATTTCCCAGAATCCGGGGTATTAATTCGTTCATTTCAATTCCTTACTACAAATCCTACATTCACCATGAAGTTGTTTCGCTTCCTTTCCCTCCTGATGGCCGGCCTTTTATTGTTGAACAGTTGCTCGAAGGATAATTCCATCGAACCCGAAAAACCAGCTGAAGAGCAGGCTTCGAAAGATGTCGTTTCGGTCTTCCATAAAACCGATCAGTATTACCAGCCCTACGTGTATCGCTACGATTCGACCGCAAGAAAATGGACCAACCGGATTGCTTCCCACTTTTCAACGGTTCCGGCTAGTGATCCTACCTACATTGGTTTCACGAACCCCAACGTGGTAGACAGCGGCGTTAATCTTTTTGGAATGGTTACCCTGTACGCGACTCAGATTGGTACCAACAACATCAAGGAAGCAAAAATTAACGCTGAAAAAGTCCTGCAATTTTTTCCGGATGCCGTTGGTGCCACGAAGGGTAAAGTCAAAGTACTAACTCAGGACGTGACCATTTCGCGTAAAGACGGTGCTCCGTTCAAAATTGGTATTAGCGGAGAGGGTACGTATGATACCCAAACCAAAGTGATGGATCTGGTGGTGCATTTCAACGAAACGACCATTGGCGGTGCGGCGAAAGTCTCGCGTACCTACAAAATCAGCGTGGACGCATTAAGTCTCAATTAAGTAGCCTCGTACTGCATTTAACCGTAGCGATTCTTTATTACTTCCCGAAGGCTTTTCATGGGTTTTCGGGAAGTTCAGTAGACTGCCTATGCGATTTTTCTTTTTGCTTTCCGTAGCCTTTTTCATCGGACTTACGGCCTTCCAGCACGAGTATTCGGTGGATGAACTTCGGCACTTGTACAGCAGTGGAGATGTTTCCCGCTGGCCTAAACCGGAGATTGATTCTTCCGTCGTAGGTACGTTTCAGGAAATCGGGGTGCTGGGCAAGGTTAGCCATCCGGCTTCCAACCCGTATTCGGAAGCGAAAGCGAAGTTGGGAAAATTGCTCTTTTTTGATCCGCGACTTTCGCAATCCAAACAAATTGCCTGTGCCTCCTGCCACGATCCGGAGCTGGGCTGGGGCGATGGCCGGCATTTATCGTTCGGTCACAATCGCCAGAACGGCAAACGAAACGCCATGACCATTCTCAATACGGGCCATTACCAGCGGCTATTCTGGGATGGGCGGGCGGCGAGTCTGGAAGAACAGGTGAACTTCCCGGTGCAGGATCCGCTGGAAATGGCTCAGAATCTGAAAACCATGCAGCGAAATATTCGCAAGGTAAAAGGGTACCGGCCGCATTTCGCCGCCGCCTTTGGTACGGAAGAAGTGACGGTCAAACGCATTCAGCAGGCCATTGCCACGTTTGAACGAACGGTTGTCAGTCCGCCGAGCCGTTTTGATCGTTTTGTTCAGGGAAATGCCCGGCTGCTGAACGACGATGAAGTGATGGGCTTGCATTTATTTCGCACGAAAGCCCGCTGTATCAACTGCCACAACTCACCTTTATTTTCAGACAATCAGTTTCACAACGACGGGCAAACCCTGTACGGCTCTTCACAGCAGGACTTTGGAAAGTATCTCCAGACGGGTGATCCTCAGGACGTCGGCAAATTTCGTACGCCTTCGCTGCGGGAAGTGGCTCGTACCGGCCCCTGGATGCACCACGGCAATTTCCCGACGCTCCGGGATGTTATTGAATACTACAACCTGGGCAACCCCTCGCCCATTCAGCGAAGGGTAGTCGTAGACGAACGACTGCGGCCTGTCACCTCACCCCTGCTCCGGAAACTCCATCTCACCCAAACGGAGCAGCTTCAACTGGAAGCGTTTCTGAAAACGATTTCCGTTCCTTCCCAGAAAATCAATCCGTTTGAGTTGCCTCAGTAGCGAACAGGTGGTTCGACTGCCCATTTTTTTTTGCTCTTCCAACGCTTAGGCCGGACAAAGGGTCTTAGAGCAAACGTATCTGCAATGAGACTCCTTTGTATTCCGCTTCTTGTTTTGAGTGCCTTTCTCCTGGGCATGCTCGGCTGCAAAAAAGAGAATGAAGTGACGTGCAAGACCGTCAGCGAAGAGGTGGACAACCAGAAGGCCTCCGAGCCTTTTCACCGCGATTCCTCACGGGTTTTGACGTTCGAGATGTTTTTTAATGACTCCGTATCGATTACCGTGGGAAACCGGGTAGCCATTACCGGACATTTGATTAGTGACCTGACCACCGGAATGGCCCAAAGCTTTTCTATTAAAGCACAACCCGGTGAGCTCATTAGGATTCAAATGACTAATGACTGTGCTTACTTTCCACTAAAAGACGGCTACAAATACCTGTATTTTAACCGTAACAAGGGGAAATGGAAAGTAACCTACTCGAATGTGGGGCGGGGATATTTTTAACCAGAGTTACGGAAGCATGCGTACCGAATGATGCTACGCTCAAAGCCATAAATAGTGCGTAATTTCCAGCATCAAAAAAAGCAGCCCTTCGGAGGCTGCTTTTTTCGTACTTAGCTCGTAAAAAATTAAACGGGTGGTTCCCAGCCTTTTTCGTAGGTGCGGCTCCAGAGCTTCATGGCTTCTTTATCCCGGATGTGACCGTTTTTGGTATCGACTTCGAAGGATTTATTAATGCGGGAAGAAATGTTCGCTAGATGGCAGAGCAGTACACTTTTAGCTCCTTCATCAATGGGTGAATTTTGTTTGGCTTTTCCGCGAATGGCTTCGAAAAAATTAACCATGTGGCCAGTCGTCATGTCACCGCCACCGCCCAGTGCCGTGCCCGCTTCGGAACCTTTGGCCTTGCTGTCTTTCACCAGCTTGCCTTCCCGGCTGAAGAGCTTGTACCCATCCCGATCAACGTATACCGTACCCGTCGAGCCGTAGATTACGGTACCGCGGTCGGTGCCGTAGGTTTTGTAACCCGATCGGCTTTTCCCGTCCCATTGGATGATTTTGTTGCCCGGAAAACGGAACGACGCTTCCATGGTATCGTACATCTCCCAGCCATCGTTGGGAAAATGGCGTTTCGCTGCTTCCACATTCACGTATTCAGGATAATCTACCTGTAAGGCCCAACGGGCGACGTCCAGCTCGTGCGTGGCGTTGTTGCCGCTTTCAGCCGTGCCGTAAGTCCAGCCGTACCAGTGCCAGTTGTAATCCCAGGTATCGTGCGTGTATTCGCGACGGGGAGCAGGACCCTGAAACAAATCCCAGTCCAGCCCCGTGGGTACAGGAGCTTTTTTCGGTACCGGTACTTCGCCTCGGGTAGCCACGTAAAAAGCCACGGCTTTATAAGGCGTGCCGATGGCTCCATTATGAATTTGATGGATAATATCGATGGTTTCCGGCGATGAACGCTGTTGATTTCCCATCTGAATCACCTTGCCGTATTTCTTCTGAATCGCCACCAGAATTTCGCCTTCCCGGGGGTTATGGCTACAGGGTTTCTCCACATACACGTGCTTGCCCGCCTGTACTGCCAGCCAGGTACCCGGAGCATGCCAGTGGTCGGGGGTAGCATTGATGAGTACATCGACATCCTTATCGGCAATGACCTTCCGAATGTCATTTTCAAGCTTAGGCTGGTAATCGATATGTTTCGAGAACTGCTTGAGAGCCGACTCCCGCTGCTTCTGCATTACGTCGCAGAGGTATACCAACTCGACGTTACTGTCTTTCTTCCCAATGGGTTCAAAATAGGCTCCCAACCGCCGACCTAATCCGGCAATGGCTACCTGGAGCCGTTCGTTGGAGCCGATGATTTTAGCGTAACTTTTGGCGGACATCCCGACCCCGCCGAGGGTCAGTCCGGCCGTCGTAAGAGCCGTTTTTTTAAGAAACGATCGTCTGGATTTTTCCATAAGGAATTAGAGGCTTTGATACGCCCGTGCCTCGTCCGAAGCGGACCTGAGCAGACGGGTGGTTGAATCGCTGAAATTACAGGAATTTGTTAAAAATGATATAGTCTTGCGACAAATCCGGCGATTCTGAAGGTTCAAGTGGCCTAAAATGGTCCTTCTGCGGGAAGTGCGTCCGCTAGTTTCGGATTTTTTGCCGACCTGCTCGGGAAGCTTTCGTACCTTTGCGGCTTTCTTAAGTTGCGATACGATTGAGTCATGAAAACGGAAGCCTTCAAAACTATTCGATTAGCTTTACCCATTATTATTGGTGAACTTGCTCAAATGGCCCTGCACATCATTGATACAGCCATGGTGGGGTCCATTAATTACAAACAACTGGCCGCCGTTTCGCTGGTATTCAATGCCATGAATATTCCCTTTGTGATCGGCATCGGCATGACCATTTCCGTTTCCCAGATGGTATCCATGGCCCACGGTCAGAACGACGCCCGTCAGGTTTCCCATTACCTGTACAATGGCTTTTGCATCTGTGCCCTAACGGCCCTGCTGATTTCATTTACCCTGTTTTTCGGGAAAGACCTCCTCTTTCACTTGGGTCAGGACCCGGAAGTTGCTACCCTGGCCGTGCCATTCATGCAGTTGATGGGGATTTCCATTATTCCCATGCTGCTGTTCATGACACTCAAGCAATTCACGGATGGCCTCGAACAAACCCGCACGGCCATGCTGTTTTCGCTGGCGGCCATGCCCATTAACATTTTCATTAACTGGCTGTTGATTTATGGCAACTGGGGCTTCCCGCGACTCGAACTACTGGGAGCCGCCTGGGGTACGCTCATCACCCGTACGCTGATTACCATAGCGTTGGCGGCGGTTATTCTGACCCACCATTCGTATAAAAAGTACATTCAGCTTCGGAAAGAGGAATGGTACCTGCGTCGCTCGACGATTCAGGAATTGCTGCACATCGGGGTACCCAGTAGCCTGCAGGTCGGTATGGAGGCGGGAGCCTTCGCCGTTTCGGGCATCATCATCGGTACGATTGGTGCCGTCGCTCAGGCGTCCCACCAGATTGCCCTGAGTTGTGCGTCGGCTACGTTTATGGTCTCGATGGGACTGGCTCAGGCGGGTTCCATCCGGGTCAGCAATGCCTTTGGTCGTTCGGACTGGCCGTTGATTGCTACCATTGGCAAGAGTACCTTACTTACGGCTCTGGCTTACGGCGTTTGCTGTGCCCTGGGTTTTGTACTACTCAAAGACCATTTACCCCATTTCTTCAACAGCAATGCGGAAGTCGTTTCGCTGGCCAGTATGCTGCTGCTGTTTGCGGCCATTTTCCAGATTTCTGACGCGACGCAAGCCATCGGAGCGGGCCTCTTACGTGGGATCAAGGACGTCCGAACGCCTACCCTGCTCATTGCCGTGGCGTACTGGGTAGTGGGTATTCCAATGGGCTACTGGTTTGCCTTTCACGGCGGCATGGGAGCTTCGGGTATGTGGCTGGGCTTCATCAGTGGTCTGACGTTTGCCTCCATTTTCCTGATTGCTCGTTTTCTGCGAATGTCCAAACGAAACGCCCCGGTACTGGTCAGCTAGTTTTTTAGGGACACCTCTCTGCACCGTTTGTTTTTTCTGTCTGGAAAAGCAAACGGTGCTTTTTTTAACGACGCTTGGTACATGAAGCGATCGTTACGGAAAGCCTTTTTGATTTAATCTAGCCGTAACAGGCTCCCTTGGGAAAGTCTTTACTTTTGGACCCAATTTTATCCGCAGACGGACCTTCCCGTTCGTATGCTCTTTCTTCTCCATTCACTCTATTATTTCCTGACGATGAAACGTCTTTGGTACGCTTTACTTTTCAGTGGACTTGTACTTCCGCGTGTACAAGCCCAACAAACCCTCGATGTACAGGCCCACCGGGGCGGTATGGGCCTGGTCCCGGAAAACACGGTTACATCCATGATCCATGCGGTACGGCTGGGTTGCCGGACGCTGGAGCTGGATTGCGTTATTTCGGCAGACCAGAAGGTGGTGGTTTCCCACGACCCGTATATGTCGTCCGTTTTCATGCGGAAACCTGATGGTAACGACATCACGAAAGAGGAAGAAAAGTCCTACGCTCTCTATCAAATGAAGTACGACAGCATCCGGACCTTCGATGCCGGGAGCAAACCGCACCCGAATTTTCCGCAGCAAAAGAAAATGAAAACGTATAAACCTCTGCTTTCGGAAGTCATCGACAGCGTGGAAACTTACGTTCGCAAGCATCATTTGAAGCCGGTTGCTTACAACATCGAAACCAAGTGTTCCCCGCAGGGTGACGGAAAGTACAATCCTTCACCGGATGTATTCGTACAACTGCTCATGCAGGTCATCCAGAAAAAAGGCATCGCCAACCGCGTAACTATTCAGTCTTTCGACGTGCGTACCCTTCAGGAACTCCACAAAAAGTACCCCAAACAAAGCCTTTCGCTGCTGCTTTATAACAAAGACAGCGTAGCCGATAACCTGGCCAAACTGGGATTCACGCCACAGTACTACAGTCCGCATTACACCCTGGTCACTTCCGAAACTGTGAAAGAAGTACACGAAAAGAAGATGCGAATGTTACCCTGGACAGTAGATGAAGAAAAAGATATGCAACGTATGGCTTCCTACGGCGTCGACGGGATTATCTCAAATTATCCCGAACGGCTGATTGGGTTGTATGGGAGTTATCAGAAGAAACAAGATTGATTTTTTGGTCCGTTTTATTACTCTAGACAGGTCTGCTCAGTAGGACGTACTCTTTCCATCGCGAATAATATCCGTAACCGAAGCTTTACTTTTTTTAGTATTTCGTCATTTACCTAGACTGAGTTTGGTGCTCAGATAGGGCTGTTCGGTAACCCGTAAGCCTCTCCTAGACTAAAAGACCAGCCGTGCCTACGGGAAGAAATACTGCCACTGTGATACTATTTGTTGCTAGAAACTTTTTATAAACATTGTATACCAACTAAAAGCCAACCTTGTCTGCGGAATAAAAAGCCGCCTTGTTACTCTATAATAAACAATCCTATTTCTTCAACACAAAAGCCGGCTCTGATCGCTGGCTTTTGTGTTATACACTGCTTATTACCCAATCTGTAAGGGCTGCTTCGAATCGTCTTCCGTATCACTCAGCTCATCGGGTACTGGTTCGCCCTGATCTTTAATGATCCGATACGCTAATAACAGATACAGGCCATAAATCCCGGTTATCGCTACCAACGTTTCCCAACCCAGCTGAATCAGGTAGGCTGCACTCCACATGAGGGCCAGCGTGATCCCGGTCAGCCCTACGTAGGGGCGGCGACGGGCGGCGTTTATCTTTTTCAGGCTCATCCAGGTCATAGCAGCCAGGTACAGTGTCATTCCCCAAACCAGCATCCACCAGGACGTATCATTGTCATCAATAGCGGCCGTTACGCCGATTGCCATCGTACCCGTACCCAGATAGAGCGGCAAATGCCCAAAGGAATACCGTAACCCATTGCCTTTGAGACGACCATTAAGAAATTCTTCCTGATGAAAGAAATACCACCACCAGAGCAGAATCACCAGTATCAAACCACAGCCGGCCGCAATGAGTCGATACGAATGCCAAAGTCCCTCGCTTAGTGAGGTGGATATACCCATGATGTTCTGCTCGACGACAATGAGCGTAAACATACCCAGTCGTTGGGGGAAATGTTGTTCCGTAGGTCCAATCTTCTCCAGCGATTTTCGGGCCAGCCAGGGGGTTGTCAATTCAATGACCAAACTGACCACCTGCCACACGTGATTCTGGGTAATTCCGCCGACAATCCAGAAAACAAGACCTACACTATAACCTATCAACAAATGGCGGGCGGGCTTTCGGGCCTCTTCGTCTACCCAGATAGTATATACGTACAACCCCACCAAGAGGATACGGGCTGCCGCGTAAAACCAGGTAAATCCTGCCACGTCTCCCTCCAGCGTATCGGGAGCCTTCACAGAAAGTAAAATGATAGGAACCAGACTCAGTAAAAGGAGAGCCTGCTGGAAGCGAGCATTTCGATCAAACCGATCAAAGTACAACGAAAAACCCGTCCATAGCCACCAGGCCGGAATGAAGAGACTGCAAAAATGCAGGTACTCCTTTGCGTAAACGGCTCCCGTAAACACATCGGCTAGCTGACCAATGACGGTACCAATCACTAAGTCATAAAAAGGTTCAATCCAGCGGTCAGCAATGGTTTGCCCCCGTTCGTCATTTCCTCGGGCTAAGTCGTTTTTCTGATTCAAACGTGTGGGTTATGAGAGGTTAATCTTTTTTTGATTTCACTTCGACCGTTTTTTTAAGGCCTTTGATATCTTCCAGATTGCCACGAATAACGGTTTTCATCTGACTATTCTTCAGTATATCGTTACTGGATGCCATTTTACAGTCCATGTGCAGGGCATATGGAAAATCCTTACCTTGAAACAGCATCTGTACGCTGGCTTTCAACATCTTTCCTATCGTTAGCTGTACCGGAATGGTATATACTTTATCACTGCGGGCGGGTACTTTAGTAATCCCCGGCGATTGACCCCGAATCGTATTGCCTTCCTTACCGAGATCAACGGAATAAGTCATGTCTTTGAAGCTGATATCGAAGTCATTTTTATTGATGAAGCGAATCTGAAGATCAAGGTCCGTGTTTTTCAACCGAAATTTTTCCACATCATAACCCACCAGCTGAATTTCCGGCAGATGAAACAAGGGTAGGCGTTTATCGGCTTCCAGTCGCAGCGTATCCTTACCCAGAAAAGGTTTGGCCAAGTGAAGGAGAGCGGCGATGTGATAGGTAGCACTATCCTGCCCGCGGGCCTCACCCTCTTTGGCGATGGACGAAAATGCATCGAGCTTGATTTGGGTAGGCACTGTCACCACACTACTGTCCCGGGCTTTGATTTCAATGGGCTTGGCATAATCACTTTCCGCAATTTTAACTCCGTCCACCCGCACTGTATAGGCAAAATCCTGAATATTCATGCCAACCGGAAGTGGATTGTCAATCAATACGCTCAGGTTTACGTCCATTTTTGAATCCGTAATGGAATGAATTTCTGCAATACTGACTCCCACCCGGGGTTTGAGACCCGATACTGGATTCGCGTTTTTACCTACATACCGCTGGTACAAAAACCAGCCGGCCAGTCCTATGACGACCAGTAACACAACCCAAAGGATCGATTTCTTTTTCATGGCGGAGTTAGCAAGTACGCTCATTATAGAAGGCTATATGCTGAATAAAACTGTGCCCGCCTTCGACTGGTCAATTCTGGCTCCCAACTTTATGTCATGCGTAACCCTACCTAACCCAATCGGTATAAAAAATTTTTAAAAATTTAATTTTTATTCAGACGTCATTTATTTAATCACTTACACCTAAAAAGCACGTAGTTCTTCGTAAGAATAAGTTCTCAAAAAAGGTCTTTTTAAGAAAACTGGATTTTAAAATGGTTCTAAAGTGAACGGTCAGATAACCGATAAGTAAAAGTTAATGCATTGATATTAATATATTTACCTAGCCTTCTCAGCCAATAACCTACACCCCTATGCAAACGCCAATCTACCGTGAAGCCCGGAAAATCTGGGATCGCATTAACCGGGATTTACCCACTGACCGCCTGGAGGTAATGGACTCCATTGAAAACTTTAAGTCGATTCTCGACTTATTTCATTTAGGTCCTTATTACTACTACCTTTTCAATTGTCGTACGGGTCAAATTGAGCATACCAGTAATTCAGTGGCGGAAGTACTCGGCTGCTCACCCGAAGAATTTACTCTGCCCTACGTGCTTGAGCACCTGCATCCCGATGATGTTCCCGTTTTTCTGAATCACGAAAACAGTGTTGTGGAGTTCTTTAACCAGATTCCCCCCGAAAAAGTCTACAAGTACAAAGTGAGCTACGATTACCGCCTACGTAGGAAAAATGGACAATACGCCCGGATTTTACAGCAAATCGTTGTGATTCAATATGGCGAAAATGTACGCACGTTAGGCGTACATACCGACATTTCACATTTGAAAGCAACGGGCCCGTCGATCCTTTCGTTTGTAGGAATCGATGGAGAGCCTTCTTACCTGAATATGCCTATTGAGAAGGTGTTCATTCCCCGCAAAGAAGTACTGAGCCAACGGGAAAAAGAAGTATTACGAGCCATCGTATCCGGCTATGCCAGCAAGCAAATCGCTGATTTACTGTGCATTACTAAAGAAACCGTGGACAGACACCGGAAAAACATGCTCGGCAAAGCGGAAGTACGCAGCTCGGCTGAGCTGGTCGCCAAAGCCGTCCGCGAAGGCTGGATTTAACAAAAAACGTTCGACCCAAGGGGCCGAACGCTTGCAGAAAACCGGAGAAAGCTCCGCCAGGCTTTCTTAGTAATGCATCGACAACTCCGCCGCCGCCGCCCGATCCAGAAACCAGTCCAGATAGCCGTTAACGGGAATAATGAGTTGAGCAGGGAATTGCTCAATATCGATTGGATCTTCAATTACGTGGCGAACCGCCTCCGCCTTTCCAGCTCCATAAACCAGAAAAGCCGTACGATCTGCCTGATTGATCAGCGGAGCCGTGAACGAAATCCGGTATATGCCCTGATCATTCAGAAACACTTCTTTTACGGATTGTGAATCGTCCGCCAGAATGCTGGTGTAAGGAAACAGGGAAGCCGTATGCGAATTATCACCCAATCCGAGCAGGATCAGATCAAAACTTAGCTTCTCGCCGTGAAAGAACTTTAGAATGGTCTCCGTATACGCCTCAGCCGCCTGCCTGGGTTCCAGGCTGGTATCGACCGCATATACCTGCAGAGGATTAATAAAAAGCGGATCGAACAGCGTCTGCTTCGCCATCAGGTAGTTACTGTCCGGATCCGTATGGGGTACGTACCGCTCATCACCGAAAAAGAAATGTACTTTTTTCCAGTCCAGATCATGGGCGTGCTGGGCTACCAGTAACTCATACAACTTCTTGGGCGAACTTCCCCCCGACAGAGCTATTGAAAAGCGGCCTTTTTCCTGAATATTCCGCTGGGCCGTTTCTACAAAAAATACCGCCAGATTTTGCAGCGTTTCATCGACAGTATCCGCAATTGTAATTTTCATAATCGTTTCATAATCAAGTGAGCAAAGGGAGGCGATAATCCGCCCCCCTTTTTTTGAATAGCCTAATGCTTCACATTACTCTTTAGCGGTAATGAAAACCAGTGGAAGCCATCGCGGGCAATCAGGGCCTCTGCCGACTCCGGTCCCCAGGAATCTGCGGCGTAGTTGGGGAAGCTCAGACTGGGTTTCGCCGCCCAGGTATCCAGTACGGGCATGAGTAAATCCCAGGCTGCTTCGACCTGATCACCCCGCATAAACAGGGTCTGATCGCCCAGCATCGTATCCAGTAATAGCGTCTCGTATGCTTCGGGAGCCTGATTGGTATACGTACCTTTGTAATCGAAAACCATATCGACCGTGTTGAGAATCATATCCAGTCCCGGACGTTTCGCCTGTACTTGCAGGCGAATGCTCATTTCGGGCTGAATACTGATAATCAGACGATTTTGGGGCAGACTGTCTTTCGTACCAGAGGGGAAAATATCGTGAGGAACCTCCCGGAACTGAATGGAGATCACCGAAGCCGACTGGTGCATCCGCTTACCCGTCCGTACGTAGAAGGGTACGCCCTGCCAACGCCAGTTGTCCACGAAAAACTTCACGGCTGCAAAGGTTTCCGTATTGGATTGTGGGTCTACTTTGGCCTCTTCGCGGTAGCCAGGTACCTGTTTGCCTTCCATCCAGCCACTGCCGTACTGACCGCGTACGGCCGACAGACGTACATCTTCGGCCGTAAAACGACGCATGGCTTTGAGGACGTCCACCTTGCGGTTGCGTACTTCGTCGGCACTGAAGCTAACGGGGGGTTCCATCGCCACCAGACACAGTAATTGCAGCAGGTGGTTCTGAATCATATCCCGCAGGGCACCGGCTCCGTCGTAGTAGTCGCCGCGTTCGCCCATGCCCAGCTGTTCGGTTACTGAAATCTGTACATGTTCAATGTAGTTGCGATTCCATAGAGGTTCCAGAATGGCATTGGCAAAACGGAACGCCATGATATTCTGTACCGTTTCTTTGCCCAGGTAGTGGTCAATGCGGTAAATCTGGCGTTCGTCGAAGATATGAGCCAGCAGCGAGTTCAGCTTCTTGGCCGATTCCAGGTCGTGACCGATCGGTTTTTCAATCACGATCCGTACGCGTTCGGTATCCGAAGCCAGTCCTGCTTTAGAAATATTTTCGGCAATAATGGGGAAGAAATTGGGGGAAACCGCCAGGTAATACACAACGTTGGCTTTCTCACCCCACTCCTGCGTATATTGATCGATACGGTTACCAAACTCTTTGTAGGTTTCCGCATCTTTCAAATCCGAAGGTTGGTACGCAACGTGCTTGGCAAACGTTTCCCATTTGTCGGATTCTGCCTTCCCGCGACGGGAAAACGAGTTGATCCCTTCGAGTAAACGTTCGGCAAAAACCTCGTCCGTCAGCTCCGTACGTCCCGTGCCAATGATGGCAAATTTTTCGGGCAGGTAGCCGTCCAGAAACAAATTATATAAGGCGGGTGCCAGTTTACGGGAATTCAAATCGCCCGTACCGCCGAAAATGATAAATATAGTTGGCGTTGTTGTTGAATTCATGGGGAATGTTGTTGAAGTTGATTAGTAACAAGTCCCTGTTTCTTCAGGTAAGGGAGCCGCTAAGCGGTCTTACTCTAAATCAACTTCTTCTTTGGGTACCCATTCGGTATGGAAAACGCCTTCTTTACCAATAACTTCGTACAAGTGGGCTCCGAAATAATCCCGCTGAGCCTGGATCAGGTTCAGGGCAGAACGACCCGTACGGAAGGCATCAAAATAACTCAGGGAAGTGGCATAGGCCGGAGCCGCAATACCCGACTGAACGGCACTCGTAACCACCGTACGCAGGCCCGGTAAGGCCGCAGTCAACTGCGTTTTTACTCCTTCATCCAGCAACAGGTGCTCGAGTTGAGGATTCTTCTCGTAAGCCTGGTAAATACTGTTGAGGAACTTCGAACGAATGATACAGCCACCCCGCCAGATTTTAGCGATTTCGGTGAGCTGAAGTTCGTAGCCAAATTCCCGGGAAGCCTTCAGCAACATGTGCATACCCTGAGCATAGGTAATAATCATGCTGGCGAAGAACGCTTCTTCCAATGCCTTTAAATACTCCTGTTTTACGGCATCAATTCCCCGGCCTTCACCGCTGTATAATTCAGCGGCCTGTTCGCGAAGCTTTTTGTACTTGGACAAATCCCGCTGCGAAACGGCAACATCAATCGTTGGAATGGGCGTTTCCAGATCCATGGCGGCCTGTGAGGTCCACTTGCCCGTACCTTTGGCCTTCGCTTCATCTTTGATGTCGTCGAGCAGCTCGTGGTCGGCTCCGGGTTCACGGTAGTGGAAAATATCCTTGGTAATGTTAATCAGGAAGGATTGCAGACGGCCCTGGTCCCACTGGTCAAATACATCACCAATGGCGGTATTGTCCATTTTCAAACCATTTTTCAGCAAAGAATACGTCTCGGCAATCAATTGCATCAGACCGTATTCAATGCCATTGTGTACCATTTTCACAAAGTGTCCCGATGCTCCGGGACCGATGTAGGTTACACAGGGATCCCCATCTACTTTCGCCGCAATGGCTTCAAAGACGGGTTTCATTACTTCGTAGGCGTGTTTGTCACCGCCGGGCATCATACTCGGTCCGCGACGAGCCCCCGCTTCACCACCCGAAATCCCCATTCCGAAGAAGTGGATGCCTTTGCTTTGCAGTTCAGCTACGCGGCGATTGGTATCCGTAAAGTGTGAATTTCCGGAATCAATCAGAATATCGCCCTCACTTAAAAGTGGTTCCAGATTGGCAATGACGCTATCTACCACTTTGCCCGCCGGTACCAGCATGATGATGGTACGAGGACTGGTCAGGCTTTCAATGAAATCGGGTAAAGAGACAAAACCCTTTACGCGTTTACCTTGCCCTTCCGTTTCGAGTAATTCAGCTTTGGAGGCGTCCGTATCGTAGCCGGCTACGGCCACGTCGTGATCGGCCATATTCAGCAGGAGGTTTCGGCCCATGGTTCCCAGGCCGATCATTCCTATGGTGTACTGTTGAGCACTCATTAGGGATAGGATGGTTTATTTGAAGGTGGGGCGGTTGAAGCCCGTAGACCCCAACCGCCGAACCGAAGAATACAAGTAGCTAGACGTAACGTCTGCTAAAAAGATTAAAGACCTGCCGTTTTTTCGTGAATGGCTTTCAGCAGTTTCTGGTAGGGCTGGATGAATTTCTCGATGCCTTCTTCTTCAAGTTTCGTCGTTACTTCATCCAGATTAATGCCTAATTCCTTGAGTGTTTCCAGCGTTTGAGTGGCTTCGTCCATCCCTTCTTCCAGACGGTTGGCGGCATTCCCGTGATCACGGAACGCGACCAACGTTTCCATCGGAACGGTATCTACCGTATCCGGACCGATGAGTGCTTCCACGTAGTACGTATCCGCAATGGCGGGATCTTTACTACTCGTACTGGCCCACAACAAACGTTGGGGCTTGGCACCTTCCGCTTCCAGCTTTTTGAAACGTTCGCTGCTGAATACCCGCTTGTAGATTTCGTACGCTTTCTTCGCTGAAGCAACGGCCACTTTAGCCTTCAGGTCCGTGTTACCGGCTTTTTCCAGCAAGGGATCCACGGCCACGTCGATACGGCTCAGGAAGAAACTGGCTACGGAAGAAATCCGGTTGATGGGCTGACCAGCGGCCAGACGATCTTCCAAACCTGAAATGTATGCGTCCGTTACGGCTTCGTAGCGATCCAGGCTAAACAGCAGGGTTACGTTGATGTTCAGGCCTTCGCTGATGGCTTTACGAATCGCGGGCAGACCTTCTGCCGTACCCGGAATTTTGATCATTACGTTTTTGCGATCTACTCGCTCCCACAAATCCAGGGCCTGATCAATCGTTCCCTGCGTATCACGGGCCAGTTCAGGAGACACTTCCAGACTTACATAGCCATCGGCTCCTTCTACTTCTTCGTCGTATACTTTTTTAAATAAATCGGCGGCATCCTGGATGTCGGTGATGGCCAGATTATAAAATACGTCCTCGTCAGACTGGCTGACCAGGTCTTTCAATTGCTCGTCGTATTCAGTACTGCCACTGATCGCTTTTTCGAAAATAGCTGGATTGGAAGTAATCCCCCGAACGCCATCTTCATCGATCAGTTTTTGTAATTCGCCTGACCGAATGAATTTACGCTCGATGAAATCCAGCCAGATACTCTGACCATGCTCATGAATTGCCTTTACGCGATTGGTTGCCATAACTGAAGTAATTTGAGGTTGTTTCTACAGAGTGAACTTTTTGAAGATTAGGATAGTGCCTGTGAACCGGAGAAATTTGAAATTTCAAGTCAGGCTACCCGTAAAGGGTTGACCCTATTCCGGCCATACGGCCCCCAAACTTAGTATTTATTTTGTGGAATGAGCGGATTTAGAAATGATCCGCTCGGATTAAGCTCTCATTTCTGGAGTAATGCTTTCGTCCGACTGACTACGTTCTCAACCGTAAAGCCAAATTCCTTAAATAAGTCCTTGGCCGGAGCGGATTCGCCAAAGGTGGTCATACCAATGACATCCCCTTCGTCGGTCACGTATTTATGCCAGCCAAAAACGGAAGCAGCCTCTACGGCCAGGCGTTTTTTGATTCGTTTGGGCAGTACGCTTTCCTTGTACGCTTCATCCTGTACTTCAAAAAACTCCCAGCAGGGCATGCTCACCACGCGGGCCTGAATGGATTCTTCGGCAAGCTTTTGCTGAGCTTCCAGAATGAGGGGTACTTCCGAACCCGTCGCAATGAGAATAACGTCTGGCTCGCCTTCAGTGTCGGAAAGGATATAGGCTCCCTTGTGCAAATTCGTCGCCGGGGCGTATTTTTCCTGATCCAGAATGGGCAAATCCTGACGGGTCAATACCAGCAGTACGGGTCCAGTGGTATGCTGCAAAGCCGCTTTCCAGGCCTGAGCGGTTTCGTTGGCATCCGCTGGCCGGATCACCACGATATTGGGCATGGCCCGTAAGGCCATCAATTGCTCGACGGGTTGGTGCGTAGTCCCATCTTCACCCAGACCAATGCTGTCGTGCGTGAACACCAGTACGACCCGAATTTTCATAATAGCAGCCATCCGGATCGGTGGCCGCATGTATTCGGAGAAAATCAGGAAGGTAGCTCCGTAGGGAATAATACCCTTGGTCAGGGCCATGCCATTGAGGGCGGCTCCCATCGCGTGCTCGCGAATACCAAAGTGGAAATTGCGGCCTAGCCGATCTTCCGCCGTGAATGATCCGTAATCCTTCAGCAGCGTATCCGTTGAGGGAGCCAAATCCGCCGCTCCACCCATCAGACTCGGCAGTACGGAAGCCAGAGCGTTCAGAACCTTACCAGAGGCTTTCCGCGTGGCCATTTTACCCTCTTCGGCCTTGAATACGGGCAATTTTTCCTCCCAGCCTTCGGGCAGTTTCAGACTACGTTCCTGTTCGTACTGAGCGGCTAGTTCGGGGTATTCTTTGCTATAAGCTTCGAACAAGTCGCCCCACTCCTGCTCTAGTTGCGTTCCTTTTTCACCGATTTCCCGGTAATAGTTCAGTACTTCTTCGGGTACGACAAAGGACTGTTCGGGATCAAAACCAAAGTTCTTTTTCACCAGTTTCACTTCTTCTTCCCCCAGGGGTGAGCCATGTGAACCTGCCGTATTAACCTTGTTTGGACTACCGTAGGCAATTTGCGTTCGTACCTTAATCAGCGAAGGGCGAGTCGTTTCCTGCTTGGCCTTTTCCACGGCCGCCGAAATGGCCTCGATGTCGTTGCCATCTTCCACCACTTGTACGTGCCAGCCGTAAGCCTCAAAGCGTTTGGCTACGTCCTCATCAAAGGCCAGATTGGTGTTTCCTTCGATAGAAATGTGATTATCGTCGTAGAGGTAAATCAGGTTTCCCAGCTTGAGATGACCCGCCAGGGAAGCCGCCTCGGAGGTAACCCCCTCCATCATATCGCCATCACTGCAAATGGCGTAAATTTTATAATCGAAAAGATCAAAGCCGGGCTTGTTATAGCGGGCGGCCAGATGCTGCTGGGCAATGGCAAAGCCAATCCCGTTGGCAAAGCCCTGACCCAGCGGTCCCGTCGTAATGTCGATGCCGTCGAGCATACCGTACTCGGGGTGGCCCGCCGTTTTGCTGTGCAACTGACGGAATTGTTTAATATCCTCAATCGTCAGATTATAGCCCGTCAAATACAGAAAACTATACTGCAACATACTCCCGTGACCCGCCGACAGCAGGAAGCGGTCGCGGTTGGGCCATTCGGGATTTTTCGGGTTGTAATGCATGTGGTGAGCCCACAGTACGTGCCCCATCGGAGCGGCCCCCATGGGCATACCGGGGTGTCCGGAGTTTGCTTTCTGTACGGCATCAATGGACAACACCCGTACGGTGTTGATGCCTAACTGTTCAAGGTCGGAATTTGTAGAAGCCATTGGTCACGTTTGAAAAGAAAGGAAACGATCCTTTCGGGTTTCACACTTCAGAATACAAGGGTGTAGTTATTAGAAACTATCGTGAAGCTGGTGAGTGAGGCAAAAAAATTATTCCTTTCCGGGTGTTTTTCAGACACTTCCAACAAATACTTTCTGGCACGTACTTTTTTGCTTGCCCTCCGATTTCTTTAAACGTTCCCTTAGCTTTAGTGGCCTAGACCTTATTTTTGCTTCAACCGTTTCGTGATTTTATGCCTTCTACCAAACTTGCCATCTATACGGCTTTAGGAGCTAATTTGCTGATTGCCGTGACCAAATTTGTTGCGGCCAGCATTAGTGGCAGTTCCGCGATGGTTTCTGAAGGAATTCACTCGCTGGTCGATACGCTCAATGAAGTTTTGTTACTGGTGGGTCTACGGAAAAGCCAGCAACCCGCCGACCAGCGACGCCCCTTTGGGTACGGCAAAGAGATTTACTTTTATTCCTACCTGGTTTCCATTCTGATTTTTGCCGTAGGGGGTGGTGTATCCTTTTACGAAGGTGTTACGCACATTCTCGATCCGCACGTCATCGAAGACCCGTTTTGGAATTACATTGTACTGGGCATTGCTTTTGCTCTGGATGGCTTCTCTTTAATCACGGCAACCAGGGCCTTCAATGCCCAGCGGGGCGAGCAGGCCTTCTGGTCGGCGGTACGCGAAAGCAAAGACCCCTCTTCTTTTGTCGTGCTTTTTGAAGACGCAGCCGATGTGCTGGGGTTAATGATTGCGTTCCTGGGCGTTTTTTTAGGTCATACGCTGCAAAATCCGTACTTCGATGGAGCCGCTTCCATTCTGATCGGACTGATCCTCACAGCTGTTTCGCTGGTATTGGCCCGGGAAAGCCGGAGCTTGCTGATGGGTGAAGGTGCCGGATTCGCCATTGAGGCCCAGATTACGGAGGTTACGAAGGCTCATCCATCCGTCGAAACCGTTGTTCAAACCTTGACGTTTCAGGTAGGTCCCGAGCAGATTGTATTGGTACAGCGGGTGCGGTTTTTATCTCATTTAACCGCCATTCAGCTTACGCAAAGCATTGAGCAGATTCATCAGCAGTTACAGGAAGCGATTCCAACCCTGACGCACGTTTTCATTGAGCCGCAATCCGGTAACAGTTTATCGCAGCAATCCCCCGCTGCTCTCTCTACCGGGCACGCCTAATCAGAAATCAGCTTACGTATGATGTTAAGAGTATTGTAAACGTTAAGGTCAGAGCTAATCTGCCGGATTTTAGCATTTTGGCTGTATCTTACCGACTCACGCTTCCTTGCTTCCTATGAAATGGTTATTCCTGCTGTTGCTTCCCGGACTGGTTCAGGCCCAGTCTACTTCCCTCAAAGAACAAATTCAGCATTATTTATCCGGTAGAAAAGGCACCTACGCCGTCGCTTACAAGAATCTGGCCACGGGCGAGCACGTCTACATCAATGAAAACGACTCCTTTCACGCGGCCAGTACCATGAAAACCCCCGTCATGCTGGAAGTATACCGGCAGGCGTACAAGGGAAAATTTTCGGTTCTAGATTCGATTGTGGTAAAGAATGAATTCAAGAGTATTGTGGATGGAAGTCCGTATTCGCTGGTAGCGACGGACGATAGTGAGCCAAAACTTTACGAGAAAGTGGGCCAGAAACGGACTATCTACGATCTGATGTACGAAATGATTATTTACAGCAGTAATCTGGCGACGAACATCATCATTGATCTGGTAGATGCCCGGAATGTCACCAAAACACTCTGTAAAATGGGAGCGAAACATACGCAGGTACTCCGGGGGGTCGAAGACAAAAAAGCGTTCGCTCAGGGACTGAATAATAAGGTTTCCGCGTATGATTTAGCCCTGCTGTTTGAGAAAATTGCGAAAGGAAAAGCCGTTAGCCCGGAGGCTTCGCAAGCGATGATCAGTATCCTGCTGGATCAGAAATTCAATTCCGTCATTCCGGCCAAACTACCGAAAAGCGTTAAAGTCGCTCATAAAACTGGCTCGATCGTAAGTATTATGCACGATTCGGGCATTGTGTATTTGCCCGATGGCCGGAAATACGTCCTGGTTTTGCTTTCCAAAAACTGGCAGGAGCCGGATCGCGAAGCGGCTGTTGAAACGATGGCTACGGTTTCAGAAATGATCTACCAGTCGATTCAATAAATGCCGGTTGCTTACGACGTCGAAAGGCTTTCGACGCGTAAGCAACCGAGCCCGTATTATTCCTGCGGAAGTTCCGGTTTATGGATGTAACCCTTTTCCAGACTATCGTCGATCATCGTTTTGGCGAAGTCCCAGATGTGACTCGAACCTTTGTCAATCACGCCGACTTTCTTGATGACTTTTTCGTAATCCACGTTAAATTCCTTCCAGCTTCCGCCCTGATTGGACACGTTTTGCAGTACGGGCTCAAAGCGGTCGATGGCGTGAGCAAACCGGGACTCGGGCGTTTCGCGGGCCTCAAATTCTTCCCAGATTGTCAGGAATTCTTTGCTTTGTTCTTCGGGAAGTAAACCAAAAATGCGAAGGGCGGCTTTGTGTTCAGCCGTTGCATCATCGTGATTGAGCAGGGTATCGAACAGAAACACGTCTCCTGAATCAATTTCGACGATGTCGTGAATCAAAAGCATTTTAACGACTTTCGACACATCGACGGGTTCGTTGGCGTGCTCGGCCAGTACCATCGCCATGAGGGCCAGATGCCAGCTATGTTCAGCGTCGTTTTCGTGCCGATCGCTGTTAAACAGACGGGTTTTCCGCTTGATGTACTTGAGTTTGTCGATTTCCTGAATGAAGGAAAGTTGTTGAAGCAATTTGTCAAATGACATAGTCTAGATGATTGAAGGATGGTTAAAACCGCAAAAGTACGCGGATTTTTAGACGAGCCAAAGCCTGTTCGTACCCTATCGTAACAGACCACTTTCGAAAAGAGAATCAAACAGTAACTGGGCCGCCACGGAAACGTTCGCCCGATCTGCGTAAGACAGGTATACCATTTCTTCAATTTCTGAGTCTGGTTGCAGCATTCCTTCGTACGCGGCGGTGTAGCAGCTCAGTCGTACCCGTACGCCTGCAGCCTGCCCGTGGGCCTGGGCTTCGAAGGTTCCAATCCAGGTTATTGTTTCGAACTGAAGTTGTACGCTGAGTTCTTCCTGAATTTCCCGTATCAAAGCCTCGGCATCCGTTTCGCCAGCTTCGCGTTTGCCACCGGGAATGTAATACACGTCTTTGTTACGACTGCGGGCGACCAGAATCCGGTGATTTTCCAGGTGTACCCAGGCCAATTTATCGATCATAGGGAAGTAAATGATGAGCTGATAGCTAAAAATGAATAGCGTTGTAAAAGTTCCTAGGCTTACGTTTGTATTACCGAGACGTACAGAAGCAGGCGTTGTTGAAAATGCCAGGTATTCCATTTCGTAACGCTTCAGCTCTGCAATCAAGCACGGATTTCATCCTTGCAAATCGAAAATAAAGTATTAGATTTACAAGGATGATTAATCGAGAAGCACAAGCTGAAATTATTCGTTTGCTGGAAGAATATCCGGCGGTAGGCGTGTTAGGCCCGCGGCAGGTGGGCAAAACGACGCTGGCGGAAGAGATTGCCGCCAGGATTAGTCCTGACCCCCTCTACCTGGATCTGGAAAGTCCGAGCGACCTGGCTAAACTTAGTCAGCCGGAAGCCTATTTTCAATTGCACGAGGGTAAACTTATCATTCTGGATGAAATACAGCGGGTTCCCGAGCTGTTCTCCATTCTTCGCGGCGTCATCGACCGGCGGCGGCGGCAAGGCTACAAAACGTCACAGTTTTTGATTCTGGGCTCGGCTTCGCTGGATTTGCTTAAGCAGTCCTCCGAATCGCTGGCCGGACGAATTGCCTACGTGGAACTACCCGGTCTGAATGCACTCGAAATTTTACAGGCAAGTCCGGCCATTCAGGACCAGCTTTGGTTACGGGGAGGTTTTCCCGATAGCTATCTGGCCCGGACACATACCGCCAGTTTGCGGTGGCGAATGAATTTCATTAGTACCTATCTGGAGCGGGACGTACCGCAACTGGGCCCGCGTATTCCCGCCGTTACGCTACGGCGACTTTGGACCATGCTGGCTCATCAACAGGGAGCTCAGGTAAATCTGGCTCAACTGGGGGCCAGTCTGGATCTAACGGCTCCTACTATTAAACGTTACCTGGAACTGCTCGAAGATTTACTACTGATTCGTACGCTTCGGCCCTGGTCAGGCAACGTGGGGAAACGGCTCGTCAAAACGCCTAAAGTGTATATACGTGACAGCGGCCTTACGCACGCCCTCTTACAATTAACCACCCTGGACGACGTGTTAAGCCACCCCATAGTGGGAGCCAGTTGGGAAGGTTTTGTGGTGGAAAATATTCTATCGGTACTACCCGTGGCTGGACGCCCTGGTTTTACCGTACTTCCGCCGGGGCTGAAATTGATCTGGTGCTGGAACGAAATACCCGGGAGATCTACGCCATTGAAATCAAGCGTTCGCTTACCCCAACGGTCTCGAAAGGGTTTTATCTGGGGTGTGAAGACGTCAGGGCTACGCGTCGCTTGGTGGTGTACGCGGGAAAGGAACGCTTTCCGCTTTCCAGTGAAGTCACCGCTCTTTCGCTCACGGACCTCATGCAGGAGTTGCAGCAATTCAGGGAAGAATAAAGGGGGTAGTCTACAGGAAATAAATCCTTTCATGACGCAGAAAGGGAGTACGGTACTGCTTCCATCAATAAATTTCTGACCTATCGTAAGAAGATAATCTTCTGCCGTAACTCCATTTCTGCCAAATCGGATTAGGTGGCTTTTAACAACGTGCTTTGTTCACAAACGCCATTCATGTAATCGATGGTAAGCAGAGCAATGGCCCGACCCTGCCGGCTTTTCATACTCGGAATGGAAGCATACGTGGTTCGTCCGTCCAGCAGAATGGACAATGCTTCCTGAATACCTTCCTCCAGAGGGGATTCCTCAGTAGTGCGGCCCTGTAGAGAGAGTAGTTTTTTATCGAGTAACGTAATGGTACGCTGGATCTGATTTTCGGATGGTTTCATGCGTGGATGGTAAGAATAAAAAATGAAGTTTCGTCTATCGACGAAAGCGTGCTGTATTTAATCCAGCACTTGTATCCAGAGAATTTTAGGGTCAAACTTGGTGTCGACCTCCTTGATTTCAAAGGAATGCGTTTTTAACCACTGCAACAGTAATTGCACGTGGCGGTCCTGCGTAAAGGACGAATCCTGGAACAGGTATGAGCGTTTATGCCGGATGCCCGAGCCCGAAAGCGTATCGCCAATTTTAGGAACTGAGCTTACTGCGGTGGTCAACATAACCCCTTCTCGCAAAGGCGTCAATACGGTTAAACGAGTATTTTCTACGGTAAATTTAACGATCATCGTTTCCATAGGTTCAGCGATAAATGGTAAATACCCGCGGGTTAAGGCAGATACGATTTACAGAAAAATCATTTTTTCCTGTGAAAGAGAAGTACTGGAAAGCTAAAGAATGATCGGGGATCGAGAAGTAGCTACTCAGCGAACACAAAGGAGCGAGGGATTCCGAGCGTGTCTATTCCTATCAACGATAGTTAACGGTATTTGTTTAACAAGGTAGTACTATAAATTGAAAAACCCTAATAATAAGGCCTTTATGTGATCTAAAGTTGACATAACTCAACGCATCTGTAAGGTTTGTAACTAAAAAAGGAGACTCCTCAACGAAGTCTCCTCTCTCTGGAACGAATACCCTTACTGTACCTCTTGCATACCCGATTGGGCGGAATAATGGTTTTTCTGATTGGAGTCTGTAACGATCAGCGTAGAAACCCCGTAAAACTGACCAGGCGTCTCTGCCGAGGACCAGAGTTCTACGCCGTTTTGCGGGTTGATGGCCCTTAGTTTCTGGCCGAGCGTGTACAGAACACCGTTGGCTACCACGATGGAAAAATTACCCGCTGAAGACCCCTGATCCGTGGAATGCCACTTGAGCGTTCCAGTCTGAGCATCAAAAGCATACAGAGTATTTTCGAAGCCTCCTACGTAAATCAGATTGTTCGCATAGTAAGCATTAGAACTCACGCTGATTTTAGGCGTAGCCTGATTCCAGCGGATTTGTCCCGTCTTGGCATCCAGTGCACAAAAGCGGCCGGTTTTTTCACTTCCAATAAATAGCAGTCCATCATGAGCCGTCAGCGTAGTTCCGGTATCTACCTCAGAGCTTTCCCACTTTTTAATCCCCGTAGCCGCATCAAAAGCGAATAACTTCCCTACCGGATAATGCGAAGTAGCCAGGTAAACCATTCCCTGGTAGTAAAAGGGTTTACGGGTATGTTGTGCCAGCTGATCCACCTGCCAGCGAATGGCTCCTGTTTCGGAGTTAACGGCGTATAGCTTGGACATTGCTGCATAGTAAAGGGTGTTGCCTACCAGCACGGGGTCTTCGGTTACGGAATTCCAGCCGTATCGCAATTGCCATTTACTCTGTCCGGTACGGATGTTGTAGGCCAGTATACTTTCGTACTTACCACCAATGTATAAGGTTTCGTGGGCTAAAAGAAAACCATCCCCCGGTACATTCAGTACATAATCAGTGATGAGCTGAATTTCGTTTTTTCTAATGCCTGTTTTGGCATCAAACTGTATGAGCTTCCCGTCCATGTTAAAGACAGACACCTGCCCATTGTTTACCACCGGATTGGTAGCCACTGACTTTTGAGTAGCCGATTGCCATACTTCCCTTCCATTAGCCGCGTTAAAGGCGTGGACTTCCCGGTCGCTAAGGGTTACGTAAATCCATTCATTTTGAATAGGTTTAGGGTCTTTTCTTTTGCATGAAATCAATAAACTGAGGGCAATCAGAAAGGTAAAAAGGGGCTTCATTTGCTAATGTTTGGGTGATAACGTTTTAAAAATACGCGATAAGCTGAGGTTAACAGAAATATACTTTTCACTGTATGCATTCCGGCGGTTTTAAATGTCCTGGATTACGCAGGTCTAACGCTAAATTTAATACTTTATAAACGACGCATTCTCTTCAAACTGCTACCTTTAACGTCTCCTCTATCCTGGTTGTATTTAATTCTTTACTCATGCGTGGATTGCTTCGAACCGTTATTCTTCCGCTTACGCTCTACTGCCTTATGATTCTTCCCGTACCGGCTCAAATCCGTTTAACGGGTTACCAGCAGGCCCACATCAATCCCGAATTATTCCAGCGAGCCTGGGCGGCCCGCTGGATTTCGGTACCCAATGCCTCCGACAACGCCTACGGCGTGTATCATTTCCGAGAAAAGCTTTGAACTGACGGCCCGTCCTGAACACTTCTACGTACACGTTTCCGCGGATAATCGCTATAAGCTTTTTGTGAATGGGAAGCTCGTAAGTCTGGGACCAGCCCGCAGCGATCCGTATAACTGGAATTTTGAAACCGTCGATCTGGGTCCTCATTTGAAAAAAGGGAAGAATGTACTCGCCGCCATAGTTTGGAATTTTGCCGAGTACAAACCCGTAGCTCAAATGAGTTTTAATCGGACTGAGTTTTTGCTACAGGGTGATACGGAGGCTGAACAACTGGTCAACACCGATACCAGCTGGCGGTGCCTGCGTAATCCGGCCTATACGCCCTGGCAAAAACCCGTTTACGGCTATTACGTGGCCGGTCCGGGCGATAACCTGAATGCCCAGCCCTACCCCTGGGGCTGGCAGCAACCCTCCTTTAACGACCAGGCCTGGGTACCCGCCCGACAGGGTATGCCGGCGGCGACCAAGGGCCACCGCGACTATCCAAACCGCCTGCTGGTACCGAGTCCGATTCCACCCATGGAAATGGCTACTGAACGGCTGGCCCGCATCCGGCTTTCCGAAGGAATGGAGAAACCTGCGTCCGGTTTTTTGAAAGGAACCAGGTCCCTGACCATTCCCGCTCATTCGAAGGTGCGGCTGCTACTCGACAATGAACAGCTAACGACGGGCTATCTGTCACTTCAATTCAGTCGCGGGAAAAACGCGGAAATTCGAATTGGTTACAGCGAAGCCCTGTACAGTGATTCCCTGACGCACGCCAAAGGCCATCGCGATCAGATGGAAGGAAAGTTTTTTGTTGGATACGAAGATCGGATTCAGGCTGACGGCGGTTCAAATCGTGACTTTACCTCACTGTGGTGGCGAACGTATCGTTACCTCAATTTGCTCGTTACGACGGCCGACGAACCGCTCGTACTAGAAGATTTATTTGGAACGTCTTCGCGGTATCCTTTAAAACAGGAGACGACTTTTTCGGTACCGGAGCGTAAAGATTTGCAGCAAATGCTCGACATCGGCTGGCGTACGGCCCGACTATGTGCCAACGAAACGTACATGGATTGTCCGTACTACGAACAGTTGCAGTATTTCGGCGATACCCGCATTCAGGCTTTGATTACCCTCTACAACACCCGCGACCCCTGGCTGGTGAAAAATGCCCTGGAGCAGGGACGGCAATCGATGGTAGCCGATGGACTGACCATGAGCCGCTATCCTTCCAATCTACATCAGTTTATTTCTTCCTTTTCGCTGCTCTGGATTGGCATGGGTTATGATTACTACCGCTACCGGGACGATGCGAATTATCTGAAAACGCTGCTTCCCGCCCACCGGCAGATTTTATCCTGGTACGAACAATGGCTCAAGCCCGATTACAGTTTAGGCTACGTTCCGAACTGGTTTTTTGCCGACTGGGCAGACAGCTTCGATTACGGCGAACCGCCCCGTGAAAAAGACGGCGACTCGGCTTTTCAGGATTTGCTGTATCTGATGTCCCTGCAAATGGCCGCTGAACTCGAACAAAACCTGGGCCTGCCCGCTTTGGCACAGCATTACCAAACGCTACAAACGAACCTGAAGAAAGCCATTTATCAGCATTACTGGAACCCGGAAAAAGGGCTACTGGCCGATACGAAAACACAGCGTTCGTACTCCCAGCACGTCAATGCCTTGGCGGTACTCGCGGACGTAGTCGAAGCAGATCAGGCGAAACAGGTGATGCAAACGGTACTTTCGGATCGTAGTCTGACGCAAACCACCATTTACTTTCGCTACTACGTGAATCAGGCCCTGAGTAAAGCCGGACTAGGCGATCTTCTGCTGAATCATCTGCAACTCTGGCAGGATCAGATGGGACTGGGCCTGACGACCTGGGCCGAAATGCCCGAACCGTCCCGGTCGGACTGCCACGCCTGGGGTTCGAGTCCGAATATTGAGTTTTACCGCATCGTACTCGGCATTGATTCCGAGGCGGCTGGTTTTAAGAAAATCCGGATTGCTCCGGCCCTGGGTACCCTGAAAGAAGCTTCAGGGAGTATACCGCACCCCGCAGGGACGATCAAAACCCAGTATACCTTGAACGCACAAGGCAAGCTAACCGCCCGCATCACCTTACCTCCGGCGACGAGCGGAACGTTCCATTGGAAAGGCAAAGTCTATCCCCTTCAGGAAGGATCTCAGGTACTGGCCTTGTAAGGTATGTATACAAAAAAGCCCCCGCTTACAAAGCTGATTTGTAAGCGGGGGCTTTTTGTCTAAAGGTAGTTTATTCTTTTAATCCTTTCAGGTACGCAATGCTTTGGGGCACCTGCTGAGCAATACTGGGACTTTCATCTTCAATGAAGTAATGCCGAATGCCCAGTCGTTTGGCTTCTCTAATAACGCCGGGAATGTCGATCTGGCCCGTTCCTAAGGCTACGTCGTTTTCCAGCGGAGTTGATCCCGTAAAGTCTCCTTTTACTCCTTTCTTAAGGTCTTTCAGGTGAATCAACTGAAACCGTTTGCCGTATTTTTTGAGCAAAGCCACGGGGTCGGCCCCGCCGTGTTGAGCCCAAAGCACATCCAGCTCAAAGGAAACATCCGCCGGATTGGTGTTTTTGACGATGTAGTCAAACAAAGTTCCTTGTTCATAAGGACTAAACTCGTAACCGTGATTGTGGTAACAGAAGGTCAGACCCGCGGCTTTTAGTGCTTTTCCCGCTTTGTTAAAATCGTCAACGGCTTTTTTCGCATGATCGATGGTAAATGCTCCCTGATGCGGGATCCAGGCAACCATGACGTACCGGGAGCCCAGGCTTTTGCCTGTTTGATAACGCTCTGAGGGTCACTGACCAGCTCCTCGTACGAAGCTCCCGTAGCGGGTATGGTAAGCTTCCGCTTCTGAAGCATCTGCTTGTACGCTTCCGGAGTCAGGCCTTTCGGCGTATTCCCCTCGATTTCCGTAATGCCCAGCGAGGCAATCAGATCCAATGTTTTCTCCACGTCTTTCGCAAACTCATTGCGATAGGTATACGCCTGAACGCCAATGGGAAAGGTGTATAAAGGTTTGTTACTTTGGGCAAAGGTGACCTCCAGCCCCAGCAGAGCTACCAAAAGCGTGCGGACAAGGAATGCTTTCATACAAAGGTTTAGATACGTTTTGTATTCAAAGATACACTCCTTGTGGATCGAGTGGTTTTCGTTTGGGTAGGAAAGTTCGTTGCTGGTTTGTCTGCTCCGGGAGTAATCCTTTTGTATCTAGGAACTGTCGCAAAGCTTTGCCTTGTAGAACGTATTGACAAGCGTCACAGACGCTCGTCAAACCACAATAAAAAAGCTCCCTACCCCTCAATAGCCCCTATATACAAAAGGACTGCTTTAGAAGCAGTCCTTTCAAAAGTGAAGTATCGCAGTAATTACTGAATACTAATCAACCGGGGAGCTTTCTGTTTTACCTCTTCCCGTTTCGGAATCGTCAGATGCAGCAGTCCATTTTCGTAGCGGGCCTGGATGCCTTCTTCATTGACCACATCTTTCGGCAGTACAAAGGTCCGCTCGAAAGACTGGTAGCTAAACTCCCGGCGGGAGTAGTGTTCTTCTTTTTTGTCTTCCGTTACCGATTGCTTTTGAGAGGAAATCTTCAGCGTATTTCCGTCAAGCTGGATGTGAAAATCTTCTTTTCTCATCCCCGGGGAAGCCATTTCGACTTCAAACGCATCGGCCGTTTCGCGAATATTCACCGCCGGAACGGTCGTACCCGTCGATGAAAAATGCGACTGATTCCAGTTAAAAAGATCGCGACCTAGAAAATCATCAAAAAAGCTGGGGAAGCTGGGAAACAGCTCATCCTTTTTTCTCATGAGTGACATAGTTACCTCCTTTTTAAAAGTTGATCAAACGAATGCGATGAAGACGTTTCTTCATCACTTCCGCTCTTTTAAACGGGCGTGCCAAAATTCTTTCTCTTACCTTTTGTCAGCGAAAACTGTCAAATTTTCATTAGATAATCTTTCCTTTTGACAGTTAACGGAGTCGCTAATCTTACTACTATCTCAACCCTTGCGGACGAATCCCAGGGTTTATCCTACTGAAAGGCAAGCAAAGCAACGTATCTTCGTCCCCGAAAAGGTTCTGCTTAACCGCGGATGAATAGGGAATCGTGCGGACCGCCGATGCGGTTTAAATCACGAGCTGTCGTGCAACTGTATGTTTTAGAAGGTTTTGAGTTGTGAATTTGGGGTTTTGAGTACCTGCCCTTGCACCACACTAAACTCAAAACTCTACACACTTTCCAACAATCATGCCACTGTACCTCGCGTATGGGAAGGCATTGGAAAGGAAACGAGCCAGGAGACCTGCCTTTTTGTATCGGTTACACGCTTTCACGGACTAAGGCGGAAATCAGAAGTAGGTTTGCTGGAGGGGTGTACACGTCTCCGATTCTTCTTTTTTGTCTTTTTCAGGAAGGCCAGCTTATTCTTTCATGGCCAGTCATTTTCTCATTGCGGCTCCGCACAGTGGTTCGGGCAAGACGACGCTTACGCTGGGTCTGTTGCGGGCTTTGCGACACCGGGGATTAACGGTTCAGCCCTTCAAGTGCGGGCCGGATTACATTGATAGTCAGCACCATCGCACGGCCGCCGGACGAGCCAGTATCAATCTGGATCTGTTTATGGCCTCCCCCGAACACCTGAAAACGCTGTATCAAACGTACTGTTCCGGGGTAGATGTGGCCGTTACCGAAGGCGTGATGGGCCTGTTCGACGGAGCCGACCGCATGCAGGCGAGTACGGCCTCGCTGGCCGAATGCCTGGGTATACCCATCATCCTGGTGGTACAGGCCAAGGCAATGGCGTACTCGGCAGCACCACTCCTGTACGGCTTCAGGCATTTTTACGCGGGCATACAAATCGCCGGCGTCCTTTTCAATGGTGTACAGACGGCCTCGCATTTCCGTTTTCTGGAAGAAGCCTGTCAGGATGTAGGGTTGCCCTGTGTGGGCTATTTCCCTACCCATCCCGATTTTACCATTCCATCGCGGCACCTCGGGTTACGTACGTCTTCAGAGATCGACTACGAGCGAATCATCGAAGCCATCGCTCAAAAGATTCCGCAGAGCATTGACCTGGATCGGCTCTTAGCCCTTACTAAAACCAATGAAGAGGGTCCCCTAGCTCAAGCCTTGTCCCATCGTACGGCCTGTAAGGTGACTATCGCCCGGGATGAAGCGTTTTCATTTCAGTATCACCAAAATCTAGCGGTGCTGGAAGCCCTGGCGGAAGTACAGTACGTAAGTCCGCTACGGGATAGCGAGCTGCCCGAAACGGATCTCTTGTACCTGCCCGGTGGCTATCCTGAATTGCACGCTCAGGCCCTGAGTGCCAATACGTCCTTTCGGGAAAGCGTGCGAGCGTATTGCCAGAACGGCGGATACGCCTACGCGGAATGTGGCGGGTTGATGTACCTGGGCCGGCAGTTAACCGATGCGGAAGGTCACAGCTATCCAATGGCGGGGGTGTTTCCCTTTTCAACGAGTCTGCAACACGCGAAGCTAACCCTGGGTTATCGACAAATTCAGTTTCAAAATACCTTACTGAAAGGTCACGAGTTTCATTATTCTACCTTACAGGAAGCGGAAGAACTATTCTCCCTGGCTCCGGTCCGCAATGCCCGGGGTCTGGAAGTCGGGACTAAAATCTACCGCGTACAAAATACCCTGGCTTCGTACGTACACTTATACTGGGGCGATGGCCCAACGTGGCTAACGGATCTGCTTCGTACGCTTTCTACTTCCCTTTCCACGCATCAACATGGCTGAAATCAAACGGCAACGGGTCATGCGACCCGACGGAAAAGCCATTAATCTGGTCCAGCGGCGGGGACATTTGTCCTACTGCTATAATGCCTGCTGCTGCGGGCGAACCGACCGCGGGTACGCCCCGGTACTGGTTGACGTCTACAAAAACGAATGGCTCCGCCGAAAAATGCGGAATCAGGTTCACCTGACCAAAGGCGGCTGCCTGGGCCCCTGCACGCTGGCGAACGTGGCTACGTTGCTTTTCGACGGGCATTCGGTCTGGTTTCATTCGGTCAATAGCGAATGGCACATCAAAGCCATTTTCGATTACATTGACCGCATGCTGGCCGCCGACTGCTTCCTGAGTCCGCCCGCCGAACTGGCCGAATTTGTCTTTCAGTATTACACCTGGAAAGGCTCGGAAACGGCCACCCTACGCGGGGAAACGCCCTCGCCCACCGATGGAATCGTGTTTCTGACGCACGCCGATACGGATTTGCTGACCCTCAGCCGGATCAGTCTACCGGACGATTTTCCCAAAGTACTGGGCCTAAGCTTACTGGCAATCAAGACCGAAGCCCACATGGCTCAGTTGCTGGAACGGGAGATTGGAGCGGCTCAGGTGATTATTCTGCGAATTCACGGACGGCCCAGTAGCGTACCGGGTTTTCATGAACTGGTGAAGCGGGCCCAGCAGAATCAGCAGCATTTGATTGTCATCAGCGGTACGGGCGAACTAAACCCCGAATTTGCGGCGGTTTCTACGGTATCTCCAGCCATTCAGCAGGATGCCTTGTCCTACGTGCAGGCGGGCGGAGCGGGGAATTTTACGTCGCTGCTGTACTACCTTTCCGATCACCTGTTGCTGACGGGGTACGGAGCCGACCTGCCCCAGACGCTGCCCGAACACGGCCTTTACCATCCCGACTTACCCGAAAATGCGGAGTTGAGCGACTGGCAAAAGCACTACGATCCCCGGCAACCGACGGTCGGAATTACCTTTTACCGTTCGCACTGGATCAGTGGGAACACGGCTTTCGTGGATGCCTTGATTCGTTCGCTGGAAGATCGTCAGATCAATGCCCTGGCAGTGTATACTTCTTCTTTGAAAGCGATTCATCCCGAAACGGGCTGCCCGCAGGCCTTTCAGTTTTTTGATCGAACGACAGGCGTGGCCATTGATACGCTGATCAATACGGTTTCCTATGCCATGACGGATGCCGATCAGCAGGGTTCGTCCGGGGCTTTACGTCAGCTCGATGTACCGATTTTACAGGCCATCACGAGTGGAATGAGTCGTGTGCCCTGGGAATTATCGAGTCGCGGCCTGACACCCCTGGATACGGCCATGAACGTCGCCATTCCCGAATTTGACGGGCGTATCATCACCGTTCCCATTTCTTTCAAGGAAAAAAACGGCGATACCACAGCGTATGAGCCTGTCCCCGACCGCATCGAGCGGGTAACCGGAATCGCTCAGCGACTGGCCCGCCTTCGGCATACGCCGAACGCTCAGAAACGGGTCGCTTTCATTTTTACCAATTCCAACGCCAAAGCTTCCCAGATTGGGAATGCCGTCGGACTCGACGCTCCGGCTTCCCTCTTGGCGATGTTACAGGCCATGCAGGATGAAGGGTATTCGCTGGAGAATCTGCCGGCCACGGGCACGGAACTGATTCACCAGCTCATTGACCGCTGTTCGTACGATGAAACGTATTTGACACCCGAGCAACTTGCACAGGCAGTAGGACGCGTATCTAATTCGCAATACACACAGTGGTTGAAGGAGTTACCTGAACCCCTCCAGCAGAAAATGCTCAAGCAATGGGGACCGCCGCCGGGCGAAACCTATGTACACGAAGGAAAAATTTCATTCGCGGGTATCGAGCTGGGAAATGCCATCGTACTGCTTCAGCCTCCCCGGGGGTATGGCATGGACCCCGATGCCATTTATCACCAGCCGGACCTGGCTCCGACGCACCATTACTACGCCGTTTACCGCTGGCTCCGGGATGTCTGGAAAGCCGATGCTCTGGTGCACGTGGGCAAGCACGGTACGCTGGAATGGCTGCCGGGCAAGGGGATGGGCTTGTCGGAAAACTGTTTTCCCGATGCGATTCTGGGTGATTTACCCCTGTTTTATCCCTTCATTATCAACGATCCCGGCGAAGGGTCGCAGGCCAAACGCCGGGGCCACGCCGTTGTTGTTGACCACCTGACGCCGCCCATGACTACCGCCGATCAGTACGGTGAACTGGCTCAGCTCACGCAACTGGTGGATGAATATTATCAGGTGGAAATGCTAGATCCGGCTAAACTCCCCCTACTCCAGCGGCAGATCTGGGAGTTGATTCAGCGGACGAATCTGGATACGGATTTGTCGGCCCTGCTGAGTCGCGACCATGGCGATCACAAACATGACTGGGACGATGAACTGACGCCCGAAGGCGTACCCGTAACGCTGACGGAGATGGCAGGCAAGGACATTGCTCACTTGATTGAAGACATTGACGGCTACCTCTGCGAACTGGGAGCGGCTCAGATTCGCAATGGCTTGCACACCCTGGGGCAAGTACCCGAAGGCGACGCTCTGGTTGATTTATTACAGGCCATGACTCGCCTGCCCAATCAGGATTTCGCCAGCTTACCGGAGACGATTGCGGGCCTGTTCAACCTTGATTTTTCACGTTTACAGGAACACAAAGGACAGAAACTGCCGCAGGTTGACCCGCATTTTCAGGAATGGGCGGGCCGTCCCCTCATTACGGCGGCGGATGCTCTGGAAGTGATCGATGAGATGAGTAATCACCTGTTTCGGGTATTGCTACAACATCGGTTCCAGCCGTCGCGACTGGATGAAGTACTCTTTGAAACCTTCCAGCTTCCTCCGGCCCAGCTGGATCAGTTGCGACCCGTATTACAGTACGTGTGCAAACAGCTGGTACCAAACCTGACCCGAACGGACGAGGAGATTTCCAACCTTTTACACGGTCTTTCGGGTGGGTATGTACCCGCCGGTCCGAGTGGGGCTCCTACCCGGGGTATGGCTCATATCCTCCCGACCGGACGCAATTTTTACGCCGTCGATCCCCGTGCCCTACCCTCACAGGCGGCCTGGGAAGTGGGTCAGCAACTGGCCCGCGAGGTACTCGAACGACATAAGCGGGAATCTGGAACTTACCCCGAAAGTGTAGGCATCAGCATCTGGGGAACGAGTGCCATGCGAACGCACGGCGATGACGTGGCCGAAATTCTGGCCCTGCTGGGCGTGCAACCCGTTTGGCAAACCGAAAGCCGGCGAATTACGGGCGTTGAAATCATTCCGCTGACGGACTTGGGAAGACCCCGAATCGACGTCACGACCCGGATCAGTGGGTTCTTCCGCGATGCCTTCCCGCATTTGATTGATTTACTGGATGAAGCCGTACAGCTGGTCATCGCCTTGGACGAACCCGAGGATCAGAATTTTGTCCGCAAGCATTACTTAAAGGATTTAAGTCAACTACAGGATTTGCCGCTGGAAGAGGCGGAGGAACGGGCGGCGTACCGCATTTTTGGAGCGGCACCAGGCAGTTACGGAGCAGGGATTTTGCCCCTGATTAACGAAAAAAACTGGCAGAATGAAGCGGATTTCGCTCAAGCTTATCTGAATTGGGGTGGATACGCCTACGGCAAACAGGCGGCGGGGTAGATGCCCGACAGGAATTTCAGCAGCGGCTTTCGGGCGTAGAAGTGGCCCTGCACAACCAGGATAACCGCGAACACGACATTTTCGATAGTGATGATTACCTGCAATTCCACGGCGGCATGATCGCAACCATTCGTAGTCTGACCGGACAACAGCCCAAGCATTACTTCGGCGACTCGCAAAACCCCGCCCGACCCGTGGTGCGGGATTTGAAGGAAGAGGCTCTGCGGGTATTCCGTTCGCGGGTGGTGAATCCGAAATGGCTGGAAAGTATGCAACGCCACGGCTACAAGGGCGGTCTGGAACTGACGGCCACGGTCGATTACCTCTTCGGGTACGACGCCACGGCCCAGGTTCTTGAAGACTGGATGTATGAAAAAGTAGCCCAAACCTACGCCCTCGACCCGCAACTCCAGGATTTCCTGCGGGAAAGCAATCCGTGGGCCTTGCAGGCTATTACCGAACGTCTGCTCGAAGCCGCCCAACGAAATTTGTGGGAGGAACCTTCGCCGGAAACGGTACAGGCCTTGCAACAACTGTATGCGTTAAGTGAGGGGGTATTGGAAGGGCGAAACGAATAAAGGTAACCGTGACGTTAAAACGTTCCATGGATTGTACCCATGGCTATTCATATTGAACCCCTTCGGGATTAGGAGTACCTGAGTCCGAAGGGGTTCCAACTGGTGCAGGTTTCTTAACCTGTACCTATACCCTGGCAGGTTCCTACCTGCCTTCATTGGGTCAATAATGGCCAGCATACGGTAGTTGGAAGCTGCCAGATAGTGGGTACAGGTTTGGAAACCTGCATCAGTCCCTCCCCCCTTCAAACAAAGATCATAACCCTGAAGGGGTTAAATTTCAATAGCCCCGTATAAAATGCGGGGAAAAATACCCCTGTGCCAATTCCTTCGCCATTCTTGGTCTTTAGCATAGCGTTATCAATAACCCATGGGTTGCACCCATGGCTATTCGTATTGAACCCCTTCGGGGTTAAGAATACCTGAACCCGAAGGGGTTGAATCTCAATAGCCCCGTATGCAATACGGGAAGAGAGATGTCCTTTTCTATTTCTCGCTCTTACAACGTCAATCGCTGTCCATTCTTCAGCAAAACCGCTTTCAACTCCCCGTACGGCAATCGTTGTGGACTGATATTCTTATCGATCGAAAGCACCGCCGCCGTCGCCGCCGATTCACCCAAAATCATGAATACTGGTTCCATCCGAATGGAGCCGTAGGCGATGTGCGAACTGGATACGCAGACGGGCACCAGCAAATTTGAACATTCCTTCTCTTTGGGTAAGATCGAGCCGTAGGCAATGGAATACGGCTGTTTGGGATGCACGCCAATGTCGCCTTCGTTTTGTACGTACCCTTCGGGCGTGACATACCGCTGGGCGTTGTGGGCATCCAGCGAGTACGAGCCCATGCCAATCGGGTTCGGTACGGTCGTTTCGCCCAGAGCATCTGCTTCCTTCATCACGTACTCGCCTAGCATCCGGCGGGCTTCGCGAACGTAAATTTGATGCGGCCAGTGATTGTTATCGGTAAACTCATCTTTCGCCAGTCCCCACTGACTCATTTCCTGACGTACGTCTTCCGGAACGCGGGGATCATTGGCCATAAAGTACAGCAAACCCTGCTGATACCGTTGATGGTCCTGAATGATCTGTCGCCGCCGCTCGTACGTGGCTTCGGGGTAATCGTAATTTTTACCGATATAGTCACTGCTGAATGGTCCGTGATTGTTAGTATCCGTTTTACGGTTGGGAATGGGATCAAACTTCTGGAACGTCTCCCGCCAGCCGCTGTCAAATACCCGGCCCAGCAACTCGTACTGGGCGGGATCGTAGCCTTCGGGTTTGGGAAAGGGTACGCGGTTATCGGGATGGTTACTCATGCACATCCGGAAGCAATACGCCTGAATTTTAGAATCCCCCTCACCCTTCTGCCCCGGCCCTTCGGCAGCAATTTCCGGTAACAAGCCACTCTTCGGATCACCGGGTACTTTGTACGGACTCACCTTCGCTTTGAAGTAATGGCCGTGTTGAAATACGTTGGGCTGCACGCCATTCCAGGTTTCACCGTACACCCGGTTGGCTTCGCGGCCCACGTGATACTTCACGCCCGCCGCCGCCATCAGGTCGCCTTCATACGTAGCATCGATGAAGCGTTTGCCCTCGTATACCTGTCCACTGAGCGTCCGAAAAGACTGGATTGCTCCGCCTTTTTTTGTAAGACCTTTGGTCGAACGGTCCAGCCACTCTTCGCGATACACCGTAATACGATGTTCCCGAATCAGATCCTCAAAAATTTGTTCGGCGGCGTGGGGTTCGAAAATCCACATGGTCCGGGCGTTGCCATCAATGGCGGGGGTCCCCTGCCCTTTGTTGCCGTAGGCTTCGCGTTTTTGCCATTTCCAGGCGGAATCCTGCTGGTAATGCTGGTAAAGTCGCTGGTAAAACTGCCGTGACAATCCACCAATCACCTCTTTATTTCCCGTATCGGTGAAACCCAGTCCACCCGAGGACAAGCCGCCCAAATGCTTGTCGGGCGAAACGACCAGTACCGTTTTGCCCATTTTCTTTACCTGTACGGCAGCCATGACGGCCGCCGACGTTCCCCCGTAAATAATCACATCGGCCCGGCGTACCGACGATTGGGCGTAGGTTAAAAGGGCGGGCGACAGGCATAAACTGGCTAAAAAAGCTCGACGCTTCAGTTGCATACTTCAACTAGTTTTAGGTTTAGAAGGAACGGATACTTATCGCTTCCGTTCCGGCACGAGTAATACGTCATCGGCAATGACGTTGCCTTTTCCACTGATTTCTACGTAGGCCGTTGTTCCGGCGGGTAAGGGGTAACTGCCCAGCGAGACCCATTCCCCGGACGTCTGACCGGCCACCTGTACCTCCGCACTACGGATCATTTGCTGCTTTTTCTGCTTTCCGTCAAAGACTTCGATACTGGCTTCGGACGAGCGGTTCTTTACTTTCGGTACGTAGGTGTAAATCGTATACGTTCCCGCTTTCGGAATCGTAGGTTTGAAGCGGACGGACTTTTCCTGATTCGTAGTATCCATCAAAAACGAAGGACCGAAACCACCGTAGGTCTGTACCATCCAGGAACCCTTACGAGTCGTCTGGGTTTCGTGGTCGCTGGTAACGAGGATGTCCGGCTGACTGCCATCGGCGTAGGGATTACTGGCTAATTGTTTCTGTAACTGCTTGATGTCTACGGCCTGAATGGGTTGTTTGGCATCAATCGCCATTCCTGCGGCCACCGCCGCCGATTGCCCGAGTACCATGAATACGGGCTCCATTCGGATCGAACCATAAGCAATGTGCGTAGCCGACAAACAAACCGGGACCAGCAAATTGGCCGCTTCTTTTTGCTGGGGAACGATGGCCCGGTACGAAACCGGATAAGGACCGAAGCCGCCTTCCTCCACGTTACCTTCATTTTTCACAAACCCGTCAATAATCAAGCGGTCGCAATTGTGCGAGTCCATGGTATAGGCGGCCATCCCTACCCCATCCGATACCACTTCCCGCCCCTGGCAGTGGTGCTGGGTCATGACCAGTTCACCCACCATGCGGCGAGCTTCCCGAATGTAGAGCTGATGGCTCCAGTTTTCATTATCCGTATACTCGTCTTTGGGATAACCCCACTGCTGCATTTCCTGCCGGACGCTCGCAGGAACCCGAGGGTCATTTCCCACGAAATACAACAGCCCTTTGGTATAGCTCACGTGGTCATTCCAGATCTTCGTCCGGGTCGCGTAATCGCCGTCCGGATAGTCCCAGTTCATTCCGATCATATCCGTCGAAAACCCGTTTCGATTGTTGATATCGGTTTTACCATTGGGCATCCGGCTCCAGATGAACATATCGTTGAGGGCTTTCCAGGACCGCTTTTCGATGATGCGTAAGAGCAATTCGTACCGTTTGGGATCGTAATCAGCGGGTTTGGTAATGGCAATCCGGTTTTCCGGCTGGTTCGTCAAACAAATGCGGAAGTTATAGGCCTGTACTTTTTTGTCCCCCGAACCAATCGGGGCCAACTGCGTAGTATTAATCCCCCAAAGCAATCCACTTTTCGGATCGCCGGGCACCACGTAGGGGTCCATTTTTTCGGGCATTTGATGGCCGTTCATCACCTGTACGCCGTTAAACGTTTCGTTGTACCGACTATTGGCCTCCCGTCCAACCACGTACGAAACGCCCGCCTTGGCCATCAGATCGCCTTCGTAGGAACAATCGATGAACATTTTAGCCTGAATCGTTCGGTTGGTCGCCGCGGAAGGCTGGTTCGTTTTTTCCAGCGTAATATGATTAATCACGTTATTCGTCTTTTTGACGCTGGCGAGTCGGTGTTCGTATAACACCGGAACGTCGCCCCGTTTACAGTACGCTTTGAATAAATTTTCGGCCACGCTGGGTTCGAAAATCCACTGTTCAAATTTTCCGTAGTGCTGACCGATGCGACGGTAAAAGTCATTCGCCAGTCCCGTAATGGCGTACTTATTCCCAATATCCGTATAGCCCAGACCGCCTGAACTCATGCCCCCCAAATGGCGACCCGGCTCGATGAGCACCACCGTTTTACCCATTTTTTTGGCCGTATACGCCGCAATGACTCCCGCGGAAGTACCCCCGTAAATACAAATGTCATAGGAAGCATTTTGGGCAAGGGCCAGTCGGCTCATCGTCAGCAGGAAGAAGGCCCATCCAATCGTTTTTTTCATCATAGCTTCAAGCAAATTCAAAGACCCGGAGCTTATCTCCGGGTCAGAAGTCTACATTAATACCCCGGATTTTGGTCTTCGGCGTTAATCGCCCCGTTGTTGTCGAGTTCAGCTTTTGGAATGGGCCACAGCACGTGACTATCTTTCATCGTCTTGCCCTTGGCTTTCTGGACGAGGGCCTTCACCTGATCGACGCCCAGTCGTTTCATATCATTCCACCGCTTGCCTTCAATCATAAATTCGTAGGCCCGTTCCTGCAATACAGCCTCCCGAAAGGCCTGAGCACTCAGTCCGGCGTAATCGACGGCAGCGTTGGCCGTGGTGATGTCCGCTCCGTAGGCCCGGCGACGCACCTGATTAACCGCCTGATAGGCCTCGGGTGTGGGACCGCCAGCGGCCTGACTCGCCGCTTCGGCGTAAATCAGTAAGACATCGGCATACCGGAACAGGGGTAAATCATTACCGCTGGCATTGGCCGCTACCGAGGCCGGATCTTTGAATTTCCGGAACTGGTAGGGTTCATTGGCGGGTAAGGTTACGATCTGACCCGTGGTTCGGTTGACGTACTGACCGTAAATATTGAACTCTTTTCGTAAATCTTTCGCATCCCAGTTGGCAATCAGCGGAAAGGTCTGACGGGCGTAGATCGTGCGGAAGCCCGGTGGGGAGTACTGGGTATTTTCCGCGTGGATGTACAGCAGGTACTGAAAACCCTGACCACCCGTGGAGGAATACTTCAGCGAAAAAATGTCCTCCGAACTCGTCGTGGCCGTCGCTCCGTAGATCTTCTCGAAATCAGCTACCGTCGTCACCGGCACCAGCGAGTAGGCCTTGCCGTCCATCACTTCCTTGGCTTTATCCCGGGCCTGGGTCCAGCTCTGACGCGTCAGGTACACATCGGCTAACAGCGTTTTCGCCGCCCAGCTCGTGGCCCGTCCCGCCACGGCGGGCGTAGCTGGCAGGTCGGTTTCGGCAGCGGCCAGATCCTCCAGAATGAGTTTATATACCTCATCAACCGACGAACGGGGTACGTCATTAGAAGCCGTAGTTGAGGTACGAATCGGTACCCCACCCCAGTTCCGAACCAGATCGTAATACACCAATGCCCGCAGGAACCGGGCTTCGGCGAGCAGACCTTTTTTCTCGGTTTCATCCATGGCAATGGCGGGAATGCGTTCCAGAGCAATGTTGGACCGAAGAATGGCCCGGTACGCCTGCGACCACACCCCTTCTACCCGACCAATGTTGGTACCATCCAGTCCCTGATACTCACTGATGAACGCATACGAGCCGCGACCATTGGCGTAGTCCGTGTTCGCTTCCTGTTCCAGCAGATAGACCATTCCGTAATACCCAACTCCCCGCAAGGCATCGTAAATGGAATAGACCGCAGAACGGGCATCCGTGGGGGTTTGGTAGAAATTTTCTTCAGTCAGGCGATCGACCGGCACTTCCTGTAAGGTCTTCTGGCAGGAACTCAGGGCTGTTAGAGCCGCTATTACGCAAAGTATTTTTTTCATAGCAGTTGGGCTTAGCATTAAAAGGCAAGGCTTACGCCGCAGGTATAGGTTTTGGCAACGGGATAACTGGTCTGATCGATACCGACCGTAATGGAGGCCGCTCCTCCCCGGCTACTCACTTCGGGATCGTACCAGGAGTACTTGGTGAAGGTCAGCAGGTTTTGCCCACTCACGTAAATCTGGGCGGATTTCAACCAGTTGACGCTCCACTTCGTCAGCGGCAGGGTGTAGGCCAGACGAATGTTTTTCAACCGTAAGAACGACCCATCCTCCACAAAGCGGTTAGATTCCCGGAACGTAGAGCCAATGCTGACTTTCGGGTTTTTCGCCGCCGGATTGGGGTTTTCCGTCGTCCAGCGATCCAGCGAGCTTCGTACCTGATTTTCGCCGAAATTGAAGGCATTCGCCTGATTTGACAGGTTGAAGTTGAAAATATCCGCTCCCTGAATGCCCTGCAAAAACACGTTCAGCGTGAAGTTTTTGTAGGAAAAATTATTGGTGAAACCGTAAATGAAATCGGGATTGGGATTGCCGATGATGGTCCGGTCCAGGTTATTGAGGGTACCGTTGCCGTCGAGATCCTTGTAGCGAATCGCTCCCGTTTCCGTCAGTCCATCTTCCACGTAGCCAAAGAAAACACCTACGGGTTCGCCCTCGCGGATCAGGTTTACCGAAACGTTCAGCGGAATATCGAGTGAATTTCCGAACACATCACTACCCCCGGCCAGTTTGATTACTTTGTTACGGTTGGCAGCAAAATTCAGGCTCGCATCCCACTTAAAATTACCCGTCAGGATGTTTCCACCCAGATCCAGCTCCACGCCCTGGTTGCGAATGGTACCCAGGTTTTGTACTTGTTCGGTATAACCCGAGGAGCTTGGCAAGGGCACGCGGGCCAACAAATCGTTGGTATTTTTGCGGTAGTAATCCACGGATAAGCGAAGGCGTTCCTGGAAAAACCCGAAGTCCAGCCCCAGGTTAGTTTGCGTCGTGGTTTCCCATTTCAAATTCGGGTTCGGTTTGGTCGCCCCCGGAGCAAAACCAGCGTACAAATCGTTGCCGTATATGACTTGCATGGACTGAAGCGTATTCAGCGTCTGGTAGGGATTAATAGCGGTACTACCCGTCTGACCCCAACTGGCCCGTAGCTTCAGATTGGAAACAAAAGTCAGGGGTTTGATGAATTCCTCTTCACTAATTCGCCAGCCCAGGGCCGCCGAGGGGAAATAGCCCCATTTGTTGGAAGCCCCAAATCGGGACGAGCCATCGGCCCGAATACTGGCCGTCAGCAGGTAGCGATCCCGGTAGGAATAGTTGGCCCGGGCGAGTCCCGAAAGCAGTTTCCAGTCTGAAATCGAAGCCGTAGGTGTAGCAATCACACTACCGGACTGGGGATTATTGTTTTCCAGTACATCGCTGGTAAAGCCACTAGCCCCAAGTCCGTTATTATTGATTAGCTCGCTCTGATACGTAAAGCCCCCCGTAAAGGATAGAGCATGAGCCTCCTGAATGGTTTTGCTGTACGTTAGAATGTTCTCATTCAGAAAGTTAGTACGCGTATAATAATTGGTACTACCCGATCCCGAAGGGGATGCCTTAAAAAGGCGAGGCGAGTAAATATCGGTACGCGAGTTCGCGTAATCGACCCCCGCCGACACGCGAAGGCTAAGTCCCGGAATGAATTCGTAAGTCAAGCCCAGGTTGGTCAGAATGCCACTCCCCGTCGTTTCGTTTTTACGTTCCAAAGCTAGAGCCACGGCATTTTCGGCGGCGTTCGGACTAAACGAATAGGGTACTACGTTCGAATAATTGCCATTGGCATCGTAGGGAGCAATCATCGGTGGGGCAGTTAACGCGGCTGATACCACCCCATTGCCCCGCGAACTGTTGTCGCTGGAGATAGCCTGCGTTCCCGTACGGCTCAGTACGCTGGTATACGTAAGCCGTAATTTATCGTTGATTTTCTGATTCAAATTGGCCCGAACCGAGTACCGCTTGTACCCCGAGCCGATCACAATTCCCTGCTGATCGAATAAGCTGGCTGAGACGGAGTACTGCGTTTTTTCGCTACCGCCGGAAAACGTAACCACGTGGTTTTGGATGGGAGCCGTCCGGAAAATGGCATCCTGCCAGTCGGTACCCTGACCAAACGAGGCGACCTGATCGGAGGTGAAATACGGTTGCAAGCCATCGTTGCGGGCCCGTTCGTTGGCGATTTCCGCAAATTCACGGGCATTGAGCAGGTCAAGTTTTTTACGTACCGTCTGAAATCCGACGTAACTATCGATGTTGACCCGGTTACTGCCGCTTTTCCCCGCCCGGGTGGTAATCAGCACCACGCCGTTGGCTCCCCGTGACCCGTAAATGGCCGTAGCCGAGGCATCTTTCAGGATTTCCATCGACTCAATATCGGCGGGGTTCAGTGTAGTCGGGCTTCCGGACAAGGCAAAACCATCCACCACATACAGCGGTTCGTTATTACCGAGCAATGAATTACCACCCCGTACCCGAATGCTGATGTTGGCTCCCGGTGCTCCCGAGTTTTGTACCACCTGCACGCCCGCCGCCCGGCCCGCCAGACCTTGTACGGCATTGACCACGGGCAGTTCATTCAACTCTTTGGAACTGACCGACGCCAGGGAGCCCGTCACGTCACTTCGTTTCTGCGTACCGTAACCAATGACTACGACTTCAGAAAGCGATTTTGTATCGGTTTCCAGTTTGACATCAATCGCACTTCGTCCGCCGATGGCCACTTCCTGCGTTACGTAACCCACATACGAGAAAACCAGCGTGGCGGCATCGTCGGGTACATTCAGGGTATACCGCCCATTGGCGTCGGTAGCCGAACCCGTCGTGGTGCCTTTCAGGACTACGCTTACACCGGTTAAGGTTTGACCCTGATTATCGGTAACAGTCCCCGTTACTGTTAATTTTGGGGCGGTCAGCAGCATCGTTTCCTGACTTTTGGAAAGCACAATGCGTCCCGACACGAGTCGATACTGGATGGCTAAAGGGCCTAGTAAGGCTTTCAGTACTTCTTCCAGTTTGGTATGCATGGCCTTGACCGATACCTGCTGATCAGACTGAATGACTTTGCGACTGTACACAAACTTGACGGAAGCCTGGTTCTCAATCTGACTTAAGGCCTGCTCCAGACTCACCTTCCCGGCGGGTAAGGTTACGGTACGCTCCAGCACATCCTGAACCGTATGAATGGGTTCAGCGTAACTAAAGAGCGGTACGGTTAGCAGTAGCGGCAGAAAAGAACGATGGAGCAACCAGCCCGCCAGAGCGTAAGGTTTGAAGTAACGTGTTTTTTTCATAGGTCTTATTCATTTTAACAGGCACAAAACGTCCCCGCACGCCTTCCGAACGAAGGTGCGTAAGGGTTTACAAGGGGTAGACTGGACTACCGAAACAAGGAATTTAGATTACATGATTAGCGTTACGCATGGCAATCAGTTTTAGAGGAGGTAAGTAGGATAAGTCATTTATCGGCAGCCCGCACCCTGTAGCAGGATTTGAGTACCGTCGGATTGGTAGGTAGCATTCAGAGCCTGGCAAATCATACCCAGCTGCTCATAGAGGCCCAGTCCCGTGAGATCTCCGGTGAAGGGACACTGACGCAAGGCCGATTGCTTGATGAGCAGGCTAATCCCATAGCGTTTTTCGAGGCGTTCAACCACGCGAAGCAGCGGTACGTCTTTGAATCGCATCGAAACGGAGGCATCCACCACCAGGGGATTTTGAACGAGGCCCGTTTGCAGCCAGGGTTTCTCCCGCGAATACGTAACGAGCTGATTCGGTACCAGGATTACCTGATTTTGATCCTTCTGTACGGAAACTTTACCCGTAACGACCTGCACCTGTACGTAGCTTTGTTTCGGCTGATGCCTCACCCAGAAGCTCGTCCCTAAGACCTTCGTCTCCAGCGAGCCGGTGTGTACCAGAAAAGGCTTTTCAGGATTTTTGGTAATTTGAAAGAAGGCGGTTCCCTGCAAATCTACTTCCCGAAGCTTTCCCGTAAACGTTGACGAATACCGCAGGCTACTTCCTTCCAGTAACGTTACCTGACTCTGGTCGGAAAGGGTGAGCGTTTGCGGTCCACGAGCGGTAAGCAGCGGAGCCGCCGTATGAACCGCCAGTTGTCCCGAATTCACGGACGACTGCGTCCAGAACCACAGACCAAGGGATAGTACCAGCAGTACCGATGCCGCCACCCCTACGTACCATCCGGCTTTGCGGAGGGGTCGGATCTGAATCTCCGGCTCAGGTTCATCAATACGCTCACGAATCGTCGACCACAGCTTGGCTTGCAACGGCGGACGTTCCGTTGGGGGAAGTTCTTCCTGCGAATCGGCGGCCAGCCGGTCGTACCAGGCGTGGATACGCTGCTGTTCTTCGGCGGTGGCTTCGTTACGCTGGTAGCGTAGCAAAAGCTCCTGAAATTCTTCCGGGGTCATACAAGCAGTAGAGAGCCTTGAGTGCCGCTCCTATCTAACAAGTCGGATGTGCGAGGATTTGACCTAAATCGTTTTAAAATTTCTACGAAAGTTTATATAAAAAGGCTTGATACCCACTGAAATTCTTGCCTTCGTTCAATTACCGGTTAGTGAGAATGAGATAAATCAGCGTGCCCAGTAAATGATCCTGGTAGTGCGTACGGAGAAATTTGACGGCTTTAGTAAGATGATACTCTACGGCTTTTTCAGAAAGCTGAATGTGGTGGGCAATTTGGGTGACGGACCAGTTCTCAAAATAACTCAGGGTAAACACCTGGCGGGACTTTTCGGGCAGGGTTTGCAGCGAATCTTCCAGAGCCGAACGTAAATCATTCAGGATAATGGCCTCTTCCGTGGACGAATCCTCCGTTGATAAGAAGGACTGGTAATAGCTTAGATACTGTTCCCGCGTGACCCGGGCTCTGATCTGATCGATCACGGCGTACCGAACCGCCGAGAACAGGTAATAACTCAGCCGATTGATGGAGACACTCGCCTTTCGTTCCCAGAGCTTTACGAAAATATCCTGTACCATTTCTTCGGCTACTTCACGATCGTTCAGTTTACGGTACGCCACCAGAAACATCGGATACCAGTACTGGGAATAGATGGCCTCAAAAGCTGTCAAACTCCCCTGCTGGAGTTCGGAAATCAACTTTTGTTCATCGATCATTCCTGTTTGCATGGCGTGAATAGTAAGTTAACCAATCCCCCGAAACCCCGATCAGAGCGTTTTGAATGGTTAAAATTATATATAATGTTCGTATGTTTATACGTAAAAAGAGTATTAAATGTATCAACCCTACGCGGACAGTCTGATAACTACAGTTTCCTTTCTAATTTTAAACGAACCTGCCTACCAGCTCGTCTTTCTGCGGACGTATGCAATCCTTTGAAGTTATATCTTACCTTTAAGACCTTCTTTACCTCAAACCAACGATGACACTATCTCGACGTACCTTTTTGCAGCAGTTGGGCATGCACTCGGCTCAACTGGGTTTGCTTTCTACGCTTCCAGCCTGGCTGCCAGCCCCTGGAAACGCCCTTTCCCGTAGTACGCCCGAAGCTCAGGGCGTTGCTTCACAGGGCATCCTGGATTTCATTGCAACCGTTGAAAAGGAAAAACTCAACGTACATAGCCTGATGGTGTTGCGGCACGGGCAGGTCATCGCCGAAGGCTGGTGGGCTCCGTACGCGGCTGATCTCAAGCACACGCTCTACTCGCTCAGTAAGAGCTTTACTTCTACGGCCGTTGGACTGGCGGTAGCCGAAAACCGTCTACGGGTGGAAGATCCGGTCATCAAGTTTTTTCCCGAAGATCTTCCCGCAACGGTCAGTCCAAATCTGGCCGCCATGCGAATCAAGGATTTGCTGACCATGTCTACCGGACACGCGAAAGATACGACGGGTCCCATGGCCGAAAGTCCGAATTGGGTGAAGGGGTTTCTGGCTCAGCCCGTTGAGCATCAGCCGGGTACGCACTTCGTCTACAACAGCGGAGCTACGTATATGCTTTCCGCCGTTGTGCAGAAGCTGACCGGACAAACTTTACTTGATTACCTCACGCCCCGGCTTTTCAAACCCTTAGCCATTGAAGGGGCCGACTGGGAAGTTAGTCCGCAGGGCATCAACACGGGTGGCTGGGGCTTGCGGGTTAAGACGGAAGACATTGCCAAATTTGGTCAGTTGTATCTGCAAAAAGGCGTCTGGAAGGGCAAGCGGCTGATTACCGAAGCCTGGATCGATGAGGCTACGCGTTTTCAGGTACAGTCCTCGGGCGGCAGTCGCCCCAAAGAAACCAACGACTGGTTACAGGGCTACGGCTATCAATTCTGGCGGTGCCGCCACGAGGGGTACCGGGGGGATGGGGCCTTTGGCCAGTACTGTCTGGTGATGCCCAAGCTCGACCTCGTCATTGCCATGACCAGCGAAACCAGTAACATGCAGGGCATTATGGATGCCGCCTGGAACCATATTCTGCCAGCCGTAGGCAAGTCTAGTCCGGCCTCCGCCCAATCGGCTTTGAAAAAACGGCTGGCTTCTCTACGACTACCGCTAGCGGAGGGGACGTTTAGCTCCCCCCTGAGTGAACAAATCAACGGGAAAACCTTTCAGATTCAGGAAAATTCGCTGGGTATTCAATCCGTACGGATGGACGTGAAGAAGGATTCCGCTCAATTGATTCTCAAGGATACGCAGGGCGAAGACCGCATCGAAGCGGGTTTGGGTCGCTGGAAATTCGGTCGCACGGATCTATCTACGACTCCGCTCAAACTTACCCAGACGCCCGTTCCCGGTGAAACGGTCACGCCCATTGCCACGAGCGGAGCCTGGCGAAACGAGAATACCTTTGATTTCCTGGTTCGATTCATCGAAACCGCCCATTACGAAATCATTTCCCTGCACTTTGAAACGGGGAAGGTACAGGTCAAATTCCAGCGAAGTCTTTCCATCCTCGATGGTAAACCCGACCGCCGGCCTACTTTGGAGGGAAGACTCACGGCTTAATTGATCAAACCCGAGGGCAGGCTGCGAAAGCGTTTGCCCTTTTTGCTTCTGACTTTATTACCGAATGAAAACTGTATTCTTCGTTTGTTTTTTTCTGCTGGGTATGCTGAACCTTCAGGCCCAAAAACCCGTCCGACTGGCCGTAGCTGGTATCACCCACGGCCACGTCCCCTGGATTCTGGGCCGAAAACCGCTGGGCGACATTGAACTGGTGGGTATTGCCGAATCCAATGCGGACCTTTCGAAACGCTACGCCGAACGGTATCACCTGGATTCCAAACTTTTTTACCGCGATCTGGTACAAATGCTGGATGCCGTCAAACCCGAAGCCGTCGTAGCCTTTGGATCGATTTACGAGCACAAAGCCGTCGTGGAAGCCTGTGCTCCCCGGGGCATTCACGTCATGGTGGAAAAACCGTTGTCTACCAACTTAGCGGATGCAGAACAAATGGCCTCTTTAGCCCGGAAGCACCAAACGCTGGTACTGACCAATTACGAAACGTCCTGGTACCCCAGCATTGAAAAAGCCTATCAACTCGTGACCGATAGCAGTACCGTGGGGGCGTTTAAGAAAATGGTGGTACACACCGGACACGAAGGTCCGAAGGAGATTGGTGTCAATGCCGAATTCTTTAACTGGCTGACGGACCCCGTACAAAACGGCGGTGGTGCCCTGATTGATTTCGGCTGCTACGGAGCCAACCTGATGACGTATTTCATGAAGAATGAAACGCCGCTATCGGTCACGGCGGTTACCCGGCAGTTCAAACCCCAGATTTATCCCAAGGTGGACGATGAGGCCACGATTGTGATCGAGTACCCCTCGGCTCAGTGCATTGTACAGGCTTCCTGGAACTGGCCTTTCAGCCGAAAAGATATGGAAGTCTACGGCGATGCGGGCTACGTCATTACGGAAAATACGACGGATTATAAAGTCCGTACCCGCTCCCAAAAAGAACAAAAACGACGCATTACCAAGCAGGAGCTGCCCGTTTACGACGATCCTTTTGCTTATTTTGCCGATTTGATCCGGGGAAAAATCAAACCTCATCCGCTGTACTCGCTGGAAAACAACGTGCAGGTGGTGCGTATTCTCGAAGCCGCCCGGGAGTCGGCCCGTACGGGAAAGACGGTGCAACTCCGAAAAAAATAAGTACGTGTTTTCCTGAAAATTCAGCCTGAGGCGAGGAAGTGGCTTTTCACCGAATGGAGCAAGCCCGGTCCTCCCCAAAGTCCTGTCATCAGGAGCCATCCCCTTTCTATATCGTATTATTTCTGTTTGTTCACTCATGACTTCTTCCCCCGAAAAACAGTGGTTAGGTCACCCGAAAGGCCTGTTTGTGTTGTTTATGACCGAGCTGTGGGAACGCTTTAGTTTCTACGGCATGCGGGCCATTCTGGTACTGTACCTGACGGCTTCCGTGACGGGGCTGAATCCCGGTCTGGGCTGGACCAACGCCGAAGCCCTGACCTTTTATGGCTGGTACGGCTTCAGTGTGTACATGGCCAGCTTGCCCGGTGGTTACCTCGCCGACCGCTTTCTGGGCCAGAAGAAAACCGTACTGATCGGAGCTCTGCTTCTGGCGATTGGTCATTTGATTCTGGCGATTCAGACCATGTGGGCTTTTTACCTGGGTATCTTTCTAATTGTACTCGGCGTTGGACTTTTGAAACCTAACATCTCGACGATGGTGGGGGGACTGTACGCCCAGCACGATCCTCGCCGGGATAAAGGCTTCACCATTTTTTACATCGGGATCAATCTGGGAGCGGCTTTTGCTCCCATCATGGTGGGCTGGGTTGCCTATCAGTACGGCTGGCATTATGGCTTTGCCCTGGCCGGCATCGGCATGCTGTTGAGCTTGATTCTGTACATTCAGGGCCAAAAACACCTGGCAGAAGTCGGTAATTTTCTCGGCAAAAGTTCTGATCTGGAGGATCGCACAAAACTTAATCAACCCCTGACCCGCGTAGAAAAAGACCGGGTCTGGGTACTGATGCTGTCGTTTTTGATTGTGATCACCTTCTGGGGAGCGTACGAGCAGGCCGGCGGTTTGATGAATTTGTACGCCGAACAAAAAACCAACCGGCAGTTTATGGGTATGGAGATTCCGGCGTCCTGGTTTCAGTCCCTCTCCGGTATCTTTGTCATTACGCTCGGTACAGCCGTGGCCAATTTCTGGGCCCGTAATGCTCGCAAGGGTCGGGAAAGCTCTTCCCTGGCGAAAATGGCCATTGGTACCATGATCATGGGTTCGGGCTTTTTCTTCATGACGGCCGCTGCTTTGCAGGCTCAGCAAACCGGGCAGGCGGCCATGTACTGGCTGATTCTGGCGTACCTTTTCCACGTCATTGGTGAGCTGTCTTCCTCGCCGGTGGCCCTTTCATTCATTACCAAACTGGCTCCGGCTCAATACGCTTCGATCATCATGGGAGCGTACTGGGCAGCGACCGGACTGGGCGAAAAACTCGCGGGTCAACTCGGAGCCTCGTCGCAAACCTGGGGTGAACTGGAAACCTTCACGGGCATTGCAATTTTCTGTATTTTGTTCGGAAGCCTGATCTTACTGCTCCTCAAACCGCTGAAACGACTCACGCACGGAGCGGACGATCATTTTGCCGAGACGACTCACTAGGAAATTGAGGCTGCGTTCGATCAAAAAAAGAAAGGGGGTATGAAATCTTGGTTAAGCAAGATTTCATACCCCCTTTCTTATCACATACGTTCAAAAACGGCCTTCCGGTCTTCCCGGATTTTCTTTTGGGCGAGTTGAGCCTTTACCAGCCAGTTCAGTGAAAGGTACACGGCTCCGATACTGATGCGAACGCGTTCCTGCTTCAACTGCAACCAGACTTGCTCAGCGTCCATCGCCCGCGTGGCTTTTTCCAGCACCATCGCTACCGCGTTTCGTTTGGGCGAGTGCCGGATGCCGTGCCGGGTTCTATACGCCCGAATGCGTTCGGTTATGGACAACGTATCCTTACTGTCCTTTGACTCGGTTTTGTACATCATCGGCTCCACTTTTACGGGTTGATCCGGTTTTGAGGTTCTGATTACCAAACCGATAGTTGAACGAAAGCGTAATGACGCGACTATCGAACCGGATGTTCGTGTTCAGATCCAGATTCTCGTACCGTGCCGTTTGTACCCGGCGGCGTCCCTGAAAAATATCATTAGCCATCAGTTTCAGCGTAGCCTGCTTATTCAGAACCTGCTTTTGTACGCCCGCCGAAATGACGTAGAAAGGCCGGGTTACGAACACGCCGTATACTGATTTGGAGTTGTAAACGCCACTGAGTTCCAGGGACGCTCCCCGACCTAGCTGAAAGGAATTTTGAGCGTTGAAGGTGAAACTGGTGATGCTGTTATTGAGATCGCCGCCCTTCTGGTCGCCCTTGTACTCATTCCGAAAAACGTTGAAAAAATTGCTGGTCGTCCACCACGACGTAGGTGACTGGGACGCCGAAAAACTAATCCCGTAATTAATCAGACTTTTCAGGTTTTGTGGACTCTGGAAGGTGGTATTGGTCGAATCAATCTGTCCCATCATCCAGTTGATGACGTCCGAGGTGTAACTATAATTGAGCGTCGTCGTCAGGAAATTATTGAAGGTATGCCCTAGTTCCAGTGAATGCGTCAGTTGCGGTTTCAGGAAGGGGTTTCCTTCGTAGTACAGAAAGGGGTCCCGAAAAAACCGGAAGGGGTTCAGGTCTTCATAATCCGGACGCTCGATACGGCGGCTGTACGAAAGCTGAAGCCGGTGCTTTTCGTTCAGCGTCTGCGTCAGAAACAGGCTGGGGAAGAGTTGAAAATACTTACGAACTACCAGTGAATCGGACGTAATCTGATGCCCTTTCGTATGCGTGTATTCCCCCCGCAAACCCGCCTGTACGCTAAACGAACCAAACTCCCGGTTGAAGTTTACGTAACCCGCATGAATGGTTTCCTGATAGGTAAAATGATTGGAAGCCGAAAAATCCCTGACCCAGTTGGTACCCGACAAGGTGTCGTACTTTACTTCGTTGTCGACGGTTACGTAGCTGCTTTTCCAGCCCGTTTCCAGTTTCGTTTTCGTTCCCAGCGGATGCGTGTAATCAGCTTTCCCCACGTATACATAAGTGGTGGAAGGAATATCGCCCCGACGCGTGGAACGACGACTGGTAAAGGCTCCCGTTTCATCCACATAACGCGTATCGAGCAACTGATTGGATTGAAAACCATTGGCTGAATAGTCCCAGTCGGTTGTCAGTTCCCGGCCCTCCTGTTTGAAGCGGTGGGTATAGTTGAGGTTGTAGGAAAGATTCGACCAGCGGCTGTCGTCGGTATTGGTGCTGCGGGCATCCGCCAGCGTATGACGAGTAATGGTTTGCAGGAGGTTACTGGTGTTGCCATGGTTCGCATAGGTACCCACGTTTCCGTTGACCACCAGCCCGAGGGTATTCCGGGAATCAAGAAAGTAATCTACCCCCGCTTTGAAGTTATTCGTATACAGGGGCTCATCAGTTACGGTGTTCTGGAATGAGATGCGGCTCGGATTGCTTTCACCCGGATCGCGGAAGCGGCGGGTATAGGACAGCAACTCCTTTTCGCCCCGATACGCGTGGTCGTAGCTCCCGAATACGTTCAGGCGATTGCTGCGATAATTGAGGTTCAGGCCCGTTCCGTAACGGTTCTTGCGGCTGCGGGCGACATTGGCGTACACATTGCCGTTGAAGCCGATCCTTTCATTTTTCTTCAGTTGAATGTTGATGATGCCCGAATTTCCGGCGGCATCGTACTTGGCGGAAGGGTTGGTGATGATTTCCACTTTCGAAAGAGCACTCGACGAAGTTCCCCGTAACAGCGTAGCCAGTTCCTTCTGCGACAAATAAGTCAACTTTCCATTGATCATGATGGTAGCTCCCTGCTTGCCCTTCAGGGTAATGTTGCCTTCGTCGTCCACGGTAACGCCGGGAGCTTTTTCCAGTACTTCCAGAGCCGTATTGCCTTCCGAGAGGATGCTGTTTTCAATATTCATCACCGTTCGATCGATCCGCTGTTCGACCAGGGGCTTTTTCGCCGTCACGGTTAAGGTTTGTAAATCCTGTTCGCCCGGTTGCAGTTGCAGCGTGGGAAGCAGCCGTTGCGGTTGCTTTTCACTCAACGTAAAGCGGGCACTTCGCTGGGGCTGGTAGCCCACGAAGCGAGCTTCTACGTAATAGGCTCCCAGGGGTATGCGGGTAAAACCAAACTGTCCAAGGGAATCGGATACCGTTCCTTTCACCAGGGTAGAGTCGGCGGCCGAGTAGAGGGCTAGCGTGGCAAATTCAATGGCGATACCCGCGGGATCAGTCACCCGTCCCCGTAGGTCGGTTTGGGCGTACACGGTACTCGTGATCAGCAGTAGGGCCCAGCGGAGGTGTTTCAGGGATTGAGTGGGAAAAGGCATTCGATCTAAGACTTAGTAATAAAAAAAGAAAAGGCGTAATGGACCCGACCGATGGCCGGGTGAAACGGATGGGTGGCTCAAGAATGTTAGGGTTTCGGTTTCGGCACAAACGTGGGTCGAACCCTTTTGCCATTGACAGCCTCCCCTGCCGCCTGCGTCTCAGTCACTGGCGTTTTAGTGGACCTACCGGGCGTTTTGCCGACTGGTTTCTTTTTATTCCGGCGGCCCCACCAAATCAGGAAGCCCGTAATGGGTAGACTGGCTCCGATCAGGCTGGCAAAGAAGGCCATGATTTTACCGGGTAAACCCAGAATACTGCCCACGTGAATGTCATAATTCATCCGACGAAGCTTGACGCCAAAATCCGCTTGTGCGTAAGGGCTGTCGTAAACGGTATTCCGGGACATGGGCTTGAGCGTATGCTGATCAAACGCGTAGGCCTGATGGTTATAAAACTGTCCTGCCGTGGGATAAATGGTGATGTGAATGGGCGATTTCAGATCATTCTTTTCGGGATAGTTGTAGTAAAAGCCCTGGGCTTCAGGGTGCTTGGTCAGCACCGTTGCCCAGGCTTTGTCCATAGCCTGCGACTGCGTGTAGAAACAATGAGCCTGTAAGGTATCGGATTCATGGTTGGGGTACTCCGGTAAGGTTTGACCACCCGACGTTGCCCAGTAGAGGCTCCGGCTGTACCACTCTATGCCATACACCATGCCCGTCAGGGCGATAGCCAGCAAAAAGAGTAGCGAGTAGAAGCCCAGTACATTGTGCAAATCGAGGTTGACGCGTTTGAAGGATGCTCCCCATTTGATGGTAAAGCTTTTTTCCACGGTGCTTTTGCTCCATTTTTTGGGATACCACCAACACCAGTCCGGTAATGAGTTCGAGGACAAAAATCAGTGTCGCATAATTCACAATAGGACGACCGATTTCCCAGGGCAACCACAGAAAGCGATGGCCATTTAAGATGATTCGGAAAAAATCCGCTTCGTCTTTCTGATGTACCTGCTGACGAATGATGGTTCCGGTATAGGGATGCATTTTAAAGGTATAATGCTCGCCCTCCCAGGGCCCTACGCCGACTTCAATGGCTTTGCCCTGCTGGTAGGAAGCGTAGGTGACATCCTTACCGGGAAGAATCGCGGCAATAGCGGTCTGTACCTGCGAAGGCGTGAGAACGGGTTTTTCCTCTTGGGCAACATTGCTTTCCGGCTCCAGCAGAGACGTAATTTCTTCGTTGAACACCCAAATACAGGCCGTGATACAGACGATAAAAACAATGATTCCGGAGCCTAAGCCCAACCATAAATGTAACCAGTTATTAATTTTCCGGAAGGTCATAGCCGAATAGAATAGATTGAATGCGTTTCGGTACCGGGGCGGGGGTAAGTACTGGGATTTACCGGATCGTTAGCCATTCATGGCAATCCCTGAAACCTTCCCAATACCCCATACCATAGGTACTTTTCTGGGTAGTTGCATAAGTCGGCCTGTTCCGCAGTAGGTATGGGAAAAAAGAATGGGTGAAGTTGGCCATGGGTTGCAACCATGGTTAATGATGTTGAACCCCTGCGGGGTTGAGCTGAACTAGTTGGGATGAGGTGGGGGATAAAATTGTTTATGTAGGATACGAGCGATTCACTACTCTTATCTTTTCCAATTTGGAAGGGTTCAGGTGGTTAGTCCTGCCCCTCATTCGGGCTGTGCTGCTGGGGAAAATGAAAGGTAAGTCTCGCTGATTTCAGAAGTAAATGGATCCGTAGACGTGTAGAAATAGAGACAGCTCATCCACTCCTTTCTTCAGTCTGGTTACTCTGGGATTGTTTCAGGAAGTATCGGAAACAATTTTTGAATGGGTGCTTTAGTCATGCCAACCCTGGGAAAGGGTTCTTGTGCTTTGTTTCCGTTTATTTTCCTGAATCCATGAAAACGATTACGCTATTATCTATTCTGTTGCTATCCCTGAGCGGTTGCGGAGATACCACCCATTCAACCGCTACTGATCCTCTAACGATTCCTTCCGCTCCTCCTAAGCCTTCCATTGCTGAACCCGGAGCGGTAACCCTCCAGTTTTTGCGGTGGTATCAGACGCATGAATCGGAAATTTCAGCCTTGCCGCTCGTCAACCCACCTGCTGATTCGACAGCTTTTTATTCGGTAAATCAACGGGCCACGGAACGTTACCTGGCTCTGTTTAACTCCACTAAACTAGTGTCGCCTGAGTACCTGGCTTACTGGAAAACCTATTTTGAAGAAGCCAAACGGTATTTCCAGACGCATCCACAACATGAGGGTCCACCCGAGGGTTTCGAATACGATCTGGTACTGCAGTCTCAGGAAATAGACCTGGAACAACTGACGCAGGCACAGGTAATCCAGCAAACGGTTGAACCGAACCGGGCACACGTATTGGTACGCTTACCTGATCAGCAAAAGCTGCGTTTCACGCTACAAAACCAACAGAATCACTGGCTTATTGACGGTATAAGGGCTGAATAACCTTAGAACACCTAGAGAACAACAACGTCTTTATCGGCAGTTGGAAACTGCCTGAGGGTAGGTACCGGTTTGGAAACCTGCACCAGTGGCGTCCTTGTTTTTAAACCAAACGCCTCAACCCCGGAGGGGTTCAATATAATTAGCCCCGTATGCAATGCGGGGAAATCAAATGGGAGATAACCATGGGTTGTACCCATGGCTAATCAAATTGAACCCCTCCGGGGTTAGAGATGAACTATCCCTTCTAATAGATTTCCGCAACGAATCCGGGAAATCTGTAACATTCTTCCAGAAAAATAAAAACTTCAGGCTTCCGGGGTTTCCTACCTTTGAACGCCTGCAACAATACACCACAATCGAATGGCAATTACCTTAACCACCGTTCTTCCTGCCGACTATCCCGAACTCACCGACGTTTGGGAAGCTTCCGTCCGGGCCACCCATGCTTTTCTTTCCGAAGCCGACATTCAAGCATTCAGACCTTTGATTTTGAATGAATTTTTGGCGATGGTCGATTTGACCGCCGCCCGCAACGAAGCAGGCAAAATCCTGGGCTTCGTGGGCGTTGCCGAACAGAAGGTAGAAATGCTTTTTTTGCACCCAGACGCCCGCGGCAAGGGCCTAGGAAAACAATTGTTACGTCACGCGATTACCCATAAGCAGGCCACTACGGTTGATGTCAACGAACAGAATCCCCAGGCACTGGCTTTTTATGAACACCTGGGCTTCGTCCGCATCGGTCGGTCGGAGGTAGATGGGATGGGAAAACCTTACCCTCTGCTGCATTTAGCTTTAATAACCGATTCAATCAGCCATGAATCACCACGAGAAAGTTGAACACCTGAAAGAACTCGCCCGCCAGCTGCGTTGCCCGGAAGGGGACGAAGGCATCCAGACGGGCGAACATATGAATGTCAACAACGCCGGAATGACGGCCCGAACGCTCGAAAAGCTGCATCCCGCCGAGCAGGTGCTTGAGATCGGACCGGGCAATGCCCAGCACGCCGCCCAGGTACTGGAGAAAGTAAAGCACTACTACGCGGTCGATATTTCGGAAACCATGGTGACCGAGGCCCGGCAACGCAACGCGGTCTGGATTGAACAGGGCCGCGTACGCGTTGAGCACATCGACGGGCAGCATCTCCCCTTTTCTGATGCCTTTTTTGACGAAATTTTTACGGTAAATACCATCTACTTCTGGCCCGAACCACTGGCGTATCTGGAAGAAATGCACCGCTGCCTCAAACCTGGTGGACGTTTAGTACTGGCCTTTGCTACTCAGGAATTTATGCAGCATTTGCCCTTCACCCAGTATGGCTTCGAGATGTACGCCACGGATACCGTTGAGGAACTGCTGACCTCGGTTCCTTTCACGATCCTAGATGTGCATCAGGAGGACGAAGAAATTCTAAGTAACGCGGGACACGCCGTCGTTCGTACCTTTGTGGTCGTTAGTGCCCAAAAGTAACGTAGCGTCATGTCGTACCCCTTCTCCGCCCTGGTTGGCCAGGATCAGCTTACCCTCGCCCTTTTGCTTTGTGGAATCAACCCGGGTATTGGCGGCGTACTCATTCAGGGCGACAAGGGAACCGCCAAAAGTACCGCTGCCCGGGCACTGGCCGAAATTCTGCCGCCCATTCAGCGGATTGCCGGCTCCCGCTTCAATACGGAACCCAGTCAGATTCTGGACTTTGATGCGGTCAGCCAGTCTGGCGAGTACGAAATCGAAGAAGTAGCCGTACCCCTGGTAAACCTACCTTTAGGTGCCACTGAAGATCGGCTACTGGGTCAGCTTGATCTGGAAAGCGTCCTCAACGAACGCCGACGGGCCCTCCAGCCGGGTCTGTTGGCTCAGGCTCACCGAGGTATTCTGTACATTGATGAAGTCAATTTATTACCGGACCATTTGGTGGATGTACTGCTTGATGTAGCCGCCTCGGGCATCAATACCGTCCAGCGGGAAGGCTTGTCGGTAAGCCACCCCTCGCGGTTTGTACTCATCGGTACCATGAATCCCGAAGAAGGAGCGTTACGCCCACAGTTTCTGGACCGCTTTGGTCTGATGGTCAACGTACAGGCTCCGGATTCCATTGCCGAGCGTACCGAAGTGGTGCGTCGTCGCATGGCCTATGATCAGGCCCCGCAGGCGTTCATGCACGACTGGCAGCCCGCTCAGGTGGCCCTACGGGCTCGCATTGCTCAGGCCCGCGAGCGACTGCCGCAAGTACAGATGCCCGAGGGATTGCTCACCCTCGTCAGTCAGCTCTGTACACAATTACAGATCAGTAGCTTACGGGCCGATCTCGTTCTCTACAAAACGGCGATTACCCTGGCTGCTTTTGAGGGTCGAATGGAAGTACAAGCCGTGGACATTAAACGGGCCGCGGAATTAGTCCTCCCCCATCGACGACGCAAAAAGCCCTTTGAATCTCCGTCCTTCCATTCGTCTGAACTGGACGATCTGATGAATACCCCTCCGCCGCCGCTACCCCAACCGGAGCCGGAAACCGAACCAGCCAAAGAAGAAGTACTGGGCGTAGCTCCCGTAGCTGAGCCACCGGCTTTAACCGTTGAAAATCATTCGATGGAGGCCTTGAACGGACGCCGGAGCGAAATAGCCCGGACGCCCCGTGGCTTCAAAACCCAGACCGTACCGAGCACCTCCCCTACCGACCTGGCTCTGACGGCCAGCGTACAGCAGGCTCTGATCCGGGATCCGGAGACGTTTCAGCTTTCGCGGCAAGACCTTCACCAAACGATACGAACCGGAAAAACCGGACATTTCATTCTTTTCGTGGTAGATGCTTCGGGTTCCATGGCGGCCAGTCGGCGGATGGAAGCCGTGAAAGGTAGTGTACTCCGTCTGCTTACTGACGCTTACCAACGCCGTGATACCGTGGCGGTCATTGCCTTTCGGGGCGTAGAAGCTCAGTTGCTGCTGGAACCTACGCAAAGCGTCGAACGGGCGGAAGTGGCTCTGCGTACCCTGCCCACGGGTGGACGGACGCCCTTACCTCAAGCCTTACAGCTGGCTCTTGACGTATTGGAACAGCAACCCGAAAATCCCTTACTGATTATCCTGAGCGACGGCAAGGCTAACGTACCCCTGCCCGGTGGTGGCGATGCCTGGCAGCAAACGCTGGAACTGGCGACACGCCTGCGTACGATTCCCGCCTTGGTACTCGATACCGACACGGCGTACGTGCGACTGGGACGGGCAAGTGAGCTGGCCCGGACGCTGGGAGCCGAATGTGTGTCGCTGGAAGATTTTTCTGCCGAAACCCTTACCCGAACGGTCTCCGGACTGATGTCATAAGATCCAAATGAATGCTTCACTTCGCCCGATTATGTTCGTGGGCACGGCCTCTGATGTGGGCAAAAGTGTGATTACCGCCGGATTCTGCCGGATTTTTAAACAGGATGGCTATTCTCCGGCTCCTTTCAAGGCTCAGAATATGTCGTTGAACAGTTACGCGACGCCCGAAGGACTGGAAATGGGCCGTGCTCAGGCCGTGCAGGCCGAAGCGGCGGGCATTCCCTGCCACACGGACATGAATCCGGTGCTGCTTAAACCGACTACCGATCAGCGTTCGCAGGTCATTCTGAACGGGAAACCCGTCGGTACGCAGTCCGCGTATGAATACTTCCGCACGCAGGATCGGCAGGAATTATTCGCCGAAGTAACGCGGGCTTTTGACCGACTTTCGGCTCGGCACTCTCCCATCGTACTGGAAGGAGCCGGGAGCATTTCGGAGCTTAACCTGAAACACCGCGACATCACTAACCTACGCATGGCCCGTCACGCCGGAGCGGCCACTTATCTCATCGGCGACATCGACCGGGGTGGTTTGTTCGGGAGTGTCTACGGTACCATTGCTCTGCTAACTTCCGAAGAACGGGCCTGCATGAAAGGCATCTTGGTGAACAAATTTCGCGGCGATGCCCGACTGTTTGCCGATGGGAAACAGATGCTGGAAGAGCTGACGGGTCTACCCGTGGTGGGTATTCTGCCGTATTTCAAGGATATTTTTATTGAAGCCGAAGATTCTCTGGCTCTGGAATACAAAAAACGAGTCGCCCAAACGCAGAAAATCAACGTAGCCGTTGTGCATTTGAATCGACTTTCAAACTTCACGGATTTCGACCGACTGGAGAATGATCCCCGCGTCCATTTGTACTATACCCGCGAATCCGACGAACTGGAGAAAGCCGACATCGTCATCTTACCCGGCAGTAAAAATACCATCGATGACTTACTGATTCTGAAACAAAGCGGGCTGGATCAGAGCATTGTGCGGGCTCATCGGGCGGGCAAAACGGTCATTGGCATTTGCGGTGGCTATCAGATGCTGGGTCAGAGCGTGGAAGATCCGCAGGGCGTGGAAAGTTCTATTCCCAGTATCGCCGGACTGGGAATTCTGCCCATCCAAACAGTACTACAACCCGTTAAAACCACTTTTCAGCGGCAGTTTCGCTATCGGGAGGGATCTTCCTGGTGCACGGGCTATGAAATTCACATGGGGGAAAGTCGCCCGCTGGGACCTGAACAGCCGCTGACGGTTTTCGAAGATGGACAATCGGATGGCTATTTTCTGAATGAGCGATGCTGGGGTACGTACCTGCACGGCATTCTGGATAACGACGTGGTAATCGAAGAGCTTTTGTCCGCGTATACTACCGAGTCAGTAAACTTCGATTACGCCGCCTACAAACAGGAACAGTATGATCGACTGGCGGATCTCATTCGTCAGCACGTAGATATGGAGCAGATTTACGCTCATTTGAAAAGCTAAGGTATGTTACAGGGACACGGCGATGATGGCTATCAGTACGAAAAGCCCATCCTCGCGGATTTTAGTACAAACGTTTGGTACGGGGGCGAACCCGCCGGGCTTCAGGCGTATCTGTTTGACCGTTGGTCGAGCATCAATCGCTATCCGGAGGTACTGGCTGAAAGTTTGATTGAGCGGCTATCGGTTCATCACCAACAGGCCCCTACGCAGTTTTTGGTGAACAGCGGTACGACCGAAAGTATTTACCTCGTTGCCCAGGCCTTTGCGGGAAGTCGTACCACGATTGTGATTCCCGCTTTTGCCGAATACGAGGATGCTACCCGGATGCACGGGCATACCCTGACGTTTTTGCCCTGGGAGCAAACGGATGCCCTGCCCGAGAGCGATCTCGTTTTTATTTGCAATCCCAATAATCCCACGGGAGCCGTTTTCCAGAAGCTGGACTACTGGCTTCGAACGTACCCGCAAACGGTATTCGTCGTGGATGAAGCTTTTATTGATTTCACCCGAGCCATTGACTCCTGCGAATCGCTGATCGCGTCGTATGGGAATCTGATTATCCTGCGGTCGCTTACGAAAACCTACGCCATACCGGGCCTCCGATTGGGTTACGTGATGGCTCAGAAAACCGGTATCGAACGATTGAAACGGTACAAGCAGCCGTGGACTGTCAACGCCCTGGCTCTGGCCGCCGGGCATTTCATTTTCGAACAGTTTGATGCCATTCAGCTTCCACTGGATCAGCTTTTAATCGATAAAGAAAAGCTGGTAACCGCCCTGCGAACGCATTCAGGGCTTCGGATTCACGACAGCCATACGCACTTTTTTTTGGGGGAAACGCTCAACCGTACCGCCGCTGAGTTAAAACGCTATCTGCTCGAATCGCACGGCCTACTCATTCGGGATGCCAGTAATTTTCGGGGCTTAAGTCCTCGTCACTTTCGGATCGCTACGCGTACGCCCGAAGAAAACCAGTGGCTCCTTAACGCCCTTCAGACATGGCCCTGCTAACTTTTTTTCCGCTGGTTTTCGGCTACGGGCTGGATTTGGTCATTGGTGATCCGGACCACTGGCCCCACCCCATTCGGCTTTTTGGTACGACGATCTACAAGGGCGAACGTTGGTTGAATCAGGGTCGGTATCGATTCTGGAAAGGGGGTTTGTTTGCTGTAGTATTGATTATCACCGTCTTTTCCTGCTTTTGGGGACTGGAACGGTTACTGTCCGCAGGCCCCTGGTGGATTGCCGGACTGGTTCAGGGCGTATTTATCTGGTATGGGCTAGCCAATCATAACCTGATCCGCGAAGGCCGACAGGTATTTACCGTACTCGATACGCAGGGGCTGGAAGCGGGGCGTAAGCAATTATCCCGCATCGTGGGTCGTGATACGTCCCAGCTCAGTGCTCAGCAAATTCGTATTGCCGTACTGGAAACCATGTCCGAAAACCTAAGTGACGGCGTAATTGCTCCACTTTTCTATTATGCACTGGCGGGCGTTCCGGGTATGATGGCGTATAAAATGGTCAATACGCTCGATTCCATGATCGGTTACCGCAATCCGCGTTATGAGCAATTCGGGAAGGTTGCTGCTCGCATCGACGATGTAGCTAACTTCATTCCCGCCCGACTCACGGCCCTGCTGATGGTACTGGTTACGGCGAGCGGTCGGGGGCTCCGCTTCATTTTCCAATACGGTCATCAGCACAAAAGCCCCAACGCGGGGTATCCCGAAGCGGCTCTGGCGGGCATTCTCAACTGCCGATTCGGCGGACCTAACGTCTACCACCGCATCCGCGTAGAAAAGCCGTATCTGGGTGAACAGGAGCGAATGATTGAACCGCACGAAATCAAACGCGTAAGCTGGATCAACCACGCCTGCTGTCTGGTGATGGTGCTGGGTTGCCTGGCTTGGAACGCGTGGAAACAGGGTGCGTGGTAGGGAAGAGTAGTTGGCAACGTTGACTTGTTTACTATTTGACCACGTAATTTCTATGCTATTAAATCGTCTTTTTAGATAGTTTGGATATTAGCAATCCTTTCCTTCTGTGCCAGTACACTAACCTCATTCAATTTTTTCTTACCATCTCTAATGCTTTGATTATCTGTACAAATCATTTATTCGGGTAAGTCAATCACTGGTTTTTTCCCGCTTTGGGGTCGTTGCACTAGCGTCGGTATTGGTACGTACGTTTCCGTATAGCCACCGCCAGAACTTAAGAGAAAGCCATTACTCGTGGAAAGGCCACACCCATAGTCTTTTACGCTCCGATTTTGATCGCCGAAGGGCAGCGTCAATACGGCTTGAGTAACCTCCTGCCACTCACCGCTCAGGGTACGCACCCACACGTTTTGATAAGATGCAGATCTGCGATGCCGATCATCATGCGTGGAAAAATCTTCCAGAAAGGCTTGAGCTTCGGTCAGGCTTTTCATCAGGGTAGGTGTACTTATTTTTGCGATTCTCTCCCACCGCTGGTCTTTTTCGAAGAATAAAGTGTATATCGTTTGATGGTGTACGGAATCGGGTTGAAGATGGATTAAAAATTTGTAGGTAGTATCTTCTTTCCAATCATACACCAGATGGGTATGAACGCCGCTTCCTTCGCGGCCAAATCGGGAACTAAACACCCGCAGTCCTTTTTCCAGTAAGGTGGCCCGCATCGAATCCGGCACCTGCCTAGGATTGTTATTGCCCGCATTGGCATCCCAAACCGAAAAAATCACTCGCCTTTCCCTGGTAGAATGTACCTGGATTCCACTATAGAATAATCTTCCTCCCAACACCGAATAATAGGTATGGGTCGGAGCCTCACCCGTTGGCACGTTTATCTCGGCATAAATCCAGTCCGCCGGTTCTTTTAAAACGTAATCTAATGTCAGATAAGCTGCTCCGTGTTTTTTAGAGCCTTGCGTTAGCGGACGCGTACGGTCCAGATCAGCCTGCGTGACTAGCTTCAGAGGCGGATGAATGCCCCCCTGAAAGGTGGTTCCGGTCACCGGCATCTCAGTCGTTACTACTTCCCACTGCAGGTCAGGGTCCATCCAGAGTTTACCCGGCCCTACCAAACCCACTCCTACTTCGATTCGCGTCGTTTGCGATGGAATATCCAGCACAATCGTATATTTTCCCCAATCCAGCGATCCTTTTATGCCTCGCTTCTGCATGTTGTCAAAAGCGACCGGATAACTCCCAGCCTCTGCCCGGAAGCATAGTCCGGCCCATTGCTGGACCTCTTCCACTTTGAGATATCCCGTAAGACGAACGCGTTTACCCGCCAGCTTTTTCACGTCAATGGCTTTCAATAGATAGCCAAACCCATTAGGTCGTTTGGTATTGGATTCAATCCGGAGTGACGCCTGTTCACCGTGCCGTTGATTATCATCCTCAGTCAGTTGATACTCGCCGGATGGCTTTCGTAGGTAAGCCATCCCGGCGGTATAGTGAATGTACCTAACATCAAAGGCAGGGATAGTATGCTCCAAAACACGATTTTGAAAGGCATTTCAGTAGAGGTTAAGTCTGGCAGATGCGGCTATTGTACCCAAGGTTGCTTTGGTTTGACCTTAGCTGAGTAGAAAAGGCTGGTGGAATCAGGAATATCATTGCTGGATAAAGCGAGTACATGATGGCACCTTTAACAATCTCAGCGAAACCTAGAAGACGCCTGGCTTAGCTCCTGTTTTTACAAAAGAACCTCCTGCCGTAGTTTTTCAACCACATCAGGAGGTTCTTTCCCCTACGCTACGGTTGGGGCGGGTTTACTTTTTAATCGTATCACATCCCATCCGTCCGCATCGCGTATACCAGTTTTACGTGACGATAAGCGTTAATCTCCGACCATTCGTTGTCATAATTCAGTCCATACGGCCAGAAGTGACTTCCACCAGTATTGATGACCGCATTCGGTCCATCGAAGGTCTTAACAGTGGCGACGGCATTTGCTCCCGTGAAGGGTCCCGTAGACGTGTTGGCATACCAGCCACCCGAGATACCGACACCCCAGGTGTGGGCGATTTCGTGCATGGCCGTACGCGTGTTTTGGTAACTGGGATTACCCCCGAAGCGAATGTTTCCGTTGGTATTACCGTCGGCGGTCTGTACACCGGTATTATACTCAACGGTCAGGGTTCTGGCGGGCCAGTTGGCCAGACGGTTATAACGGGCACAGGCGTCGTTCATGGCACTCGTAATCCGGGCCCGTACATCATCGGGTACATTAGACGTCGTTAAAACCCAGCCTAACTGCCCCGCTTGCTGGGCTTTAATCAAGGCCCACTGCTGGTTTTCTCCACCCCAATACCCCCATTGTTTAATCTCGGCCAGATCGTCGATCGACTGGTTGAATACATCCAGATCTTTGCCACTGTTCCGATTAATAATGCGATAATAACCATCCCCTAAGGCCAAAAATTGCCACTGTTGCTGGTTGGCTCCGGTGTAGTTGGCAATACTAATGTCTCCCCCATCGGCCGTTGAGCCCTGTACCACTTCCAACGCTCGTTGACTTTGCACGCCTACAATGGAATAAAATCCACCCGAAAGCTGGGTCAGCGTCCATTCCTGATTACTGGCTCCGGTTCCGCCGTACTGGACGATATTAGAACCTGAAGCCGTCTGTAAACCTTCCACATCCAGCATTTTTCCACTGCGTCGATTCACAATGAAAAACCGGCCATTCCCGGCGGTTTGTAAAGTTTCCGAGGCAGGAACGCGGGCCCCTTTAGAGCTGTCTACAACGTTAGATTCAGGTTTTGGTGGGGTTAAGTTTTCTTTTTGGCAACTGGTTACCAAAGCCAGGACCGCCAGAGCGAGTCCTTTTAAACCTACTTGCGTTTTCATAGTAATAGAGTTGATTAACATGTGGTGTACATACCCATGCTTATGTACAATGTTTGGGGTGAACAAGAGAGCATGAGAAAAGCAGAGGGTAAGGGGCTTTCTCCTGTAGGTGTTACTCCCTAATGAGGGATGAAACAGGAAGGGCGGAAGTAGTGCATCTGAAGTGATTCCATCTCGTTAGTTTTGGCGGTGAACACGATGAACAGATTTGTACTTACTGAAAACCCACCGTACCTAAAAGCATAGGCGGGGAAGCAGTCTGTTGAAAAACTTTTAGTGAAGAAATGGGGTGAATGTTTTCTTCAAGAAAGCTTTACGGTATCAGGCCTGCTTTTGATGCTCCTATGCAAGTACCCTTACGGATATACTCTATTTTGTTCTAGTTTTTTATAAAAAAATACAAAACACAAGTATCATAAGGTAAGAAGAGGTCTGTATCATTTCTCTGTACTCGTAAGCGAGGGCCGATTCGATTGGGGCAGGAATGGGATTGATTTACCATTAGCCGATTCGTATCGCTTACCAAACAACCCCCAATATCACCAGGCACACGTTTAGCATCCAGTTGGTCTGACCATCAGAATCGGTATTTTTGTGGGTCAAAACGGAGGCCATGCAGCGAATCATCATCTCAGGAGGACCGGGAGCCGGGAAAAGTACCTTACTTGAAGCATTACACGACCGGGGATATCCTACTTCGGCTGAAGTATCACGACTTCTGATTCAGGAACAGGTACAGTTGGGTTCCAAGCAGGTTCCCTGGAATGATCTGAGCGGTTTTGCCGGGCTGGCTTTGGAACGAATGCAGAGAGCCTATCAACAGGCTCAGGGACCGCTGACGTTTTTTGACCGGGGCATTCCTGATATTCTGGCGTATCTACGGGTAGGCAACATTCCGCTGGAACCGGACTGGATGCAGGCGGCCCGCCGATACCCTTATGCTCCCTGTGTACTCATGGCTCCACCCTGGAAAGAAATTTACGTCAACGATGCCGAACGCTGGCAGACCTTTGCCGAAGCCACACGGCTGTACGAAACGCTATCGGAGGTGTATCAGTCGCTGGGCTATCAGCTGATCGTACTTCCCCAGGTTTCTGTGGCTGAACGCGTGGCTTTTGTGGAGACTATACTGAAAAAATGGTTTCTGGAAGAACCCTTGTCCGCCCTTACGCCAGAGCCCAGTTTTTGTCAATCAGGCAAGCTTCGTATGAGTGACCCGACAATTTCTTCGTAGTTTTGCGGCCCCATCCAGGTAACCGTCGTGAGGCGACGGTTTGAAAAGGGAATCCGGTGCAATTCCGGAACAGTCTCCGCTGCTGTAAGTTCTTTTCGTTTTCAGTTTCTGGTTTTCAGTTTTCAGTACTTAGGCTGTAAACTGAAAACGGCGAACTGAAAACTGAAAACTTCTCCACCATACGCCACTGTACCCCCTTGGGTATGGGAAGGGGTTGGGAAGGGAACGAGTCAGAAGACCTGCCTGAGTGGTTAACCCCCGACAGCTTTCGGAAGAAAAGCTCGTACGAATCATGATGCATCCTTTGTTTACTTTTCCGCAGAAATGTATGCGGCAATGGGTTCCACTGTTGGTAGTGGCGGCCTTCACGCTGGGTTTACTGAGCCAGTGTAGTTCCACCTCTTCCGTTGCCGAACAGGGCGAAGCGGCCGTTAAACACGACTACTTTCCCGAGAAAGTCCAGATCAAACACGCCAAAGGCTTTCGGATTACCTACCGCTCGCATTACAAAGTGGTACAGATCCTGAGTCCCTTTGAAAAGAGCACGGATACGGCGACCTACGTTCTCCTGCAACGCGGTACGCCCCGTCCGAAAGGGTACGAGAATAGTCAGCTCATTGAAATTCCTCTACGTTCGCTGGTTGGGATGTCGTCCATGCACATCGGACTGGTCAGTTTTCTCGACGCCGAAGCTATTCTGGTAGGACTGGGCGATCTCAAGTACGTATCTTCCGAAAAAGTCATTGCCCGTATCAACGAAAAGAAAATTACGCAGGTGGGCAAAGATCAGACGCTCAACGAAGAAACGCTGGTCGCCATGCACCCCGATCTGGTGATGGCCGTGGGGCAACCCAATGCCCGCATGGATCGCTACCAGACGCTCAATGCCGCCGGAGTACCTGTACTGATCAACTCCGAGTGGGTCGAAACGACACCGCTGGGCCGGGCCGAATGGGTGAAGCTGCTGGCGGCGTTACTTAATCAGGAAGAACAGGTGAATCAGCGATTTGCCGCCGTAGAAAAGGAATACAATCGACTCAAATCCCTGACCCGTTCGGTCAAAACACGGCCCAGTATCATCACCGGTACCAGCTATAAAGATTCCTGGTTTGTACCCAATGGCAACAGTTACATGGCTCAGTTTTTCCGCGATGCCGGAGCTACTTATCACTGGAATGCCACCCGGGCCACGGGCAGTTTGCCGCTCAATTTCGAAGCCGTGTATCCCATTGGCTTACAGGCCGATTACTGGCTAAATGTAGGCATCAGCGGACGGGATACGAAAAAAGACATCCTGGCCCGAGACGCCCGTTACGGAGATTTTAAGGCCTTCAAAACCGGCCAGTTGTATAACTACAGCAAGCGAACCAACACCCGGGGATCAAACGATTACTGGGAATCGGGAGCCGTTCATCCGGAGCGGGTACTGGGCGATCTGATTAAAATTCTGCATCCCGAACTCCTGCCCGATTACGAACTGTATTACTACAAACAACTCCAATGACACCACGCCTGCGACTCGTGCTGGGTTTACTCCTGGCAGCAACGGTAGTTGGTTTTCTGGTGAACCTTACCCTGGGTTCCGTAGCCATTCCACTTCGGGAAGTGGTACGTATTGTACTTCACCACGAATCCGAGCAGACGGCCTGGCTCTTTATCGTTGAAAAAATTCGTATTCCCAAGGCCTGTACCGCCGTGCTGGTCGGCTGGGGATTATCCGTGAGTGGGCTGCAAATGCAAACGCTTTTTCGCAATCCGCTGGCTGGCCCCTCCGAACTGGGTATTACCGCCGGGGCGGGTCTGGGCGTGGCGGCGGTGATGCTGGGTAGTGGGAGCGTTACCAGTCTATACGCCATCCGTCAACTGGGGCTTTCCGGGAGCTGGCTGATTGTGGGCATGGCTTCGCTGGGTTCTGCTCTGGTACTGGGACTGGTCCTGCTCATTGCCGGACGACTCCGCGACCATGTGGTTCTGTTGCTGGTCGGGGTAATGGTCGGCACGATTACCTTTTCCGTCATTAGTATCTGGCAGTATTTCAGTCAGCCCGAACAGATTCAGGAATATTTACTCTGGACCTTTGGTTCGCTGGGTGGCGTACTCGGGTCACACCTGTACGTGCTCTCCGGCGTGGTCCTGCTGGGACTGGTTCTAGCCTTTGCCTCTTCCAAAGCCCTAAATGCTTTACTGCTGGGAGAAGCCTACGCCCGTAGTATGGGGCTAACCGTTCGGCGGGCCCGCACCCTGATTATTGCCAGTACAAGTCTGCTTACGGGCAGTATCACCGCGTTTTGCGGTCCGATTGGGTTCATTGGCATTGCCGTACCGCACCTGACCCGTTCGTTGCTGGGTACCTCTAATCATCGCATTCTTATTCCAGCAAATGGCCTCATAGGCAGTCTGTTAATGTTATTATGCGACAGCATTGCTCAGCTTCCCGGTACGCAATCGATCTTACCCATTAATGTAGTGACGTCCTTACTGGGGGCTCCGGTAGTGATCTGGATGATTGTCAGTCGTCATAAATCCGTTTTTGTATGAGCCAGCCGCTACTGACGACCCACGACCTGCGAATTGGTTACGCGGCAAAATCCGTTGCGGGTCCTTTGAACCTGAGCTTGCAGCCGGGTCAACTAGTAGGTTTGCTGGGGCCCAACGGAGCGGGTAAATCGACGTTGATGCGAACGCTTTCGGGTTTACAGGCAGCCTTGAGTGGCGAAATTCACCTGAACGGGCAAGTACTAGCCAGCCTCGCTCCTACTGATCTGGCCCGAAAACTCAGTCTGGTCCTGACCGAACGCGTCGAAGCCGGACACCTGCGGGTTCGCGAACTGGTAGCTCTGGGCCGCACGCCGTACACCAATTGGTTGGGCAGCCTGACTGCGGAAGATCAGCGTAAGGTTGACTGGGCTTTGGAACTAACAGGTACAGTGGCCTTTGCCGACCGACGCCTGCCCCAACTCAGCGATGGCGAACGGCAGAAAGTTATGCTCGCCCGGGCACTGGCTCAGGATACCGATCTGATTTTGCTGGATGAACCCACCGCTCACCTGGATTTACCGAGTCGGGTCGAGTTAATGCGACTGCTGCACGAACTGGCCCGACAAACGGGAAAAGCCATTCTACTTTCCACGCACGAACTGGATCTGGCCCTACAGGCCGCCGACCAGTTGTGGCTCATGGGGACCAACGGCAGCTTTGCTCAGGGTGTACCCGAAGATTTGGTTCTCAACGGTGCCTTTGAACGGGCCTTTACGGCTACTGGTTTTGTGTTTGATCGTCTTACGGGGACTTTCCAGTTGTACCCCTCCCCTACCGGGCCGGCTGTACAACTGACGGGCGAAGCCGGTCCGCTGTTCTGGACCCGGCGGGCCTTGTGGCGGGAAGGCTATCGCACGGAGCCTGGAGCTGCCCTTACCGTGGAGGTACAGTCCGATCGCTGGCTGATTGATGGAGCCATTGCGGTCACTTCCATCCAGGCATTACTTGAAGAACTTTCCAAACGGCTTAAAGGCCGATAACTCATTTTATGAAAATTTATACGAAAAAAGGCGACAAAGGAACGACGGGTTTGTTCGGCGGCAGTCGCGTCGCCAAAGATGACGTCCGCGTGGAGTGCATCGGTACGCTGGACGAGGTTAACTCAACGATTGGACTATTACGCGTGAAGCTCGGAACTGAGCACGAATGGCAGGCCAATCTGCACAAAATTCAGAAGGATCTGATGGACATGATGTCGCACCTGGCCCGTCCTTCCGACGCGAAAAAAATCAATACGAATCCGCTTCCCGAAGACGGAGCCGAGTTTTGCGAAACCTGGATCGATAATCTGGAAGCGGCCATGACCTCCCCTTCCGACTACTTTCTCTTACCCGGCGGAAACGAGATTTCAGCCCTCTGTCACATGATTCGTACGCAGATGCGGCGGGGTGAGCGGCGACTGGTTTCACTCATCAAAACCGATACCGTCCACGACGCCATTCCGGCCTACATCAACCGCCTGTCCGATCTGTTTTTTACACTGGCTCGGGCCGAAATGGATAAAGCCGGAGTCGCCGAAGAAAAATGGCAACTTTTTCTGTACAAACGTTTTAAGAAACCCGAATGATCATTTACATCTCGGGTGGAGCCCGGAGCGGCAAAAGTCGCTACGCTCAGGAGCGGGCTCTCGCTCTTTCGGAGTCGCCGGTGTACGTGGCTACGGCGAAAATCTGGGACGAAGATTTCGCCGGACGGGTGGATCGGCATCGGCGGGAACGCGGTCCGGAATGGACGACGTTTGAAGCCGAAAAAGATCTGGCTACCCTTCCCTTACCCGGTCGGGTCGTCGTCATCGACTGCGTCACGCTCTGGCTCACGAACCTGTTTATGGCTCACGAAAACGATCTGGATCGGACACTGGCAGCGTTTCAGGCCGAGGTGGATGCTTTGGTAGAGATTCCGGCTACGTTACTGATTATTTCCAACGAAATTGGCATGGGCCTCCACGCTGATACGCCGCTCGGACGGCAATTCACGGATTTGCAGGGCTGGGCGAATCAATACGTGGCCCGTCAGGCGGAGGAAGCAATTTTTATGGTATCCGGCTTGCCCCTGCGGCTGAAGTAATGAGCAATGACCTGACACAAATCCATTCGTTTCTGTCAGGTCATTTATTCGCAAAAATTTGACTCAATTCCCGTTGCAGATCCTCTCCCCGTAGATACCGGGCAATGATTTTACCCGAAGGATCAATCAGAAAATTAGCGGGAATGGACCTGATCCCGTACTGCTTGGCCGCTGCGTTTTCCCAGCCCTTTAAATCCGAAACCTGGGTCCAGGTAAGCTGATCTTTCTCAATGGCTTTTAGCCAGGCTTTTTTCTGACCCGGAAAATCGAGGGATACGCCCAGGATCGTAAAGCCTTTGGCTTTGTAGGTCTGATAAGCCTTGACAATTTGCGGATTTTCCTGCCGACAGGGACCACACCAACTGGCCCAAAAGTCGATTAACACGTACTGATTTTTAAAATCCGATACCTTGACGGCCTTGCCTTCGGGCGTGGACTGCTCAAAATCGGGAGCCGTACTGCCTAACTGAGTAAGTGTGGGGGCTGCCAATTGCAGGGGAATATCTCTACCCAGCGGCGTTCGCCTGAGCTTTTCCGGTACTTTCTGATAGACTTTAGCGGCTCGCTCCGCCATACCCGGCTGAGCGGCCACATGGGACAGGCTAATCAGGCTGAGGTAAGCGTCGGGATGCTGGTCGGCAAAGGCCAGATGAATTTCATAGGATTCCCGCAACAGCTCCTGCTCCCGATTTAGCAGACTGTCGTAGATGGTTTTATCCTTCAGCTTCTCCGGCGGCAGGGCCTGAGCTTGCCGAACAAAACGCTGAAAGGTTTCATTATTGGCTTTCAACTGGCTTTGCAGCTCCCGGTGTAAGGTATTACTGGGCGAATCCTGAATACGGATATGTTTCAGGGAATCTTTCGCCTGAAGCTGCATGGTAACCGGTTCCAGATAGAATCGCAGATAATCCATTTTTTCCCCTGCCGCCAGCTTGGTTTGGTAGGGATTCTTGTGCAGATATAGGGCTGAAAGGATCGGGTATTCCACCGTTCCCTGAAAGGTAAACCGCCCGTCCTGTACCCGAGTGGAATCTACGATTTGCTGATTCCCCTTTCCGTAAATTAAAAAGACTGTATCGCCATTTTTCAACGCGTCTACTTTGCCATTTAGGCGAAAGGTAGATTGTGCCTTCAGTAAGCAGGGCGACAAGGCGAATAGTATACTTATAATCAATCGGAGCATAGCAGTAAATGAAAAGCCCTTTGTCAGGTCAGACAAAGGGCGGGTTTGTTAATCTTCGATCCAGGTCAGCTTATCCATAATCGGTTTACGAACGGCTGGTTTGCTCGGGGCGGCATAGTGGCCCAGATAAAAGAGCCCGACGCACTTCTGATTTTCCGATAGATTCAGGAAGGTTCCCAGGGCGGTCAGGTTACCCGGCGTGCTCCAATAGCCACCTAACCCCATTGCCGTTACGGTTAACCATATATTCTGTACCGCACAGGCTACGGCGGCCAGTTCTTCCCACTCGGGTACTTTTTCGGGGTGGACTTCCATCACGATAGCGATGACAGCAGCCGATTGGAGGGCTTTTGAACGCGTACCTTCGTATTTGGCTTCCGAAAAATTTTCGGGTGTGGTTTGCGAACGGTACGTTTCACCCAGAAAATCAGCGAGTTTCGTTAAGCCATTTCCCCGGAAAATCGTAAAACGCCAGGGTTCAGTTAGTCGGTGCGTGGGAGCGAAATTGGCATTTTCCAGAATCATCTCCAGATCCTTTACCGAAATGTCCTCATCGGTATAGCTGGGCGGGAAGATACTGCGACGCGAACGGATCACTTCGTTCAATACTTCTAGGGAAAGAGTCATAGCTTCAAACGTAAAGATCTGATTTGAAAGTCCCGAAGTTAGGAGTATTCCGCCGAACGCTGACAAAAATCGTGTTAACCCAGCCTTATCCTTTGGTATAAATCCGGCCCATTAGCCATCTTTATACTATCTTTACTATTTCCATTTCCCACTCCTTTATATCTTCTACGGATCGGTACAAAAGCCGTTTACGCAGGTGGATGATTAGCAGTTGGGAGAATTCCGCCATACAATCATTGCTATTCCGCCACCCGGCAGATTTTCTGTCATGAAGAAAAAATATTACTTGCTGTTGCTGCTGGCATGGGTAGGTTTCCTGTCCGGTGCCTACGCTCAGCCGAAATCCGTCAGAGGTATACTCGACCTTCGCCATACTTCCCTTGAGCAGTCGAAAGTACCCCTCAATGGCGAATGGAAGTGGACCTGGGGGCAACTTCGTACGCCCGGCCAGACCGTCTCCCGTACCGAAGATATTCCTTTCCCCAGTCTGTTTAACGAGTCCCACTGGCAGGGCAAACCATTGACGGGTCAGGGTTACGCTACGTATGAACTGACCGTGCTTTTACCCGCCGGGCATCCGCGGCTGGCTTTGGCCATGGGTGATTGTTACAGTTCCTTCCGACTTTTCATCAATGATGAGGAACTGATGCATAACGGTCAGCCGGGTACGAGCCGGGCTACCACGGTGCCTTTCTGGACTTCCCAATGCCAGTTGCTCCCCCGTCAGACCAGCGATACGCTACGGCTCCTGCTGCAGGTAGCGAACTTTCATCATTCGAAGGGCGGAACGTATCAGGAAATTCAGCTTGGTGATGCACAGAAGCTTCTTTCGGAATACCGCCAGGTGAAAGCCATTGACTGGCTGCTAACGGGTTTTCTGCTCATGGGTGGATTGCTGTTTCTGGGGCTGTTCCGGTTTGGTCAGCACGATAAGGCCATTCTGTACTTTGCCCTGTTTGCGTTTTGTTACAGTTACCGCATTGTGGGTACCGATCTGTACGAAATCCATGATCTGTTTCCGGAAGGCTCCTGGAGCTTTACACTTCATCTGGAGTACCTGGCTCTGTTTCTGGGAATCGCCTTTTTTACGCAGTATACCCAGGCCCTTTACCCACTGGATACCCATAAGATCATCATTCGGGGTATGACGGGAATTTGTATCCTGTTTGCTCTGATTACGCTGCTAAGTTCTCCTTTGATTTTCACGCAACTTATCAATCCCTTTCTGGTTTTGATGTTTCTCTACATTGCTTATGCCTTCTACGTGTATTTGCAAGCCGCCCGGCATCGCCGTCTGGGAGCCTATTACGCCCTTTTGAGTACGGGGGTATTGATGGTGGTTTTCACCGTAATCAACCTGCGGTATTTTGGGCTGACTACCCCTGAGAAACAACTGCTGTTTATTGGCTATCTCTGTTTCTTTTTGCTGCAATCGCTCATTCTTTCTTTTCGCTTTGCCTTTACATTGAAACAGGCCCGGCTTCAGGCCGAAGAAGGATTACGGGTGAAGAGTGATTTTCTGAGTACCATGAGTCACGAAATCCGAACGCCGCTGAATTCCATCATCGGTATGACGCACCTGCTGCTGGGCGAACGCCCCCGCCCCGATCAGCAGCAGCATTTGGACGTGATGCTTTTTTCGGCGAACAATCTGCTTAATATCATCAACGACATTCTGGATTTCAATAAAATTGAGGCGGGGAAAATCGTCTTTGAAGCCATTCCCTTTGATCCGGTTCAAATGGCCCGGAATATCCTGGCCAGTTACCGGCCTTACGCCACCGAAAAGCAACTGGAGCTGAAACTCGAAGCTGATCCGACGTTGCATACCCTGATTGTAGGCGATCCAACGCGTACTTCGCAGGTACTTACGAATTTGATACACAATGCCCTCAAATTTACGGAAAGCGGCTGGGTGCAACTGGGCATTCACGTACACGAACAATCCGTGGCGGACATTCTCCTGGAATTTTCCGTGGAAGATACGGGGATCGGTATTGACGAGGCGAAACAGAAGCTTATTTTTGAACGCTTCACCCAGGCCGACTCTTCCATGACGCGTAGCTTCGGTGGTACCGGCCTGGGTCTGGCCATTTGTAAACATTTGCTTGAGTTACAGGGCGTGCCTTTGCAGTTAAGCAGTACGCCGGGACAGGGTTCGCGGTTTTATTTTCACCAACGTTTCAATACAGCCACAAAGCCCGCGGAAAAAAATCCTGCGGCGGCGGCTGACGAACAGCCCTTACGGGGCTTGAAAATCCTGCTGGTTGACGATCAGCCGATGAATATTCTTGCTGCCCGTGGTATTCTCAAACGTTGGGGAGCGGAGGTCGTTACGGCAACGCAGGGGGAAGAAGCCCTGCAAAAAGTGAAGGCCGAGCCACCCATGCTCATTCTGATGGACCTGCAAATGCCGGTTATGGATGGTTACGAAGCTAGTCGGCAGTTACGCGTGAGTGGTTATACCTTGCCTATCATTGCGTTAACGGCGAACCTCGTCCCTGAGATTACGGAAAGAATTAAAGCTTCGGGCCTGAATGATATGGTACTGAAACCCTTCAAGCCCGAAGAATTACTACGCGTTATTCTTGATCATACGGCTTCGGTGATACGGTAACGTCGGTTTTCTGCAACGTTCGTATCGCAAAAATCACGCTAAACAGGGCAAATATAGCTCCGGCTACGAACGGAGCACCTGGGAAATATAGGGGTGCCGAAGCCTGCGTAAAGTACGAAAACAGGCTCGTCATAAAAGGCGGTCCGATAATGGAAGTTACGCTGACCAGACTCGTCAGAGCCCCCTGGAGTTCGCCCTGTTCGTTGGCGGGTACCTGACTCGAAATAATCCCCTGCAACGAAGGTCCGGCAATTCCGCCGAGGGCGTAGGGAATGGTGAAGACAAACATCATCCATCCCTCGGAAGCAAAGGCGAAACAGGTAAACCCTACAATGGTACAAAACAGACCGGCATATACGGATCGCCGGGGGCCGATTCGCGGTGTAATAATCCGGATTACACCCGCCTGTACAATGCCTACGCACAAGCCAATACAGGCCAGGGAAAGCCCTACCCATTTTTCGGTCCACTGAAATTTTTCCATGGTAAAGTACGTCCAGGTGCTCTGAGTGGCATGACTGGCCATGTAAATACACACCAGCGAGGCCGTCAGACTTAGTATGATGGGATACCGACGCAGGCTCAGCAGCGAACCTACCGGGTTGGCTCGCTTCCATTCGAAGGTTCGCCGGTTTTCCGGAGCCAGGGATTCGGGTAAAACAAAATAGCCGTACAGGCAGTTAGTCAGCGACAGGGCTGCTGCGACGAAAAAGGGTACCCGAGACCCCAGACTTCCCAGCAATCCGCCCAGGGCCGGTCCCAGGATAAATCCGGCACCAAAGGCCGCACCGACCAGTCCAAAATTCTGAGCCCGTTTTTCGGGTGTACTCACATCGGCAATGTAGGCACTGGCCGTCGTGAAGCTTGCCCCGGTAATGCCCGCCAAGATGCGGCCCACAAACAGCCAGCCAATGGAAGGGGCAAAACCTTGCAGAATGTAGTCGAGACCAAAGCCGAACAGGGAAGCTAACAGGACGGGGCGTCGTCCAAAATGATCGCTTAATCCCCCGAGTACAGGAGCACAGAGAAACTGCATGATGGCGTAGGCAAAAGTCAGCCAGCCGCCGTACAGCGAGGCCTCACTGATATTACCCTGGATGAGTTCTTCAATGAGTTTGGGAAACACTGGAATAATGATTCCCAATCCCGTAACATCAATCAGAAGAGTAATGAAGATGAACGTTAGTGCTGCCGAAGACTTGGTCGTGGCCATGTAGGTAAGGAGTGTCAAAACCAAAAATACAAAGGTACGCTGATGGATGGTGGGATTGCTTAAAAAGACTTAATTAGCCGCCGACAAATGGCTGTACGCGTTTAATTAGTACGATTTTTTTAGAAAATTACGAGTAGCCCCGTATGTGACTGATGAAATCACCCCAGATTGATATAACTTCAGAAGCTAATGATTCCCTGAGAGTTCCGTTTTTTTCACCAGGGGTCGCTTTGCTTGATCCAGTGTATGCTGCGGAACAGCTCATGGATCTTCGCTTTGTATTTATCAATGAAACTGGCCGCCACCTGTTACAAGCTACGCAGGAAACCTCATTCCGGTCATACGTACCCGATTCCTTTTTCCTGGGTATTTGTCCACAGGTTATTCATACTCGACAGCCCGTTCAGCAAAGCTTGCAAATCCGTCCGGACCTGTGTCTGCATGTAGCACTCGAAATGGCCGGTACGCAGGTACTCTGTACTTTCTGGGAAGCAGCCGATTCGCCACAGGTATTACAAGCGATTCTGGATGCTTCGCCGAATAGTATCATTTCGATGAAAGCCCTTCGTCAGGAGCCGAATACGCCCGGACTGATTACGGATTTCCTGATGGAACATGTCAATGCAACCGTCGAGCGGGATCTTTATCTTAAACCGAAAAATATCGTAGGGAAAACCCTGATGAGCGTTTTTCCGGGAAATAAAGAATCGGGTTTATTCGATATGTACGCCCGGGTAGCTGAAACGGGTCAGCCGGAACACGCCATTCAGTACTACCGGGACAGCAACGGACTGGAAGCTTGGTTTGATGTCTCGGCCGTGGCCCAGGGACCGGATCAGATTACCATTACCTTTACTAACATTACCGAGAGCCAACGTAACCAGCAGCAACTCAAGCAATCCAACGAAGCGTTGGAACAGTTTGCTTCCATCGCCAGTCACGATTTGCAGGAACCGCTGCGGAAAATCAGACACTTCGGTCATTTGCTGGCTACGCAATACCAGACCAAATTGGGTAATGGTGCCGAACTCATTGACAAAATGCATTCGGCTACCGACCGGATGGGCTCACTCATTGACGATCTGCTTACTTTCGCCCAACTGAATAATGAATCGACGACTTTTGAAACCGTTGACCTCAATCAGATTCTGACGGAAGTCTGCTCGGATCTGGAAGTACCCATTCGGCAACAGCAGGCAAGCGTAACCATCGATCCCCTGCCCCACATTCAGGCGAATGCCTGGCAAATGCGGCAATTGTTTCAAAACCTGCTTTCGAATGCTCTGAAGTACGTTGCCCCGGGTGTTTGCCCCATCATCCACATTCGTTCTCAGGGTCCCCAGATTTACCTGCGGGATCGGGCTGATTCGTTTTACCGGATCGAGGTATCTGATAACGGCATTGGTTTTAACGAGCAGTATCAGGAGAAAATTTTTGAAGCCTTCCAACGCCTGCATTCCCGCAGTACGTATACGGGTACGGGGTTAGGCCTGACTATTGTTCGCAACATCGTCGAAAACCATGGGGGCCGGATTACCGCCCGTAGCCAGGAAAACCAGGGCTCTACGTTCCAGCTTTACCTGAAAGCGTAGGCTGTACTTACTACATGACGCTGTATGAACGACTACGATATTCAGGATTGGTCCCGCATCCTGCTTGGTGATTTACCGGGTCAATTTCTGCTGGAGGTAACGTTGCGAACCCTGATCATGTTCATCGTGATTGTGGTAACCATGCGTCTGACCGGCAAGCGGGCCGTACAGCAGCTTTCCATCATTGAACTGGTGCTGGTCATCGGTCTGGGCTCGGCGGCGGGCGACCCCATGTTCTACCATGATATTGGCTTGTTGCCTCCCCTGGTGGTTTTTATAGTCGTGCTGCTGGCCTATCGGCTCATCACCCGTATGGCAGCCAAATCACGGAAAGTAGAGGAACTGCTGGAGGGCCGACCTATCCTGATCCTTGAGAACGGTCAGTTTTCCATTCAGAATTTTGATAAGGAGGACGTTGGACAGGATGAATTTCTGATGGAATTACGCCTGCACGGTATCGAGCACCTCGGACAGATCCGTCGGGCCTACATCGAACCCAACGGTCAGGTGAGCGTGTTTTATTACGCCGATGATGAAGTCCGCATGGGTCTTCCTATCTTACCTGAATTGTTTAATCGGAAAACCGAACGTATTTCTCAAGCGGGTACTTACGCTTGTACGTTCTGCGGACAGGTGGAGGAAATCGTACCGAAAGATTCGTATCACGTTTGCCCGGTCTGCACGCACAGCGAATGGGTACAGGCACTGGATACGCCCCGCATCACCTGAGCCCCGCGAGGTACTGCCGACAAAGTGAAAAAAAACCATCTATTTCCGGGCAATACCTATGAGCTTTGCAGCGAGGGTTTACGCATCAACACTGACAACTCATGGATGATTTTCTAGCTGCCCGTTCTCAGATGGCCCTTTCCCTGGGGTTCCACATCGTCTTCTCCTGTATTGGCATGGTCATGCCCTTTTTTATGGCTGTTTCCCATTACCTATGGTTGAAGACGGATGCTATGGTCTACCAGAATGTAACCAAAGCCTGGAGCAAAGGCGTGGCCATTTTCTTTGCAGTTGGAGCCGTATCGGGTACGGTTCTCTCTTTCGAACTGGGCCTACTCTGGCCTACCTTCATGAAACATGCCGGGCCCATCTTCGGAATGCCTTTTTCCCTGGAAGGTACTGCTTTCTTTATCGAAGCCATTGCCCTGGGTTTTTACTTGTACGGCTGGGGCCGGTTTAATCCCTGGTTTCACTGGGTAACGGGCGTTGTGGTGGGTATCAGCGGGTTAACTTCCGGCATTCTGGTTGTAGCGGCCAATGCCTGGATGAACAGCCCGGCGGGATTTGACTTTGTTAACGGTCAATACCTGAATGTTGATCCCATTCAGGCCATGTTCAACAAAGCCTGGTTTTCGCAGGCCCTGCACATGTCTCTGGCGGCCTTTGCCGCTACGGGATTTGCCGTAGCAGGCGTTCATGCCCTGATGATTCTGAAAAATAAAAATGTTGATTTTCACCGAAAGGCCTTCAAAATTGCGGCTCTGTTTGCCTGCCTGGCAGCGATTCTGCAGCCCCTGAGTGGCGACCATTCGGCCAAGGATGTAGCCCGGCGGCAACCCGCCAAGCTCGCCGCAATGGAAGCTCACTTTCACACCGAGAAAGGGGCCTCGCTGGTCATTGGAGGTATTCCTGACGCGGATGCGGAACGGGTGAATTATGCTATTAAAATTCCGGGCGGACTGAGTTTCCTGGCCCACGGCGATTTCGACGCCGAAGTAAAAGGCCTCGATCAGATTCCTAAAGCCTTTCATCCGCCCGTGGCTATTACGCATTATGCTTTTCAGATTATGGTCGGGCTGGGTATGGCCATGCTGTTGCTTTCGCTGCTGTACCTCTGGGCTTTGTGGAAGAAAAAAACGGACCGTTCCTGGCTCCTCAAATTATTCGTAGTAGCCATTCCGCTCGGTTTTATTGCCGTGGAGGCGGGCTGGACCGTTACGGAAGTAGGTCGCCAACCCTGGATTATTTATGGCATCATGCGTACGGCCGATGCGGTAACGCCCATGCCGGGTATTGCGTATTCGTTTTATCTGTTTACGGCGGTCTACCTGTCGCTGGCCGGAGTCGTGGTCTTTATGCTGTATCGGCAAATTAAAATGGTCGATCAGCTCTACGATCGCCCCCAGGGGGTTAAGGAATACCATTAATAATTCTCAGGCCTATGCTTACCGTTGTCATCATTTTTCTCTGGGCTTCTCTCCTGCTCTATCTACTGCTGGGCGGAGCCGATTTTGGTGCGGGTATCATTGAAGTCTTCACCTCGCGGGCCAATAAAACCCAGACCCGCAAAACGCTCTACCGAGCCATCGGTCCGATTTGGGAAGCCAACCATATGTGGCTCATCATTGCCATTGTGATTCTGTTTGTAGGGTTTCCGGCCATCTACGCGACTATGTCCGTGCATTTGCATATCCCGCTGACCATTATGCTGTTAGGCATTATTGCCCGGGGTACTGCCTTTTCATTTCGGCATTACGACGCGGTAGTGGATGACATGCAACACCTTTACAATCGGATTTTTGGCATTTCCAGCGTCATTACTCCGCTGTTTCTTGGCATCATTGCGGGAAGTACCGTATCCCGTCACATTGATCCGCAGGCCCGTACCTTTCTGGATGCGTATATCTTTTCGTGGTTACACCCCTTTCCGGTCGCCGTGGGCTTGTTCACGGTCGCCATTTGCGGCTTTCTGGCAGCCGTTTATCTGGTGGGCGAAACGGATACGCCCAGCGAACGGCAGCAGTTTGTTGACAAAGTAAAAGGAATGAATATCCTGGCGGTCGGTTGCGGAGGACTCGTTTTCCTGGCGGCGTACTGGGAGGGTATTCCGCTCATGGATTGGGTGTTCGGTCATCCGCTGGGTCTCCTGGGCGTACTGGCAGCCTCGGCTTCACTGGTGTTACTCTGGTATTTGCTCCTGCATGGAAAAGGAACGGTACTCCGTATCCTGGCGGGCTTTCAGGTTATGATGATTCTGTTTGTGGCCACCTACCGACATTTTCCCAACCTGGTACTACTCAAAGGCGGCGGGTACCTCTCCCTGCTCGAGCACCGGGGGCAGGATAAAACCATTCAGGCTTTGGGCCTGGCTTTATTGCTGGGCAGTGTATTGATCCTGCCCGCCCTGATCTATCTGATCTACAGTTTCCAGAAAAAAGAGCCCAAACAGGCTCCCGTATACTGATTATTCAGCTACAAATCCAGCCGGGCCATTAACGTAAAACCTGTAAGCGGCCCGGCTGGATTTGTAGCTGCACGGGGCCGAGTGCTTCGATGCGTTCGTCATCACAATGGGCGTTCGTCTGTGCCCATTCAATGCGAATCTCCCGGGCCATGATGCTGGGCAAAGGAAAAACGTCGTGAATGCCGTGGCTTTGATCCAGCACATGTTTAGCCAGAACATTCCGGTCTTCCTCTGAAACCAGTACCACTTCAAAAGCTCCGTCTCCCCAATCCGCATTCGGAGCCAGAGCCAGATTGGGACCAATGGAGCGAATATTCATTACTTCCAGCAACAGATAATTTCCTTCGTAAACCTTTCCATCGATAGTCAGTCGAGCCTGACAGGGCTTCGCTTTTTCAATCAACTCATGAAGTACCTCCAGAGCAAAGGTCAGTTCATCGGAAGGATTCTCAGGTTTATCGAGCGTTTTCATGGCATCCATCAAGTCGGGAAACAAGCCAAAGCCGAAGGCTTCCATAAAAAACGCTTCTTCTGACAAGCCCTCTACCTTGCCAATGTCGAAAGGCTGCGGCTGGCACTGACTCCAGGACTGGACAATCTGCCGGGTTGGAGCCGAAATCCCCAATGACTTGGCGATGTTATTAGCCGTTCCGCAGGGAATAACGGCCAGAGGCAAATGGCTGTCTGCCCATGCTCCCTGTACCAGTGCTTTGGCCACCTGACGAATGGTACCGTCACCTCCTACCACGGCAATGAGTCCTGTGTAGGAGTCGGGCAAAGGCCAGTTCTCCTCATTTGCTGAAGTATACTCGCAGGCGTAGCCTTCTTTCTGTAGTAAAGCAATTAGATCCTGAGCTTCGTGTTCTTCGTCCCCAGCGGTTGGGTTATGCACGAGTTGTACTTTCTTTTTCATGCGTCATTTTCTACTAAAAGTATACCCGAAGGCAAACCGATGACGTATGAGTCAAATTTATCAACCTGTCTGATCGTAATTCTTCCTGAAATTTTGTCTAACGGATACCCCAAACTTACTCAATCTCCCTCTGAACGGTTTTCTACCGGTTATTGCCTTATACGCAACCAATCGAATGTATCATGCGAATCTTAGTAACCAACGACGACGGTATTTATAGCCCCGGCATTGCCGCCTTAGCGAAAGTAGCTACTGAATTTGGAGAAGTATACGTGGTTGCTCCGGATGTCGAGCAATCTTCCATGGGCCATGCCGTTACGCACTCCCGCCCCTTGAGTTTTAAAAAATCACCCATTACGTTTGGGGATCACATACAGGCCCACCGGGTCAACGGCACGCCCGCCGACTGCGTAGCTCTGGGTACGCACCTATTTACGGACGTAGATGTGGTACTATCCGGAATCAATATGGGACCCAATCTGGGTAACGGCATGTGGCATTCGGGTACGTTAGCAGCGGCCAAACAGGCTGTTTTGTTAGGGATCAAAGGAATTGCCCTGAGCACCCCTGTAGGAAATACGGAACCCGATTTTGACGTTCTGGAACCCTTCGTACGACAAACCCTGGAGTTATTACTGGCGGATAAAGAAGTTAATTTAACCAACGTAAACTTTCCTCCCGAACCGACTGATCTCCGCTGGACCCGGCAATCCGTACGCCAATATGATGGTTACATTGTTCCGGGTCAGGACCCCCTGGGTCGGAGGCATTACTGGTTTACGGTTACTCCCCTGGAGCCCGCGGACGAAGGTACGGACCGCTGGGCCGTTGAAAATGGTTTTGTATCCATGACGCCCTTACGGCTGGATTTAACCGATGAAGTGGCTCTGAAGAAGGCTTTGCAGACGTAATAATTTTTTCAATTAAAGGAAATCCCTCGTTCAGCTTAACTCCTGAAGAGGGATTTTTTATGCCTTCGGTAAGAAAAATCATTTTCTTTTGGGATAAAAAAAGTTCTTTCTATTTTTGACAAAGAGAAAATTTTATCCCTGAGCTTATGCTTACGCCTGAAAAAGCGATTCGATTTCTACGTTCGAAACCTGCTCTTAACCTTTCTCAAATCGAAAAAGAAGCTGGTATTCCTTCCAAAACACTTCACAAAGCTCTTTCCGAACAGAAAGACATTCCGGTCAAACACCTGCAGGCTCTGGATGAAGCCCTGCGTAAGTACGGTTATTCGGAAACCCTGTTCGATAAAGCCCAAATCATTTCCATTGTCAACCACAAAGGTGGCGTAGGCAAAACCACGACGGTCATTAATCTGGGGAAGGCCCTGAGTCTGCTCGGAAACCGGGTGCTACTGATTGATATGGATTCTCAGGGTAATCTTTCGCAGTGTTTTGGAATTCACGAGCCGAAAGAGCAAATCATTGATGCTCTGCTGCACAACTCGCCCCTGCCCATGCTGCAAATTACCGAGACGCTGTACCTGACGCCATCGGACATTCGGATGGCTTATAAGGAATCCGAACTGGCCAACGCCATTGGTGCTGACCGCCGGTTAGCTCTCAAGCTGGAAGAAGCCCGCGATAAGTTTGACTATATTCTCATTGACTGCCCACCGAGCCTGGGCATTTGTACAACCTGCTCACTGGTGGCTTCCAATTCCTGTATTGTGCCTATTCAACCGGAAGCCAGTGCGTACCACGGGGTAGAAAGTCTTTTCAACCGGATTGCTGAAATCCGCACCTATATCAATCCAACGCTTTCCGTGAAGGGCATTGTCTTCACGATGGTCCACAAAAATCAGAGCGTTCATAAAAGTATGATGGCTCATATTCGGGAGAATTATAAAAACTTCCCGATATATAATTCCATCATTGAGGTCTCTACGGTTATCAAACAATCGCAGGTAGCCAAGGAAGACTTGTATAGTTATTCTCCAAAATCGGTTTCGTGGCAGCAGTACAATCAGCTGGCTACCGAACTAATTGAACACTGATATGGCGAAAAAAGACTTCATGAACCTAATGAAGGAAAAGACTACTGATCTGAAACCTTCACTCCTGTCTTCCGAGGAACATATCAAGAGTCAGATTACCGTTCTGCCGGAATTAAAAGATCTTATTCCGCCCCTCACCGCGGACGAATCCCATCAGCTGGAACAAAATATCACTAAACACGGGATCAAGGATCCGCTGACCATCTGGGAAACCACGGCTGCAACGGCAGGAATCAGTGAACAGCCAACGCCGGTTTTCATTCTTATCGACGGCCATAACCGATACGCCATCGCTCAGCGGTACCACCTGGATTTTCGCATCAATCTGGTACATTTTACTTCCCTTGCCGAAGTAAAAGATTACATGATTGATTACCAGTTAGGCCGTCGGAACCTGAGTCCCGAGCAGGCTTCGTACCTGCGGGGTTTACGCTATTTACAGCAGAAGAACGCACGGGGTGGGAATCAGTTTGCCGAAAATGAAAACGTATCCGCAGCACTGGGCAAGGAATATGGCGTAAGTAGCCGGACCATTAAACGCGACGGTGACTTTGCAGCTGGGCTGGAAAAGTTAACGCCCGATTTGAAAAACGCGGTTCTGACCGGGAAACAGAAATTACCGAAAGCTTCGATCAATGCGGTTGCCAAAGCAGCCACGACTCACTTACTCAGTACTCCCGAAGAAGTCATGGAAGTTGCGGCTCGCCCCAGTCTCCAGCACGACGAACGGCAACAGATTCAGCAGAGCATTCGCACCCTGGCGGCAGGCCCGTTGACCAAAGAAACCTGTCAGCAGCTACTCGATCAATTGCACTACTATCAGCAACTACTCAACCAAAGTGACAGCGTGTCACTTTGATCGGCACAAGTCTCAGCGGATAAATTATTCAAAAGCAAAGTGACAGCGTGTCACTTTGCTTTTTTTGTGACGCTTTGTTCCGCACGAACCAGAGTAACCTTTTCCATCTGAGTAAGTTCCACAGCGTATCATTAACGATCGTAAGCAGGGCAGGGGGTGACTACTAGTTAGTCATTGCTCTGTTTACGCTTTCCAACCAAAGTGACAGCGTGTCCCTTTGGTTGACAGCACAGTCATAAACTATCACAATTTGTGACACTTTCCGTGAAGAGATGAGGCTTATACTTCTCATAACTATCACAATTTGTTATTTTAATTATCTGAAAAACAGCACTATATATCCACAAATTGTGATAGTTGTATTTATAGGTAGAGCAATCTAACTACTCTCGTAAATAGTTCACGAATCCAATGAAGGCCCTAATTATCAGCTAGTCAGGAAACTTTCATTCATGAGCACCAAAGTGACAGTGTGTCACTTGTCTCATGAACCACTCTAAAAAAACTATCACAATTTGTGACACTTTTATCTTTATCAAAATGCGGCTGATGCAAAGGAATTGCAGGGCATACAACCTTTTAATTGTCTGTATATCAATACTTTAACTAAACAATTTGTGATAGTTCCTGTATACCGTGTGTATAACTGTACTAGAATAAATACTGACCCTTTGCTATGGGTTTGTCCTTACAAATCAAGGCTTTACAAAAACAATTTGTGATAGTTAATAAACAGCTATAAATCCATTCAAAATCAGATAAGAATAGAAGAATAATAATATAACTATCTGTTTATCAAGAATGTAACAAAACAATCTGTGATAGTTTCTCAGTTTACGAAATGTTCTACCCATCTAGGAATTTGATCAGAACGCAGATTTTATAAAGATTTATTTGCTACTCACAAATTGTGATAGTTTTCAAAAATTGCTTTTAACTAGTAACCTTCATGAATGTTTTCAACTTCATAATGAATACATTAACAGGGATTGCACCTCTTCCATCGCATGAAATCAGATTGAATCCCGGCAAACTATCACAAAATGCACGTGCCCGCCCGCCGGAACTTTTATCTAGCCATTTCAATCTCCTTTATTTTTAAGTCTTCTCTTAAGCCCATCAGCTTTACTCGCAGCTTTTTCTTTTCATCAAAAAAATTACAAAAATCATCATCAATTCTTTGTTTGATGTTTTTATATTATATTTTAATAATATTTCCGGCAAAAAAAACGCTTGTAAGTAATTGATATTCAATGAATTATTTGTGGATAACTTGAGAAACTATCACAGATTCCACGTGCAACTATCACAGATTCCACACCAAACTATCACAAAATGCACGTAAAACTATCACAGAAATCACGTTTGTTTCGTACCTTGGAAGCGTGGAATTTGTGATAGTTGGTTGATGTGTACACAGAGTCGTCCAGAAAGCTGCCTTTAAATCGAATATCTAGTGGAGAAAAAGCTTAATCCTCGTAAGAATACCCGTAAAAAGAAGCGGAATAACACCGTGGTTCTGATCCGGAAGTCAAACGCTCTGGTAGAAGCCCATTACAAATTCACCATTTGGGAAACGCGGGTATTTGCCAAAATGATTTCTATGATTGACTGGGAAGACCGCGACTTCAAAGAGTATAAGATTTTTTCCGGGATGTCATTCAGGATTTCGGCTTACGCAAGGACGGTCGTACCTACGAAGATCTCAAAGAAGGAGCCCGCGGCCTGATGAGTAAAATCATCAAACTAAAGGTCAAAACCGATGGGGTTTACGAAACACTGGAAACGCCCATTATTGGTGGTATTAAAACGCCGGATGATGTGCAGCGTAAAATCATTCAGTCGAAACGCCTGGACGACGATCGGGTGTACCTGAAGGTTTCCTTTCATCCCGATCTAAAGCCCTTCCTGATTGAACTCAAGGAGCGGTATTTGGTATACGAGATGGCCAATATTCTCGACCTGTCGAGTCCCTATACCGTGCGGATTTACGAATTGCTCAAGCAGTACGAAAAACTGGGGGAGCGGACGATTGAGTTACAGGAACTCAAAGCCATGCTGGGCATGGAAGAGGAGTACAAGCTTTACGGGCACTTTCGCGACCGCGTTCTGGAAAAAGCCAAGGAGGATTTGCAGAAGTATACCGATATCCGGTTTGATTACGAAGGCGTACAGGCGAAGAACTATCCCTACGAACTCCCCGTCAAGTTAAAATCGAATGCGGTAGTCGCCATTCGCTTCTACAACATTACCAAAAACGATACAAGTCAGGGAGCCGTACCGCCGGTATTGAAATTAAAACGGGCTCCGGTTCTGGAACCCGTACCGGAAGAAGAGGGTTCGGCCGTGGAAGTATCACACTTTGATGAAATTTTTCCACTGGTCAGTGCCTATGTTTCCGAGCAAACCGTCTGGCAGTGGCTGGAGAAGGCTCCCATTGAGCACATCCGGACCAGTATTCAAACGACCTTAAAACAGAGCCGGAAGAAAAACTCACCCATTCAGAATATTGGGGGGTATCTCAATACACTCATTTTATCGCCTCCCCTTTTTGCCGCGGCTCAACCCGTAGCTCCTGCACCGAAATCACAAGCCCCGAAAGAAGAAAAGAACTGGCAGGACGAATACAACCAGTGGAAAAATCGCTGGTACGAACGGCAGTACGAAGTCATTCAGGCATTCCTGGCCATACGTCCCGGTTTGCGGATGGAACTCTTTGAGCAGGCCAAGAAGACTGTACCCTTTTCGTTCGATCCCAAGCTGAGCGACGAGCAGAATTACAAAGACAAAATGCTTTTTGCTACGGCCGTCTGGGAACTAGCCCGTCAGTACTGTCAGGAAGAACTTCACGTTATCGAAAAGCAGTATCTGCCGCAGTTGCAGGAACTCGAACGCCGCATGGGGCGTGCTTAGGTGTTCATAGGGGAGAAAGCAATCCGGAGTTTTGTGTAAACAGGTCAATTTCCGTACCTTACCCAACGCATGATGGCCTGCCTGTTCGCAAGCCGTTATGCAGTCCGCATCACGCATTCCTCTATTCCCGTATGACGCATTCCCGCAGAAAATTTCTTAAGCAAACGGCCGCTGCCGTAGCGGCCTTCAGTATAGTGCCCCGGCACGTACTCGGCAAGGGGTATCTGGCCCCCAGTGATCAGTTGACCAAAGGAATCATTGGTCTAGGAGGAATGGGCCGTGGGCACATTCCTTACGCGGGCACCCGCGTGGTCGCTTTGTGCGACGTGGATCAAACCCATTTACAGAAAGGGCTGGAACTGGCCGGTGGCTCCGGCATCAAGACGTTTAAAGACTACCGCGAACTGCTTCTGCTACCCGAAGTCGATATTGTACACATTGCCACACCGCCCCACTGGCACGGACTCATGGCGATAGACGCCGCCCGGGCTGGTAAAGACATCTGGTGCGAAAAACCCATGACGCGGACCATCGGCGAGGGAAAACGCGTGAAAGAAGCCGTTGCTCAGTACGGACGCATGTTTCGGCTGAATACTTGGTTCCGGTTTCAGGATACCTTTTACGGCATGAAAACGACGGTGCGGCCCATTAAAAAGCTTGTAGAAAGCGGATTGCTGGGCTGGCCCCTGACGGTTACCGTAAGTAAGCATACGGGCTTTGACTGGAAATTTTACTGGGTAGGCAAGACCCACCTGGAAGAAGCCCCCGTACCTACCGAACTGGATTACGAAAGCTGGTTAGGACCGGCTCCGTACAAGCCCTATAACGCCCATCGCGTTCATGGAACGTTTCGGGGGTACTGGGATTACGATGGCGGCGGACTGGGCGACATGGGCCAGCATTACCTCGATCCAATCCAGTATTTTCTGGGCAAAGACAACGAAAGCCCGATTAGCGTAGAAATTGACGCTCCCCAGCAGCATCCGGATGCGGTGGGTACCTGGCGACGCATTACCTACACGTACGCCGATGGTTGTAAAATCGTACTCGACGGTGAAGGTCGTGATGAAGGCGTACCCTACATTCAGGGGCCCAAAGGAAAACTGTATCCCGAATTCCGCTCGGATATTCCTGATTTAGCCCGCAAACTGGCGTCTTTTCCAGATCCGAAACCCCAGGTGACCAACTTTCTGGAATCTGTACGGGAGCGGAAACCCTTTGCTCTGAACGAACAGAACGGCTACCGTTCCTGCACGCTGGTCAACATGGGAATCATCGCTCTGCGGCTGGGCCGTTCGCTTCGCTTCGATCCAAAAAATCAAGTCTTTATTGATGATGAAGGAGCCAATCGCCTCATCGATCAACCCATGCGTGCTCCCTGGGTTATGTAATTTGTTTTCAATTGCCTTATTCCTCTATTCTATGAAACCAAGTATACTTCTATTGGGGATTCTCTTCCAGCAGGCCGTATGGGCTCAGTCTGACCGCGTCGCTGGCGTGTTAGCTCAATTACCGGCGGACAATCAAACCCAGCTACACACGGCAATGGGCGAAGTGGGCAAACTCAACGAAGAAGGACTCCTGGCTCTGGCAGCGGGCCTGAATGCACCGGGCGATCACACCCAGACGGAATACGCTCTGGGAGGCTATACGGCTTATGCCAGCAATCGTTCTGCCGACCGGATGAAAAGTTCAAGAGCGTATCAGAAAGCCCTTCAGCAGGCTACTACCCCCGAAGCGAAAGCCTTTCTGATCGCCCAATTGCAGATGGTGGGAAAAGAAGAAGCGGTGGCAACACTGGCCTCTTTCCTGGGAGATAATCGGCAAGCCGATCCGGCCGCCCGGGCTCTGGTGCAAATCAATACGCCTTCCGCCCGGCAGGCACTGCTCACAGCGTTGAAAACGGCTCAGGAACCTGCTCAGTTATACCTGATCGAAGCCATTGGTAAAACCCGTACTGGGGATGCCGTACCGGTGCTAACCCAGCTCGCTCAAAACGCTTCTGATAATGCGAAGAAATTAGCTTTATACGCTCTCGCGAATATCGGCAATCCAGGTTCTGGAGCTTTACTGGCTCGTGCGGCGGCAGATCGGCAGTATACGTTCGAAGCCTCCAACGCTACAGCTTCCTATCTGCTCTGGATAAAGCGGGTAGGGGAGGCGGGGCATACCGCTACGGCCGAAAAGGCAGCTCGGGCCTTGATCGAGGCGGCCAGTCAGCCTTCCCAACAGGCTACCCGACTAGCGGCTGAGCAACTGTTCATTCCGCTTTCGAAGGATCTGACGGCCAATCTTCAGCGACTGAACCATGCCTCGTATACGGAACCTCAGCGACTTGTGTTGCTACAAAAGAGCATGGACGTAGCCCGAACTCCGCAACAGAGACAGGAAATTCTAAGAGAAGTAGGGAGCCTTCGTCAATACGCGGCTCTGTCGTACGCCGCGAGTTTTTTAAACCATCCCGTATTGCGAAAACCAGCCGCTGAAGCGGTTGCTCAGATTGCGTTAGCCGAACCTCGTTTTAATAATCTGGAAGTTCGCGAATGGTTGCAGAAGGGTTTGCCGTACCTCAGTCAGCCCGCTACCCTGGAAAAGCATCTGGCAGGCTTACCTCAATTGTTTACCCTAACCGAAGCAGAAAAGCAGGAAGGTTTCAAGGTCCTCTTCGATGGTTCCGATCTGGAGCAATGGACGGGTAACAAAGAAGACTACGTAATCAAAGACCAGAATCTGGTGATTGAGCCTACCGGCAAGGGACAGGGTAACCTGTATACCAAAGACGAGTATGCCGACTTCGTATTCCGATTCGATTTTCAGCTTACGCCGGGAGCGAATAACGGACTGGGGATTCGGGCTCCGCTCGAAGGCGATGCCGCGTATACCGGCATGGAGTTACAGATTCTGGATAATACGGCAGACCAGTACAAGAACCTGCAACCCTACCAGTATCACGGATCCGTCTATGGCATTATTCCAGCGAAGCGGGAAGGTATGAAACCCGTTGGGCAATGGAATACGGAGGAAGTAACGGTACGTGGTACACGTGTGAAAGTGGTACTGAATGGCGTAACGATTCTGGACGGTGACGTAGCCGAAGCAAGCCAAAACGGTACCCCCGACCACAAAGAACATCCCGGTTTGAAACGTACCTCCGGGCACATTGGTTTTCTGGGACACGGCTCGGTGGTGCGATTCCGGAATATCCGCGTGAAAGCTTTGTAAAAGAATCAGTACTACAGGAATAACCACGCTGCTTATTTCTGTAGTACTGATTCTTAGACCAGTAGTACAGTTACTTCGAAAAGATACACTGGGCCATACTCTGCACGTATAAGGTGTCATCTTCATTGACTTCCTTACTAACCTGATGATTAATCGTAATTTGCTCAATTAGCTTATTTTCAAGCATTTCCCGCTCTTGCTTGTTTAAAGAAATAAGAGCAGAATGCTTATAACCTCTTCCGTGAGAAAACTCACACTGAGACGTAACCCGTTGAAAAACATGTTTGGATTGATCCTTGAAAATCACTTCCGCATGGTTGAGTTCTTCTTCGGCCGTTTGGCTATAAAACGTAAGACTCAGCAGATACGAAGAGGGTTGCTTTTGTTTTTTTTCTTTTCGAATTTCTATCCATTTCCATCTTCCTAAAACATCCTTGTTTTGCGGATTAGTGCTGGAAATTTTTTCTTCAAGAGTGTAGCCGTTCTTAACGGAAAAAGCATACTCACAAGGATACGTCTGAGCGAGACTGGGAATGGAGGACGACAGAAAAAGTAAATAAAAAAGTAGTTTCACGGGTAGGGCGGTGATAGTAATTTGAAACGTGAAAATATAATTTTTTAAATGAAATCGGACGGTACTGGTTTAATTGTAACTAATTTAAAATGAAATACATACTAAGTACTTAAGGTATTTGCTTAATAGTACTTAGTGATCCAGTAAAAAGTATTAAAAATGGCATAAATCTTAGCCTTTTTAAAAAGAAAGTCCAATAGTAATCATTTTATACTATAATGTCTATACGTAAATTTTAAATAGTATATATAATATAATTTATTAAACATAATAAAGATTATCTTCTATTAGTCTATAAATTCTGTAGATTATATTTGCTAAATACCGAAGCCTCTCTAGTTTTGTCGAGCTGTTCCGTTAGCGAGGACCTCCGCCCCGCCCTCCGTCGGTCGCCAAGCATCTCTAACGTTCAAGGGAGTAAACCCATTGTAAATCTGTGTTCTTGATTTGTATAGTTAATCTATATAAGTAGTAGAAAAGAATTTAGTACTCAACCATCACAGTTATTGAATGAAAAATTACGTACACATGCACGGGAATTATTGGAAGGCCTGGATGCTGCCTCTGCTCCTAAGCGTATCATCGGGGCATGCCGCCATTCCTGCCAAAGAGGTTCGATCCTACTGGCGAGCGACGGAAGGACCCATCAAAGGGCAGGTACTTGATGAAACGGGGAAAGGCATTCCGGGGGTGAATATTCAAATTAAGGGCACTATTCAGGGGGTATCCACCAATGCCAATGGTGAATTCGAAATCAGTCAGGCACCCGACCGGGCTCGATTGGTAGTTTCCTTCATCGGTTACAAAACGCAGGAGGTAAGCGTAGGCAATCAAACCCGGCTAACGATTCAGCTGGTACCCGATCAAAACCAACTGAGTGAAGTAGTCGTAGTGGGCTATGGTACCCAGGAACGCAAAAACCTGATCGGTTCCATCACCAAAATTGACCCTTCCGATACCAAAAATATTCCTACAGGTAGTTTCGATGCCCAGCTTCAGGGCAAAATTCCTGGTGTACAGATTTCCAGTAACACGGGCGTACCGGGCGAAGCGGTAAACATTCGCGTTCGCGGAGCCACGTCCATCAATGCTGATAATGATCCGCTGTACGTGGTAGACGGCGTTTTCATCAATAACAACAGTTTGCAGTCGGTGAGTACGGGTGGAAAGGCAACTTCCCCCATTGCCGACATCAACCCTTCCGACATCGAGAGTATCGAAATTCTGAAGGATGCCGAAGCCACGGCTTTATACGGATCGCGGGGTGCCAATGGTGTCATTCTAATTACCACCAAACGCGGTAACTTCGAACAGAAACCCAAGGTAAGCCTTAATGCTTCCACGGGCTGGTCGAAAGCGGCCCGGCTCTGGGATTTGACGACGGGCCCCGAACACGCCCAACTGGTCAACGAATGGTGGATTAATACGGGCAAGGATACGCCTTCGTTGAATCGTACGGTAGCCAATCGGCCCTTCCGCCCCGTATCCGAAGGGGGCCGGGGACTACCGGAGGAACAGCAAACCTACGACCGACTTGGCGAATTGTTCCGTACCGCCCGGTTACAGAACTACGACCTGTCACTAGCCGGGGGAACCACCAACACCAAATACTACATCGGCGGTAGCTATACCCAACAGGAAGCCATCATCAAGCCCATCAACTTCGAACGGGCCAGCTTCAAAATCAATCTCGATCAAAAAGTCAACGATAAGGTGCAGGTAGGCGTGAGTAATATCCTCAGCCGCACCTTCCGCAATCAGGCACGGGCCGGGGACGGCCCGCAGGGCGGTTTGTTACAGGCCGCTTTGCACACGCCTACGTATCTTTCGCCCTACGAAAACGGTGTACTGGTCGGCCGGGCGGGTTTTGATAACCTGACGTTACTGCTCAATAATTACGACGTTCACTCCATCAGCCTGCGTTACATCGGCAACGTATACGGGGAAGCGGAAATCGTACCCGGACTGAAATTCCGTACCAGCTTCGGGTTGGATTATAACGGCTACGACGAATCCGAATACTGGAATAACCTGCTCATTGCGGGCAGTCCGTCGGGACTAGCGACTTCCAGTCAAACGCAGTTTTCCAGTGTACTCAATGAACAAACGCTGGCGTACCGCAAGACGCTGGGCAATAAGCACACCTTTGGATTGCTGGTAGGAAATACCCTGCAAAGTGATGTACTGAAGCGTACGTACGCTGAAGGTCGCGGTTTCGCCAACAACAACTTTACGCAGATTTCGTCGGCTTCAACAACGGCCGCTTCCCAGAACTGGAGTAAGAGTACGCTGGCCTCGTTCTTCGCCAAAGCCGATTACAACTTTGCGGGTCGGTACCTGATCAATGCCAGTATCCGGGCTGACGGCTCGTCCCGCTTCGGGAATGAACGTAAGTGGGGCTACTTTCCGGCAGTGGGGGCGGCCTGGCGAATCAAGCAGGAAGAATTCCTGAAAGACGTAACGGTACTAAGTGATTTGAAACTGCGGGCCAGTTACGGAATCACGGGAAACCAGAACGGCATCGGCAATTTCGCTGCCCAGGGTTTGTGGACCGGAGGAGCTTCATATCAGGGTAGTCCCGGCATTGCTCCCCAGCAATTGGGCAACCCGGATTTGCAGTGGGAAAAAACCCGTCAGCTGAACGTAGGTCTGGACTTGGCGTTCTTCAACGGACGCCTATCCGCCGAATTCAACGTCTACAACAAATACACGACCAATGGCCTGCTGCAACTGACCTTACCCGCCACAACGGGCTTTAGCACCTACTGGAGCAACGCGGCAGAAATCAGCAACAAAGGCTTTGAATTAGGTATTCAATCGGTCAACCTTCAAACGTCTCAACTCAAATGGACGACGAGCCTGAATCTGGCCCGCAACGTCAACACCATTGAAAAACTTGAAACGCCCTTACGCTACGGCAGCCGCGATCTGATTTTGCAGCAGCAGGGTCATCCGCTGTACTCGTTCTGGGTGTACAGGCAATTGTCCGTCGATCCGCAGACGGGCAACGTGGTGTACGAAGACGTCAACAAAGACGGAAAAATTACTACGGACGACCGGCAAATTCTGGGTAGCATCTGGCCCAAACTCTTCGGCGGTCTGACCAATAACCTGACTTACGGCAGTTTCGATCTGAATGTGTTCTTTTCCTTTTCGTACGGAAACAAAATTTACAATCACAACAAATTCTTCGGAGAGGGTGGGGGAGCCCGCGATGCTGCCCGCATCATTTTCGCCAGCAACCTGGCCCGCTGGCAGAAACCCGGCGACATCACCGACGTACCCCGTCCCGACGGTGTCAACGTCAATAACTACCGCGATGGCGGCAGCCGCTGGCTGGAAGATGGTTCATTCCTCCGCCTTCGTTCCCTGACGCTGGGCTATACCTTACCGAAAACCTGGTCCAAGAAAGTGGGACTGGATAACCTCCGCCTCTACGCCGTGGGTACCAACCTCTGGCTGCTGACCAAATACACGGGTCTGGACCCCGAATCGAGTGCCAGCAGTGACCAGAATCAGCAGGGCATTGATCTGGGTACGCCACCGCAGCCGGTGGGTTTACAGTTGGGTTTAAACGTGACTTTGTAAGAACAGACCGTAATGAAAGCAACTTTTTTAATCCTAGTAAGTATTCTGTTCCTGACTTCCTGCCAGTCCTTTCTGGATGTGAAGCCGAAGGAATCCATTTCGGATGCCGTTACCATTACCGATAAAACTTCCGCTGAAACGGCCGTTCGCGGTGTGTACAGTGCTCTGGCGAGTGGTAATTATTACGGTACTAACTTTCAGGCCATCGGTTACCTGTCGGGTGATAACGTGGAATGGACTGGCTCGCAGTCCATCGTTCAGGAATTCATCAACCACAAAGTCAATGCCGATAATGGCATGATTAGCGGCGTCTGGATTGCCATTTATCAGACCATCAACCGGGCCAACAATGTGCTGGCGAAGGTCAACGACGTAGCCGATCCGGCCCTGACGACCGCGTTGAAAAACCAGTACCTCGGCGAAGCGTATTTCGTGCGGGCTTTGGCCTATTTCGATCTGGCCCGCGTCTGGGGTGGGGTACCACTGATTACCAAACCGACTGTAACGCCCGCCGACAACCGGGGCATTGCCCGCAGTTCCACCGCTGAGACCTACGCTCAGGTACTTAAAGATCTGGATGCTGCCGAGTCCCTGCTCCCCGCAACCACCGACCGCTACCGGGCCACGCAAAAGACAGTCTGGGCTTTGAAAGCCCGCTATTACCTCTATCAGAAAGATTGGGTCAAAGCGGAAGAATACGCCAGCAAACTCATCGGTGATGCTACGAATTATTCCCTAATCAAGCCGTACCGTACCTTTTTTGCCGATACGCCCGGGGTACGCAGGAATCCATTTTCGAGATTTTCTACAACGGTACCACTGAAATCAACGCCCATCGCGGGCAGTGGCAGCCGCAAACTAACGGTGGTACGCGTCAGTGGGCACCCAATACGGCTCTGGTCACGCTACTCAACGATGCCAGCGTGGGTGGAAACCGGAGCGTACTCGTCGCCAAAGACAACCAAAATCGCTGGTACGGCAACCTCTACTACCGCAACCCTGGCTCAGACCCTTCGTACGTGCTTCGCATTGCCGAACAATACCTGATTCGCTCCGAAGCCCGGACTCAACAGAACAAATTGACGGCTGCTCTGAGCGATCTGAATGCCGTGCGTGATCGGGCTGGGCTGCCCGCCGTTACAGCGGCTACGTCTGAGGCTGTTTTACTGGCGATCGAAAACGAACGCCGCGTGGAATTTGCCCTGGAACCGCACCGCTGGTTTGACCTCGTACGGACGGGACGGGCGGCTACCGTACTGGGCGTTACGGATGCGAAACGTTACGTCTTACCCCTGCCCGTAGATCAGCTACTGGTGGATAAAGCACTGGTTCAAAACGAAGGCTACTAACCGCTATTCAAACGATGGATCAACCAACGCATCTCCCGGAACCGGCCGCGTGGAGTACGGCCGAAAAAGCCATCTTCCGCTTTTTCTTTCTGTACTTTTTCATTCAGGTCGTACCGCTCGATTACAAGTATTACCAGTATCTGTTTTCCATCGACTGGCTACAGTTGAGTTACCGCGAAATTTTTTACCTGTCGCGGTACAGTCCCAAATTCATTGATGGAGCGGACACGTTTCTCAATTGGGCCATCGTGGCGGGTATCGCCTTGGTGGGTTCGGTCGTGTGGAGTGCATTCGATCGCCAGAAGCGGGAATACAACCTGTTGTATTATTGGCTGCGGGTGCTGGTTCGGTATCGGCTGGCCGTGGGTGTGCTGGCGTATGGATTCATTAAGTTCTTTCCCGAACAATCGCCGCTGCCTTCGCTGAGTCATCTGAATACCAACTACGGCGATTTTTCGGCCTGGAAACTTTTCTCGCTGAGTCTGGGCGTCGTACCAACCTACGAATCCTTCCTGGGTCTGATTGAAATTATCGGTGGCTTACTACTCCTGCATCGGAAAACGGCTACGATTGCCACGCTCATCATTCTGCCGTTTACGGGAAACGTTTTTGTTTCGAACCTGGCCTACGAGGGTGGTGAATACGTGTACAGTCTGTACCTGATCAGTCTGGCTTTGTTTCTGTTTTCCTTCGATGCGATTCGACTCTTTACATTACTATCGCTGGAAAAAGCTACGAAGCCCAATCGCTTTCAGCCCGTGTTCTCCGAGCAGTGGCTGAAAAACGCCAGGCTGATGGGCAAGCTGGCCTTTATCGTCTTCTTCGTCTTTTTCTACGGCTATCAAACCTACGCTGGTCACCGCAAAGGATCGTATCAGTATCCCCGGCAAAAAGGACTTTCGCAGGCAGCGGGGCTCTATAATGTCAGCGAATTTATCATCAATGGAACGGACATTCCCTACTCGAAAACCGACCCTGTTCGCTGGAAAGATGTGGTGTTCGAAACCTGGGCTACCCTGAGTATTCGCTCCAACCGTCCGGTGCAGATCGATTCGCTCAATACGGAAGAAATTTTCGCCGCTGATTCCCTGCGAAACTACGAATCAACCGGTTCGATCAGTCGTCACTATTATTCTTACACGATTGATTCGTTGACTCATACACTGCTGCTGAAAAACAAAAACCGCCATTACAAAGGCGAGCAACTGGTATTGCATTACGAGCGTCCCGAAGCTGGAACCATCCTGCTGAAAGGCCTCAACGAAAACCGCGATTCCATCCGCGTCGTACTCAACCAGGTGGACAAAAAGTATCTGATTCACGAAGCTAAAAAAGTAGGTCGCCGTAAAGGTCTTAAACTCTAAACCGCTATGTCAACGCTCCCTGTCGATACCTTACGTCCGGAAACGGCGGCTTCTAAAACGCAGCTTCGGCCTCCATTCTGGACGGCCTGGCAGAAGATTCTCTTCCGCATTGCTTTCGTGTTTTTTGTGAGTCTTGCTCTGCCCAATGATCCAGGCTGGTACAAAGATCTGTTTTCGTTTGACTGGACGCGACTGCATTACCGCGATTTGTACGACATTGCCCGGTTTGGTTCCGGTCTGAACATTTTCGGAAACAAGATTTTCGGTAGCCCGCTCAATGCTACGCCACTTGGGTAATCACCTTGATTTTTGCCATCGGGGTAGGGTTGGTCTGGACCTTTATCGATAGTCGCCGCAAACCTCAGCCTCGCGAGTACAAGCGACTGTATTACTGGCTTCGGGTGGTCGTACGCTACCGGGCGGGGATTGGTATTATCGGTTTCGGGTATACCAAACTATTCCCTACGCAACTGCCGTATCCTTCGCTGGGCGTTCTCAATACCGATTTTGGTGATTTGACGCTACAAAAAATCTACTGGCTTTCCATTGGCATTGTCCCCTGGTACGAAGTGTTCGCGGGTGTGGTAGAAGTACTGGCTGGAGCCTTACTGTTTTTCCGAGCCACGACCTTCTGGGGTTCCGTATTATTATTTGGAGCTTTGGCTGACATTGTCTTTGTTAACTTCGAATACGACGGAGGCGTCCACGTATATAGTTCATACTTCGTGCTGCTATCCGGCTTTTTGCTCATTTACGATATTCCGAAAGTATACAATTTGCTGGTTCGCGAACAGTTGACCATTCCCGTTCATTACTATCCTTCGTTTGATAAACCCTGGCAACAATGGAGCCGGGTTTTCCTAAAAACCGGAGTAATTGGGGTGTTTGTGGTGTGGTTTTTCTACCTGCAGGGCGTGAATTTTCTGTACGATCCTATAAACAACCCGCCCTCAAAGGCGTGTCGGAATTGCGGGGAAATTATGAAGTGACGGAATTTAAAATCAACAACCAGGTCATTCCCTACTCGCCGCTGGATTCCGTACGCTGGCAACAAGCCACCTTCGAAAACTGGACGACGCTGACGTTTAAAGTCAACCGACCCGTGGATCTGGATTTGTCCAATGGCGGCGGCTCGCCCATGCGGGACATCAACCGAACCTTCGAGCTGACGGGCGTCGCGGGTGGGCAACGCGTCTTCTACTACGAAGCGGATACCCTGCATCACGTCTTGTATTTACAGGACAAAAACCGGGGTCGTCAGAACCGGGAAACGCGGGAGGTTGAGGGAAAAGCGGCTCGTACAGAAGCCAAAGCAAAACCCGTCGTGGCCAGCTGGATACCCAAGGAAGCTTTGGCGATTATCGGTTCGGAAGATGAAAAAATTCATCCGCTGGCCCGATCTACCCGCCGCACCCGTGGGATGATCAGCGAAGCCGAAAACCCCGGCGGCGAAAGTTCGCAGGTCGTAGGCTGGGATCGTAGCAACAACGGTACCGTGAAAGCACCCACGCCGCTACGCAACCGGATGATTCTGAACTACCAAGCCATTAACGGAGGAAACCGAGTCATCCTGTCAGGGATTAATGAAAACAGAGATTCGATTCACGTAGTACTCGATCGGGTTCCCCGCAAATACGCTCTTTCCGAAAGTACCCTGAAAGCGGGTAAATACGATTAGAAGGATGAGTTTAATTGTAAAAAAAGGACTACTCTGGGCCGGATTGGGGCTGGGAGCCTGGGCCAGTCTGAGCTTTTCCCAGCCCCGAAGCCCTACGGTCGGAAGGATGTCTGCTGATACCATTTATGGCTTGGGTCGTCCGGCTACGGCTGAACGGATCAAAGCCTGGGATAGTGCCATTCGTCCCGATGGAAAAGGCTTACCACTGGGTTCGGGGACGGCCGTGAAAGGAGCCGTGCTGTATGCGGAACGTTGTTCGGCCTGTCACGGCAAAACGGGCGTAGAAGGTCCCAATGACCGACTAGTGGTTTCGGATACCAGCAAAACCAAAGGTATTGGTAACTACTGGCCCTACGCTACGACGTTGTTTGATTACATCCGGCGGGCTATGCCGTTTAACGCTCCAGGCAGTCTGACCGACGCTGAAGTGTACAGTCTGACGGCTTTTTTGCTGGAAAAAAACCAGCGGATCCAGCCTGGATTTGTGCTCGATGCTCAGACCTTACCCCGCGTGGCAATGCCCGCTAAAGCCAACTATATTCTGGACGACCGTAGTGGAGGTCCCATAATCCGGTAAAGCCGTTTTTGAAAGAACCAATGAAAGTATTACCCGGAGAAAAACCCGTTGTACTCGAACAAAAAGTCAGTCGGCGAAGTCTATTAGGCGGAGCGGCTACCGCCGCGATCGTGCTGGCTCAGGCTCCGTTCGGCAAAGCTGTACAGGCGGCTCTGTCAGAAAAAGAGTGGAAGACCGACCCGACCAAAGTGCCGGGTGTACCACCCGGCACAGTCGGCACGCGGTCGCCGTTTGAGAAGCCCGTCAAAAAACCGTCGGATATTTCTTCCCGAACGCCTTTACAAAATCTATACGGCACGATTACGCCCTCGGATTTGCATTTTGAACGGAATCACAACGGTGTTCCCGCCATCGATCCGGCTCAGCACGAGTTGTTGATTCACGGGCTGGTAGAAAAGCCACTGGTATTGACGCTGGCTGATTTGAAGCGGTATCCATCCGTTACGCGGATTTGCTTTCTGGAATGTTCGGGTAATTTTCGTTCGGGGAATCCGAAGCTGAGTCCACAGGACATCTGCGGCCTAACCAGCCAGAGCGAATGGACGGGTGTCATGCTCTCTACCTTATTTCGGGAAGTAGGAGTGAAGCCCCAGGCCCAGTGGTTTCTGGCCGAAGGATCGGACGCGGCGAAGATGACCCGCAGTATTCCACTGGCGAAAGGCTGGTCGGATGCCATGATCGTGTACGCCCCAAAACGGCGAGGCCATTCGCCCCGAGCAGGGATATCCGTTTCGGTTGTTTCTGCCGGGTTACGAGGGAAACATGAGTGTCAAATGGCTTCGGCGACTGGAACTTTCCGACGAACCCTTTATGACCCGCGAGGAAACGTCCAAGTATACCGAACCGGTGAAAGACGGCAAGATCCGTTATTTCAGTTTCGACATTGACGCCCGTTCCATCATTACCTTTCCGGCGTATCCGGCTCAGGTACAAAAGGGCTGGATCGAAATTCGGGGGATTGCCTGGAGTGGTCGTGGTAAGGTAGATCGGGTGGAAGTGAGTACCGATGGCGGTCGTAGCTGGCAACTGGCCCAGATCCAGGGACCCATTTTAGATAAGGCCCATACGGGTTTTCGTTACCTTTGGCACTGGGATGGTACGGAAACCGAAATCCAGAGCCGGGTGACCGACGAAACTGGTTATGTCCAACCCACCTATCAGCAGTTAGTAGCCGCCCGTGGTTCCAAAGGCGGCTATCATTTCAATCCCATTACGGGCTGGGTGCTCCAACGCGACGGGCAGGTTTTGCTCCGAACGTAACGGTTCCGGTCGATGAAGGTATGACAAAAAAAGAGTACGATGCCGTAGTGGTAGGTTCCGGTCCGAACGGACTGGCTGCCGCCATCACGCTACAACAGGCGGGACTTTCGGTGCTGGTGGTGGAAGGCAAATCAACCATCGGGGGCGGACTCCGTACGGAGGAAGTTACCCTGCCAGGTTTCAAGCATGACATTTGTTCGGCCATTCATCCTTTGGCGGCAGGCTCGCCCTTCTTTAATACGCTTCCGCTGGCGGATTTTGGTCTGGAATTCATCTATCCCGAAGTCGCGGCGGCCCATCCCTTCGATGTGGGTCCGGCAGCGGTACTGTTTCAATCTATTCAAAAAACCGCTCAAACGCTGGGCGTGGATGAGCGGGCCTACGAAAAACTCGCCGGATTTCTAACCAAAACCTGGCCCAAGGTGGCGGTCGATACGCTCGGTCCGCTGACGTTTCCTTCGCATCCCCTGGACTTCGCGCCTTCGGCTTACGGGCTTTACCGCCGGCGACCTGGTTTAAACATTTATTCAAAGGAACGCAGGCTCAGGGACTGTTAGCCGGTATGGCCGCCCACGCCATTCAACCCTTGAGTAACCTCACCACCTCCGCCATTGGACTGGTACTCTTAACGGCTGGCCATCTACGGGGCTGGCCCATACCCAAAGGTGGCTCGGGACAAATTGCTCAGGCCTTAGCAACGTACTTTCAGTCACTAGGCGGAAAAATCGAAACCAACTTTTACGTCGAATCCTTACAGCAATTGCCTTCCTCGCACGCGGTGCTGTTCGACATTACGCCCCGACAATTGCTTAAAATTGCTGGACATACCTTTTCCCCCTTGTATCGCTGGCAACTGGAACGTTACCGCTACGGGATGGGTATCTTCAAAATTGACTGGGCTCTCGACGCTCCGATTCCGTTTACCGACGAAAATTGCCGGAACGCCGGAACCCTGCATTTAGGGAACACTCTTCAGGAAATCACGGACACCGAAAAGCTTAGTTCACAGGGCGGCTACCCGGAGAAGCCTTTCGTTTTGCTGGCCCAGCAAAGTCAGTACGATCCTTCGCGGGCTCCCGAAGGCAAGCACACGGCCTGGGCGTACTGCCACGTGCCCAACGGCTCCACGCGGGATCGTACCGAAGCCATCGAAAACCAGGTAGAACGCTTTGCTCCGGGTTTCAAAGACCGAATTCTGGCTCGCCACGTCATGAATACGGCTCAGGTACAGGAGCACAATCCCAATTACATCGGTGGCGATATCAACGGCGGAATTCTTGATATTACCCAACTGTTCACCCGACCTGCCTTACGCTTTTCGCCGTATCGAACGTCAACGAAAGGCCTGTACATCTGCTCGTCGTCCACGCCTCCGGGGGGGGGGCGTACATGGCATGTGCGGCTATCATGCGGCCCGCAAGGCCTTACAGGACGTATTCCAGATTCAGGAAAATCGGACGCTAATTCCTTAAGCGTAAGCATTGGTCGCGGTTCTGTTCCGGAAAATCGCTGTTTAAGTCTTTTGTAGCGGAGGGTTTCTATCTTCCGGTTTTCTTCCTGACGTATGCAAAAATTCATTCTACTTTTCTTCTTAATCGTCTGGACGCTTGACCTTTCAGCCCAGACACCGATTGTCATCAATGAAAAAAGTACCACTCGCCACGGCCCCGAAAAGGGTTCGCTACTCATCATTGGTGGTGGTACCGTGGGACCGGAAATCTGGGCCCGGTTTGTGGAACTGGCTGGAGGCAAAGAGAAAGCCCGCATTGTCGTCGTTACCGCCGCAGCGGGTGATTCGGCGGTGTTGAGTCCGACGCATCTGGAGAGTATCCGGAAACAGTCGGGCGTGAGCCGGGTTACGCTTCTCCACACCAAAAACCTGACGGAAGCCAATAGTGACGCGTTTATTGCTCCGCTCAGGGAAGCGACGGGCGTGTACTTCATCGGCGGTCGGCAGTGGCGAATTGCGGATTCCTACCTTAATACCCGTACGCATCAGGCTTTTTTTGAGGTACTGAACCGGGGCGGGGTCATCGCCGGAAGTTCGGCGGGAGCGAGTATTCAGGGTTCGTTTTTGTGGCGGGGCGATATGAAGGGGGCTGACATCCTCGTCGGCGATCATACACAGGGACTGGGTTTTCTGAAAAATTCCGCAATTGATCAGCATTTACTCAAACGCAATCGGCAGTTTGATCTCATTGATTTCATCCGCCAGTCTCCGCAACTGATTGGGATCGGGCTGGACGAATCGACGGCCATTGTTGTACAACAAGATCAGTTGGAAGTGTTGGGCAAATCGTACGTGGCGGTGTATGACTACCAAACCATTGTAGGGAAAAGGGAGCCTCATGTGCAGGGTCAACAAGAGCAGTTTACTGCGTCCAACGGCGGGTTTATTTTGTTGAGTCAGGGGCAGCGGTATGATTTGAGGGAGAGGAAAGTAATGAGGGGTCGTTAGTTTTTTTGATGAATTAGTTTTTTGTGTCGGTGAGACGGCTGGTCTTTTGGTTCGTATGCATTTCCTACTAAAAGCTACTGATGGTAATGTTATTACAAGACTATTTTCGTCCCGCTGACGGAGCTGGTCTTTTAGTCCGTATACATTCCATGGGGGCCATCCCATGGTGGCCGCCATGGAATGGAAAGCGGCTTGAGCCCCAGAATGCGATTCCCGGAATGCGATTCCCGGAATGGAATTCCGACATGGAATGTGATAGGACGGGGATTGGGCTTAGGTCGTCCATGAAGAAGTTTGCTTGTTTCGAGTAGCTGTTAATCATTAACCAACAACTATCAACTGACAACCAACAACAATCCACCCATCCGCCCGCCCATAGCACTCCAAATCTTCATCTTCCGCGTTCTTGTCGTATTTATACTCGAATAAATCCAATGTTTGGAATAGTTCTGCGAAATAGCTTGTACTTTCAAGCCTTACGACCTCGCTATTTCCTCAGGAATGACCTCTAAACCTCTACTATTCTATTGCTTCTTTTGTTTGCTTACCTGTATATCCGTTTTTTCGAATCCGGTCTGGGCTCAGTCGGGCATTCGTGGGCGGGTGCAGGAAAAGCAGACGCCCATGGCTTCGGCTACCGTGCGATTATTCCGACTGCCGGATAGTTCGTTCGTGGCCGGTACGCTTACCGACGAATCCGGTGCCTTCAACCTTGCCAGTACGCCGGGAAATTACTTCGCCCGAATCGAATTCATCGGGTATCAGCCCGTCAAAACAGCGGCTCTATCGGTACGCTCCCAAACCCTGGATCTGGGCGTTATTCAACTGACCCCTACGAGTAATTCCCTGAAAGAGGTGGTGGTACAGGCCGAAAAAAGCTCGATGGAATTGACGCTCGACAAGCGGGTATTTAACGTTGGCAAAGACCTGGCCAACGCGGGTGGTACGGCCTCGGATATTCTGAGTAATGTACCTTCCGTAGCCGTGGATGTGGAAGGAAACGTAAGCCTACGCGGCAGCAGCAACGTCCGGATTCTTATTGATGGCAGACCTTCGGGACTGGTCAGTATCAAGGGTGGGAGTGGACTGCAACAGCTACAGGGCAGTGCCATTGAAAAAATTGAAGTCATTACCAACCCTTCCGCCCGTTACGAAGCCGAGGGGATGGGAGGGGTCATTAATATCATTCTCAAGAAAGAACGGCAGGAGGGAATCAACGGCTCGTTCGATGTAATTACGGGACATCCGACCAATTATGGACTGGCCGCTAACGTCAATTACCGTCGTCGGAATCTGAATTTTTTCGTCAATTATACGCTGGCTTATCGGAATACCCCCGGTCGGAATAACCTGTATCAGGAAGTGTATCGGAATGATTCCACCTTTGTTTCCCGACAAAATTCCCGAAGCCAACTTAAGGGGATGAATAATAACGCCCGGGCCGGACTGGATTATTACTTCAGCGAAAAAAGCATCCTGACAGCGGCGTATACCTGGCGGACGAGCAAGGGCAAACGCTTTACCAATTTGGAGTATCTGGATTATCAGTACCAAAGTCCCGAATTACTGGCGACAACCAAACGGACGCAGGACGAAACGGAAACCGAGCCGAATTCCGAGTACGTGCTTACCTATAAAAAAACCTTCGCCCGTGCGGGCCACGAACTGACGGCGGATATCCGATACCTGGATAACTGGGAAAACTCCGATCAGTATTTCACCCAGCAAACGTTTTATCCCGGCGGCGGCAGTACTCCTTCCATTTTACAGCGGGCCTTGAACGATGAAACGGAAAAGCAATGGCTTTTGCAGGCCGATTACGTACAGCCCTTTGCGAAAGAAGGAAAGCTGGAGGCGGGGATTCGCAGTAGTTTTCGCGATATGACCAATAATTATTCGGTAACTCAGCGGACCGAAACGGGCTGGCAACCCCTAGAAGGCCTTACCAATAACTTCCTCTACGAAGAACGCATTCACGCGGCCTACGCCATTTTGGGAAACAAGGCCCACAAGTTCTCGTATCAGCTGGGCTTACGCGGTGAAATTACCGATGTGACAACTACCTTGAAACAAACCAATCAGGTCAATCCCCGGCAGTATGCCAATCTGTTTCCCAGCGTACACGCCACCTACGACCTGCCCCATCAGCACGCCATTCAGGCCAGTTACAGTCGCCGGGTGCGACGGCCGCAGTACAACGATCTGAGTCCGTTTATGACCTTTAGTGACAGTCGGAACTTCTACAGCGGCAATCCGGATCTGAATCCGGAGTTTACGCACGCGTTTGAAGTCGGGCATATCAAGTACGTCGAGAAAGGATCGTTTACTTCCTCGCTGTACTATCGCCATACGGACGGAAAAATCATTCGGATTCGCCGGGTGGATGACGGCGGAAATTCAACCACCCGGCCCGAAAACCTGGCAACCGAACATGCGTACGGGGCGGAATTTACCAGTTCTTTTGCACCAAAAACCTGGTGGAAACTTGACGGCAGCCTTAACTTTTTCCGGGCTATCACCGACGGTGCCAATCTCGACGCCACCTATCAAAGTGATACCTACAGCTGGTTTGCCCGGATGACCAACCGATTTACGTTCTGGAAAAATCTGGATGTACAGGCCCGGGCCAATTACGAAGCTCCCCAGCAAACGCCGCAGGGAACGCGTAAAGCCCTGGCCACCCTCGATTTATCGATGAGTAAGGATATTTTGCGAGGCAATGGAACGCTAACGCTCAACGTACTCGACGTCTTTAACTCGCGACGCTTTCGTTCCATTACCGAAGGCAGTAATTTTTACACAGAATCCAACAGTCAGGGGCGATTACGACAGATTAATCTGACTTTGAACTATCGCCTACGTCAGGCTAAAAAGAAAACTAAAGGCCTGGATGAAGAGCAGGGCGGCTAAGCCCTTCGGTAGTATGGATAAAATCTGGTATCCTTTGGGCGTGTACTCGTAAACCGGAGCTTCCTGTGCTTCCGTTTTCAGTGTGTCAATAGCGGCCTCAAGGCCCTGCATCGTCGCGTACGAAGCACTACTACTGGCAATGACCTGTAAGTTGTCCGAAAGCATATCAAAACGGAAGTAACCGTTATTTTCGATACGCTGATACGCATTTCGGAATGAAGCCCGGGCTTTGACTGCCGTGATGGCTTGTAAGCAGCCATTCGGACTTAAAAAACCTTCACTGGAAAGAATCTGCTGACCCTGATCGGTAATGAAACTGAAGTAGTACAGGGCGTTAATATTACTGCGGAAAATCTCAAACTTGGCCATAGGACGGTGTTGTTAAAAAGTGTTTGGCGGAAACGTCCAACTGTGTTTTCTGATGTAAATTTTGTACTTATTTAAGCCAATTGGCGAAATTTTCGACGTATAGCATTTAACGTAGCATTTCAGGTACCTTTTTCAGGTTTTTTGGAAAGTGCTCATGTTTCATAGCTCTTTATTCCTAAGGGAAAACCGAAAAAACAGGTACGAACAGAAACCCCGCCCGGTAGACCGGGCGGGGTTTCTGTTCGTAAAGAATGCTAATGGTAAAAAAACCTTGGTTGCCTGAAAAAAGGCCCTGGCAGTCAACGTAGACGTATATATGCCTTTACGTTCTTATGAATCACTGACGCAGCTTTCCCAGGTCCAGCTCAGTAGAGGGTGTTGTATCAGCCCGTACGCTGCGTTCGAGAAAATCCAGCGTAGTTTTCGTGAATTCTTCATTGCGAGCCGTCGTACAATCCGAAGGGACATATACTTCATAATCCCGCATATACGCATCCGAAGCAGTAAAGGCAATACAGGAATCCGTTGAAATACCGGTAAGGATTAAACGTTTGACCTGAAAATACTGCAAAAGCGTGGAAAGCGTAGTGGCGTAAAAAGCGGAATGTTTGGGCTTAAGGACAAAATAATCATCCTGATCCGGACGGAGCAGCTCGGCCAGCCGCTGGCCCCGCACCTGATCGTGGAGCACGTGCTCAATAACCTCGTTAAAGTCCGACCGCCAGCGTCCGAAGTTATCATTGGCGTAAATAACGGGAATCCGATGTTGCCGGGCCTGTTCCTTTAATCTTACAATATTGCGGGCTGCCTGCTCAGATGACTGAACGAATTCTTCTCCTTCGGGAAATTCCAGGTCATTGATCATGTCAATCACCAGTAAAGCAACGGGAGACTGTTCGAGGACATTGCCATGTAAATCGGCATTCTTTTCACTCATAAGGTTGGATGGATTGGTGGTAGAAATTACTCAAGGCCTAAATCAGGCGACTTGCGTGGTGTAAAACCGTTTGCTAACACTTTTTTGAACAAAAAGAATACCAGCCTGATTCATTTTCGTAGGTATGGCCGGAAGTATCAAAAAAGGGCCTGACGGAAACTGTTAGCCATTTTAAGGAGCAGGAGCAGAACGAGGCTGGGGAAAATAATACCTGCTCTTGGATCGGCTATACGTCAGCGAAACATTTGGTGAATCCCGATTACGGTTAGCTGTATACGACTCTGACTGTGTGCGTTTTGTATTTAGACTGGAAAGGCTAATGATAGGCGTACGTTGGCAGCTTCAGAAAACAGGTACAGTTTTTTAAAAAATATCATAAGTCAAACCTTCTTCAAATCAAATCTTCATCCGGTGTCTCTACACAATCAAGCAGTAACCGATCGAGGGTTGCTGAACCGTCGATCCTTTTTACAAAGGGCTAGCCTTTTAGGCTTGGGAAGTATGCTCCTGGATTCATGCCAGGTACTCGATGACGTATTTCCTAATAAACCGTCCAGTGTACCCCCACCAACCCAGATAGCGTGCTGGGGAGATTCACTAACCTTTGGCAAAGGAGGTACACCTTATCCAACGGTGCTGGCAAACGAATTACCCAATTATACCGTCAAGAATTTTGGAATTGATGGTCAGGTAAGTCGGGCTATTGTTGCCCGTCAGGGCGGAATTCCAGTCACGCTAAGCGTGGAAGGAAACGCATTTAACGGAGCAGGAGCCATAAAAGTAACCAAGCTATCGACGCAACTGCTGTCGACGGTTGCCAACAACCTGACCATGACATTAAAGGGTCGGGTAAACGAAGTGCCCTGTACACTGACCCGTACGGCGAAGGGCGGGGGAGAGGCTCAGGTAGAGAGCTACACCTTGACGCCCGCCGAAGCCAGTACCGTGTCCGTTCCCGCCGATTCGGTCTTTATTTCGGATGACGCCGTGGCTTATCAGTCGGCTCTTCAGGTCCTTTGGCTGGGAAGAAACGATGTACCCGATTTTGATGGGATTGTCAATCTGATCGACAATTGTATTAACTATCTGCCGAATCCTAAATTTTATCTGGTATTAGGCATTCTGATGAGTAATCAGGAAACGAAAGGTACGGCTGGTTACAAGCAGATTTCGGATTTCAATGCCTTACTCCAGCGACGTTACGGCAGCAACTTTGTGCCCATGACTCCGCCCACGGCCGACGAACTGAAAGCCGTAGGGTATACGCCAACTGCCCAAGATCAGGCTCAACTGGCTCAGGATATATTTCCAGCGGGCGTTCGCTCGGATTACCTGCACCTGAACTCGCTGGGCTATCAGATCATCGCCCGCCGAATCAAGGACAAGCTAGTAGCTAAAAACTGGTACGTTCAGCAGGCAAAATAGCTGAACTTTCAAAACAAGGTTTTAACACGAGCCCCTTCACAAGATCGTAAGGGGCTCGTGATTGTATGGTTATAAGAAGACAGAAGAAGCATCCGTCCAAGAATTACGCAAGTCCTTTTCCACCTAGTACGTTTACGGTCATGCCAGGTTCGGGGCGTTCGGCCAGCAAAGGCATGGCCCGCCCAATGAGTTCTCGTATGGCGGGTATCTGTAGAGAACGATCATGATCTTCCTTCGTATCCCAGACTTCAGTTATCCAAATCGTATCGGCATCTGTAACATCCGTACTGACCAAATACAACTGACAACCGGAGGCTGTATGCAGCAGCCGAGCCGCTTCCAGTAAAAAATCGGCTAGAGCTTGTCGCTGACCAGGCAGGGCTTTTAACTTTCCAAAAAGACCGTATTTCGTGATTGACATGTATAGGTAGATAAGTCAGCGGCCTGTGTAGCTCACTTTTGAATGTAAGTCCCTGGAAACATTTTTTTAAAATGGAAGGGAATACAGAAAAGCCGTTTGGAATCGTCCGTGGTATTACGTTTTCAACCATGAACATGAAGCGTACTAATCTGGCGGAAACCGAAGGCAATCCCGGCGATCAGATTAGTACACTTATCTTTCGTAATGTAGAGTGGATGGGGTACTCGGAAACTTTAAAAATAAGTATTGCAATGTTACATTTGAAAAGATAAAAGTAAACGCTACTGCTTTTGATGGTCAGTAACTATGTAAACTTTATCTTTTACTGAACATTGCTAGTTAGGGAAAGATTTCTTTATAAAAATCAGGCTTAAACAGCTTATAGAATAGTTTCCGGTACCATACGGAATAATACTTTCGTTTATACCGAAGAAAAGCGTGATGATTTTGCCGGTTCGCCCGGTATGAATCTAACAGGCGGGGAAGATCGAGGTGCATTTCACGGTATAAATCAATGTGTTTTTCGTAAATATAATGATAGTAAATAATGGATTTAGCGTGGAAATCGATATTATCCGTTAATGAATTTTTCTCGATGCGTTTACGATAATAATAAAGGGATTTATCAATTTTGTAAACATTTTTATTTTTTGATAACACCCGAATCCACAATTCCCAATCTTCAAGGCAAGGTAAATTTTCATCAAATTTCCCTGCCTTTTCGAAGGTTTCTGCACTAATCATAGCAAAAATGGGAATGGAATTCGAGATGAGTAAGTCATCCTTGTTGTAATCAATAATATGCCAGGGGCCAGTTCTTCCTTCGAAATATTCGGCGTTCGAATACACTAAATTGACATTCGGATGCTGAATAAAGGCGTTGAAATGTTCTTCAACAAATTCCTCGTGCAGCCTATCATCGCCGTCCAGAAACACAATAAACTGCCCGTTTGACCGATCAAAACCATAGTTGCGGGTAGCGGCCGGTCCGGAATTGGTTTTTGTATAAAGTTTGACGTTTTTGTTTGTACCCTGGATGTACTCAGAAATGATAGCGAAGGTTTGATCCGTAGAACCATCGTCTACTACAATGATTTCGACGTTTTTATAACTCTGTTTTTCAGCCGATTGAATGGCTTCTATAATGACCCGTTCGTTATTGTAACAGGGGATGATGATACTAATCAGGGGTTTAGTCGCTGTGTGGAACTGCCCGTGTGTATAATCCGTAATGGTGGCCAGCCAGTTCGTAAAGGAATATTTCGACCGGATTTTCTCGTCAATTTTTACGTAGGGACGAGCTAGAAAATCATCCAGTTCCTCCTTATTCTCTTCCGTTAAAATGAAGAAATTATTCGGATGATAAAAATCTTCGTCGACAACCGTAGCGTTCGTCGTAATTACTTTTTTCTGCAGCTTCAGTCCGTCAAAAATCCGGAAAGATAAGCCCTGGTGTTCATCAATGCGGAAATCCAGAATAATCTCCGTATTTTTTATCTGGACTAACTGATCTTCGTACGGATTAACTTTATGCAGGCAATGGAAGTTTTCTTTAACGTATAAAGGGACTTTATCTTCGTCGTATAAATTATAAACAAAATCGAATTGTACCGGACTTATCTTTCTGGTAATGAATTTGTGGAAATCGATAATCGCCTGGAGGCGGGAAGGATGGAATGAACTGATGTAATAGATTTTATTTTTGGTTTCAATATTGGGCAAATCGTCGGGATAATCGAAATAAAAGTTGGGCACGTATTGTACACCGTATTTCTGATATTTAACAACATCAGTTTTGTCAAAGGCGTAAAAACGATCGAATAAATGAACTTTAGGAAGAACTTCTGGATTCCTCGAAATACCGTCGTAATGAAATGAAATAAACTTATCACTCCTTTTTCTGGCTTCCAGTAGTAATTCTAAAGGGAAGAAATCCGCTCGGATTACTAATGTTACATCATAGTGATCGTACGTTTTTACGAGCGATAAACGCGTTTGTTGATTAAAATTATGCCGTAGGGTATTTTTATAGTTTCTATCTTTTAAGAAAGTCTTTCTAAAAAAGTTAGTCGTACGCTGACTGACATTTTTGTAGGTAAAAGGGTAAGAATTATTATGAATCACTACAACATCATACCCTAAGCTGATAAGATTTTTTTCAATCACCATGTATAATTGATAATCCCACGGTGCAATTAGTAAAAATCTTTTTTTTACGTTCATTTGAATGGGTGATAGGAATAAATGAGGATTTATATTTTCACTAATACCTGCGTATTAGTGAAAAATGAATTGAACTCCGGAAAATAAAGTAGCTACTAAGCGTATAGCATTACATAGAATACGTTGGGAGGAAAAGCGGAGTTGTAAGAGAACGTATCTGTTACTGGATAGGTCTTTTAGTAGCGAAATCATTTGTATGAGTAAAGTACGAAATACTTGCTTGAAATGAATTTTCCGAAGCGTTTCCCTGACGACACCTTTGCAAAAATGTATAAATTTATTTTTAGCCGCAAAACATTTGCATAAATAAGACCGGGCTTCAACCGATCAGTAGAATGCATGGAAGAAGAAGAAATCTGGCTGTACCTGTCTACTTAAAAAGGCTGGACAGGGTTTGTCTTTCAGTTGTTGCATCCTATTATAAATAGAGAAGGAGAGTTCTGGTAACTAGTGTTTCTATAACCTAACGCTTCGTAAGTCCCCACTATCGGTTCGCGTCATCCCACTTTTCCGCTCATCCTGACGAACACACCATTCATCCCTGAAATATTAAAAAACACGGCCCTGACTGCAACGCAGCCCTGATTCGCTGCATCCTTGGTGTGTAAATAAGGTCAGCCGTTTTGGAACGCAAACCCCGTCAAGCACCGCTCATCCAGCAACCAAGCCTTACATACTACTTTGTATTGCATAGTACCTGTTTTCAACCCAACTTTGAATCATCAATCAGGCCAGTCGCCTTTGATGAACGTACCCAAGCCATGATTTTCTAAACAACCGATTAGCTCACTTTTGCCTGTCAATCTCAATCGATAAAAGCCATGAAAACTTCCATTCAATCTCTGTTCGCTCTTGCTTTTGCTTTCGTTACCCTGAACAGCTTTGCTGCTCCTCGTCCAGCGGAAGATCCTAAGGAAACCGCAAGAACCTCCTATACCATGAATGTCTTTAAGGGACAGCAGGGTAAAGTCAACTTCATGCTGGAAAAAGTAGCGGGTAAGAAACTAACTGTTTCCCTGCGAAATGCCAAGGGCGATGTGCTTTTCAGTGAAAACATCAGTAAAAACGCTACCGGCTACGCCCGCCGTTTTGATATGAACGAACTGGCCGATGGTCAATACCACATTGAAGTGACTGATGGTGAAACTACCCTTAAAAAAGACATCAGCATCAATACCGATAAGCCCACTCGCATGGTATTTGTGAATTAATTCCCCCATACCTATTCGCTTACGTAAGTCCCGGGTTCTGAACCCGGGACTTTTACTTTCCGGGTGCTTCAGGCCTCGGGTCGCAGAATTAATCTGCGTACGGACATGGGGTGAAAAATCTGTCCCCTGCGGGTCCTGAATCCATTTGCATTAAGTTTTTCGGCAATGAGAGCGTAGGTGAGCCCCTGGTTTCGGTACAAACGAGCCAGTTCCGCTGCCTGCCGATTGGCCTGATGCATGCGGGCGTTAGCGATGCGTTGCTGACGGCCCTTATCAATCGCCTGCGAAGTCAGGTTCTCGGGTGAGCCCAGCGAATAGCCCTGACGTTTTTTTTGCTGAAGGGCATTGCGGGTTCGTTCCGAGATTAGCTCCCGTTCGTGTTGGGCCAGAACCGCCATAATTCCGATGGTAAGCGTATTGGCATCGGGAATATCGCAGGCCACAAAATCTACTTCCGCATTCCGAAGCGTAAAAATAAATTCGGCATTACGCGAGAGCCGGTCGAGTTTAGCGATCAACAATCGGGCCCGGTGTTGTTTGGCAAAAGCAATGGCTGCTTTTAACTGCGGTCGCTCCGATTTCTTACCCGATTCTACTTCCACAAATTCCTGAAGCAGTACTTCGCCTTCCCGAACGAAACGTCGTACAATTTCCTGCTGAGCGGCCAGACCCAACCCCGATTTTCCCTGAGCTAAGGTAGATACCCGGTAATAAGCAACGTACTGCATAAATCGATAAGAAAATCTGATGAGCGAAATAGTTGTAAAATTACGCATTTTTGCTTTTATAACCTTTTATAAACGGACGTTTATAAAAGGTTATTCATAAATCGATCATAATTAAATTCAATGATTTTTTGCTTCTCTTCAGATTAAGTAATGAAGATGGTTCCAAGGTTTGCTCCGCCCAGCATTTACTTGGCTTGCCACTTATGTAAGATTAGGGATCGTCGACTCATGAAGCAGTTAGTTTGATGCCACGGTTAAGCTGCTCTGCTCCCTGGGTAGCTGCGTTTAGAAAAGGGGTACAGCACTTGATTTTCGTAGGATAGGTACAGGAGATTTTCCAGCAAAGAAGTTTTTGCAGCTTTGGGTTGCAGGCGAGTAGGGGAACCTTAACCGAACCGTGCTGTTGATGGCTGAGTGTTCTGGACCGATACTATCGGACAGAAGCACGGAGGCGAAAGGGATCATTCTTCAGTAAATCGAACGAGAGCATCGCATCACCGTTCGTAAGAAACGGGGACGATTCAGGAAGGCAGATTCAAAACTGACAAGGCATGTTTGAAGTATTATTCGCTCATATCCAGGAAAAAGTAAAGCTAACCCCGGAGGAAAAGGAAGTCCTACAATCGTTCTTCGTGGTCAAAAAGCTACGAAAACGACAGTATCTACTTCAGGAAGGTCAGGTCTGTACGCATTTGTCTTTTGTAGTCAAAGGCTTGCTCCGCTCTTACAATGTGGACGAAAAGGGACATGAGCATATCAATCTTTTCGCTTGGGAAGGCTGGTGGGTATCAGATCTGGGAAGCTTTTTAAAAGGCGAAGCAGCTATACTCAACATTGATGCTCTGGAGAACAGTGAGTTATTAATGATTTCCCTGAACGACTACGAAGCTTTGATGACGAGCATTCCCAAGATGGAACGCTATTTCCGATTGCTTTATCAGAATAGTCTGGTTACGAAAGACCGACGTCTCATCAGTTCCATTACGCATACGGCCGAAGAAAAATACTGGCAACTGGCCGAAAACTTTCCCCAAATGATCCAACGCGTCCCCCAACACCTGATTGCTTCCTATCTGGGACTGGCTCCGGAGACTATCAGCCGTATTCGCAAAAACCGCATGATTCGGAGTCAGGACTAGTTGATCCAGATCAAGGCTATTTCTTGCCCAAGGTCAAGAGCCTGCTTTTTTACGAAAGGTACCTTTGTGGAAAATCTTTTCAGAGATGTGCAGAATTACGTGTCCGTCTCTGAAGCGAAACTAGCGGTATAACTAGCATGGAAAAGAAAGCATTGATTGTGGGCGTGAGTGGGATTACGGGAAGTAACCTGGCCCAGGAGCTGGTTGATCAGGGGTGGAACGTTTACGGGCTGGCACGCAACCCTTCCATAGGGGTAGAAAGCGTGGTGCCGGTGGCGGCGAATCTGTTGGATGAACAAGGCTTGGGTCAGGCGTTGGAAGGTATTTCGCCCACGCACGTTTTCATTACAACGTGGATGCGAAATGAAACCGAAGCTGAAAATATTCGGGTAAATGGAACTATGGTTCGTAACGTATTGAATGCCTTATCTGGAAAACAATCCGTTCAGCACGTTGCTTTGGTAACCGGGTTAAAGCATTACTTAGGGCCGTTTGAGGCTTATGCACAGGCGGGCAACTTACCAGAAACACCCTTGCGGGAGGAGCAGCCCCGATTGGCTTTTGACAACTTTTATTACGCTCAGGAAGACGAGGTTTTTGCCGCTGCGGCCCGAGATGGATTTACCTGGAGTGTGCACCGACCGCATACAGTGATTGGAAAGGCCGTTGGCAATTTAATGAATCTGGGGACTACGCTCGCCGTGTATGCGACCCTCTGTAAAGAAACAGGTCGTCCGTTTGTATGGCCGGGTTCGGAAGCTCAGTGGACGGGACTCTCTGACGTAACCGATGCCCGGATATTGGCTAAACAACTGGTTTGGGCGGCTACTACACCCGAAGCTTCTAATCAAGCCTATAACATTGTCAATGGCGATGTTTTCCGCTGGAGCTGGTTGTGGAAACAAATCGCGGACCATTTTACTATTGAAGCAGAAGGTTTTAACGGAAGTGTCCGGCCACTGGAGGCCGAAATGGCCGCGGATCGAGCGACCTGGGAAGCGATAGCCCAGCGGTATGGACTTCGCGAATCCAATTTGGACCGGTTGGCCTCGCCCTGGCATACGGACCTGGATTTAGGACGCCCCATTGAGGTAATGACTGATATGACCAGAAGTCGTACGCTGGGTTTTAACGCGTACCAGTCTACGCGAGCATCTTTCTTTGATTTATTTGAAGCCCTGAGAAAAGATCGGATCATACCCTGAAAAAATTTCGAGTACGTTTACTAAAAAAAGTCTGTAGTTGATCCCGGATCAGCTACAGACTTTTTTTAGTAAGCGTATGAACGTACTACTGGATAAATAACGGAAAACGGTGACCGAATGATGAATGTGTAGCTGTTCAGGCTGAGAACGGCGGTTGCAATCTGATCCGTCCAGAATGTAATGATATACCAGAGAACGTAATTGAACATTAAGACAATTCATTTGACGATTTGTAGCAGGCTTTTGCCGCTCAGGTCCGCTACATTTGTATCGATAAAATTATATTATTTATTGGTTCCATGCAGGTTTAATCGAGTGGTAACGTACCAGAAAGATTAAGCCACATGGATGAAAGCAGTTCCAATTACGTAAGGCCTCACTGAGCATCCGCTGGCAAAAGTGAATTAAAATTTTACCTAGACCAGACCGACCGTACCAAAGGGTACTGCACGGCAGAAGACCCCACCTTTCAAGCTAACACAATTCAAGCCAGGTCCGATGGCCTAAACGATGTGCCGGGAGGTTCACCTCCGGGTGTGGCGTGGTTTGCCCAAGCAACAACGAGCGTTCAGCGTTCTGAATGAACGGCCCCTGAACCATTAACCTCTGAGTACTAACAATTACTTACAATAAACCATCTATGAAAAAACCATTACTTGTTCTGGTGAGATCGCTTGTCTTGCTAGCCGTAGTCGCCATGTTTCACCATACCGTTCAGGCTCAGTCGAGAACGGCAACTGTGAAAGTAAACAAAGACCAGAAGTACCAGAAAATTACCGGTTTCGGGGGTTTTGTCAATAGTCCTCAGTTTGGTTACAACCACATGACCGAAGCTGAAATACGCAAGATGTGGGGAGCGGGCAGTGAGGCGGGCTACAACATCATGCGGATCTACATACCCATTGGCAAAGACAACTGGGGGCAGGCACTGGCAACGGCCCAACTGGCTCAGTCCCTGAATATTAAAATTTTTGCTTCGCCCTGGTCGATGCCCGCGGAGTGGAAAACCTACAATACCATTGCCTCCCGCTATCAGGATGCAAACGGAGCCTGGCAGCCGGTGTACCTAAAGCCGGAGCATTACGCCGACTACGCCAATTACCTCAACGACTTTGTCACGTATCTGCGGGAAAATGGCGTTGAACTGGAAGCCATCGCACTACAAAACGAGCCTGATTATCAGGTTGATTATGCCGGATGTATCTGGACTCCCGATCAGATGACCACCTTTCTTAAAAATCATAGGAATGTGATCAAGTGCAAAGTCCTGGCACCCGAGACGGTAGGTATTACCAATAATTACGCCAGTGCTTTCGCCAATGCAGAGGTGTTGCCGCACTTTGATATCTTCGCTGGTCACCAGTATGGGGGGATTCAGTCAGGTTTGCTGAATGTACAGGCTCAGGGCAAAGAGGTTTGGATGACTGAGTATCTCATTAACTGGAACACCAACGGAGTCTCCCGGGATTTCAACTGGTCCATTGACGGTTTTTCGTTTGCCAATGACTTAAATCAGGCCCTGCTGTCCAACGTCAATGCCTGGATTCATTATGCAACCAAACGGTATTACGGACCTCTGGGTGATGGAATATTTGGTACAACGACTGGAGTCATGACCAAACGGGGAAATATTCTTTCGCATTACGCCAAGTACGTTACCGGGTACACCCGCATTCAGAATAGCTGGAATGACAACACCAATGAGTTAAGAGGGTCTTCTTACCTTTCTGAAACGGGCGATAAAATCGTAGTTCAGGTCATTAATCCTTCTTCGAATACGTATAATCTGTCGGTGGATTTACCTTTTCTTTCCAACGAAGGCAAAGCCATCAGTACGACTCAGACGGAAAGTATGGTTGAAAGCAACGTGGATTTTACTCAGGAAACCAATCGGCCCAAGGTGACCGTCAAAGCCTCCAGTGTAACTACACTCGTTTTTTCCAAGAGCGGCGATTTCGAACCGTCTCAAATGACCAGTGAACTGATTAATTACGAGAAGCTTGACAACAAAACCCCCACTTCATCCGCGTTTGGTACCGGCTATAAGCTTAGTGGCAAGACCTTTACGTTCCTGAATTCATCACCATTGTTTAGTACCAATACGAATGCCAATAATGGGTATTTGCCGCTGGGAGGCAAGTTTAATCGGTTGGTATTTCAAGTAGAAAGCCTTTCCTCCAGCTTTAATTACTCTTCGAGCAACACGACGCTTTATTACGTAAACAAGCAGGGAGCTGTAAATTCCAAAAATTACGGCAGTATTGTTTTTGATAAAAGAAACGATTTCAACTGGGTGCTGAATATTTCCGAAGATGTACTGACCGATGGTTGTATGGGCATCATTGGGATTACCAGTGGCAATGCCACCTCCCGGCTGACCTTCAAATTCAAAGACGTATACGTGGCTTTGGGTACTGAGCGGGGCTACAAGTTCTCGGGCGTGTACAGTGCGGCAGATAGTTACTTGATGGATTGCCTGGAAGACATTACATATACCTCGCTTGATTTTACCAATGTAACCAATATTCCCGCTCAGACTGACTGGCACGCCTTGGCGGCCAATAAGAACAGTCTGTTTTATGTACAGACCAGTACCGTGAGTGATAAAACCAACGTAGTGAACGGACAAAGCTGTACGAAACTTGAACTCAGCGAAGGCAGAGGCGATTATTATGCTCCCCAGGGCTTTACGGCGATTTCGGCAACGTATCAGGGTACTTTGAACGGCGTGAAAATGCTGGTACTGCCCTTTGAAGCCGACATTCCGAACGGAGTCAAGGCCTATACGCTGGAATACACCGATTCTAAAGTGGTAGGAAGAGCGATTACCACCGGAAAAATTCCTGCCAATACACCCGTTCTGGTGAGTGGATCCGGAGCCATCGTATTTGAAGGCTCGGGTGCGATCGCTTCTTCAAAGCAACAGGCGGTAAACCCTTCACCCAACAAAAAAGAGGATCAACTGGCACTTGCCGTGCAGGCAGGCATCAGTACCGGCGTGTACGTGGGTATCCCGATTCCCCTGGGCAGTTACTACCTGACCAACACCAATGGGGTGGCCGCATTCAGTCGGGTTACGAGCGGTGCTCAACCCTCCGCAGCCGCTTTCAACGGGTACCTGAGCCCAGGCTTACCGACCACGGCAGCGAGTCTGGAACTGGAACTGATTGATCAGCCACTGCCCGTCAGCCTGGGTAGATTTACGGCTAAAGCGGTTGAAAACGGAATCCAGCTGGATTGGACAACCTATGCCGAAAAGAACAACTTTGGCTTTGAGGTACTGAGAAGTGAGGATGGAAAAACGTTCGAAAAAATCGGCTTCGTTGCTGGTAATGGTACCAGCGTACGGGAACTGAATTATCGACTGGTTGACCCGTCTCTTCTGGCAGGTACCCGTTATTACCGCCTCAAGCAAATCGATCTGGACGGAGCGTATCAGTACTCCGTGATTCGGTCCGTGCAACAGGCAACGCTAACATCCGTGAAAGTATATCCTAATCCGGTAAAGGATTTTCTAACCATTGATTTCAACGGAAATAAAGTAACCGGACAGCTCGTCATCATCGATGCAGTAGGACGAACCGTTTTGCAATCTTCGCTGGATCAAACCGATCAAAAGATTATTAACGTATCAAACCTGGCTCCGGGAATGTACCATTACCAGGCGAATCATTTGAAAGGAAAATTCATTAAATAAAGTGTAATAAAGGAATGTATAAAAAAGGGTAGGGCGATTCAATTATGAAAAGTCCTGCCCTTTTTTTTATTGTTTATTACAGAATCACGAGGAATTAAACAAACGAATGTAATCCTTCACAGTTGCTGATACTTTGGAAGCTAGTAGGTAAAAAACTTAATGCATATTCTGTGCCTGAAATTCAAAACTCTAATTCAGGTGAATGCTCTGAAACGTGAATGAGCTTTGGATATTCCGTCAGAAACTTCGCTGGTGTATACCATGCCATTACTGTGATTAGGGTATCGACCCCTTGGATGAGGGGCTTTTCGTTTCAGGTTCGTTTTTGGAAGATGCTAGTACGAAGTGAGAATTTTTACGACGATACCATAATTCAGGCGGCCTGACTGGTGATGTGGTACCGTATCGTCCAATTTTATAGTCTATTTTTTATGAAAATGACCACTTTTGAACATTTGTAGCATTTATTTTCACAAATCTTCTCCTGCAAAACTTCCGGATAGAACTACATTTGTTCAATGATTAGTTAAAAATTATATCAGAAAAGTTATGAAGTTCCCGGTGTGTTTAGCGGGGACATTCATTGCAAAAAATAAATTGTCATTTTGACAAATAATAGTGGGATTGATCAGAAGTCCCTGTAAGAATACATAAAATCAACGCAACCTATCCATCACTTTTATTTCGTGCTTATTAGTTACGTATACCGATGAAAGTTTTCGATTTAACCTGTACGAACGTATTAACTAAACCCATTGCTTCGATGAAATAATCTCGCTTTACCGCATTCATTGGGAGAGATAGCTACACAACGCTTTACTTTTTACCCGCACCTTTTACTGACGTTACAGAGACATTTTAACGAATGGAATGGCAGGGGAGATTTTGCTCTTTTAATCTGATGTGAACTAATTAAATCGTAAAAACTATGCATCATTTTTCTACAATTCATAATACCCGCAGCTGGAATATAAAAACCCTGGTGCTGCGAGTATTATTGATGGTTTTGCTGGCCCAGGTCAGTATGGCCGAACCCAATAGTCCAACGTATTTCAAGGTTACGCCTTTGCGTAAAAATACCGTAGATAGAGAAATCAGAGGAAAGATTACGGGTGACACGGGCGAAGGATTACCCGGCGTAAACGTGTTGATTAAAGGAACTACCCGCGGCACCACCACGGATCAGGACGGAAATTTTAAGCTCACGCTCCGGGACGGAGACACGGCCCTGATTTTCTCCCTGGTAGGCTATGCCACCAAAGAAGTTGCGGTCGGATCGCAGACTGTGGTGGATGTAATACTGTCGAATGACGATAAGGTACTGGACGAGGTGGTTGTAGTTGGCTACGGTACGCAGCGTCAGGAAGCGGTGACCGGTTCGGTAGTTTCAGTGACCGGTAATGTGATGCGGGAAGTACCCGCGGCCAACCTGACGCAGGCCTTACAGGGCCGAGTCGTAGGGGTAGAGATTTCACAGACCTCCACTAAACCCGGAGCTGCGATGGAAATCCTCATCCGTGGTCAGCGGTCTTTGCGAGCAGATAACGCTCCTCTGATCGTTCTGGACGGCATTCCTTTCTCAGGATCGATTACGGATATTAATGCAAACAACATCAAAAGCATTGATATTCTGAAGGACGCTTCCGCAACGGCCATTTACGGTTCCCGCGGAGCCAATGGCGTTATTCTGATCACGACCAATACGGGCAAACGGGGTCAGAAAGCCATGTTTTCCTACAATGGATTTCATGGCCCGAAAACCGTTTTTTCAAAATATCCGATGATGAATGGCCCGGAGTTTGCTGCTCTGCGGGCGGCGAGTCTTCAGCGATTTCAGAACACGATTGATGAATCCAACGACGTGAATACCGACTGGCAGGACAAGGTGTACCGAACCGGCCTTATGTCCAGCCACGATATTAACGTTTCAGGTGGCTCTGAAAAAGGGAGCTACTCCTTTGGCTTGGGTTATTACCGGGAAAACGCCGTAGTTCCGCTTCAGGATTTTTCGCGTTATTCGCTGCAGGCTTCGATCAATCAGGATATTAACAAATATTTCCGGGTTGGATTTTCAACCAATTCCAACTTTACGGTCAGCAACGGCAACAACAGCCCTGCCGTAGGTATGGCCCTGGGCAGAACGCCGATTGCAAATCCGTACAATGCGGATGGTACGATGAAAACCATCATTCAGGAGCAAACTTCCGGACCACAGTGGGTGCCTTCGCTGGAGCGATTCAACGCGTTAGGCGACCGCTATATTGATCAGACCCGGGCGTATGGTTCTTACAATACCCTTTTTGCAGAAGTACAGATTCCGGGTGTAACCGGACTGAAATACCGGGCGAACCTGGGTTTGAACTACCGGCAAAGCACCAGCGGTAACTATACCGGAGAGGGCGTTTTCAGTGGTAACCCCCTCAACGTATCGACGGCGGGTATTGGCAATTCGCATACGCTCAACTGGGCCATTGAAAACCTGCTAAGCTACGATCGCAAGTTCGGCAAACACGAGATCAATGCGGTCGGTTTGTACTCTGCTCAGCAGAATACCTTCAATTCCTCTTCCGTGGGTGCCCGGGATATTCCTTCCGACGCCTTCCAGTTTTATAACCTGGGCCGGGCTGACGGAATCATCACGGTAAACCCTGCCAATCAGGGCTATAACCAATGGGGATTATTGTCGTACATGGGACGCGTCATGTACTCCTTCGATGATCGTTACATGCTGAGTGTTACCTTCCGGGCGGATGGTTCCTCACGTTTGGCCAAAGGACACCAGTGGAATGCGTATCCAGCTATTTCGGCCGGATGGAACATTTCCAAGGAGCAATTCATGGCTGGCGTTACTAAAATCAACCAGTTGAAACTTCGGGTCGGTTACGGTCAAACCTCAAATCAGGCCGTAAACCCTTACGAAACGCTGGGACTTTTGTCCACCCGGCCTTACAACTTTGGCAATTCCAATTACGCTACGGGTTTCTACGTGTCTAATGCTCCGAACCCACGGTTAGGCTGGGAATTTTCCAACACGATCAACCTGGGTCTGGATTTCAAAGCATTCAACAATCGTTTGTCCGGTACGATCGAGTTTTACGAGCAGCAGACTAAAAATGTACTCTTGGGCGTAGGTTTGCCACCGACCTCAGGCGTAGGCGGCTATACGGCCAACATCGGTCAGACGCAGAATAAAGGTTTTGAATTCAATTTGAATGGTACAGTTCTGGAAAATGTAAATGGCTGGACCTGGGATGTTGGATTTAACGTGTACGCCAACCGGAACAAGCTGGTTTCTCTGGCTTCGGGTCAGCAACGGGATGAAGGAAACTGGTGGTTTGTGGGTCATCCGATCAACGTAATTTATGATTACGAAAAAATTGGACTTTGGCAGGAAAACGATCAATTCCGTAATATTTATGAACCCGGTGGCAATGCGGGTATGATCCGCGTAAAATACACGGGCGAATACAATTCAGATGGAGCACCCACCCGGGCCATCAATGCATCCGATCGGCAGATTCTGGATATGCAACCCAATTTCCAGGGTGGTTTCAATACCCGCGTCGCCTACAAAGGGTTTGACCTGAACATCGTTGGCGTTTTCAAAAATGGTGGCTTGCTGAATAGTACGCTTTACGGATCATCAGGTTATTTGAACAACCTGAATGCCCGGGCTGGTAACAACGTTCGCGTTGACTACTGGACACCAGAAAACACGGACGCCAAATATCCTGCTCCGGGTGGTATCGGCGGTGATAACCCGAAATACGGCAGCACGCTGGGCTACTTTGACGCTTCTTTCCTGAAAATTCGCACCATGACGCTGGGCTATAACGTGAGCAACAAAGTCCTGGGAAGAGTAGGTATGAGTACACTTCGTCTCTACTTCACTGCCCAGAACCCGTTTGTGATGTTCTCTCCGTATAACCGCGAGTCAGGGATGGATCCGGAAACCAACTCGTACGGTAACGAAAATGCGGCGGTACCCTTGTCCTCGGCACTGCGTCGTATCCTGACCATCGGCACGAACACGCCGTCTACCCGAAACTATATCGTAGGTGTCAATCTGACTTTTTAAAAAACTTACTATGAAACGTTTACGTATAAAAAATCTGAAGACAGTAGCGGCCTTGACGCTGTTGCTTTCAAGCTGCACTAAAATATTAGACGAAAAACCCCGGGCTATTTACACGCCTGAATACTTTAAAACCGAGAAAGGCGTATACGGAGGTTTGACGGGCATGTATGCTCACTTACGGTGGATTTTCGGAAACGCCTACTTCTACAATTCCTGCATGACGGGTACTGACGAAGCGACCTGGGGTGCCAGCGGCGGCGGCAGTGGCTTCCAGACGCATGATCTTTCGGGTACTCAGCTCATTACGCCCCAGGCGAGTGATGCCAGCAACATCTGGTACAATGCCTTCCCGAACATCAATACGGCTAACGGTGTCATTGAAAATGCGACAGCCGTAGGGATTTCTGAAGCACTCATCGCGGAGGCCCGGTTTTTCAGAGCGTTTGATTACTTTATGCTGGTGCAGACCTTCGGCGGTGTACCGCTCGATCTGGGCTCGGGTGAATTGGCGTTCAACATCTCTACGCTGCGGACTTCCAAACGCAATACCGTGCCCGAGGTGTATACCAAAGTAATTTTCCCGGATCTGGTAAAGGCGGTAAACGACCTTCCCGTAAGCGGTCGGGTGATTGGCGGCGTAACCAAAACGCTGGCGAGCCTCTACCTGTCCAAAGCGTATTTGACGTACGGATGGTGGCTGCAAAACCCCAACAACATTCCCACGTATCCGGCAACCAACCGGACGGATCCGGATGGTCACGATGCTCAATGGTATTTCCAGAAAGCCTACGACGTAGCGACGCAGGCCATTGCTAATCCGGGACCTTTTCGATTGCAGGAAACGTATTATGACGTAAACGTGGGTACGAACGATCGGAACAGTGAAATTCTTCTGTACGCTGACCATACCGAAACCAGCGAGCTTTTCAATGGCTCCAGCCTGACGTATGCCGGTGGTGGTGATGCGGATAACTTCGCCAGCTGGATGCTAACCTGGAATTATACCAGCATTACCAGCTCAAAAACCAACTGGAGTTCTCCCAGCACCGTTAACTCCGTTCAGCGGGAAGCGGCTCAGGCCCTGGGTCGTCCCTGGGTACGGATGGCCCCGCCGCATGAAGTATTTAACAAGACGTTTGCGGATAAAACCAACGACTCCCGTTATGATGGTACGTTCACAACGGCTTACCGGGGTAACTGGCCCAAAGCCGGGGTTACCAATGAATTTCTGTACAACGCCAATAACCTGCAGGTTCGTCCCGGCGATGCCATCCTGACCTTCCTGGATCAGGATCCTGGTACACCCATCGATTATTTGAATTCGGTGTACAAAAGCAGCGTGGGCGTGGGCGTATTGCCGGGTCGGGCTGATTACGTAGTAGCCCCCAGTGGGATCAGTCGCCTGGTGTATCCGGGCCTTTGGAAGCTGGGACCGTACCGTACCGATAATGGCAGCGGATTAGGCCAGCCCAATGCTGCCAGCACGCGTCCGTTCAACATTGCCAAATTCTCGGAGCTTTACTTTGTTGCGGCGGAAGCAGCGGTAAAAGGAGCAACGACGCAGGGCGGAAAAACGGCCCGGGATCTCATGAATGTAATCCGGTCACGGGCGGGCAAGTGGCGTTGGAGTAACCAGGGCAATGTGGCTAAAGTAGTAGACAACAGTGCAGCCATGATTGCAGCGACTCCCGCAACGATTGACCTCAACTACATTTTGGCCGAGCGTTCGAGAGAATACTACGGCGAAGGCTACCGGTGGTATGATCTGGTCCGGACGCAGAGTTGGAAAGAAATCGCCGCTAGTTACACGATCTGTGGACCTAATGTGGGCGATCACACACCCGTGAAATTCACCCGGAAAATCGAAAATTATCACTTCCTGAGACCCATTCCTCAGGGACAGATTGATAACATGGATATGCCGGCTGCTGACAAAGCTGCCTACCAGAATCCCGGTTATTTATAAGCTTAGGTTCCAATCCGCGAAAGCCCGTCCGCAGGGACGGGACGAAGAAAGAGGGGTATCCCTCTTTCTTCGTTTAAAAGCATTCAATCTAAGATGTTCATTTGTTTGGTAGCAAGGAGTTGACGTATGAAAAAGTATGGCTGTATAGTGATGGTGTGGTGTAGCATTGGCACCGCATCCTGGGCTCAAAATTCTGATAACGCTTTAACCCGGCAGGAAGTGGCAGAGGGGTGGCAGTTGTTGTGGGACGGCAAAACGACCACTGGCTGGAAAAGCTCCGGCTCCGACGCTTTTCCAGCCAAAGGCTGGAACGTAGAAGAGGGGGTACTGAAAGTACTCAAGGATGGTAAAGGCGGTGATATTATCACGACCAAAACCTACAAAAACTTTACTTTCAAGGCTGATTTTAAACTAACTGAAGGAGCCAACAGTGGCATTAAGTATTTTGTCAATCGGGGTGGTATTGGCTGTGAATATCAGATACTTGATGACGTCAGACATCCCGACGCGAAGGCCGGGGTGGCCGGAAACCGGACCCTGGGTTCGTTATACGATCTGATTGCGGCCCCCACTACCAAACCGTACCGTCCGCAGGAATTCAACACGGCAATGATTGTGGTACAGGGCAATCATGTTGAACATTGGCTGAACGGGGTCAAAATCATTGAATACGAGCGTAATAATCAGATGTGGCGAGCATTGGTCAATTACAGCAAATACAAAGGATTCCCTGATTTCGGGGATGCCGCTCAGGGACACCTGTTGTTGCAGGATCACGGCGATGAGGTCTGGTTCAAAAATATCAAGATACTTGAAAAGTAAAAGAGAGATAGCGTTTTGCTGAATGCTGCTTAATCTGGACGGAGATTCGGCTTATGTAGTCGTTTACGTCAATTTTTTTAACTTCATACGTAACTTTCGCACCAATCTAAACCGAAGGCATGTAGGGCAAGGCGTAGACCGGAAAGCTCTGCATCACAATCACTCAAAACCGTTATGCAAATCGAAAGACGGCAGTTCTTAACGACCGTATCCCTGGCGGGTGCGGCTACTTTGTTTTCCGGAAATCCGCTTCTGGCGGCAACGGCACCTAAAAAAGAAAAACTGGGCATCGCTCTGGTGGGTCTGGGGTACTACAGCACAGACTTACTGGCCCCGGCCCTTCAAATGACCGAAAAATGTTATCTGGCTGGCATCGTAACCGGAACGCCGGCCAAGGCCCAGCAATGGAAAGCGAAGTATAACCTGGCGGATAAGAACATCTATAACTACCAGAACTTCGATCAAATTGCCAATAACCCCGACATCGATATCGTCTACGTCGTGCTGCCTCCGTCCATGCACCGGGAATTTGTCGTCAGAGCTGCCAAAGCGGGCAAACACGTGTTTTGTGAAAAACCTATGGCTCCCTCCGTGGCGGATTGTGAAGCCATGATTAAAGCCTGTGCCGACAATAAAGTAAAACTGGCCATTGGCTATCGCTGTCAGCACGATCCTAATATTCAGGCAGTCATGAAAGTAGCCAAAGAGCAAAAGTTCGGTAAGGTAAAAATGATCAACAGTGCTGCGGGGTACTTTGATGCCCGAACGGACCACTGGAAACAGAACAAGGCACTTGGCGGTGGGGTGATGGGCGATATGGGCGTGTATGCCTTACAGGGAGCCAGACTCGCGACGGGCGAAGAGCCCATTAGCGTCATTGCCCAAGCTTCCACGACGCGGCCCGATATTTACAAGGAAGTTGAAGAAACGATGATGTTCATGCTGGATTTTCCGAGTGGAGCACGGGCGGCCTGCCAAACCAGCTTTGGCATCAACATGAACTATCTGCAGGTGAATTACGAGAAAGGCTGGCTGAAACTCGAACCCCAGTCCGGTTATCTGGGCAATAAAGGAAGCATGTCGGACGGAACGAAGATCGACTTTCCTATCAAAAATCAGCAGGCAAAACAACTCGACGAGGATTGCCTGGCTATCCTGAACAATACGGCCCTGATTGCTCCCGGCGAAGAAGGATTGCGGGACATCAGAGTCGTCGAAGCCATCTATAAATCAGTAGCGTCCGGCAAAAGTGTTAAAATTTAAGGGTTTCTGCTTTTTGGAATGAGTAAGGACGGATTAGAGAAGGTAATGTTCTACACAATGATTTATTGATAACAGTTTAATAAGTAGGTATTTGTCTTACTCAGGCGGCTGGTTTTTTAGTCCGTATCGCGAACACCGCTCTTTTTATCCTGCTCAAGGCCACCGCTTTGCGGATAAAAAAGGCGGCTTTTCGCGATAGGACGGGGCTCGGTTTTATGTCGTCCATGTCGTCTTTTGCTTGTATTCCAACAACTAACAAATAATTACCTTCAGAAAATGAAAACCTCTCCCGCCCAGAAGCCATTCCATGGGGCCAACTGAACGACCTACGACAGCCGCAATGCGGTGGACTAAAGCGGGCGGTCGCCGCCATGGGATGGCCCCCATGGAATGGTTGGTCATGGAGAGGTGCAGCCTGGAAGGCTTTTGGGCTACCGAACAGCCCTATCTGAAGTACTGAATCCGATCTAGGTTAATAACAAAATAAGATACCCAACAGGCACGAATTAGCCTCTAATTCGACAGATTCTTCGCATTCCGATACTCCGACGGCAGCATATTAAACTGACTTTTAAAAGACTTGGTGAAGTAGTTTGCATTCGGGAATCCTACGGAATAAGCTATCTGCGAAATATTCAGATCACTCTTCTCCAGCAGCGTTGCGGACTTCTCCAGCTTAACCGATCGAATGTATTCCACGGGCGTTTTTCCAGTCAGTTCCAGCAATTTACTGTAGAGCGATCCCCGGCTCATACCCACGTGTTTACTCAGGTTTTCTACGCTTAGTACAGAACTATTAATATGCTCGTCAATGAAAAAGGCGATGTCTTTCAGGAGTTTTTCATTCGCTGATTCTACTTCAACCTCGGGAGAAACCAGGTTAATTCGTTTGGAGTAATAGCCCTTCGAAACGCGATTTAACGCCAGAAGATTATTTACTTTCGCATTCAAAATCTCATAGTTGAACGGCTTCGTCAGGTAGTCATTCGCCCCGGATAAAAGCCCCCGGAGTTGCTGCTGATCTCCCGTGGAGGCCGTTAATAAAATCAAGGGGATATGGCTGGTTCGCTTGTCTGATTTTACCTTCTGACTGAATTCAATCCCATCCACGTGTGGCATGGCGATGTCGCTGATAATCAGCGTCGGATGGGTAGAAAGCGTTTTCTGCCAGCCTTCCCGACCATCGGCGGCTTCAAAAACATTGTACTGTCCTTTGAGGCGTTCGACCAGAAAATGCCGGAATTCTTCGTTGTCTTCCACCACCAGGATGCGGTCCGCCGTATCAATTCCACTCGGTCCCAGGGCCTGTTTGCCCGGTGGCAAGGGTTTGGGTTCCACGATTTCTTCGGGTAAAAACACCTTTTGGGAGGCCTCAGCTAGGGGCAGGTAAATAATGAACGTGCTTCCTTTACCCGGCTCACTATCCACGGATAGCTTTCCGCCGTGCATCAATACAAATTCCTGAGCAATCGATAAGCCAATGCCACTGCCCTGATTGATGAAACCTTTGGATTCTTCCTGATAGAATCGTTCAAAAATGTGCAGGTGCTTATCCTGGGAAATGCCAATGCCCGTATCCGATACGGCAATACAGAACCAGTGCTGGTCCGGATTACGATCGTCTACCTGAGAAAAGACTTTGAGTTTAATTTTTCCACCCTTGGGCGTGAATTTGAAGGCATTGGAAAGTAAGTTGTACAGTACGCGTTCAATCTTATCAAAGTCCAGCGTAAGATCCAGATCGGGTACAAAACTCTGGAATACAAAATCAATGTGTTTTTTCTCCGACAGATCCTGGAAGGAGTCGCAGGTTTCTTTGGCAAAAGCGACCACATTTCGGGTAGAGACCTGTAGCGTCTGTTCCTGTTGTTCAATTTGCTTGAAATCCAGCAACTGATTTACCAGGTTAAGCAGACGTTTGGAGTTTCGATCGATGGTCTGCAACTGGGAGTCAATGGCGGACTCGTGTTTCTTGGCTAAAATACCTTCCAGCGGAGCCAGAATCAGGGAAATGGGGGTACGGAACTCATGGCTCAGGTTGGTAAGAAACTTGATTTTCATTTGATCCAGATCCCGAATTCGCTGTACTTCCCGCTGCTGCTGCTCTTCCGCGAATTTCTTTTTGATCTTCCGAATCCCCCGACGACGGAGCGACCAGATCGTGAAGCCCGCTGCCAGAATGTAAAAAGCAAACGCGTAGTAGGTGAGATAAAAGGGTGGGTTGACCACAATTTTTATCGAGGCTCCGTTCGGGTTCCAGACGTTGCCGTGAATAGTAGTCTGTACTTCGAAAGTGTATTCGCCGGGATTTAAGTTCGTATAATGAGCGACGGTCGTGGTGCCCGCATAGTACCATTCTTCCTGGTAGCCTTTTAACCGATACCGATAGATATTCTGATGAGCATTGGTATAATTGAGAGAGGCGTAGCTGATGGAAAAATTCTGTTTGTAATCCAGATGAATGGACTTGGCCAGTGAGATGTGCTCGGAGGTAATACTGGAATCCGCGGCAGTAATGGTTTTGTTTCCTACTTTCAGGTCCGTAAATAAAATGGGGTGTGACAGAGCACTTTGCTTGATATTGCCAGTAGTCAGGAAATTGAATCCGTGGATCCCGCCAAAAAATAAAGTATTGTCCGACGTACGAATACCCGAGCCAAACGCAAAGATGTCGTCCTGAAGTCCATTGTGCGAGGTGTAATTGGTAAACCGGTTGGCTCCCTGTTGCAGGCTACTGATGCCTTTATTGGTAGTCACCCAGATTCTACCTTCCTGATCTTCAAGAATTTTGTTTACGATGCTGCTGGGCAATCCTTTTTCTGCCCCATACCGCACAAACGAATGGGAAGCCGAATCAAACCGGGCGAGTCCTCCGCCATTCGTTCCGACCCACATGTTTCCCTTTCGGTCGTAATGAAGGGCCGTGATTCGGTTACTGGGAAGATGACTGTTTCCCTTGTCGTAACGGAAGACTTTCTGGGTCAACGGATTATATACCGCAACCCCCGTTCCCAGCGATCCAATCCAGAGGTTACCGTGGCTATCTTCTTCAACAGCCCGGATGTACCCATTCAGTGGAATGAGGGAAGGGTTGGATTTGGAGGGCGGATTCAGGTACGTAAACTCCTTTCGGACGGGGTCATAACAGTTCAGTCCCCCGCCGTTCGTGCCGATCCATACCTTGCCCCGCCGGTCCGTTTTCACGCAGAAAATATCATTGTGATTGAGGTGGGTGGGGGAAGGACCCATCTTGAATTGTTGGCTTTTTCCGGTATTGGCGTCCAACAAAAATAGCCCTTCCTGAAATGTGCCAATCCAGACTTGCTGACGGGGAGCCTGCGTCATACAGAGAATGGCCAGGTTGGGCAAGGGCGTACCTTCGCTTGAATACAGATTAACCCGATTAAAGTGATTGGTTTTGCGGTTGTATAGATTCAATCCGCCGCCGTCCGTTCCGATAAACAGATCTCCGTTGGCTTTTTCAGCAAAAGATGTAACAAAAGGGGCACTCAAACTGGCGTTATCGCCGGGGCGACTCCGTTGTAAACCAAACAGGGTCAGGTTTTTATCGTACTTATTGACGCCACCCTGATACGTGCCCAGCCAGGTAATACCCCTGGGATCAATCAACAGGCATTTGACGGATTTATTGGCCAGGCTATACGGGCTGTTCGGGTTCGGCAGGTATCGCTCCGCTTGGCCTGTTTCAATGTCCAGGATATTTAACCCCATCTCCGTACAAATCCACAACTTATGATTCTCATCAGCCGCGATGGCGTAAATGATGTTATTACTGATGGATTTGGGATCTTCTTTTTTGAAACGAAAGGTTTCAAAGCCACTGCCATCGGGTAATAGCCGGTTAAGTCCGTTTTGGGTACCTACCCACAGATTTCCCCGTTTGTCCTGAGCAAGCGACATGATCGTACTGCTGGTCAGACTTTTAGGATTTTGAGGATCGTTAAAAAATGCTTTTACCTGATTGGTTTGTTTTTGATAGACATACAGGCCATCATTGGTGGCAATCCAGATTCGGTTTTGCTGGTCTTCAAAGACACGACGGCAGGGTTTTCCATCACCTAATGCGTAGCCATTCACGCTGGGAGTCGTGATTTTTAGCGTTTTAGGATCGATATTGAAAACGCCCGAGTGCGTACCAACCCAGATCATTCCCTGCTGATCACTACAAATCGAATACACATTTAGTCCGACATTAATCCGGATGAATGAATCCTTCTTTCGGTCGTACAGATGAAGCGACCCCTCAATGGAACCTACCCAGAGACGACCTTCCCGATCCTCATGCAAAGCGGATACATCATTGGAGCCTAAGCTGGTAGGGTCCGCGTCGCTATGGCGGTAGACGGTGAAATTGGAACCGTTGTATTTATTGAGTCCATCTTCCGTAGCAAACCAGAGCAGACCGTACCGATCTTTCAGAATGGCAGCGACGGTGTTTGAAGAAAGCCCATCTTTCGTAGTAAGCGTGGTAAACATCAACGGCTGGGATTCCCCAAACGCCTTGAATTGGGAAAGGATAAGGAGCGTACTCAGTAAAATTTTGTAAAGGATGTTCATGAACCTCAGTTAATCGTCTATAGTAAACTCCCAGCTTATCGCAGGCGGTGTCCTTATGTAGCATCCATAAGTTAAAAACAGGCTTGGCAGAGTATAAGACAAATATAATTATTTATTAGTATAATCATGAAAATAGCTTAAGTAAGATAGCATGAGTTAAACTAATTATGGAATCCGTGAAAATGATCAGCAAAAGCCAGAAGGTGTAAAATACCCGTCTTCCTAGTAGGCGAATGCGTAATGGAAAGGATTATTTGCCACAGCATTCTTTTCACGGTTGAATCCATACGTAGGGGTGTCTGAATAAACGTATAAGTAGTTAAGTTAGGCCTTTTTAAACATTTGTATCACTCTTTTATACATCTGTTCTCACAGGTGCGGAGCCTTACTGGATACTTTTGTTAAACTAATTCTTTAAAAAGTCATGGTTTTAGGCTTCATGGATAAGTCTGTAAACTACGAATGCTTTCCTAACGACTTAGCCTACCTAAACCAGCGTTCATTGATTGGATAAAAAGCAGACATGAACATTAGAATACTTATTGCCATAGGAGTGCTTTGGTTATCAACGGCACACGCTCAGCAGATCGTATCGACCAAACCTACCCCTTTCGCGATTACCCAGTCGGTCATTTATGTTGATGCCAACGATGCCGAGCTGGTGCAGACGTCGGCCCAACTGCTGCAAAAAGACATTGAACTCGTGACGGGCCGTCAGCTACCCATTGTTCATACCCTGGACAAGGTTAAACAAAACGTAATTGCGATTGGTACGCCTGGACAATCTGCCTGGATAAAGCAACTCATAGCCGGGAAGAAGCTCAATCCTTCCAAGCTGCAAAGGGCCTGGGAGACGTACCATCTTCAAACGCTGCAAAAACCGACGCCTGCGATTGCTCAGGCCTTGGTCATTAGTGGAAGTGATCGACGAGGCGTAGCGTACGGGGTTTTCGAACTTTCCCGTCAACTGGGCGTGTCTCCCTGGCATTGGTGGGCCGATGTACCGGTAAAAAAACAAAGCGAAATCTACCTGCTTAACAATGTAGTCGTTAGCGACGCTCCCCAGGTAAAATATCGAGGCATCTTTCTGAATGACGAAGCTCCGGCCCTGTCTGGCTGGACGAAGGAGAAATTCGGGGGCTTCAATCACAAGTTTTACGAAAAAGTATTCGAACTCATTCTTCGGTTGAAGGGCAATTATCTCTGGCCAGCGATGTGGGGCAACGCCTTCTACGCGGATGATTCGCTCAACATACGAATGGCTGAGAAGTACGGAATCGTAATCGGTACCTCCCATCATGAACCCCTGATGCGGGCTCACGATGAGTGGCGTCGATTCGGGAAAGGTCCCTGGAATTACGAGCAAAATAAGCAGGAATTGAGTCGGTTTTGGCGGGAAGGTATGCAGCGGGCCACGAATGAGAAAATCGTGAGTGTCGGCATGCGGGGCGACGGCGACGAACCTATGTCCCGGGAAACCGCAACGGCTTTACTCGAACAAATTGTCAAAGATCAGCGGGAAATTATCTCGGAAGTAACGGGAAAAGGAGCCGAGCAAACCCCACAACTATGGGCCTTGTACAAAGAAGTGCAGGACTACTACGACAAGGGGATGCGAGTACCGGAGGACGTGACTCTGCTGCTGTGTGATGATAACTGGGGCAACCTTCGCAAGCTTCCGGCTCCGACTGCCAAAGCCCGCAAAGGTGGTTACGGCATTTATTACCATTTTGACTACGTAGGCGGTCCCAGAAATTACAAATGGCTGAATACCAATCCACTGCCCCGGATTTGGGAACAGATGCACCTGGCCTGGCAGCATGACGTTAAAAATATCTGGATTGTGAACGTGGGCGACTTAAAACCCATGGAGTTTCCGATCTCCTTCTTCCTGGATTATGCCTGGAACCCGGATCGGATTGGAGCCGACCAGCTACAATCGTATACGGAAACCTGGGCAGCGGCTCAGTTTGGCGAGACGCACGCCCGCGACATTGCCTTTCTGTTAGCCCGGTACGCCAAGTACAATGCCCGGAGAAAACCCGAATTGCTGGATGCCAAAACTTACTCGCTGGAAACCGGCGAATGGGCGAAAGTGGTTGCGGATTATAACCAGTTGTTAGCCAAAGCAGAAGCTTTAAACCAGCAAATTCCGACGCAATACCGGGATGCTTTTTTTCAACTGGTACTGCACCCCATCCAGGCCTGTGCCAACCTCAATGCGATGTATTATTACGTTGCTCTCAATACCGAGGCCTACCAGCAAAAGTGGAAGCAGACCAATGCGTACGCTGACAAAGTCCAGGAGTTGTACGCCAACGATTCGCTCATTACACAACGGTATCATCAGCTCAACAACGGAAAATGGAATCACTTGATGAGTCAGACGCACATTGGCTACACCAGCTGGCAGCAGCCCAACGTGCAGCGAATGCCGAAAGTGATGCGTTTAGCCGCGAATGAAGGTACCGAGAAGCCATTGCCCCAACCCCAAACGAATCAGCAAACGAAAGGGCAGGCAAAGACTTCAGGACATGCGTTTTATCAGGATGAAAAACGGGGTGTCTCCATCGAAGCCGACCATTTCTCAAGAGCGATTCATTCCAACACAATAACCTGGAAGGTGTTACCCGACCACGGTCGAACGGGTTCGGCCCTTACGGCTTTTCCGGTGACAGCCCCGGAGCAAAAACCCGAAGGCAACGCCCCTCACGTGGAATACGATGTCGATACGTACTCCGCTGGCGAAGCCACCATTCACGCCTACTTTTCCCCCAGTCTAAATTTCTATAGTTCGGAGAAGGGCTTGCAGTACGCCATTTCCGTAGACGATGCACCTGCCCAAATTTTTAGTATCAACCAGGAGGACAAAACTAGCGACCGCGGCATCTGGAATAAGTGGGCGGGCAGCAATATCATTATCAAAACCAGCAAACACGTTTTTGACAAGCCGGGGAAACATACGCTGAAGTTCTGGCTGGTGAGTCCGGGCGTGGTGCTTCAAAAACTGGTGGTTGATTTTGGCGGCGTTGAACAAAGCTATTTAGGTCCGGAAGAGACCATCTATCAAACGAAAACTAACTAATCTGTATGCGATTTAAATATACACCCCTTTTCCTACTGGGGCTGACCAGTTTGGCGATGACGCATTTCAAGCCGGAAACCAGGCCAGCAATGTCAGTAAACCTGCCCTCTCTTAAAGAGGTGTATAAAGATTATTTCCTGATCGGGACGGCTTTGAATGCGGGTCAGATTGACGAGAAAAACCCCAAAGAAATTCAATTAGTTACCGAACAATTCAACGCGGCTACGCCCGAAAACATCATGAAGGCGGAAGTGATCCATCCGCGTTGGGATCAGTATGACTTCACCTATGCCGACAAGCTGGTGGAATTTGGTAAGAAAAACAAACTGGCCATCAATGCCCATACCTTGATCTGGCACAGCCAGTTACCCGGCTTCGTACGGAAAATTAAAAGCAATGATTCCCTTCAATTGTTTTTCAGGAATCATATTCAGACGGTAGCTGGTCGCTATCGGGGGAAAGTACAATCCTGGGATGTGGTGAACGAGGCCTTAAACGAGGATGGAACGCTTCGGAAATCCATTTTCCTCAACCGGCTGGGTGAAAATTATATTACGGAAGCCTTCAAACTGGCTCAGGAAGCTTCGCCTGAAACCGACCTGTATTACAACGATTACAACAACGAACAACCGGCTAAACGGGCGGGCTGTATCGCCATCATCAAAAAAATCCAGGCAGCGGGCGTCCGGATTGACGGCGTAGGCATTCAGGGCCATTGGCACGCGGGTAAAATTTCCTTACAGCACATTGAAGAGAGTATTCTACAGTATTCGGCCCTGGGCATCAAAGTGGCGATTACCGAGCTTGACATCGAGGTACTGAAACGCGATTTTCAGGGAGCCGAAGTGAGTCAGCAAATGAAAAACGACAAAGGCCTGAATCCCTACCCAAACGCCTTGCCGGATTCCCTTCAACAGAAACTCGCCAGCGATTACGAGGCCTTGTTCAAGTTATTCATCAAGCATAAAGACAAGATTTCACGCGTGACGTTCTGGGGCGTTCATGACGGACAAAGCTGGCTGAATGGCTGGCCCGTACGGGGGCGGACCAACTACCCCCTGTTGTTTGACCGTCAGTACAACCCCAAGCCAGCCTTCTACAAAGTAATTCAGGCGAACCAATAGTAAACCCCGCACCTAATCGTATGGAACCGCACGTATCCACCAAATTAACAGTCCTCGAAAAAATAGGGTACAGCCTGGGCGATCTGGCCGCAAACCTGATTTTTCAGACCCTGATGGCTTTTCTTACGTTTTTCTATACGGATGTCTACAAAATATCCCCCGGAAGTGCCAGCTTTATCATGCTGACCGGTGGGGTGATTGGGGCCGTATTCAATCTGGCGATGGGAGCCATTGCCGACCGGACCAATACCCGGTGGGGCAAGTTTCGTCCTTGGGTGCTGTGGACTTCCGTACCTTTCGGTATTATTGCGTTGCTGGCCTTTTCCACTCCTTCGTTCAATGAGAGCGGTAAAATTGCTTACGCCTTCGTTACGTACGTGATTCTGGTGGTGGTATATTCAGCCAATAACCTGCCGTATTCTGCTTTAAGTGGTGTCATGACCGGCGATATGAAAGATAGAAACAGTCTGTCTTCGTACCGTTTCGTGGCCGTGATGATTGCCCAGTTTACGGTACAGGTATTATTATTGCCCCTGGTGATTTCGATTGGTCAGGGCGACAAAGCGGCTGGATTCGAGCAGGTTATGAAAGTATTCGCCATTACCGGAGTGATCTGTTTTCTGATCACCTTTCTAACCACCAAAGAACGCGTATCACCTCCCAAAGAACAAAAGACGCCCTTATTGCAGGATTTATCGGATTTGGTCAACAATCGACCCTGGTTAATTATGCTGGGACTAACGGTACTGATTTTCATCACGCTGGCGATTAAAGGCGGTATGAATATCTTTTACTTCAAGTATTACCTCACGGTGGGTAGTCAGGTGGCCTTTCTGGAAAACCTGGGCTTTAGTAATTGGCTCAATCAACTGGAAAGCATTACCGGAGAAGCAGCCCTGGCGGAATTTCGCAAGCCCGGCAGTGCTCCGTATGCTACCGCCAGTGTGGTAAGTGCGGCGAGTACCCTGGCGATGATTGCTGGCATTATCTGCTCAAAGCCGCTGGCTGATAAAGTGGGTAAACGTAATATCTACGCCCTTTTTGTGGCTTTGTCAGGAGCTAGTTTGATTGTCATCAATTTTCTGCCTCAAACGGCTGTATCGACTGTTTTTGCCTTACAGACGTTACATGGCTTCCTGTACGGCATCACGATTCCCCTGCTCTGGGCAATGATTGCGGACGTGGCGGATTACAGCGAATGGAAAAATAACCGGCGAGCAACGGCGATCATATTTTCCGCCATGATTTTTGGATTGAAAGTGGGCCTGAGCTTTGGCGGAGCCATTTCGGCCTGGTTGCTGAGCGTATTCGGCTACGATGCGGATGCGACGGTACAGACGGAAAGTGCCGTAGAAGGGATTCGGTTCCTGGTGAGCGTGGTGCCGGGCCTGATTTTCATCGGCGGAGCCACGCTGCTGCTGGGTTATGGAATTGACAAGAAAATGGAAGACAAACTCGAAAGGGAACTGCAGGCCAGACGCAGTCCCGTATTAAACACCCCTAACGAAGCCTAGTATGCCAGAAGATTCAATTGAACACATTGATTTTGAGGAATTAAACAAAAAGGCCATTTCCCAGCCTCTGGTGACAGACCTGTATACAGCAGATCCGTCGGCTCACGTGTTTGAAGGGAAAATTTATATCTATCCCTCGCACGACATAGAGGCGGGTATCCCCTTTGATGATCTGGGAAGTCATTTTGCGATGGAAGATTACCACGTTTTTTCCATGGAAACGCCGGAATCTGCCGTTGTCGATCATGGACTGGCTTTGCACGTGAACGATGTTCCCTGGGCTGAAAAGCAAATGTGGGCTCCGGATGCCGCGTCTAAAGACGGAAAATACTATCTCTACTTCCCAGCCAAAAAAGCCGACGGGATTTTCCAGATTGGCGTAGCCGTTAGCGATTCTCCCGCGGGTCCTTTCACGCCCGAGGCGGAACCGATTCAGGATAGTTATTCGATTGACCCCGCCGTTTTTGTCGATGATGACGGAGCGGCGTATCTATACTTCGGCGGTTTGTGGGGCGGACAACTACAGTCGTATCGAAATAATACCTTCGATGCCGCCCACCAGGAGCCGGTCGGTGATGAACCCGCTCTGGGGCCTCGGGTTGCCCGGCTGACGGAGGATATGCTGTCTTTTGCCGAAGAGGTCAGAGAGATTGTGCTGACGGATGAGAACGGCGAAGTATTAACCGCCGGAGATAACGACCGCCGCTTTTTTGAGGCGAGTTGGGTACATAAGTATCAGGACAAATATTATTTCTCGTATTCTACCGGCGATACGCATTACATCTGCTACGCCATCGGAGACAGTCCCTACGGACCTTTTACCTACGCGGGAAGGATTCTGGAACCCGTAGTCGGCTGGACGTCCCATCACTCCATTTGTGAATTCAATGGGCAGTGGTATTTGTTTTACCATGATTCCAGTTTATCCAAAGGAGTGACGCATTTACGGAGTATAAAAGTGACTCCGTTGCTCCATGATGAAAAGGGGCATATTCAGACTATTCATCCGTACCGATAGTTCGAGTGCCTTTTGATATAGTTAGCCCAGAGTCTGTTTAGGCTCTGGGTTTTTTGTATTAATGTCCATTGTTAGGTGTATAAACTGAGTTTGGTGCCGACGGTAGGAGGCATAGGAGTTTAAAAGATTGGCTCGTTATTCACCTAGACTAGATTTGGTCCTTATACCTGACTGTTCAGTAGCCCCATGGAATGTATAGGGACTAAATGATCAGCCGTGCCTGCGGGGCGAAAGAGTGACTCAATAGCGAACCAAGTTTCCGGGTAAAATACCTGGGGACTAAAATACCAGCCGTATCTGCGGAACGCAAGGCTTCACTAGTAAACGGTTAGGTCAAACAAAGGCTCATGTAAGATCGGAAAAATTCGCATAAACCATTCCCGTACGTTATTGATCCACTGTTCATTATCACTCACTTTTGTTGAGTAAACACGGACCAAACGATCATGAAAAACAAAGAACAAGTACTTCTGCATCATTCCCTGGGCCTGGATCAATGGGACGACGAAGAAATCGGTTACGACGACAACTGGATGGTTTCTGCCACCGATCTGTTCCGAACCTTCGAGTACCTGCCCGATGAATCCCTCGACTAGTCGAGGGTCGGTACCATTCGCTGTTTGGCCCGGGCCGAGTCGTAATACTTGGTCAGGGAAGCGTACACAATCAATTCATAGGCCCGCTGCTTGGTTGGGAAAATGCGGTTAATCATCATGTGAATAAAACTCGCCAGGAGGTGATACCGTTGGTCTTTGCCCGAAAAGGAAACGTTCAAGTGCGTAAGCACGTCCGTCAAACCGGAAGGAGCGGCTTCTCGGGGGGCATTCAGTTGCTGTTCAATCAAAGGCCGGTACAGGCGGTATTTGTCATTCAGCTGTTTGCGTAACGTGGGATTTCCGCTGAATTCCTGAAAAAACTGGCCATTTAGATGGCTCATGAGTTCGTGCCTTTCGGCAATGGTCAAGCCCGCTTCGGTGAGTAACTGATCGATCTGACGGGTGGCAAACACGAATCGCAGGCTTTCATCGGCGGCAATGCCCGCTTCTTCCAGAAAGGAAAGGGTCGTCAGGCTGTCGTAATGAAAGATCGTTTCGCAATGTTCCATGTGCTGCATGCCGTAGCGTTCGAGTTCCCGCTGATACGTGTCGGTCTGAATGCGGTGCACTAGTCCCGTCTGAACGTGGGGTCGCAGTACCTGCTCAATGGCCCGAATGACGTGGTGATAAAACTCCAGGTGCGGATTTCCCAGAAACCGGAACCGCAGGTGCGGATCGGGATCTTTGTAGCGAACAAAGAAAAACTGGCGGATGATGTGATTACCTAAAAGCTGGCGTATCACCGGATACAAGCTTTGGATCAGGATTAAATCCGAAGACTTCTCGCCGATGTACACCTTCAGGTACAGCCATTCGCTGCCAATCGAAAAGCGACGCTGCGGTACTTCGGAAGTCTTATGTGACAGCCCCGGAATGGGCGATACGGCCGTATTGTAAAAAGGCAGGATGAGTTCGTGCGTAAACTTCAGGCCCCGGGCTGAAACCGGGCATTGCTCGGGCGTCGACAGAAATTCCAGTAATTGAAGCGTACCCTGTTTGCGTAATTCCAGCCAGAGTAGCTGTAAGGAAGGAGCATCCTGGGCGTTGATCAGCAGTTCATTATCTCCCGAAGCCAGTACAAAAAAATCCGGTAAGCCTTTCTGTTTTAGTACGCTGGATAGTTGATCGGCTGACGCACACTCTTCACTGCGTAAAGCCCACCTGGCCCGGCTGATGATGATGTTTTCGTAGCTAACCCGTGGTAAAAAGGCCTGTTTCTTCAATAAACTCCAGTCCCAGTGCAGGAGAAAAGGCGTATCCTGCGACTGTAAATCGCACAAGAAGCGGTACAGCGGCAGGCTATTTTGGTAATTATGAGCATTTGAAAGCCGGGGGATAACGCGTTTATTAAGCCGCTGCGAGCGTAAAATTACCTGCTGGTTTTGCAGCGATACCCGCAAATCTTCCAGCGGAATCTGATAAGCGGGGTCCAGTGATGATTGGCCCATGTACGGAATCTCGTACGTATGCAACGCGGGTCTGGTCAGGATGTTACCGGCTCTGGAATCGGGGCAGTAGACGATTTCGGCGAAAATGACATCGGCGTGAAAACGCTCTTCTTCGGCCACACACGCCCGTACCTGCTCCGTCAGGGTTGCACTTCCTTCACAAAACCGACTCAGCAAATTCACCGCAGAAGGGCCACTACAGGCCGCCATGCTGAACTGAAAATCTCCCTGATCTAAGGCTTGTTCCGAAGCAGCAAGCAGACTGCCCAACACATAAAAGCTATGAGCCATGCGTGGCGAAGGAAGCTGATGCTGACCAATCCAGGCCAGATCGTCGTTACTGAGCTGAATTTCCCGTTGATGCGTACTGAGGCAATGACTGAACTTTTCCAATAGAAAATCCTGCCACCAACTGGGCCGGGCTTCCGTGTCTTCGGGGGTTACGCTGGGCAATGACAGATCATCCACCATCGGGGCGTACCCCATGCCCAAAGGTGACTGCTGACCGTATCCTACGCCAATTTCGTGATCCAGGGCCAAGGCCAGCGGGACTTCTTCATCTTCGTAGCGATTGTAAAAGCGACGTTTAAAAGCTTCCAGTTCGGGGTTTTTATAGGGCCGATGCAGGACCATCAGGCGGGAGAGTTGCTTCGTAATTTTCTCCACCACCGAAGTCTGTAGCTGATTCACCGCCAGCGAATGAAAAGCATCTACCTGAATGATGTCGGGTTTGGACGTGGCCTGATCATACTGATCGAGCCAGCGGCGGGTTGCTTCATACGTCAGGCGGAGATCCGTGCTGGACCGTAGTAAGCCCTGAAGCTGGCTCAAAATAACGACCAGGGGTTGCGTACTAGCAAGCGTTTGCAATCGTTCGATCAGGTAGTTTAAGTAATCCGTACCCGTTAGCGTAGGCTCAATTTCAAACACCAGTAAGTGATTGCTCAGCAATTCATCCAGATATTCCTCGGCCTCGGCTGGTTCGATACCTAATTCACTTAGGCCATGCATTAATTCAGGAAGCGTAGCTCCCTGGCGAGCCTGCTCGAAAATCAGGTCCAGAAACTCATTCTTTTCCACGGCACTGATAAAATACTGCCGTTGCTGCTGTACCCGCAGCGGCTCAACGTAGCGGTACGAATCGCCCACCGTATACAATGACGTACATGGATACACGCGAAGTTGCGAGCGGAGCACGGGCTGCTGGGTAAGCCAGTCTTTCAGAGCAAACAGACACTCCACATCCAGACGGGTATGCGTTTGCAGCCGCTCCCGATCAACCCCTTCCCAGTGCGTGGTCGAAGCAATTTGTCCGACCGAACAACCCGCAAACAATCCATACGGCGTGCATCGGGTACTCATGCGGATGGCGTATTTATACAAAGCGTATATAAACTTGTCGCCTTCGGGTAATTCGGCTCCCGCAAACCACTGCTGAAATCGCTCGTACAAAGCCGGAGAAGCCAGACATAAGGCCTGTTGGGCCAATGGACTGGCGTACCAGGATCTTAGCTGAGCGGCTAGGGGAATGGAAGAGGCGTTTTGCTGAAGTTGGAGAAGTTCGTCAATTGACCAGTGCGGTTGGCGGAGGAGGTAAAATCCAAACGGGTGGAGCATTGGATATCAGGGGGCTGGTTGGCTAGCTAAATGTAAGCTTTCGGCCCCTGTACTCCGTTGCCAGGCAGGAGAATTTTTCGTTTCGACCGATTAATATTGATGTAAATCAATACTTGTCAATACATTGAAAATGAGATATTTAAATATTACTTAACCTGGACTGAGTATTTGTAAACTTGAGATGAAGCTAATAACCCGATTCCGCCAGTGCAATGTATTTTTCAATGGCCTGTTGAAACTGTTGGGCGGGGAAGGGTTCAGTAAGAAAATGAAGGCGTTCGAGCTGATAGTGAGCATATAAGTGCTCCGGGTACAGCGAAGACAGGATGAGTGACTTACAGTGACGTAAGGTCGTAACCAGGGGTTCGGGAAGAAGCGAATGGGGTTCGGGAAGACTGACAAAAACCAGATCGTACTTCCCCGACCGTATTTCCTGAACCGCTTCGCTGGAATACGAACCGGTCCAGGTTAAGTCCAGACAGCCCGTCCGCCGGATGTAATGTTCCAGCAGGGTGTTGGTTAAATACGATCGGTGAAGTAAGAGGCAGTTAAACATGGATTAGCGGCCGTAAGTGATGGTAAACATTTCGCAGAGCCGTGAGGAAACCGTTAATTCAGAGCGTCCACCGGTAGAAGCATGCAGCGATACCAGGCGTTCTTTTTTAAGGACTAAGCGGTTAGCGGAAGTAGAGGGCGTTTTCATAAGCGGTAGAGCGAAATGGTTGGTTTGTGTACCTCTCTGGGCGAGGAGGACATGACAAAGGTAAAACGCCGGATTAGGGAGATTCAAGAAATTTAGCCGGACACGACGCTACCTTCGACGAATGAAAAGCTGGCATCGTCGAATGCATTAGTCGAGTGAAGAATGCGACTGTTGTTCCAACTGAAGGATTAGCTCGGCGGTGTACGTTTGCTCGCTGGCGTGCAGGGAAAGCTGGTGCTGGGCAGGATATAGCAAGTCGAGCCGTTTACGGGTATTCACCAATCCGACGCCGCCGGAGTTGGGTTTTTGCGGAGCTGGATTCGAGAGCGAACTGACGCTGTTTTCCACCCGAAACGTAAAGGTTGATGCTTCCAGATGGGCTTCTACCCGGACGAAGGCTTTATCGCGGGTTTTACTGGCTCCGTGTTTGAACGCGTTTTCAACCAGTGAAATCAGGAGCAAGGGAGCAATCTGATGGTGTTGAAAATCACCAGTTTCAGTATAGCTGATTTCTACCCGCTGTCCGTGGCGGGCCCGTTCCAGCAGTAAGTAGTTCTGAATGAATTCCAGTTCCTTGGCAACCGTAATGCGTTCGACGTTCGATTCATACAGATTATACCGCATCAGGTCCGAAAGCTTGAGAACGATTTCGGCGGCCTCATCATCAAGATCTACCACCCGTACGTAAAGACTGTTGAGCGTATTGAAAAGAAAATGCGGGTTGATCTGGGAGCGGAGAAAATCCAGCTCCAGAGCCAGATTGTTCTTTTCCAGTAGCAGTTGTTTTCGGTCGGACTCGTATTTATCCCGTTCCAGTCGCAAAGCCCGGTTGCGGTATTGAGTAATGTCTTTAATTCCCTTGAAAAAGAGGATGATGGTAGGAATAAACAGCGACCAGGAGTAACTCCAGAAAGCCGTCGGCAGGTGCGTAAAGCAGCCCAGTAAGCCGTGAGGCTTGAGAAATTGATGCCAGATTTTTTCTACGTAGGATACCTTGGCAAGGCCGTAACCATCCGAATAGGGTTGTACCCACTGAAAACTATAATAGTTGATCAGGTAAGTGACCTGAAAAACCAGCAAAATCGCCCCAATCAGATAGGGGATGCGACGGGTATACAGGTAGCGGGGAAAAACAAAATGGCCCAGCCCGTAGTACACACTGATATCCACCAGCCAGGTAATCAGCGAAAGACGGGAAACGACTTCGGTATTGTCCTGTACGAGCCGGGGAGCAAAATAATTCCGGTCTAGAAAGTACAGCAACAGCCAGGCCAGCAAATGCAGACCTGCGTTCTTCAGCGTGCTTCGGTGGTGGCGATCAAAAATAGTCAAGACTAGCTACGGTTTTTGCGTAAGGTTTCCATAACCGACTCCCGAAAGGTGACGCCAATGGGCACTTTCTTGCCGTCCGTCGTCGTAATGACGTTGCCATCAATTTCCTGAATGGCTCGTTTGCGAACGATGTACGACCGATTGACCCGCAGAAACAGGGCGGCAGGCAGCATGGCTTCGATCTTCAGCATGGTCATGTGCGTGACGAGTACCCGGCCCGGCAGGTGAATTTTCAGGTAGTCTTTCATGCCTTCAATAAAGACGATTTCTTCGGGCACGACCTTGATCAGCTTCTTGTCTTCCTTGATCAGGATGAAATCCGTATGCTCCGGAGCTGGTTCAGGACTGGGGGCCACTATCGGTGGAGCGGGGGTAGGGGCTTCCTGCGAAAACGACCGGTTCCCCGTGGCTTTGTTGATGGCCCGCATGAAGCGTTCAAAGGAGACGGGTTTTAATAAATAGTCTGTTACCTGATGCTCAAAACCTTCCACGGCATAATGCGGAAAGGCCGTTACCATGATTACTTCCGGCTTGGGCGTGGGGAGCAGGCGTAAAAACTCAAATCCGGTCATTTCCGGCATTTCGACATCCAGAAAAATAAGCGAGGGCTGGAGTTGCTGTACCTGAAACAAGGCATCCACGGCATTGTCACACGTACCAATGAGTTCCAGAAAGGGCACCCGGCTAACGAACTTTTCGATCAGCTGACGGGCGGGTAATTCATCATCAATAATAAAGCAACGAACAGGGGATAGCGGAGCAGTCATAGTTTCATAAGCTGAGCCCTGGCAATATACGCGGAAATTATTGATGTGCTGGCCCTCTTCATTCGTCGAACGCTTTCTTTCACTGGTCTAAAAAGTTTTTAAAACGGAAGTGGCCCGGCGTATTTCGATTCGTCAAACGACTCAAACCTAAACGAACTCAACGATGACGACTACGAACACAGTACCTGCTATTGAATTGCTGACGACGCGTGCGATTAGTCTTAAAATCCGGAAGCTACGGGAAATCTACAGTTACTCGCAGGAGTACGTGGCTTTTCAGATGGGCATCAGTCAGGCCGCGTATTCGAAGAAAGAATCCGGTCGTACGGAATTATCCCTGCTGTGTCTGGGCAAACTCTCCGAAATCTATCAGGTTTCACTGATGGACCTCATCGGCCTGAGTACTCAGGAATTACTGATGAAAGTGCTGCAAACCAATGCCAGTCTGGCTGCCTGACCCACGTTTCGGACCCTGCGGCATGAAGTATTCTCCACCCGCATAGTCTATAACGAAGCATTATTGAAAAACCGGAAGGCCCGCCGCAACTTTGTATTGTCAATGAAGGGACAGCGGCCCGTTCCAAACCCAAAAAGATGATGGAATCGAGCAAATCATGTCCGAGCTACATTGCTAAACCTGGAGCCGAATTATTCGGAATCGTAACGGGCGAAGGGCAGGTAGCCTATCTGGAAGAGTCCATTAAGATTGACAAAACGTTCGTTGAAAAAGCCGCCGAGCACGAAGCCCGTACCGGGCAGGCTGCCGAGGACCGCTTCCGATTTTCGGGGAAATGCATCCAGGGCGGCTGCGGCCAGTGGGATCACGAACATTCGGCCTGTAGCCTGGTCGGACGCATCCGCGAAGCCCTGGAGAAAAAAGCCGAAGCCGCCCTGTCACCCTGTGCGATCCGGTCGAGTTGCCGCTGGTATTTTCAAGGTGGAGCCGACGCCTGTGGGCACTGTAACGAAGTGGTCCGGAGTGTAGAAAAACAACGCCTCGACGCTCTGGTCACCGAATAACCGAATCGAATAAAGTACAACAGCGGGTTGTTGAAAAAGTAACGAAACCCGCCCACCTTTGTCAAGGAAATTGAAACGAAGCAGAGCGGCAATCCAGCCATCCCACGTACCTGAAGCCTATAACAAAAACGAATAAAGTATAGAGTTAAGTTTTTGTAAATCAATAGTTTAGTGAAGAAATTTGTATCAATGATTACAGTCATCCCTTAGAAGTTCTCTACCGCATTTAGTAAACGTCTAAAACAATAACACGATGAAAATCAACTATTTGTTCGCCCTGGCCGTGGCGGGGTTACTTACCGCCTGCCAGAAAGAAGAGGTGACCCCTGAGACCCAAACGGTTCAGGCACCGAAACAGACCCCAGCGGACCCGCTAACGACGCCCTGGCAGAAGACCCTGGTGGAGCCACAGGATATTATATACCTGAAAAGCCCCCTGCCGCGTCCCATCATCGAACGCCCGATTATCATATACCCAGGCCCCATCCGTACACTGCCGGTACAACCCATCACGGTATATTAGTCAGTTTTCATAGAAGCGTATAGATAAAAGCGTTAGATATAGCCCATCGTTTAAGATACAGTTCATCATATTAGATAGATCCTATAAAAATGGGGGGCGTGCCGGGCATCCGATAGACGCATCATACCAGACAGACCCAAGCCTGTGGCGGCTCCCCAACGCAACCGTAATCTGTTAAAACATGGAAAACCAACCCCTCAGTACACAGGAACTGCTGGAAACGCAGGGAGGACTCTCCGTCATTGGACCGATTCGCGGACCGATCATTCTGCCGCCCATCACGTTTCCACCCATCATTAAACCCATTGGCCCCATTCTGGTGCCGTATCCGCTACCTCCACTCGTATAAACGCAAACTCCAATGAAAAAGGACCTCACTCAACAGATCAAGGATCTGAAAGCATCGGCGACTTCCAAAGAAGACCTGATGAGCCAGCTGGCCAGCCTGGAAACGGGCGAAATTTCTCCCGAAACCCTACAAAAGGTAAACGGCGGTCTCAACGTCAAACCCGCGTTTCCCGGGACTGTACTGGGCTTGATCATTCCTCCCACTTTTCCTGAACTGTAGGCTTATGCAAACGCCAGACTTTACCGAACTCACCGTTGAAGAAACTCACCAGATACAGGGCGGCAGCTCCTGGCTCGAAACGGTAGCCGCATGGATTTTGAAAGAAATCAACCGGGACGTGATTTAGTCCTTCTGACCAAGCGTATTTTCTACTAATCTAGCTATAACATTCTAAAAAAAACAGACCTATGAACACGTTAGCAAATGTAACCGAACTCAATAGCCAGGAGCTGGCCGAACTCAACGGTGGAATCGTCCCCATCTTCCTGGCAGGTGTTGCCCTGGGTGCCGGTGCCATGTATGTGTACGACCACTACATCAAATAGTCCGCATCACCTAAGTTTCTGATTTATATACAGTTCTACAACCAAAGAGTTAAACAACCAACCAAACAAATAGATGAACAACAACTTCGAATTTGCCGGCCTGACGACGCTTGATCAAACTGAAATGATGGAAGTAGAAGGAGGCATCGTGCCCTTCCTGATTGGTGCCGCCATCGGCGTAACGGTGGCTCACTACATCGCTACGCACTAAGAGCGAATCGCTTCCTAATTTTCTCTGATACTCCACTTAGTTACACACATTTAAACACACAAACTCATGAACGCAGTAGCCTTACAAAACGCAGAACTGGTAGCTTTAGATCAAAACGAATTGATGGAAGTAGAAGGCGGTATCGTACCCGCTCTACTCCTGGGATACATTGCCGGTGTAGCTCTCTACGCTGCTCTTTCCTAAGCGTGATCTGAATTAGAGTCGCAGGAAGGCACGGCCTTCAGCAAGTCGTGTCTTCCTGCTGATTTCATGAGGAGTAAGTACAGGAGTGGAGCGGTGATCCCGCTGTAGTAATCTTTGAAATTGAGAAACCACGCAAACCGACTTCATTGGGAAGAAGGCTATCGCGTAAGACATGAATTACTATGAATTTTATGAATCAGGAATTGACCATTTCATCCGGTAAAGCTCAGATTTTTGGCCTGGGAGCCAGTTTGCTGGGTGTACTGTTGCTGTGGACGCCGTACCAGTATCTCTGGGGGGGGAGTCTGCTCGACCTCGGGAAACTCTCCAGTTCGGTGTGGTTCGGCTGGCTGGGTGTACTATTGGTAGGAGCCCTAATTCACGAAGGCATCCATGCCCTGACGGCCGTTTACTACGGAAAAATCCAATGGAGCCAGACCAAATTCGGCATTCAGTGGAAAAGCCTGACGCCCTATTTTCATCCTACCGTAGCCATGCCCGTTGAAAAATACCGCGTGGTGGTTATGATGCCGCTACTGGTCATGGGCTTGTTTCCGTACGCACTGGCTTTAGTACTGGGTAACGGTTGGGTACTAGCTTTTGGCATCAGCTTCACCGTAGCAGCCTTTGGCGACCTGCTCATTCTATGGATGATGCGGAACTTACGCCAGGGCCAGCCCGTACAGGATCATCCTTCCAAAGTAGGACTGGTCATACCTATGCCGTAATAACCTGCTTTTAAAAAAACGCTGAGGCGTAAGCTTAAGGTAGGCCTTAACCAGCTTTTTCCTATCAGGTAATTAAGCACTATTCATAGATCATTTCCATCCACATTTAACAAACCGACCAATGAACAATCTAGCTAACGTAACCGAACTTACTGCCCAGGAACTAACCTCTGTACAAGGTGGTATTCCGCTACTGGCCCTACCGCTGGCAGCCTTCCTGATCCCAACTGTGTAAGCATTACCTAAGTTTCTGATTTATATACAGTTCTACAATCAAAGAGTTAAACAACCAAACAAACAAACAGATGAACAACAACTTCGAATTTGCCGGCCTGACGACGCTTGATCAAACTGAAATGATGGAAGTAGAAGGAGGCATCGTGCCCTTCCTGATTGGTGCCGCCATCGGCGTAACGGTGGCTCACTACATCGCTACGCACTAAGAGCGAATCGCTTCCTAATTTTCTCTGATACTCCACTTAGTTACACACATTTAAACACACAAACTCATGAACGCAGTAGCCTTACAAAACGCAGAACTGGTAGCTTTAGATCAAAACGAATTGATGGAAGTAGAAGGCGGTATCGTACCCGCTCTGATCGCCGGATACATTGCTGGTGTGGCCCTCTACGCCTGGGTTTCTAAGTAGTAGTTCCGCCAGGCAAGACCCTGCTCCTGGTAGCAGGGTCTCTGCTTTTCGCCCGCGGGAATGCCATTCGTTCCGTCCGTAGCCCGCTACGGACGGAATTGCTGATTATAGCCTCCCGTTATAAAGCAAAACCTAACGTTGTTGAGCTAGTGGGCTGATTGATAGACCTTTGACCTAAGAAGTTAAACGTCGAAAATCATGAGCCAACAACTGCATCCGGCTGAAGTCATTGAGCACACGACTGAAGCCTACTTACCCCAAGTATCCGCTCGCGGGCAGGTGATCTACCTGACGATTCTGGCGGCGGTTTTCGTGGCCCTGGGTAGTTTACCCTTTATCCGCACGGAGGTATCAGTACAAAGTTCGGGTGTAGTGCGTCCCCGGGCCGAACGCAATGAAATTCGCCCCCTCATTGCGGGTACACTTACCGAAGTACTGGTTCGGGAAAACCAACCCGTAACGGTCGGTCAGCCTCTGTTTCGTATGCAAACGGACGTACTCGACAGCAAATTACGTCTGATTCGCCTCCAGCAGCAGGAAAAAGAAGGCTATATCCGCGATTTGACCCTGCTGGTTTCTACGCCGCTTTCCCAGGCTCCGGCTTCCCTCTCGCTGCGTTCGCCGCTGTATCGCCAGCAATACGAACAGTTTCGCTATCAGCAGGTGGAGCTGGCCGAAACCCTTCGCAAACGCCAACGCGAACTCCAGACCAATCAGAAATTACTCAGTGAAAAACTCATCGCCCAGCAGGAACTTGAAGACAAGGAATTTGCCCAAAAGACGGCTCAGGCTCAGTACCAAACCCTGACCGAGCGTCAGATGAGCGATTGGCAAACGGCCCTGGCCCAGTACCGCCGCGATGTGGTCGAACTACAGGCTCAGCAGCAGCAATTGCAACGCGAACGCGATTTGTACCTCATCAAAGCTCCCGTGGCGGGGAGCGTGGGGCAGCTGGTAGGCAAGTACGTGGGCAGTTACGTTCAGGCCGGAGAAGTCATGGGAGTCATTTCACCGGATTCCAATCTGCTGGCCGAGTGCTACGTCTCACCCAAAGACATTGGCCTCCTTCAAAAGGGGATGAAAGCCCGCCTGCAGGTGGATGCCTTCGACTACAACCAGTGGGGCCTGGCCGAAGGCGAGATTGCCGACATCGCCAATGACATCACGGTTACGGATCAGCAGACTTACTTCCGGGTGAAGTGTAAACTCAGCCGTAATCACCTCACGCTCCGGCAGGGCGTCAAAGGATACCTGAAAAAAGGAATGTCCCTGCGGGCTCATTTTGTGGTCACCGAACGCAGCCTTTTTGATCTGCTCTACGATAAAGTCGACGACTGGTTGAATCCCAAAACCAATCCCGGACTGGCTTCCCGCTAAGTGTTTCAACTCCTTCCTGTGTACCTCCTTAATGAAATTGAGCAATGTTTACCCGTAAGAAAATATGCATCAAGCAGCATGACATCACCGATTGTGGTGCCGCCTGCCTGGCTTCGGTAGCCGCCCATTATGAATTACTCATGCCCATTGCCCGCATCCGGCAGTATGCCTCGACCGATCAGAAAGGGACTAACGTACTGGGCATGATCGAAGCCGCCCAGCGACTGGGTTTTCAGGCCAAAGGCGTACGCGGTACGTTTGAGAGCCTCTCGAAGATTCCCATGCCCACGGTGGCCCATATTGTCGTCAAGGAAGTGCTGCACCATTTTGTCGTCATCTATCAGGTGACCGATACCCACGTAGTCGTAATGGATCCCGGTCCGGGCAAAATGGAAAAATATACGCACGAAGCGTTTCAGAAGGTGTGGACGGGTGTACTGGTGTTGTTGTTACCCGGTGAAAGCTTCGAAACGGGGAACAATAAAAATCGATTACGGGCCGATTCTGGAATCTGGTCCGCCCGCACCGCTCGGTGATGATGCAGGCACTGGTTGGGGCGTTGGTGTATACGGTGCTGGGCCTGTCCACGTCGATTTACATGCAGAAAATCGTAGATCACGTATTGGTGGAAGGCAACCGGAATCTGTTGAATCTGCTCAGCGTGGCGATGATTCTGATTCTGGGACTGCAACTCTTCATCGGGTCCATGAAAAGCATTTTTGCCCTGAAAACGGGACAGCAGATTGATGCTCATTTGATTCTGGGTTATTACAAACACCTGCTCAAACTACCCCAACAGTTTTTCGATACCATGCGGGTAGGGGAGATCATCTCGCGGGTGAATGACGCCGTAAAAATCCGGGCATTCATCAATGATACGGCCCTGACGTTGGTGGTCAACGTATTTATCGTCCTGTTTTCCTTCGGTATGATGTTCACCTACGACTGGAAACTAGCCCTGATCATGCTGGCGGTCATTCCCTTTTACGCCCTGATTTACTGGGGAGTAAACCGGGTCAACAAAAAAGGACAGCGAACCCTGATGGAAAATTCCGCCGATCTGGAATCGCAACTGGTGGAATCACTCAATTCGGTAGGGACCATCAAACGCTTCGGGCTGGAGGGCTTTTCGAACGTGAAAACCGAAACCCGCTTCGTCAAACTGCTCCGCAGCATCTATACCTCGGCTTCCGTGTCCATCTGGGCGGGTAGCGGTTCGGAGCTGGTATCGCGGTTGTTTACCATCATTTTACTCTGGGTGGGTTCGGGCTTTGTCATCGACAACGCGATTACCCCCGGGGAACTCCTCTCGTTTTACGCCCTCATTGGCTATTTCACGGGTCCGGCCAGCAGCCTGATCACGGCCAACCGCGTGGTACAGGAAGCCCTGATTGCCGCCGACCGTCTTTTTGAAATCATGGATCTGGAACGCGAGGCTACGGAGAATAAAATCGAACTCCGTCCGGAAATGATTGGGGACATTACCTTCCGCCAGATGTCTTTCCGCTACGGCTCCCGCGTACAGGTCTTCCAGAACCTGAATCTGACGATTCCCAAGGGTAAAGTGACAGCTGTAGTAGGCGAAAGCGGATCGGGAAAATCTACCCTGCTCTCGCTGTTACAGAATCTCTACTCCCTGCAAACTGGGTCCATTTACATCGGTGATTACGACATCAAGCACATTCATAATGAGAGCCTGCGTCGGCAGGTGAGCGTAGTACCGCAGCAGGTGGACCTATTCGCCGGGAATGTCATCGACAACATCGCCGTCGGGGAGTACCAGCCCGATATGCAGCGGATTCTGGGGCTCTGTCAGTTGCTGGGTATTTCCGAATTCATCGAAAAATTACCCAACGGTTTTCATACCTACCTGGGCGAAAACGGAGCCAGTCTGTCGGGCGGTCAGAAACAGCGGCTGGCGATTGCCCGGGCTCTGTACCGTAATCCCCAGATTATCATTCTGGATGAAGCGACCTCATCGCTCGATTCCGTATCCGAACGAGCCGTACAACATACAATTGAACAATTGCGTCAGGCGGGCAAAACCATCATCATCATTGCTCACCGCCTGAGTACGATCATGAATGCCGATAAGATTGTCGTGATTGAAGAAGGCAAGTTGGTCGAAGAAGGTTCGCATGCCGAATTGCTCGACTATCACCAGGCCTACTATAAACTCTGGGCTTCGCAGTATCTGGTCAGTACCCCGGAAACGGCTCTGGATCGGGCTAGTCTGCTGAATGTGAGTGCCAACGGTACGGAATCCACCCCTACAAACGCCAGCCACCATGTTTCGATTCAATCCTAAACTCGTCGCAGCCTTTCTGCTGGGCGTTGGATGCCTGACGCCCGGCCTGGCCCAGACCCGTATTTCACTCCAGGAATGCATTCAGCAGGCCATCAAGGAAAACCTGCAGATTAAAGATGCGGAGTTGCAGCAGGAGTCAACAATCAACACCTATCAGCAATCCCGACGCGACCGAATGCCTGCCGTATCCGGCGTATTTAATCCGGGCTATTCACTGGGTCGTTCCATTGATCCGTATACCAACAGCATTACGACCGATCACCTGGGAACGAACAATCTGGGCATAACGGCCAGCTGGGCGGTCTACAACGGCAATCAGTTGCAAAGTATTCAGAAGCAGAATGCCCTGAATCTATCCGCAGGTCAGTACGATTTGCAAGCGGCTAAAAATACGATTACCCTGAAGGTATTGCAGGCCTATTTGCAGGTGCTTGTGACGCAGGAACTCCTACAGGTGGCCCTGAAACAGGCCGAGGCGACGCAACTGCAACTCGACCGCATGACCCGGCAGGTGCAGCTTCAGGTCGTGGCTGAAGCGAACCTCTACAACCTGCAATCGCAGCGAGCGAATGATGACTTACAGATTACCAACGCTCGAAACGAGGTTCGTACGGCCCAGATGGCTTTGAGCCAGCTACTCAACTGGCCCGCGGATCAAAACTACGAACTCGAAGCCATCGCCAGGGAAGTGACGGCGGCTCCGGTGGAGCCCTGGCAGCAGGTGTACCGCTCGTCGCTGACGATTCTGCCCGAAAGTAAATCCGCGGATTTACGCATTCAGTCCGCCCGAAGGGGTATGGACGCAGCCCGGGGGTTGCGACTACCCACGTTAACGCTCAATAGTTCGCTGGGAACCTCGTATTCATCGGCGGCCAAGAAATACGTCGCCGGCGATTCGTACCGCGAAGAGCCGCTCAATGCCTTTGTAACGGTGAATAATGAACGCTACCAGCTCAGTTCGATCAGCCAGACTACCCGTACGCAGAACATGGGTTACCTGGAACAATTGGGCAACAACCCGGTATGGGCGGTGAGTCTGTCTTTGCGTATTCCCATCTTCAATGCCAATCAGGCTTCGTACCGGATTCAGGAAGCGAAGATCCAGCAATTGCGGGCTGATAATCAGCGAAAACAGGTCCATCTGCAACTGCGACAGCAAATTGAACAGGCGTTTGTTCTCTATAAAAATGCCCTGGAACGCCAGCAGACGCACCAGCGGCAGGTAGAAGTACTCGAAAAGACTTTACACGCGGCTCAGGTACGTCTGGAAGCAGGGGTGGTAAACGTACTTGATTATACGCTAGCCAAAACGAACCTTGACCGGGCTCGGGCCAGTCTCATACAGGCAACGTACGAATGTGCGTTCCGCCAGCAAATTATTGGGTTTTACCAGTCAGGTACCCTCGATTAATGTGTTGCTCAATTTCGACTATTCACACACGTATCGGCTGCTGGCTGGTGCGTGTGTTGCTGTTTCACGGAGGATCGAGGGGCTCAGGGGGTATAAAAAACTCCTGATCATCAGTGATGACAGGAGTTTTTACTTCAGTGTTTCAGAAAAGTTCCGCCAAGACCTTCTCTGAAACAGTACGGTTGAATTATTCCTCATAGGTAAGATTTTTCTTTGGATTGAAAAAGGATTTTTGTAAGAATTTTTATTGATATAGCAGGTAGTGGTACGAAGGTTTAGGCGTAAAAAAAGCTTTGGATTTGAGCGTTGGTTTTCTCTGGAAAACGCAGCAATCTGAGCATGATAAATCTTGCGTATGTATGACCGACTGACGAATACAGATTCGTTTTATAACCCACGATTCAATGCCCGTAAAGCCTGTTTTTTTAGTAGTTGAAGATGATGAAGATGATCGCGATTTTTTAATGATGGCCTGTCAGGAAGGAGCGTACTTCTGTGATCTGGTTTTTGCTCACGACGGGGCCCATGCCCTGGATTTACTGGAACATCATATTCCCACGCCTAGTCTCATCATTCTCGACATCAATATGCCAAAGATGAATGGCATGCAACTGCTGGAAAAACTTAAAGAATCTTCCCAGTGGAAACATCTGCCTATTATTATGCTGACCACCTCGCAGGACCTGCAGATGATTCAGGACGCCTACCAGCTCGGGGCGAATTCCTACCTTGTAAAACCTTATTCCTATCAAAAAGTATCCGAACTCTTCGACGGCCTGTATAGCTACTGGATTCGGACGGTACAACTGCCGAAAAAGTAAAAGCCTAACGTAGCGTAGAACCGGGAAGCAGACAGTTTTGCCAGTATTCGACGATGGTTTTCAATTGTTCCTTGAACGTGGAATAATCGCTTGCTTTTTTATAAAAACCCTGAATGGAGCCCTGATATGCCTGATTGACCAGGGTCGGATTGGCCGCGGTCGTCAGGTAAATGAAGGGGATAAACTTTTTTTGAAGATCCATATGCTGCTGCATCTGCTGGCGAAGCTCCAGTCCATTCATCAACGGCATATTCACATCGCACAGAATAAGAAAGGGCTCCTCACTGGTGCTCGTCAGATACTCCATGACCGGAATGCCATTGGAAAAGAAAAGCAAAGCATTGCTGATTCCCAGTTCTTCCAGCGTAGCACGCAGTAAAAATTGATCATCTTCGTCGTCTTCAACGCAAAGGATAGGGCCGTGTAAAGCCATAGGCAGCAAAAGTAAATAACTGTAAGAAAAACTACCGGCAAACGTCTGCAAGAAGCATTCTTTTGGGATAAACACAAAAAATAGCTTCTGGTTTAAAATCCGTCTCTTTTCTAACTGGCTGGCCCGGACTTTTATTACTTAAATCCGAGAAAGAAAGACTGGGCCAAATTTGCTACATTGCAGAATTCACACCCCGGAATGTTTTTAAACAGTCGGGTCTATTCCTCAGTTACCTGAATAAACGAAGTACCTGGCTAAGCTATCCATGAGTAATGATTTGTTAACCCCCGAACCTAACCACTACCAGCACGATCGGTATGTATTTGCACTAACTTCTGCGGGGCTGGGAACCTGGGATCTGGATCCCCTGAATCACATTGTTGCGTGGGATGACCTTTGCAAGCAGTTCTACGGATTTTCTAAAGACGATGTCGTAGGCTACGATGAGGTACTTCGTTGCATCCACGCCGAGGATCGCGAACGGGTTGATCAGGCCGTTACTTGGGCCCTTAATCCTGCTTCAGGGGGACTGTATGAAATCTCTTTTCGAACCATTGGGGCAGAAGATGGCCTCCTTCGGTGGTTGCACTGCAAAGGCAAAGCTTATTTTAATGAGAACGGAGAAGCCTACCGATTTTCCGGGACCGCTCAGGACGTTTCTTCCCACCGGGAAGCCCAGCAGAAAGTACAGGCCGCCGAAAATTTAGCCCAGCTTGCTCTGGAAAGCTCCAAAGCGGGTTCCTTTTATATTTTACTGGCAACAGATGCCATTTCCTATACGCCGCGGCTGGCAGAAATACTAACGGGTGAACCACGTTCACAACTGAACCGCCAGAACTTTATTGCGAGTCTACATCCTCAGGATGAGCATATTCGGGATGAGGCTTACCAGATCGCCAACCAGACAGGCCACCTGCAATACGAAGCTCGCTTTGTCTGGAGAGATGGCTCTGTACACTGGGCCCGTGTCATTGGTACCTTCGCTTTCGATACTGACGGTACGCCTTTATCACTGGCGGGCATCGTTCAGGAAATCACCGATGAGGTGATTCACCAGCAGGAGGATGAACGCCTGAAAGCCCTGGTGAACGGTAGCGAAGAGTGCATGGGTATTGCGGATATGAACGGCAACCTGCTCTTTGTGAACCCCTATGGACTACAGCTGACGGGCCTGACTCTTGCTCAGGTAAAACGGATGAACCTGCTGGAATTCTGCTCAGCGGATGCCTACCGGTTGTTGACGCAGGAAATTTTACCCACGCTGAAGCAGGAAGGTCGCTGGGCGGGGAATGTACCTTTCCGGAGTTTTCCCTCGGGCAAAGCCATTCCCGTTCACATGAAAGCTTCGTATCTCAAGGATAAGAGCGGCCATGTCCTGAACCTGCTTTTTACGGCTCATGACCTCCGGGCGGAGCTGGCTTCGCGTCAGTCCCTGCAAGAAAGTGAGGCGTTGTTTCGTAATATAACCACGGCCTCAACGGCGGCTCTCTGGATTACGGATGCCCAACTGCACATTACGTATGTGAGTCAGCGGTGGATTGACTGGACCGGCGAACCCCTGAATCAGCATGTAGGTTTTGGCTGGCTGGATTTCGTAGTTGAACAGGATCGAGCTCAGACGGCGGAACGCTTTCTGGCTGATTTTCACGCAAAGCGTAACCATAAAAATCAGTTCCGGATTTTTCATACCGACGGTACGATCCGCTGGGTAGACTGCTCGGGAAGTCCGCAGTTTAATGAACAGGGTAACTTTACCGGCTATATCGGGGCTATTCTTGATGTGACGAGTACCGTTGAGGCTCAGCACCAGCTCCTCAATAGCCAGGATCGCCTGCAATCCATTATTCTTCAGGCTCCCGTGGCCATTAGTCTGTTAATGGGGCGGTCGATGGTCATCGAAACGGCTAACGACCGGATTCTTGAACTCTGGGGTAAAACGGAAGCCGTAATTGGGCTGCCGCTGACCCAGGCCCTGCCCGAACTGGAAGGGCAACCGTTTATGCAATTGCTGGAAGGCGTCTACGACACCGGGCAGGCTCATTATGGAATCAGTACGCTGGCCCGACTCGAACGCGGTGGCGTATTGCAGGATTGTTACTTCGATTTTGTCTATGCTCCCCTTCGCGAAGCTGAGGGGCATATTAGTGGTGTGATGGTGATCGCTACGGAAGTGACCGAACAGGTCCGCATTCGATTAGCCCTCGAAGCCAGTGAACGGCGTTTCCGTAAACTCATTGAAGAAGCTCCCATGGCTACGGGTCTTTACAAAGGTCGTGAACTACAGGTAGAACTGGTCAATGAAGCGATGATTAAGCTTTGGGGCAAAGATAAAAGCGTACTGAACAAGAAACTACCGGAAGCCTTACCCGAACTGGAAGGACAACCGTTTCTGCAAATTCTGGACGACGTATTTACCTCCGGGAAAGCCTACCATGCTCAGGCCGACCCGGTGGATCTGGTCATTGATGGTCGGATGCAACGGGGCTACTATAACTTTACCTACAAACCCCTGCGAAACGAATTCGGGGAGGTGTACGCCATTTTGAATATGGCCGTAGATGTTACCCAGCAAATGACGTCTCAGAAAGCTCTGGAGAAAAGTCAGAAACAGTATCAGTTACTAGCCAGCCAGCTTGAAGAACGGGTGGCCGAACGTACCCTGGAACTTGATCAGCTCAACCAGGAATTAACTCTGACCAATAATAATCTTCAGCAATTTGCTTATGCTGCCAGTCACGATTTACAGGAGCCGTTAAGGAAAATACAGACCTTCAGCTCCATTCTGGCGGAACGGCACACGGCTGGACTCACGGAAAGTGGTCTGAACTTACTGCATCGCATTCAGTCTACGGCGGATCGTATGTCAATGCTGGTGAAGGATGTTCTCGATTATTCCCGGCTGACGACCACCCAGGGATTGGAACAAAAAGCCGTAGAGCTTCGGGAGTTACTCGACGGCGTCTTACTTGATTTGGAAATGCCCCTGCAGGAAGAAAAGGTAGAACTCGTCATTAGCCCTTTACCGACGGTTTGGGGCAATGCTCGTCAGCTCACGCAATTGTTGCAAAATCTGCTTTCCAACGCTATTAAATTCCATAAGCCGGGAGAACATCCCCGGGTTGAAATCCGGACGCAGAAGGCCACTGCTGAAGAAATGGCCATGTTGCCTCAGCTTTCTCCCTTCAGAACCTACATTCGGCTGGACGTCAGCGATAACGGAATTGGTTTCGAAGAGGAATACAAAGAGCAGATTTTCCAGATTTTTCAGCGACTCAATAGCCGGGACAATTACCTGGGTACGGGTATCGGGCTGGCCCTGTGCCGGAAAGTTGCCGAAAACCACCAGGGCTATATTACCGCTCAGAGTCAACCGGGGCAGGGAGCTACCTTTCAGGTGTTTTTGCCGGACAGTCCACCCGTATAGTCTGATACGGTAAACAGAATGGTTAGTCCTGGGGCTGCCGTATACCTCGCAAAAGTGGTATGGTTTTATTGAGCTAGAGCTTATCTAACCACTAATCCACGAAGTCATGACTGTGATCGAGCTCACAAAAAACGAGGTATTTACGGCCCCCCGAGACGGGGCGAACGAAAGTCTCTGGCAATCGAAATTACACGCCGGCACCGAGTCTCCTGCCTTCAACGAATCAACCGTATACGACACGCTCATTGTGGGCGGGGGCATTACCGGCCTTACCGCCGCTGTATTGTTACAGCAACAGGGACAGAAATGCCTGCTCGTCGATGCCCATAGCCTGGGTTATGGCACGACCGGAGGAACCACGGCCCACATCAATACCTTTGCCGACACCACGTACGCGGAAGTAGAAAATGATTTTGGGGCCGAGGCGGCCCAGCAATTTGCCAATGATATTGCCGGGGCTGTGTCCACGATTCAGGATTGGGTCCAGACGTATAAAATTGACTGTGATTTTGAACGCAAGCAGGGCTTTGTGTACGCCGATGAAGAAAAGCAGCTCAAGGAACTCGACAGCCTGTTTCAAAGTGCGGTGAAAGTAGGAGTGAAGGCCCGTCTGGCTCCTAAAGCTCCCGTTCCCATACCGACGGTGAAGGTCATTACCATCGACGATCAGGCTCAGTTTCATCCCTTAAAATACCTGATGGGTTTACGCGAAGTGTTTGTTAAAGCTGGCGGCGTTATTCTGGAAAACACCCGGATCGAACAAACGACACAGAAGGACGGCTACCACGAAGCCGAGTCCGAAGGCCGTATTCTGAAAGCCAAGCAAATCATTTACGCTACGCATATTCCGCCTGGTGGTGTGAATCCCCTACATTTTGAAGCAGCACCGTACCGGAGTTATGTACTGGCCGTTACCCTGAAAGACAAAGCCTACCCCGACGCCCTGGTGTACGATATGCAGGACCCCTACCACTACTTCCGTTCGCACGTAGTCGAGGGCCAAAAGTATCTGGTTGTGGGTGGAGCGGACCATAAAACCGGTCACGGCGATCCTGAAGCTTCCTTTGCTGAGCTGGAAGCCTACGTGCGGCAGTACTACGAGGTGGATTCGGTAGCTTATCGCTGGTCGGCCCAGTACTACATGCCCGTGGACGGACTGCCTTATATTGGTAAACTGCCCGGCTTTTCGGAAGGAATTTTTACGGGGACGGGTTACAACGGAAACGGAATGATTCTGGGTACGCTAGCAGGAAAAATTCTGAGTGATCTCGTGCTGGGGAAAGAAAATCCGTCGGCAGCTCTGTATGATCCGGGTCGGGTAAAACCCCTGGCCGCCGCTTCCGAATTCATCAAGGAAAACGCCGATGTCGCTTACCGCTTCGTCGCTGATCGTTTTTCTACCGAAGAATTGGATTCACTCGATCAGCTTCAAAATGACTGTGGGATGGTGGCTGAATTTTCGGGAGAAAAAGTGGCCGTCTATAAAGACCCATCGGGAGACATTCACGCGGTTAGTCCGGTGTGTACGCATACGCACTGCATTGTCAACTGGAATAACTCCGAAAAAAGCTGGGATTGTCCCTGCCACGGAGCCCGCTTTGATACGGATGGAACGGTACTGACCGGCCCCGCCCGGCGAAATCTGGAACCGGTAGATTTGAAAGGCAAGGCTTAAGCTTAAGGCCAGATTGTTTATAGAGAAACTAAAAAGAGCGGATGAAAGGTTAACTTTCATCCGCTCTTTTTCTACGAAATGCCTCAAGTGTTTATGTAGCGAAAATGATACAAACACCTGAAAATGAAAACTACTCCATAAATTCCCAGGCACTTTGATACGCTTCATGACTTTCCGCATACGCGATGAAGTCCGCGTAAAAGGGAAGTTGCGAAAGCGTAGCACTATCGCCAATCACGACCAGCTTTTTACGAGCCCGGGTCATGGCTACGTTCATGCGACGGATGTCGGAAAGAAAACCGATCTCACCTTCACTATTACTGCGGGTCATGCTGATGTAAACCACATCCCGTTCCTGCCCCTGAAAACTATCAATGGTATTAATGGAAATGTACTCAGCTACGGCTTGCAAAGATTCCGTGTGCTGAAACTGTTCCTGTAACACGCTGATTTGTTGCTTATAGGGTGAAATAACCGCAATGCTGGGGAAGTCGCCGCCTCTGGACCGTACCTGTTCCACCAGTTGAGCCAGATGCCGCATGAGAAAGGCCGCTTCTTCGGGGTTGGTCGAACTGGTCCCTTCCAGTTTTTCTTCGAACCCGCAGCCCGCTGTATCAATGAAAGCCAGCGGGGCATCGCCAGGAAACAAGAGCCGATGAGCTACCGAAGCATGAGCGATGAGCCGATCCTGATAGAATAGTTTCGAGGAAAAACCCATGATTTGTTCGTGCATGCGATACTGTTCCTCAAGCAGTACCACGGCTTCCGGATGGAGAGCAACGGATTTTTCAAGCAATGTGGTACTCAGTCCCTGACGGGCGGCTTCTTTGGACTTTACCGTGGGCGGCAACTGGCAATGGTCGCCCGCCAGTACTACCTTTTGAGCTTTGAGAATGGGAATCCAGCAGGCGGGTTCCAGAGCCTGTCCGGCTTCGTCGATGACTACCGTATGAAAGGTTTGATTGCGAACGGTGTAATGATTGGCTCCCACAAGCGTTGCCGTAATCACCTGCGTACGCCCCACCAGATCGTCAATGATGTATTGTTCGCTCTGATCGACCTCTTTCATAATACGATGAGCCTCGTCAAAGAGAGCCTTGCGTTGGTCGCGTTCACCTTTCCCAAAGTTTCGCTTGTAGGTATGGGCCATGCGTTTGTATTCCTGAGCCTGCTTCTTCAGGTTTTTGATTTCTTTCGTGCGGGCATGCTCGGTCATTTTCTGATCAAGCGTCAGGGACATCAACCGCTGTGATACGCGGGCTGGATTGCCTACTCGTAGTACGTTGAGGCCTTCTTCACTTAGTTTTTCACTGAGCAAATCGACGGCCGTATTGCTGGGAGCCACCACCAGAATTTTCTGGTGCGTTTGTTGCCAGAGGGCTTTAATGGCCTGGACGAGTGTGGTCGTTTTACCCGTACCCGGCGGGCCGTGAACGATAGCCAGTTCATTAGCCGCCAGGATTTTTTCAACGGCCTGTTGCTGAAAGGGATTCAGTCGCGGCAAAGAAACCGGCGTAACGTCGGTACGAAAGGTGGGAGAAGCCGAGCCCGTCAACAGTCGAATCAATTGACCATCGGGTTTGTCGCTCCGCTGATCCGCCACTTTCAGGGCATTCTGCATTTCCTCGTAGCTGTTGTCATCAAACAGCAGGTCAATGCCCAGTTTGCCCTGACGGGACCATTCGGGCAGCTCATCCGTCCGCAACGTTAAACGAAGACGGTTGCCACTTTGGTGGGCAACAATGCCCTCCACGCGATCCTCCTTGGGATCATGGTTGGAAAACAGTACCGCTGGCATACCGAAGCGGAACTGATGAGGTATATCCTGATGCGTGGTTCGCTCTAGTTCCACCGTCAAATAATCGCCGCGACTCATTTCTGAACCCCGGATGGCCAGTGGGTACCAGCTCAGGCCGGCAGCTCTCCGCTCGCTGACGGAGGTAGATTCGGTCAGTTTTAAATACGACTGCCGATCTTCTTCCCGCTCGATCTGGAGTAATTCCAGTAGCTTTTTAAAATAATCCATACACAAAGGTAGCCGCTGGTTCACAGAAATGAGGAATTCCTCCGAAAACCAAAGGGACAGCCTGTCACTTTGGAAGCAAAAACTACCGAGTGTAGAGCGGCACGTGTAGCTTTGCCGCGTCCAATCACGTACCGAATGCCTGCGATCTCTGCCCCCGAAACTACTGAAATCTATCGTGAAGCGTCCCTTTCGCTAGTAGTTAAACCCCAGGCTGATGCGGCGGCCTTGAGCCTGCTCAAAGACACGGTTTATGGTACCAAAGGCGTTCGGTATCGGCAAACCAATCAGGAAGAGCGGTTGCGGGAACTCTACAATCCCTTCTTTTTTCACCTGTATGAAGAGGAAACCCTGTTGGGCGTGTACTGCCTGGATCATCGGGTCGTTGAAGTGCCCTGGGGATGGGTAGACAGCTTTTATGGGCGGTATCTGGCCGTAACCTCAGTCGCTCAGGGGCGGGGCTATGGTCGTTTGCTGAAAACGCAGGCCGTTGCTTACCTTTTTCAGCAAATCCCGGCTCCGTTTCTGGTGTATTCGTTTATTGAAGCCAGGAATACGCGTTCGGTAGCCGTTTCTCAAACGCTTCAATTTGAGTGCATTGCCCAGCTACAATTGTACCTGTTCCGTCGCTTGAACCCTAAAAAAGACTCCCGATTCAGAGCCTTGACGCCGGAAGAAGAAGCACGGCTACTGCCTTTCCTGCAAGCCAGCTATCAACCGTACGCTTTTAAAACCTGGACGAAAACGCAGGGAAATTTTTATGGTCTTTGGGAAGGAAATCAAATTGTCGCTGCCGTTGCCGCCCGGCGGGTTCGCTGGCAGTTCAGGCACATGCCGGGTGCGGGGGGCTGGTTTTTGATGCATGGACTTCGTTACGTACCAGTACTGAAGAATCTTTTCCAGCCGGATTACGCCTTTGTCGCCCTTGAGGCTGTCTACCTGAAGGCGGGTTTCGAGTCACTTTTACCCACGCTGCTGGAAAGCCTGCTGGCTCATAGGGAAAGATATACGGCTCTCTGGCAACTCGATGAACGCCGTACCGAATGGACCCGTCTACCGGATATGGGCTTTTTTAGCGGCTTTCAGACGGGAGTGTCTACGCAGGTATGGGTACAGGGGAAAGGCCTGTCCGAAGAGCAGTGGCAACAGCTCCGGCAAAGTCCGGTGTATGTTTCTTCATTTGATTATACCTGAGAAAATAGTTTCAAGTTTAAGTTGAGGTTTGAATATTTATTTCTTTAATAATCAGGTAAGTACTATAAAATACAAAGAGGAAGTACGGGATTCCCCGTACTTCCTCTCTTTTTAAAACGAATCCTCTATTTAGCTTTCTTCGACATTTCGTCAATGGCCAGATACCGCTCGCGGTGCTGCTCGGGTTGCTCGAAGGTCTTGGCACCAATGTGCATGACGTACACCTTATTTTCCGTAGCGGGCGTCCATTTGGGTAGGCCAGCTCCGTTGGGATTGCCCGTCTTGATAAAATTAGCAAAGTAATTCTGCATGGTTTTGGACACTTTGTAGTCTTCATCCGTCCAGGCGTACACTTTGTTGGTGGCCAGATTGCCCATGGCGTACTCAATTTCAGCCGAGTGAACGGCACCCTTAGCCGCCGGGGCGGGTTTGGTAGCGGGATCCGCATTTTTCACTACGCCTCCGGCCAGTCCGGGCTGAGCGTTGCCCATTTCAGGCCTCATCGCGGGACGCGGCTGGGTATACAGATAGCGGTAGACGGGTTGTTTGCTGGTTTTCATGTGGTAGTCTGCCCATTTCCAGGTGCTGTACCCAATGAAAAGATCACCCGCCAGAGCCGTACCTACTTCTTCTACCTGAGCATCTGAAGTCACGGGATAAGCCTTTAGAATGTCATCAGCCGAAGCACCTAAACGACCCTGCACGGCCTTTTTGTAGTTTTCTACGGTAGGGGCTTGCGGACCCATTAAGGCCCGGTAATTCATTTCCTCCGAGTTCCAGCCCAGTAATAGCGGTACTTGAGCCTGGTCTCCCGCGGCGAAAATATCGCTGACGGGTTTCGGGAAAAAGTAACCGTCGATGGTGATGGGAAAACTGCCGGGAGCTGCCTTTGCGGTCGCTTCCAGTAATTCTTTCGCCGGCAAGGCCCGCAGGGCAGCCAAAGAGGCAGCTCCGATGGATTCGCCAAACTGACTGCCTTTCTTTTCCGCCTCAGCGAGGGAAACGGGTGAGAGCGTACCCATCAGCGAACCACTTTCACCAATCGCCTGAGCAAACAGGTTTTTGGAACCCGGCGAGGCCATCTGGGCACTTACCGCAATAGAGCCAGCCGATTCGCCAGCAATGGTTACTTTGTTCGGATCGCCTCCGAAAGCGGCAACGTTGGCCTTCACCCAGCGTAAAGCCGCCTGCTGATCCATGAGTCCGTAATTACCGGACGAATGGTGCGGTGATTCCTTGGTTAGTTCGGGATGGGCCAGAAAACCGAAAACCGTAAGCCGGTAGTTTACTGTTATGGCGACTATGCCCTTCTGAGCCATGCTTTCGCCATCGTAACGCGGCTCGGAGCCATCGCCGGCCATGAAGCCACCGCCGTAGAAATACACCAGTACGGGCAGTTTTTCATTCCCTTTTTTCGCGGGCGTCCATACATTCAGGTACAGACAATCTTCACTCGTTCCGTTCGAACGAAAGTTCATGTCCCCAAACAAGGCTCGCTGCATGGCAGCAGGGCTAAAATGATCCGCTTTGTGCACGCCTTCCCAGTTTTTAACGGGCTGAGGTTCTTTCCACCGTAGATTGCCCACGGGGGGCTGAGCAAAGGGAATGCCCTTGAACGAACGAATCCCACTGGCTTCGACGGTTCCTTCGACGACTCCGTTCTGGGTTTTAATCTGAGGAGCTTTCGACGTCTGGGAAAAGGCCAGCGTCGTTCCCATCAGTAAAAAGGTAAGCATTGTTTTCATCATCGCAAGAGGCTGTTTAACGCATGAAGTAAAATCGATTGGCTTTTTGAAAAATCAGAGAAATGCTTTATTGTTGCATAGTGCAACAATAATAGAAAATGCCCTTGAATCGAACAAATTTTGTAAAAAAGAAACGATAAAGAGTGTTACGTATGACTACTGCGACGGATGAGACCAACCCTGATGGACGAGGGTTTTTACCGGGTCTGGCTCTTGATTTTGTCATTTTCGGTTTTCACGATCAGGAACTTAAAATTCTGATTCTGGAGTACAAAAACACGGATTTATTTGCCCTGCCGGGCGGATTTGTCCGCGAAAAGGAAGATCTGGAGTCTGCCGCCCGCCGCGTGCTGGCTCAGCGAACGGGCCTGACCGATATTTACCTCGAACAGTTTCATACCTTCGGAAGTCTGCAGCGGTATGATCCAGCTCCGCTCGCTCAGATCATGCAAGCGAAAGGTCACGCGGTGCAGCCGGATCACTGGCTATTACGGCGGTTTGTAACGGTAGGCTATTACGCTCTGGTAGACTTTACCCAAGCCGTACCCCAGCCCGACGCGATGGCCGATCGCTGTGCCTGGTACGAACTACATCAGCTGCCTTCGCTGATGCTCGACCACAAAAGCATTGTAGCCAAAGCCCTGGAAACACTTCGGGAAACGCTGGATCGAAAACTCATTGGGTTTAATCTGCTGGAAGAATCCTTCACCATGCACACGCTGCAACGACTTTACGAAACGGTACTGGGGGAGCCACTGAATCGATCGAGTTTTCAGCGACGTATGCTGAGTCTGGGAATTTTGCAGCGACTGGAGAAGACGTATACCGGAAAAGCCCACAAAGCTCCGTATCTCTACCGGTTTATTCAGCCGGAGTAAGCTGTCGCAATCAGCCCGGCAAATGGTCGGTTTTGACCAGTATTCGCTGGGAAAAAGGGGCTTAGGTTTGCAAAAACAAAAACATACTGAACCTATGGCTACGCAAATCTTTGTAAACCTGCCCGTAAAAGCCCTTGAACCTTCCGTCACCTTTTTTACGCAACTGGGCTATTCATTCAATCCCGAGTATACGGACGAAAACGCCACGTGTATGGTCATCAGTGAAACCATTTACGTCATGCTGCTGGTGGAGCCTTTTTTCCAGACGTTTACCAAAAAAGCAGTAGCCGACGCCCAACAAACCGCTGAAGTCATTGTATCCCTCTCCCTGGAAAGCCGGGCGGCCGTCGATGACATGATCCAGAAAGCCCTGGCGGCTGGAGCGACCACACCTACGCCCGCTAAGGACATGGGATTCATGTACCAGCACGGCTTTCAGGATCCGGACGGTCACTTGTGGGAATTTTTCTATATGCAACCCAACGCGTAAGTACGTTGCCATCCAACGTCCACCACTCCGTAAGACTAGAGCTTAGGGGGTGGTGGACGTTACTTTAATTAGCAGACGCCAAATGTTTGATAGCAACCGAAATCGTTAGCCCGTGTCTGGAAACCAGCCTTGATCAACACGGGTACGATGCGGCCCATAAAAGCTTTTGACCAAACCGTATTAGTACAATTGAAGGGAGTTTATACACCAAAAAACAGGGAATACTCGTTCTATCGGCAGAAAAAAGTTAAGGAATCCTACTGACAAAACAACGCCTGTTGACTTGTTCGGTGTACCTTAGCCTTTTTGAAACCCTTACTCTGGAATTTTTTACAATGCAAAGACGCCATTTTTTAAAACAGTCTGCTCTGCTGACGGCTGGTGCCCTCGCCTTACGTGAGTCGCTTGCGGCGGCTCCGTTGAAAACGATCAATCCGTTCGGCGTTCAGTTGTACAGTGCCCGCGACGTACTGCCGAAGGATCCTAAAGGCATCATGACGCAGTTGGCTCAGTACGGCTACAAGCAGTTTGAGAGCTACAGCGGACCCAAGGGATTTTTGTGGGGTCTGGAGCCGAAAGAAATGAAATCGTTTCTCGATGGGCTGGGCGTAAAGATGATCAGTACGCACTTCGATTTTCGGGCCGCGGCCAGCAAGCCTGATGTACTGAAAAAGAACATTGAAATGGCACAGGGAGCGGGCCTGAGTTACCTGCTTTGTCCTTACATTGGTGCTCAGAAGACTTGGGATGACTGGAAGAAAATCGCCGATGAATTCAACAAAGTAGGAGAGGAAGTAAAGAAAGGCGGCCTGAAGTTTGGGTACCATAACCACGACTACTCGTTTAAGCCCCTGGATGGCAAGCTACCCCAGGATTACCTGCTGGCTAACACCGATCCTAAAAACGTAATGTTTGAGCTGGATTTGTGCTGGATTGACGTTGCGGGAGTGAATACAACCGAACACCTGAAGAAATACGGCAAACGTTACGAACTCTGCCACATCAAGGATTATACCGTTAAAAATGGTAAACCCGTTCAGAACGATATTGGTGAAGGATCCGTAGATTTCAAAAAGACGTTGCGGAGCGTACTGGATACGAGTAAGATTAAGTACTTCCTCGTTGAACAGGAGGAGTACCCCGGCTCGCCGATGGACAGTCTGAAAAAGGACGCTCAGTATATGAAAACGCTGAACGTTTAGCCAAAAGGCAGCGACGAAAAGAGCAAGGCACGGACACTGTCCGTGCCTTGCTCTTTTCGTAGGGTATACGGGTGCAGGTTTCCAGACCTGTACCCACTATGAGGCAGTTTCCAACTGCCGCCTCTCCAGTAGGTGATTAGTACTTCTGAATGAAGCTGATTGACTACAGATTCACCCCACCCGATACCTCGATTCGCTGAGCATTGATCCAGCGGGCTTCTTCCGTACACAGAAAAGCCACTACACCCCCAATGTCATCGGGTAAACCTACGCGGCCGAGGGCCGTCGCACTGGCAATTTGCTGATTGATCTGAGCATTGTCCCGCACGGCTCCACCGCCAAAATCGGTTTCGATGGCTCCCGGAGCTACAACGTTGACGGCAATACCCCGTGATCCCAATTCCTTCGCCATGTACCGGCTCAGCGTTTCGATGGCCGTTTTGAGGGAAGCGTACACGGCGTAGCCTGGATTGGAAAAGCGAGTCAGACCCGAAGAAATATTGATGATCCGGCCACCATCGGTGAGGAGGGGAAGTAGGTGCTGGGTCAGGAAAATGACGCCTTTGAAGTGAATGTTTACCAGTTGATCCACATCTTCTTCCTTCGTATTGCCAATGGGCGTATGAGCGGCCACACCGGCGTTGTTGATCAGAAAGTTGAAGTGTTCCTGGCCAAAGGTATCGGCGAGTACTTGTTTGAACTGGCCAACAAAAGCCTCAAAGCTAGCCACGTTTCCCGTATCAAGCGGAAGGGCTGCGGCTTTCGCTCCCAGTTGCTCAATCTCTGCGACGACCGCCTGAGCTTCGTCAGCTTTACTGTGGTAGGTAAGAATCACGTCGATTCCTTTTTTAGCCAGACTCAGGGCCATGTTTTTGCCCAAACCGCGGCTACCGCCGGTAACTAATGCAATACTCATAATGGTCTGTTTCTTAAGGTTTGAAAGAACGGTACTTAGCCGTAAAACCAAGTACCAGCATGCACAGGGCGTACCCGGCTAGGCCGTATCCCAACCAGCGATTTACGGCTGGCTTGCCGGATGCAAAGATGCGGGCTAGGACAATCCGGGTGTTTGTACGGATCAATCCATTCCTTGCAAAAATCAAATCTTAGGCCCGAAAAGCAAGTGGCGAGAAGGAGGTTTGTTTGCGGAAGAAATTGGAAAAGTGGGCGACCTGCTCGAAACCCAGGCAGTAAGCAATTTCGGATACCGTCCAGTTGGTTTGTTTGAGCAAAATTTTGGCTTCCTGCAGAATCCGCTGTTGAATGGCTTCCGTCGTGGTTTGGCCCAGCGTTTCTTTCAAAACTTTATTGAGGTGATTGACGTGAACCGCCAGATGATCGGCAAAATCCTTGGCCGTACGAAGGCCTACTTTCTGATGAAGCGTATCAATGGGAAACTGCCGTTCCAGTAATTCAAGAAACAGGGAGGTAACCCGGGCAGAGGCCGGCGGATGGGTTGAGCTTGCCGGCAACGGCTGTAGTTTCTGTCCGTAATGAATCAACTCCAGCACGTAGGTGCGTAGCAAATCATACTTATAGGCGTAATCGGACGTGATTTCTTCCCGCATCTTCAGGAACAGGCTGTTGAGCTGGTCGGCTTTCTCATCGCTTAGCTGAAAGATCGGTACGCCGCCCGGTCGGAAAATGGGTAGCTCGTCCAGGATGACGCCGCTCTTGCTGGGCAGGAGAAACGCATCCGTAAAAATGCAGAAATAACCCGCCTGTTGCTCATCCAGCGGTACGTAATGATAGGGTACTTTAGGGGAAGCAAACAGCAAAGCATTGGTTTCAATGTCGATGACTTTGTCGGCGTATTCGGCCCGGTTTCGACCGCGAATCAGACTGATTTTGTAATAAGTCCGACGATTGTACGGCATGACCGACCGCTGCGTTGTCTTCTGAAATAAGTCTTTAATGCTGAAAACATTGAAATGACCAATTTCTTTCGCGACATCCTGCGGAAAGATCGTTTGTTTTTCGAGCGTAGAGCCCGTCGTTACTTCCCGATAAAAATCATCAACCGAGGTCAGAGCCATGTAGCGTACGTTTGTAAAAATCAAATTTACAAAGAGTCATCAACAACTCAAACGAACCACATACGGATTCTATGGGTACGCGTAGAGGTCAGTTAAGAAGAAGAGCTAAAATCGAAACATTAAGAAATCTTAATCTTATCCTAAGGCCGTTTTTATCGGAGTAGCCGAACTTGGCTCCTTTGCAGAGAGAGAATTCGTCGGGGCTGGCGGACTCAAAAGAACGATACTCTTTGAAATGCTTCGGTAAACGTTTCCGTAAAAGGACTCATCTTGAGTTAGGATTGTACGGGTAGAGTCGGTAAAGTAAGTCCGTGCAGCAAAAAAGTACCCCATTATGGAATCGTTCGTGATTCCCCTTTATTCGTTCGTGTGAAAAAAACGTTACGCTATACCACCCTTTTCCTGCTCTTGTGGCTAAGTAGGGAAACAACCCAGGCCCAGACCTCCGTTTCGGGCCGGGTGCTCGGCTATGTGTGCAATCGGATTGGGGATTATGATGGCTTACGGCTACAAACAACGGCGGGCGAAGTACAACTAAATTTTCCTCCCCACGCCGCTCTCAGTGTGCGGCGACTGGCCCGTACCGGACAAACGATTACCGCCGATGTCGAACCCGGAACGGGTGGACCCGGCCCGGCTCGCCCGCCGGAAGCCCGGCTGAACCGGTATCGTCTGATTCGGCTGCGAAATCCCTCCTCCGATTTAGTAATACAAGTGGCCGGTTTGCCGCCGCCCCAACCCCAATCGGGCTCGCTGGTTCAGGCGGAGGGGCCCCTGCTCAAAAAGATACGGGACGAACGCGGGCAGTTGATCGCTTTGCTGACGGATAAGTATCTCATTGAACTCAAACCCCACCAGGCCGGACAAATTCTTCCCTTGCTCGAAGGTGTTCAACGCCTGAGTGTGACCGGTTTCGAGCGAACCGCCGAGGGTTTTGTCAATCAAACCGGCCGTGCTGTATTACTCCCTTCTACACTAACGATTCGGGGTCAAACCTTTGCACTCTAATGAAAATTCTGTTAATCGACGACGAAGAAAAACTGGCCCTGCACCTGCAGAAAGGTCTTCGGCAGGCGGGTTACGCGGTAGATATTGCCTTTTCGGCATCGGTAGGCCTTGAACAGGCAGCCGTAGGCGGTTATGATTTGATTTTGCTGGACCTGATGTTACCCGGAACGACGGGCTTTGACGTGTTGCGTACTTTACGGGCTTTTGGCATTGATGTTCCCGTAATGATTCTGAGTGCTCTCAATCAGTCCCGCCACGTAGTAGAAGGACTGGACTTAGGAGCCGTTGACTACCTGCGTAAACCCTTTGAGCTGGAAGAATTACTGGCCCGGATTCGTACAGTACAACGGAGTCAGGCGGGCAGTCGGCTGGCGGTGTGGCAGATCGGTGACTTGCGTATGGATCTGGCCAGTCGGCAGGTCAGCCGGGGCGAACAACCCATTGCCCTGACGCCCCGGGAGTATCAGTTGCTGGAACAGCTCATGCGAAATGCCGGTCGCGTTCTGTCTAAAGCCCAGTTGACCGAAAAAGTCTGGGAATCTGATTTTGACCGGGGTAGTAATGTCGTGGAAGTACACATCCACCAACTTCGGAAAAAGATTGACCGGGGCTTTGCCGTGCCGCTGCTCGAAACGGTCGTTGGCGTAGGGTATCGCCTCAAGGGAACACTGGAAATCAATTAAACTTCTTTGATAGGTATGGTAGGAATCTGGCCCATTCGTAGTATTCGGGTAAAAATGGGTCTGGTATTCGGGCTTACCTTCTTTGTGGGGTTTGCCGCTGCGGCTACCTACGTATTCCATGAGGTCAAAAAGGTACTGATTCAGCAGGAAAATCGGGCGTTGATGGATCGGGCTACGCGGCTATCCGAACGGGTGTCGCTGTACCCCCTGGTCATTCCATTGCCCGAGTCGGGCGAAGTGCTGGCCCTTTGGTATACCACGGGCGATTCCTCCCGCCGTCTGTACCAGTCGCCGCAATTTCCGGAACACCTGAGCAAAACCGGAGCCGCTACGGTCTTTCAATCCGATACGCTTGAACTGGCCCGGGTGAACCGAGATGCGGAAGGCGATTACGGAAATCTTACGACCATCGTAGGGCGTAGCAACCGCCCCCTGACCCGGCAACTGCAAAACATTGGCTGGTTACTGATCAGTACACTGTTGTTGAGCATGGTCATTTCGGGACTGGGAGCCTGGTGGCTGAGCGGCTGGCTGTTACGCCCGCTACAAGCCATCATTCAGTCGGCCCGTTCGGTCAATCTGGCCGGCGGAGTAACGCCCATTCCCATGCCCCGGACCAGCGATGAGATACAGGAATTAGCGACGACCATCAACGACATGCTGGCCCGCATTCAGCAGGCCGTGGATACGCAACACAACTTCTTTGCCGCTGCCTCGCACGAACTGCGTACGCCCCTTAGTATCCTGCGTACTGAAATCGAAGTGGCCCAGCGGGAGGCGATCAACGACCGCGAACGTTTTTTTCTAGCGAGTCAACTGGCCGAATTACGGCGACTGAGTCGGCTGGTGGACGATCTGCTGGCGATGAGTCAGCTTCGGGCGGGTACCCTGCAACTACGTCCGGAGCCCATCGAACTTGATGATTTGACCTTACAGCTAACGGAACGCTATCATGCCGTCCTGAAGCAGAGGCAACTCTATTTGTTGGTATATTTGGATGATACGGCTCCTTCGTTTCGCGTAGGGGCGGATGAAGACAAACTTACGAATGTGCTGCTCAATCTGCTGGATAACGCCACCAAGTACGCCCGACCACAAACGCAGGTGGATTTGCGACTGGAGGTGCTCGACGAAAACGTGGTCTGGTCCCTGACCAACTTGACCAGTGGTCCGGTAGCCGATCCCGATCGGTTGACTCAGGAATTCTATCAGGCTGATACCCGGCACGATGGATACGGCTTAGGCCTCTGGATTAGTCAGCAAATGGTTCGACTCATGCAAGGTTCATTCACCGTAACGGCCACCCAGGACTCCTTCCGAGCCGAGATTCGCTTCAAAAGAAACCAGGACTCCGTTCGCTAAAACAGTGCCCTGGTTCACTCACTTCAACTACCCTTATCCTCGGGCATGGGCCATCAGTAATTCGCCGGAGGCTGAAAACCGAAGCGTATACAATTGCTCACCCACGGCCACATCAATTTTGTACTCACTTCCCGCTGGCGGCGTATGCTGCTTGGCTACCAGGAACGTGTACCCACTGAAATGAGTCTGTAAGTAGGTCGTAATTACGGAAGGCAGCAGCGTCGCCTCCTGAATGAGGGCGTCTTTGGCCGGAGCCATTGGTCCACCCGGTCCTCCTGGCTTGGGACCTGGTCCCGCCGGAGTAATCTGTGTACCCGTCGTATCAAAATGCAAAACGAGGAGCTGGCCGTTACTGAAAACCTTCACGTCGTAAGTAGTCGTCTCATCGTGCACGTGTTCCTCGGTCCAGCCGTAGGTATAGCTGGTGTAGGTGCTCGCAAGAGCCGTCTCGATGGCCGCTGGTACTTTATCTCTGGAGAGGTAACGGACGGCGTGCGTTTTGGTCAGATCGCCGGGAGCCGTATGAGCATCCCGGAAGGTTCCTGTCCCGTCGAAATGAACGTTGATGCGTTGTCCATTCGCTACAATCTGTACCCGGTATTCCTGGGCAACGCCGTTGATCTGGACGGATTCCGCAACGATGAACTGGTACCCGGCGTAGGTCTGGCTGAGGTAACTGCTTACCGTAGCGGGCAATTGCGTAGCGGTCAGAGACGTAAGTACCTCTCCGCGAGGACCCGCCGGACGGGTCGTTAGGGCTCCGTTTGTGTCAAAGTAATAATCAACCGGAACGCCGTCTTTTAATACCGTCACCTTCGTACCCCCGTACGTGTTGGTACCGGGCTGAGCCTTTTTTTCTACCCGAATCAGGGTATATCCTGCGGCGTTCTGATCCAGGTACGTTTGGATGGCCGTCGGCAACGTTGAACTGGGCAATCCTACCACACTGGCGGAGGCCCGGGTACTAAACAGGACGCTGTTTTCAGTCGTCTGCGTGGGGCTGGGGGTCATCGCCGTTTTGGTACAGCTGGCGGTGAGGAGCGTGAGCAAAATCGCTCCGGATACAAAAGTCTTCTTCATTGGGCTCTTTGGTTGTTTGACCAAAGGTGATTCTGCCACATGAAGATAACCTTAAGATCGTATTAATTCTATTCGGTCTTACTAAAGCAATAGAACTGCCGTTTGCAAATCGAAGTCGGGTCGGCATTCTAAAGCTATCAATGTTCTACGCTTGGAAAAAGAACCGAAGGCTAGAAGCGAAATCGGTTGGTCTGATTTCCTGAGTACTACCAGGAAATCAGACCAACCGATAGGTTTTAGGTAAAGCCGCTATTAACGGAGCAGAAAAGACTTTCCGTTTACGGTAAGAACCGAGGCTTCGATCACCTGTTGTTTTTGCAGGCGAACCTGACCTTCGCCCGTGGGTTGGACGTATCCTTCTACCGAAACCGTACTTTCTTTCGGTGCGACCGCAATCACCTGGGCGGCGAGGTGAGGAGGCACGCGGACAAGTGTCTGGTCACTGAGGCGTAACCCACTTACCTGGCCCTGCTTGTTGAGCTGATAATCCAGCACTTTGCCTTTGAAAGTCGTCGGCGTTAATGGCGGTGGGGTAGCGGGTGCGGCCGGAGGCGTATCGGTTACGACGGTTTGACCACTCGTCAGGCTAACCAGCCGGAACATACTCTGCCCCTCGGGCGTAAGTTCCGAAGAACCCGTTATTGTTACCTGACGGCCCGATTTACTCGCTGCCTGAATGGCTTGTCCCAGGTGCGGGGGAAACTGAACGACTACCTTTTTTCCTTCGGTATTAAAAGTGAATCCGTCCAGAACCGACTCATCGTTGGCGGTGAAATCCTGCACAGTACCGCTCAGCGTCGTGAGGGCAACCAGCCCCGGTTGTTGAAGCGGAAGCGGCCCAGCGGGAGGAGCGGGTCGTAAGGCAGCGGGGCCTGGACCTGGGCCTACGGGAGGTTGTGCCTGGAGTGTGGCTACACTCGCCATACCGGCGAGTACGAGAAGTGCGAATGATGGTTTGCTTTTCATTGGTCTGTTTTGATGACTTACGATGGCAAACCTACCGTACCCACTTAAGGACGATCTGAAGAAACGATTAATTTATCTTAAGCTCCAGTTAGGGGAAGATTTGAATCCGGTTCGCTATTCCAAACCGGATTCCAAACCCTACGATTTCCCACGTTTCATTACAGAGCAAGCGACTGCGGACCAAATTCTTCAAAGCGAATGGAGGAAGCAGGAATACCAGCGGCCTGTAAATCCTCGAATTGTTTGGTAATGAATCCCGATGGACCACAGACGTAGTAAATGGCCTCGGGATCCAGAACGGAAGCGGGTAGCTGCGAAATATCAACGATGCCCGTCTGAACGCCCGCCTGCGAGCCGCCCAGGTCGGGTAACTGGCTGTAAAACAGGTGCGTGTGTAGGTGTGGATACGCCGCTTCCCACTCGGCCAATACATCTTTGAACGCGTGTACGCCCGCGTGGCGACAGCCATGAATCCAGTGAATGGGTTGTTTCGAGGGCGAATCCAGTAGATGTTCCAGCATACTCAGCAAAGGCGTTTGACCGACACCGCCGCTGATGAATACGCTGGGCCGGGAATCCGATAGCTCCAGCGTAAATTCCCCGGCCGGAGCACTCAGATCCAGCGTATCGCCCTCCTGAATGTGGTCGTGCAGATAGTTACTGATCATGCCGTTGAAACTGGGAATGGCGTTGGTTTCCCGTTTCACCGAAATCCGGTAATACCGCTGATTGGGAGCCGAAGAAATGCTGTACTGACGCGGCTGAAGCAACTGGAGCTGGGGCAGAAACACGCGTACGCTGAGGAATTGTCCCGGTTGGTGTGGGGCCACTGGACCGCCATCGACCGGGATCAGATAAAAAGAAGTAATCTCGCTGCTTTCGGCCTGTTTAATTTCTACGCGGAAGGGCCGCCAGCCGGTCCAGCCGCCTTCCTGAGCTACATTTTGCTCGTACAAATCCGCTTCCACGCCCGACATAAGCTTCGACAGTTGCTGATACGCTTTGGCCCAGGCTTGTATGAGTTCGGGCGTTGCCGCCTCCCCGAGTACTTCGCCAATGGAAGCCAGCAGATGGCGGCCCACAATGGCGTAATGTTCGGGCCGAATGGATAAACTGACGTGTTTGTGGCCAATGTGGTTCAAAACGGGTAAGAGTACGGAAGGATCATCGATGTGTTCGGCGTAGGCCAATACGGCCATCGCCAGGGCCATTTGCTGGCGACCGTTCTGCTGGTTCCCCTGATTGAATGTATGCTTAAGCTCCGGATTGTAGCGGAACATGCGTTGGTAAAAGTGCGTCGTTAGTTGTACTCCATTGGTTTTCAGTACGGGAACGGTGGCTTTGACGAGTTCTTTTTCTTCGGTGGTCATCATGGTCATCTAGGAGAAACAGTAGTGAATTAAATAGTAAAAGACCTTTTAGTCTTTTATTGAGATAAAAAAAAGGATCAGGCACTTTTTAACCGAACCAGACCCTGGGCAATCAGGTCATTGAAATCACCGATGGTAGACGATTGCAACATTTTCTGAATCTGAGCCCGTACGCTTTTAAATTGCTGATGGATGGGGCAGGGGTTGGTTTCCGAGCAATTAGGTAGGCCCAAACCACAGCCGCTAAAAAGTTTGTCACCATCAATGGCCCGTACGACGGCAGCCAGTGAAATATCCATCGCCGCCACGAAAAACCCGCCATTTGGGCCTTTCGCCGATTGCAGTAAGCCTTTGCGAGTCAAATCCTGAAGGATTTTAGCCAGAAAGGGCTCGGGAGCATCAATTGCCTGAGCAATCTGCCGGAAACCGACTTTGTGCCCAGCGTCCGATTGCTGAGCAATGTAAAGCAGGGCCCGGATGGCGTATTCGCAGGTTTTTGAAAACATCGGCGTGTTAAACTTGGGACAAACGTACGCGGTTTTAAATAAAAGACAAAAATATCTTTTATTTATTTTTTGCCTGATTTTCTCGCTAGCCAACGCCTAGCGGGCTTTCCATTCCGCTCGGACGTGTGTTATGATTTTGTAAAAGTTTAGAGAAAACGGTACTTGAGGCTCCGAATGAACCTAGATTCACGCCGTCAAACCCTGGTAGGTGGGACAAAAACGCATTCGCACTCCCTGGACAAGGGGAGGCTTGAGCGAACTGCTTGGATCATTCAGGATTGTTAAACGTTTTACGGGATCAAGTCTATTTTTCACGTACCATGAGCTTTACACGTTATTTTGCGTATGCGATGCTTTTGTTGGCCAGCGTCCGGACCAGTTACGCTCAGCCGGGGGCACACAAGGCCGTATTCGTAATTGTCGATGGCATTTCTTACGAACAACTCAAAAAAATCTCGACGCCTCATCTGGATGCCATTGCCAAAGTCGGCGGTATGAGCAAAGCGTACGTAGGGGGGCAGAAACAGTCGTATTCACAAACCCCCACCATCTCGGCGGTGGGTTATAATAGCTTACTGACGAGTACCTGGGTCAACAAGCATAACGTCTGGGATAACAGCATCCGGGAACCGAATTATAACTACTGGACGATCTTTCGCTTCTTTAAGGAAACCTATCCCCAGAAGAAAGCCGCCATTTTTTCCACCTGGCTCGATAATCGTACCAAGCTGATTGGTACGGGTTTAGACCAGACCAAGCAGCTGGAAATGGATTATTTCTTCGATGGTTTTGAACTGGATACGCTGCATTTTCCGCACGATAACAAATCCGAATACATTCGCCGCATTGATGAAAAAGTTGTCGATGAGGCGGCGGCCTACATCCGTACCAACGCTCCGGATTTGTCCTGGGTCTATCTGGAATACACCGACGACATGGGCCACCGATACGGGAATAGTGAGGCTTTTACCAAAGCCGTTACGCTGATGGATGATCAAATGGGGCGATTGTGGAAAGCCATTCAGGAACGAGAAAAACTCGGTGAAAAATGGCAGTTTTTTATTACCACCGATCACGGTCGAAGCGAACCCGTGGGAAAAGATCATGGTCGCCAGTCGGATGCTGAACGCAGTACCTGGATCGTAACCAACGCCAGCGGCTTGAACGATTACTTCCGCCAGTCGGCGAAGACGCAGGCGTACCCCGCCATTGTGGACATCACCCCAACGATTGGTCGGCACCTGGGAATCAATTTTCCGAAAGAACGGGCCTTTGAACTCGACGGCGTACCGCTGACTGGTAAACTTTCGATCAATCACCCCACCATTGCCAAAGAAGACAAGCAGATCAAGCTTACCTGGCAGGCGGTTGACAAAACGGGCGAGGTAAAGATCTGGCTGGCCCTAACCAACGACTTTGAAAAAGGCGGCCATGACCGCTATCTGTTGATGGAGCAAGTCCCCGTAACGGCTGAAAAAGCGACACTGGACGTATCTAAACTACCCGAAGGTTTCTATAAAGTCGTACTCGAAGGAACGTATAACACTGTGAATCGTTGGGTAGTGGAACGGTAAAAAAACGGTCACTAGTAAGCGAAGAGCCGCATCGGTTAGTCTATCTAACTAATGCGGCTCTTCGCTATTAGTAGTGAATGAATAGGTAATTATTTTTTAAAATAATCCGCCTAAGAATAATGGAAATTGCCAACGAAATTGATTTTGTATCAGCAATACAGTCTAATATTTTTACGCTTTAAAAAAATAAATAATTCTTTTACCATTATTTTTAAAACGGGATTAAGCTTACTTTGAAAAATAAATTAACCTGCCTTTCTATTTTAATTTAGAACCAACCTTCCCCTCTATGAAATGGCTTTATACGAGCATAGTAATGGTACTGTTTTCTTCCCTGTCATACGCACAGCGTACGTCCCGATTTGAATCCAGTCTATTCGTTGAAAAATTTAATTATTTCATCCGCGGGCGTACGGTGGATCCTAGTCCGGACTGGAAAGGGGATTACCTGCCACCACAAGCGAATGGATTTCGCCTGACTTCCGTAAACGGCTGGGTTTTTAAAGAAATGATCCATGCGGGTCTGGGGCTTAGTTACGCCCGAATTGCCGGGATCAATGGTATGATGGCTTTTGCCGACCTGCGGGCAGACTTTTCTACGCAACGTTTCACACCATACTTCTACCTGAATCCTGGCTATTCTCATTTCTGGAATCAGTACGAAGGCGGTACGGCAACTTTTCTATTGGAAACGGGTCTAGGTGCCGGTTATCGACTTAAAGGTAAAAGCCGTATACTCGCCTCCGTGGGCCTGTTAGGCATGCAACAGAAAGGTTACCTCACGGGTAAAATTGGGTGTACCTTTTAAAATTCATTCACTAATACGATTCCTTTCACCAACCCATCCAATGATTAAATTTACTTTTTACGTACTGCTTCTTTTCTTCGTTACGGCTTTTAGTGGAAAAACGTATGCACAGGACCCCTCTCGGGTACGTCCGTCCCGGGACGGGTTTTGGTTATCCTTAGCCGGTGGAGGTGCCGTAGGACAAACCAAGTTGGCCAATCTAACGGGGGCCGTTGCTTACGAGTTTAAAAACAAACCAACGCTCCTTACCCTTCGCTGTTCGTATAATCTGGGGATTTTCGAAAAGGAAAGCGTAACTCCTCTGATTGATGTGGCGGATGTAGGTTTACTCTACGGCTACAAAGTAGGAAAGTTTCGTTTTTCGGCGGGTGTGGGTGCGGTATGGGGTACTGATCGGGGGGCGTATAAATACTACCTTTCCGATCCATTAACCTATGGAAACAATGTGTACGAAAGCCTGGACTATACAACCATTGGCCTGCCCACCGAAATTCGATTTATTACGGGAGTAAAAGATTTAGGAATCGGTCTAACGGCTTTTGGGAATGTAAACGCCAAGCGTTCTTTCTTCGGTTTAAACCTCGCCTTTTACCTGGGTGAACTCAAATAAATCGGGCGGTTCTACGTATGTCTGAAACCAGAACGTATCCATACGTTAATTTTAGAAACCATCATTGATTCAGCCAATGCTTAAACGTAGGAGCCTTGTCCTTACTGATGATAATCTCCAGCGGTTCGTATGTGCCGATTTGTACTTTAAGCTTACCGTTGAAGTAGTTATGAATACTTCGGATACTGCCTACGTGAATAATGTACTGGCGATTGGCCCGGAAGAAATGCTGCGGATTTAAATCAATTTCCAGCTCTTCGAGCGTATGCGGAATCATCGTTTTGCCACCGCTTTTCGTGTGGGCGAAGGTGAGCTTGGCTTCCGAGAAAAAGAACTCAATATCCTCCACCAGCAGGGTGGTATAGCCATCGCGGTAGGGTAGCAAAAACCGCTGTCGGGATGGTTTCATCTGCTTCTGATACAAGGCCAGAAACTCGGCGTAAAGCGTAGCTGGGTCGGTGGCAGATTGGGTAGGATGCAGCTGATCGAACTTATCCAGGGCCTGAGCTAGTTCGTCGGCGTCAATGGGTTTTAACAAGTAATCAATGCTGGTAACCTTAAAGGCCATCATCAGGTACTCGTCGTAGGCCGTGGTAAAAATGATGGGGCTGCTGACGGGTACCTGCGAGAAAATGTCGAAACAAATGCCATCCGCCAGCCGGATATCCATAAAAATTAATGGAGGCTTAGGTTGCGTTTTCAGCCAGGCCACACTTTCGCTGACGGTACCTAATACCGCCAAAATCTGATGATTCGGGCGAAGGCTTTGCAGCAGTCGAATCAGACGGTTCACATTGGCTTGTTCGTCTTCAATAATCAAACAGGACAAAAGGCTCGTATTCATTCGTGCGTAGTGCTCAGGCTAAGACTGGATTGCGGGGCGTGGGGGAAATCGAATAAGGGGAGTTCTACCCAGAAGTGCTGGCCATTGGCGTTTACCACCGGTACCTGACTGGAAAGAATGCGATACCGATTCTTAATGTTTTTCAGTCCCAAACCCGAAGAGGGTAGCGGCGTCGGAAAGGGCTGGATGTTGTTGGTCACGCACAGGCGATTACCAACCTGCTCGATACGAATGGTTAAGGGTTCGGCTAGGGTTGCCCGGTTGTGCTTGATGGCATTTTCAATCAATAACTGAATGGAAATGGGTGGAATCCACTTATGACCGAGTGTCGGATTAAGATCCAGTTCAATCAGCACCTGTTGCCCGTGCCGGATGCCAATCAGATACTGGTACGCTTGCACGAAAGCAATCTCATCCTTGAGGGGTACCAAATCCTGCTTCATGTTCTGGATCATGTAGCGGTACACCTTGGCCAGTTTATCCAGAAAGAGGGAAGCCTTGGAAGGATTTTCCAGAATCAGTTCGGATAAGGTACTGAAGTTATTGAAGAGAAAATGCGGATCGAGTTGAAGCTTGAGCGATTGTAACTCCGCCTGCAGGGCCATTTCTTTCAGTTCCAGCGTCTTTACTTTCAATTCGGCCGCTTCTTCCAGCGTGGTTTTCCAGCGGTTCAACAGAAAGTAACCCGTATGATAGGTGCTCACCATGAGAGCTACGATTAGATTGACGACGAGAAACTGCCAGGCTTCCAGTACTTCCTTGGGCGTGGGCGTTTCCGGATAAATCCAGGCATATAACTGATCCTCAATCAACAAAATGATCACACTGGCCAGTAGCGTACAGACGGTCTGCACGATAAACCGCAGGAGTGGCGAGCTGGACCAGGGGAACCAGCCTTCCAATCCATCGGCAATACCGATACTTACTTCGATCAACAGCCAGCAAAACAGGAAGGTGATGGTCAGGTCCGTCGCCCACTGTTTGCAGACGAGGGTACTACCAATATTCCAGAGCGAGCTTTCCGGATTAATGAGGTAGTACAGCACGTGAATGGCCAGCATGACCACGGGAGTCAGGGCGAGTCGAATGTACCGTTTGTAGGTACGACGATCCAGATGCAGAGGAGTGCCAGGCATACGCTTGTTGGAATTAACGCCAGCCACCGCCCAAAGCCCGGTAGAGCTCAATGGTAGCACTGGCTTTTTCGCGTTCTAATTGAGTGACGGCCAGTCGGGACTGCAAGTAATTACTTTGGGCGGTAATAATTTCCAGGTAATTCGCCATGCCGTTTTTAAACAGCAGCTCCGTTGAGCCAATGCCTTCTTCGAGGGCTTGTCGCCGATTAGTAGCTGATTGAATCTGCTCTTCGAGTTTCTGGTTGGCTACCAGGGCATTCGATACTTCCATATAACCCGCGAGTACGGCCTGCTGAAAGGTAATGGCTGCCCGTTCCTGATCAATACGAGCCTGCTCCACCTGAGTTCTCAGTTGGCGACGCTGGAAGATCGGCTGAGTAAGTCCTCCGGCAATATTCCAGAAAAACGATCCCGGCACACTCAGCCAGTTCGAAGCCTGAAAGGAAGTAAGACCACTTTGAGCGGTAATGAGTAAGCGAGGATACAGGGCTGTTTGAGCAATACCCAGCCGGGCGTTGGCCGAGCGAAGGGCGTATTCGGCGGCGTGAATATCGGGCCGGGCGGCCAGTAGCGACACTTCGTAGCCGCCTTTCGGATTGATCGTGAATTCCGAACTGGTATGCACCTGACGCAGAATTCCTTTGGCGTACTGGCCGCAGAGCAAGCTCAGAGCGTTTTCCTGTTGGATAATACTTTGCTGGATTTGCGGAATCAGTTGCTTGGTGGCTTCGAGTTGAGCTTTGGCTTGCTGAATGGCTAGTTGCGTCGCTTCCCCGACGCGATACTGGATGTTCGTAATGCGTACGGTAGAGTCACTCAACTCCTGACTATGGACGGCAATTTTGAGCTGTTCATCCAGCATCAACAGGTTGTAAAACCCACTGGCTACATCGGCAACCAGCCGCGTTTGTACGCCACGTTTGATTGCTTCGTTTTGAAGCAAATCCGACAAGGCCTGTTCTTTTTGTCGTCTGACGCGACCCCAGAGATCAATTTCCCAGTTTAGGCCCATATTCAGACTAAAGTCACTGACATTTAGCGTACCAATAAAAGCTTCATTCCCCAAACCCGCGAAGCTGTTGCGGGCCGTTCGGTTGCGACTCACCTGCAATTGAGCGTTCAGATCGGGCAGATAGTTGAGTTTCACCTGCTTTAACGTAGTCTGAGCATATTCAATATTTTTAATGGCAATTCGCAAATCGTTATTAGACGTCAGGGCTGTATCAATTAATGCCTGAAGTAAAGGATTGGCGAAAAAATCCCGGAGGTGAGGCAGCGTAGCCAGACTGGAATCGGCGGGCTGATCGTTGCGAAACTGCCGGGGCGTCTGGGTGTCGGGGCGTTTGAAATCCTTACTCACCCGGCAGGCGGTAAGCAGAACAAACACGAGTAGTAGGGAATAAAAGGCTTTCATGTGCTAATCAATCGATTAGATAAGGGAAATGTTGACGGAAGCAAGCCCCGAACCCGCCTCACAGGCCAGCGGAGGCGGGTCGGAGTTTACTTCTCATCTATCGTTAACCTGGCTTTTCTACGCATGTACAGGTTGGGGCCGGGAGCGTTTCCGGCTTATTTTTTCCTGCAAAGACTGGCAAAGGACAAACAGCAGTGGAATAATCAGCAGTCCCAGTAGGACTCCGGTGATCATTCCTCCCGCCGCACTGGTACTGATGGAACGGTTACCTACGGCGGAGGACCCCGTCGCAAACATCAGCGGTATCAAACCGGCCACGAAAGCCAGCGAAGTCATCAAGATGGGGCGGAAACGTTGCCGGGCTCCTTCCACGGCCGCCTCCACAATACCCAGCCCCGACTGCCGGGCTTTGAGGGCAAACTCAACGATCAGAATCGCATTTTTAGCCAGCAACCCAATCAACATGATCAGTCCAATCTGCACGTAAATGTTATTGGTAATACCCGCCATGCCGATGGCCAGATACACGCCCAGCAAACCCGTCGGAATGGATAAAATAACGGCCAGGGGCAGCAGATAGCTCTCGTACTGAGCCGCCAGCAGGAAGTAGGTGAATACCACGCACATACCGAAGATAAGTACCATCTGGCCCGCGGATTCTTTTTCTTCCCGGCTCAGTCCGCTCCATTCGTAACCGTAGCCTGCGGGTAATTTCGCCTGGAGAATACGCTCGGTGGCATCCATGCTTTGACTGTTGCTGTAGCCTTCCTTGGCCAGAATATTGACGGTAATGCTGTTAAACAAGTTGTAGCGGTTGACCACGTCGGGACCGTATACCTTGTTTAAGCGAACCAGATTACCAATCGGAATCATTTGACCACTGGCATTCTTGACGAAGACCTGATTCAGGGATTCTTCATCCATCCGGAATTGGCCTTCGGCTTTGACGTTCACCCGGTAGAATTTCCCGAAGCGAACAAAATCACTCGACTGGGCACCACCGTAGAAGAGTTGCAGCGTCGTCATGACTTCGCGGGGCGTAGTGCCCAGCTGGTAGGCTTTATCTTCATCAACAATCACTTCAAACTGCGGGAAGTCACTGCGAAAAGTGGTGAACGCCGCTCCAATGGCCGGGTCCTGATTCAGGGCTCCAATGATTTGCTGAGCCTGGGTATTAAAGCTACTTAGTTCACCCCCAGTCTTGTCCTGTAGTACGAGTTCCGAGCCGTTTACGCTACCAAAACCTTCCACCGGAGGCGAACGGAAGAGACTGAAATCCCCTTCCTTGACGTTCGTCAGCCGTTGGTTCATGGCTTCGATAATCTCGTTCATGTCCTGAATTTCTCCACGATCCTTGATGGCTTTCAGGCGAATGAAGCCGACGGCGTAGGCGGGACCGGCACTGTTACTCAACAGGTTAAAGCCAGATACGCTCGTCACGGATTCTACTTCCGGCATTTTCTTAACGGCCTGATCGATGCGGCGAATAGCGGCGGTTGTGAATTTCAGGTTAGTACCCGGCGGTAAGGAAAGTGAGTAGACAATGAAGCGGTCGTCTTCGTTGGGTACGAAATCCTTGGGTGCCCGGTTCATCAGGAAAAAGGCCAGTCCGGTGACCAGAGCCAGTGCGGCAATCCCTACCCATTTGCGGGCAATGAGAAACTGAATGCTACGGATGTACCTGGACGTCAGGTTGTCGAAACCCGCGTTGAAGGCCGTCACAAAGCGTTGACTGAAATTCTGTTTGGGTGTCTCCCCGTGCGTATTTTTCAGAAACAAGGCACACAGGGCCGGACTCAGGGTTAGAGCATTTACGGCTGAAATCAGAATGGCACTCGCCAGGGTAAAAGCAAACTGCTTGTAGAAAATCCCCGCCGGACCGCTCATAAACCCAACGGGAAGGAATACGGCCGCCATCACCATGGTAATGGATAAAATGGCTCCCGTAATTTCCTGCATGGCGGAAACCGTAGCCTGTTCGGGCTCCAAGTGTTCTTTTTCCATTTTCGCGTGAACAGCTTCCACCACGACAATGGCATCATCCACGACAATCCCGATGGCCAGTACCAGAGCAAAAAGCGTCAGTACGTTGATCGAAAAGCCGATGATCTGTAAAAAGAAGAAGGTACCAATAATGGCTACGGGTACGGCAATCGCCGGAATCAGCGTGGAACGCCAGTCCTGCAAAAATAGAAACACGACGATAAATACGAGGATAAATGCCTCCACCAGCGTCTGCTTTACCTGATCGATGGATTGATCGAGGCGTTCTTTCACGCTTTGAATGATGTCGTACTGCACGCCCTTGGGGAAGCGTTTACTGCTTTCATCGAGGGTTTTACGAACGGCAATTTCAATTTCATTGGCATTGGAGCCACTGACCTGCTGAATGGCCAGGGTAACGGCTGGTTTGCCGTCTTCTTTGTTATCGCTGTCGTAAAAAGCGGAACCGAACTCAATGCGGGCCACGTCCCGGAGCCGGAGCAACGATCCGTCGGGTTTGGCTTTCAGAATGATGTGTTCAAACTCTTCGGGTTTGTTGAGCTTGCCCTTGTATTTGACAATGTACTGTAGGGGAGCCTTCGATTCTTCACCCAGTTTCCCCGGTGAGGCTTCCAGACTGCTGTTAGCAATGGCCGTTTCAATGTCCTGTGGAACGAGGTTGTTTACCGTCAGCTTTTGCGGATTCAGCCAGATTCGCATCGAGTAGTCCTTACTCCCGAAAATTTGCACGTTTCCTACCCCTTTGATCCGCTTGAGGGCCGGTACCAGGTTAATTTTGGCGTAGTTCTGAAGGAAAAGCTCGTTAAATTTGGCTGAATCCTGACTCATCACGTTAAAGAACATGATGTTACTATTCTGCTGTTTGATGGTCGTAATCCCCGCCCGAATTACCTCCGCAGGAATCTGACTGTTGACCTGAGCAACCCGGTTCTGTACGTTTACGGCCGCCTGATCGGGGTTCGTACCCTGATTAAAGATGACTTGAATGGAAAACGAACCATCGCTACCCGCCGTAGACTTGATGTACTGCATGTTTTCCACCCCGTTGATGGATTCTTCCAGGGGCGTAATCACCGAACGCGTCACGCTTTCACTGTTTCCACCGGGGTAAAGACCGGATACGTAAATGGTTGGCGGGGCAATGTCAGGGAACTGCATGACTGGCAGCTGCGTCAGAGAAATAAGTCCCAGCAGCACCAGTACAATGGAGATGACCGTGGCCAGTACGGGCCTATGAATAATTTTTTGAAGCATATCGGGAAAGAATAAGCCGGTGAAGGTACCGGCTGCACTACATCATTTACTGAACGGGCTGGACCTGTTCGCCTTCCGTTACCATTCCGGCGTCCTTGGCGATAATCCGGTCGCCGACCTTGACACCTTTAACCAGCACGTAGTTATCACCACTTTTTCCATTGACCTCAATCGGTACCCGCTCGGCGTGGTTATCCTGGGTCAGACGGAAGACATAGAACTGGTCCTGAATATCAGCCACGCCCTGTGTTGGGATGAGAATAACATTCTGCCGGGTTTCGGGTAGCACAATGCGACCCGTATTACCCGAGCGGAGCAAATACCGGGGGTTGGAGAACGCCGCCCGAACGCCGATACTACCCGTGCCCGTGTCGAATTTTCCGTCCACCATCTGTACTTTGCCGGGCTGCTCGAAGGGCTTGCCATCGGCGAGTACCAACTGTACGTTCGGCAACTTTTGGAGGGTTTCGCTGAGCGATTGCGTGGAACTCCGACTGAGTTGAAGAAAGTCCTGCTCGGTCATCGAAAAGTAGGCGTAGACCTGACTGATGTCCGAAAGCGTCGTCATGGGTTCGGTATCGCTGCGGGAAGCCAAGTTGCCGAGGCGTTTAGGAATACGGCCAATGTAGCCACTAACCGGAGCCTTGACGAGGGTAAAGCCCAGATTGATCTGAGCCGTAGCGACGGCAGCCTGCTGTAAAGCCACATTGGCCTTAGCCGTTTCGTAGGCAGCTTTGGCCGTTTTCAGCTGAAATTCGGAGGTGACCCGATTCTGACTGAGTTCGGTGAATTTCTCAACCTCCAGGGTGGCTTTTTTCAGTTCCGCCTGGGCGGCTCCCAGGTTAGCCTGAGCCGTATGCAGGGCTTCGCGGTAAGGAGCATCGGCGATTTTGAACAGCGGCTGACCCGCCCGAACGAAGGCTCCTTCTTCGACGTAAATCTTTTCCAGATAGCCTTCCGCCTGCGGACGAATGTCAACGTTGACTTTACCTTCAATGCGGGCTGGATACTCTTTATGAAGGGTTACGGAACGTTCCTGGAGGGTTAGTACGCTGCGTCGTTGCGGGGCTGCGGCCTGCGTGGTTTGGTTTTCCGCGGAGGAATGGCAACCAGCCAGGGCCAGAAGTGTACCGAAAAGGACTACCAGCAGTGTATTGTTTTTCAAAAATGGGAAGTGTTTCACTTTGATTGCTTTTAATGCAACAAATATAGATAGTACCCAAAGGTAAGCTTCCTTTTTTGTTACCCAGCCGACCAAACGGCTTACCCAGTCGGAAAGAACGCCAACTCATTCGTCGGGTATAAAATCGACCCCGATTACCAGTAAATAATCTCCATTGACGCTTGAAGAGGTCCAGGAGGTACAAATTAGTTACGAGTAAGCTGGAAGTTGACAAAAGAAATGCGGTGAATACGTGGATTAATCGCCGCACAATATGCGGCGATTAGATTTGGGTGTATGCAGTATTTGGAGTATATTCACCGCATATTATGCGGTGAATCTGTTATGTATATCTATAATAATAAGGACTGGCCTCATTTCCACTGGCATTCTGAGCAACTCATTCATACGTTAGCAACCGTACGGCACAAACAAGGTCATCTACTAGGTAAAATGGCTGGACTTGGATTCACGCTCCAGACAGAAGCAATGCTTGAAACCATGACCCTGGAAGTTATTAAAACGAGTGAAATAGAGGGAGAAATACTGAAAGCTGATCAGGTTCGCTCCTCCATTGCCCGGCGACTGGGAATTGAGACCTTCGGATTGGTTCGGGCAGATCGGGATGTGGAAGGGGTTGTTGAAATGCTGCTGGATGCGACTCAACACTATGATTACCCTTTGACCAAAGAGCGGTTGTTTGGCTGGCATGCCGCTTTGTTTCCGACCGGATACAGCGGCATGTACAAGATTACGGTTGGGAATTGGCGAACGGAAGGAGACGGTCCCATGCAGGTTATTTCAGGACCCATGGGACGCGAACGGGTTCATTTCGAGGCTCCAGCATTTGACCGGCTTGAGGAGGAGATGCAACGTTTTCTGGAGTGGTTTAACAGTGAACAGTTAATAGATCCCGTGATTAAGGCCGGGATTGCTCATTTGTGGTTTGTGACTATCCATCCTTTTGATGACGGCAATGGACGGATTGCCCGAACGATTGCCGATCTGCAACTCTCCCGAGCCGACACCAGTACACAACGCTTTTACAGCATGTCTGCCCAAATCCGCAAAGAATGGGGGATGTATTACGACATGCTGGAAAAAACCCAAAAAGGAACAGTAGACATCACCGAATGGCTGGATTGGTTTCTCGCCTGTCTGGATCGAGCCGTAGTAGCTTCGGGCGAAGTACTCAACACCGTTTTGAGCAAAGCCCGGTATTGGGAATGGCTGACCACCAAGTCCCTTAATGAGCGGCAAAAACTTCTGTTGAACAAACTTATGGATGGCTTCGATGGCAAACTAACCACGTCGAAATGGGCGAAGATTGCGAAATGTTCGCAGGATACCGCCTTACGGGATATTCAAAACTTAATGGCCCAGGGGATTCTGATTCAGGAGGAGTCAGGGGGCCGGAGCACGGCCTACCTGCTGGCCCCGCTGAACGAGCGATAAATAAACGTAACGGATGTTTCAGGATAATGAACCCCCACTTTTAAGTCATTCTGTCCGCTTTAAGTATACGCGGAATTAGCACAGATTCGAGTGGGACAGCTATTCTTAAGCATTGAGAAAAAGGAGGAAATTTCAGGATTTGTAAGGAGGGTGAACAACCAGAGGCAAGACAGTAATGCAAACATTTCCCAGAACGGTTTAGAAGGCAAAAAGTAAATTGCCAGAGTATAAGCCTGCCATATCCTGAGTACAGATTAGTGGTACCAAATCCTGAAGCAATCATTTTACTTTAAACCGAAAGTCCTTCGCCCGATGTATACTAAACGTTTCTAACGGGGGCTTTCTTTCTAAAGTAGATGTTGAATTTAAATTATATAATAATCTGAAAGTCAGGGATAATCTATGATATTTTAGTCATTGCATGTTAAAAAAGTTGCCTTCGTCTTTTTATCTGCCTTTATTTTCCTATAAATTTAGTAGATTAATAGGTTTTGTTGGGTCTTTCTTCCCTTTTGAATCAATGAACGGTTGTCACGAGCTTTCAGCGTGCTCTCTACGGCTTGAGTAAGGGAGTACCCCACCGTTTTGGCGTCTTTTTCAGATTAGTTTAAAATCCTTTGTCATGCGATTTTCGTTCAGCTATACGGTTATACTTATACTGTCCTTTGCTTCGATGGTTCGGGCTCAAAAAGCTCCCCGGCCCAACATCGTCTTTATTATTGCGGATGATCTGGGTTACGGCGATGTAGGATTTAACGGGCAGAAGAAGATCAAAACGCCCAACCTTGACCGGCTGGCCGCTGGAGGCATGCGATTTACGCAGTTTTACGCCGGTACCTCCGTCTGTGCTCCCTCGCGGTCCTCTCTCATTTCGGGCCATCACACGGGGCATACGTACATCCGGGGCAACAAGGGCGTATCACCTGAGGGACAGGAACCCATCGCCGACTCGGTCGTGACCGTGGCCGAAGTATTGCAACAGGCGGGGTACAAAACCGGGGCGTTTGGAAAATGGGGCCTAGGACCCACGGGCTCCGTTGGCGACCCGAATCGTCAGGGCTTTGATGCCTTCTACGGCTATAATTGTCAAACGCTGGCTCACCGGTACTATCCTAACCATCTGTGGGAAAATGACCGGAAGATTGTTTTGGAAGCCAATGAAAACCTTCGTCAAACGAAGCAGTACGCTCCTGATCTGATTCAGGCCAAAGCACTGGACTTTGTCGAAGCCCAATCCAACGACCAACCCTTCTTCCTGTTCCTGCCCTACATTCTGCCCCACGCCGAATTGCTGGTTCCCGACGACAGTCTGTTACAGTACTATAAAGGCAAGTTTCCCGAAAAACCCTACATGGGGCACGATTACGGTGCCGAAGCGACCCGGGGCGGATACACTTCGCAGCCCTACCCACACGCTACCTTCGCGGCGATGGTGGCCCGGCTGGATTGGTACGTCGGGCAAATCGTAGCTAAACTCAAGGAAAAAGGACTGGATAAGAATACGCTCATCATTTTTACCAGCGATAACGGGCCCCACATCGAAGGCGGAGCTGATCCGGATTTTTTCGATAGCAACGGACCTTTCAGGGGGTACAAGCGGGATCTGTACGAAGGAGGCATTCGGGAGCCGTTCGTGGCCTACTGGCCCGGTACGATCAAAGCGGGTTCGTCGAGTGCCTACCTCGGAGCCTTCTGGGATTTGTTACCCACGTTCGGTGAATTGGCGGGTACGAGTGCTCCCCAAGGCATTGATGGACTTTCGTTTGCGGCGACGTTGACGGGGCGTGGCAAGCAGCCTCAACATGACTATCTCTACTGGGAATTTCACGAACAAAATGGCAAGCAAGCCATTCGCCAGGGCAACTGGAAAGCCGTGCGATTAAACGCGGGTCGTCAGCCGAATGGCCCGGTTGAACTTTACGATTTATCGAAAGATCCGGGTGAAACTACCAATTTGGCCTCGAAACATCCCGCTAAAAGCAAAGAACTGGCTCAGTTGATGAACCAGTCGCATGTTCCCTCGGCTTTATTTCCCTTCGGAACGGGGGAGAAGTAGTGTATCGTTATACGAAGTGCATACACCCTGGTTAAAACAAATCCCTGTCCAAACACCTCTGCAAATCCCAGAAAAAATTTGTTGGGTCTTAAAACGTATAGAGAGGAAAGTCAGTATCAAATCTTGCGTAACGGTCTGTTGTCTGTAGGGGTACAGTCCAGTAAAAACAGATCACTCTAGTAACGTATCCGCGTGACTGAACCCCGGTGCCTCGATGAAACTGCCTATGAAAAAAACGACGCTATCCGCCTGCCTGCTGACGTGCTTACTGAGTGTCGCCGCAGCCAGTCAGGCTCAGGTGAACTGGCCAGTGATTACCTCTCAGCATAAACCCTGGTCCCGCTGGTGGTGGGAGGGCAGTGCCGTTAAGAATCAGGAGCTTCGCAAGGCTCTGGAAACTTACCAGAAAGCCGGATTGGGTGGGCTTGAAATTGTACCGATTTACGGGGTGAAAGGCTACGAAAAAGACTTTCTGCCCTATTTAAGTCCGCAATGGATGGATGCTTTAACGTATACCCTCCAGGAAGCCAAACGCCTGAATCTGGGGATTGATATGTCGCAGGGCTCAGGCTGGCCCTTTGGCGGACCCTGGGTTACCGAGAAAGATGCCGCCAAAACGGTGTATCACCAAACCTACGAACTCAAAGAAGGACAACGCCTGTCGGAAAAAGTACTGTACTTTGTACCCGGCTTCGTTCGAACGGCGAATCCGACGAAACTGGAATTGTCGCAGGTAAAAGCCCCTTTAGCCGCTAATACCAATCTACAGGAACTGGCTCTGGATCAGATTCAGTACCCCGCACAGCTCAAAGCCCAGCGGCTGGTGGCCCGCAATCAGCAGGGTACCACGCTGGATCTGACCAGCAAACTCGACGCGAGCGGTACGCTCAACTGGCAGGCACCCGCTGGATCATGGAAATTGCTGGCCCTCTTCGAAGGCATGCACGGCAAGATGGTCGAACGGGCGGCCCCCGGCGGGGAAGGTTATGCCATCGATCACTTCTCGAAGGCCGCGACGGATCGATACCTGAACCACTTTGATCAGGCATTTAAGGGTCATACGCTGAACGGTTTACGGGCGATGTTCAACGATTCCTACGAAGTGGACGACGCCCGGGGCCAATCCAACTGGACGCCGGAGTTCTTTGCCGAATTCAGGAAACGTCGGGGCTATGCACTGGAAGAGCACCTCTTCGATTTATTGGACAAGGGTGAAAACCAACTCGGCGTTTTATACGATTACCGGCTCACTATCAGTGAATTATTGCAGGAAAATTATACGGCGGCCTGGCGAAAATGGGCGAATCAGCGGGGCTATCCCATTCGTAATCAGTCCCACGGCTCACCCGCCAACATTCTGGATTTGTACGCCACCTCCGATATTCCCGAGACAGAAGGCCGGGATATTTTCCGTTTTAAGTTCGCTTCGTCGGCTGCTCACGTGACGGGCAAAACGCTCGTTTCCTGCGAGGCAGCTACCTGGCTTAATGAGCACTTTGTTTCCACGCTGGGTGACGTCAAGCGGGCTACGGATCTGTACTTTCTAGGTGGAGTAAATCATTTGTTTTACCACGGCATTGAATATTCGCCCAGTACCGACCCCTGGCCGGGCTGGTTGTTTTACGCGGCCGTCCATTTTCAGCCCACCAACCCCTTTTGGCACCATTTCCCAACGCTGAACCAGTATATTGCCCGGTCGCAGTCCTTTCTTCAGCAGGGTCGGGCCAATAACGATGTCCTGCTGTATTATCCGCTAGCCGATAAGTACAACGAGCCCGGTCGCGAGTTGCTGCAACACTTTGATGGCATGGAGAAGGGTTTTAAGGGTACCGTTTTCGAAGCCAGTGCCGAAGAAATGCAGGCGAAAGGTTACGCGTTTGACTATATTTCGGATAAACAAATCCTGACGTTACAAACCCAGCAAAACCAGCTGCTCAGTAAAGGAAGCCGCTACCAGACGCTCGTCTTGCCCGCCGTGCAGTACCTGCCTTTGGCAACGCAAAAAGCCCTCCTGCAACGGGTACACGACGGAGCCACGGTCATTTTTTACAAAAACCGGCCCGAGCGGGTGCCGGGTCTGTCCCGGCACGAAACCCAGCAAAAGGCTTTTGACGAAGGGTTCGCGGGTTTACAATGGTCGAAATCGGAGGCTGGTCAGCAGGCCGTCTGGGGTGAAGGGCGAATTTTAATTGGTAATGATTTGACCGGGTTACTCGAGCAGGCTCAGGTACGGCGGGAAGCGATGGTGGCCGAAGGGATTCAGTTTAGCCGCCGGATGATTGGGTCTAAGACCTTGTACTTTATCCTGAATACCAATAAAAATGCCTGGGAAGGCTGGTTACCGCTTTCGACCAGGGCCGCCTCGGTTGCTTTGTACGATGCGTATACGGGTAACAAGGGACTCGCTCGTTTGCAGGACGGAAACGTTTGGGTTCAACTGGCCGCTGGAGCTTCGTTGATCCTGGAAACGGCACCCACCCAACGGACGGGAACACCTTTTCCCTATTACAAAACAGCCGGAGCAAAAATAGCCCTGAAGGGTCCCTGGAAGGTACACTTTATGGAAGGGGGGCCAAGTTTACCAGCAGATCTAGAACTAACCACATTAAAACCCTGGACGGAGGTCAACCAACCTGCATTACAGGAGTTTTCGGGACTGGCTCGTTACCAAACTACGTTTACTAAACCCGAAGGTCCGGCCAAACGCTGGCTGTTGCAGCTGGGCAAACTTCATGGTAGTGCCGAAGTGCGGTTAAACGGAACATCAGTAGGTACCTTATTGGAAAATGATCAGCAGGTAGTGCTGGATGAACGCTGGTTAAAAGCCAGCAATTCGTTGGAAATCAAAGTAGCCAATGGCATGGCTAACCGCATTATTAGTCTGGAGAAGCAGGGTGGGGCGTACAAGAAGTTTTATAACACCAACTTCCCGGCCCGGCTGAAAGAAAACGTGGGCAAAGACGGCCTGTTTACCGCCAAAGACTGGAAGCCCCTGCCTCGGACGTGGAAGGAGAAATTACGATTCAGCCCATTGAGTAAGTTGCCCGTACAGGTGGATGTTTCATTCACTCGGGTGGAAGCTTTATTCCAACCCAAAAAGAGTAGGATGGATTTGGATAGTCCGCCCACCCATTCAGGCTATTTTTTTAAACTTGAGTCCGATTGGGCAGATCGTACTACAACAGTCAGGTATTTAAGCAAAAAGACCAAGCGTTTTACACCAGGCAAAAAATTGGAAAAGGGCGGTTTGGTTTAATTCTGGGTACGTGAAGATTTTATGAATCCGGGACACATCAGACCGCAGATTCGAGAAAATACCGTTCTGCGAAAAGAGAAAAACCAGTTTTTGTTGGCGAAGTAGCTGCCGAATCGATAAACGGTCTTCGGTACGGGAAGCAGGGGTGTTGTTGCCTTCAGGGAGGTTCGGGGTAAGAAATGGGTATGCTAAGCTTACGGCAGCTAACGCGGGCTGAACAATCACAACAGCATCCGAAATTTCTAATCCCGGTGTTTCCGCGTCAGACCGGTCGGCATCTAAACTTTGTAGATAGATTTCATTACCCTTATTCCATAGATAATCCGCTACGTCAAACGTTAGCGAATCTTCCGCCTGGATGTCTCCAATGATTAGAAATTTCATAGCTAAGTGGGTCTGATGCTACTGTAAAACGGGATATTTCTTACCGAAAGGCTTACTCGGAAACGTGTAGTTTTCGGAAATCCGTGGGGGACTTCCCAACGAGCTTGCTAAACAAACGGGTGAAGTACTTCCCATCTTCGTAACCCAGGCCATAAGCAATTTCCTTGACGCTTTGGGTTGTGTAGAAAAGCTGTCGTTGAGCCTCCTGGATTACCTCCTGCTGAATAAAATACGTTGAAGGAAAACCCGTAACCGATTTTACCGTGTCATTTAGGTAACTCACCGTAATGTTGAGCATCGCGGCGTAATCGGCGGGTCTTTTCAGGTTCAGGAAATGTTCTTTTACCAATTGCTGAAATCTTTTTGACAGGTCAACGCTTCGAAGGGTATGCTGCTGAATGCGTTGCTCTTCCTGGGTCTGAAAGAGATGAGCAGCCTGATAAAAAAAGGCATTCAACAAATGTTGCAAAAGCTGAGCCTGAAAACGCTCGGGTTGCTCCGCGTGTACTCGCGTATGGATAAGTTTAAACAGATTAATGAACCAATCCAGGCTGGACGCGTCCAGACGCATGAGTACGATTCGGGAAAAAGCCTGATCAATCACGGTGCGGGCTTTGGGATCAATCAGAGCCGCATCGCAGGCCAGCATCCAGCCGTGAGCTTGTCGGGCAAAACCCAGCTGGTGGACTTGTCCGGGACAGGAGATCAATAAACTTGACGTACCAACTTCCATCTCCTGAAAATCAATGCTAAAATTAACCGCTCCCCGTTCCAGCAAAAAACAGCAGTAGTGATCGTGGCGGTGAGGCATCATGCTTCGATCCTGGGCAAGTACCTCGATTTCATCAAATGAAAACGATTGAATCTCAACGCCTGACAGGCTTTCAATGAGCGAGTAAAGGGCTATGGTTTCCTGGGTCATGGCTGTAGTCAGGACCAAAATCCGTGTGCGTAAATTTTAGCGTGCACATCCGGCATGGCTTTTAGTTTTTTTCGCAGGCTTTGTACCAGCGGAATATTTCCGGCAATATAAATGCTGGTGTACGCTTGTAACGACTGCGTTTGAAGCCATTGTTCCAGCTCCGCCTGTCCGTTGCTGTGACTTTTTACTCGAAACTCGAATTCGGGGTACTGCCAGGAGGCCGGAAACACGTAGTCATCCGTGAGCAGGACGCAGCCTTGCATGGGATAATGTTCCCGGGTCGTGAGTTGTCGCAGGCTCAAAAAGTGGCCCAAGGCACTGGCGTCCCCCAGGCAAAGGATTTCTCCCGGCTTTTCGGGTACAGGAGCCGCATGAGCGAGGCCCAGCAAAATAGTATCACCCCCTTTGAGTTGTCGGGCCCAGCGACTGCCAGCCCCCGCATGTCCGGTTTCGATATAAAAGGTACATTGCCGGGTGTCAACGTCCCATTCGGCAGGTGTATAATCGCGGTACGTAAGCGTTTCTACCTGACACTTGAAACGCTTGATACTTTCCCACTTTTCCATGGCAACGGTTGGGGTATGAATGACAATTTCGTGCAGGGTGGACGGTTGCCAGGCCCGGACGCTAACTACCTGAGCCGGAGTAAGCATTTTTTCCAGTAAACCCGACGCTGCTTTTTTAAGAAGATTGGCCATAGTCGATTGATTTGCTGGCAAAACTACGGGCCAATCAACTGCCTTTTGTCTAACAAAGAACGGGGATAGGTGGACAAATGGCGGTAAATGCTGATAGGTGTGCGTGGCAAGGCAGACGTAAGGCTACGTATGTCAAAAGCCCCTCCTACTACTAGTGAAGACCAGCGATGGAAGGGGCTTTCCAATGGGTACAATGATCATTGTCTTGACAGGCCATTAACCGACATCGATTGGGGCTCTTACAAAGTCGCCATATCGATTACAAAGCGGTAGCGTACGTCACCTTTCAGCATGCGATCGTAGGCGGTGTGAATATCGTTTATGGCAATGATTTCAATGTCCGAAACGATGTTCTTATCCTGACAGAAATCCAGCATCTCCTGCGTTTCGGCAATACCACCAATGTTCGAACCAGCCAGACTTTTACGCCCCGGAATCAGACTGAAGGCCAGAATAGCCGAGGGCGTTGGCGGGGCTCCAACGCAAATATGAACGCCGTCAGTTTTGAGTAAGGCCAGGTACTGATTGTAATCGTGCTCGGCGGAAACCGTATCGAGAATAAAATCGAAATAGCCCGTTACGGAAGCCAGTTGTTCGGGGTCTTTGGTCACGATAAACTTGTGGGCACCGAGGGCTTTGGCATCCTGTTCTTTGCTCGGTGAGGTACTCAGCACGGTTACTTCCGCTCCCAGAGCAACCCCGAATTTTACGCCCATGTGGCCTAAACCTCCTAGACCCAGAACCGCCAGTTTATGGCCTGGCTTTACGCCCCAGTGTCGCAGGGGCGAATACGTAGTAATACCGGCACAGAGCAGGGGAGCCGTAGCTGCCAGATCGAGATTTTCGGGGATGTGCAGTACAAAATCTTCGTGCACCACGATGGTGTTGGAATAGCCCCCGTACGTCGGTGTTTTCTTATCCTGCTCCAGCCCATTGTACGTCTGACTGTTGCCGTTGAGGCAGTATTGCTCCAGACCGTGCTGGCAATTTTCGCAGGTACGGCAGGAGTCTACCAGACAGCCCGTTCCCGCCAAATCACCTACCTTGAACTTTTGCACGTGGCTACCCACGGCCACCACGCGGCCTACGATTTCGTGACCAGGAACCATAGGGAAAATCCCATTGTTCCATTCATCCCGGATCTGGTGCAAATCCGAGTGGCAGACGCCGCAGTACGTAATATCGAACTGAACATCGTGCGGACCGAGTTCCCGGCGTTCAAAAGACCAGGGAGCCAGGGGCGTATCCTTGGTCTGGGCGGCGTATCCTTTTGTTTCTATCATCGTTTTCTTATGCTTGAAAAGGGTTTTCATTGCTTCAGGGAAGCCATACGTTTCATTGCTGGGCCGAGGTGAAATCAAGGCCCGGGCTACGTCAGAGCAACTTTATTACCTTTTAGGTGAAAATCACAGAGTAATCGGAAAGGAATGGGCCAGGTAAGGGGGTGAGAACAAAAAGAATCAGCCTCTGGAAGCAGGGGATTTTCTTGCCCCATTCTGTTGGCAACCCTTCAGTAGTAAAACCAGAGGCTGATCAGATACGGCTAAACATGAGCCCTGGAGCCCGAGCTACTGCCTGCCTCAATCAAGACTTATTCTGATAAAGCGTTGATTGTATGTTGTTTAAAAACTATTTATAAAGCTTTGTCCTGATCAAAATCAAAGCTTAAAGGCTGAAGGTTGTTCCTTTTAACGTACTGCTCTCAAACAAGGACTATTCTTTTAAACGTATATCCTTAACCTCAACGCGAAAGACCCCGTGCCGAAAACGGGCAACGGGCGGAAGCTGGTTTTGTAAGCGATTGGGAATCGTGAGGTTTTCGTTCAGGTCCAGCGAAAACTGACCCTCCACCGTGCAGGATTCCGGATCGTACCGGGCAATACGCACCCAGCTCGCACGGCCCTTGCCATTGACGTATTCTTTGGCAAGGCCACTGCCATTCCACAGTAGTCGGTAATTGGTTCGCTCCACATCCGTAACCCGCTGGCCATGAAGCCGGGCAATCGTATACCGACCTTTTTTAAGTGGGATCTGATAGACAGACAAACTTTGGGTAGGAACGCATTCGCCGTTGCAACCCGTAATGGCAGGGGAACGGTTGACAGAACTATTGCCCGAAAAGTCAAGGTCGGTAAACACTTGCAGCGTAAAGACCGATCCGGGCTGTTGACCCGGCTTGATGAGGCGAATGGCCTTTCCAGTAGCGAACCACGTAGAGTCATTAAGTTGGCTGACTACATTATGCGGACTCGAACGCGGCAGGCTGGCGTGGCGGGTACAGGCCGTACCGAGCACAAGCAAAAGAAGTAGTTTTTTATGCGGTGAATGGTGAACCGAAAGGCGTATAATGCGTAACGTCCGTGCAAGATGAAACAAAAACAACTAAGGTTTTAATTTTTTAACTATTTATTTAGTTATTGTGAATATACAGTGCTAGTATTACTGCAGATTTGAAAAAGATCCTTCCTCTATAATTAATTTTGCTATGCGATCAGCCTGCATTTTATTTATTCTTTTCTACGAATTAAGCACTTCGCTCCAGGGACATTCCAGCGTAAGAAGATTATTTCCCGCCGTCTTTAAAAACGGCTAAACGATCGGCCATTTTGGATTAAATCGGCAAGCCTACATCGCTTGCAGTGGGTGCTTTTTGTAAAGCACTTAAGCTAACTATTTGACAAATAGTGGCTTATAGAAACAACTATGGGCTGTTTTAAAGCAGCAAGTCATCCCGTCAACATTTAAAAAAATCCTATGAAAAACATCGGTCTGTTTGGTACGGTCCTACTTTTAGGAACATTAGCAGAGGGGAATAGTCAGACGATTGCTAACCCTCCATCGGTTACGATTCAATTTAAAAATCAGCCGCAGATTGATAATTATTTTCATTTTAAAATTAACAACCGTACGTCCTGGTCGAGGAGAGACGATCTGTTGTCCCTGTATACCGATGATGGGAATGGCCGATTTGAATTAAAACCCAATGAAATTCCCAATCCGATTGTTTTTAAAAGTCCCGCTTCAGTCGTAATCGCACGGCTTTCCGCCAATTATATGGATTACAATGACTATCTGCTCCGAAGTGGAGACTCCCTGCTGATTAGCTACCGCGATTCGATCCCGCAACTGAGCATTCTGCATCGAAAGCCATTTCCGGCTGATCTTCGGGTAGATGAGCTAATTCGCAAGGGCGTGGGACGTACCGAAAAATATACACCACTGGGCTGTTATATGGATGCGGGAAAAATTTACATGCGGGACATCATAAACGATCCCGCCGTGATGAAGAAAATCGCCACCCTGACACCGGTGCAAAACATTGCCCGCATTGACAGTGGCATCGCCCGGGTCAAGCGGAAACTCTACCCGCAGGTACTGGCGGATCTCGCCGTGGCCCATATCGTGCTGGATTCTTTGCAACAGGCGGGTATGCTATCGCCGGAAGTGTATGCTTTTCATAAAGAGAAGGTACAGATGCGGACGAACTTGGTCGAACTGGAAGCTGGACATCTTTCCAGTGATCGTATTCAGGCGATTTTAGCAGACTACAAGAAAAATCCCTACCACTATCCGGAAGTATACCATCACGAATTCCTGGATGCAGTTGCCGATCGGCTCGTGGCCCGAAAGGCCCGATTTATGGATCTGAAAGACGGAGTAAACCGGGATTACCGCCAGGCATTTGAACTGATCCAGACGAGTGCCCTGTTTCCGGCTCCGGCAAAAGACTATCTGCTCACGCGGGAAATGTACCGAATCGCCCGGACCTTTTCCCAGGCTGACTTTCTGCACTATCACCAGACGTACAAAGGGCTGGTGAAGGATACGCTCTACACGCAGTCTCTGGAAAAAAACTTTGCTTTGAAGTTTGATCAGCTACGAAACACCACGCGGTCCCTGGTGCTACTCGACAGTAAAAACAAACGCATTACCCTCGAAGATCTTAAGAAACGTCACGCCGGAAAAATCATGTACGTGGATTTCTGGGCCAGTTGGTGTGGTCCCTGCCGGGCCGCAATGCCGGAGTCTATGCACCTCCGCAAGGCTTTACAGGAAGAAAAAGTCGTGTTTGTGTATCTATCCATCGATAATCAGGTTAAACCCTGGCTAGCAGCCAGTATGCAGGAGCAGCTCAGCGATTACCCGGAAAACTATCTGATCGTCAACGCCCAGGCTTCCGATTTCATCAAGGCAACGAAAGTACAGGCCATTCCCCGGTACATGATTTTTGACAAAAAGGGAAAGCTCACCCACGCCAATGCTCCACGGGTTGAAAGTAAGGAAACGGCTGCACTGTTGAGTAAACTGGCGGCGAATCCCTGAGGGAGTGACAAAACGGGTATTCTCCTGCTTCTTGTGCACCGGATTACACGAACGGGCAGGAGAAGACAGGAGGATCCATCGGGGCCTAAGCAGGGTAGATCCATTGGTGGGTCCTCAATCGTTCATTCATCGATGGTCCTGTGTACGGAATTCAATCCCTTCTCAGGCTCAACGCGTACAGGATTTTGCTTTCAACTACTTCAGCTTTCTCCGCAACCAGGCTCGTACCGGTTCATCGTACCACTTTAAGCTGGCATACGCCAATCCAATGGCTCCCGTAAACGTGAGTAGTGCGTAGGGCCAGGCCTGGCTGAGGGTAATGCCTTTGTGATGACTCACCCAGGCTACGTAAAAATACACCAGCACGTAATGCGTCATGTAGAGGGGATAGGAAAGATCACCGAGGAAGGTGCAAATTTTCTCTTCCATAGGCGTATGCACCACGCCACTGGCACCGAGGTAAACAATGAGTGGAAAGACCACGATGATGCAGAACGCTTCATAGAGACCGTTCATCCATAGCTGAGCTTCACCGCCTAGGCGTGGCATCAGTAAAACCACCGCAATCAGCAGGCTACACCAGAGAAAGGCATGTTTGATAGCTACGGGTCGGGCTACCCGAGATAGAAGCAGTCCGGCAAAAAACGGATAAATCGTACGGGTGATGCCGATCTGCATGTGTTGAGCATTGAGTGTCCAGCCACCCGCAACGTCTCCATTGGGGTTTGTAACCGCAAAATGCAATAGTACGGCACCGGCCAGTATGACAAAAGCAGTCAGGGCCTTTGTCGATAACTTCCTCAGTCCTAAAGCGTAGAGTAGATTGGCGATGTACTCGAAAAATAAGGACCATCCCACACTATTGAGCGGATGCATTTCCTGCCAGCCGCGTATATCCATCGAAAGGGGGATCGGGAGAAGCGTATAACCGATCAGCGTAACAAGAATCAGCTTCCAGACCGGAACGGTATGAATGAGCGGCCAGATCGGGGAGTCGGTAAAGTAAAAGGTAACCGCACCAAGGGTCATGCCCCACACCACGAGGGGTTGCAGCCGCTCGAACCGGCGACGAAGAAAGCCGCCCACGGTTAAGCGGTTCCATCGGTCGTCGTAGGCATAACCAATAACAAAGCCGGATAAAAGAAAGAAAAAATCAACGGCCAGGTATCCATGGTTTACTACATTTTCCAGGCGGCTGCTGGCCAGCGGCTCGGCCAGGTGAAAAAAAACGACCAGGATGGCGGCTACTCCCCGGAGCCCATCCAGGATTTGATAATGAGGCTTGGTGCCTAATTGATGGTTATGCATACATAGTAAGACCCTTGCGACTATACGCTGGTTTGAGCAGGCACGAAGCGGAAGGTAGGTTTAGATTCTCTGCCAGTTTTCCCTTCAGTATAGGGTGTGCATTCGCGAACTGCGTAGGCTTGCTTTTACCGTTGAGGTCCTGGCGAGAGCGGAGGCATGTCCGAATACGGAATCGAACGGACCGATTTCAATAGTATACGCAAGAACTCGAAAAAAGCAGAAAGGAACAAGACCAGCGATGGAGTAATGAAGGGAATAGCCTTTTTAGACAGGTGTAGCCATACAACGCGTACAATCAAGTAGATACGACCAGCTTGCGTGAAATATAAGTAGTTGTACGTGCCAGTTGACCAGAATTTTCCCCGAAAAAATGGATAGAACAGTCAGGATATTGCAGAAAAAGAGTTTTGCCACTAGGCTGCTTTAGCAAAGGCTCATCCCTTAGGGTCAGTGTGAGCTGATGCTTAGAATCAGCTGCTTATAGGTTCATTGCCCCCAAAGCCGAATGATCAAAGAACAGAAAGTATCACCGGCGATCGCCTGGGTATCAGAACAATCGGGTGATACCGGGAAACTGAAATCTTATAGAGAAAATAAATCATACGTTTTGAAGTATGCTCAGGGAATGGCTGATTTTACCCGTGGGCCCCTACTGGTTTTATTTTTTTACGGCGTTTCCAGACACCTTGACAAGTAGAGCCGTGAATAATTTTTTACTCAGAAAATATCAAAAAACCGTCAACAGTATCGCCTTTTACCCGGCGATCATCTCCCTGGGATTTCTCATTTTGTGTGGAATCATGATCACTTTAGATTATTCAACGCAGGGAAAATTGATCAAGAGTGAGCTGGTGTGGTTACGTTTAAGAGATGCTTCAACGGCCAGAAGCATCATCACGGCCATTGCCGCTGGACTGTTGTCGCTAACCGTATTCAGCTTTTCAATGGTAATGATCGTGCTGAATCAGGCGGCCTCTCAGATGAGTAACCGCGTACTTGGTCAGTTAATCGGGAATAGGTTTCAGCAAATCGTTCTAGGCATTTATATCGGAACCATCATCTATGCTTTCTTTCTGTTAAGCACGATTCGGGATGTCGAATCAGGAATTTACATTCCGGCCCTTAGTATCTACCTGCTAATGTTCTTTACGATCTTCGATATTTTCCTGTTTATTTATTTTTTACACTACATTACCCAGTCCGTTAAATATGAAGTAGTGATCAAAAAAATAGTTGAGGATACGCTGGATGCAATGAAAAAAAGCTGTCCTCATTCGCAACCTGTTCCTGCCCAGCCGTTTACGCATACTTCTCATTTTGTCAAAGCTACCGAGTCGGGTATCTACGAACGGATTGATCTGGAAGCTCTACAATCGCTTTGTTCGGAACACGGTATTCAGATTAATGTAGTCGTTACTCCGGGTACGTTCGTGCTACCAGGCACTCCTTTGATGGGAGTAAGTAAAATGATTCCGGAATCGCTGGAAAAGCAAATCATTGACTTAACGTCCGTCAGGCATAATCAAACCATTCAGGGCAATTATTTTTACGGGTTTAGCCAATTAAGAGAAATTGGATTGCGAGCCTTGAGTACGGGCGTAAATGACCCCGGTACCGCTATTCTTAGTTTGCACGCCCTGGTATCCCTCTTCTTGTACCGGTCCAGTCATTTTCCGGCCGAGGCGGTTTACGATCAGCAGGGAAAAATTTTAATAGTAATTCCTGAAATCAGTTTTGATGCGTTGGTTTTGCAAAGCCTCCGACCACTGTGGGATTACGGTCAGGATGATCGATTATTCTGTAACGAAATGCATTTGATGTGCCTGCAATTGCAGGGGCTTACTTCCCACGTAGTCTTTAAGAAACTCCTGTCTGACATCGAGGCAAAGCAATCCACTTTCAATGCTGATTATAAATAACATCATTCATTTGTAGAACCGGACAGGTCAAGGATACTGCCGTTTTACTACTGTTCTCTTCTGATCAATACCGGCCTGGGTGTAAATAGTGTATTATCGGACGATGAGCCCTGAAAACTATGGGAAGTTCCTGTAAATCAGTAAACCATTTGACGCGTTCCGTAGGTACCTCAAGCGGGATGCACATAACCTTCGAAGACGCATTTAGCCAGAGAATAGTAATAAAATGGGCTCAACGGACAAAAGGCGTAACAGCAAGCCAGATAACATAAGATACTGGTACACTGTTTTTCCCTAAAAAAGTACGTGTTCATTTACAGTAATTACCAGCATTTTGTTGAATTAAAATCAACCCCTTTAGTAGAATTGTTCAATTATAAAACGATCCATCCATGCAATCATTTATAAAAATCAAGTGGTCGAATGTTACAGCCAATGTCCTGATGTGGGCTTTTGTCCTGTTGTTGCTTCAATCCTGTAACTCAGAAAAATACAATTTTGCTACTTCAACGGTCGTGCCAGCCGCAGAAGGAAGTGTAGAGGTGGAGAAAGATGGCAACGATAACTATGAAGTTAATTTGAAGATTACCAGATTAGCTGAACCCAGCAGACTTACGCCACCCCGGAAACTCTACCTGGTTTGGGTACAAACCGAGAAAGACGGAGTAAAAAACATTGGACAGTTGAAAACGGATAGCGGATTTCTTTCAGATGAACTCAAAAGCTCTCTAAAGACACTGACGCCCTTTAAACCCATAGGATTTTTAATTTCAGCAGAAGACGACCTCAATGCCGCTCAACCCGTCGGGCAGATCGTAATGCAAACCGAAAAGTAAAGTCGGACGTTAGTGACGAGGGTTCTTCGCAATAGTTTCAAAAATCTTCTCCGGATATTTGAAACCTGTGTTGACGTTACGAACCAGGCTAGACGGATGAAACCACAGGTCGATTCGTTTAGGTACTGGAGTGGCCCAAACTAATACATCAGGAGAGATCAACCCCTGAAAACCATTGCTTTTCAGGGGTTGATCAACGAGCCAGCAACCTCTTCAATACTTCCTCGCTGTTTTGATCCGTAGAATCTAGTTCGACGGCCTTTGTATAGGCAGCTATGGCACCTGCTTTATCCCCTCGCTTCAGTAATAAATCGCCCAAACGGGCGTGTACGATCGCTTCCCTGGGAAACTGTTCTTTCGCAATCATAAGTATTCCTTCGGCTGCGGGCAAATTGGCAGGGCGTTGCTGGAGAAAATCATAAGCCATGTAAGTCAGTTGGAAGACATTCAGATGCATTGCTGCGTACCCCTCCATGGCTTCCTTGATCCGGCCCATTCGGATTAGTTCGCTGGGTAAGTACTGGTCCTCAGCCAGACGCGGCCAGGGCGTTTTTTCCCATGCCAACCGGAGCGAATCGATTTTACCCGATGGGCCCCGACTGAAATAGGCATGGGTCGTGTAATCGGTCAGGGCGATGGTATCGGGGCTGATGGGGACGCAAAGGATGGGTTTGCCATTGTTGATCTGCTCGACAAGCAAATTGCCCTCCCGCCTGATTTGTACCACTTCATCGGCACCCCGCTGGTAGCGGCCTACGTACGCGTTCAGGAGCGAATCTGGTAAAACTTGCCTGACCAGGGGCCTGGGCAGAAAGTCTTTCCAGTTGTAAACGGCTGCTACGGCCCGACGAATCTCTTTGGCTAATTCATTGGCCCCATTGTCATTGTTCATCATGACTATTACACCATTACCGCCCGTCAAACTTCCCGTAACTTCAGCTAAAAATCCGGCATTGACGCCCGTGTGGGTAAAGTATCGACCGTCTTCACCCGTGCTTGTTTGCTGTCGCAGTAAAAAGACTCCCAATCCCATCTGTTCGTCATAGAATCCTTCACTCACCTGAGTCTGGGGTGTCATCATTGCCTGAGCCGATGCCTGTTGTAATAGACCACGTTTTCCCCCGTAACTAGCCTGAATGTCAATCAGAAGCAGAGCCAGATCATGGGCTGTGGTGTACAAACCAGCCGCGGCCTGTTGCGGATAGACGTAGGGCATGCCTTTAAACCAGCTATTGGACGAATAAGCCCACGATGCCCGGGTAGCTAGTGAAGCGGGAAGAGGTTGGGCAAAGGTTGAATGCCGCAACCTGAGCGGCTTAAAAAGTAACTCGTCGGTTAAGGTTGCAAAATCTTTACCCGTTACGTCCATCATCGCCAGCTGTACTACCAGATAGCCACCACCGGAATAGCGGAATCCCTGATTGGGTTCACTGTTGACGATTACGGGCCGACTTTCCGTGCCGGGTTTACCCGCCAGAATATCCACAATCGATGGCAGGGGCGTCTGGTTGGGTGTGAAGCCAAAGTAGGCGGACTGACTCGTTCCGCCGCGGTGACTCAGCAGCATCCGCAGGGTTATTGGAGTTCGACGCGTAAATTCATTCTCCGGCAATTTCCAGGAAGTCAGGTAGTGATTGATGGGGGTATCCAGGCTAAGTCGCCGCTGCTCAACCAGGCGAAGGGCCGCCAGGGCAGTTACTAACTTAGAGATTGATCCTGCTGAAAAGAGGGTATGCGGGGTGACTGGCTGGCGAGTGCTTGTATCCGCCAGACCGTACGACTTGACCCAATCGATGTGGTAGTTGCGAACAACGGCGATGCTTAGCCCCGGAACCTGATGATATTGTCTGCGTTTTTCAAGATTCCAGCCCGATAGCCCCGCGATGGGCACGTAAGGCATCAAACCCGTCTCAACAGCAGCGATTCGGTCGGCCCGCTTTTCGGGTACTTGAGCAATGACGAACGGGAGGAATTGGGCGAGGCCAAGCCACGTGCAGAAAAACCAACGCAGGAGTCTGTAGGATTGCATGATCGACTGATTTGACCCAAAGGTGTACGCTTTACAAATCAGGATCGTCCCGAATCATAGAATGGCACTTCTTTTGGTACATTTTTGGCGTGCAGCCGGTTTGCTCCTTGAATACCCGATTGAAGGTGGTTTTGGACGGAAAGCCCGCTTCCAATGCCAAAGCCAGGAGCGTAAATCGCTCGGCGTCTCCGGCTTCCAGGCGTCGCTTGACTTCTTCCACGCGATGCGTATTGATGTACTCAGCAAACGACTGCCCAAAACCCGTATTGATGGTTCGGGAGACGACGTTGGGAGAAAGCCCAAGCCGGGCTGCCAACGAAACCAGCGTAAGCTCCGGGTTCTGATAAAGCTTTTGGTAGTGAATAGCCTGTTGAATCTGGTCCTGATGTTCTTTATTGACGGACGAGGCTGGTAGTATCTTCGCCGGGAGATGTACTTGTGTAAGGGTGTGACCGGTGAGGGCGGCGATACAGGTAAAAATCGGGAACAACTGAGCGGTAAAAAAGAATCGGGTATCTTGAGGTGATAAATACAGGAAGTTGATGAGTGGATCAAGCAGTGCCAGTCCGTAGAAGAAAGCAAGACCCCGTAAGGCAGGTTTCATCCAGCCTGCCGGATCAGGTGTCTGTTGCACTCGTTTCCAGCTAAGGTAAAGATAGCTGAGCATCAGTAGACCACTGACGTAATACTCCACATAACGGGTGTAAGGTTTATGAACCGTTAGCCAGAACCAGGCTTTGGTAGGGAGCGGTTGAAAAACCAGAATCAGATAAAACAGGATCTGTAAGGCAAGCGGAACAAAATGCCAGCTAGTGAAAGGTTGGGTTGGCGTAGTGCGGGCCCGCACATACCCGTAAACAAACGCACCGAAACCCCAGGAAAAAAATAAAGGCGAAAAATAGAGCCAGCGGTTGCGATAGTAAATGCCGGATCGACTTAAAAAGTAGTCAATCACCTGACAGGTGAGTCCAACGATTAGCAGTGCTAACCACCGATGGGCTGAACCTCTGGGCTGAAGTAAAAGCCTGCCCGCCGTGGTAATGCCCTGAGCAATGCAGAAAAGATCAAAGAGGTTTCTTAGGTTTAAATAAGCCGTCATGGGCAAGTAAAGCAGGAATTGGGCTCACCTAAAGTACGGATACGCCGTGAATTCTGCAACAGAGGAAAATATAGACAGACACAGACCCGAACGTACCTTTCCCGGCGAACGAGTTACCTATTGAATAGTATCCAAACAAACATCCCGGCACCTACAGCACCGGGATGTAAAACTTCCGCTAAAATTGATAATCATTTTTGCACCAGGGGCACAAAACACTTCACTTATAAACCCGCTGATTCTAGTGATATCAACCGGTTCGCAATCTTCAGCCTTACAAAGGGAATGATCTGTTGAACGAAGTCTTTTCTGGGGCTATGGGTAAAATGTTCCTTTCTCCTTTCCTGGATAGCCTTAGCTAAACCGAACGGTTTTAGGCTCATCGGCTTGAGAAGAAGAGCTGGTTTGATTACATAAATCAGGGCGTTAGCTGTACCGTTTTGGAGTAGATCAAGTCAGAGACAGTTCTGGTTTTGATTCCGACGCGAGCGAAGAGAAAGCCCGTTTTCCTAAGATTAGTTTTTTCACTATTGGACAGGGTTTTCAAATTCAACGTGAGGGTATTGGTACCCGGTACGACATTGGTAAACGCCCTTTCGAGAACCTTGGACGTATTATCCACAATAGCAGTAGGAGTCAATTGAATCACTGTTCTTTCCATGACAGCGGTGGAAACTACCTGCTCAACGTTGAAGGTGGCGGTAAATACCGAATCCTTGTAAGTGCTCGTGTAATTACTCAACCAGAAATAAGGCGTTACTTCAAAGTTTACATTTTTCTCTTCCCCTTTCAGGGTAAACCGCAGGGTGTCCGTATTGGGTACCCAGGGACCCCGGCCCGGCGTCAGGTTGAGGTAGTAATCGCCATCGAATGCATTAATGGTATAAGTGCCGTCTTCTCTGGAAAATACTTTGATGAATCCCTGGATCCAGCCTTCGCCCGTCTGGTGAAGCTGAAGCATGTTGGATCCGGTGGCATCAGAAGCCGTTCCCATCAGTTGCATGGGCTGACCTTTGTATAAAAACTGACCCGAAACCCTGGAAGTAGGATAATCCCAGTTATCAATTTCCGTGCTACAGCTCATCAGCAGACACACCGGCAGAACGAGTAAGAGACGATAAAAAAGCGATGCTATAGTCATGAGATCAAAGCTTATTGTAAAGGATTGTACACCAGTTTGGGGTTGTTGGCTCGCCAGCTTGGCTGAATGGCCGCGTAATAATTCATCAACGGGAAGTTGCGGGGGTTTGGAGCCATTTTATAGGAAACCTGTTTGGTAAACACCCACTTGCCATCGTTCGCGTCGCCCGGAGCTACTACTTTGTACGGGAAGAGCGAATACATCTGAGCCGTCGGATCATTCGGTGTTCCATTCCAGATGGTGTGAGCTAACCGCCAGCGTTTCAAATCCCAGTACCGGTGATCTTCAAAAGCAAATTCAACCCGGTATTCATTCACAATATGGTTGAAAGTGATGGACGATTCGGTGACGGGCGTAATACCGCCCCGGCGGCGGGTAGCATTCAGGTTCGTAACGGCCTTGGCTTTATCCCCAAGCTCGAAAGCGGCTTCGGCGGCAATCAGGTAGGCTTCGGCGATACGGAACCGGGGCCACCACATCTCGCTAAAGCCTGGGTTTAGGCCTGCATTGGGAGCTTCATCCAGGAATTTCCGAACCAGAAATCCGGTTTTGTTCACAAAATTGTCGGAATTGGCTACCGGACCGTTAATCGACGTAACCAGATTACCCTGCGTATCCCGACCGCCAGCGGCGGAAGTCCGCAGTACATACTCATTACCCGATTTGTTAAGCTGACCCGCCTGAAGAATAACGGGGGTTTGACGGTACGGGGCGTTGGGATAGATAACCGTTCCCCAGAGCCGGGCATCCTTTCTGGTGAAAGGGTCTTCGACGGAGTTGTAGAATACGTAGCTGCCATCGTCATTTCGCGTCTTGATTTGCGGAGCACTGCCATCTTTGTTTTCAAAAGCTTCTACCAGATTCAAAACCACGCCTAGGGCATTGCCCTCCGTAAAATCCCGCTGAGAATACGGCATGGTAAAATTCGTAAACTGCGTCACTACGTTTGGACGTAACCGGTCCATTGCCCAGATTACTTCCGTGTTGCCCGCTTTTACGCTCGTTGCCTTATAAAAAGAGTCGCCCAGATTTGTAGGGTCGATTTGTAAAACATAGGGTCCCTGCTGAATCACCTGTTCGGCGGTTTCGAGGGCTATTTTGTAATACTTGCTGGCCTGATCAGCGGGAATACCTGCCTCCCAGTTCTGCGTTCTGACGCTCGGGGTAATTTTATTACCGTAGTTGGCAATGGAGGCTGCGTATATTGCAGCCCGTGATTTAAGCATCAGGGCCGCCCATCTATTGGCAACACTTCCATTCGTGGTTTTGGCAGCCGTTAATTTGGTAGCGGCCAGGTCGCACTGAGCAATTACATAATCGTAGATGCCCGCTTCGGTCGAGCGTGGTACCTGAAACTGCACCGGATCGATACCCGACTGATAGGTATAAACGGTATCGCCTAAAATCGGCATGCCTCCAAAACTGCGGGCCATGCAGAAATGATACCAGGCTCTTAAGAAAATGCACTGAGCCTCTAGATTGCTACGGTCTGCTTCCAGCAGGGACGAACGGGCCGCACTGGAGCGAATGCCAACCAGAAACTGATTCATGCGTCGAACCAGTCCGTAATCATACGTCTGAAAGAAGTGACGGGGAATTACTTTTTCGTCATCCGTAGTGGTTGGCGGTCCGTACGACAGGTTGGCCTCATCCAGCAAGTGATAATTGCCGTGATTACTGTTGGTCTGTCCATAATTAACGGAAGCATAAAAGTTTGCCAGAACCGATTGAGCCAGGGCTTTGTCGGTAAATACCTCACTCTCAGGTAATATATTGGTTGGCTCTGTATCCAGTTCGGTTGTACATCCTGTCAGGTAAAACAGGAATGCCAGGGTTAGGAAACCAAGAGAAATTTTCATGATCTTTCGAAATAAAGGTATTACAGTTTCAGATTAAAGCCGGCATTAACTAACCGGGGGTTAGGATAAGCTATCCCTGAGTTAGCCGTCATTTCCGGGTCCAGTCCACCGGGCATATTCGTCAGGGTCAGAATATTTTGAGCAGAGACGTATACGCGTAAGCCCGAAAGCTTGGCTTTTTTAATCATACGGTCCGGTAGCGTGTAGCCAAACTCAAGGTTACGTAACTTCATATACGTAACGTTTGTCTGCCAGTTGCTGTTGGGCCAGTGGGTATTCATCCAGTTATTGACGCCCTTGGTCAGCAGGGGGTATTTACCGATGTTGAATCCACTGTTTTTATCCCAGATGTCTTTGTACCAGGTAGAGTTATCGGCCAAGTATTGTGAAACATTGGTGTTGCCATCGAAGTATCGCATCACCCATTGCTGTTCGTACGTAAACTTGGAACCTCCGGCAAATTCGGCTCTGAAATCGAATCCTTTCCAGCTGGCTCCGGCCTGGAAGGCGAAGTTTAGCCAGGGCGTTCCACCGTTTACACGATAGGTAACGTTTTTCATATCCAGATCCGTGATGTATCCATCGTTGTTGGTATCCTGGTAGATGTAATCACCGGGACGAAGGGTCGTATTCCCATAGTGATCCTGATCGATGGGGTGATTGGCAATTTGCTCCCAGCTTTGAAACTGCCCAACGGAAACGAGCTGAAAGCTACCATCCCGGAAACGGCCTTCGGTACTGCCAAGGTCGCGGTAACGATCGTAGGAGTTGGCCCATCTGGGTTTGTAACGCGTGCCCGTAATCCAGCGGGAAAACGTAAAATTACCACCTACGAAATAGTTGAAATCCCGCACGTTGTCTTTCCAGCTTAGGTGCATTTCAATACCCTTGGTATGATCGCTGTTCAGGTTTTCAGCGGGTAAGCTAAATCCAATTTCGTTGGGTAACAGTACATCATAGCGACTGGCTAATTCACCCGTCTGGTGACGATCAAACCAGTCAAAACCCGCCGTCAGACGATTGCCCAGTAAACCTACGTCTATACCTAAATCCAGAACAAACACCCGACCCCAGGTAATATTATCCGTAGCCAATCCCGTAATACGGCTGGAAACCACATCCCGACCATCCAGAATAGCAGAGCCCTGATTAAAGTTATAACCGGTAATATAGGTCAGAGCACTTCCCAACTCCCTGCCCAGTACCCCGTAAGAACCACGAAGCTTGACTTCATCAATTTTCTGACTCAGAAAAGTATTGTTTTTCCAGAATCCTTCCTGCGAAATCCGGTACGCCAGCGATCCCGAAGGGAAGAAGCCAAAGCGTTTGCCCTTTTTGTAAAAGTAGGACCCATCATAACGACCTGATAACTCCAGAATGTATTTGTTATCGTAGTCGTAATTGAAACGGCCCAGAACACCCAGGCGACTCTGATTAAAAGGAATGGCGTCTATTACGTTGGCCGTGGATTTGGTCGTGAGGAATGGAATACCATTCGCTTCCTGATTTCCCCAGATATAGACCCTTGAATAGTTTGCTAACTTCGTTTCCATCCCCGTAACCAGATGCACGTGATGTTTGGCGAACGTTTTTTCGTAGTCGAGTTGTACGTTACTCGTCATTTCCTCCGCGTTCTCTACGTTACGTTCCAGATAACGGGCATTGCCCTGATAAGCAATGGTATACGCGTTAGTAGGCTGGTCGAAGCGGTACAACAGAGGCGATTTCTCCCGCAGGTCGTTTCGGATATTTCGGTACCAGTAGCTAACCAGAGCCCGGGCTTTAAGGCCGTCAAAAATGCTGTATTCGGCGGTGCCGTTGATTTGCATGATCCGGATTTGTGATTCGTACTTGCCGGACATTTCTTCGTTGATCCACCCGTAGCTGAACTGGGGATCAATAGCCGAGATTCCCGGGTAACGGGGATCATCATTGACGAAAGGCCGTTTGGTCGGTAAATTCCGGAAGGCGGCCTGCAGGGCAAAATCGTAATCGTCTCCTGGAAGACCCGGTTGCCGATTGCGTTCCAGACGGCCATTCATTAATACGCCTACTTTAAGCTTCTTAGTAATATTGAAGTTGACATTGCTTTGAAAGTTGGTCCGGTCGAATCCGTGAAAATTCCGAAGCATACTCTTCTGCTCGACACGGTTGAGGCTGATGTAGTAATCCGCGTTGTCACTGCCACCGGAGACGTTCAGGCTTCCGTAAATTTGGGGTCTGGTTTGCCAGATGTAATTGTACCAGTCGAAAGACTGAAAACCCGGCTCGGTTCCCCGCACCCATTTATCATACTGTTCCCGGTTGATAGTTCGGGCGGCATCGGGCACATTATTGTAGGTTTCGTCCTGAACAATGGCTTTCATGTACGTAGCTGCATCGGCGGGCTTGTTATAACCTGCCGGAATCTGGAGGCCATAGTAGCTTTGAAGCGTAATGGTTGGTTTCTGGTTACGCTTTCCTTTTTTCGTGGTTACAACCAGAACGCCGTTGGCCGCCTGCATCCCGTAAATGGAAGCGGATGCATCCTTGAGAATGGAAATGTTCTCAATGTCATTGAAGTCCAGCTGGGCGAAACTACCGTAGTCTTTCTGAATCCCATCAATAATAACCAGCGGAGTCCCGTAGTTACGGATTTCAATGGCGGGAGCACTGCCCGGACGGCCCGTAGTCTGACGAAAGGCAATACCCGGAATTTTACCAACCAGGGCCCCGGCTGCCGTTACGGTACTGGCGTGTGACAGTTCTTCGGCATTAACCGTAGAAATCGCCCCGGAGACGGTTTCTTTCTTATTTTTCAGACCGAACCCTACTACGACAACCTCATCGAGTACTTTGTTATCATCCCGAAGCGTCAGGTTGATGGAACTTTGCTTGCCTACGCGTACTTCCTGGGTTTTGTAGCCCAGAAAACTGAACAGTAACTCATCTTCCTCGCTGTTTACTAAAACTTTAAAGGTTCCATCGCTGGTCGTAACCGTTCCACGGGTGGTTCCCTTAATCAGGATATTCACCCCAGCAACCGGGTTTCCTTTTTCATCGGTCACGGTTCCGGTTACTGGAATTTCCGCTCCCAGAACGGTTTCTTTCTTTAAAGTTGAGGCAGGTGGCGTAATTCGCTTCAACAGAATCTGATTACCGGCTGATTCGTACGTAATCTGGATCGGGTTTAAAATCTCATTCAGTACCGTCTGAATGGGTTGATTCTGTGCCTGGTAACTAATTTTTTGCTTGGACTGAATGATTTCCCGGCTGTAGATGAATTTGACACCGACGAGTTTTTCTATCTTTTTGAGAACATCTTCGACGTTCTGGTCTTTGACGACAATAGAAATACGGCGGTCCAGATCATTTTGAGCGTGAACCTGGGCTGGCAGGAAAAGCAGGAGACTGAAGAGCCAGCACACCATCGGCAACACGGTCCGCGGATAGCCTTTTAGGACACGTAAGGGTAGAAGCATTGTGGATAGAGGTTTTGGAGTTTATAGAAAAAATGAGCAATAGAGGTCTTGTTCTCCATCGAATAGAGAAAGCGTGAGAACAACACTGGAACAGTTTAAGGATCGGTCGTCAGGTCACTTCAATCGCTAGCGTTCTGACCATTCAACGGTTAGGGAGTACAGCTATGGCCGGTGACGTAAATCGTATCTCCTTGTGTTTCATAAGAAGCTTCAACTGCCGAGCAGATCAGCCTTAGTTTTTCAGCAAAGGGTACGCCGTTTAAGTCACCCGTAAAGGTGCAGCCCTGTAAATTGTGCGGGTCAAATTCGATTTTGATGTGATACGTGTTCTGAAGTCGGCTAAGTACCTCAGTGACGGGAGTAAATTCAAAGTTTTGGTTATCGTTAAGTACAGAGGTAAGATTTTGTTTATGAAGGGCAGGAGCCAGGGTTTGCTTGGTTAACTGATTCGTGACAATATCAAGTTTAACCTGTTCATTCTTTTCTAAAACTAAATAGCGATCAGGGTTTTTCATGGAGTTTACCGTAACCGTACCCGTTTTTACTTTCACAAAGGCAATCTTCTGATCCCGAGAGGCCTGTACCTGAAAACTGGTACCCACTACCCGAGTAGTAAGAAACGGTGTGTAGACCCAGAAGGGGCGAGTTTTATCTTTCACTACTTCAAAGAAACCCTCGCCGATCAGGTAAATTTCCCGTTGATCAGCCTGCATGTTGTACCAGAGCTGCCCTGCCGGGGAAAGCAAAACCGAGGAGCCATCCGTAAGGCTAATGAGCTGGGCGGACGGGCCCGTATTCACAACTTTCTGCCAGCTGTTTTTCGTAGCAATGATTTTCTCTTCAATTGGAGCGGTATTTGAACCAGTTGTTGAATTCCAGATAAAATCTTTCAGGAAAAAACCGATGATGACCAGAGCTGCCAGGCCTGCCAGCGGAGCCAGCCATTGCAGTCCGGGCCGGAACCTGCGAATCCTGGAGGTAGTAAGGTTTCGTTCGTTAGCTTCGTGAATGGCTTGCTTAATCTGCTCGATTTCACCCGTATGCTGAGCTTCTGGCTGGACCTTGTCACTGAGAACCAGGCAGAGGGCAGCGGCCTGTTCGTATAAGTCCCGTTTGTCTGGATTTTGCCGGAGCCATTCCTGCCAATAGGTGTAATCCTGGGGTCTGCGACCCGTGATCCACTCCCGGAAGGCATCATTAGCTAGAAAGTCCTCTAAGGTATCGAAAGAAGTCATGGATGATCCGGCTTCGTTGGCATGATTTACTGCTTATATGCAGCAACTCACCGGTCATACTCTGTTTAATGCTAAAATTTTAAAAATAAATACAAAAAGATAAAGAAGTGCTGGGGCTGACAATGGTTCCTCATTTTTGACATGGCCCGGGTCAGGAAATTGGAAACCGACTGCCGATTCACCTGCATGACTTCAGCAATCTCCCCAATGCTCATATTCTGGTAATAGTGCAGGTATATGGCTTCCCTTTCACGGGAAGAAAGCTGATTCATTAGCAATTGCAATTGCTGAACACGGCTGGAGAAGGCTTCATTCTCAATCAGGATCGATTCCCCGCTGATGTTTTCCGGAGTTCCCAGCTCCCAATCCAGGTCATGGGTAATCATTCGCTTGGAAGAACGAATGTGCATGAAAATGTGATTACGAAGTCCCTTGAGCAGATAATGTTTCACCGATAGGGTGTCATTAATCTGGGTTCGGTTCTGCCACAGTTGTAAAAACAGATCCTGTATGCAGTCCTTAACCACAAACTCGCTGACGGAAAATTTCTGACCGTAGTGCTTTAAGGTAGCATAATATCTTTCGGCAATAGTACCTAGTGCCGCTTCATTGCCAGCAAGATACGCTTGCCATAAATCAGAATCAGTGCTGGTCGTATGCATCGCGGAAGTCAGGTAATGGATAACAGATGAGAGCCGGGTAGTCTAAAAAGCCTAGGAATACATTTTAGGACTATTCAATTTTTACTATATACCTGTACATTTTTCAGGAAAGTTAACTAGTAAACAGTCGTGTGAAAGCATGGTATTGACATTTCAGTTCAATAAACCCATGCAAATTTATTTATATAATCTATTTTTATCAATGAATTGTTCAATGAATGTTTTTTTCGTCGGTGTAAAAATTTTAGCTAGGTGTTGAATTCAACTAATTCAAGGAATAACGTGCCTACGGATCGTGAGTAATTTCAATCGATTATGTCTTTTTCGCCAGAGTTCGTCCTTTTTACTACTTGAATAGTAAATCACTGGTAGTGAATTTCTTAGCTGAACATAATCTGTTGTTGAGTATAAGGAGTCACCTCTACGAGCTGTTTTTAAGGTGACGACTGGTACGCTGAACACGGCTCCTGCCGATACCTGATTTTCCTACACCAGGCTTTCGTTATTTTTTGGCAATCGAGCATCTTCTAAAGGTTCAGACGTGTCATAAAGTCCGTCTACGTCCTTGCTCGCCACGATTCAAGATAGGTCTTCGGCAAACTCATCCTGTATTTTCGGGTTTAGGTAAGTAGCTATAGTAGCTTTACAGGTCTGGGAACTTTTTGTAGGGTACCAGATCAAAGCCATGTGTCGTATGTCTTCTTTCTATAATTCTCCCGTCGCGATTCTGTATCAGGCCGCCCTGCCTCCCGTCAAAAACGGCATCATCAAGCCCATGAAACCCGGAGGCTATTCCGATAGCGGGGCGGATATGGCCTTCACCTTACAGCAGGCGGGCATTCCGGTTGTAACGCCAGTCGGGCATCCGGACCCTACTCAGGTCTATGATTGGGTTTTCCCGGATACCCGACAGGGAATTGAGCAAGCCTTAACCCTGGGAGCCAAAAGGCTATGGCTGAATACCATTCTTTTCGAAACCCACCCCATCCAGCACTATTTAAATCAGGGAATTCCGGTTGTTGGTCAGGACCCGAGTCTCGTAGAATTGTATGACGACAAATGGGATACCAACGCGTTGTTACGAAGTAAAGGTTTGCCCATTCCTTCGGCACACGTTCTCCAGCGTGTTGAGGAGCTTGAATCCATTCTCCAGCAAGGACTCTCACTGCCAGTTGTCGCCAAGCCCATTCGGGGCAGAGGAAGTGCGGGTGTTTCGCTCATCCATACGCCGGAAGAATTACGGGCTACAGTAAAAGCCATGCTGCAATCAGCGGAATTTGGTGATGCGATTATGATCGAAACCTATCTCCCCGGCCAGGAAGTCACCCTGACCGTGATGCCTCCGGGAAGGTATCATATGGAGGGGGCAAGCGTAGCAAAAACCCGGTATTGGAGTCTGCCTCCCGTCAAACGATTTAATCATCAAAACGGCATTGCCCCTTACAATGGAGTGGTAGCTGTGGTGGCCAATAGTGCAGTCGTTTCGGATGAAGAAAGGAGGACGGAGTCACTACAGGTCCTCATGCGACAGTGTGAACAGGCGGCGGAACTTGTTTCGGCCAGGGCTCCCATTCGCATTGACTGCCGGCAAGATAACCAGGGCACTTATTATTTATTTGACCTGAACCTGAAACCAAACATGACCGGTGCGGGTCGTCCGGGGCGTGAAGATCAGGATAGTTTGTCCGCCTTGGCCGCCCGAAGCATTGGTTGGAGTTACCCGGATCTGCTGGTAAACATGCTCGCTCAACAGTGGCACCGGTAAAACCATAACAGGACTGGATCAGAATTAGCTAGCTACGTTTCTAATCGGGTCGTTCGTTTTACTCATTTTTTCTTAGTTTAAAGGTCGTTAAACACTCTTGGTAGCATTTTCCCCTGGTCCTGTCAATATATGTTCCTTACCCTGTATGATGAAACCTTCTCCGGTCAGCAGCTTCATAGTCTGGTCCTGGAAATAAACACTGAACTGGTGACGGTCAAAGACCTCATCACTGCCCGCGTTTTAGCTGAAATTGAATGTTTTACGCAAAAAATGCCTGCCAAACCTTTCGTGGTACCCGCAGAGGCTGATGCGTTGACGGAGACTTCCCTTCGGACAATTGATGCTGAAAAGCAAGTTTACGTGGCCCTGGATGCCTTCGAAAAAAACGGCTTCTTTGTATTGGTGGATCATGTGCAGGTGGAAAGCCTGACTGAGCAAGTTCGCGTTGCTTCCGATACTAAAATTAGTTTCATCAAATTGACGCCACTAATTGGAGGCTAATTTAAAAAAGTATTGATAATCCCTTTGTAATCAGCGTACCATGGATTATTACGAAAATAGAAATGCTACTTTCTTTGCAGAAATAGCGAATGAACCTGCGTTTGACCGAGTCATTCGCGAGCTTGGGAAACAGTACCTGCTAAAAAAGCCAGAAGGGAGTGCATATGAGCTAAAACTGCGGGAATGTCCCCTATATACACAGCAGGTAGCTTTATGGGAAAATGCTAAAAAGATTGCCTTTGTCCTGCACTGTTTAAGTACGAGAACCAAAGGTGAGCATGAGGTGGCGTTTACCCTGAAACGAAAATTCGTAAGCCAGATCGTGAAAGATGTATTGGTTCTGGACCATCTGGCCATCGCCCAATTATGGGAAGGCTTTAAAGGTCAAACCTTTGATCGTGATAGCTTTGAAGACTGGCCCTTGGTTTCCTTTTTCAATACAATAGTCAAACAGTTTAAGGATAAATCCTTAAGTCCAGAGGAAAGAAATGTACTTGCTCAGCTTTTAAAAGATCAGCAGGAGTTTGATCCTTCCAGGTATTATTACGGCTATACAGCCTTTAAGAATGATCGTATTCGCATCATTGATCAGCTTACGGTTCTGTTAGAGAAGAAAAATAAGGGCATAGCTGCTAGCCTGTTTACCGAAAATGATGGCTTTGCAGGCTTTGCCAATGCACGCATTGAAAGCTTACCCCTGACAGAGCGGGAGTTGTGGTATGGATTGATCGATCTGGCCAAACGTACGTCCGGTAGCAAACCCACTAAAAAATTTCTGTCCGATTCCCAGGTATCCATTCAGAAAGTAGGGGAAGAGCAGTTCTATGCCGTTATTCATTCCTGGTTTGAATTCATTACCAACCTCAGATTTGTATACAAAAAAGTAACGGACTGGGATGGGATTACCCGGGAACAGGTAGACTTAACGCAGTTCATAGCCGACTACAACCAGGGGATTCTTAAGCCTTTGGTTTGGATGTGTACGCCGAGTTATCGGGAAAAAACCGTTCATATACTCGGTGCGATGGCCGAACGGCTCTACCAAAGCCTGCCCGGGATTGGCGTTCCAAGCGTTGGACTAGCCAATGCCTGTGTGTATGCCTTGTCGACCATGCGGGGAGGAGTGCCTTATCTTTCCCGATTAAAGCTCAAATTAAAGAAACCCAGTTTACGCGAAACGGTTGAAAAGGGCTTACTGGCCGCAGCTGAACGACAAGGAGTTTCGATTCACGAAATTCAGGAGCTTTCGCTGGAAGAATACGGATTGACTGCGGGTAAACTTACGGAAAGCTTTGCTGACTATCAGGCTACGCTCACCATTACAGGCGTTGGAAAATCAGAAATCACCTGGTTACTGCCGGATGGTACAACTCAGCAGTCGGTTCCGGCTGCCATCAAAGATCAGCACCTTTCGCAGCTCACCCAGTTCAAAGCTCTGCAGAAACAGATCAACCAGATGCATGCTTCGCAACGAGGCAGGCTTGATCAACTGTTTAGAGCCCAATGCTCCTGGGCCTTCCCTGCGTTCAGAAAATACTACCTCGACCATGGTTTATTGAGCTGGCTTAGTAGACGATTGATCTGGTCATTTGACGATTCGCAAAAAAAACAGTCCGCCTTTTGGGAGAAGGAGGGTTGGGTGAATGCCTGGGGGGAAGCGGTCATCCCGCACGAAGAGGCACGCGTAAGCCTATGGCATCCGGTACTGGCTACCGCTGAGGAAATCAGGGCCTGGCGAACGTATATGCAGGGAAAGCAGATCGTTCAGCCCCTGAAACAAGCCTATCGGGAAATCTACATCCTGACGGACGCTGAGCTACGCACCTGCACGTACAGCAACCGAATGGCCGCTCACCTCTTGAAGCAGCATACCTTTGAAAAACTGGCGAAGAACCGGGAGTGGAAATACACCCTGGCGGGTACGTTCGACAATGGTCATACGGGCAAAGCGGAGCTAAAAATCCCTGATTTCGATCTTCAGGCAGATTATTACGTTCATGCTCTGGAAAACGGCGAAGACTCTATCGTCAGTAGCGGGGTCTTCAAATACATTGTTACGGATCATGTACTATTTCGTCGTATCAGTACCCGGCAAAACGTTGAATTAACAGACGTGCCTCCGGTCGTTTTTTCGGAAGTCATGCGGGATTGCGATCTGTTTGTAGGCGTATGTAGTGTTGGAAATGATCCTACCTGGCAGGATTCCGGCGGAATGGATGAATACCGGGATTACTGGCAGCAGTATTCCTTTGGTGCCTTGTCCGAGCCGGGAATAAACCGGAGGGAAATCCTGGCGAATCTTTTACCCCGTTTAAAAATTAATAAAGTCGCCGAGCTTCAGGAGAAATTTCTGGTAGTAAAAGGAAAATTACGTACGTACAAAATTCATCTGGGGAGTACAAACATTCTCATGGAACCCAATGATCAGTACCTATGCATTGTAGCCGATTACCAGCAAAAAGACCCGGCGAGGGGTTTGTATATTCCCTTTGAAGGAGACGAAGGGCTTTCCTTGCTGCTTTCCAAAGCATTTTTGTTAGCTCAGGATTACAAAATCACCGATCCATCTATTCTTTCCCAGATCAACCTATAACAGCCAGTCGACGCCTGATAAA
>NZ_NJAG01000222.1 GCF_002872335.1 Siphonobacter sp. BAB-5405 | reverse complement strand
CGAGTTTCGAAACCGACGCATTGGCTTTATCTTCCAGTTTCATAACCTGCTACCCGAATTTACAGCTCTGGAAAATGTTTGCATTCCGGCCTGGATTGGCGGTAAAACGCAGCAAACGGAAGAGCGAGCCCAGATGCTACTGGGGAAACTGGGTCTTTCGCATCGGGAAAAACACTATCCCAGTCAGCTTTCCGGGGGTGAGCAACAGCGGGTGGCCGTGGCTAGAGCCCTGATTAATTCGCCCGCCGTAATTTTCGCCGATGAGCCCTCCGGCAACCTGGATTCCCGCAACGCCCGGGAACTGCACGAGTTGTTTTTCAGTTGCGGGATGAGCTCAATCAGACTTTCGTACTGGTCACGCACAATGAAGAACTCGCCCAAATGGCCGATCGCAAGCTGGAAATGCTGGACGGTCGGATTGTCTCGGAGTAAGTTCAAGGAAAGGTTTGATGGGTGTTCGTAGAAACAAAGCAATTAGAAACGAGCACCAGTAGTTCTGTCCTCCCTAGTGCCCAACCCCGAAGGGGTGCAATACGCATAGCCCCGCATGTAATGCGGGGACTCGAAACAGCTCGAAAAGTTCGTAGCGGATGCTACGGATAACCCGTCCCGCTGGCGTTACCGCACTTCGATATGGAAACGGTAAGATGAGGACCCAACATTTCAATGACAAGTATCGGCTAGAAACGTGCAGTACTGATCGATCCCAACAGTCATAAACGCGGGGCGGGCTGGAACGTGATTCAGTCCAAAATTGCGATTGGTTCCGGGGGGATTTTCGGGAAAGGCTTCCTGCAGGGTACACAAACCAAGTTTGACTTTGTACCCGAGCAAAGTACCGACTTATCTTCTGTACCGTAGGGGAGAGCACGGCTTTATGGGCAGCATACTGGTGATTGGCTTACTAATCGGGC
>NZ_NJAG01000044.1 GCF_002872335.1 Siphonobacter sp. BAB-5405 | reverse complement strand
ATAAAATAATWAACATTTCAAACATTTCAAACATTTCAAACATTTCAAACATTTCAAACATTTCAAACATTTCAAACATTTCAAACATTTCAAACATTTCAAACATTTCAAACATCTATCTTCCGGCGTTTTAACAACCGATAAACCGCTTTACTTTCGAATGATTTTTGTCGTCGGGTTTGGTAATGCGTCTGGTTTAATTTGTCGGCAATTTGGGCGTAGGTCATTCCCATGTTTCGGTACAAAAGAGCCAGCTCCGTAGCTTGTACATTAGCTTTATTAAGGCGGGCATTTTGCTGCCGAATCTGTTCTCCTTTTTTGATAGCCAGAGCATTCAGGTTTTCCGGTTTTCCCAGGTTAAAACCCTGGGATTTTTTTTGGGCCAGAGCCGCCCGGGTCCGTTCGGATGTTCGCTCAGCTTCGTACTGGGCAAAAGTTACCATCATTCCCACGGTTAGCGTATTGGCATCGGGTAAATCACAGGCAACAAAATCAATACCCGAATCCCGCAGGGTCATAACAAAAGCCACATTGCGACTGAGACGGTCGAGTTTAGCAATGAGCAATTTGGCGTGGTGTTGGTGACAGGCCCGGATAGCGGCCTGTAGCTGAGGCCGCTCGCTCTTTCGGCCCGATTCAATTTCCGTAAATTCTTCTACCAGCATATCCGACTCCCGCAGGTACCGTTCCACAATGGCCCGCTGATCCCCCAAGCCCAATCCGCTTCGTCCCTGACTTTTCGTGGAGACCCGGTAATAACAGATATATTTCATAACGATGGGCAGGATTCCGTTTAAATACTGAGCAACCAACAACGAATCACGTCTCTTATAAGTAAAGCTTATCGAAGAAAACGCCGTTTTTACTCAAAAATAAAGCTCTTATGGCATTTTACAAACGTCCGTTTAAAAAATGCCATAAACGATTTTGTGGTTTTCAAGCCGCTGAGATTTGTCCAGACGTCAACGTTTCCTTCCTGCAGGACGAGTATCTAAATCTCAGACGAGATTTTTACTGGTAGAAAAGTGCCTTTTGTAAAATAGATAAAGGAATGAGTTGTAAGAACAGGTCCTCTACTATACACTCTGAATGTACGTCGTTCCATACTAAACCATTTTACCTCTATTGCATGAAACGAATTTGCCTGTGGGCTTTCTTCCTCTGCTTGCCCGTATTGACCAAAGCACAGAAAAATCTAACTCAACTTCAGAAGGACTTTGTGGATCTCCGCTTTGGTATGTTCATCCACTTCAACATTCCAACGTTTATGGATGAAGACTGGGCCGATCCCGATGCTTCGCCCGCACTTTTCAACCCCACTAAACTGGATTGTCAGCAGTGGGCCAAAGCGGCCAAGTCCGCCAGGATGTCTTACGGAGCTTTGACGACCAAACACCACAGCGGTTTCTGTATCTGGGATACGAAAACTACGGACTACAACGTCATGCACAGTCCACTCAAGCGGGATGTTGTGAAAGAATACACGCAAGCCTTTCGCTCCAATGGACTGAAAGTCATGCTGTATTACTCCATTCTGGATACGCATCATAAACTGCGGCCCGGTTACATTACCCGGCAGCACATCGATATGGTGAAAAATCAATTGACGGAGCTATTGACGAATTACGGCGAAATTTCCGCCTGATCATTGACGGTTGGGATGCTCCGTGGTCACGCATTTCGTACGACGAAATTCCCTTCGAGGAAATTTACTACCACATCAAATCCATTCAGCCGAACTGTCTGGTGATGGATCTGAACGCAGCCAAGTATCCAGCGGAAGCCTTGTATTACACGGACATCAAGTCCTACGAGCAGGGGGCGGGCCAGCATATTTCCAAGGAAACCAACCGACTGCCGGCATTATCCTGTCTGCCGATTAATGGAGCCTGGTTCTGGAAAACGAAATTTCCTAATGAGCCCGTGAAAGATCCGGCCGTACTGGTGAAAGACAATCTGGTGCCTTTTAATAAAGCTTACTGTAATTTCATCCTCAACGTAGCTCCCAACCGCGAGGGTCTTATCGATCCCAATGCCTTGGCGGCCCTTCAAAGAATGGGTGAACTGTGGACAGAAAAAGCGACTCCATCTAGTCTGCCTACGTACGATGCTCCGGTTATTTCCTCGAATCTGGCGAAGAAACGTCCTGCCAATGGAAGCTGGAGTAATGACATGGACATTTTCGATTTCGGGAACGATGATAGCTTCCGGACGTCCTGGCGGTCCAATCCAACGGTAAAAAATCCCTGGTACGAAGTGACCCTTGATAACGTACAGCCGTTCAATCTCATCTCCATCTATGTAACTCAGGATGAGATTACTGCGTATCAACTGGAATACTTGAACAATGGCAAGTGGCATCCACTTACGGTGAAAAATCGGACGGGGAAAGCGAAGATTCACCGGTTCCCTACGGTATATGGCGAGAAAGTACGGATGCGTATCGATGGGTACAATAATCCGCCCAGCATTGCTGAGTTTGGCGTGTACAACGAACGCAATTAAGTATAAGTCTAAAAAGAAAACGAGCCCCTGACGTCAAGGTGCTCTTTTTCTTTTTAGTACGTTGGGAAGCCAATAATTTCAGCGTTTCCCGATTTGTAAGGAATGCCGCATTATCGATATAAAAAAGATAGAATCGTGCAAACAGGTCATGTCAGCGGTTTTTTAGAAAAACCCTCTTTCTGTATTAAGGTAAAACACTTCTGGGAAAAGTCTTATCTTTAACAGAAGAGAAAGCTTACGGGCTGATTCTGACTACCTCTATCCTTCTATTCGTATGAAACCCAAACAAGCGTATTCCCGCCGGGAATTTCTGGAGCTATCCGGTAAAACAACGCTGGCCACTGCTGCTATAGTAGGTGGTTTTCCCAGCATCGTTCCTGCTTCCGTATTCGGAAAAAATGCCCCGAGTAATCGCATCACCATTGGAGCGATCGGTACGGGTCGTATCTCCCGGGGTCACGATATGCCGGGCGTCTGGCAATACGATCAGGCCCTGATTACGGCCGTGTGTGACCTGGACCGCAACCGGGCCGAAGATGCCAAGACGCTCGTTAATCAGTATTACACGAAGAAAACGGGTAAAGATTACGACGGTGTTCGCGTCTACACCGACTACCGCGAACTGCTCAACAATAAGGATATTGACGCTGTATTGGTCAGTACACCCGATCACTGGCACGCTCCGATTGTCATTCAGGCGGTACAGGCGGGCAAGGATGTATACATGCAGAAACCGGCTTCGCTGACCATCGCCGAAGGCCGGATGATGGCCGATGCCGTGAAGCGTTCGGGACGAATCGTGCAGGTAGGCAGTCAGCAGCGATCTTCCCGACAGTTTCGGTATGCCGCCGAATTGGTACGCAATGGCCGCATTGGCGAACTGAAAACGGTGTACGTTGGATTGCCCGGTGATCCTTCGGGTGATGAGGAATCGCAAATGCCCGTACCAAAAAATCTCAACTACGACATGTGGCTGGGTACGACGCCCGAAGTATATTACACCGAAAAACGCGTACACCCGCTGGTAGGCTACGATCGGCCGGGCTGGTTACGCTGTGAACAGTTTGGGGCGGGGATGATTACGGGTTGGGGCTCGCACCACATCGACTGCTCGCATTGGGCGATGAATACGGAACTGACGGGTCCCGTAGAAATCTGGGGGAAAGCCGATTTTCCGAAAAGTGGTTTATGGGACGTACACGGTATCTTCCGGACCGAGGCTCGTTACGCCAATGGCGTTCACATGATTGTTAGTAATGAATTGCCGAACGGCATTAAGTTTGAAGGGACCGAAGGCTGGATATTCGTTTCCCGGGGTGACGCCTCGGTAACGGCGAGTGACCCGATTGCCAAACAACAGGCCGCTAAAGCACTGGACGCCAGCGATCCGAAACTGCTGACTTCTGAAATCGGTCCGAACGAAATTCACTTGCCCGTGAGTAAGGAACACCACGGCAACTGGCTGGAAAGTATCGTGAGTAAGAAAGATCCAATAGCTCCGGCGGAAATTGGTCACCGTTCGTGCTCAGCCTGTCTGTTGCACCACGCGGCCATGAAACTCAACCGGAAGTTATACTGGGACCCTGCAAAAGAACAATTTAAAAATGACGCGGAAGCCAATCAGTTGCTTTTTCGTCCGCAGCGGGCACCGTATGCGATAAAAGTTTAAACCTTTACCTAATTTGTACCTTATGCATTGGCGTTACAAAACGATTGCTTACCTGAGTATCATGGCCACGTTTCTGGGCTGTACTGAAAAGACCAAAGAATCTGCGATTCACCTGATTACGCTCGATCCGGGCCATTTCCATGCAGCACTGGTCCAGAAAAGCATGTATCCCGACGTGGATGCCCGCGTGCACGTTTACGCTCCCGAAGGACCGGACGTGAAATTGCACCTGGAAAAAATCGAAGGGTATAACAAAAGGGCGGAAAATCCAACGCACTGGAACGAAGTGGTATACACGGGAACGCATTATTTCGAGAAAATGCTGGCCGATAAAACGGGTAACGTCGTAGTACTAGCCGGAAATAACGAGAAAAAAGCGGATTACATTCAGCGATCGGTAGAAGCGGGCTTTAACGTACTATCGGATAAACCCATGATTATCAATGCCAAGGATTTTGATCGGCTGAAAGCCAGCTTTGCAACGGCCGATCAGAAAAACGTTTTGTTGTACGACATCATGACGGAGCGTTTTGAAATCAGTACGGCTCTGCAACGGGAATTTTCCAAAATCGAATCGGCTTTCGGAACCCTGGAAAAAGGAACGCCCGATAATCCTGCCGTAACGAAGGAAAGTGTTCACCATTTCTACAAATACGTTTCGGGCAATGTACTGACGCGTCCGGCCTGGTTTATGGATGTGAATCAGCAGGGCGAGGGGATTGTGGATGTGACCACGCACCTGGTTGATCTGGTACAGTGGGAGTGTTTTCCGGAACAGGTCATTGATTACCAGAAAGATATTAAACTCACGTCCGCCCGCCGCTGGACGACGGACATGACCCGTAGCCAGTTTAAGACGATTACCAAACAGGCTGATTTCCCGGCATACCTGAAAAATGCCATCACGCGGGATAGTGTACTGAAAGTCTACAGCAACGGCGAGATCAACTACCAGCTCAAGGGCGTACACGCCAAGGTTTCGGTAACCTGGGCTTACAAGGCTCCCGAGGGCGGGGGCGATACGCACTATTCGATTATGCGGGGTACGAAAGCGAATCTGGTGATTCGGCAGGGAGCTGAGCAGAAGTTTGTTCCAACGCTGTACATCGAACCACGCGATACGACGGCTGCTTACGAAGCAGCTCTGCAAACGGCTTTACAAACGGTACAACAAACGTATCCCGGTATTGAGCTGAAGAAAATTTCGACAGGCTGGGAGGTGGTCATTCCTAAAAAGTATCAGGAAGGCCACGAAGCTCACTTTGGACGCGTCACGGAAAACTACCTGAAATATCTGAAGGAAGGCAAATTGCCAGCCTGGGAAGTACCGAATATGATTTCCAAATACTACACGACGACGCAGGCCCTGGAATTGGCCAAGAAAGGGAAGTGACCATGTTTATAGGGGGATTGGGTGAAAACCCAACCCTAAAGAATGGGTCGAGCCTATGGTTCTGAGAAGCTTGCTAGGATTGCGAGTAAGAGCCGTAGGCTCGGCGTACGGCGTAAGAACGGATTGAAATCCGTTCGACTCTTGTTCCTATCATAACGAATACTGACCTCTACAAACCATGAACGATGAAAATCGCCGGAGTTTTTTAAAGAACTCCGTCACTACGGCTGCGGGCTTAATGGGCGTCCCCTTTCTAAGTCAGGCGGCAACCATCTCAATACCACCTATTCACGCACCGAAAGAGCCTGCCCGAATTCGCTTTGGGGTCATTGGCATCAATCACGGACACATTTACGGTCAGGTCGAAGCCGTGACGCGGGGCGGGGGCGAACTCGTTTCTTTCTACGCGAAAGAACCCGATTTGGCCGCAACGTTTGCCAAGCGTTATCCTAAAGCCAAACAGGCGAGTAGTGAGAAAGAAGTACTCGAAGATGCTTCGATTAAACTGATTCTCAGTTCCATCATTCCGGATGAGCGGGCTCCGCTGGGTATCCGCGTCATGGAGCACGGCAAAGATTACATGGTCGATAAACCCGGAATTACCAGTCTGGATCAACTGGCCGACGTTCGACGGGTACAGAAAAAAACGGGACGCATTTTTTCGATCATGTTTAGTGAACGCTTTGAAAATAAAGCCACCGTCAAAGCCGGAGAGTTGGTTAAAGCCGGAGCCATTGGTCAGGTCATTCAGACCATCGGATTGGGACCGCACCGGATGACCCCGCAGTCCCGGCCCGACTGGTTTTTTGATCGGAAACGCTTTGGCGGGATCATTTGTGACATTGGTTCCCACCAGTGCGATCAGTTTCTGTTTTTTACTGGTTCAAAGAAAGCGGAAGTCGTTGCTTCTCAGGTTGGCAATGTGCATTATCCGCAGTACCCTAAATTCGAAGATTTCGGCGATCTGATGTTACGCGGGGATGGCGGGATGGGTTACATCCGGGTGGACTGGTTTACGCCCGACGGACTCAAGAGTTGGGGAGACGGACGACTAACCATTCTGGGTACAGAAGGATACATCGAAATCCGGAAAAACATTGACATTGCGGGTCGCGACGGTGGCAATCACCTGTTTCTGGTGAATCAGAAAGAAACCCGGTACATGGACTGTAGCCAGGAAAATCTCCCTTATGGACGCCTGCTCGTCGATGATGTGCTAAACCGAACCGAAACGGCCATGCCCCAGGAACACTGCTTTTTAGCGACCGAACTGGCCCTGAAAGCCCAGCAGAAAGCTCAAATGGTAGACGTTCACAAAGCCTGACTTGACTATACAGTCGATACACAGTCGAGCCCTTCAAAATCACGATTTTGGAGGGCTCGGTGTTGAAAGCTTCCGTCGTACTTTACTCAAAAATTCCGGCGTAAAACCCAGGTACGAAGCAATGTAATGCTGAGCTACCCGCTGCGGAATGGCCGGATAGCGATTCAGAAAATCCAGGTATTTATCGACAGCTGTGGAGGATACGGTTCGGAAAAAGCGTTCCTGTAATTGCGAAAGATTACGCTGAACCATCAGCCGGAACATTCGCTCAAAAGCCGGTACGCGGTGCAACAACTGCTCCTTGGTGTCGGGTGTGAGAATCAGTAATTCGCAGTCTTCCAGCGTTTCAATGTACCAATGGCTGGGTTTTTGTTCGTGGAAACTAATGATATCGCTTACCCACCAGTCTTCAATCGCAAACTGTAACGTTACTTCATTGCCGTCGTGGTCAATGTGATACGTCCGAATGCAACCTTTCAGCAGGTACGCTTCAAACGTACATACTTCTCCTTCCTGCAATAAAAAGTGCTTTTTAGGAACCGTCCTGTGCTGGAGCAGCGAGTTGAAATACTGAAGATCCTCTTCCGAAAAAGAAGAATATTTACGGACATTGGTATTAATACGTTCGTAGAGCAGATCGGCCATTCCTGAATACGGATTGATTTTCCCGTAAAGTAAAAAGGTGTTGGTCGTTTTTGGTTAAGGGTTCCTGATGTAACAAGGAGCATTATCTCAATTACCAACTGAAAAACCCGGAGTAAAGCCCCGGGTTTAGAACGTAATGAAAACGGATTTTCGCTTCGCATTCAATAGATTACGGGTGCGGTGCCCCTTGCCCGTAAGATCTTCCATCTGCAAAATTTCCCCCGCTTCAAAGATCCGTTTTTCCCCCAGCGAAGTTTCAATTTCAATCCTGCCATCGAGCAAAATGATGAATTGCCGCTGCGGAGCCGTGTGAAAATCGAAATCGTAGTCGGCGGTTACCTCCCGAAATATTACGTCCCGTACGGGCAGTTTTTCCGAGAGAAAGCCAATCGGTCCGGCATCCGTGAGGGGGTACTGAACCGTTTCAAAATGTGTATCGCCCTGTTCGTCAGCGTATACCTTCGTCACCTGAAATGTTTCCATGTTATTTGGGTTGAACCAGACGATTCCAGTCGGGGTGCCGCTTCAGATACGCCTGTACGTACGGACACAGCGGTACCAAAGCTAATCCCCGTGACTCAATGTCTTCCAGCACCCGGGTTACCAGAGCCGATGCTACGCCCATGCCCTCCAATTCGCTGGGGACTTCCGTGTGAATCAAGTAAATCTTACTCCCTTTTTCGAGGTAATCGATGAAAGCCCGATGCCCGTTGATCACCATTTCATAATTGTGAATGGGGACATTATTGTGGAGCGGAATGCTGGAAAAGTCCATCGTCGTAGGTATTAGAGAATGTGTTGATTGACTAAATTGATTTCATCGGGTGAAATGGTGTGCATGCGGCCCGGATAAATACGGGAGGTAACCGAGGCATTCAAATCTTCCAGAATCGAAACGCTTTCTTCCACCCGCGAAACGGGTACGTGTGGGTCGGGATTGCCCGTGGAGATGAATACCGGCGTACCGGCAAAATCACCCTCATAGTTATCCGTTGCCAGTGTTTCGCCAATGAGGCCTCCCGTTAGTGCGATGATGCCGCCGTAACGTTTGGCGTGGCGGGCCGTATATTCCAGCGTCAGACAGGCTCCCTGCGAAAACCCCAGAAAGTAGATGTTTTCCGTAGTAATACCCGCCTCAACCAAATCATTAACCACCTGATCGATCGAATCCAGTGCCGAATCTAGGGCGGGTTGATTTTCTTCTACCGGGGCCAGAAAACTGTAGGGATACCAGCTATGCCGCGTGGCTTGCGGAGCATAAATGGCCATCCCGTCGAGGTGGAGGTGACGACTGAGGGAAGCAATATCTTCCGCCGAACCACCCCGACCGTGAATCATGATGATTGCTTTTTGGGCTTCCTGGATGGGCGTGCCGCTGGTGAAAACTTGTTTTTGATGCATATACATGGCTTAGTGTAATTGAGGAAGTACGTGTTCAAGTTCAGAACGGAAAGGCTCGTATTGAGCGGGCAGTTTCAAACCTGTACCCAGTTCAGCCACGGTTTCGTCGGTAGCGAAGCCCGGATTGTCGGTGGCCAGCTCAAATAGTACACCACCCGGTTCACAGAAGTATAACGAGTAAAAATAATTACGGTCAATTTTCTCCGTAATCTGATGACCCGCCTCGATAATTTTCTTCCGGAATGCCATCAGAATCTCCTCGTTGCTAACCCGGAAGGCCACGTGATGGACCGAACCACCCGCCGTATAGCCGGATTTTTCGCCGGGAATTTCCAGCAAGTCCACAATCGCTGCGTTGGGTACAGCCGCCGTTACAAAGCGGTACCGATTCTGTTCTTGCTCGAGTAACTGGTACCCGAAGAGCTCCGTCAGAATTTTGGCCGTAGCCTGACGATTTGCCGTTGTAATGGTGATCGCGTGAAAGCCCCGCGTGGCGTAATCTGCCGTCACCTCAGAGGTTTCCCAGGGCGTCCGCAGATCGGGCGTTTTAGCGACGGTCAGTTCCAGTTTCAAGCCATCTGGGTCCAGAACCGTCAGGTACGATTCGCCAAATTTTTCGGCAATCGGACTTTGCGTAACCTGTAGTTTTTCAAAACGTTTTTGCCAGAAGTCCAGACTGCCTTCGGGTACGGAATAAGCGATCTCCGTTACCTGACCGGCTCCCCTACGTCCGCGGGGGACTTTGGTACCCCAGGGGAAAAACGTCAAAATGCTACCGGGCGTACCCTGTTCGTCGCCGTAGTAAAAGTGATAGGTCTCCGGATCGTCGAAATTGACCGTTTTCTTTACCAGCCGTAAACCCAAGGCACGCGTATAAAAGTCGTAATTGCGTTGAGCGTCGCCAGCGATGGCCGTGATATGATGCAAACCTTTGATTGATGCTTCCATGTGCTGGTTGTTTGATGGATCAAAGGTAGAGCGAGCGGTACCCCCAAAACATTGAACTAGGACAAGAAAACGCGGAATGCTCAGCGGAAGCTTTGCGTGGTATCACCCATACCCATGATGACTTCATGAGTCAGGTTAATAAACAGACCATGACCGACGAGTCCTTCAATCGTTTTGAGTTCATGGGCCAGAGCAGCGGGATCCTCAATCAAGCCAAAATCCGTATCCACGATGTAATTGCCCTGATCGGTTAGAAAAGGTTTATCGCCTGACGGTCGAATTACGCCCTTACCGCCCCGCTGGTTCAGCTGGTTCATCACGTAATGCGAAGCGAAAGGAATGACTTCAATGGGAAGTTTAAACTTCCCCAGTTTTTCTACTTTCTTTGAAGAGTCCGTAATAATGATCTGGCGACGCGTGAGCGAGGCAACGATTTTCTCGCGTAACAGGGCTCCGCCACCCCCTTTAATCAACATGAGATCCGTAGTGAATTCATCGGCTCCGTCGATGGTCAAGTCGATGGCTTCCACTTCGTTGATGTCCAGTAAGGGGATGCCCAGCGACTCTGCCAGTTCCTTCGTACGAATCGACGTCGGAACGCCCTGAATCCGTAGCCCTTCCTGTACCAGCCGACCAATGGCCTGCACGGCGTGTACCGCTGAGGAGCCCGTTCCTAAACCTACGATCTGATCATTCTGAATGTACTGAACGGCCTGTTCGGCGGCGAGTTGTTTTTCTTTATCTAAATTCGGAGTCATAGCATATCAAATTAGGAAAGCAAAGAAAGGCGGCGGGCGGCTATTTCCAAGCAAAAGCTTGGGAGCGAAGTGGAGCAGCCATCTCTGAGGCCAGATTCCACACGAGTAGCGTGTACCGATTACGATTTCTATACAACCCTAACGGGCCCATCAAAACGGATGAAGGCTAGCCCTGTTGGTTTTGGGTGTTCCATTTCTTAGGCTTCATCCCCATACAGGCTTCGAATAATCGGCCGAAATGGCTGAGGTTGGTAAACCCAAGCCGGTAGCCCGCCTCCGATACCGAAAGCCGTTCTTCTTTCAACAGGCGGGCTGCCTCCTGCATCCGCAAGTGCTGGAAATAATCATACAAGCCTTTGCCAAATACCTGCTTGAAAAGTTTACGTAATTTCAATTCATTCATGCCACTCAACTTTACTAATTCGGCAATGGTCAGGGCCTGATCCAGCGAAGTACTCATCGCATTCCTCACCCGGTAAATGGCCTCCATCTCCGCCGTACTCATTGAGCAATAAGGCCTTGCCTGCCGATACGCCAGATTTTTAAACAGATGATACAGTAAGTTCAACGATTTCAGTCGGTAATACGCGTCCAGCAGGGTTCCTTCGGGAGCAGCCGTAACGATTTCATTGACCAGTACGGCAATCTCGGGGGACATGAATTCTTCAATCCAGAACGTATTCTCTGCTTCGAAGAGCGGGCTGAATTTGGACTGATCCCTGCCAAGGAACTGTTGCAAGTAACGCATCTCGACCAGGATCGTAATCTGCCGGATGTGCGACCGTTTGGGGAAGTTTACTTCACTCGCCATACGCGAAGGCGTTATGCGTACGTGTGGCCTTTCCTCAGGTAATGGCTGGCTCGTCTCTGCTGTTGCTTCCTTTCTCTCCTTAAACATATTCTGAAAGGATATCAACAGTCCCTTTTCAATGACGGTGATCGGCTTTCTCTGATAGGTAAATCCCTCCTTCGAGATCAGTGAACGGATCATGATCATCATTTCGGGCAGAAAATCAATGACTTTCATTTCCTGAAACTCCAGGGAAGTAAGCTCACTCAACTGGTCAGAAACGGATACCCCTAATGTATCTGCCAGTTCAAGCATGGATTGGCTATCGTTGAAAGAGGACATGTTTTTGGACTATTTATATTCGTTTTGCCGCTATTTTGATCGTAAACCTAGTCATACTTTTGCCAAGTCCATTAATAAAAGACGTAGCATCATGCAAAAGCGAATCATTATTTCAGGGGGAGGTATCGCCGGGCTCACGGCTGCCCTTTTCCTTCACAAACAAGGCCACGAAGTAACCATTCTGGACCGGGCCCAGGCGTTTACGAATGCGGGGTACTTACTATCCCTCAAAAACTTTGGGGTGAAGATTATGGAGGAGCTGAACCTGGCTGGGTTCTTACGCCAGGCTGCAACTCCCTCGGACTTCATGGACTTTGTGGATGGCCAGGGAAATCGTATTCGGCGGATTAGTTACCAGAAAATGGGGGAAGGCATGGAACCCTCCATCACACTCACCCGGGGCGACCTTCACCGGCAAATTCACGAGGCCGTAAAGGATCAGGTGCAGATACGGATGAATTCCTGCATTGACTTCGTAGAGCAGGATGCCCATCAAGTCAAGATTACCCTAACGACGAAGGAGACACTGGAAGCCGATGTGCTCATCATCTCGGAGGGTTTACGATCTACCACTCGCGAGAAATGTTTCGAAGACAGCCAACTGGAAGACTTCAACGTGTTTTATGTAGGAGGTCGGTTAAAGAAAAACCATTCATATCAGGTCGGTTCCTTTAAAACCTACATTGACGTTCACAAAATGCTTTCCATTTATCCGATCCGTACGAATGAACTGGCCATTCAATGCTACATTCATCAGACGGAAGAGGTTTCCAGTCTACGGCAACACGCCGGGCCACTTTTACAGCAAACGTTCCAAAATTATTCGGCAGAAGTACGGGAACTGATGGCTGAGTTGCTGGCCAGCGGACTAGTCTTCGCGGATAAAATGGGGATGGTTCATGCCCCCAATCTGGTTCAGGGAAGAATCCTTTTGCTGGGCGATGCGGGTTACTGCCCCACAGCCTTATCCGGAATGGGAGCCTCCTTATCGATTTACGGGGCCAAGGCGTTGGCTCATTTCATGGCCGAATCACCTCAGGATCTCCCACGAGCACTTTCAAATTACAATGCAGTGATGCAGCCCATCGCCAGGAAATTTCAAACCAATGCCCGAAATAATGCCGCTTCCTTTCTGCCTCAGAACGAACCGAATCTACAGGCTTTTGCTGCTGCGTTCAGAAACGCGTCCGAATCCGAGGCTCACCGAAGGTTGACGGATCAAATCATACTTACGCCTGATCAGTTGAACTTTGTCCGTTGAGGACAATCAAAATGCCAACAGGAAAACATACGGATCCAGGAAGCATACCTAAAGGCGTTTGCTGTATTGGATTTGTATCGCAGGAACACTTACTCAATAGTTCAGACCCCTACTGGTCTGCCTTGTTGCCAGGGCCAACTAACGGTTCCAGTACTTCCCGATGCGTTTCACCCCATTTCGCCGTTGATTCAATCACGGGTATTAAAGTCTCACCTAGAGCCGTAAGGGTGTACTCTACTTTAAAAGGCTTTTGGTCGTAGGTGATCTTGCTCAGGATGCCGTGCTCTACCAATTGAGCTAAGTGAGTATCCAACAATCGCCTGGAGGCTTTAGGCATTTGACGCTGTAATTCACCCGGGCGGTTAATCCCCAAATGAATGCACCAGATGAGTTTAATCTTCCATTTTCCGTTCAGGACTTCCATGAACAGATGAAGACCGCATTCTACTTCTACCGGTAATTTTCGCTCATACATTTTACAAAGATAAAAAAATGTGATACGGCTGAATTTAGCCCTACTTGATTATGACTGTTCAGGATCGGTCCTTTGTCGAATGAACTACAAACTATTTGGAACACAGACGGGATTACCCGCCAGTCAGCTCATTATGGGCGGCTCCCAACTGGGTAATCGACGGGGACAGGGTACATCCGTAGCGGAAGCCCTGACCATCCTTGCTGCTTATGCGGAAGGGGGCGGAAACTTCATTGACGTATCAGATCTTTATCAATTTGGGCAAGCCGAAACGATTGTCGGCGAATTTATCCAGGATAAACGACCTGATTTTATCCTGTGTACGAAGTATACGCTCAGCAGTCAGGTGAATGCCCCGGTAGCAAACGTAGGTAACCACCGAAAAGCGATGCGACAGGCCGTAGACGCCAGTTTAAAACGATTAAAGACGGATTACATTGATCTGTATATGCCGCACTTTGATGATGGACATACCCCACTGGAAGAAATCGCTCGCGGTCTGGAGGACCTCGTCAAAGCGGGTAAGATCATTTACACGGGTCTGGCCAATTTCCCGGCCTGGAAAGCGGCCCTTATTGCTTCATCTATTCCCCTGGCTGCTATCCAGTTCGAATATAACCTGGCTCAGCGAGCGGCTGACCGTGAATTAAAACCGATGGCTGAACACATGGGGCTGGCCATAATGGGGTATTCTCCTTTAGCTGGAGGGTTACTGACTGCGAAATACCGCCGGGGTGACTCGGGTAGGCTTAGTAATTTGACTTCTTACCAGGAAGATGAAGCCACCACATCGATTCTTGATATACTTGAACACATCGCTCTCGAACTGGGTACGACTCCCGGACCAGTAGCCTTAGCCTGGACTCTGCGTCAGGGCCTGTTTCCTATCATTGGAGCCAGAACCCTGGCTCAGCTCCAAACCAGTTTTCAGGCAATCGGCTTATCCCTCTCACCTGACCAGCTTTCCCGACTGGATCAGGTGAGTAGGGTAGCCAAAGGTTATCCGCACGAATTGCTCGCAAGTGTACAGAAAAAATAGGGACCACTCTACGGAAGATTTCCTGGTAAACAAACTAATAATCAATCCGGTATGAGGCAACAAGCGTGACAAACCAATAGCCTGCTGCTAGACCTCGTTACTCTACTTTCGACCTTTGTTTTTCGTAATCGATCGTTCCGTAATCACCATTATAGAAATCCCGGTATGCGTTAGCAATGTCGAGCTTCGAGTTCATGACGAAAGGGCCCTCTGCGGCAATGGGCTCCTGATACGTTTCTCCACCGAACAGCAGATAATCAGACGCTTCCGCATTTGCATTGCGTATTTCAAGGGTTCCCGCCGCTCTGTCAAATTCTATGAAGTCTCCGGCTTCGAAGGTTTCATCGTTTATCGTTGCGGACTGCGTTGGTAAATAGGCCGCTACTTCCAGTTGATCGGCAACATCCAGCGTAAAGCCAGCCCCCGGTTCCAGCTGGATATGGTAAAGAAACTGCTTTGAATACGTTGGAATCACGGCATTCAATGCTTCATAGGAGCCCGTAACCACCCTGAGCCAGCCCGATCCATCAGGAAAGGTCTTAACCGGAACCTGATTGCCTTCAATGGCCAGGTACGCGGGTTGTTGAGCTTTGATCGCTGCGGGCAGGTTAATCCAGAACTGGAAGGCGTGGACTAGTTTTGAATCCGTTTTAGAATCGTAATTTAATGTTTCATCGTGGATAATACCGTTTCCGGCATTCATCCACTGAACACCCCCGGAATGGACCTTGGCGTAGTTTCCGGCACTATCAAAATGCTCATCTTCTCCATTCAGGATATACGTCAGCGTAGCAATGCCCCGGTGCGGATGGGCACCCGTTCCTTCTTTCGTAACCTTTGTCCGAAGCGTTGGAACGATGTGATCCAGAAAAACGAATGGCCCAACGGCGTCAGCGTATCGGTTAGGCAGGATTCGATAGATAGCCAGGTCGCCAATGTCCGCTCGTTGACCCTGCGTAGAAAAACTGCTTTTCTTTTTCATAAGGAATGTGGTCTGCAAAAAAGCTTTACTTGATTGATTGATCCCAAGTGTTCAATTCCCGGTGTTTGGTTTGAGCAGCGGAATAACTTTCGTTCCGATCAGCTCAATGGACCGCAGTAGTTGCGGGTGGGTAAGGCCGGCATTATCCATCTGAAAGGTAAACCGATCAACCCCTCCCAGGGCTTCGCTATGGCGTAACAGCTTTTGGGCGACTGTTTCAGGTCCACCGACTACGAGTACCCCTTTGGGTTCGATCAGGGCGTCGAAGGTACGTCTCGTCACGGGTGGCCAGCCCCGTTCGCGTCCTAACTTCGTCCATAACTCCGCATAACCCGGGTAATAGTCGGCGATGGCTGACGCATCGTCTTCACCCACGTAGCCCGGTGAATGAAGGCCGACTTTAAGCTGTTCGGGAGCGAAACCCGCCTCCTGACCCGATTTTCTGTACAAATCAATCAGTGGCCGAAAACGCTCGGTCTGGCCACCGATCACGGCCACCATTAGCGGAAGTCCCAACCGACCCGCACGCACGAATGATTGCGGCGTACCCCCGGCACCCAGCCAGACGGGCATCTTTTCCTGAACCGGACGGGGATAGATCGGCTGATTTTGTAATGCGGGTCTGAACTGGCCCGACCAGGTTACAAACTCTTTCCCACGGATTTGCAGCAGTAGCTCCAGCTTTTCCCGGAATAGAGCGTCGTAATCGTCGAGGTTAAATCCAAATAAAGGGTACGATTCGATCGCCGAACCCCGGCCGACCACCAGTTCCGCACGACCTTTTGAAATAATATCCAGTGTCGCAAAACTTTGAAATACCCGGACCGGATCGGAGGTACTGAGGACGGTTACGGCACTGGTCAACCGGATATTCCGGGTGCGGGAAGCCGCCGCCGCCAGGATTACTGCGGGAACAGAATCTAAAAACTCCTTTTTGTGGTGTTCACCAATGCCGAAAATAGCAAGTCCGGCCTGGTCTGCCGCTACGATTCTATCCAGCAGTTGCTCCATAGCAACCTGACTGCTCAGCTCCTCGCTTCCGTACATAGCGGAAGCGAAACTATCTATACCTATTTCCATGGGTTTAAGTGCGTAAGATGATTCTCTGTATCCGATAAAAGCGTAGTTCACAAAACCGGTCAGACTACATTCCTAAGCTAATGAATAGTCCGTCTAACTTGTTTGATCTGCTTACTGCGAACAAAGTTGTGCTGCGGTATCCGAACAAAACGATGATATATAGCGAAAAAAAAGGTAGACAAATGTCGATGGATTCGTACACGCTTCAACTGCTGGAGCCAGTCAAAGGGGGTTACCAATCGAAATGGCTACGTATATTTGTCGGAATCAATGATGACCGTTCATCGATACTAGAAAATACGCAGGGATTCGTATGGTAGAGGCATTTCTTGAGTATTTAAAACAGTTTAGCACTTCTCCGCTTTCAATCGAGGAAAAGGCCCTTCTTGATCAGGCCTTTATCCCATCCAGACTAAGGAAGCGGCAGTATTTAGTACAGGCAGGAGAGCCGTGCCGGAATTTTGCGTTTATCGTAAAGGGCTCCATGCGACAGTATATCGTTGATGAAAAAGGGATTGAGCATATCGTCCAGCTGGGCGTGGAAGACTGGTGGATGGGTGATCGGGAAAGCTGGGTGAAGGGTACGCCAAGTGTATACAACGTCGATGCCTGGGAAGACACCCAAATGCTTTTAATCACCCGGCAATCCGCTCTTGAACTGCTAAAGAAGGTGCCCGCATTCAATGAAATGACCTGTCAGCTTGACGAGCGAAATAACATTGCCAATCAACGCAGGCTAACTTCGTCCATCAGCTCTCAGGCGGAAAAACGGTACGCTGAATTTATCGACTGGTATCCTGAACTAGCAGAGCGTTTCCCTCAGCACCTCATCGCTTCCTACCTGGGGATTACGAAAGATACCCTGAGTCGCGTCAAACGGCAGCGGATGCAAAAGTGACGCACAGGCTGGATCGACTGACGTGGCGTATTATGCCCGTTATCCTGCTCAATAGGGTTGATGAACGCTGCCCAGGGAAACGACACTACGGATTACTACTGCAGGATTTTTATTTGAAGGGTACTAGTGAAACCTGACTATCAATTTCTCCGGCTGCAAACAGGTATATCAATCGGAATCTGGCTGTCTATCAATGAATTGAGGTTCAGGTACTGGCTAGCAGGCTGGATACTTTCCGTTCGTTCATTCGGGTACTGCCCGTGGATAATCGGTATAGCCCTTTTCGCCCCCGGTGTAGTAGGTATCACGGTCACTTTCCGCTAAAGGCAGATTATACGTAAAGCGTTCTGCCAAATCAGGGTTGGCAATAAACAAGGTGCCAAAGGATACCAGGTCGGCGGTGCCTTCATTCAGGATGGCATTGCCGCTTTCCTGCGTAAATCCCAGATTCACCATCAGTCTGCCGCTGTAGTTCTGCCGGAAATGATGGAAGTAATTTTCCTGTAATACGGCTACCGGGGTACCGGCTAAATCTTCCGCTGGCCCGACGATGTGCAGATAGGACAAATCATACGTACTCAGCCTTTTCAGCAGGTACTGGAAGGTTGGAATGGTTTCCTCATCGGGAGTCATGATCCCTACGTGACTTAGGGCGACCGGAGTAAATTTGATGGCTACACGCGTGCTATCCCACACCTCCAGAATAGCATCTATGATCTCAAACACAAGGCGGGTACGGTTTTCAATACTGCCGCCGTAGGCATCGGTACGTTGATTGGTGGCCTGACTTAAAAATTGCGGAATCAACATGCCGGCCTGGGCATGGATCTCAATGCCGTCAAACCCCGCCTGCTTCGCATGTTGGGCGGCCTGCTTGTAGTGCTGTATGGTCTGTTTAATCTCAGTGACGGTCAGCTCGCGAGGCGTCAGGGAGTCTTTAAAGCCCTCAGGCGTAAACGATTGGGTTTGGGGATTGATGGCGGAAGGTCCGGCCGGCAATTCGCCAGCAAAGAAATCCGGGTGGGACGCCGAACCAATGTGCCCTAACTGGGAGAAAATCAATCCGCCCTTGTCGTGTACGGCTTGCGTGACCCCTTTCCAGCCTTCGATCTGTTCCTGCGTGTAGATGCCGGGTACGTTAATAAACCCAATAGACTTAGTATTGACCCAGGTACCTTCACTCAGAATTAAGCCAGCTGAAGCACGTTGAGCGTAATATTCCGCCATCAATGGCGTAGGGATCAGGCCTGCATTGGTGGCACGGCCTCGGGTAAGCGATGCCATCACGACCCGGTTTTTTAATGTTAAATCGCCTAACTGGTATTCCTCCAACAGAGGTTGTGCGGTCTTTTTCATTCTTTTTTCTAGCAAACCTCGGGTAGATGGCCTCGCGGTACAAGAAGGGAGAAATGAATGGCCTAGGGATAAATTTATCCCGTATCTGGAATCGAGCGGCAATGCCTATTTTTGAATAAAGAAATCAGCACATGTACGAAAGAAAAATTCCCCTCACCATAGATTGTGGCCTGCACTTAACGAAGGAAGTGCTAAACGGCAAATGGAAGCCAGCCCTGCTGAATGCGATTTCGCTGAATATCAAGCGTCCAAGCGAAATCCTGCGACTGTTACCGGGAGCTACCCGCCGGGTACTAAACGTCCAGCTCAAAGAACTGGAAGGACATGGAATGGTAGAGAAGWAAAYTTACCGCAGCTGCCACCTAAAGTAGAATACTCGCTTACGGAAATGGGCTGGTCGCTGATGCCCATTATTGATGCGATGAACCAGTGGGGCGACGCGAATCGCAACTTTCTGGAGGCCGTTATTGCTCAGGACCCTAAAACGGGCGAAACGTCAAAATCGACCTGTCAGTTTTACCGGCAGATGGCTTTAGAGCCTGAAGTTCAGGGATAGGTTGAGGTTACAGAATTACGAAAAAGGTTTTACGTGTCGTACCTGTCGTACGTAAAAGTGTCAAGACTAGTAGTTCCTCTCACGGTTCAAACGAGAAGCATTCGCGGCCGGAAACAAACCGAGAGGATTGATGATTGGATTTGTCCAGGAAGCGTTAGTCCATCGAAATAGCATACAATTGTTCTTCTATCGAAAATGGGCTGTAACCTAATGACCATAAATAAAAGTGGGACGATCAGGCTTTTCACCTGTCCCGTCCCATCCTTCCAAATTTTACGAACGGATGCCTACTATTTCTGCTGACACGCTTGAAGCATTAGAAGCGGAAGGTTAGCGTAAGCATAGCATTTCGGGGGGCACCAGGGAAAAGTCGAAGGTAGTTCTGAGCCCCAAGCCAATACGTTCGATCAAACACATTATTGACGTTCAGGGCCAGTTGCACATTGCTTTTCGCGGGCGTGTAGTAGAAAGCAGCATCAAAAACGGTGAAGGCCGGTATCAGGAAACTTCTGGTAAACCAGGGCACTTTATCGCCCTGATACTGTACACCCAGCCCAATCCCTAAATCTTTTAACGCCGATGCACTGCTGAAATTATAGCGTGTCCACAGGTTCGCACTGTGCCGGGGAGTATTTTGTTTACGGGCACCAATCAGGCTTTCATCCTGGTCGCGGGTAATCACTGCATCGATAAAACTGTACGACGCATTCACCTGCCATTCCGGCGTAATGTAGCCGGCCAGTTCCCACTCAATTCCTCGGCTGCGTTCGGCTCCACGGGTAACGAGTCGGTCTGGATTAACCGGATCGTTGGCGTTCATGAGAATGTTTTTCTGAATGATTTCATACAGGGCCACATTCATGTGCATACGGTTCTGGAAAAACGAAGACTTAACGCCCACTTCTTTCAGATTGCTTCGCAAGGGGTCAAACGTACTGCCAGCGGGTAAATTGCCCGTTTGCGGCATCAGACTCACGGTGTTGGATTGCGGCTGAAACCCTTCCAGATAAGTGCCGTACACGTTGATTGCCGGACTGACCGTATAGGTCAGTCCGATCCGGGGAAGCAGGGCCGTTTTTTTGACCGTACTCGCATTTGGCGTTTGGTAGTTCGTAATATCCTCAAACCAGTCGTTACGAAGCCCGAGCAGTACCAGCATTTTTCCCAGTTGAAGTTGTTCCTGGAGGTAAATGGCATGGGTCGTAGTCAGGGCCGCCGGCAATGCCGTTCTGACATTCATGGTGTAATCTTCCACATTGCGAAGGGTATACTGAGGGTTTTGGAGATCGAAATAGTTCACATTTGGCTTGGGTAATACCACGCSGTTGGCGGTAATGGTCTGGTAGTTGGCGGCATTGGCCAGCACAAACGAACTAGCTACGGTACCGTCTTTCAGCAGAAAACCCCGGGCTGCATTTTGTCCCCCGCCTTTGAGCTTGCTCCAGCTGGTCAGATCATAGCCCAGCAGAAGCTTGTGCCCAATCTTGCCCGTATTAAAATCAAAGTTCAGGTAAGCATTCAGATTGTCGGTGTTCCAGTATTGCTGGCGTTGCACAAACTGCATGGCAGCCAGACTGGTTACGGGTTCGTTTTTGATAGTAGGGGCGAAAGCGTTTGTGGTACGGTGTTCACGCAAATCCTCCGTCCAGGACTGCTTCATGTACGCGGCGTTGAAACCAATCTTCGAACTAAACTTATGCGACAGACTTCCCATCAAAATCAATTCCCTGGACCGGAAGTAGTCATTCGGTGCCCCCAGATTGAGTCGGGTGGAGGTACTGTTGAGCCGCGTCTGACCGGCAACTGCACCAAAAATGGGTTGGCCACGGTCAAGCGTACCGTTCATATCACTGTAGATCAGCTCCGCATTCAACGCCGTTTTTTGGTTCGGAATATAGCTCAAAGAGGGGGAAAGAAGGAGTGATTTGCTATTCACCAGGTCACGGAAAGAACGGGCCTGCTGATAGGCTGCGTTCAGGCGATAAAGCACTGTTTTCGATTCGTTCAGCGGACCCGTGAAATCCAGCGTACCGCGAAAGGTACTGAAACTTCCGCCGCCCAGTGTGACTTCCCTGCGTTGTACAGCCAGGGGTTTTTTCGTCACCATATTGATACTTCCACCCGGATCGACGGAAGAGAAAGTTGCACTGGCTGGCCCTTTGATCACTTCTACCCGTTCAATATTGGCCGTCAGTGGTTGCAAAAAATAGTATTGCCGCGTACGCATGCCATTGATGATCTGACCTTCCTCGTTCTGGCTGATTCCCCGAATGGTGTACTGGTTGTAGTAGCTGGAAGGAATCACGCCGCTGGCGATCTTAACGGCGTCTCCCAATTGAAAAGCCTGCCGATCGGTAATCAATTCTTTGGTAAGGGAGGTGATGGCCTGCGGAATAGCCTTGTTAGGTGTTGAAATCCGCGTGGCAGAAAAGGAATAATCGCCGCTGTAGTCCCTGGCCAGGCGACCCGTCACTTCGACCGTTTGTAACTGACTGGCCTCCGGTAGTAATTCAATGCTAAGAAAATCATTTCCGGCGACCCGTCGCTCGGTCTTGTAGCCCACCGCGGAAATCTGTATCGTTCCTTTGCCTGCCAGGGTAAAGAAACCGGCTGAATCGGTAACGGTTCCTTTGCCCGAACCCAGCAACCTGATGCTCGCACCCGAAATTCTGAAACCCGTAGCGGCCTCTGCAACGGAGCCCCTGATTTGCTGAGCCTGGATTTGTAAAGTGGTCAATAAAAAAAGAAGGGTAAAAAATCGGATCATACAAGGGGTAATTAGACTGTTTTGAGGTAAAGACTTTCCAGCTCGTTGGCTGAGATCGTATCGGCATCAAGGATGGATTGAAGAACGCCTTCTTTCATGATGCCAATGCGGCTGGCTACTTCTTTGGCACGAAAAATGTCATGCGTGGTCATTAAAATGGCAGTACCGTTGGCGGCCCGTGTTTGTATGATTTCCGAAAATTCACTGGAAGCCTTCGGGTCCAGTCCACTGGTCGGCTCATCGAGGAGGAGTGCTTTCGCTTTCTTGGCTACGGCGATGGCAATGCCTACCTTTTGCCGCATGCCTTTGGAGTAGGCAGAAAGCCGCTGGTTGAAAGCCTGGGTTTGCAATCCGGTCGCTGAAAGCAGAGAACCCAGCTCTTCCGGGGTATACGCGAAATCCGCCAGAGAAGAAAAATACGCCAGATTTTCGATACCGGTCAGGTTGGGGTAAAGCATGACCGTTTCGGGAATGTAGGCCAGATAGCGTTTAATTTCCTGCGGCTGGTCAGCCACGGAGAGGCCATTGATAAGGGCAACCCCTTCGCTGGGTTCAGTAAAGCCTAAAAAAAGGTTGATGGTCGTCGTTTTTCCGGCTCCATTCTGGCCGAGTAATGCAAAAACCTCACCCGGCTGAATGAGTAAATCCAGTTGGTTGACCGCAGTATGGTTCCCGTATCGTTTGGTGAGGTTTTTCGCTTCAATCATGGGATAAGTTTTTAATGGTCAGGAAATTTCTTTTAAACAAAACGAAGGCCAGTGCCAGACAAGCGAAAGACCACCCCAGGATCGCCAGGATTCCGGCAGCAGGAAATTCGCTCACATAACCGACGGGTTGATAAGGTGGATAACCAGCCCAATCCAGGTGTTCGGTAGGGGTGTCTTCGAAAATATGCGGATAGAAATATTCCCGAATCTGGCGGTGATGGGCTTTCACCGATTGCAGATAGCGTACGTGACTTTCCAGATCAGTATTGGCTACTTTATTTAAGGCTTGCTGGGCCGCGATAACCGGGTTAAACCAGCTCATGGTTTCGGACAGGCTTTGTCTTTGGCTTAATTTCTCGAAAAGTTGTTCCGATGCGTGTTTCGAATCCAGATCACCCGAGAACTGCATGGCATAGTACCAGCCGGGAGAAAAGGTATGGTCAGGGATCGGGTAGTGGCGATACTGAGGGTAGACCGCATAGAACTTTTCCATGGTGGCCTTCTTGGGCTGGTCCCATTTGGCATGATAGCCTTCCCGTTGACGAATTGCCGTTTCGCTTGCCTCGGGAACGGGAACGCTACTGCTAACAACGATAGTGGCGATGCCGGGCAGAAGGATTGTCAGAAAGATCCAGACGCAAATCAACGCAGTGGCATTGAAGGAAGAGCGTTTGCCGAAGGAAACGATCAGGGCTGCCATGGTGAACCAAAACAGGACGTAAATCAATACCACGAGCAGTAGCTGAAAAGTGGGCCCGGTGAAGGGAAGTTGCAGCGAAAGGCAAGCCGCCGTAAACACGGCGAAGGTGAGCAACAGCAGTACCCCCAGCCGCACCAGTAGTTTCCCGGCAACAGTTTGCCCTACATGGGTAGTTGAGGTGTGCAGGATGTTCCAGACGCCCGTTTCCTGCTCCTCGGAAATGACATTGTAGGTTAAAGCGATGATGAGCAGGGGAAGCAGGAACAGAAACACGAAAGCAGCATCCAGGTTTCCTGCCAGGAGGGTAAGCGGATTGGTTAGTTCTGAATCATAAAGTTGCCCTTCAATAGCAAGCATTTTTACTTTTAGCGTATACGGATAAATATCACGTTGACCCAGGGCAAACCGAGCCCAGGGGGCAGGTGGGTTGACGGTATAAAAAAACGGATAGTACGCCGTAGTCCCTGCGACTTTTCCCGTACCATGCGTAACGACCTGCTGCAAGTGGTTTTTTTGCACGGAAGGTACGGAGGTGATGGTTTGCTCCTGCTGATCAATCACCTGATTCGCGTGCAGAAAGCTGTAAAAGGCGAAAGCCAGCACGCCAATCGTTCCCATTTGTACCGTTTTACTCCGTAAAAAATTCCGTAGTTCCAGGAGCAATACACTTCGGTAACGTTTCATAACTGAAAATGGCGTTTGGTGGAAATGTAGTATAAGGCACCGAAGCCCGCCAGTACCCAGCAAACCAGTGCAGCCAGACTAATACCCGCCGCCGACAGGTTCGCCGCGATCGAAAGCGGCTGGAAGGTGAAATCAGGCATACGCTGCCAATGATCCGCACCGACCTTTTGCTGACTATCGTTCCTATACTGGATTTGCGTTAAATGAATCTCATTAAGGCGTTGTGATTTTTCGTAACGGTAGCGTTCGGTTTGCTGCTGAAAAGCGGTAAAGGAGTCGAAATCAGTACCGGAAAGATTCATCGAAAGGTTACGGATGGCCAGGAAAGGATCCGCGAAACCGAAAGCCGTGGATACGGCATTCTGCGATCGGTAAGTACCGATCAGGCGGTCAAAATGTTTATTGAATAAGGTAGACGTAATGGTTTCGCTTTCCTTCATGACGAATGCCCCGTAATTTAACGGCAGGGCCTGAACAGAATCGACGCCATACTTTTTCAACAGGTCTGCTTTTAATTGGGCAAAATGCGGATCGTTGGGGTTATGACTGTCGCCTTGCTGACTCATCTCTGCTTCGATGGCCTGTTCAAAGGCAATCTTGTTGGGGGCCTCGTAAAGACGGCTACCCAGGGTCTGGGCACTTTTAGGAATGATTATAATGAATAAAATCCAGCCAAAAACCAGTGCCATGAGTGCCTGCTTGGCCGACCTGCTCACCGCCGATACGCCTACGACGAGTAGAACAATACTCAGGAAATAGACTGCGTAAGAAGAAACGATTATCAATATACGTAATGTGTTGTCTACACCTATTTTACCCGAAAGGAAAAAAGATCCGACGAAAAGGCTTATCAGGATGAGCGGTAAGAATAAAATCCAGATCGCAGCGGTTAGCCCCGCCGTTTTGCCAACCAAAAGGTCAAAGTAAGAGGCACGCTGGCAAAGCAGAATTTTTAACACACCGTTTTGTTTCAGGCCCGCAATCGTTGGAAAGCCGATAAAAATAATGAGTAGCGGCACCAGTAACTGTAGAACCAAAGCCATACTTAATTCGCCAAATCGTAACATACCATTCGAAAAACTGGCCTCACTCAGGTTGATTGTATTTTGACGGTGTGCTTCCAGAAATACGGCGTTGCCGACGTAACTGTCGAGGCCAAAATCAAAAAAGCTAAGGGGCGATTTTTCGCGAAAAACCAGATAGCCATAATGGGCCACCCGGTGGGGGTGTCGATCGGGCTGGCTCATCCACTGGTCATAAACTTGCTGATGGGCAGTCGCTTGCTGTCGGTTAAACTTGCCAACGTACTGCCAGCCGGTAATCATTGCCAGTAGCGAAACGGCCAGTAGTGAAAAATACAGTATCCGCGTATTCCGGCCCCGAAAAATGGCATTCCATTCCTGGCGGGCAATGAGTTTGATATAATGAAGGTGCATGGGGCGAGTGATCCGGTCTCAATTGCAATAGTGTTGCAAATAAACACAGGATTCGTTGTATTTGCATCAGTGTTGCATAAAAACTGTAAACTGTTTCCAGCTATATCGACACGCTGCAATTGCTTACCCAAAGCGTTAGGGGCATGAATTGGATAGAACAGCTATTCGAAATTTTAACGAATCCATCTCAAACGGACCATTATTGTTCATTTGAATGAAAGCTTATGTTTGCCCAGATCATAAGTTCCAAAGCAGTCATTACCGAGGAAAGGAACTACGTATGCCATGAATGAATTGTCATCGGCCAGCGAATGGCACGACGAAAAGACTAATAAGGCGTAGCTCCGAAAGCAGGGCTGCTTTCAACATGAAAATTGAAAAAACGACACGGGTATGACTCGTGTCGTTTTTAAGGTGAATGAGCAGATTAGTCTACTTCACGGCTTTCTTACTGCCTTGCGGCTTCAGCCAAAACCGGGCAATAACCAGTAAAGGAACGCTTAGGGTCAGCCAGGATAACGCATCCCAGAGGTTATTACCGACCAGGGCGGAAATGAGGCCGCCGAGGCTGATGATAGCCAGTAACAACGGGATTGTCCAGATATGCCAGAATCGATTAGTCATCCGTTGGGGGCGAATTAAGGGTTAGAATTTCAGCGTTCTCGATCTGTTTTGCCTTCGACTCTCCCATGCGGGCAATCTGAGCTTTGGTTGCTTTGGTGCGAGCAAACCACAAATACAAACCGCTGATCAATACCACAATGGTTACCAGATCGAAAAGTGCCCAGATTATTTTTAGCGGGAGTCCGCCGTAGTCGCCAAAATGGAGCGGTTGCGAAAGAAACAAGGCATTGACAAACCAGGGCATGTCCCGCATATCGGTTAATTTTCCCGTTTTGGCATCAACCAGTGCCGGTTTAATCAATCGTTCGGTAAGGGGTGTTTTACCCTTGGCAAATACGGCGTAGTGGTGCTTACTGGAGAACATCGTTCCCGGATAGGCCACCAGATACGGTTCCATCTCGGGGGCGGCCCGTCGGGTAACCTCGAAGGCCTGATCCAGTGAACTGAGTTGGCCCGTTAAGGGGGCAGCATTCTTATAGGGAGCGGTCATCTCGGCCAGTTGGCCTACCTGCCATAAACCCAGCACCACTTCCGAGAGGGTATTGATGACGCCCGTGAAACCGACCACAACGGCCCAGGCCACCGTTACGACGCCGAGCAGGTTGTGTAAATCCAGCCATTTCAGTCGGGAGGACTTCTCGGTACGAATCATCCCGAAATCAAATCGTTTCATAATGGGTCCGTAGAGCATCAGCCCCGATACAATCGCCAGCACGAACAGTATGCCCATCAAACCCAGAAAAAGTTTGCCGCCTATCCCCATGAACATGTCGGTATGCAGTTGAAGCATGACGTACATGAAACCCTCTTGATCATGGGGCTCTTCCAGCACTTTGCCCGTTCGCTCATCCAGAATAACCGTTTTAAAATTAGTAGGAGGAGCCGTTAGCGAATCGGATAAACTCAGCGTCACGGTATTCGGCTGGTGATCATCCCAGTACAGAAACCGGATTACTTTGCTGGGATTGGCTTGCAGCCCGGTCTCCACGAGTTTATTCAGGCTTACTTTGGGGGTATTGGCGGGCAAGGTGGGAGCCAGCTTAGGTTCCAGCCCCTCAATTTCCTCATGAAAAATCAGAGGTAAGCCCGTCACGCATAGCATCAGCAGAAAAGCCGTGCAGATCAGACTGGTCCACTTGTGAATCTGAAACCAGGTTTTTACCCGTTTGGCCGTGCTCATACGTGTTCGATTCATTTTTTTTGACCGGATTTACCGGATTTTACAGAATTAGTCCTGTAAATCCGATCGTAGTAAAAACTTACTGTAATTTCACAAAGCCCCAGAGGCTGCCCTCGTGGGCTACGTTGAATACCTGTGTCGCCTTGGTGCCATCCAGTACGTAATAGCCGTCCACTTTCTGGCCTGGATTCCGAACCCAGCAATAGATTTTTCCATCGATTTCGGTAATCCCATAATCGTTGGCATAGGAGTAATCATGCTGCGGCATCCCTTCAATTTTTGTTTTCTGGCCCGTAGCCATATCGACTACGTAATAGTCAAAAATTGGGCTGGTGAGGTTAGAGAAATTAGCCGCCAGCGGAGTAGAAGGTAACTCAAGGTAGATCTTCCCGCCTTTTATTAAGGCAGTAGCAATGGAAGCTCCGTTTTGTAAGTCATTGGCTTTCAGTATCCAGTTACGATCAAAATCGGTTTCGCCTTTCTTGATCCGAATTACCGAAGAATTAGTAAAGCCCGTCCCCAGTGCCGTGCTGTAGAAATACAGGGCCCCATCATCGCCGATGCTCCACATCTTATTAGCCGAGGAACCCCAGCCCACGCCTTTCAGCCCCTCATACTTGATCGTTTTATCCAGTTTATCCGTGGCCATATCAATCACGGCAAACGCAATGTAGTTGTACATATCGTCACCGTAACCCAGTGCTTTTTTGGTGCCATAGGTAATACCGGCGTACAGTTTACCTTCCTTCGTTGCCAGCGTGTGCTTGCCAATGACCTGATATTCCACCCCGGATTTTTGCAGGGACGACAGGTCGATCTCCCCGGTTCGCTGCATGGTGGTCGGGTTGAACTTTTGGATCTTGAGCGTTCCCCGCGTTTCGTCCAGGTAATAGCCGCTGGTTTCCGTGGCAATCACGTACTGAGTAGAACCCGCAATGAAACCTCCATCGACAATACTGCCGTCGTCGGCTACGGTATACTTTTGCAGCCCTATGTCACCAGCCGCATTGCTACGGTTGAAAAACCACTTTCCGAAAGCCCGAAAGCCAAAGGCGGATTTGACTTGCAAGGCTTTCGACGTAATGGGGTTTACGGTTCCGGTCGGTATACTGGTGAACGCCGTCAGATAACCCGGTGACTGAAACTTGGTCACATCGGTCATCAGCACATATTTTGCGTTGGCAGTCGGGGTTGGCGTTGGGTTATCAGAACTGTCTTTGCTACACCCCGCGAGCAGGGCGATGGTCAGGCAGCAAAGAATAAACTGGGAAACAGACGTTTTCATACAAGCTTGATTAATAAAGGAGATAGTTTACTTTCAGATGGATACTGCGGCCCGCATTCTGAATGCGGAAATTGTCGTAAACGGGCGTATTCAGCAGATTTTAACCTGAACTCCCACCGAAAACCGGCGGCTGACGGGGTTATAGGTAAAGCCAACCGTGTGGAGCGACTGATTGGGAATGATATTGGGAGCATCGAACCGGGCCTTGCCCCAAAGGCCCAGCAATCCGCTTGGCTCCTGTGCTTTCGGTACGTAGTCCAGGTAATACTCCCGGACAAACAGGTAGTAGTAATACAGATGGAGTTTATCGCGTGAGGACAGCACCTGCGTACACGTGCCCGTGAGTCCAAGATTGGCAGAGAAGTAAGGTGTATTGCGGAGCCGGGAACCTTCAGCAATGCGGTTGCCGGTATCGAACAGCCGGAAATTCTGATACGTGAAATTCCCGTTGGCCCGCAGCCATTTCCACAGAGAAACGGTTAGGTCTGACTCCACGCCCAGGCCCCGTACGTTCGTTACGTTCTGGTTCTGGCTGAACAGAAAATCGACCGGAACCCGCAGAATCAGGTCGTGCGTAATTCGGTAAAAGGAATTGACTTCGAGGGTATAACGTCCCGTTCTTTCGGTCCGAAAGCCCAGATTGACGTTCGTACTCCGCTCGGGCAGAAGCTGAAAATTAGAGCGGTTAAAGTTCCCATCACCGAAGAGTTCGTCCTGTTCCGGGAGTCGCGTGGCCAGTTCAGCCGATGCCCGTAGAAACGCTGAAGGAGTCAATGAAAATTTAAGGGCTTCGGCGATTCCCCAGCGTTGGATCGAAGCCGAACGGGGCTGTTCCGTTCCGTAATAATCGGCATCAATCGCGTGGGTGTTGTAATGGTAAAACCTGACAATCAGCTGGTTGGATAGACGCTCATTCCGCAACGTCGAGGCCAGACCCAGGGCGGCAACGGCTTTGTTATAGTTTGCTTTCTCCGTCAGGACGTCCCGCCCTGACTCCCGAAACGTAACGCCCAGCGGATCGCGACCCACGCGGGTCATAGTAGACGAAACGAGATTGAATTCCAGTCGGTGTTGATCGTTGAACGCATACGCCAGATTGGTACGGGAGGTGTGGTACGAAAAATCGAGCGTTGCCAACGTTCCCCGAACGGAAATTTCGCCCTGACGGGATGGACTGGAAATGAAGTTTCCGTACCAGTCGTAGGTACCTCGGGCCGTATCGGTTTGGGTAACGTGAATCGTGTTGGCCGTCAGGAATTGATCAATGCTGAATTTACCCACTGTTTTCCGGTAGCGTAGCGTCGGGAAGACGGAATACTGTCGGCTGACGCTAGCCCCAAAGGGTTGCGACATCGTGGCACCGTATTGGTTCTGCCGATCAATATCGAAGCCCGTCAGTCCAATTCGCAGTTCATCCGCCCAGCGTAGACGGGTCAGTCCGCCGTAGATTTCAGCGTAATAGTTCGTGAATCGGTTATGAAAGAGTCGCACCGTAGCGGGTCGCTGGGTGGCCGTTTCCTGATCCGTTACGTTGACCGTTACCGGATAGTTGTTATCAGAACGGTTGAGGAAGGCATCGATCCCGACGAAGAATCGACGGGTGGTATCGGTAAACAGTGCATTCAACGACAGCCGATGAGTATTGAATGAAGCGATTTCGTACGACCCTTCGGCATACCGATACAGCGATTTTCTGGTTATGAGATTCACCGCACCGCCCAGAGCATCGGCTCCTAAATGGGTCGGTAACACACCTTTGTATACTTCTACCCGTTCCAGCATATTGACGGGTACGAGTGAGATATTGTAACCAGCCCCGAGATAATCCATCGGAATGCCGTCTTTGAAATTCTTGATGGCTCGTCCCTGAAACCCATTCATCATTAAACCCGCGTCGGAGCCCAATCCACCCGTTTGCCGGATACGTATCCCCACCGAACGGTTCATGAGTTCAACCAGCGTAGCGGGTTGCTCCTGTACCGTTCTGGTGTTAATAACCTCTGCCTTAATCGGTTGCCGTTTGGCCTGCTGGGTTTCGGTTTTACCGGTTACCTGCACTTCCGAAAGTTGGCGAGCCTCTTCCCGCAGCGTAATCGTAAGCTCCACAACGGACCGATTGCCGGAACGAACCACCTGCGTCGACGACTGGTAGCCAAGGTGCGTCACCTGCACCTGATACGTTCCTGGCGGAAGAGTGGAAAACGCAAACTGACCTTCGGAATTGGTTGTCGTGTATTTCTTTAGTTCGATCAGGCTTACCGTAGCACCCGGCAAGACCGACCCTTTCTCATCCTTTACGCTTCCTCTGAATAGCCAGGGAACGGATTGTCCGTTCACCACCCAGGAAGCAAGAAAGGCCAGCAGCAATAGTAGCCTTTTACACATTTATCTGTACATTCGCTTATTAAGACTTATTCTTAATAGTAGCAAAAGTAGGATTGGAAAAAGCCACCCTGGTAACGCGAAATGCAGTATTAATGCCGCGATAGACAGCTTTTTATGAAAATTGTATTTAGCTCCGATGACATCCGGGAACATAACTTCGTAAAGGAGTATCCGGAAGGGTTTAAGGCTGTAAGCTCCACCGGGATTCGGGAAGTCACCACGGAATTCAGGTATGCGGGTATCCACTCCCAGGCTCAGCGGTTGTCCATCGACGGAATCATAGCCGGGTTCTTTCAGTCACGGCACGATTTCTCGTTCACCCACTACATTGAAAGCGATTTTCCGTACCTGCAAATGCATTTCGAATTAACCACGCAAGGCTGCCTCTATCAGCCCAAAGGTGACTTCCAACCCCACTCGCTTATCACCAAAGGACAGCATGCGTTGCTATTTTATCCGGCACTGAAAGGACCTTTAACGTATCTGAAAACGCCCGGTGGCTTGAGCGTGGAAATTGAATTATCGCTGAATTTTCTACGTAAATTATTCAACGATGACCTCGAACAACTGGGGACGTTTGGCCGCCGTCTCGAACAAGGCCAACCCGCTTTGCTGGGCCAACAGAGTTACCCGATAACGCCCCGTATGATTCAGGTGCTGTCCGAGATTCGGAATTGTGAGTACGTGGGTTCTTTGAAACGAATGTTCGTGGAAGCAAAAATCGTGGAGCTGCTTACGCTTCAGATTGATCAGATTTTGTCGGCTCGAGATACGCAGCCCGTATTGAAGAAGAAAACGCAGGATAAACTACAGGAAGTAAGGGCCTTACTGCTTACCCATCTGGATACGCCCTGTTCCATCGAGATGCTATCAAAAACCGTGGGCATCAATCGAACCAACTTACAGGAAGGCTTTAAACAACTTTTCGGTACCACCATTTTTGGCTACATCACCGACCAGCGGATGGAGCGGGCTCAGGAGTTTCTCGCCAGTGGCCGATACGAAACCATTGCCGAAGTGGCAGCGTTGGTGGGCTACAAAAACCCGCAGCATTTCACGGCGGCCTTTAAACGGAAGTTTGGTTATTTGCCTAAACAGGTTTTAAACGAAAAATAGGGGGTACTCTTTTTGTTTTTAGAATCGATTACTAGTCAGAAACGTAGTTCATACCTTGTTTACAGCGTCAGGTCACGCCATTAGCTGCTTGTAACTTAAGCTATCGAATCCGGGAAGAACGGGTTTCTTGTATAGAATAGCTTGGTATACTAAGATCAAAAACCAGTAATCGGTAAGCTGTTGCAGCTTGCTCCTCCCAAGAATGTCAAGGATTTAGCACAATCAGGTTCTGCCTGGGCAAGGACCCGTGTACCTTTTTGTTTACTGCCTGGTTGTTTATAAAAGTGGTACAGAGTTGGGAGCAGATATTATGGTCAAAAGCCTATGCTTTACTTGCCCTTTAAATACAGGTCAAGGATCTCCCAACGCATTTTGTTCAAATCAACGGTGTTGGTATTACTCATGAGGATAAGCGTTATATTCTCGTCAATCAAATGAACCCAATTGGCATGATGACCATAGCCATATCCTTGTCGCTCGGATAGCCTATACTGCTTCTGCCCTAGTTTCTTCGCATATACCCAAAACCCCAAAGCTACATCACCCAGGTGCTCATAAGAAGTAAGCATCAGGTCGATGGTTTCTTTTTTCAGGAGTTTGTGAGTAAACAGGGCCTGATCAAATAAAAGCAGGTCCGTGGGGGTAGAATACATGGCTCCCGCTGAGAAGTAATTGTCAATGTAATAGTTTGTAGGCTGGTAAAAAGTAAGAGGTACCGTATCGTGATGGAAATAGGCCTGGTCTAAATGAGGAATGATGTCGTCATGATGGAGGTAATTGGTATGATGCATGTGCAGGGGAATCAAAATCTTTTTGCGTAACACGTCTTCGTAAGCTTCCCCGTACAGCAACTCAATGATCTTACCGAGTATAATAAAGTCACCATTGTTATACGTGAAGCTGGTGCCAGGTATCTGAACTAAGCGATCGGAACAATACCTGGCAATGAAGCTATCCAAAGGCCATATCGTCGTATTATAGGCCTCGGCTAGTGACTGCATATCCTCATGAGCCCGGCCACTGCTATAGGTTAATAAATTTCGAATGGTAGCTTTCCGGGCGGCTTCGCCCCGATAAGAAGGGTAATAGGTAGCAATGGAAGAGTCCAGATGGATTCGACCCTGTTCCTGGAGTTGCAGGATTAAAACAGCAGTGAAGGTTTTGGTAAGTGAAAAGATGTGAAACTTAGATTGAGCTGAATACTTAACCTGATCGGTCCGGTTGGCTAATCCAGCATACGTCAGGTAGTCAATCATACCATTGCGGGCAATCAGAACCGATCCGTTAAAATGGTTGTGGGCCTGGTAATGCTTTACCAAAGCATCAAGTTTCGTATGCTGCCCGTGGGTAGTCAGGCTTAGCAGGGGAAGAAGAAGTACAAGGAAAAAGATACGCCTGATTTGTTTTGCCACACCCTGACTCTGTTATAAAAGTGTTTTTACATAAAGCTAATTAAATAGGCCTGGTCACTTTCTATTCTACGCTGCTCTGTGGTTGAATAGCCGAAATACGATTACATCCGGATTGTTCGCATCAGTAAATTCCGTTTTTTCAAATAGTTAACTTTTGCAGCAGCCGGGTTGAACGTTGGTTGTCTTTATGAGTGAATGCCTCAATGGTTTCGATACCAAGCCTGTCAAAGGCAAATGCTATGATTTTTTTTGCTGCTTCCTGCATGATTCCTCGTCCCTGATAGTCCGTTAGAAGCTCATAGCCTATGCCGCAGGTATTCATTTCGTCTGAAAAGTCAAAAAGGCTAATGGTACCCAGTAGCTTTCCGCTTACTGTGTCTACAATAGCCCAGTATAAAAATTGACGGGTTTGGATGTTTCTAATAAAGTGTAATGCTTCTTCTAAAGTTTGACTCAGCTTTCGGTCAAGGTACTTGTTTAGGGTTGGCTCAGATCGAAGCAGAAATATCGCTTGTCCATCACTTTCTACCAGTTGCCGAAGGGTCAACTGTTTTGTGGTCAGTGTCGGGAAAGTCAATAAAGCCTTATGAAGCATATTTTTCTTTTCCTGCTGTTTAGTTGTCTTGATAGGATAACCCGTTAACTGATGTTCCGCTAAGCCAGAAAATACAGTGGTTATTCTGGCTTATGGTTGAAGCCTAAATAGATGCTAATATAATTAAATCCAGTATGCAGGATCGTTAACTAAATCTTTCAGGACTAGAAAACGCTCGTTGACCTCCAACGCGTAAGTAGACTTCCCGTGCTCTTTCAATGGATCAGAGCATGCCAGTAAGCTTGCCAGGAATAGGAGTTCTGGAACGCGTTTTGTCATTTCATGAGTAGCCAGTGCAGCCCGTTCCTGTTTACTCACACTTTTCAAACATTAGTTGTTCTTGAACAGGAGTTCTGACTAGTAAGTGGGTGGAACTGAATGAAACTATGGATAAACGTAACGGAGGAGGAGCTTGCATTCCGGGCATTACCCCAGCATATGTGAGTACAAGGCTTCCCTTATCCAGGGTGTAGGTATAAGGCAAAGCCTTGTTGGGTTCAACGGGTTGGCAATTGGCTACGGAGTCGACAGCCCTATACACGTGGGTTTCCGTAAATGTCAAACGTTTTCCGAGTTGAACCTTCGACGAAGGGTCTATCCAGGTCCCTGCTAGTTGATCAGGTGTGATAGAGATGAGAACGTCTGGTTGCTTGCGACAGCCCATCGTTAGAAGTAGAATTATCCAGATAAACGTTTTCATGGTCTGTACAGAAACTGGTGTTCCGTTGCCAGGACCCCATTGTCTGCTATTTCGTTGGAAGGCAGTTGGAAAAGTATTCGTTTGTTACGTACGCATGGTTTTTGACCAGTGATGGATCAACAAAGCCAGTGAACACAAAACCCACGTTCCTGCCGTTCTGCGTGTTCTACTTTAAACCTAAAAATCGATAGATGAGCTTACTCGAATGGCTGCTTGAACCCGCCAACCCAGGTCCGGTTGGTACTGTTAAGGTGAATACCCCTGACCCGGACAATAAGGGAAGGCGTCCCCAAAAATGGCTTGTTTGGGTAGCGATGGTCGCAGGGTTGATTTTAGTAAGTGTGAGTCTATACGGCGTATTTTACGAGGCAGGGGATGGAGGGATTCAGCCCGTACTTATAAAACTATCCTGTCTGGTTGCTTATATGCTCATAGGCCATTTTGTCGACGCCACACCTGATTATACCAATGTAGGATGGCTAGGAGGCCTGATTGACAATCCTTTCCGTATCTCGGATGACTTCAACCGATTGCTCCTGTTTACTCAGGCTCTCTTGTTGCCCGGGAAACTGATGGCCTATAGCCTGATCATAACCTGGTTGATAGGAAAGCGTCTTTATAAAAAGCTTAAGAAATAGTTCTACAGTCGATCGTGGTATCAAGTGGTCTGCACGAGCATCAGAATAGATGAATCCTCAAGAGGGGCCTTTCTGTTTATAACTTTTCCAATGCCTGATTGATAAGCGTAAACATTGATTCAGTAGCCTCGGTGATCACGACATCGATCAAGTAAAATTCCTGGCAAGAGCATCCTGGGGTGCTGGTATACTATTTATGCATAAGATAGCGATAGACTTTTTTTACTTACTAAACCTACGATGACCGAATCTACCGTTGCTGGCCTTACCAATCTGGAACCTGTACTTATTCACGCCGCCCGTCTGGGGGAAACGGCTGTTATGCAGGAATTAATTGATCGTCATACCAATGTCAACGCTCGTGATGAGAAAGGGTACACGCCCCTGATTATTGCCTGTTATAATCATCAGTTCGAGGCGGCCCGGCTTCTGCTTCAGGCCGGGGCTGATGTCAATGCTCAGGATTTTGGTGGCAATACGGCACTCATGGGCGTAAGTTTCAAGGGCTATACGGATCTGGCCGAGTTACTTATTGCTCAGGGAGCAGACCTGAATCTGCAACACGGCAATGGCGGAACCGCCCTGATGTTCGCCGCTATGTTTGGTCGAAACGAAGTAGTGAAGTTATTGCTCCAGTACGGAGCCGATAAAACGATTCGGGACGCAAGAGGCTTAACCGTAATGGACCTGGCCTTACAGCAGAATAATATCGAAGCCGCTGAATTACTGCAGGATTAATAGCTATATAACCGATCAGCTCATACGCTAAACGCAGAAATTGCCACTAAGAAAAAGCCCAGTCTGAAATCATCAGACTGGGCTTTTTTTAATGAAACCTAAGCAGGAATTTTTCTGGGTTTTTCCCGTTCCCAGAAACGATGCTGAGCAATCGCTTTCGTAAACAAGTCAGCCAGGCTTGCGGAATCATCGCTTACGACCAAACCTTCCCGTAAGACAGTATCTTCTGAAAAATCGGTTGGTAGTTTTTTGGCGAAATACGTTGATTCCAATACCTGCATAGCCGAAGCGTGAGCCGCAATGGGCTTGCAGTGTTTGAACGCTTCGTTTAAGAAATGAACTGCATCGGCATCTGCTTCTACCGTAGCTACACTATTTGTTCCCCCCGGTACATACACCGCATCGTATAACACAGATGCCGCCGTCAGGAAACTATGGTCGACGGGAATTTCAGTATGGTCAGCAGACAGAATAAAATTGAGTCGCGGAGCAATGACTTCGACTACGGCACCCTCGGCTTCCAGCTTGCTTTTTACGGTCTGGAGCGACTCTGCGTCTACCCCATCCGCAGCCAGAAAAGCGATTTTCCGCGTTTGAATGCTGTCTTTAATGGTATTGGCCATGCTCAGGGCTTCCGAAGAAGTCAGGGAACCTTCCACCATGACGGAATCATAATCCGCAGGATCTGCATCGGCTGGAACACTGTGATTAACGGGCAAAGCCGGATCCTGGGGTACGGGAATGCGTAACGCAAAGGCTACTTCAGCGGCCAGGTTTTTATCGATCAGTGACAAAATACCCAGCATACGTTCCCGGATGGCCACGGTTTTTACCTTACCTAATTCGAAGCTTAACGCGTCAATGATGTGGTTCTTCTCGGGTTCCGACTGACTGTTGAAAAACAGCCGGGCCTGACTGAAGTGATCCATGAAGCTCTTGCTTCGGGCTCGTACTTTTCGGGCTTCAATGCGTTCGGGATAACTGGAAAAGCCGCCTTCCGAAGACTTCGCCTGTTCGGGATAACCGCCACCTAAGGAATTGGGGTGATAACTCGCCTTTCCCTTATTGATCATCTGACGCATGTGACCGTCCCGTTGATTATTGTGTACCGTATTGAGGGGACGGTTGATGGGAATTTCCTGGAAATTAGGTCCCCCCAAACGCAACAGCTGCGTATCCGTATAGGAGAACAAACGTCCCTGTAACAACGGATCGTTGGTGAAATCAATACCCGGTACCACGTGTCCGAGGTGGAAAGCCACCTGCTCGGTTTCCGCAAAGAAGTTATCGGGATTACGATTCAACGTCAGTTTACCAATGCGTTGTACGGGTACCAGTTCTTCGGGAATAATTTTGGTCGAATCGAGCAGATCAAAGTCAAATTTGAATTCGTCTTCTTCGGCTACGATCTGAACGCCCAGTTCCCATTCAGGAAATTGACCGCTTTCAATGGCATCCCATAAGTCGCGACGGTGAAAATCGGGGTCTTTCCCGGAAATATTCTGAGCCTCGTCCCAGGCTACTGAGTGAACGCCCAGCAAGGGTTTCCAGTGAAATTTAACGAAACTCGATACGCCTTCCGCATTGACAAACCGGAAAGTATGAACGCCAAAGCCTTCCATCATCCGATAGCTGCGGGGCAGGGCCCGGTCGCTCATGGCCCACATAACCATGTGAGCAGATTCGGGCATCAGGGAAATAAAATCCCAGAAGGTATCGTGAGCGGAAGCGGCCTGTGGAATTTCGTTATCCGGTTCCGGCTTGACGGCGTGAATGAGGTCCGGAAATTTGATGGCATCCTGAATGAAGAATACGGGCATGTTGTTCCCTACCAAATCAAAATTACCTTCCTGCGTATAGAATTTGACGGCAAAGCCGCGTACATCGCGGGCCAGATCCGTCGAACCACGCGAGCCGGCAACGGTCGAAAAACGTACAAACACGGGCGTTTCCAGCGAAGGATCATTCAGAAACTGGGCTTTCGTCAGATGAGCCATGGACTCATACACCTTGAAAACACCGTGTGCTCCCGATCCCCGGGCGTGTACGACGCGTTCCGGAATTCGTTCGTGGTCGAAGTGCGTGATTTTTTCGCGTAAAATGAAGTCTTCCAGTAGGGAAGGCCCCCGATCTCCCGCTTTCAGGGAGTTATTGTCATCGCTAATTTTCAGACCCGTATTGGTCGTCATTTTTTCGCCCGAGGATTGCTCGGTATGCGGAGCCAGATTATCGATTTTATCGTTTCCTGGTTGATTGGGTTGATGCGTCATTTTGCTCGTAACTCGTAAGAATACATACTAGACTTAGGCTTCCTGAGAAGCTTTGTAATTCACGTCGCTTTCGGCTACTTCCGTTAACAGGGCGTCCGCTTGTTTTTCTTCTTCCAGCGTCTGAGCGAGTAACGAAGAAACGTCGTCATAGCCCAGCGTTTGAGCCAACTGGGTCAAGCCGCCATACGTGGCAATTTCATAGTGCTCCACTTTTTGCGAAGCCAGAATAATGCCTACGTCGCGTGTAGCAGTACCTTCATCGGTACTTTCAATGATGCCTTCGCCTTCTTTAGTCAAGCCTTCCATCGCATCGCATTTCTTGGCAATGGCTTTTTCGCCGAGGATCTCGAAGATTTGTTCCAGCCGATCCACGTGGGTTTCGGTCTGCGTCAGGTGATCTTCAATCGCCTTTTTGAGTTTGTCGGAAGTGGCGGAGCTAATCATTTTGGGAAGACTCTGTACCAGATGATTTTCGGCCCAGTAGATATCCCGTAGACAATCCAAAAAGAGTTCCTGTAAAGCCGGCTCTGCCGAGGGAGAGGTTTTTGTTTTGAAGATAGGGTCAGCACCCGTTGTGTTTTTCATAATCATGATGGAATAGATACGTACCCTAACTAATCACAAAACTTATACCATCTTTTTAGTGGGGAGGAAAGAGGTAAAACGTGCTAGATGATTACCGGAGGAGAAGATACGAAGGGGTACAAGTTATCTTTCCATGTTGATGAAGTAGTACTAACGGTACTGCGGTACGTCTGTCCGGAAGAGAACATAACATCTGCGGATTTTGCTGCTATACTCTACCTTCAAGCCGATCCATCCGGATTAAAAGCTCACAGAATACCATTCTCAGGCTTCGTGTAGTCCTAAAAGGAAATGGGTTGGTAGTTCTTTCATGAGTACAGCATTTGTTATAGCGTACAAAATTTTAATCTGATTAAATTATCAACCTTTTCTTTATATATCGAAAAACTATATACATTTGAATGATTTCTTTACTGAACCGAACATGGCAATGGAATCCTCCAATACGGAATACCTTCGCGGAACGCTCAAAACGATTGTACTGGGCTTACTGGCTGAAAAAGAGCGAATGTATGGCTACGAAATTACGCAGGCGGTAAAAGAACGGACCAGTGGTGAAATCGTGCTTACCTTTGGCTCACTCTATCCCCTTTTATACAAACTCGAACAGGAAGGGTTGGTACAAAACGAATCCGAAGAAGTAGAGGGGCGGCTGCGTAAGTATTATGCCCTGACGCTCATTGGTCGCCAAACGGCTCGTCAGAAATTACTGGATTTTACCCATTTTACCCAGTTAATGAATCGATTGATGCAGCTTCCGCTCAACCTGTCTACGCCACCTACGCCTGACTCCCCCGCGTTATGACCCCATTAACCCCGCAACAAACCTACTGCCTGCGTCAGCATCTGCGTCAGGTGGGTACGCAGGAGTTGTTAATCGACGAATTAGTGGATTACCTGGCCTGTCAGGTGGAAGACTCAATGCGTAAGGGGCTGTCCTTCGAGAAAGCACTAGCCCTGATCCGGATGGAGGCTACGTCGCTTTCCGTTCGCCATCTCCAGCAGACGCTAGTTCGTCAGGGGGCCTTACCGCAAACGGGTTTCTGGCGACATCCAGCCCGGTGCACTAAACGGAAAAAGGTGGCTTTTGGCCTCATTCAACCCGTGCATCATGCCTTGCTAATCGGAGCATTTTTGAGTGTACTATTAACGGGCTGGTTACTGGCGAGCCGGGGACTCGCTATTCCCGTTGGTCTGGTGGCTAGTTTACTATGCCCCTTGTTGATCCTATTGTCTTTCCAGGCTTTCGCCGTAGCCATCAGCGAACGAATCTGCTCCGCCATCCGGCCCTTCGGTCCGATTCTGCTCGTCGATCCGCCAGCCGAAAAGGAGTATTAGCTCACCGATGATCTGATTTTCAGGTAAGGCTTAACGGCCCGTAAACGACCATTATATTGCTTGGCTATACACGGCTTGAAGGTACCCGTGATTGATTCCCTATATCCTTAATATAAAGAAAAACTATATATACATTTTTTCTACCTTTAAACTTGATTATACCCATGTTTTTTCAACCTGTTTTTCTGCTCGTCCTGTTAGCCGTAGCTAATACCTGGGCTCAATCCGCTCGTCAGCTGTCTCAATCTCCCGTATCGGCACCCAGGCTGGTGGTAGGTATCGTGGTTGACCAGATGCGAGCTGATTTTCTTTATCGTTACGAGAAAAAATATGGGGCCGGAGGCTTCAAACGACTCCTGAACGGGGGCTTTGCCTGTCATAATACTCAGTTTGAGTACGCAATGACGGCCACCGCAGCGGGCCATGCTTCGATTCATTCGGGTTCCGTGCCCGCCATCCACGGGATTGTAGGCAATGACTGGTACGACTCCATCCAGGCCAAGGGCATCTATTGCGTAGAAGACTCCAGTGCTCGACTGGTAGGCCATCCCCATGCTATGCCTGCCCGGTTCTCACCCCGGAACTTGCTGGTAACCACGATTGCCGACCAGTTAGCCCTGGCCACCAACTTTCGGTCCAAAGCGATCGGTATTGCTCTTAAAGACCGGAGTGCCATTCTTTCGGCGGGTCACTCGGCTAAGGGAGCCTACTGGTTTGACAGCCGAACCGGCACCTGGGTGACCAGCTCGTTTTATCAGTCCCAGCTACCCGCCTGGGTAGAAGCCTTCAACGCCCGCAAGCTGCCGGCGTCCTATAGTCAGCGGGGCTGGAAGACGCTGCGACCCGTGGCCGAGTATACGGAAAGCACAGCTGATGATCAACCCTATGAGTATAAACTGCCGGGCAAGTCTACGTCCAGTTTTCCTTATGAAATGGCTGGTCCCGCTGGTGCGGTATTTGAACTTCTGACTTACACCCCCTGGGGGAACACTTTGACTAAAGACATGGCCCTGGCCGCTTTAAAAGGGGAAAATTTGGGCAAGGGCACCGCAACGGATTTTCTGGCCATCAGTTTTTCCACGCCCGATCTGGTGGGTCATTCTTTCGGACCTACGTCGGTCGAACAGGAAGATATTTTTCTCCGGCTGGATGAAGAACTGGCCGACTTGTTAAAGGCCCTGGACAGCTGGGTGGGACCGGAGGGCTATACGGTGTTTTTAACCGGTGATCATGGCGTGATGGATGTGCCCGCTTACTGGCAGGCCCATCACCTGCCGGCGGGACTGATTGATCCGCGTCAACTGAGCCAGACTCTGAATCAAACCCTGCTGGATACGTTTGGACCGGGGAACTACGTTCAGATGGCCCAGATGAATGATCAGCTGTATCTCAATCACGCCCTGCTGCGGGAGAAAAACCTATCCGTTGCTGCTGTGCAGCAGGTGCTTCAACAACGGTTAACGAAGATCGCCGGTGTAGCCGACCTCATCAACCTGCGGGCGATTGCTCAGGCTAACCTGCCGGATCGCCAACTAAGCCTGTACAAGAACAGCTACCACGCCGGGCGGAGTGGCGATTTGCAACTGATGTATCAACCCGGCTGGTTTGTCGGATTGCCCATTGGTACGACTCACGGCTCGGCGTATACCTATGATCGGCAGGTGCCCTGTATTTTCTACGGCTGGGGCATTCGCCGGGGTGAAACCTGGCGTAGCACCAGTCCGTCTGACATTGCTCCCACGCTCTCGGCCCTGCTCCGGATGCTGCCGCCCAGTGGTACGACGGGGCAACCCATTGGCGAAGCCCTGCGACCCTGGCTCAAGTAGTGGTTTACTAACGAATAAAGATAAACCATCCTGGGTCAGGCATTACACGTCGTATCTGCCTTGCAAAGGGGACTGAAGGATGACTATTCCTGAGGTAAAATCTTTACCGTAACTGGACGGACCGTAAGAATCGATTAAAGCGGATCGCCGGTCCAATCGATTCTTACGTTTCCCGCCAAAGGCTTGCGACTCTTGGTGTATTGCTTCGCGTAGTTTTTCGTGCACTGATCAAAAAAAGTACAGGAATATCTATGAGCAGACTTTTGCAGGACGCTACATTGAAAATCTTCTAACGTAGCCTGTTAAACTACTGTTCCAGATAGTCTACTGCAAAGGCTACCCAGTCCTTGATGGATTGATCCAGATACACATCGGGCTGAATGCCAATGGTATCGATGGGATAGTCTGGCAAGCGTAAGGCCCGATACGTAGGCATGAATAATTGATAGGGCGGGCATCCAAAGTCAATCAGATAGGCATTTCCGTAATCCAGGGCTCCGTAGCTGGGGGTGCCCAGTACCTTGACTTTTTTGCTTTGCTTGGCAATAAATAAAAAATATTCCGCCGAACTGCCGGTGCCTTTATTGGCAAGAATGATGATTTGCTGAGGACTTTTGGGAGCTAAAGTAAGCGTATCCACGTAAGCCGGCTGTCCGGTTTTACTAAAGTTCACAAACGAACCCAGATTGGCCTTCAAGGTCTGAATCTGCTGATCGATTCCCTGCGTGGATGTCTGTTTGTCCAGACTTTTTTTATAGGTTTCCAGGTTCGTAATGTACGTTTGAGTCGCCAGAAATTCGGCAGTAGTGTGGCGTATAAACTTCCCTGAAATGTAGGGAAGTAGCTTTTGATACGCATCCGTGGTTCCGCCGGGATTGCCCCGAAGGTCAATAATCAGATTTTTGCTGGATTCAAGTAAGGAAGTATGTTTGGTAAGGAGCTGGCTGATCGTCTTTAAATGCTGATACTCAAAGCTGGGTAACCTTAAGATCGAGGTCTTTTCTGATAGCTTTTTAAAATAAAAACCTTCCAGTTCCTGGAGACGGCTCTCGATCTGGGCCTTGTTGACCCGGGGCACTTGTTTGGTTAAAACCACCTGGATCTGCTCTAAAAACAACAGGGCTCCGTAAAAGCTTTGATACTGTCCTTTCTGAATGGATCGATCCATCAGGGCGTACGTAAAGTAACCATTGGCGAGCAACTTGAATTTAATGTCTTTGGGTTGCCAGGCCTGAGATGCCGACTCAATAATGAACCCGATGTATTCATTAGGATGCACCTTCTTTAAACCAATTTTATACCCGGGCATGGTATAAATGCCTTCCAGGCTGTCTGGTGTCGTCTGCAGGCTTTGCTCAAATTCTTTAAAATCAATCGTGATCTTCTCGCTAAAGGTGCCGCCAGCCGTTGCGAATGGCGTCCCATTGGCTCCTACCCAAAGGTGCGGATCCTTAAAAAAATCGGTATATTTTTTCAATAAGCTCTGGCAGCCTTTGTCATTCCTGCTTTTTGCCTGATTATGCAGGGTTTGCCTGAAGCCTTGATAGAGAGTAGTGTCTTTGGTTTTCGTTGAAAAGCCGGGGTACTCGCGTTCTACTTTGAGTATCAACTTTTCCAGGGCTTGCGTACAGGGGCACTGGGATGGTTGAGCCCGGAGGGGTAGGATAAATAGGAACAGGGCAGACAGGTAAAGCAATCGTTTCATTTTTGATACAAATCAGTTATTGGGCAAAGTAACAGGCTGCCAACCCGCTGAAATTGTAAAAATGTAAACCCGCTAGATATAAAGCCAAAGGCATTCCTGATCGGTATCTACCTTTTTAAAGAACGTAAGAGGACTTACCGAAGTGAACTGTTTAAAGTCTTTGATGAGATGTGACTGGTCGTAAAACAGGCTTTCGTGAGAAAGTTCCGTTAAACTTTTCATGTGTTTCTGGGTAGCGATGGCCGCCCTGAATCGATGAATCTTGCGATATTCGACCGGGGATTTTCCAACTACTTTGCTAAAAAGCTTGCTGAGGTACTGCCTCGAAAAGCCGTGTCTGTGGGCGATGTCCTCTATTTTTTCTTCGGATTCAAGAGCAAAGAGAATCTCTTTCAGGGGCCGAAACTCCCGGATCTGTAGCTTTGAAAACCAGTAGGCTTCCAGTTTTTTTCTCTGCAGGCTTCGATCTGAAGTCGAGAGAATGTCAGCCATGGCAGGATTAAAATCAGAAAAAGGATTAAAATCGAGGGCGGTGTTTTGTTTAAAAAGTAGATACGGATTCTCAATAAACTGGTTGATACCCAAGGGTTTAAAATAGATGGTTATTTCGAGTATCGGCCCATAACATAGCACTTCAATGGGGGTAGTGTACCGGGAAACAAAGTTGGAAAGAACCGTTTGCTGGGCAGAAGGACGAACCAGCAGTCTATGCTTTTCCATCTCAATGCTGACGCCCTGACTTACGGAAACAATAAAATAGTTATTGGGGAATGTCCAGTAATGCAGATTATCCGAATGCTCACTAGGGGAGATAAAATAATACCCCTCGATATAGGGGCTTAAGGCTTCTAGCGTTGGCCTGTAAAATTCCAGGTTCATGGGAGGCTTGTGTAAAGCTTGATCGTAGTTAAATGGAATGGTAAAACCTGAATACATAGGTAAGCAACCTCAACTAAAATCCGGTTCAATCGCGTCACGTTGACCGGGTCACGTTGACCGGGTCACGCTGACCGCGTTAACTGAAGATAAAGATACGTGTCTTGGTGAGAGGTTTGCGATGGGATTCCTTTTTCCATGCCTGGGAAGCCGTTCGAGTACTAACTTTTTAGTATCGAAAGTAAGACATATGTTTTAGAGGATAATCGAGCACATTGATTAGTGAAGTCAAAAATACCCCAGTATCTCTCTACCTGATCGATCTGGCTGTACTCATCGCCATGGATTGTGTTGCGTACCTATACGTCTGGCATGATTATATCACCTGTTCAGTTCATTCATTGTGCTTAGGCAACGATCCAATCTCTATGACCGCTAATCCCCACGATGTTCGTTACAGTGACGAGGTAAAAATACGGCAAATCACCGAAGACGGAACCGGCTTCGATTGATGAATTACCAGCGTAAAGGTAGTTTTTAATGCCCTTCTCAGTTTCCAGTACTCGAAACGCTCGTTAATTCAAACATGTTCACCAGCTCAAAAACCAACCCTTATGAAAGCAGCCCGAATTCATGGTCCTAAAACAGTGACCTGCGACAACGTAGATGATCCGACCATTCAGGAAGGAAGAGATATTATTTTGAAAGTGACGGCTACGGCCATTTGCGGCTCTGATCTCCATATTTACTCCGGGGGCTTGCCCCAACCCAGACCCATGGTGCTCGGCCATGAGTTTATGGGGATTGTGGAAGAAGTGGGCCCGCACATCAAAAATCTGAAACGGGGTGACCGGGTGGTCGTTCCTTTCCCAATTGCCTGTGGCCACTGCTTTTTTTGCGATCACCATCTGCCCGGTCATTGCGAGAATTCCAATCCGGAACACTATGGTCCGGAGGGCGGTCTGTTGACCGAAAAAGGCGGAGCCTTGTTTGGGTATACGGACCTGTACGGCGGCTACGATGGCGGACAGGCCCAGTATGTGCGGGTGCCTTACGCCGATTATGGACCTCGTATTGTTCCCGATCATTTAACGGATGAGCAGGTGTTATTCCTGACGGATATTTTCCCCACGGGTTATAGCGGTATCGATTGGGGGGAAGTGAAAGGCGGGGAAACCGTGGCTATTTTCGGTTCAGGTCCCGTCGGAATCATGGCGGCCAAAAGTGCCTGGTTGCGGGGTGCCGCCCGGGTTATAATTGTGGATACGCTGCAATACCGATTGGATAAAGCGAAACTGACGGCAGACTGCGACACCATTTTGTGGGACAATGATGCCAAAGACGTAGTAGCCCAGATTCGGGAAATGACAAATGGTCGCGGTGCCGATGTGTGCGTGGAAGCGGTTGGCTTCGAACCCGACCGTAACCTGCTTGACCGGGCCAAAGCCGTGATCAATCTGGAAAAGGGCTCACCCAAAGTACTGGAAGCCTGCATGAGTGCCGTACGGCGGGGAGGCATCGTTTCCGTACTGGGCGTCTATCCGACCACGTATGACAATTTCCCCATTGGTCAGTTCTTTGACAAAGGAATCATTCTGAAGGGCGGTCAGGCTCCGGCTCACAAGCACATCGACACCTTACTCAGCTACGTTGCCGAAGGAAAAGTGAAGCTTGATGATATCATCACGCACCGCCTGCCCTTAACGGAAGTATCGCATGCGTATGACATCTTCAAACGTCGCGTCGATGATTGCGTGAAAGTGGTATTAGACCCCTGGAAGTAAAAGCGTTAGGGTTCAGGGAAACGCCTGGCTCACTACCGCAGCGAGCGAAGATTACAACATTTGCCTGAACAGGATCTCAGGGATAGACTAACAGACTATCTCTCAGATCCTGTTTTTTAGGAAAGAAAGTCCACGGTTAATGAGCCGAATTGGAGACGGGTTCCTGCATACGCTCTACTTTTCCGTAATCTATGTAGATGTAAGGTCCTAATAGGGTTCGCTGCAAAGCTAACGTGTAGGTTCCGCCCGCATAGGAGGCTTTCGTACGAAGCGTTTCCTTACGAGGTACGGTATAGGTAGTTTTTTCCGGACGAAGCAGCAATTCATTGAGTACCCGGCCATCCATAGACGCAGGCCTGGGCAAGCCGTGTAAATAAAGCACCGTGGGGATCAGGTCAATGATGGACGTAGGCAATTGGCTAACCATACCCTTTTTGAAGCCAGGACCGGCGGCAAAGAGGTTCGTATGCACTTCGTAGGGACTTAAGCTTCCGTGTCCGGCTGTTCCTTTAGCAAAACTCTGACCGGGGTAGCCCGCATCGTTTTTCTCGTCCGTCCAGTTGACATCCACTAAAATGTCAGCGGTTCGGGAGGCATGATTCCAGTGAATACTTTCAAAAGAAAGCGTTCCCTTGACCCAACCTTCCTGGCGGTTTTTCGTACCCGCGGGTGTAAATACGGCCCCAACCCAGGGCTCAGCCTGTAGTACCTGCACGATCTGCTGAATTTTGGTACGGTCATGTCCTTTCACGTAGATAGCTCCATCAGCCAGTACGACATCGTCACTTTCTCTGGAAGCTTTAAGACCTTTTGCGATTAAAAGGTCCGTATAGCCCGTCTTGCCCTGGTGCGTTACAAAGCCATGATCCGTAGAAACCAGAATGTTGTAGTGCCCGAGCAAGCGACGGGTCTGGAGCGAGTCCAGGATGCGACCAAATTCCTGATCCACCTGAGCAAGGGCCTGTTGCGTCAGGCCCCTGCCGACGCCGTGTACGTGGGCGGTAGCATCGGGATCCGAGAGCCAGAGTGAGCATACCAATGGACCCTTGGCAACGAGTCCGTAGCGAAGGAGAGCATCGACGACCCAGCGGTGGCGGGCCGTATTCGGAATGGCATACGCGGGGGGTGGACCAAAAGCCTGATAGATGGAATCCTGTGCCGTCGCGGGTATGATCAGTCCGGGATTGATAACTAGTCCGCCGCTGCCCTTTCGGTTTTGCAGCAAGGCCTGGCCCGTCGTGCCGGAGCTAAACACCATCAGCTGGTGGCCCGCCTGCTGCAATTGCTCACCCAGAGAAGGGGTCGTCAGTAAATCACCCTGTTGGTTGTCATCAATGGCCTGAAGAGCTTTCGCATCCCCCGTATCCAAAGCCTTGGTCGGATGAACGCCGGGAAAATACACGGCATTCCCCAGGATGCCATGCGTTTTGGGGTAGCTGCCCGTCGCGAAAGAAGACGTATTGACGCGGGTAACCGTTGGAAATACGCTGTGGTGCTCGAGAGCCTGACTGGCCGTTTGCCGAAAAGCATGCAGACGGGGCATGGCCGCTGGGGTAATATAATCGGGCCGTAAGCCGTCAAAAGTGACGATGAGCGTACGAAGCGGCTGGGGTTGTGCCTGAAGCCCTTCGTTAAACAAACCCAAACTTAAACCTAGTATGCCTAAAAGTTGAGAGAAAGTACCCATACGCATGATGTTAGAATTGAGGTTTCCAGGGCATGATACCCGCCTGTCGAGTCGCATCCTGAAAGGTTTCGAGTTCGTTCACTAAAATAAAGTCAGCTCCCGCCTGCCATAAACCCGCCAGCTGATCGGGCGTTTTGGCGTAGAAGTAATTGATCCGGATGCCGTGCTGTTTAAGCAAAGCAAGAGCCGCCGGACGCCCGGCTGAACTTTCGCTCAGGAGCTGAATGAAATGAGCTTTTTGATCCACCGTAGCCCGGGCGTACGCCTGATTATCCGTGCGGTTTCTACCGTCGGAATTACAGATAAGAATCGATGGATGGACGGCTCGGGCACCCCTGGCAGCGTCCTGACTACAGGCTAGAAAGGTCTGATGCAGGCGGTCCGTCGTGACCAGATACCGGGCAACGGCCCGACCCACTTCGGCACCACCCTTCAGGTGACAGTTGAGCCACACGTTGCGGGGCATGATCGCCAGCGTTTCCTCCAGCGTAGGAATGCGGGTATGCGGTCGACCCTTCTTCACTCCGGCATCCAGTTGCCGAATGTCAGCGAGGGTTAAATCCGCTACTCGTCCGCTGCCGTTGGTGGTGCGATCCACCGTTTCGTCGTGTATAATGACCAGGGCACTATCCCGCGTAAACTGCACATCAAATTCAATCATGTGAGCACCCAGCTGAATGGCCCGCTGAAAAGCAGGAATGGTATTCTCGGGATGCGTATCCATACAGCCGCGATGGGCACACAAGCCTCGGGTAGGCAGTTCTATCTTCTGGGCACAGAGGCTGGATACGGCCAGACTCCAGAGCAGAAGGCTTTTGACTAATAAGTTCATACAAGCATGATTCATTAGCGTTCCCACCATACCTTCTGGTCACTGGTATCGCCTCCCATACTGGCTACGGCTTTCGCCAGAGCTTCGGGGTTCAGCGATTGCAGGTATGTGGGATAGGGAACGCGGGAGGGAAACTGGTTTTCAGCGGGAATGCCCGTCCCGCGGGGGAGTACGGGGTAGCCCGTCCGGCGTTTTTCAAACCAGGATTGATAATCGACAAAAAAGGAAGCATAGTACTTCTGAAGCATGACTTGCTCAAACTGGGCTTCGGAGCTACTGGCGAAAGCAATGAGCGGATGCTCCAGAAAACCGGCGGGCAGACTCACGCCCCACTGCGTCATGGAGGCCGCAATACCCGCTTCGTAATGAGCTTTGGCTGTTTTTCCAGTGGTAAATCCTTTCAGGGCTAGTTCTGCCTTCATGAACTCTACTTCCGCGTAGGGCATCATCACGCCCAACTGAGGGAGCGTTTTGAGTACGTCGCTGTAGCTGGAATTGCGACCTACGGCGTATTCAACCGTGGTAGGGTAGCCACTCTCAATGCCCTGATACACCGGCACGCCGTTGACCGTCACGGGCAGGCACCATACCGTCCGACGGGGATCATTCGTAGCGTTCAGGGGGGCAAGGAAAAACTTGGTGAAGTAGTTGCCATCCCGCCAGTCTACCTGCCGGGCGTTGTAATTCGGGTTGTAGTACGGAAAAGTACCGGGGTAACGAAAAATAGCTTCATCCGCATTACTTGTAAAGACGGGATACTGAGTCGGATTCGCCAGTATGGTTGCGATCTGCTCCTTCACGGGTACGGTTCCGTCACGCTTGGACAGGCGGAGTAGTAAACGCAGTCGCAGGGAGTTGGCAAACTTTTTCCATTTGAGGATACCCGGACTGGTGCTGCCCGAAAGAGCATTAGCCGCGTAAACCAGATCACCGCCGTAAGTCAGGGCTTTGCGTTCGTCGAAGAGGGCATTGGCCGTTTCCAGATCTTTCAGCAATTGCGGATAAATGCTTTGCTGGCTATCAAAGCTGGGTTTTACCAGACCCTGAGCGGCCCTGGTCGACTCCGAATAGGGAATGTCTCCGTATAAATCCGTCAGAATCGAATACGCCCAGCTTTTATAAACCAGAGCAATAGCCTGATAATTAGGCTCCTGAAGACGTTGGGCGATCTGGGAGAGATCTTCAATATCCGTTAAAAAGCCGTAGAAGTTATTCCAGACGCCCGTACCCGGTCCGACCACGTAACGGTGCAGACCACCCCCACCGGCACTACCTCGGGGGGCATCTACCTGCATGAGTTCATGGGTAAAGTTACGGGCGGCTCCCGTAGAAGCATTTACGATGCGGTACTGCAACTGCCCAAGAAGTACACCCGGTGTAATTTCCTTGGGTCGGTTCAGGTCCGTATTCAGTTCCTGAAAGCCCTGCGTACAGCCAGCCGTCAGGAGTACAAGCAGTAGCCAGCGAAGATAGGATAAGCGAAACATCAGGCTTAGAGTTTAAGGGTTAAATTGGCCCCAATGACACGGGTGGATGGGAATTGAGCCAGTTCAACGCCCGGGGTGAGCGTACCGCCGTTTAGGTTACCCCCCTCGGGGTCAAAACCGGGAAACTTGGTGAAGTTGAACAGATCACGTCCGTACAAGGCCAGACTGGTCTGGCGAAGCCCCGTTCGTTGGAGCCAGCGTTTGGGCAGGTTGAACTCCAGCCGCACTTCCCGGATTTTCAGGAAAGAAGCGTCGAAGATGTTGGTCTCGGCGTTGGTGATGGCGTAGTAATTATCGTAATAGGAGCTGGCTGCCACTTTTACCGTATTAGGGGTAAAACTGCCATCGGGCTGCTTCACGACCCCCTGACCAATGATACCATCCTCGCGGCCGGGAAGGGTTACGTTAGTTTTACCCAGCGTATTGTTTTTATGATTGGTCTGGGAAAACAGACTACCGCCTTTCTGGCCGTCGAGCAACACGCTCAAACGCACCCCGCGATAGCTGAATTCATTGAGCCAGCTGGCTTTCCAGTCCGCAAAAGCATTGCCCCACTTTTTGTTTTCGGGGTCCAGCGGAGCCGGAAGCCCTACGGATGAATAGATGATCTGACCATCGGGCGATCGTTGAAAACCCCGGCCGTACATATCGCCCATCAGCCCACCCACGCGGGCTTCGATGGAGACGTTGGTATTATGGTTGTAAATCACCTGATTGGTAATGCCCGCGGCCAGTTCGCGTACGTGGCTTCGGTTGCGTGACCACAACAGGGTCGAATTCCAGTTCCATTGACTGGTAGCCAGCGGTCGGCCCGTGAGTTTGAGTTCCAGCCCGCGGCTATTAATCAACCCCGCATTAATCAGAGCATTGGTATAGCCCGAAACCGGATCGAGGGGAATGGCCAGAATCTGATTGCGACTGCGGTTGTTATAATAGGCCACATCCAGTCCTACCCGATTATTCAGCAACCGCACGTCCAGACCGAATTCATAACTCGAAGTAATCTCCGGTTTTAGGTTGGCATTGAATAGCGTCGTAGCATTGGTAAAACTGTTTCCGTAAATTTTATCGTAGTAGCGGTCGGTCTGGTAAGGACGGGTGTCATTCCCCACTTGAGCCCAGGAGGCCCGTAGCTTGGCAAAAGAAAAGCTTTGGGGCAGGGGCAGGAGCTCATGGAGCAGGAAGCTACTACTTACGGAAGGATAGAAAAAGGAGTTATTGCCGTAGGGAAGTGTACTGGACCAGTCATTACGGCCCGTCAGATCCACGAAGATTTTTTCGTCGAGGGAGAACTGAGCCGCCGCGTACAAACTGTTGATGGCTTTGCGGGTTTTCAAAGGATCCGCAACGGCCTGATCCAGACTGTTGGAGATTTGATAAATGCCGGGTTGAGCTAACTGATCGGCGTAGAGTCCGGCAAAATCATACAACTGTCGCATGGCATTTCCCCCGGCACTGGCATTCAGGTGTACGCGGGAACTGAGCTGATTTTTGTAACTCAAAAGAAAATCCGTGTTGGATTCGTAGCTAAAAACGTTTTGCTCCCGGTACATTCCACGGGGGTAACGCGTCATGGAGAAGGGACGTTGCTGCGAGCGAAACTCGTAGGACATGTCCAATCCCGAGCGTACAAGTAAATCAATATGATCCGAGAGCTGATACGTGGCCGAAAGCGTACCGATGACGCCGTGCTTGTTCATCTTATTGAGCATCTCGTACATGATCAAATACGGGTTGTCGGGCGTAGGGTTGAAGGGATTGCGTTGCTGTACCTGCTCCAGGCCCGTTGCCCAGTAGGGCTTAAACCATTCCGGACGAATATTCGGGGTTGTACCCAGAATCAGGAAGTACATCAGCGTCTGGTTATTGTAACCGGCGGCGGGAAGGTTGTCACTCTTTTTATTGGAGTAATTGACCCGACCGTTGATTTTCAGCCGATCAGAAACCTTCTGATTCACGGATAGGGCCGCATTGATGCGTTCGAAGCCCGTATTGGGAATGATCCATTTGTTCTTCAGGTGCGTTAGCGAGAAGCGGGCCGAACCTTTGTCTGTACCACCTTCCAGAGAGAGGCTGTTGGAGTACGTCAGTCCCGTTTGGAAAAAGCCCGAGATATAATCCTTGTAAGGTACCCAGGGGGTACGTTCCGTGGGTTTGCCGTTGGGAGCGGAGGGATTGTACTGGTAGTAGGACTGTCCGTTAAACCTGGGCCCCCAGGCCCGGCCTGCGGCTACCGTGGTGGCGGTGTTCGGCCCGTCGGGACTATCCAGGTACGAAAAATAAGTACTCGTGCGGCCTTCACCGTATTCAAACTGGTAATCAGGCCAGCGGTTGACGCCTTCGATACTGACGTTGGAATTGACCGTCACTCCAATTCCCTGGTCTTTGCGGGCACCGGATTTCGTGGTAATGATCAGGGCACCGCCTGCGGCACGGCTGCCGTACAGGGCCGTAGCACCGGGGCCCTTCAAGACGGTAACATTTTCAATATCGTCAGGATTTAAATCGGACAAACTTGACCCGTAATCAACCGGACTGTCGGCGGAGAGGTGGGAGTTGTAACCCGTCCCTGTAATGCGGCTGCTAACGGGGACCCCATCGACAACAATCAGGGCCTGGTTGTTATCCAGGTTTAATGAAGATTCGCCCCGCAGGGTAATGCGGGCGGACCCCATCGGACCCGCACCCGTGCCCTGGATGTTTAGTCCCGCAACTTTTCCCGCCAGTGAATTGACCCAGTTGTTGGTCCGGGCATCTTTAACGACGTTCTCACTGAGACTTTGAGCCGCATAACCCAGGGATTTTTCCTCCCGTTTGATGCCCAGAGCCGTAACCACTACTTCCTGTAAGGCTAAAGGACTGGCTTTCAAACGCACGTTCAGTTGGGTACTGCTGCCAATGGCTACTTCGGCCGTAGCGTATCCCACGAAACTGAACACCAGCTGATCAGCGGGCGTTAAGGGGCGGGGAGGCCGTAGGGCAAACGTTCCGTTTGCCGTAGTCACGACACCTGTAGTCGTGCCTTTCAAAAGCACATTGACACCCGGTAGGAACTGGCCCTGCTCATCCGTGACTGTCCCCTGCAGAAGAGGGGTCTGACTCCAGCCGGGACTGGCTATCGAAAGCACGAGAAGAAGAAAGAAAAGAATAGAGGTTTGACGCATAAAAGGGATCTGGGGAAGGGTTTGAAACCGCAAAGCTAGACCCGTGATATGTCCTCAATGTGACGGGAATATAGCCAAATAGTGAACTTAACGTATAGCGTATTACCCCAAAAATCATTTTTGATTTGAGGTGTCCATAAACGAAGTTTTACCCGCTGTAGGGAGGCGTAAACGCCAGGGAAGTAACGTTCATCCGTAAGCTGAGAAGAATACGGGTCGATGCATACAGACAAGAAAACAGGGCACTTCTGCATGAAGTTTGTTAGTTTTGACTGGATTCCGTTTTGTCAGAAATTGGAATAGTGAGTCAGGGACTCCTGGCATTTGCCTTTTGTATATAGCCTGCATGAATCAAAAAAGACTCAAACAGCGGATCAGTAATTTTCTTACCGGAGAGTATTTTACGGATGCCCTCCGCATTACGCTTAGTATCATTACTCCCGCAGGGGTTCTATTTGCTTTAGGTTTAGCCCAGCCTGCTATTGGTGTTACCCTCGGGGCACTGCTGATTGCCCTGACCGACCTACGTGGAACGATAGAGGATAAACGCACGACTACCACCGTCAGCATTTTGCTGTTTTTTCTGGTATCGCTGATCTCCATTGCTGCTCTGCCTTATCCCTGGCTTATGGGGGCGGTCTTTTTTTTGATTACACTGGGGTGCTCCATGCTTACGGCTTACGGAAGCCGATTGTCAATGGCAGGTACTGCAGCCATTGTACTCATGATTTTTATCTGGGGGCTCAACCCCACGGATTACTGGTTTTGCCTGTATCTGTTGATGGGTGGACTCTGGTATTACGCGATTAGCCTGCTGCATTTGTGGCTATGGCCCGAACGATACCTTCGCTACGCCATTTCCGAGGCACTGCTTACTACCCATAATTATCTGCAAGTCAAAGCCCTGTTCTACGATACAGATCTTACGCTAAAAGATTGTTACAATCAAGCCATTCTGTCCCATACCCGTGTCAGCGAAGCCCAGCAGCAGTTACGCAGTATTCTGCTACGCGACAAAGCAGTCATGCATCAGGACAACCGAACGGGGCAGGTACTCTTGCACGTAGCCGAGAAGACCATTGATCTCTACGAACAGATCACGGCGATTCACTATGACTATGACTTTATACGAAATCAATTCGCAATTACCGGTGCCCTGGATCTGATTCAACAGATGATCCGTTTACTGGCGGCAGATATGCTTCATGTCAGCGAGATGAAACCTTTCTCGACGCGGCCGCAACAAGGGACACAAACCGACCGTCAGTTAACGCAACTAACGGCAAGATTCGAGTACCTGATCAAAAAAGAGAATGATTCTAACGCGGCCATTCTTTCCCAGCTACTGGCTAACCTTAAAAGTATTTACGCGGATATTCAGGAAATAGACCATACGCTTCGTAACGAAACCAACGTCATCATTCCCGCAAAAACCCAGGTAGAATACCAGCATTTTGCCCCTTTTGAAAAGTTGGAATGGAAGCAGCTGGTATCACATTTTAAAATTAGTTCGCCCATATTCCGGTTTTCGCTCCGCCTGGCAGTAACCTGTTTGTTTTGTTACCTGCTGGCTCAGGTATTTGTCTTGGGCAAATACAGCTACTGGATACTGATTACCGTGGTTGTTATCATTAAACCAGCCTTCAGTCTGACCCGGCAACGAAACATTCAGCGGCTTACGGGCACCCTGTTGGGGATTGTCCTGGCACTGGTTCTGCTCTATTTCGTTACAAACACGGCAATCCTGCTTGTGTTCGCTGCGGTGTTTCTGCTCGTTTACTTTACGTTCAACCGAACCCACCACCTCGTCAGTGTGATTGCTCTCACGCCGATGGTCATCAGTATCGTATACCTGTACGGGAATAGCGGCTGGGGCTTCGTTCTCGAACGAATCTACGATACGCTCATTGGCTGTGCCATTGCCTTTGGAGCCACTTACCTTTTCCCCTCCTGGGAATCCAGCCGCATGCTGTTTTTGTGCAGAGAATTGCTGAAATCCAATCTACATTACCTGGAAAAACTCGATGATGCACTCAGTGGAAAACCCATGAATGTGACGGCCTATAAACTGGCCCGCAAGAGTGTCTATCTGGGGCAGGCCAATCTATCCCAATCCTTTCAGCGAATGCTTAGAGAACCCGGTAATAAAGCCATTGTCTCCGAGTATATGTATCATTTTCAAATGCTGAATCATATGCTCAGTGCCCATATTGCCTCGCTGTTCAGGTCGCTTTCGATGCAGCACAACGCAGACCCATTCGCTGATCGGAACCGGGTGAAGGCGGTAAGGGACGTCCTGTTCCAGAGTCTGCTATTGTTGGATCCTCCACCCAGAGAAGCGACCCCTGATGATTCGGGGAACAGGCTCAGTGAATCCCTCCATCTTTCACCAGAAGAATACAAAGACCCGTTTTTTTCGCTGAAAACCATAGGCGGGCAAATCAGGCTTTGCTGCCTGGAACTTCGAACCGTGCTGGCCTGAGTGGCCAGGGTGTTTTATTTAATTGTACGCATTGCCTTCCTGCTTCATTCGTTCTGAAACGAGTCAAAAATTGAATATTAGCCGATCAGGTACTTGGTTCATCAACGACTAGAGAGGTATTCCCGGGTTTTTCGGAGAGCAACCGTTTTGTATCAATCCATACGCTGCAAAATAAAAAAGGCTGACGCTTGTCGTCAGCCTTCTGAATGGAGGAGGATTTAGCCCCCCACGTACCCTTTGATGATCGTAGTACCTTTGATGATTTCCGAAGCTGGAATAGAAGCAGGCCCGGCTTCGGTCTGGCAAATGATCGTATCGCCTTCCAGCTGGAGTACCTCCATGGCTTGCCCGTCGTTGATAAGTGCGTGGCCTTCTTCGGGTTTATGAATGACCTGATCGCCAATTTGTATTGTTTCCATACGCGTAGTACATAGGTTTGGTGTACGGGCATAAAAACGCGGACCAGGGCTTAGATCACCAGTTTTTGGAATCGGGTATCCATGTCGAACGGGGGTGGTAATACTTCCAGAGTAGGGCGGAAATTTTTCGCGTCAGCGTCCAGGCCTCGTTAGTGGCTTCCCAGCTTTCATCCCGGTTGTTTTTGGTGAAAATGGCACAGACGTAAGGATGCGGTCCGGCTACGTAAAAAACTTCACTACGACTTTGGTTAACGCAGCCGTGTTTATCCGCTACAAACACATCCGGGGGAATCTGCGATAACGCGTACTGATCCCAATACTGACGGCCCAACAGGCGAAGCATTTTCTCACTGATGGAAGGATTAATAAGTTTCCGTTCGGAAATAGCCGTAAACAGGCGGGCCATTTCCCGGGGCGATGTTTGTCCCCAACCATACCGATTGCGAATGGCTTCACGACCCGGCGTACGACTATTCACCCGCGTAACCTGGTAACCCAGACTGTCCAGTACCTGATTGATACGCAAACCGCCCCCCGCTAACCCCTGTAACCACAAACTGGCCGTATTGTCGCTGGTACTGAGCATGAGTAAGAGCAGGCGACTGATTTCGATTTTTTCACCCGTTTTCATGGCATTGACTAAATCGGCTTCGTCGCTGGCTTTGTAACGCAGCGAATCCGTTAGCGTTACCGACTGGTGATAGTCAAGCTGCCCCCGCTGGATTTTGTCCATGATGCCCAATAGAATAGGAACTTTTACAATACTGGCCGTTGGGAAGATGGTATCGGCCCGGATGGCCGCGACAGAATGCGTTTTCAGGTCTTCGACGTAAATACCCAGATCCCCGTGGAAGTCTTTTACCAGCGTCTCGAGTTGTTTTTGCAGACGGGTATCCGTTTTCTGGGCCTGGGCGAAAGTAGTAGTTAAAAAGAGAAGAAATAGGAAAAGTCTAAACATGAAAGAACAGAATTTGATTACGCATTATGCCGATGAATCAGCAAAGTACCGCTATTTTTTCCACTTCACTTTCCGCAACAGGGCCTGGCCTACTGCGAATCCCTGTTGTTGGCCATTTACGATGGCTTCCCGGTAGTGGATGCCCCCGTACAAGCGACTGACAGCCGCTTCCTGAGCCGCCTGAGTAAACGAAGCGAAATGCCGCACGGGCAATCCGTAGGGTACTTCGGTACTGTCGTGAAAGGCTACGTTTGAGCCAAAGACCTGATCGAGCACTACAGCGGCGGCGGTGGAAATGACACTATGGCCACTGGGGTACTCCGGGAAGGGCGGCGTTTGCAGAATCGGTTTCCAGCTTTCGCTAATGTGAGCGTTTATATAGGTTTCGGGACGGATGACATTGTAGGTGTACTTATCCTGCCAGCAGGTGATAAAGCCGTCGAATATGGCGAGAGCCGTAAGGACGTAGGCGGAACTGGTTCGGTAAAGGTCCGTATGAAGCTGACGAGCCACCTGCCCGGCTATCGACATCCAGTGCCCATTGGGCGAAAGCTTCTTACTGCCGAAATGCATATGACCCTGCGTGTGCAGAAAGAAGGGGTTGCAGTCCCAGTAATTGGCAATGAGTCGTTGCTCTTCGGTCAGGTTCAGGCCCGCCTGCTGCACATCCTGAGCCGAGTGGTAGAACGCACTTTCGGGGGAAATACTGTACGCTGGAGGAGTCGACAAGTGGTATTGCGTAGACGAATCCAGTACCATCGGTTTAATACGACCCCAGTAGGGCTCCACGGCGGGCATGTAAGCCGGCGGTGTAGGCAGCCACGATCCTTCTTTTTTAAGCGGTGCATACCGACGAAGGGAACGCGTTTGCTTGTACTGATCCGTACCCGCCCAGGCCAGGATATGCTGAGCCATTTGCTGCCCCATCGCTTTCGATTCACGGATTTCTTCCGCCGTATAACCTCGCTGCTGTACCCGCTTCCAGAGCGTTGCGGCTTCTTCTTCCAGGACTTGTTCAGAGAAAACCAAACCTCTGCCGACCACGAGTAAGGCTTCCGTAGCCGCCAGCCCCGCCTGAGCGTGGGAGGTCTTTTGAACGGCAGGCGACGAAAGTCCGCGTAACTGCCCGGCCAGCGACTGGTAGGTTTTCGGTTCAAAACGCATCAGTGTTTCGTACGCGGCTACGTGAGCGTAGACATAAATCCGGGAAGCCACGGGAGGCGAGAAAATATCGCTGACAATCACTCGCGTCAGGGCATCCTGAGCTTCATGAAAAAGGATGCGTTCGAAGGCTTCGCGGGTGTATTGGGCGAAACTTTGCTGGCCGAACAGACTGCTCAGCAAGATGATAACCAATCGTATTTTATTCATCGTTCGTAGCCAAGAAGAGAGCCGTCGTTAACAGTGAAATACAGGCGTTTCTGTCCCGCAGGCGTTGGGATGATCAGGCCCTGCCGCACATCGCCGCCCAGCCAAAGGCCCGATTCACGCGGGGAGATGGTCTGGAACTGACCCTTCCCATCGCCCTGTAAAATCAAACCAAAGCTGGCATCACAGGGACCGTGTTGCACCCGATACGGAGAAAAATTACCGGCGAGGAGAATATCCATTTTCCCGTCTTTATTCCAGTCGTCGAGCAAAAGTGTGCTCACCCGGGAAAACTGGGCTTCCATCGGAAATCGCACGAAACGGAACGTACCTTTTTCGTTAATAAATACGCCGGAAGCCATTTCACAGGCTTCCACTACCCTGGCCTGAGCCAGTGCCGATTTGCTAAAGAGGTTTTCGACGGTGGCGTCTGCGTATTGGTGATACCGGGTAAACTTCTTTCGAAGGGGTACCACCTGATCCAGCAGTTCGTCGCGGGATGCCGCCGGGTACGGTTTGCCCTGTACGTAATAAGTCCAGATGGGATCAATGATGCCGTCGCCGTCAATATCTCCGGCCACCACTCGCATGGGCTGATCGGGGCGGGGTTGGAATAGCGTATTCAAACCGGCATTTCCGGCCACAATATCCGTATCTCCGTCGCCGTCAATGTCCGCCAGTTGCAGCGAAGCCCACCAGCCCGTACTACCTGATAGACCCATCGCTTCCGTATGATTCTGAAAGGCTCCGTTGGTTTGCAGAAATACGCTGACGGGCATCCAGTCGCCCGCCAGTATCAGGTCGGGTTTCTGATCGCCATTCAGGTCCTTCCAGGCGGCGGTCTGTACCATGCCGATTTGACGACAGGCGGGTGCCAGAGCATCCGTAACGTCCGTAAAGTGCGGCGTACCTCCTTTGGGCGTGTCGTTTCGCAGGAGATAACTCGGTGATGCCAAAGGAAAACTTCCCGCCTTCCCGCGACCACCCACAAAAACATCCAGATCGCCGTCACCCTCCAGATCAGCTATCGCAAGGGCCATTTTGCTGTCCCGCATGACGGGTAGTACGCCGGTGGGCGTTCGACTGAATTGTCCTTTCCCATCGTTGAGATAGAGCCGGTCCTGATACTCGGGTGCTCCGGATTCGTACTCATTTCCACCGCTAACTACGTACAGATCCAGATCCGAATCCTGATCGGCATCAAAGAATAAGGCATTGACGTCTTCACTGGCAGCATCCGCCCGCCAGGGCTGGGCGGATGCCCGTGCGAAGCTACCGTTGGCCTGCTGTAACCAAAGCTCGCCGCTTTGATCCACGGCTCCACCCAGGAAGAGGTCTTCCCGACCGTCGCTGTTCACGTCGCCCCTGGCCATTGCTGGTCCCAGCCGTGAAAGCTGGTACGGAATCAACACTTCTACTTTGAAATCAACAAAGTCGTTTTCCCGGTGTTTGTACGGAATCAGCGACGCCGTAGACAGGGGGCGAAACCAGGGCTGCGTTGCTATTTTTGACGGATCAGCCATTTTTTCGGTTTGGCGGGCATCCATAACCAGAAGCTGATTGGCCGCTGGATTACGAAGGCTGGATACCTTTCCATTGGGCCAGTACACCGTCACTCGCTGAATCTGACTTTCATCGCCCAGTCCAAAATGCAGTACTGTTTCCACCGATGCCTGATACCCGCGAACGGGCGAAACCGTTTGTAACTGTTTCCCGGCTTTTGTTTCCAGGATTACCTTGGCTCCCAGGGCCTGCGTATTCCCTGCTTCCCCGGTTAATCGAACGCGGAGGTAATGTTTCTTCTGCGTGTGAGCCTGATTCTGGTACAGCGAAACCGGCTCGTTTTGATGACAGATGACTAAGTCCAGATCACCATCGCCGTCAAAATCAGCGTAAGCACTGGCACCCGATACCGCGGGAGTAGTCATGCCCCAGGCTTTGGATTGATCCGTAAAGGTTAAATCATGGTTATTCCGAAAGAGATAATTAATGAGTTGATTGGAAGGCATGCGTTTGACCAAATCCAGCGTCTGAAAATTCAGATTACCCCGGCCCGCTTCCTTCAATTTTGTTTCAGCGACGGTGTACTTCATGAAGTCCATGTCGGTGAAATCGCGGAGATAGCCGTTGGAAACGAACAGGTCTTTCCAGCCGTCGTTGTCAAAATCCGCGAGCAGAGCCGACCAGCTCCAATCCGTAGCGGCCACGCCCGAAAGCTGACCAATTTCACTGAAATGAAGCTCTCCCTGCGTATCGCTGCCCTGATTGAGTTGCAGCATATTTCGCATTTGCTGCCGAACGTATCCACTGTCAATCAGTAGTTTATAGGTGTCGTATTCGTCGGCACCTTTTAGCATTTTCTGGCGATGATTATCCGCCGGAAGCATATCCAGCGTAACGACATCGGGCAACGTATCATTATTGAAATCCGCCAGGTCGCAACCCATCGAAAACTTTGACGTGTGAGCCATGCTGGAACGAATGGTTTCCTTAAAGCCCGTATGTTTTCCCGACGAATCATGTTGATTCAGGTATAAACAATCCTGTTCGGTATAGTCGCTGGTGGTATAGAGGTCGGGCCAGCCATCATTATTGAGATCGCTCACCCCCACGCCCAGACCAAAGTTGATGGGATTATTGAGAATGCCTTCGGCCAGCGTTACGTCGCTAAAACGGCCGCCATCATTACGAAGTAATAGATTTCCAAATCGGGGATCAGGCGTACGTCGCAGCTCCCGCGTATTAAGCAGGGGATTAAAGGTATGATTGGAGTGATTGAGAATGAAAACATCGAGATCGCCGTCGCGGTCGTAATCCAGAAAAGCGGCCTGGGTGGTTTGGGTGCCGGGTAAGTCCAGTCCGTAATGGCGGGCCTGTTCGGTGAAGTGGGGTATGCCGTCTTTGAGGCCTTCGTTAATAAATAATTCGTTTACCAGTTGCTTCGGTCCAAATTTTCCCGAATGGCAAACGTAAATATCGAGCCGTCCATCCGCGTTAATATCAACGATGCTTACGCCGGTTCCCCAGGTGCCATTGCCCGCAACACCTGCCTGCTTCGTGACATCGCTGAACTTCCAGTCGCCCTGATTCAGGTATAATTGATGCGATACGGTATTGCCGGAAAAAAACAGGTCGGGCCGTCCATCACCGTCGAAATCACCGATGCCCACGCCATTACCATTGTAGAGATATTCGTAGCGGAAAATGTGCAGGGAATCCGTTTCCCGGATTTCATTCGTAAACGTTACCCCCGACTGACTAGCCGGAATTTTTACAAACAGGGGAGGAGGCGTACCGTGGAAGGCCAGCCAAAGGGGGAGTGCCATACCAATAAGCAGGCCTAACCCTAACTTGGAAGGGTTCATACGATAAAGTAAAGCTTGGGGTTAAAATGAAGTAATGTTAGGTTATAAAGCGGGGGGGGGGTGAAGGGGAGGGTGGTTTAATGGTTGAAGAGTTTGAAGTTTAAAAGGTTTAATGTTGAAAGTTTGAATGGTTTGAATTGTTGGACGTGTAGTGATTCGTACAATCGAGTTGTTGTCAAATTTTTAATGATCTTCCAGGGAACTGAATCCCCTGGAATACACATCAATCGAACCGAAGGCTTTCGTCGCCGGGCTCATAGGTGATGTACACCAGAATGAGCGTCATCATTTCCTGATCACTTCGCATGTTTCCATCGGAGGTAATCAGTTTGGCGGGTTTAAAAGGATTCATCGGGTTTTCATCCGTATTATCGTATTTTCCGATTACATGAACCGTTGACCCAGTCGGAACAATAACCGGCTTTTTGTAGCGATAGAGTTCCTGCCAGCGAAAGTCCCACTGCGGAATGTGTACCAGTGGGAGGGTATCGCCTTCGGTTCTGGTGGCATATGCCGTAAATTCTTTACCGATCTGGTGCATGTGGGGCCAGGCGTACAGGAGCGTGATGGGCTTGTTGCGGTATGCCACTTTCAGACTACAGGTTTTTACATCGCCCCCAAACAGGAATAGGGGAGGAGTAATCTCCTTTTCACCAATTCCCCCTGAGCCCAGACTAATCACATTAACAGTACGGCGAATCGGTTCCTTTTTGAAAAAGAAATTCACGCCACTGATCGTCTCTTCATCCTTACCCGTCGGAGCGAAGTGAACGGTTAGCAAAACGACGCCACGCTTGGGCATGACCCAGCCCATCCCTTTCGGATAGCTTTCGGGAGAGGCTCCGGGAATCCAGCCGCCGTAATAGGTCATTTTCTTTTTGTAGGGCATCCATTCCTGGTACCGCCAGGAATCGGCTGAATTTAAATCGACCTGATCAATGCTTTGGGTCAGGCTAATGGCGGGGTCTTCTACCGGATGAATGGCGAAGTTGGCGTGGTGAATGACTTTCTTGTTGGAAGAAGTAAATTCCAGAGCTTCCACATTCATGGCCTCCGCCAGTTCGAAAGGGATCTTGAATACCATAAACCGCTCCACGCCGTCGCCTTTTTGCAGAAAAGGTTTGGGCATGGAAAGCGTCAGGTCGGGTAAGCGGTGGTACGCCGTTCCGGCCTGTGCTCGTTTTTGCAGGGCTATTTCGGATTCCGTGTTCACTTTGCCCTTGGGCATGTCGTTATCAATCCAATCGGTAATCGTTTTAATCTGTTCAGGTGTCAGACTTCGTTTATTGGCGAAATCCACGTAATGATCATCCGCACGCCAGGGGGGCATATAGCCCGAGTTAATGACTTTCCGGATGAATTTGGAACGTTTGCTGACATCTTCGTACGAAATCAGCGAAAAGGGGGCCGCCTCGCCGGGACGATGGCAAACGGCACAGTTAGCGTGAATAAGGGGTTGTACGTCCCGGTAGAAGGTAACTTTTTGAGCGAAACCCGCCCGTGTTCCGAGCAAAGTCCAAGCTACCATCAAACCGAATACCAGGTAAGCTTTCATACGTAAGGGTAAAAAAACAACCCACCGAACCAATCGGTGGGTTGGGTTCCTAAATTAACAATAATCAGGAAAGTATACAAATCGAATTGCTTACGGACGATCCCACCAAACGCGTCCCGTAGCATCCTGAGGGTCTGTACCAAAACCCGGAAGTTTAGCCATTTCATCGTAAGCAGCCTTACGATTCGTATAGTTAGGCTCAGTAGGAGCGGGGATACCCAGCGGTGCCCGGCGGGGTACCGTTAGTGTCGCTCCGTTGGAGACCAGATTAGGCAGAGCCAGGGTTGAACTGGCATTCGGGAAACCCGTACGTTTCCAGGTAGCCCAACCTTCCGTAGGCTGACGCAAGAAGTGAATGTATTCCTGGCTGGCAATCAAGTCCAACGCTTTGGCTGTGTTGAATGCCACCTTCGGATGAGCCAGATAAGCTACTTTCTCCGCTTCCGTCATGGGCGTATAGTCGGGAAGTACGGCGTCTTTCGCCAAGATATCGTACCAGTCTAACGAAGAGGTAACCCCAGCTTCGTACCAGTTTTTAGCGTTCTCCGTGGTAATGCCCTGAGCGGAGAGTTCTGCCCGCATAAAGCAGAAATCAGCGTAGGTAATTACGGGGAAGTAGTTACGACCGGTACCTACTGTACCATTGACCGAATACGCAGCCTGGAATAAACGTGGCTGAATGTACGAAAGCGTGTCAATGGAAGTACGGTTGCCATTCGTTACCAGGATACGAGGCGTATAAAAACGCTGCACATTCTGCTGATTCACTGACTGATCAGGGCTCGTAAATCCACCCACATACCGGCGGGCAGGTTCTTTGGTACCCACTGGTAATTGTCTGGGGTTAGCCGCAATCAGCAAATCAATGTTTGCCTGTGAATAGTTATTTTTGGTGAAAAACGCGTCGATCCGTGGATCCTGCGTATCCCACATAAAATCAACCAGAGGCTTGGACGCCCGAAGTCCTGCGGGACTCCAGTTACCCCCATTGTTGAAGGCAGCGGGAGCCACAAATACCCAGCCATCCGCATTGCTACTCATCAGATCGTCAGCGGGAGAAGCCAGAACTTCCTGAACAATGCTTCGCATTTTCGTGGCATCGACCTTCGCCATCCGCATGGCAATTTTTAGGCGGAGGGCATTAGCCCCCTTCACCCATTTCTTTGCGTCGCCCCCAAAATACTGATCCAGGTTACCCACCGTAATCTGCGGAGCTGAAGGAGTAGTCTTAAGCACAGTAATAGCTTCTTTTAACTCCTGGTCCAGGGTAGCAAACAGAGCTTGCTGGGTGTCGTACTTGGGGGTTAACGTTCCGCCATAACGAGCCTGGAAAGCCTCCGTGTAGGGGATGCTACCGTAAATGTCGCTTACGTAAAATGCGTAATAGGCTTTAACGATCCGACCCATACGAATAATATGTACGTAACGAAGCTGCTCCTCCGCTGGTAGCTTTTCAATCAGCTTCTCCATGTCAACAACTGCGTTACCTACGCCCGTATAGAGACCACCGTAACGGTTTGCAAAGTTGTCATACACTTGGGTGAAGTTTTGACCATTACCCGTCAAACCCGTTGAATATTGCATCCAGGGCATGATCCGCTGGTAATTATCATAAAAGGCCTCGAAGTCCCGATCGTGCACATTGATGATGGCATTCAGCAACTGGTTAGCCGGCGGAACCTCCGTCAAAGCGTCGGGATCCGTGTTGATGTCAACGAAAGCCTGGTCCTTGCAACCCGTCATCAACAACGTAGTTGCGAGCATTAAGCCGGAGAGGTATTTTTTATAGGGTGTAATCATGTTCGTTATGTCAAAATAATCAAGGTATTGAATTATAATCCTACGTTTACGGATACCCCGATATTACGGCTGAAAGGAAGTCCGCCGTATTCGGCAAATTCCCCCGCCCGGTTACTCAGCAGGCCCTGTGGATTAATACCATCTTTTGCGGTGCGGTAGAGATAACCCAGGTTACGACCTACGATACTTACCCGAAGCGATTGTACTTTAATACGATTCAGCAAGGCAGATGGAACGTCATAGCCAATGGATGCTTCCCGTACGGCTACCCAGGAATTTTCAAATACCGAATACTCCCGAATGCCTGAACCCCAGTTAGAAAGGTTGTCATAGTAAGCGTACGCCGGGATGGGTTTCAGATACCCTTTGTCTACGGCTTCCTGATACGTCATGCCGCCCAAATCCACCTGTACGCCATCCACATTGGCTTTAACTCCAGCCGCCAGAACGCCATCGGGAATGATACCATCGTTCCGCTGAACACCCTGATTATCGGTGAAAGCGATTCCTCCGTGTTCTGCATCACGGCCGGACAAGCTGTTTTTAAAGCTACCGAAGGCTGAACCGTAGGCATGGGTAGAGGAAGCCATTACGCCGCCAATTTTGGAATCCAACTGGAACGTGGCCGAGAAATTCTTGTAACGAAGGGTGTTGACGTTGCTTAAGAGGAAGTTCTCCATCATCGTGCCTAACTCTTTCGATCCCTGACCGGCAGCACCACTACGTAAGTACGTAAGATAACCTCCGTTCGTACCACTCGCAGCACCAATCAGCTTGCGTCCCTGAGGATCACGAGCGTAAGCGTAGGTAGAAACAATCGTTCCGTAATCACCACCCGCTTTGGCCACTGACCGTACGTCAGCACCAAAAGCCAGACTTAACTCGTAGGTGTCAATGCCATCGGCCAGTTCAAGAATCTTGTTCCGGTTTCTACTAAAGTTAAAGGAAGTAGTCCACTGGAAATCTTTGTTTTTAATCGGTGTACCACTCAGAATAAACTCAACCCCACGGTTCAGAATTCGACCGCCGTTGATGGTCCGGGAGGTAGTGCCCGATTCCTGAGCAACGGGCAGGCGGAACATTTCGTTCGTCGTCAGTTTATTATACACCGCTACGTCCAAAGTCAGACGATTATCGAAAAAGCGTACGTCTGCCCCAACTTCCCACTCACGAGCCCGACGGCTTCTGATGTTCGGGTTTGCTAAGATGTTATCCCGGAATCCGTAGCGTTGAATCTGACCGTTAATCGAATTGAAAATACTTCCAGCGGAGTAGAAACCATCCCGGTTAAGCGTCCAGGGATCAATGTCACTACCGGTGAAACCGTAGCTGGCCCGTAATTTACCGAACGAAAGGGTATTTGCTAGGTTTTTGAACGTTTGAGTAAAATCCCAGGCTACCCCTAAGGAAGGATAGAAATAAGCCTTTTCCCCCGCTCCATTGGCATACTTAAGCGTGGAAGAAAATTCCTGACGGGCTGTAAAGTTGACGAACAACTGGTCTTTAAAGCTAACGTCACCGTACGCATACATAGCATCTTTACGGCTGGATGGATTCAGAACCCCTGAACCTATTAACGTACTAACCGAGTTCGACAAGGCAAACACACCCGGTAAACGTAAACCACCATTCGTAGTCACGCGATAATCCCGGCCTCCCAGCACGCGGTTGGTTTCCCCCCCGGCTGATAAGTTCAAATGCACAGAAGAGCTAAGATCACGATTTAAGGTAAGTACCCCCTGAATACGAGACTGGTTATTGGATAAAGAAAATTCAGAGTATTCACCGTTGAAGCCCTGCATATCCCCCTCAAACTTGTTTTCCGTATTGTATTGCTCATTCTGAAGGTTCGCCCGTAACAGACCCGTCAGCCAGGGCGTAAAATTCATGTTTACATCAATGTTACCACGGAAAACTCGCTCATTACGCGTTGTATTGTAATGGAACGTTTGCCACAGGAACGGAGAAATATTGTACGGATCAGCCGTGTTTACTTTCCGTCCACCCGTTGGTGATTCGTAGTTATTTACCCAGTAATCAATGTCAAAGCTACGCGGACGACCGTATACGAAGCGGAATACGGGGTTGAATGTACCGCCCTGACGGATCGGGTTTAAGTTGTCGTTGATGGTATAATCTGCCGAAACGTCCAGATTAAACACTTTACCCAATTTTTGAGTAGCCCGAACGTTAAAGTTGTTACGCTTCATTTCGGCTCCACCGGGCATGATGGTCGTGTTGTACAGGTTAGAGTACGATACCCGGAAAGATCCACGGTCATTCGCACCTTCTACGGACAGGTTGTTATTGATGAATTTACCCGTCTGGAAAAAGTCAAGCGGATTGTTCGCTACCCAGGGTACCATACGGCCATCCAGGTCACGTACCATGCGGCCATCCAGTTTAGGGCCAAAGGAATACGGCCAGCTGCTAGTGTTGTTTACAACCTGATCTACCCCATCTGCTCCCTTGGCAAAATTGGGAGAAATACCAGCACCGTATTCGTTCTGAACGTCTACGAAACGGTAAGCCGTTTCCAGCGAAGTGGTATGATTAAAGTTCACCCCAAGACCTTTTTGCTGACGTCCTTGTTTGGTTGTGATTAATACTACACCATTCAGGGCTTCAGAACCGTATAAGGCACTGGCCGCCGCACCCTTCAGTACCGACATGGACTCTACGTTGTCAGCATTGAAGTTTTTCATGATGTTACCAAAATCCTGAGCGGCACCCCAGGAATCAGCACCGGTAGTACCCGGACGAACCAGAACCCCGTCAATAACGAACAAAGGTTGGGTGTTCGAGTTCAGCGAAGCATTACCCCGAATCCGGATCCGGGAAGAGGACATGGGTCCGCCGGAACCCTGATCGATTTGTACCCCGGCTATTTTACCCTGCAACGCATTCACCAGGTTAGCTGAGTTAGCCCGTTGTAAATCAAGGCCTTTGGCTTCCTGAGCAGCGTAGGAAAGTTTACGAGCTTCCTGCTTGATGCCGAAGCCGGTTACGATGACCTCTGTCAGTGCTTTCGCATCTTCCTGCAACGTAATCGTGATTACCGTCTGGTTAGCTACGGCAACTTCCTGACGCAGATAACCAATGGCTGAAACCACCAGCGTAGGATTGGCCTGAGTCACGTTCAAACGGAATTTTCCTTCTGAATCGCTGGTCGTACCCGTGTTAGTCCCTTTGACTACCACCGATGCACCCGGAACGGCTGCACCTTTTTCGTCCTGGACAGTCCCGGACAGGCTTCCTGTTTGAGCCCAAGCCGACAGGCTCGTTGTAAACAGAAAAATGAGGAGTAGTAATTGTTTCATGAACAATGGTTAAAAAATGAATGAAACGTAATTCTGCCCAATACCATAGAATCTATGGCAATCGGTCTTGCAATGATAATAGATGAAAAGCATTTTAGTACTTTACTTAAATAAATAATTTAAAAACTTTTTGTAATAAAAAAACAAAAAATATAACTAATTAAATATAGTGAGTTTTTTTTACATAAATGGTCTATACTTAAGTAATTAAGTGCTGTCAACCATGTTTGAAGAAGAAGTAGAGGAGTCCTCTGTTGTAGTCTACAAAAAGAAGCAACGGCTTCAGCAAGCCCTTTGGTTAGTGTACCAGCAAGGGGTTTGTACGCTCTCACAATTAGCCAAAGGTGTCCATACCAGTGTCCCATCCGTTACTGAGTTAGTAGAGCAGTTAGTCCAGGAAAACTGGATTCAAACCGTGGGAACTGTAACGGGTAACAATGGCCGCAGACCTACGGCGTATAGTCTGAACCCCGACTTTCATCGGGTGGTAGTACTTGACATCAATACGCATGGACTGAGTCTGCTGGTGATCGATACCAAACACGAAGTAGTATTCAAACATGAGGCTCCTGTTCCGCTCGAAAATTCTGAAAGCTATTTAGAGACGCTGAAGTCTTTCGTGATGGAAACATTTGCCATTATTCCTTTTCCGGAAGGACGGTAATGGCTATTGGTATTGCCATGCCGGGACTTATTGATGAACAAACGGGCAAGAATTTAACCTATCCCAAGCTAAACATCACAGGAGTATCCTTTAAAGAATGGATTAAGCATCAGTTTTCACTTCCGGTCTTCCTCATCAATGATACGAAAGCTACGGTTCTAGGCGAAAGTCGTTTCGGAAGAGGGCAGGGGAGTAAACACATGTTCTCGCTGAATATCGACTGGGGGGTAGGTCTGGGAATCGTTCTGAACGGAGAAGTGTTTCAGGGGGCTTCGGGCTTCGCTGGCGAATTAGGCCATATTCAGGTGGAAGCGGAAGGTCAGCGTTGTTACTGCGGCAAGATCGGCTGCCTGGACACGATTACGTCGGCTCCTGCGGTCGTACGTCGAATCCAGAAGCGAATGAAGGAGGACAAATCGTACCCGGATCAGGAAGTAGCGGAACTGGCGATTGATCGCGTGTTGGAACTAGCCCGCAGCAAAGACCCGCTGGTAAGCCAGGTGATATATGATACGGGATTTCAATTGGGCAAAGGGTTGGCGACTGCCATTACCATTCTCAATCCTGAAATAATTATCATTGACGGAATTCTTGCTCAGGCCGGTGCGTTAATCACAAAGCCTATTGAGGAAGCCATTGAAATGTATTGTATGCGAGCTTTTCTGGATAAGATCCGGGTTGAAGTAACTACGCTAGACGGCAATGCCAAATGGATGGGTACGCATGCTTACGTCATGGAAAATATTTTAAATCTTTTGTAGTCATGTACGTCTGGGTACTTCATTTTTTTCTGCTAGTGCTGGGGCCTGTCAAGGCCCAGCCGTCTGCTGGTAAGTTACGGGTGCTGCTGTTTACCGATACGGAATGCCCGATTTGTCAGAAAATAACGCCAAGGGTTCAGAAATTAGCCGAAGAATACAAAACAGGCGTTTCTTTCGAACTAGTGTATCCAACGGCTCAGCTTAAGGAATCTGAGGTAAGGCACTTCCAAAGCGAATACAACCTGACTTTACCATATCGATTAGATCCCAGGCATCAGTTAGTGCATCGGTATAAAGTAACGACTACGCCGGAGGTCGTCCTGCTTTCGGCCAATAATCAGGTGTTATATCAGGGAAGCATCGACGATCAGTTTTACAAACTGGGTTCGTATCGCACGGCTCCGCAACGACATTATCTTAAAGAAGCGTTGGTAGCCAGTTTGCAGGGTAAGTCGGTACCACTCGCGTATACAAAAGCGGTAGGGTGTTTAATTAATGATTAGCGTATAATTTATAGAGAGCACTAGATTGGATAATTAAAAAAGCTAGTAGTTGTGTTATATAATTTAAGTTATGTTAAATAGTAATTTCAGTAATAGTTCAACTACAAAGTACATACTTTACTCCTATCCCATTCACGCTTTGAACCAACCTGTTTTCTTACCTGTTATGTTGCTGGAGTAGACCTCAGGTGAGTCCATAACCTTCGGGATTCTCTCAGGTAGCTAGTTATCAAATAGGTTGATAGGCAAGAGCGGCATTGAAAAGAAAAGAAGCCTAAGAAAGAGCCACAGGCTTGACCCATTCTGTAGCGTAACATTTCAATCCTACGCTTTTTTAGTCCCCAGTGGTAAGCAAGCCTTCATTATAATAACACTCATCATAGCTTTTTATAAATACTGGAATAGCCACAGATGATGGTAGAAGTATAAACAATTTATTATACGTAATAAGCAAATGAATAACAGAATCTTTAAAGGATGTATCACAACATATAAAATGGATAAACTGCTTATAATTATTATAACGTTTATAAAACGTTATAATAATTATAAGCAGTTTATCCATTTTTACCTGACTTGCACAGCTATATTTATAGAACTTAATACACCTGCATTCAGTTAACGGTATTAGAAAATTGATCAGAAAGTCATTGGGCATTGTTGAACGGAAAATACGGCAGAAACAGGAAGTCAGAAATAGCATCTTGCTAGCGGCCTGGCAACTGGTGGAACGGGAAGGCTGGCAGGCTCTCTCGATCCGCAAAATTGCGGATGCCATTGAGTACAGTATTCCGGTCATTTACCAGCACTTTGATAACAAAGAAGCGATTCTTCTGGAATTCATCAAACAAGGTTTTGGGCTACTGACCCAGGAATTGCAGGCCGCTCGAACCGTTTCTCCCCTACCCTCGCAGCAGCTCATGGATATGGCCCGGGCGTATTCGAAGTTTGCTTTCAAGCACAAGCATTACTATCAGCTTATGTACGGAATGGGTATGCCCGCCTGTGAAACCGTCAATCAGGTTGAAGAAATGCAGGCTTTTAGTCAGGTCTTGCTTCAGGTTATTGGCGAAGCCATTGCCCAGAGTCAGCGTCCGGCAACGAATGACTTCCTGAAATTTCACACTTACTGGTCGATCTTACATGGACTAGTAAGCATTCAAATGATTGAATCGCAGCAAGGCCCCAATGGCTGGCACGATCAGGTACTGGAAGATGCGGTAAACGGATTTATCCAATCGATGAATTAATTTTTTTGTTTTTTAGTTAACAGTGTTAGTTTTTATATCATAGTAAATTTTTCATCCATTTTTTAACTTTCTTTGTATGTCAACGCTTACAAAATGGGCTGTAGACCCCCTGCACTCCGAAGTTCAGTTTAAAGTGAAGCACCTGGTGATTTCTACGGTAACGGGTTCATTTAATAACTTTACCGGCGGAGCTACTACCAATGATGACTTCAGCGATTTTTCGGGAGCTGAAATTCACTTCTCACTCGACGTGAACAGCATCGATACCAATCAGGCCCAACGCGACGAGCACCTGAAATCGGCTGAGTTTTTCGACGCTGAAACCTATCCCCACATTTCCTTCCTATCTACGTCTTTCCAGAAAGTAAAAGGCGATGTTTATAAACTGACGGGTAACCTGACGATGAAAGGCATTACCAAACCCGTGGAAGTAACCGCTGAATACGGTGGATCTGCGAAGGACGCGTACGGAAATACCAAGATTGGTTTTGAAGTAACCGGCGTGGTGAATCGGAAAGAATTTGGCCTGACTTACAACGCGTTAACTGAAACGGGTGGTCTGGCTTTGGGCGAAGACATCAAATTGATTGCGAACATTCAATTGGCTCCGCAGGCTTAATTCAGATTTTTTATACCTTTGGCCAACGCACTAACGTAAACCAATACAATGAAAAAACTAGCTTTATCGCTGCTGTTCACAGCTTTCTCACTTGCCAGTATGGCTCAGTCAACCTGGAAGGTGGACAAGAATCACGCTCAGCTGAAATTTGACGTAACCCACACGGGCATTTCAACCGTATCCGGAGCGTTTACGGATTTTGATGCTACCGTTACAGCCACGAAAGAGGATTTTAGCGATGCCACGTTTGAGTTCACGGGCCAGACGGCTTCCATCAATACCGGTGTAGAAAAACGCGACGCTCACCTGAAATCCCCGGATTTCTTCGACGCTGCCCAGTACCCGACCCTGACTTTCAAAAGCACTTCGCTTAAAAAAGATGGGGCAGACAAATACAAACTGATGGGTAATCTGACGCTTCATGGCGTTACTAAACCCGTAACGCTGGATTTGTGGTACCGCGGAACGATTACGAATCCGAACAACAAGAAACAGGCGGCTGGCTTCCGGGCTACGGGCACGATCAAGCGTAGTGATTTTGGTATTGGATCGAAATTTCCCGCTAACATGCTTAGCGAAGAAGTCATGATTACCGCAGACGGAGAATTTGGCAAACAATAAGCAATTCTCTTTCAACTCCAGGAAACCCGACTTTATGAGTCGGGTTTCTTGCGTCTAACCGGGAGGCTACTGCCCAGCTTTTCGTACTTTTGTACCTTCATCCGCAGCGAAAGACCTGCCAACAAACGTAAACAAGCCATGACATTCGAAGAATTAAACCTGCACAAACCGCTTTTAAACGCACTGGAAGACCTGGGTTATACTACCCCCACGCCCATCCAGGAGAAGGTTTTTTCAGTTGTGATGTCGGGAAAAGATGTTTGCGGGCTGGCACAAACGGGTACGGGCAAAACATTCGCCTACCTCCTCCCCTTACTTCGACTGTATCAATTCTCGAAAGACCGGCTGCCCCAGCTTCTTATTCTGGTTCCCACCCGCGAGCTGGTAGTGCAGGTCGTAGAAGCGGTCGAGCAGCTAAGCAAATATCAAACCCTTGCGGTACTGGGTGTGTACGGTGGCGTGAATCTGAAAACGCACGTAGCCGAACTCAAAAAAGAAGTGGATGTATTGGTAGCAACGCCCGGCCGACTAATCGATCTGATTTCAACGGGTACGCTGAAAACCAAAACGATCAAGCGACTGGTGATTGACGAAGTGGACGAAATGATGAATCTGGGCTTCCGTTCGCAGCTAACGACGATCCTCGATTCACTCCCCGCGAAACGCCAGAACCTATTATTCTCCGCCACCATGACGGAAGAGGTAGACACGTTGATTCAGACGCACTTTACCAGTCCCGTTTTCGTGGAATCTTCGCCCGTTGGTACGCCGCTGGATAATATCGAACAGTCGGCCTATCCGGTTCCCAACTTTTTAACGAAAGTAAACCTGCTGGAATATCTCCTTCAGCACGATGAAAATTTGCGGAAAGTACTCGTGTTTATCGCGACCAAAACGCTGGCCGACCGTCTGTTTGAACAACTCGACGAGCAATTTCCCGAACAGGTCGGCGTCATTCACTCCAACAAAGCCCAGAATTATCGTTTCAATACCGTACAGGCCTTCAAAGACGGCCAATTACGGATCCTGATTGCTACCGATCTGATTGCCCGTGGCCTTGATATTTCGGAAGTATCCCACGTCATCAACCTCGACGTCCCTGAAATTCCGGAAACGTATATCCACCGCATTGGCCGTACGGGCCGGGCGGATCAAAAAGGCGTTGCTTTGACTTTTGTCAACCCCGCAGAAACGGAATACCGGCAGGCCATTGAAAATCTGATGGGGGTTCCCATTCCCGAACGTCCCCTGCCCGAGGACCTCGTCATTACGCAGGATCTTATTCCGGAGGAAATTCCCAAAGTCGTACACAAGATCATACCGGTCAAATTACCTCCTCAGGAAACGGTTGGACCCGCTTTTCACGAAAAAAGTGCGAAAAACCAAAAGGTGAACGTGCGACGTAATCACGCGGAAGAGATGATGAAAAAATACGGTAAACCCATTAAGAAAACCCGTAAAAACAATAAACCACGGTAAGAGGCAGGGTGCAATTCAGTACCCGACCTCTACCGCCGAAACCCGGATATACGCAGTTCATTCGTATCAAGCGTTTGCCAGTTGATTTCTTCCCGTACCTTTCGAAGGGGATGATGCCGTCTGGGGGACCGGGTGCAACCGTTTTCGCAAGAGAATCATCCTGGTCTCAATTCCGGTTTTACCCACGCGGGGACTTCATTCCTGTTTTTTTTCTTCGATCCGTAGGGTACAACCGTTTTCAGTTGTCATAACTCCGAAAGGCCCAGTAATGAATGGTAGGTCTAATCCGTTTACAAAACCAGAAGATCGTTCCTTAACCGATCAGGACATCCTGCGATCCATCCAGCAGGGCGATGAACGTACCTATGAAACGCTCTTCCGGCATTATTACGCTTCGCTGTGTCAGTACGGGTTTTCCTTTCTCAAAGATTGGGAAGACGCGGAAGAAATCGTGCAAAGCGTGTTTGTAACGATCTGGGAAAAACGGCAGTCGCTAACGATTGAAACCTCCCTGAAATCGTATCTGTATCGGGCGGTACACAATCGTTGCCTGAATCGTATCAAACATCTGGCCATTCAGGCGGAATACCAGCAGTATAAGTTTGCCGAAGCCAACGCCTCGGAAGCTCCGGCCCAGGCGTTGATGGCTTCCGAACTGTCCGAACGCCTGCAAGCGGCCATCGAGCGGCTTCCCGAACAATGCCGGCTCATTTTTACGATGAACCGCTTTGAAGAACTGAAGTACCAGGAAATTGCCGATCGGCTGGGTTTATCCGTAAAAACGGTCGAAAATCAGATTGGTAAGGCGTTACGGATCTTACGCGTCGAGCTGGCCGATTATCTGCCTTTGTTCATCCTGTTAGGCATTCATGCATATGATTAACTTGTACTCTAAAACACGGGCTTAAGCCATGGATAGCGATTCTCACGAACCCATTGAGGATGGGCTCATTGGCAAATACCTGGCGGGCGAAACCAATGAGGAAGAGACCCAGCGGGTTCGGCAATGGCTCAATGAACCGGATGCCGAACGGGAAATGCAGCGTTTCGAAAAAATCTGGGAAACGAGCCGAACCCTCCAAACCCGCCCGCCCGTCGATGCGGATGCGGCCTGGGAAAAATTACGAAACCGAATTCAGGAACCCGCCCCGGTAGCCGATACCCCCATACGTCGCTTCACCTCCTGGCGTACTTCCATTGCGGCGGCCGTGGTACTGCTGGTGGGCCTGGGCTGGTTATTCTGGACGCTCCAGCGAAATGCTTCCGTACCCCAACTGGCTTTTACGGCTACGGATCATTCTACGGTACATGAATTGCCGGATGGCAGCAAAGTATGGCTGAATCGTAACAGTAAGCTCGAGTACCCCGAAACCTTTGCCGACGATTCCCGCTCGGTGGTATTGACGGGAGAAGCCTTTTTCGATATTACGCCCAATAAAGAGAAACCGTTCCGTATTCAGGCCAGTCAGACGACCGTGCAGGTGGTAGGTACCTCGTTTAGCGTTCGGGCCTATGATCCGAATGTACGGGTAGCCGTGCGAACGGGGAAGGTTGTATTCAAAGCCCGCAATGCGGAAGTGACGCTTATGAAAGATCAACAGGCCACGTTTGATGCCCAGGCGGCTACGATGCAAAAAACTGAACGCCTCGACCCGAATGTGTTTACCTATCAAACGGGTAAAGCGGTTTTCGATAACGCGACACTCCGTGAAGTGATACAGATAATCAACGAGGTGTATCAGGCCGAGGTGCAGCTTGGGAACGAATCCCTTCGAAACTGCCCCACCACAATCGCGTTTGATCGTACCAAAGATACTTTGGAAAATCTTCTTCAGGCCATCGCCGACTCGCACGGACTGACCATTCGTCGCCAGGGTACGGAGTTCATTTTTGAAGGTACGGGTTGCTCGCCTTAAGCAGCCCTGCCTTCGCCTACCTTCCTTCAATCTTCTGAAAATGATTCGCCTGTTTTTCATCCTGTTGGTGGCCTGGGCCTGTACCCCGGCCCGTGGGGAAGTACCCCCGCTGGAGCGGCTCGTTTCCCTGGATGTTCACAACGAACGCCTCCCCCGGGTGCTCCAGGTGCTTAGTCAGCGGGGAAATTTCAACTTTTCGTATCACTCTGCCCTTATCTCCGAAAACCGATTGGTGACGCTGCGGGCTACGAACGTCAGTGTACGCGAAGCTCTTAATCAGCTGTTCAAAGGCACCCTTCAGTACCATTCCCGGGGTAATCACATCGTCCTACGGACCAGTCCAGAACCGGATACCGAGGAAACGCCCAAACATTTTTACCTCGAAGGATACATCACCGACGAACACACGGGCCACAAAATTACTCAGGTTTCCGTCTACGAAAAAACTACCTTCACCGCTACTCTCACCGACGCCTACGGCTTTTACCGGATCAAGCTACCCACTAGTCTTCCGCAGCTTTTACTCGAAATCCGGAAACAAGAATACGTGGGGGAAACCGTCCGGGTACGTTCCCGGCAAAGTCATACCTTGAATATACGCCTCGCTCCGTTCGTCATCACCCGTACGCTGCCGCCTTTACCCATCCGACAGTCAACCGACACCAGTACCCGGCGAACTGTTGCTACGCCACAGATTATACGGCTTAGTTCACCGGATTCCGTACCAAGATCCCGCATTTCGCTTTGGAAACGCAGTAAAAACAGATTTACCGACTGGCTGATGTCCACGAAATCGGCTATTCATGACAGTAACCTATCCGGCGACACGCTGTACCGTCAGACTCAGGTTTCGGTACTTCCTTTTGTGGGAAGCAACGCAACGCTGAGTGCCCGGGCCATCAATGATTTGTCGTACAACGTGCTGCTGGGTTATTCGCTGGGCGTGAATGAAGTAGAAATTGGGGGTTTGGGCAACGTAGTACGTGGCAATGTTCACGGGGTACAGGTAGCAGGTATGGCGAACCTGGTAGGCGAACGGGTGGAAGGTACGCAACTAGCCGGTATGGGCAACATCATCCGCCGCGATATGCGGGGTTTCCAGGGTGCGGGAATCGGAAACATCATAGGGGGCGATCTCTCAGGCGTACAACTAGCCGGAGTTGGAAACTTACTGATCGGTAGCCTGCATCACGGCGTACAACTCAGTGGCGTAGCAAACCTGATTGGGGGCGAAAGTCTGGGTACGCAGGTCGCGGGGGTGGGTAACATTCGGATAGGTCCGGCAACGGGTGTCCAATTGGCGGGTGTTCTGAATATTGCGACCAGCGACCTGAACGGATGGCAACTCAGTAGTGCGTTGAATTACAGCCGACATATCACCGGTGGCCATCAGATTGGCTTGCTGAATATGGCCGGATACGCCGAAAAGGCCCCGTATGGCCTCTTCAGCTACGTGCACCGCAATGGGTATCGGCGACTGGAAATTTCCATCAATGAAGCCAGTCGGGCCAATCTGACGTTTAAAACGGGCCATCGGGGCTTCTACAATATCCTAACCATAGGTTCCAATCTCGATGCGGAACCGCGACCCGCCTGGAGCTTTGGTTACGGCTTCGGAACAGCCGTTGATTTGAAAAAGGGTTGGATGCTCAACGTTGATTATACCACGAACTTCCGCCTGCCCGCCCAGTGGCAAAACTTTGAAGAAGGCCGCTTCCTGGGCCGATTTGAGCTGGCTGTCGAAAAGAAAATCAGCCGCGGGCTGGCCTTGGCCGTAGGACCAACGTTCAACCTGTCTTCGTTTGATGCGGACAGTCGGCATGAAATCCGGCCCACGTATAGCCTACCCGCGTTTTCGGCGTATACCCTTTTCCCGGATTTCTCCGTACAGGGATGGGTAGGATTCCACGTCGGTCTACGCATTTGCAACCGGAAGTAACGTTGCTTTCCATACGTTACTTCCGGTCAGCAGCTCAAGAGGGCCAAAAAGGATGGCAAACGCCTGCCGGATACTCTTGCTACGTCGGACATCCTTCCAGAGATCGACCCATTCGTGACCGTACTGAAATGGGCAGCCAGTGCCGCCTATAGCTGCGTATGGTTTGAGGATTCAGGGCTGAAACGGAAAACTTACGGGATTTTAGGGAATGATGCGTTCATAAACGGCTCGCCCACTTTCCGGGTCCACGCCGAACATTTCTACGTACTTGACTTTAGGTACCAACCGGGCTTTGGGATCCAGTTGTACGAAGACTTTTTGCAGACAGGCCCGCTGCCCACTAATCGTTGTCATAGCCACGGCTTTCCCCTGATGGTATTGGACCTTCAGGACCCGTTCGGGAAAAGCATTCAATCGTACCTCGTAGGATTCACCGGCAATCGGCTGGTGTGTATAGCCGTAGGCCAGTTGCCATTGGATGCGGGAGAGATCTTCCCGTTGGCCCTGCTCGGCGTAGCGAATCCAGTATACTTCGACGGGCTTACTCGGGTTCAACTTTCGGTCCGCCGATTCGTTGGCTTCGTAGACTACCGTATTGGCATCTTTACTGCGTTGCAAATAGAACAATTGCCGCGATGCCGTTTTCGCTGAGAAAGTCGCTTTGGCGGGAACGATCGTCGTGGCCTGAGCGAAACTGTGAAGAATCAAACCGAGTACGAGGAGAAAAGAAACGAATGTTTTCATGGCTTATGGATTTACGATTGAAAGGCGTTAACGAAGGATTCCGCGTTGAAACCAATCGATCGTATCACGAACGGAATCCTGAAAGGGAGTACTCATCAGTCCCAGTTCCTGCCGGGCTCGCTGACCACTGTAGTAATTGTCCTGGGTAACGAGTACGGTATTGATGTAATTAAGTCGCAGCGGATGCCCAAACAACCGTTCAGCAAAGGTCCCTAGTCGCCCCGCCGATCGCATGAGTTGGCGGGGAATGGGAATCAGGGAGCGTTTTTCGGGAAGTAGACTCGCTACGGTTTCAAAAAATACTTCGTACGGTACGTTAGTAGCAGCCAGTAAATAACTTTCCCCAATTCGACCCTTTTGAAGAGCTTGTACGGTAGCCTCCGCCGCGTCCCGTACGTCGATAAAATTCTTACCCCCACTGCCCGGAAAAAAGACGCGTCGATTGTTTAATACATAACTGATCAATGCTCCCGAGCTGGGTTTGAAATCGTAGGGTCCCAGCAAAAAGGTGGGATTCACGATGACGATAGGAACTCCTTCCGCAACCGCTTCGAGCACTTCCTGCTGAGCCTGATACTTGCTGGCAATGTAGCCCGACTGCATCAAGTCAAAAGCGAAGGGACTTTCTTCCGTAGCTGGATTCTCATACGTTCCTGGCTGATAAATAGCCGCTGTACTTACATACACCAGTCGTTGCATGGACAGGCGACGGGCTACTTCCAGAATCTGCCGTGTAGCTAAAACATTGGCGTCAAAATAAGCCTCAACGTTCGACGGATACGGCTCCGTGCGAGCAGCGGCGTGAACGATTCCCTGACAATCGTAGGCTGCTTTTTCCAGATCTGGCAACGAAGTCATCTGTCCCTGCACCCATTCTACCTGAGTGTACCAGGGTAACTGACTGATCGCTTGGGGCAGGGAACGGTACATAGCCTTTACGGCGTATCCCTGCCGTAACAAAGCCCCGGCAATATGACTGCCCAGCAGTCCCGTAGCACCCGTGAGTAAAATTTTCATGCGGAGATTTCTTTACGAAGCATGGATACCAGAAGGGGTTCTCGCCAGGACCAGGGAATCCAGCGGGCGGCCCAGTACCCTACTTTATTCAATGTACCCGGAATGATAATCGATTGGCCTCGGCGAACCTGTTTTAAAGCAATCTGGGCGACCTCTTCGACGGATAAGCAACTCAGTTGGCCCAGCCAACCATGTTTTTGTAAACGATTCAGGTTTTCCGCTGAGGTGGGCATCGGTCCCGGATGCAATACGCTGACCTGCACGCCTTTCGCACTCAGCTCCGCCCGTAAACTAAGGGAAAACGAATATATAAATGCCTTGGATGCCGGATATACGGTTTTGTAGGGAATGGGGGTAAATGCGGCCAGACTGGAAACATTGAGAATATAGGACTTGGGAAATTTCAGCAGAAAGGGTAATAGTAATCGGGTCAGGAGTGCCGTTCCCGTTACGTTCAACTGAATGATATTTTCGATCTGCTCTGACTCAGCCGTATCGAACGCTTTCGAGCCACCAATACCCGCGTTGTTAATGAGGAAATCGACCTGAAATCCGGAAGCTTCCAGCCAGCGAATAAGCTGGCGAATGTTCTCCGCCTGCATTAGATTAGTTTCGTAGGTTCGTACGGTTACACTATACGTTTCGGAAAGCATTTGGGCGAACAGAGGAAGTCCTTCCTGGGGAAGGGCGACCAGGATTAGGTCCCGGCCCTGGCTGGCTAACTCCAGGGCCAGGGCCTTCCCTAATCCTAAACTCGCTCCGGTAATCAATACATACTTTTTCATGGCTTTTATGGATGGTCTCGATTGAACGTTACTAGGACAGTTCAGTCCAGACTTCCCCCTACGATGCCCTGAAAATTTTAAATACAAAATTGCATTTGCTGTAATCTCATTGTCTCTGGTATCTAACGATCAGGCCTTTACAAATAAAACCCCACGCTGAACATTCAGCGTGGGGTTAGTACGATCACGTGACCTTATACCTGGCAAGAGCTACTCCATAGCCCGTCGCCAAAGTTTCATGAACAGGGGTGAAACGTTTGTCTTAGGCAGGTTGAGCGTGAAGCTTCATCAAACCTGCCATTTCGTTCCAAACCCGATCCCAGGAATTTTCATTCAAAAAGGTATCTACTTCTTTCCGATGCGTCATGCCTTTGTCGGTCAGAGCCTGCTCCAGGGCCGCTTCAAAGCGTTCGGCAGTATCGGCAATGTGTACCCAGTTGCGGCTTCCGTAGTTTCGGATTACGTCGTGAATCGGCGTGGAAACAACGGGTAAGCCCGATGCCAGATACTCCGGCGTTTTGGTGGGACTGATGTATCGCGTGGCCGGGCAAATCGCGAAGGGCAAAATAGCCGCATCCCAGTGAGCAAAGTACCGGGGAATTTCCTGATACGACTTCATACCCAAATAATGGACATTGGGAGCCTTCGGCAAACTCGCCGGATTGATTTTCACGACGGGTCCCAGGAAAATGAATTGCCAGTCGGGGCGACGCTGAGCCAGTTCTCTAACTAATTCAATATCGAATCGTTCGTCAATCACGCCACAAAAACCGATACGGGGGTGGGCAAATTGCCGCTGATCGTCCGGATCGGGTTGTGGTTTACGAGACTGACTGAAGTGGAGAAAATCAATACTGCTGGGGAACGCGTAGGTATGTGCGTGCTTATCGCGTTTAGCCTCGTACAAACTATGGCCGCCCGTAAATACCACGTCCGCCTGCTCAATCAACCGTTGTTCCAGATCAATCAGTTGGCGGGGAGCCCCCAGAAAGGCACTTAACTCATCCATGCAATCGTAAACCGTAAGTTCCGGTGCAACTTCGGGACTGAAAGCAAGAGCCATGGGTGTGTAGTACCAGGCTACGTAAGAAGAGATACCTTCGCTGGCGATGAATTCGTCAATCAATCGTTTTTGCTGAGCGATTACTTCCTCTGGCTTTAAGCCGTGCGGCATACAGGGTACGAGTACACAGAGCTGGGATTGTATTTCGTGTTTTTCCAGCCGAATGGGACCCTCTTTAAATACGGGTTCTTCCAGAAACCACACCTGCCATTCCTTACTGGCACGGCTTAGTAAATGTTGGGGTCGCTGGTAAACGAAATTCCAACGCAAATGGGAGAAGCACACTAAATTTTTTGGATTGACAGAGGTCGGTGGAGTAACGGTCGTACCAATAGGTTCGGTCCAGGTGGTCGTCGAAGAGGCAGTGGAAGCAACTTCTTTTTCTTGAAGTTTCATACGTTTAAAATTATTGGAATGGCTATACGCTATAGACCGTTGGTAATTGTGTAGTGTGATTTATGCATTTAGAAGAAGTACACTAAGCATAAAATCCTACTTTACGTTTACTGCCCAAGTCACTGTAAATGAGTATGCTAAAAAGTGTAGCCAGCCGCATTCAATAGGCATTTCAGACCATCAGTGACCCTTTCAAAGCCTCATAAATGAGAATGTGTAGAAAGGTTTCCTCTAGGCGGGCTACAGGGTTGATCAGTGCCTCACCCCCGCGTCCCAGTATCCTGAGTAAAAAGTACCAACGTTCGAAACGTTTGGTCTGACACTAGCGAAACATGGCTGATACTAAATGTTTTACCGAAATTTCTTTCGGGCTGTGAAGCCCGCTCCCTAAGACGGTAACATTTGGGGTGTTAATTTCTTAAAATTGAACGTATAGTCTCCTACGAAGGCTAATGGAACGAATTTTACCCCTGATAGACCTGATGAATACGAACACTAATCCTTCCGTAACGAATGAATCCGGCCCGCGTCCCGTGGTTTTGCCGGTAATCGAAGAACAGCTGAAGGTTGATACGCAGCTGGAAGAAACGGGTCGAGTAACCGTAAGTAAACGTGTGCACGAACGCGAAGAACTTGTGGAACTTCCCCTTACGCAGCAACAGGTAAAGGTAGAACGCGTACCCATCAACCAATACATTGATACGCCTCCAGCGGTACGGTACGAAGGTGAAACCATGATCGTGCCGGTCGTGAAGGAAATCCTTGTTAAACGCCTGGTACTGGTGGAAGAAGTTCGTATCACCAAAGAAGAAGTACAGACTACTACTCACCAGCCCGTCGTGCTGCGGCAGGAAGAAATTGTAATTACGCGTAGTACTGGTCCGGAAGCATAGATTTCGTATTCATCGTAAAAAAATTCCATCACAACCCAAATGTAAGAATCATGTCAAAGACTGTTATTGGCCTGTTTGATACGGCCCTGCAAGCACAAACGGCTGCTGCTCAACTCATCCAACGCGGATTTTCAGAAGAAAACGTAGATATCTCCGCTTCAGCTACGGGTAGCGTAGACGCTACGACTACCGCACACGAAAGCGATAATGACACAGGCATCGGTAATTTCTTCAAATCGCTTTTTGGTAGCGATACCGATGATGCCGACAAATATTCACACGTAGCCCGTCGGGGTTCGATTGTCACGGTACACAATGCATCGGATGTACAGGCTCGTCTGGCTTCGGATATTCTGGATGAACACGGAGCCGTGGATATCGACGAAAAAGCCAACGAATATGGCTACGTAGCCACTACGGCTACCGGTTCAACGCCCTACCCGGCTGACTATCAACCTACGGAAGATTCATTAACGGTTGATCCCTTACAGCCTCATTCAAACGCTGACATTGTGAGGGATGAATTTACTGCCGACAACCAGGCCGCTTCTGCCAAGGTCATTGAAGAGAATCTGCAGGTAGGCAAACGTAGCATTGAAACGGGTGGAGCCCGCCTCCGCAGCCGTATCGTGGAGCGACCGGTTGAAGAAAACGTCCGTCTGCGTCAGGAACGCGTGGTAGTAAACCGTACCCCCGTGGACCGTCCGGCTACTGATGCGGATTTTGCAACGTTCCAGGAAGGCCAGATCGATGTGGTTGAACACGCCGAAGTACCCGTTGTTTCGAAAGAAGCCCGGGTCGTGGAAGAAGTTACCTTAGGCAAAGAAGTGGATGAACACGTAGAAACCGTCCGTGATACGGTCCGTCATACGGAAGTAGACGTCGATACGCTGAATACGGATGAACGTGGGGTGTCTCGTAATCTTTAACAGCCTGCAAATGCAATACAGGATTAACTCAAAAAAGGCTAACCGATCGAGTTAGCCTTTTTTGGGTCTAGTGAACTTTAAACCCGAAGCATGGAAGCCATTGCCCAAACGAAAACGAGTCCGCGTACCTGGGAACAAACCGTTGCCAGTTTAACCCGACTTAGTTATTTAACCAAAGGAATTTTATACGGTTGCGTCGCTTTCTTTGCCATCCAATTTGCTCTGGGGCAACGAGGCCCGGATCCCGGACGAAAAGCCGTTTTGCAGGAATTCATCAAAACCGACGTGGGAGCCGTAGTGTTAGTCTTAATGGCCCTATCCTTAGCGGGGCATACCGTCTGGCGGATGGCTGAAATTTATTTTGATCCGTATAAGAAGGGCAAAGGTGTACTAGGGTGGATTTATCGGTTAAATTATTTCCTCAGCGGTCTTACGTATACAAGTCTGGGTATAACGGCAGTAAAACTTTTAATGGGACAGGCGGATGATCAAAATCAGAAGCAGCTTTGGGTTTCCAAGATACTAATGGTCAAGGGCGGGGACTGGCTCATTATCCTCGTGGGTGTTTTTCTGATGCTCTGGGCGGGATTACAGATGTACAAAGGCATTTCAGGCACTGTCTACAAGAGTCTAAATAAAGAGGCTTTCCCTACGTGGCTCCATGGCTTTCTTTGGGTGTGTAATCTGGTGGGCTTCCTGACCGTGGGTGGCATACTGGCCTCTACGAGCTGGTACCTGATTAAAGGGGCCTGGAAAGAAAACCCGCACTGGGTCATGAACATGGACGACCTCATCAAATCACTACAAGCTTTTCCCGGCGGGCAGTGGATTCAAATGACTACCGCCATTGGCTTAACCTGTATGGCCCTATTTATGCTGGCCATGGCCCGGTGTTTCCCCATCAAAACGACGTCTTCGCAGGCCTGCTAATTGCCCGTCTCCTGATGCGGAGCATCAACGGGTTTTGATTCAGGTGAGCCTTTTTGCCGTAGGAAGATGGACAGGACTACGATAGAAAATACCGATAGGAACTCACTCTGCCAGTTCTGAAACGATTGAAACCAGAACTCACTCGATCCCAGAAATTCACCTAAGCTCATAAAGTCGGCTTTCCCCTGTAGCTGCTGCTCTTCATTGTGGGCCTGTACCCCACCAATGGCGTGTAACACAAACGATAGTCCAAAGAGTACGAAAAAAGCCAGACTCAGGGAATTCTGATATAACTTGACTACCCAGCCCCCTTTCCGGACGGGCCAGGGTGCTCCTGCACGGGTCGGCGAAGGTTCGCGGTCTACTTCCTCCTCTTCGGTCAGGCTTTTGGATTCGGACGAGCCCTTTTGGTACAGCGATACCGTCAGCAATACGTACAAGGCCATCTGGAGAAATTCGCTTTCCCAATTTTCAAAAACCGATTCTATGCAATGGCCACTGCCGAAGTACTCACCCAGCGTAAGTGGGTTTGGCCAAAATCCTGTCGTTCATTATTTAAATCCTGCCATCCCGTAAGCAGGTGAGCCAATAAGGTAAGGAGAGTAATAAGGGCCAGGATTAACGACAATCCGTTTTCCCGAAAAAACTTTTTCATAGGTGGCTGAAGTAACAGTTTAGACTCCGCAAGAAGGCAATAAAAAAGAATGCCAATTTTTTAGCTCAACTCACGGCAAAAAAGGTGCCTTGCATTCTTAATAACCATCCCTTTTAGCCTTTCTACGTACCTGAATCTGATTCAGACGTATATTCGTGCAAAAAAAGCTCGATGAAAGGTTTATTGACCCTTGCATTTCAATTCCTCTTCTTTCTTTCCTACGCTCAACAGAATCTGGTCCCCTACGTTCGCCCCCTGATTGGTACCGAAAAAATGGGCCATACCTTTCCGGGAGCTACAGTTCCCTTCGGAGCCGTCCAGCTTAGTCCGGATACGGATACCATTTCTTACGAACGCAACGGTAAGTATAATGGTGATGTGTATCGATATTGTGCGGGCTACAAGTACGAAGACAAAACCATTGTGGGTTTCAGCCATACGCATTTCAGCGGTACGGGTCACTCGGATTTGGGCGATTTTCTGGTGATGCCTACGCAGGGACGGCTTCAGCTGAATCCCGGCGTGGCTTCCGATACCAAAACTGGTTTTCGTTCGGCCTTCTCTCACGACCATGAAGTAGCCGAGGCTGGATACTACCGGGTGAAGCTGGATGACGACAACATTCTGGCCGAATTGACCGCCACCAACCGCGTGGGCGTACATCAATATACGTTTCCAAAATCGGACGCTTCACACATCATTCTGGACATGATGGCGGGGATTTATAACTACGACGAAAAAGTAGTCTGGACTTACATTCGGGTGGTGAACGATACGCTGGTAACGGGATACCGTCAAACCAACGGCTGGGCTCGTACCCGGACCGAGTATTTCGCCATGACCTTCTCCAAGCCTTTCAAATCGTACGGTCAGCAGAACTTCGACAAGCCACAGGTATACCGGGGTTTCTGGCGGAAGTTTGATCAGAACCATAATTTCCCCGAAATCGCCGGAAAGCGTCTTCGGATGCACTTCGATTTTGATACGCAAGAAGGTGAAAAGATTAAGGTGAAAATGGCACTCTCGCCCGTTAGTCAGCAAAATGCTCTGGAAAACATGCGGGCGGAAGCGACTCACTGGAATTTTGATGGGTACAAAAAACAGGCTCAGTTGCAGTGGAATCAGGAACTGAATAAAATCCAGATCGAAGCTTCGGAAAACGAGAAAATCAATTTCTATACGTCACTGTACCACACCTTCATTAACCCGACGGTTTACATGGATGTCAATGGCCAGTACAAAGGTCTCGATCAGAATGTTCATAAAGCCGAAGGCTTCACCAACTACACGACTTTTTCTTTGTGGGATACCTATCGGGCGTTGCACCCCTTCTTCAATTTGATGCAGCCCGGTCGTAACAACGACATGGTGGCTTCAATGATGAAGCACTACGACCAAAGCACCTTAAAAATGCTGCCCGTCTGGTCGCATTACGCCAACGACAACTGGTGCATGAGCGGGTACCACAGCGTTTCGGTACTGGCCGATGCCATCATCAAAGGCGTGTACAAGGGCGATCCCATGAAAGCCCTGGAGGCCTGTATCGCTACATCTAATCACCGCGATTACGAAGGCATTGGCGTATACATCGACCGGGGATATATTCCGGCGGAACAAAACGGCACTTCCGTATCGAACACGCTGGAGTACGCCTACGACGACTGGGCCATTGCTCAGCTAGCGAAGAAACTCGGATGGACGGATGTGTACGAAACGTATCAGAAACGTGCTCAGAATTGGAAAAACGTCTTTGACAGTTCGATCCGGTTCATGCGTCCCCGGCTGGCGGATGGTTCCTTTAAAAAAGACTTTGATCTGCTCAGTACGCACGGACAGGGATTCATTGAAGGTAATAGCTGGAATTTCAGCTTCTTTGTACCCCAGGACCCGCAGGCTCTGATGCAGGCTATGGGTGGGGCGAAAATCTTCGCGGCCCGGCTCGATACGCTGTTTTCCATGCACCTGCCCGATCAGTTTTTCGCCGAAACCGAAGACATCACCCGCGAAGGAATCATTGGTGGATACATTCACGGCAATGAACCCGCTCACCACGTGGCTTATCTGTACAACTGGGCGGGCCAGCCCTGGAAGACGCAGGCCCGCGTACGGATGATTCTGAACATGCAGTACAAGCCCACATCCGACGGACTCGGCGGAAACGACGACTGCGGTCAGATGAGTGCCTGGTACCTGTTCTCGTCGATGGGTTTCTACCCCGTCGCTCCGGGATCGGATGTGTATTCGATTGGTAGCCCGCTGGTGAAAAATGCCAAAATTCAACTGGAAAACGGGCAGACCTTTACCATTGAAGCCATCAACCAGAGCGACAAACACGTATACGTAGAGAAAGTATTGCTAAACGGCAAGCCCGTTACTAACTGGCAACTTAGCCACGCGGATGTGCTGAAAGGTGGAAAACTCACCTTCTACATGTCAACGAAACCCGCTCGGAAATAATCGGAATCGGGGCTCATACGTTCATGTATGAGCCCCGATTTTTTTCTGGTGTGGCATCCGTTTATTTTTGAATCGATTATAACCTTCTTGTTACCCGTATTGCCATGTCATTAAAAGTAATTGCCTTCGATGCCGACGACACCCTCTGGGTAAACGAACCGTACTTTCAGGAAACCGAACGAAAATTCTGTGCGTTACTGGAAGATTTTCTGCCGCATCACACCGTTTCCCAGGAGCTTTTCAAAACTGAAATTGCCAATCTTGCGATCTACGGCTATGGCGTGAAAGGCTTCATGCTGGCGATGATTGAGACGGCACTGACGGTTACGGATTACAACGTCCGACCCGAAGTGATCGCCAAAGCCATTGAATACGGCAAAGAATTGTTACAAAAGCCCATCGAATTGCTGGACGGCGTGCAGCAGACGTTGTCCTTGCTCAAAGATTCCTACCGATTGGTCGTAGCCACGAAGGGGGATTTGCTGGATCAGGAACGGAAACTTAAAAAGTCCGGACTGGAGCATTTCTTTCACCACATCGAAATCATGAGTGACAAGAAGGAGGCCGATTACCTGAAACTAATCAAGCACCTGGATATTAAGCCCGAGGAGTTTATGATGATTGGCAATTCGATTAAATCGGATGTACTACCCGTGCTGAACATTGGTGGGCAAGCCATTCACGTTCCTTACCATACTACCTGGTTACACGAACAGATTGAACATAAGCTGGAACACCCTAATTTCCGAACCGCTAAGCATCTCAACGAATGCCTGGCCTGCATTACTTTACTATAATCGACTAATAAAAAAGGGCCTTCGTACGAAGGCCCTTTTTTGTGGATCGGTATTCTATTTCGTCCGTCCGCCCAACCAGAATAACCCATCCAGGATGAGCTGATTCTGAATTTCGTTTTCGAACGTGAAGGAAAGTTCTTCGTTGGTTTTGTGCTCGTAATCTAGGTCGTTATGGCCCATGTTGACGTAGAGCATTTTGTATTTCTTGTTTGTCCACACGACCGGATAATAGCCGCTTTTCCAGATTTCATTGGGTTTCGGGCCCGTTCCTAAGGGAAAGCTTTCCGGATCGATGGAGAGTAAAATCTGAATGTTTGGATTTTTCCGCAAATCATTTTTCCAGCTGTACCACTCGTTGGGCGAGGAGGTAAAGGTTTTAGGCAGGTTTTTAGTCGCCGGATGTTCCGCATTTTCTACGCGTAATACAGCCTCCGTGGGTCGCCAGGTATTGCTTTTGTATTCACCCGAACCTAAAAACTGCTGGTGGTACCAGGGCCAGTTCTGAGGGTATTTCGAGGGTGTTAGAGCAAAGGCCGAAAAGTGAAAGCCGAGCCAAGCTCCGCCTTTTTCTATGTACGTCTGAAAAGCCTTTCGCTGAGCGGGGGCTTCCGGACGGGTATCCAGGAAAATCACTACCTTATAATTAGCCAGAAAACCAGCATTAAGGTTGGCCCAGTTGCTGGTCGAATCGTACGTAAACGCGTGTTGTTTGGCTGCTTTGGCAAACCAGCGGTTGGCTTCGTGCACAAAGCTGATATGGGCAGGATCGTTTTTGGCCGTATAAAAGGCAATGACTTTAAACTGCTGAGCCTGTACCGTTAGGGTCAGTATGCTAAACAATGCAAGTAATGCGTATCGAATCATCAAACTCAGGGACTTAGGGGTGTTCATCGGGATTATATAACGACTTTTAGGGACAAGGGCTGGCGTAAACCAAGATTTGTTTAAGAAACGGTTGAGTAAGAATCATCCCGCAACCGTAATGCATATACGTTAAAAATATTCAGCTAATTTTTAGTGAAACCCCTGGCTGACAAAGTTTAGTACCTCTGGCAAAGCCGATCGCCAGTAAATCCAAGTATGGCCTCCATCACGTACTCGAAACTGATGCGGAATATTCCGATCCATCATTGCTGCGTGCAGACTCATGTTTCCTTTAATCAGATGATCGTCATCGCCACAATCTACGTAAAAGCGAACGGATTTTAGTGCGTCCGAAGATGTAGTTTCCAGGATTTTAAAAATGGAATTCTGATTCCAGTCCTTACTTAACCGTTCTTTCCCTTTTTGCTGGGTAGGATATACGTTGGTGAAGCGGCGTTTCCAGTCAGATTCGGGCATAGCCACTACCTCGGCATCCGTGAAAATCGCCGCACTCAGGGGAGCCGCCGCCGAAAAAAGATCGGTATGTTTACTCGCCAGCAGCAGGGTACCGTGCCCGCCCATTGACAAACCCGCAATGGCCCGAAACTGTTTGCTCGTACGGGTTCGATAGCTAGAATCAATGTGGGGAATCAGCTCGTTTATAAAGAAGTCTTCGTATCGATTTTTGCCATCTGCACTGTTCACGTACCAGCTTTTTCCGGCATCAGGCATTACGATGATCATGGGTGGAACCTGTCCGGAAGCCATCGCCTGACTGGCAATCGTTTCTACATCACCCATCTGCGTCCAGCCCGTTTCGTCATCGCCGAAACCGTGCAACAGGTACAAAACCGGATATTTTCGACTGCCTGCTTCGTATCCTTCGGGCAAAAACAAACTATACTGCACCGGACGGCCCAAGGTGGTACTGGACAGGGAAAGACTTTCGCGGAGCGTTCCCCGCTGAGCGTATAGTTGAATACTCAGACTAAGCAAAAGAAGAACTAATAACTTTTTCATACAGCGTATTTCTACAGAAACGCACAAAATTCGTCATTTGAACCATTTTTCCTGAATTACGTAAAAGAAAATTAATTATGGATTCCACGCATGCCTGGGATACGTCATCGATTCGGGAGAATCGCCTTACCCCTATCGGTACCAATGATGGTTTTCAGCTGACGATTGCAAGGATTTGAAGCTACTCGTTTCGTTGGACTTTATTACTGATGAAGCTTTTTCAACGAGTCCTGAGGTGCTTTATCTTTAAAATCCGTAATAGTTTTTCCGTCATACCGATACACTCCATGTATCGATCCAAACCAGATACTTCCATCCTCAGCTTCCAGAATCCCACAAAGCATTTTTTCTATGGACATGATTTCAGTTACAGTGGGATTTTGACTGGATAGGGACTTCTGATCATACCGGAGCAATTTCCAGGCCCCGACCCCATTGGGCTGTACGTCACCGGTCGTCCAGAGATTTCCTTTTCTATCTTCGATAATCGCCGAGGCACCCCGCTGATTTATTTTGGTAAAGGTGCTGCCATCATAGTGCCAAAGACCAGTGGTAACAACCAGCGTATCGCCTTTTTTCGCTTTGATGATTGTTGCCCCGAACCAAATATGACCCTGTTTATCCTCCGTGATCCCCCAAACGTTAGTAAAGGCTTTTCCTTCTTTCGTTCTGGGCACGGTAAATGTTTTTCCATCGTAAACACAGGTCTCGCCTCGGGTACCGATCCACAACTTCCCGGTTTTGTCTTGCATGATCGTCGTGATGTTGTTGTTGGGAAGCCCGTCTTTCGTGGTAAAATTTCGAAACGATTGCCCATCGGCCTGACTGGGGTCATAACGACTTACGCCTCCCCCCGTAGCGAACCAGAGGATGCCAGCTTTATCTTCATACACCGCCATAACTGCGTTATTGGCAAGCCCTTCGTCGGTGGTGAAATGCTGAAAAGATTTTCCATTAAATCGATACACCCCTGCATCGGTGGAAGCGAACCAGAGGTTTCCCTGACGATCTTCCAGGACATCCCAGAATCGGTGTGAGCCTATCTTAGTGGTGAGATTTGTAAAACGTTTTTCAACGGCCCGTTTGGGATCGTACCGAAACACACCGCCCCATGAAGCCGCAATCAAAATGGTGCCGTTTCTGCCCTTTTTTACGTTACGAACCATGGTGGCAGGTCCGAAACCCGTGACGGTGTCCTGGGTTACGGACTTGATACGGTCTATTCCTTTTTGATTTTGTCCACAGGAAATGAGAAAGACAGCGAGTAGGGATAAAGCATATACGCGGGAGTAGTACATCATTTTTTTAACTAGTAATTCGGTACGTCATTCTTGTATACCGAGCGAACAGAACCTGATTTTTGTATTCAGTTCTGTCAAACCTAGCGGGTGCGGATGTGACGAGCGTAAATCGCCTGTAAAAAAGTGTTAACGAAATGTAAAACCTGAAATTCATCCCCTATTGAGGCCTATTTTTGATTGATGAGACACGCAATCCTTACCCTGTTACTACTGCTATTTATCCGTCTGCCTGGTTACAGCGAGGGGGGAAAGATGCTGGTGACCATGCGGAAGGTCGGTCACGAAGTACTGCTGGCCTCGGGCGATTCTACTTCCTGGGTATTGCCCATTGAACAAGTGGATAATCATACGTTCTTGATCCGGTTTGAGCGTCCCTTTGCCTTCACACCCGCATCCCTGGTTGAAACCATCCAACGTCATATACCAGAACTGGATTATCTGGTAGAAGTCAGACAAGAGCAGTCAAACACCGTAGTGTATAGCTATGAAGTTCGTCAACCGTTGCATCGAAAATCGATTGCCTGTTTAAGCCGAACGCCGCCCCGAGGGGACTATAGCATCCAAATCCAGTTTGCTGACCCGCCCGTTCAGATAGCCTCAGTGACTAGTGCGATCAAGTTTGCCTGGCTTCTTCTACCAGTTTTACTGGTCGGGTTTGGTTGGCGTTTATTCAGACGGAAAAGGCCTGCTGCGGCCAAACCTGTAACACCTACGACGTTGGTCCACTTGGGGCCGCTTACCTTTTGCCGCGAAACGCAGGTGCTACGGTTGGGTGATGAACGCATTGAGCTTTCGGCCAAAGAGTCCAAACTACTGAACGTATTCGTCGGTGCTCCCAATACGGTGATTGATCGGAGCCAGCTTATGAAACAGGTTTGGGAGGACGAAGGCGTATTCGTAGGGCGTAGCCTGGATGTATTTGTATCCCGACTGCGAAAAAAGCTACAACCCGCTCCCACGGTACGCCTTGTGAATAGTCACGGCAGAGGATACAAGCTGGAAATTGACTCGCCTCATGGTTAAGTCTAGCTTTAGGCAGCTACCCGTACTAATTACCCTGGGAAATTAGATTACAGGTAAAATGGTCCGTCTCAGGAAACGTTTCTTTCGTGAGACGACTCATTTGCCAAAAGGACGAAACCATTTAACGGCCCACTAAAAACGGTTCAAGTTTTTCGGCCAGCCGTTCGTAGCCCTGTTCGTTGGGGTGTAACCCATCGGTAAACCAGGCTTCGTTGATTTTTCCATCCGCCTGCAAAAGGTTAGTGCCGGGTTGCAGGAAGCGGATATTGAGTTGGCCCGCCCGCTGGGCAAAGTGCTGGTTAAGGCGATGTATGCGTTCTTCCTGACCTCGCCGGGGTAAGATACCGATCCATACTAATTCGGCCTGCGGCTGTCGGCTTTGAATGGCTTTCATCAGAAAAACCAGTCCGTCGGTAATTTCCTCATCCGTATTTCCTTCCAGATTGTTGGTACCGATCATTACCAGTACCTGTTTGGCCTGATAACCGTCGAGTTGCCCGTGATATACCCGCCAGAGTACGTTTTCGATCCTGTCCCAGCCGAAGCCAAGGTTCTGCACTTTTCGTGGCTCCATTAGCCGATTCCAGCTCGAAGCTCCCTGTACGATTTTAGTTTTAGGCTCACCGCCCCAGAAATGCGTAATGGAGTTGCCCAGAAAAACGATTCGCGGCGGGTGAGTTTTCAGCCGGGTTATTACGTCACGGTGACGCGTTTCGAAATCGTAAAAATCCCGGGACTGACTTTTGGGAATCGTCGTAGAAAGGGTGCCCACGGGTTCGTTCAGAATGGACCGGATGATCCGTTCGTAGGCCTGGGCGTACTGCTGCATGCCCAGATCTGAAGGGTGCGTACCATCCACCATGGCATCGGGACTCAGGTTCAGGGCGGTTTTCGTGAGCAGGTACACCGAACCTTTCATCTCCGCCTTCAACTCCGCGTACGCCTCCTGCATGACGGTATTCACTTCCGTCACCAAAGCAGCCCGTACGGGATTGCTGAATCCATCGGTATACCCCGCGTGTTCGACGAGTAAAATGGGTACGGTCGGTCGTTTTTGTCGAAGCGTACGGACAGAACTGAGAATTCGCTTTTTGACTTCCGCTGGTTTTACATCGGTCGTACTAATCAGATTCGGTAGGCAGTCGAGTACGTAGAGGCGAGCATCGATTTCACTAATCAGGTTGATCAGTTCGGGTTCCAGTTTACCATTGCCGGAAAATCCCAGGTTCAGCAAGGGATGGTCGATTTGCCGTTCCAACTGGGCCGTCCAGGCCATGCCCGGTCGGGACGCACAGGCTCCCTGAGCAATCGACGTTCCGTAAACGACAATCGGTTTCTCAGGACGCAAAGCCAGGGGTGTCAGTGTTTTTCCTTCGGGGATTCCAATTTCCAGCCACTGCACCGACGTATACAACGGCAAATATAAACGATACTCCTGGCCTTTTTCACTCGTTTGCAAACTGGTGTACCGATACGAAATCGTATCACCAAAAGCGTACTTCCCGTTGCACCACCAGAAATCGCCGTGGGGACTGCGAGCGTACAGATCGACACCACTTACACCCGTGGCAGGCATGTGCGGCAAGGCCTGATTGCCTTTGATCTGGTAACGAATGGTAATCTGATCACTGTTGGATTTGAAGCGAATGAACAGTCCTGCCGATTGACGCGACAGATTCCATACGGCCGGGCGTACCTGCTTTTCAGCCCGGCCCGGCAATCGATCATAAGGTTGCTGTAGTTCCTGAGTCCAGGCTTGTCCCTCGATGACGGGAAACGCATGACGGGCGGGATTCCACCAAACCAAAGAAGACTGAGCTGCGAGACAGAGTACTTGAAAAAACAGAAAAAGAGTTAACGGCAATCCTTTCTTAAGCATATGGAAGAGGTTAGAGCCGTAAATATAAAAGGCTTTGTTCTTTCGAAGTCTTGAAAGATTGTCGTAACCTAAACAGACTCTCTTAACCTAGACTGGGTATGGTCCTCCTTAGTAGCGGGCTAGTGGCCCATGAGCCTTCCAGGCTGGAACTATCCGTAACTGCCTAGCTTAGCTCCAGGCCACCGCATGGCTCCCCCCATGGGATGGGCGAGACAGGTTATCCGTTGCCCTAATGGAATGGCCCAGCCTGGAAGGCTCACGGGCGGGCGAGATTTGTATCTTCTGACATTAGTTGTTTGTTGATGGTTTTGAGTTGGAAGTCGTTTGGCACTAGCAGATTTCTTCATGGACGACGTAAACCCAATCCCCGTCCTATTGCGAAAAGCCGCCTTCCATTCCATGGCGGTTTCCTCCGCAAAGCGTTGGCCTTGAGCAGGATGAAAAGAGCGGCGTTCGCGATATGGACTAAAAAACCAGCTTGCTCTTTATTACTAGTTACTCATTGATAGTTGATTAGAAACTTACTATCAACGAAAAAACCAGACTTCTCAGCGAGACGTAAACATTACATTACTTTAATCTCCGCTTCCTTGAACCGTACCATCAGCCGGGTAAGCAACTGACTTTTGAAGTTTGCTTCGACATAAATATTCGTGACCCAGGCCAGTATTTTCAGTTCGATGCTGTCGGCGGCGATGGCATTGACCAGCACTTCGGGCGGTATGTTTTTAAGGGAATCGTTTAGCTTGCCGATTTCGGTTTCCACAATTTTAGTCACCTTGTCCAGATCGGCGTCGGCATTTACCTTGAACGTAAGCTCCGTTTTCAGGTACGAATTACTCAGCGTCCAGTTCACCAGACGACCCGACAATAAATCACCATTGGGAATGACGACGACCGATCCCTGCGGGGTTAGCATTTTGCTGGAACGAATACCAATGTCCTGTACTTTCCCCTTCTTATCGGCCAGTTCTACGTAATCCCCAATCTGGAAGGGTTTTTCAAAAATCAGGATGATACCGGATACGAAGTTGTTCACGATATTCTGCATCCCCAGACCAATCCCGACTGAAAGAGCCCCCAGTACGACGGTCAATCGATCCATCGGAATACCCGAAGCGGTGATGGCCATCAATACCCCCAGAATCAGGATCACCAGTCGAATCAGTACCAGCTTGGAGCTTTTACGTTCGGTCTTATTATCAAACGTAACGCTCGATTCACCGAACAGTACACCGATATGCTTCTGCAACAGGTTGGCTACGTACACAATGACGCCAAACAACAGGATATTTCCCAGCGTAAAGGTCACGCTACCGAACGTCCGGGTCTTGGTCAGTATTTGCTGCAAGAGAGCGAAGACACCACCGGCAACGCCCAGATTAATGAAGAATACCAGTACCCATAGAATGATGGCAACTACCGTCATGGCCCGGCGGAAGGCCGCTCGGGAACGCGGAATGCTTACCCGGGAGAAGATCCCTTCGGAGCAGGCACTTAGCTTGATCTGTAATTCAAGGGCATCGGAAAGAATCTGAATAAATACATCCAGTCCCACCATCTGGATCAGGCCAATGACGGCCGTCATACTATACACTTTCGCCAGACTTACCCGGCCAAAAATGTTCAGGAGAATCGCCAGTACATTCAAAACCAGGTAGAGAATAACTACCGGTTTAATCAACCGCTCCTTCACCGGCGTCTGCTTGAGCTTGCGGTAAATCAGCATCCCGAGATACAGGAACGTACCATTCAATGCCAACAGGCCCAGCCGCAGGTATAGTGAATCATTCAGCAGCGTATTGACGATAATCAGCGTCATATACAGTCCTACCAGCATCAGCCAATGCTTGCGATCCTCTCCCTTGACAATGCTTCTCAAACTGATGGTCAAGCAGACCAGCAGGAAAAACTGGGTTAATTCAATGTACAGCGAGGGTGAATCTGGCTCAAACAGCGGTGGCAGGTTGAATAGTACAATGAACGTAGCCAGAATCGGTACCGGAGTGATGTGCTGAAATTTTAAGTCCCCCAGTTTTTGACGCAGTTCGAGCTTACGGGCCTTTTTAAAGTTTGAATACACCCAGATGAAGAAGGCCGCCGCCGTTAGCAAAAGCAATACGCGGTTATCCCAGGCCGAATTGAGGAAATAGCTCAGGATTTTTTTCTGGCCTTGGTAAGACGAACTGACAATTCGCTCGACGTTGGTTCTGTCCACCCGATTGGGAGCTTCCCAGAGGTAGGGCGACTCCTTGGAATACACATTTTCGCCGGAGGTTCGGAGCTGCTCCTGTACCTGGTTTTGCAGGTCCGTTACGGTCAGACTCAGAGCGGATACGTTAGCCAGTAAGCGACTAATGGTGTCGAGTTTGGCCGTGGTCCGCTCGCCCGAGCGTTGTAAGCGAATTTTCAGTTCGGTCAGCTGAGCGGTATAGAGTTGTTTTTCGGCAACATCCGTTTCCGTTACGTTGAGGAGCGAGTCTTTACTAAGCCCGATGACCTGATTGGCCCGTTTTTGCAAATCGTTACTGGCCTTGGACAAACTATTTTGCCAGGCCGTAAGCTTCGTTTGGGCGTCTTTTAAAATCAGACTGTAACTCTGTAAATCTTTGGCGTGTAACGTCGAGCCCGAGGTAGTCAGATCCGCTTTGATCGGATTAATGGTAGTTTCCGCCTGTTCGATCCCCTCCTGAATGCGATTAACGCCGTATTCTTTTTTGTTGGCCGCGTTGATTTCCGTAATCGCCGCCTGGGCTTTCTGAATTTTGAAAAGCAGCGTATCCGGAATGGCATGAACTGAATCGGCCAGTATGGGTACCTGATCCTGAGCTAACACCGGAAGTGTACTTAACAACAGGAGTAACCCTAGCCAATAACTTTTTTGTGGTTTCAGGAAAAAAAGATGCAATAACTTCATCATAAGCAATACGGTATAAATGAATGAATCTCGATGGGGTAGCTAATTGCTACCCGGAGAATAGCGTCACAGTAGCTTTTGAGTAACTACTGCACGCTGGCGGGCGATGTGTTTTCGCAAAATTATTGTTCCGGCAGAGGGGATTTACAGCTTTTCCCCAGTAATTATCGTTAGTTCCTACTTATAAAATTTGCTAAAATATTTACGTTTTAATATTTGTCTGAACCTTAAAATCGGCTCGTTATACGAGATAGACTCTAATAGCGTTTCCAGTCCTTCAAAAAAAATCCCGAAAGGCTATACCTTCGGGATGCTGCATCCAACGCTATACCCATTCTTTTACGTCAAGGCAGACGAGGTCAAGGCCCGGCTTACCTCTTTCTGATACAGGCGACCGATGGGTAATTCCAGCCCACCTACTTCCAGATGCGTGGGCGTATAGGCCTTGATCTTGTCGATAGCTACCAAGTACGAACGATGAATCCGCAGGAATTTCCGCTGGGGAAGGGTTTCCTCCAGGGCACTCATGGATTGTTTGACCACCAGCGGCTTTTCGTTTTGCGTAATCACCTTGACGTAATCTTTCAGGCTTTCGATATACAGAATATTCTTCAAAAACACTTTCACCATTTTCCGGTCAGCCCGAAAGTACAGAAAGGCATCCTGACTGGTTACACTCTGCTCTTTCTCCGCCAGGAGAGGCAGCGGTTTCTGATCCGCCCGTTCTACTTTAGCCACTGCCCGCAAGAAGCGGTCGAAGGCAATGGGTTTGAGTAAATAGTCCACCGCAGCGAGGTCGAAGGCATCCACCGCAAACTCCGGATGAGCCGTTGTAAAAATTACCTGAGGTGGATGGGGCAGACTTCGCAGCAAATCCGTGCCCAGTAGTTTGGGCATGTGAATGTCGAGAAAGAGTACATCCACGGGTTTTTCCTGCAAAATCCGAAACGCCTGGATAGCGTTCGAGCAGGATGCCACCACTTCAAAGCCATCCAGTCCTTCCAGATACGATTCCAGAATTTCCAGAGCGGGTGGTTCATCATCTACTAATAAACAGCGAGTCTTAGACATAAGGCGACTGAAGGTTAAACAGAAACGGTAGTTGCAGTTTCCATCCGGGTTACGCTCGGATGGAGTGCCAGATTAAGTATAATCAGAAAGGTATCTTCGGTTTCCACACACCGTAGTTCATGGGTGTTGGGATACAGCAAGTCCAGACGTTTGCGAACGTTTTGCAGGCCAATTCCGCCCATGCCCGTACGAACCTCCTCCGCATCAAGGCTATTGATGAGTTTAAAAAACAACTGATCATTCTGCACGTACAGGTCCAGGCTAATCCAGGCCTGATCGAGCTGGGTACTGGTACCATGTTTGAAACTATTTTCCAGAAAAGGAATGAGCAACAGCGGTGCAATGTTTTTCCCGGTATAGTCTCCACTGATTTGCAGGGAAACGTCCAGTCGATCACCGTATCGCAATTGCTCCAGCTCGATATAATGCTTTAAAAAGTGAATTTCCTTTTCCAGCGGTACTTCCTCGGCATTGCATTCATAGAGCATGTACCGAAGCAGGGACGAAAGTTTGAGAACGATTTCCGGCGAACGCGGGGAGTTTTTTAGCGTCAACGCGTAGAGATTGTTCAGCGTATTAAACAGAAAATGCGGGTGCAGCTGCGATTTGAGTAATTGTAGTTCGGCTCCGAGTTTCTCCCGTTGTACCTGCCCAAAGGCTTCCTGCTGCTTCACTAAGTTCTTCATAATGACGATGGCCGCTACGAATCCGCCAATCGTCGTACCACCCCTTACACCAGCGAGTAATCCGAGTAAAATACTGTGGTTTCGAAACGGAAACTTAATGATGGCCCGGTAATGCCGCAGCACCAGTTCGCCCACGGCAAAGGCCCCCACCGCCTGAACAATGATGATTCCAATAAAACCCACCAGAAAAAATCCAAATTGTTTCGTATAGAAAAAGCGGGGAATCAGCCAGTAAGCTAGTAGATAGGCAAATACGGCGTGCGAAAAAATGGTAAAACAAATGGCTTCGATGAGGGTCAGCAGAAATACCTGCATATCCGGTGTTTCCACGCCCCGCATGTTCACGGGTAGGTAAATCAGGGTAGAAAACAGAATCCAGCTCATCCAGAGCAGCAGGTGCCGCCGAATCCGGTCCCGGGGTTTGGTAGAAAAAATGAAGTGATAGCCGAAGGTAGATTTCATGGTCAACTAAAGATTCCTACATGCGTTTTTCGTTGCACGGGTTTCTCTGAAATTTAGCTGAATGCCAGCGGAATTCCGCCCAGTGAACCGATTTTTCTACGAACGACGGGCTTCCGTCGCTGAATGACTTTTACCGACGATCAGTACACTCCGTAGACTCAAACGCTGCTCTCTGACCTACGAAAGCAGCTACCGGACTACTTCCCCGTTTAGACCATTTTCACGCTGTTATTTTTGAACCGTCCATCAACGACTAATCCATCAGCTATCAACCTTCATTTATAATCGTCATGAAAAAGCAACTAGCCACCCTATTCTTTTTAGCCCTGCTTGGCACAGCCGCTCAAGCTCAGAAAAAGGAATCGCAGCCTAAAACGGGCTTTTGGGTAGTAGAAGACAACCTTCGTACGAAACAAGGCTCCATCGTTCGCTTCTACGCGGAAAATGGAATCCTGATTTACGAGGAAAAACTCGAAGATCTTCGGCTGAATATCAGTCGAAAAAAAGTAGTCAAACGACTCGATGCGACCTTGAGCCAGGTTCTGAATCGCTCTCGTACCCTACCCTCGCTGCCCGAATCTGAGAACTATGTAAAAGTGGCTTTCAAGAAGAATTAAGTGCATTACCTCATCATAAGCAAGCAAAAAGCTCGTTCGCTGAACGGGCTTTTTCTTTATCTGAAGCCGGTTTCACCACCGTAAAAAGCCCAGTTTCCGGCAGGAAAGCATTACGCCCCAGTTCGACTGAAAAATTTCCCCGGTATCGTACCCTACTTTGACGCTCGCTTCCAGTTTGCCCGGCAGCGGTATCTGGTGAAGTTCAAGCCCCAGCGAAACCTGCGGGTACGTATCTCCGGTATTCAGGGCATGGTAGCGGCTGATCGTCGTACGAAGTAAGGCGGTGACGCGATGAAAACAGATTCCGTACACCCCCAAATGCAGCGATTGTACGGCATTGTTGCTGACGGGTCGTTCCCGGTTAAACCAGGTATTTCTCTGCCGCACGGCTCCCGGCAAATCGCGTCCCTGAATAAAAAGCGGCGTACCGATTACAAACCGGCGATGCACCCAACCGTCCAGGTATTGCCCGTTGTAAAAATAATCGTCGTGGCCCTTGGCTCCCGTCCCACTACGGTTGAGCGAGGTAATGAATTCCAGGGTAAGCTGACGCAACTGGAAAGCCCCGCCCCTTGGTTTCGTTTTCCAGCGAACGCCAAACAGACCATCCGGAAAATTCTTGAACGACAGGCCGGACAGATCTTCGTATAAATGCTGGGTGTAGAAGAGAAACTGCCCCCCCGAACCGTTAATCTCCAGACCCGCATCCAGTGAACCCAGGTGATTGCCCACGCGATTGAGCGTATCAATACCGCTGAATTGTCCGTCGGCATTATCTTCCACCGCCGTAGGCCATACCACTTTCCCAAATGTTCTCCAGGAAAAGGGCATCCGGCCATCGTTCGCCAAAAACGTATCCTGAATATAGGGCGAGTACCCGCCCCATTGAACAAAATGATTGATGCCCCCGTACAAATGTATCCGGGCTTCGGGTTTACCCAGACGGACGAAGATGGATTTGGCGTGTAACAACACGTTTTTCATGGAATCAGTATTGGCAAACCAGCCGTGACTGATAAAGGCATTCAGGGCAACAAAATTCCGGGTAAATTTTAAGGGAGCGTACTCACGCGTACCCAGGCGAATCTGCGTTATGGGCAGAGCATTACCCGACCAGGTCACCGAACCCGATGTTAGTAAGGTATCGGTTAAGCCATTTATTTCCCGCCTCCGGCCCGCGTATAGTTCAGTATGCCCCAAACGGATGCCCGCATAGGCTTCGGGTACCAAGAGCTTCGTTTTTATACTAGCCTGTCCAACCGACTCAATGCTAATCGAATACACGGGTTTACGTGAGGCATGAACGTCTCCCCACAACCCACGCAGGCCTACTCGCAGCAATCCCGCCGGTGCGGTTAGGGGAACGGTACCAAACTGATTGGCATGAAACCAGAACGGCGTGCGGGCATTGGTAATAGCCAGTCCGTCTACACCCACGTGATAGCGAATACCCTCTACCGAAGTCGTATCGGGATAGGGCAACAGAGGCGTTTGCCCATACGTCAGAGAGGCACTTAACAGGAGGACGGTAGCGACGAATGTACGGTGTAGCATAGGAGAAAGGCGGGGAATACTGAACAGCGTTAATCATTGAATAAGGCCTATGTATGAACGGGAAAATCAATACTTGTTAAAAGCCTATAATCGTATAAATTTTCTCTGAAATTTACACGATTATAGAGAAATAGATCACCTTTTATAGAACATTTAATTTTGCTTTGATTAAACAAATTATCACTACTATATCTAGTTAATGAAACTAATAAATACAAAAAAACTCCTGTTGCCGCCACAACAGGAGTTCAAAAAATCATCAACTGAACCGCTATTCAATTGATGATTCAAAGGTAATATTCAAATTTTAAAAGTCAATAGTTAAACCTATTTTTTTGTAATATTTTTCATATTAAATCCTGTATATAAGCACATATCAGGTTATACAGAATAGTATATCCTGCACAACCTGATAAGCATAAATTAAATATAGCAAAGGCGGCTTAACGAATTACATACGTCAACAATTGCAGTGTATCCATGACCTTAAGGAATACTGATCATTTAAATTTCTGCACTTACCGGGATTAATTCCTGCGTTGATACAACGTACGTTTTTTGCTTTCTAAAGGACAAACAAAACGATTCAAAATCCTTAAGAATAGCATCTTTACTTAAATACATTTCCGCATAGGCCCGGCCATTCTTTTGGTATACCGAACGATCGCAGGTCAACGCATACGTAATGCCTTCCACTAATGCTAAGGCAGATTCGGGTTCGATCAAAATACCCATTTCATGCTTTTCAACCATCGTATATAAGGTAGTATCCGGAACGGCGGTAATCACCGCACAACCCGCTGCTGATAAAATACTGGTAAGCTTGGAAGGTAAGACCAGATCAGAAGCAGCTTTTTTCTGTAATACCAGGTGCACGTCGGCCGTAGCCAAAAGAGCCGATAGTTTTTCGTAAGGCTGCAAGGGAAAAAAACGAACATTTGTAAGGTTTAAAGCTTCAACCTGTTCAATTAATTTGGATTTACCACCCCCCCGATCCCACGACAATAAACTGAATCTCTTTTTGTTTTTGGAAAGCCTGAGCGGCACTTACAATCAGGTCAAGTCCCTGCTTTTCACCCAGATTTCCCGCGTAAAGAATCACTTTATCTTCTTCTGCTAAGCCAAACTCCTTTCGCAAAGACTCGGAGGAATCCAGCGGAGCAATTTCAACGGCATCTACCCAATTAGGTATAAGCGAAGTTTTGTCGGACCGAATGCCCTTCTTCTGGATTTTGGTGAGCATTCCGGGGCTAATGGTCGTTACCCGGTCTGCCTTCTGAAGTACGTAACGCTCCGCTTTAAAGAGCATATCCAGAAAACGCTCGTTCTTAATCATGCCCAGATCTTTTGCGGCATCGACCTGCAAATCGTGTACATGATTCACAAAAGGTACGCCCCTTACTTTCGCATACAGAAACGGAATGAAGCCTAAGTGAAACGGAGGTGCAATGCAGAAAACGAGGTCAAATTTTTTAGAAGAAAAAAAGATAGGTATCCAGTAAAACAGACTACTGATCAGAAAAGAAAATTCGTGAATGATTCGCTTCACTGACGTTACTTTTTGAGGCACATACATGGGGCAACGGTGGACGGCAGCTCCCTCAACCTTTTCCGTAAACCACAGTTTACCTTTGTGTGAAGGATGAACACTCCATTGCGGATAATACGGATGCGAAGTAATTACTTCCACTTCGTGTGCCTGTTGAGCCATCCAGGCTCCAAGCTCTCCCGTATACTTTCCAATACCCGTTAATTCGGGCGAGTAATTAATGCCAAATAGTAGTATTTTCATTGGTTAACTGTTTAGGGGGGTTAAGTCCTAGTACCTTCACTCATTACCAATTTTGTGATCTAAAACTTCAGTCAGACAACCAGGACCGACTATCGTTTGAGACATGCCATTCCAGTCGCTTTTAAACTGCGTAACAAGCGATGTTGAGCAGATTAAAATACGTTGGTAACTGGAATCAATCCATTTACATTTCCATCAGCGACGGAAATTAAATTATTCACGAGATGCATGGGACAACCGCATTTGCAGTACCTAAAACAGATAATGAAATAGCAAGAGCAGGAAAGTAGTAGCATGACTACTGGCTTCCCGGTAACGTGTGCATTGATTTTTAAAATGGATTTAAATAATGCCCACCAATAGCTTAAGCAGCTATCCAGTTTAAATACTTTACATCAGAAATATTGGCGTTTATTTGCTGATTTTTGGGCAATGATTTAAATAAAAAGGTACGCGTACTGGCATTACTTAGGGGATAGTCAAACGCAGTGCAACAGATCAGAGCAAAAGATACACTACGGACGTAAGATTGCTCTTAAAAATAGCAAATAGATAACAGCGGGTATCTTCTTACGATGGACCTTAACCGGCGGGATTAAGAAGGATTTAAAAGAAACATTGTGTACAACAAACAGACACTTATTTTCTCCTAGCAAATATAAAAATGTTTGACTCAAATCAATACAGTTTATCTAAATATTTTAAAAACATTTCTAACAATAGTTTTAAAAACCAGAAAACATTTTTTTTACTCAATACGCACAGAAATAAAATTAACGGATTAACTCATTTTACCTTTTGTTAATCCATTCAATGGTTCGTTGCGTACCCGTGAGTCTTGATACTGGCAAGGTTGGAGCCAGGGTGCGAATCAGACTCAAATCCAGGATATTGTCCGTAGTCATATTCTTCAGGCGAAAGGTAGTCATGGGAAACTTTACCTTCAGTTTCTGTAAACCATCTCCAACCTTTGCCGCAACCCGGAAGAGTGGAAAGGGGAGCGTCGGTATCCTGATTCGGACGCAACCGGCTATTTCATTCGCCCAGATAGAAATATCGTACGGATCGTAATCCCCGAGATAAACTACTTTCGTATGCACGCTCACGGGTGAAGCCGACAGAATTGACATGATCTGATAAATCGTGTTATCAATGTAACCGTAGGTTTTCTTACAGGCTCGCTGTCCGAGGTGGAAGAATTTTCTTCCCAGTACGATTTTAAAAAACAGGTCATAGGGTTCCCCGAAATACGGTCCCCAGATGGAAGTCGGTCGAATGATGGTCCAGGTATACGCTGATTTTTTTCCTTGATAATCTTTTCCGTCAGGACCTTACTCTCGCCATATACCGTATGTGGAGCATAGTCGTCGCCATGCTGTGGCTGGTATCCCGGCTGACAGACGTACATGGATGACGCAAAAATGACCCTTCGTAACTCGGGTAGCGTATCTAACACCGTGAGTAAATTTTCTACGCCATCCGTATTAGCCGAATAGTCTTTCAGGCGATTACTGCGTAAATCCGTACGAGCCGCCAGATGAATAACCAGCGTGGGCGAAAATTCCGTAATGGTTTGGTGCAGACTTTCGTAATCCCGAATATCCACGGGCAGCCAGCAGGTCCGGTGACTTTCCTTCTTCGGAGGGGCTACATCCAGATTCAATACGGGCAGATTCTGATTCAGTAAGGCATCTATCAAATTGGTTCCGATGAATCCGGAACCTCCGGTGACTAAGATCTTTGCCATGGGCAAATACGTTAGAGTAAAACAGCGTGAGAATGAAGGCGATCTTTGATGATTCGGGCGGGCGACCCTACACAAACCTTTCCTTCAGGAATACTTTTGAATACGGAACTTCTGGCTCCCACAACGGTGCCTTTTCCAATCGTTACACCTGGAGCAACGTACACATCGTTGGTCAGCCAGCACTGGTCTTCAATGCGAACGGATTCCGCGAAAATGTCGAACGTCAGGTTCTGGTAGTCGTGCCCCCCCGTGTTGAGATAGACTTTATGAGCAATGGCTACGTGCCTGCCAATGCTGATTTTTCCGAGATTGTACAGGGTGCAATCGTCTCCTACCCAGCTGTAATCGCCGATTTCGAGGTTCCAGGGATAGGTAATCTTGACGGTTGATCGCACCAGAACTTTTGACCCGATTTTAGCTCCAAACAACCTGAGCAGAAAGCGACGCCAGCCGTATAGCACCTGAGGGGACCAGGCGAAAAGGGTTCCCTGTATGATCCACCACAACTGTATTGTTAGTTTGGAACGGCCACGAAAGCTTTCCGGTACCGTAAATCGGTTTAAGTGTTGATACTCCATGATGCCAGGGATTGGGAATAAGAAAGACTAATGCAGCAGAGCCATCATTTTTTGAGTGGTCTGTTGAACGCTGAACTCACGGTGATAGGTCGTTCTGGAGCCCTCATTCATTTGCTGCTTTTGCGAACCGCTTAGTTGGGCCCACTGGCTCAGCATTTCCTGTACGCCGGCCTGCGTATCCAGACAAATCATTCCACCGCCACCGCTGACGATTTCCCGCCAAATGTTCACCTGATCACTGATTAACACGGGTTTACCACAGGCCATGGCCTCAATGACGGCAATGCCGAAGTTTTCCTGATGGCTGGGCAGCACGAAGGCTTCGCACCCGTAGAACGCCCCCCATTTCGCCTGACCGCTCAGCATTCCGGTGAAAATGATGTCCGGATCATGCTTCGCCAGATCCTGAACCCGTTGTCCGAAAGGCGTTTCCAGACCGGGCCCTGCAATCACGAGTTTCGGGAACCTGGGTTCTCGGCTTTTGACCTGAGTATAGGCTTTGATCAGTACATCAACGCCCTTCTTTTCGTGTACCCGACTGATGAACAGGAGATACGGCTGGTTGCGTAATTGCGGACATTTCTTCAGAAACGTTTCCTTCATCAGGGAATTGAACAATGGCGGCTGTTTTACGCCTAATCCCGACACCTGCTCCTTTACCGGAGCGTAGGGCTGAAACGTGGTTTGGGCCAGTAGCTTTTCCGTTTCGCAGGTAAACAACAGTCCGTCGGCCTGGTTGATTAGCCGCTTCTCGATGAGTTTCCAGAAAACCCAGTTGCGTAAGGCCTTGATCTTGCGACCCTTGGCCCGTTGAAAGTACGGATCCAACATGCCGTGGGGCATGACAAAAAGCTTCACCCCTTTATTTTTCAGCGAATGCCAGGCTGCATAAGCGGCGTAAGTGTGGTACTGCCACAAACCATGTACGATGGCTACATCGTAATAATCCAGGTGAGCCTTTAACCAGGGTAACAAACGGGCACTGTACTTCCAGGGCGATTGTCCCGGCCCCAGAGCCAGAAAGTTTTCATTGCTCAGAAAAGGCGATTCCGGAGCATCCAGTGAAATGACGGTACTCTGAATATTTTCCTGCGACAATCCTTCCATAATCGTCCGGACGGCCTGACTTACGCCACCCGTGGCGGGGTCCATCGTTGCCGTAATGTGGAGTATTTTCATGCGGTTTGAAGATCCGTTTGCGGAAGGGTAGTCTGCGTACGGGCCAGAATTCCCTCGTAGATGTGTTCTATTTCGATAATGGCCTGACGGGCATTGAAGCGATGTACCTGGGCAAGCCCCAGCTCCCGACGGGCGGTTTTGGCCGTTGCCGATGCATTCAGTACTGATTCCAGCGTTTGCCCTGCTTCTGCGGCCCAGGCTTGCTGAGCTATCGTCTCGGCGGGCATGCGGGGAATGAGTACGGCGGCGTCACCTGCTACCTCGGTCATCGGAGCTTCGTTGGTGGTAAAAACCGGGCAACCGCAAGCCATCGCTTCAGCAATGGGCCAGCCAAAACCCTCAGCCAGGGACGGAAACAGGAAAGCACTGGCTCCGGCGTAAGCGTAACTGACGAAACGATCCGTAAGCTGCGAAACAAAGTGAATGTCCTGCTGATAATCATTCGCCTGCCACATAACCTGTAATTCGGCCGAAGGAGCGTCGCCAATCAGTAGCAACGGCAGGACTTGATGACTCTGCTTTCGCCAGGCTTCGTACATTTTCAGTACCCCTTTCCGGTTTTTGTACCATTGATTACCTCCTACGTGCAGCAGGTAGCCGTTGGCAAGATTTATCTGTATTTTTTCCTGTAGCTCCTCCCGCGAAAGCTCTACGTCCCGTACCTGATAGACCGGATTCAAGCCGTTATAGACGACTTCCGAAGTCTGGGGGCGAAAACCCAGAAAGCGGTGTAAATCCAGGCGTGTTTTTTCCGAAATGGATAGAAAGTGCGTGCCTTTCCGGTAACCCTGACGAATCAGGGCCTGGTACCTCCGGCCCGTGAAACCCGTCGGATTTTCGGGAATTTCACCCACCGCACTACGTTGAGCCGTAAAGTCGTGGCAATGGATCAGGTGGGGCTGTCTGGCAACCAGGGGAACCCAGGGGCCAAGAGCATTGTCGGTAAAGATATACAGGCTATCGGGTGGCTGTTGTCTGATCCGACGCTTGACCTGCCGGGGAAAAAGGATATACTGATCGATGTAGCCCAGCCATTTTTTCAATGTCCGGGGAACGGGCAACCTATACCAGTAAGGCTGGGGGGCCCATACGGTTACTTCGTGGCCGCGAGCTTTCATACTCTCACTGAGCCATTTGGCGTAGCGAGGCATGCTTTGGGAGTCCAGAAAGGGGGGGTGCGTAAAGAAAACCAGGTTCATACTCAAGCGTTCACCGTTTTTTTGGCTGGAACTTGCAGGCCAGCCGATTTAGCTGGTGCTTTTCGAAAGGCGGCCAGGGTAAGCCCTCCCGATAAAATACTGAATCCTAAAGCGGTAGGCTGGGCCCACTGTCCCTGGATGACGTTTAGGAATGCAAAACTGAGTAACATCCAGGGTAAGAAATTTTCGGTATCGATAGCCCGGAAGGCTAACCAGGTGAGTTTACCCGCTACGTACAACCGGAGAAATACACAACTCAAACCCAGCAGAATACCCATTTCGCCGATGAGTCGGCCCCATTCGCCTTCGGCAATCAGAAAATTAACCTTTCCGGTCATGAGCATGGCTCCGGCGTTGGTACCCATCCCGACACCAAAACCCCAGAAAGGCAGGCCTTCCGAATCGGCAATGGCCCCCGCCATTCCTCCCAAAAAGCGATCGATCAGCGTACCCTTTACCCCACCTTCCATGTCGCTGGCAAATTCAATACGTTCCGTAAAGGCCTCGGTGGCCGTCTGGAAAAACGAGGTCGTACTCAGGCCGACCAGTATCAGAAAGCAGCCGCCCAAAGCCAGGGCCATTTTTCCCGCAAAACGGGGTTTCCGGGCTACAATCGCCATCGCAAAAACCGCTGAAAGCAGTATAGAAAATAGCAGCGATCGACTGATCGACAGCGGAATAGCAGCCAGCAAACAAGCGGAAGCTACCAGCAGCAGTACCCGGTTGACGCGGGAGGGACTTTCCAGCCAGAAGAAAAAGACATAGGCCGCAACCAGACTAAAAAAATTGGTTAGACCCGTGGTAAAGGAAAACGTCCCCGGTGGGCGAAAAAAACCCATGGCTCCGCTAAAACCACCGCCCTCCATGTCGCCCCCTACCCCTCGGTTTACCAAGGCCGACTGAGGGCTGTAAAACTGCATAGCCATGAGTACGGTCATGGGCGGCGTAATCCAGAGCAACACGCGTCCGATTTTTATCACATCTTCCCGGGTCAGCACACGGCCCATGATAAACAGGATCGGAAAATGAATCAGCAGAATCCGACTGCCGTATAAGGCCACCGTTAAATTGGAATGGCCAAATAAAATGGCCGTAATCAACGCCACCAGACTAATGGCCAGGGCGACAATCGTATATACATTGCTTTTAAACAGATCCGCCTGATAGGCCGAGTAGATGAGCCAGATACTCACCGGATCCCGAATGATCAGCAGAGGCGTTGCTAAACCGGGCAACACCCATTTCCGAAGGGCTCCTTCAAAAATCAGTAACAGCAAATACAGGTAGATACCCCATTTGAGGCGTCTTAGAGCCTGACTTTTCATGCCCAGGGTGTACGCCTTCCGGGAAGGGCGTACCCATGCAGTAGCGGTTGGCAATGCAGTACGCATGACTTAGCTGTTGAGGGTCTGAATAGCGGTAGCTAATTCCTGTCCGTATCGCTGCCAGGGACGCAGACGGGCCGCGTCACGGGCGGCTTTTCCGACCTGCTGAATCCGTTCCGGATGAAGCAGGAGCTGATCAATCGCTTCGATCAGGGCCTGAGTAACCCCTGCCTGAATCAGCCAGCCGTTTTCGCCCGATTGAATCAGATCCGGTCCGGCGGTGCGATCCGTCGTGATGACCGGAGTTCCCTGCGACATGGCCTCCGTAATCACCAGTCCAAAGCCTTCAAACAGCGACGGAAAGATGAGCACATCCTGCGTTTTCATCAGAGCCAGAATATCGGGGTGTGACAGCGTAGGAATCCAGCGATGTCGGGTCAGAGCTTGGTTTAAAGCTTCACAATCCGGTACGGCTTTCCTGCCAACCACGGTCAGCTCCACCCGATCGCCAAAGGTTTCAACCGCTTCAAAGAGATTGGCCACGCCTTTGCGTTGGGACAGCCCTCCCACGAACAGCAGCTTCAACGGACGATTGGCGGCCGAACGGTACGAGCGTTCTTTCACAATGGGTGGAAATCCGTAAGGAATGACCTGTACCGGTGCCAGTTTCCCGGGAAAGTCCTGGAGGGTTTTTGCCGTAAACGAACTCGCTACGAAAACCTGGTCCGCCAGGCGAAGCTCTTCATCTTTCTGGGCCAGCTTTTCATCGGAGTCAATAAAACCCGTCAGCGTAGCCGCCCACTCCGGACGCGTCAGTAACTCCGTCCCCAGCAGTCGGCGAGCCGCCCGCCAGTAACCAATCGGCAAATCATACAGGCAACTGATTTTACGCTTACGGGCTTCACGAAAAGAGTTAGCCGCCCCATCTTCGTAGGCGTAGATGCCCTGAATATCCGATCCGGCTGTCGCTTTGAGGCGTGAAGCAATGTGTTTGTCCAGATTCTGATAAACGCCATCCACTGAAAATACACCTTTCTCGTGTCGTACCAAATGGTTCAGACCCAGCTTGCCCGACACCAGACGACCTACCTCCCGCCAGGGCCAGAGGTGCGTATACGGTTGCAAAGCGGTTTCATAGCCCCGACGGCGAATGTCGGCCAGCGGTTTCATGTCGCTCAGGCGATCCAGGAATGTATTCGGAAAAACAGCCAGAGCCGTATGGAATTCGTGGAGCATTTCGGCGTCCAGTAAGCCTTTGGCCGCGGCTCGCACAAACTCGTTACCTGTGGGGTGATTCAGTAAAATTTTCATCGAAAATGGGGAATCCGGGGCTTAGTTGTACTGATTGACCGCTTTCAAAAGCTCTTTTCGACCGCGTAGGTTTTCTTTGAATTTTTCGCTGCGGGTTTTACTACGGGTAAGGATGTTCAGCAATAGAATTTCCAGATTGATCCGGGTTTTGAGCAAGTCTTTATTTAAAAGCGGAGCGTGGATGATTCCATGCCTACGCAGCAGTTTCCAGCGACTTTCGTGGTACATCTGCACCCGCTTGGAATTGACTTTATACGAATTTCCGCCCTTGTGCACCATGATGATTTCATGCGTGAAGTACAGTTTCCAGGCAGATTTGTAAATGCGTAAGTTCAGGTCAATATCCGACTCCAGTACAGGAAAGTCACGATCGTTGAAATAACTCATTTCTTCCAGACAGGCCTTTCGGAAACTGACGGCACAGGAAAACGGCATTTTCGCTTTATTTTTCCAAAAACGTAAAAAGCTTAATTTGGATTGAAGAAGCTGTCCGGCAATGAGGCCAATGGCTGATGGCTCATAATGATAATTCCCGGTGCTGTTACCCAGATCATCCACGGTTCCAAAACCGATGCAGCCAATGCTTCGGTCCTGGCGATACATGGACAGAAGTGTTTCCACAAAAGGGCCCGTGGGATACGCATCCGAGTCGAGGAGCACGATGATTTCCGAAGAAGCCCAGCGAAGCCCCTGGTTCACCGTACCCGCGTAGCCCAGATTATTAATGTTCCGCATCAGTCGCACCGTTGATGCATCAATCGCAAAGGGACAGGGCTCGGGCGAACAATCATCCACCAGAATGATCTCTTTAATGAAAGTGCTATCAAACCATAGCAGAGCATCTATATTTCGTTTGACCAGATTCCACTGGCCGTACACCGGGATGACAATGGATACTTTTTCCATACGTATTGCTTGAGTGAGGGTAAGATTTTAACCGCTTTCAATGGGATTGAGGACAAACCAAACTAAGTACGTTAAGAAGCTCTGGCGGCGGCTTTAATTAATTCGAGGTATTTGTTGATGACCAGAGGGCTTTGGTGTTCTTCCAGATGCTGTACAGCATTTCGACGTAATTGCTGTTGTAGTTCTGTGTTAGTCCAGAGCTGCCGGATTGAAGCAACCAGCGAATGCACATCGCCCCGTTTAAAGATCACCCCAGCAGTACCCACGGCCTCGGGCAAGCCCCCACCGTCGGCCACAATGGGAATACAGCCGCAAGCCATTCCTTCCAGTACCACCATACCAAACGGCTCTTCCCACACCGAAGGCACCAGTAAAAAGCGGTGTTCATTGAGCTGGCTTACCAGTCTTTCGCCCTGTAAGGAGCCAATGAAGTGGACCTGAGCGGCCACTTTTAAATCACAGGCCAGTGTTTGTAAGGCATGCCGTTCGGGACCATCGCCGATGATCGTTAGCGTACTCGAAGCCATCTCGGAGGATTGGGTACGCAGCAGATGAAACGCCTGAATGGCCAGATCGACACCTTTATCAGAAACCAGACGCCCCAGAAACACAAAATCTTTAGTTTTTGCACGGCCCGGTAATTGCCGAAAAAGCTTTTCGTTGTAGGCATTCTCTACTACGGCAGCTTCGGGGAAACAACCTTTCCGAACGGCATCACTACAGGCGATGACCTGCCGGGCTTTCCGCAGCCAGAATTGTTTCATCCGGCTTTGTAGCGTTTCCTGTGGCGTTTGATGCAGCCAGGTATGCAAGGCAATCACGGAAGGCCGGTTGGTCAGTAAGTTAGGCCAGGCTAATCGCAGACAGGGATTGTTTTCGAAAACCACATCCGCCCAGAAATACTCTTTAATCAATTCCTTTACTCCGGGGTTACGCGTGATGATAAACGGGTACTCCTTGGTACTTTCGCCGACCGTCCAGGTTAGTAACCGAATGTCATATCCCTGCTCGACAAATGCCGTTGCCAGCATTTCGGATACGGTTTCGATGCCGCCAATATCCGGGTCGAATCGGTGCGAAAGAATGAGAATCTTTTTCATTGATGCAGGTCTGTACGTAGCTTCCAGGGTAACGGTTTATACCAATTGAGAAGTCGTTGATTTGCGGGTCGCAAATTCAATCTCTATGCCGTAGATGCGTGAGGCAATATCTGAAAAGGAACTATTGAAAGAACCATAGATTTTCCGGGTATTCGCCAGACAGTATAGATCAACCAACGCATCTTTGATTCCTTGGGAAGAATTACGGGAAAAATCTTTTTCATACGTCATGATTCGCTTTCCGTACTTCTGTTTTAATTGAAGCTCCGTCGTATGATCATCCGTTGACAAGTAAAAAGTCGTTTCAGAGGAACGAGCTATTTCCTGATCGATTAATATAAAAAAAGATTCTAATGGACTATTGGCAATGGCGTCTCTATGATCGGACCTACGAATGTGTAATCCAATCGTATTTGCGGAATACCGACTTACCCGTTCATCGATTCGTTGTTGCAGTTCTTCTATCGGTCGAAACAATTGATAGACGTCGTCCTTTTCACCAAACTCGCCGCAGGTTTTTATGTAAATATTTTTGTAGCGGGCTACATTTTCAAAAATCGCAGCTTCACTCTCTTTGTGAACTTCGTTTCCCAGCGGATTGAACTTGATACAATAATCTATACCCAGCAAAGAATTAATTACAGCAGCAGAAACCTTCTTTAACGCATTGCTTTGCTGAGTAGCTTTAATCCATGCGTAAAAGCCAGGCTTGTTAATTACGTTAAGGCCCGGCAAAGGCATGAACAAATCTTCGTACGGACAGTTTAATTCTGCTACCTGCTGCCAGGCGATGGTTACCTCTTTATTGAGTTTTGAATTTAATCGAATACACGAAGCAATCACTCGCATTCGATTAGCTAATCCAAAACTAGGCTCAACGATAATCATCCGTGTTCGCTTTAATTTTTGAAATTGATTGTTAATTAATAAAACCGGCTAATAGCAGTAATCTTTTGAAGCCTCGGGGTGATAAAATTCGTAAACCATACCAGGGACTGAATAGTATCGAAGCGGCTTCTTTTTTTGACGAAGTATAGATAGCCTGAGTGATCGCGATGGGGGCCCGTTCTGTTAATCGCTGCCTTTTGATTTTTGTTGCTCGCTCCGTATGATTCGGAGCATTTTTAAGAATCAAATACGTCTGATAGGCCGCATCATCGGTACGTGAGCCAGACATCGAATTGGCCGCTACCCGATATTTACTTGTGTAGGTGTCGATGTAATACATGTTATACCCTTCTACACCTAAACGGTACCCAAATTCATATTCACACCCATTACCGATGTCGGTCCGCCATTTGGTCTTTTTTATAATCGCGGACTTAATCATGTATCCATTATTAGGAATTTGCTGACTTAATCCTGCTTCATAAGCGGTTAATACACTCCCTTTATAAAGCGTACTTCGGAAATAAGAGTGATTGAAATTCTCAGAATTATCAAACTCAATATGGCCTGATTCATTGATTACGTACTGCTTTCCATAAGCAATGTCAATAGCGGGATTTTCAGAAAAAGCCTGCGTCATGATTTCCAGGGCTCCCGGAAGGAGTAAATCATCGTCGTGCAACAATACCGTTTTTTCTCCCTCTACGGCATCAAACAGCATGTTCACGTTACGAGCCTGCTTTAGAGCAGGCTGATTATGAATATAATGTATCGGGATATTCGACGTTAGCTGTAGCTGTTCGATGGATTGTTTTGTTACATCATCCGGCGAATCATCTCCGATGATAATTTCGAAGGGTGGGTACGTTTGACAGAGGCACGACTGAATGGCTTCGACCACCAAATCAGGTCGTTTATACGTAGTAATTATAATGGAAACCTTAAACATAGCCTTATGGATTAACGACTCATACTGCCTGGATTAACCAATGATTTTCGGGGCCATGGAGTTTGGCCTCACCAGGAATCTGTTCGCTTTCGCAAAAACTTTAGAAGTCATATAATTGAAGTAAGACACGGGACTACTTCGAATCTTGTGGTAGTTTATCAATTCTGTTTCTACCTTTTTTTCAAACAATAATCCACAGCGACGCCTGGATAAGACAGGCCCCTGATTGAAAATATTTGATAAAAATCGAATCAAAGACTGATCTTCCAGGTAATCAGGAATGCGATTATTTATGAACAATGGCTCATTCAGCATGGTTAAATAATCCTTTTCATTTTTCTCCAACTGATCGATATGCCTGATCACTTCGCTAAAATTTTCAAAGTCGTGGCAATTAATAAAAGACTTAGGGTTCAGTTCCTTACTAATACATTTGTTACCCCAATAAATCGGTACAGTTCCAGCCAGTTTAGCATCAAGTATTTTCTCAGTAGTATACCCATTGCTGGATACATTCTCGAAAGCGATGCTATACTTGAATTGTGACATATAGGCAAGCTTGTCGTCTACCAGATAGCCCACATTGTTTTTGTATCTCCCCGCGGATTCGACGGGTTTGTACGTCTGTAACGCATCAAAAAAATTCCCCCGTTCGGAAGAAGCCGAAGCGTTGGAATAAATAAAATTGCAAAATTTTCGATTGACCAAATCTTTCGATTGTAGTAAAGGCAGGTTTAATACTTCGTTAAATTTGGGCCATATTTTATAGATGGGTAAACGGTGATATCGATCTTCAAAACTCATCCAGTCAAAACCAAAGGCGTAATCGCATATATTAAAATTAGGCCTTACATTCTCTCCGGTATAAAATATCTTAACACAGTCGTATTTTAAATAATCATCTCCAAACATGGAATAAAACACAAAATCAGGCTGTTCCGAATCTTCAATTTCGTAAGCTGATTCAATTAATGCTTTGAAGTACAAAAAATCGTGTGATTTTTTGCTATAAAAATCCGTAAATTTTAATTTAATTTTCTTCTTCATATCCTTATGATTTACTATACTTTACCGAACTAGATTTTATGAATTCTGTACAGGCAATAAGCTAGCAGGCTAGCTGTTTGAACAGAAAGCACGACCGTGTTAAATTGCAATACTCCGGTTAGTGTAGAAACATCAAAAATCCACATTGACAGGACCGTAGTACTTACACTAATCAGAATATAACCAATCGGGTTAATAATCCATCCACGGCTTACATTAAGAGAAAAAAAGCATCCTAATACGAAAGAAAGGCAGCTATTAAAAACACTGAGTATCATTTCTTCTTCAAGACCCTGATACTGTTCTCCCAAAATCCATAACAACTCCGTCGAGAAAAACCATATCATCAGCATCATCCCCAGTACGAGTACATTCGTCCCAATCAGTGTTGAAATAGCATAGGTGAATAGTTGGGGTTTTTGAGCGGGTAATCGGGCAAACCGTGGGGTAAACAGCGTAGAAAATAGTGTGGAAAATAAACTGATCACCATGCCTATTCGCCCGATAGCCCCCAAACTGGCTAAAGCCATGGTTGTACCAAAAATAGAGGTTAACCAGATCGTCAACTGACCGGATAAACAGAAGTAGATATTTTCGGGCAGGACCCTTTTAATGGTTTTAAACATCTGCTGACGCACAATCGGATCCGGCTTCTGATTTTCATCCGCCATGGCGTAAGCAATTTTTCGCAATTTCTGATTTCCGTATACCCGGGGAAGTCCATTGGCAAGCATGGCTACGTAGGTCCAGGGGCAGAGTATCAAAGCCACCACAGCTAGCACTAACCGATTGATACTGACCAAGGTCTGATTTCTTTGCAGGGGAACAATCTGTTGGGTCAGTTTAGGTACTACTTCCAGAATCGTATCCGATAATCCCGCCATAAACGCGGGTATCAACGCCATCAAAATAAGCCCGGTATTCAGGGGCGATGCTCCATGTTGCAGCAGTAGCATCGCTAACAAAGGAGCTACTACCAGAAAACTAACTACGGCTAGTTTTTTTCGAAGCTCCAGCCCTGTAGCGAGTACGACACCCAGCTTCTGGCGATCCTGCCAAACTTTCCCTCCCTGAGCCATGACTGAATTGCCGATTCCACAATCCGCAAGAATCATCATCGTCCCAAGCATGGTATTGGCCAGTGTATAGAAGGCATATTCCTGCGGCGTTAGTATGCGGATAATAAACAACCCGCATACCAGACCCATGCCCTGAATGACCGCCTGACTTAACCCCGTAATAGAAATTAACTTAATCCATTCCTGGACTTTACTGTGCGGAAGGTTTGCTCTTAACTTTTCGACGGTTACGTTCACTAGAATGCTTTTTACGTTTCCTGGAATGGATCAAGTTGAGGGAATTATCCGATCATGTGTTCAAACTGCATCTTGCCTGAGATCCGGAAGACTTCCACATCTTTCTCGACCATCTCCCTGACCAGCATTGCCAGATCATACTTCGGCTCCCAGCCCAGCTTCGTCTTCGACTTGGTCGGATCGCCAATCAAAAGTTCTACCTCCGTCGGACGGAAATACGCCGGATCTACTGCGACCACACACTGGCCTTCTTCGAGCTGAAAGTCTGGATGAGAGCAGCTTACTACATAGGCCTTTTCTTCTACGCCCTCTCCTTCAAAGGCTACCTCTACCCCGATTTCGGCAAAGGCCAGCTTCACAAACTCCCGCACCCGCGTGGTCACCCCCGTGGCAATCACATAATCCTCCGGCGTCTCCTGCTGCAGAATCCGCCACATGGCATCCACGTAGTCCTTGGCATGACCCCAGTCCCGCTCCGCGTTCAGATTACCCAGATACAGCGTGCTCTGAAGTCCTAAGCCAATCGCCGCCACCGCCCGCGTGATCTTCCGCGTCACGAACGTTTCTCCCCGCAGGGGCGACTCGTGGTTAAACAGAATGCCGTTGCAGGCAAACATGCCGTAGGCCTCCCGGTAGTTGACCGTGATCCAGTAACCGTACAACTTGGCTACCGCATAGGGCGAGCGGGGGTAGAAGGGCGTGGTCTCCGACTGGGGTACGGCCTGTACCAGGCCGTACAGCTCCGAGGTCGAAGCCTGATAAATTTTGGTTTTCTTTTCCAGACCCAGAATCCGAACTGCTTCCAGAATCCGCAGCGTACCGATGCCATCGGCGTTGGCCGTGTACTCGGGCGTATCGAAGCTCACCTTGACGTGCGACATGGCCGCCAGGTTGTAAATCTCGTCGGGCTGCGTTTCCTGGATGATGCGAATCAGGTTCGTTGAATCGGTCATGTCTCCGTAGTGCAGCTTGAAGCGAACGTTGGCTTCGTGGGGATCCTGATACAGGTGATCGATCCGCTCGGTATTGATGAGACTCGCCCGACGCTTCACGCCATGCACCAGGTAGCCTTTTTCGAGTAACAATTCCGACAGATATGCTCCGTCCTGGCCGTTTACGCCCGTAATTAATGCCGTTTTCATTCAGAAGGTTTAAATTGTAGACAATGTTGAGTGGGTTTCTGCTGGTGGGTGTACCAGCTACAAGTTTCAGGTTTCAACGATTCCAAACCTGCGTAATCATCGAGCAGCAGGACGTATTACCACGCTTTTTTATCTCCCTTGATCATTTTTTCGACGGTCCACCAGCAAATCTTGACGTCCAGAACGGTAGAGCGTTTCCTGATGTACCACTGATCCATTCTCAGGCGGTTTTTCATTTCCCGCAATCCTACTTCTCCACGTAGGCCCCGGGTCTGAGCCAGCCCCGTAATACCCGGCCTTACCAGGTATCGATGACTGAAATTGGGTACAATCGTCCAGTACTCCGCGTCGTGTTCGAGGGCATGCGGCCGGGGTCCCACAATACTCATATCGCCCAGTATGACATTCAGAAACTGAGGCATTTCGTCCAGATTTGTTTTCCGGAGAAACTGTCCAATGGGCGTAATACGGGGATCATTCCGAGTCGCCTGCTTAAAACTGGAATCCTTTACGTATTTCATCGTACGAAACTTGAAGCAGCGAAAGGGTTTTCCCCGCCGCCCCGTACGCCACTGTACGAAGAATATGGGTCCAGGTGAACTTAGCTTGATCAAAACGCCGATCAGGGGGATCATCCAGAATAGCACCAGTACGGTGACTAAACTGGCCATACATACATCAAAAACTCGCTTACCAGCGATGGGTTTTCTTACTTTCTTGGATGGTTCCGTGGTTTGTGAATAGGTGATTCGCAAAACATCTTCCGTAATTTCCATGGTGTGGTTATCCTGTTTCGATTAACATTCGGATGATATGACTTCAATAACATCACCACCTGTCCCGACGTGGGATAGGGCTAATCATAAAGCAAGTTTTGCACACGTTAATTGACTAACTTCTGGCGGTAAGTCAGTACACGTAGGTTACTGGTCAGGGCTTCCCCACCTTTCATTCGTTATCCTTCGAGAGGGCTCTGCGAAAAAATAACGTTCAATAATATACGTTTAAAATGCATCTCTGTTTTTCGCCTTGTCAACCACGTTCTAACAATGCCCGTGGTACCGGTTAAGTATACCGTCTGGTCTTTCGATTCAACGGTATACTTGATTCACCCAACCATTTATTTTACCTGTTTGCATTAAAATTTTCATGAATACTGCCGTAGCGGTGGTTCGTACTCACGGTAGGATTGATACGCTCCCAGCTGTTAGGCCTTTTCGGGATCTTCGCCGTAATAACCGTAGCTGTAATTATAATAGTAGGAATCGTTCTTGCTCTGCCCTACGCCATTCAGAATAATGTTGAGGTTATGAAACCGTTGTTCTTTGTACAGCGTGTCCACCATCTTCAGGTAATTCTTGGGCGTCACATCGTGGCGAACCATGTAGAGCGTCGAATCGGCAAAAGGAGCAATCAGTTGGGCATCCGAAACCAGCCCAATCGGCGGTGAGTCAACCAGTACGTGCGTAAAGCGTTGCCGCAGTTCAGAGAACAGTTGCTCCAGACGTTTCCGGCTGAGTAATTCGGAGGGATTGGGTGGTACCGGACCACTCGGCATGATATAGTAGTTGTCGTAGCCAGGAATCGGGTGAAGGGCTTCGTCCAGCGTGGCATCGCCAATCAGGTAGTTGCTGATTCCGACTTTACTACTCATTCCCAGGGTTTTACGCAATTGGGGCTTCCGAAGGTCCATTTCCAGAATAACCGTTGGGCAATCGACCAGGGCGAGGCTAGCCCCTAAATTGAGTGAAAGGAATGTTTTCCCTTCTCCCCCAATGCTTGAAGTAAAGAGCAGTACCTGACTTTCCGTATTAGGTTTTACAAACTGAAGGTTCGTGCGGATCGTGCGGATTTGCTCAGCAATCACCGACCGATCGCCCATGACCAGTTTGTCAGCCTCCTTGCTCTTCATCACTTCTCCCAAAATGGGAGCCTGCGTAATCGTTTCGATGTCCAGCCGACGCGTAACCCGATTGTTGAGCGAATCTTTCGCCGTGATTACGCCCATGGGAATCAGCAAGCCTACGACTGCGAAAAGCAGGTAAATGGTTCTGCCCACGGGTTTGATAGGAAACTTGCCACTACGGGCCGTATCCACAATCCGGCTATCGGCGATGGTAGAGGCATACGAAACTGCCGTTTCTTCCCGCTTCTGTAATAAAAAGGAATAAAGGTTATTTTTAATGGCTTGTTGCCGGGAAATGTCCAGTAAAAGGCGTTCTTTCTTGGGAATACTCCGAATCACCCGTTCCATTTTCCGATTGGCTACCAGCAATTGCTGCTGGGAGGTTTCGAGCATGGTCTTGGCCGTTTGTACGTTGTCGCGAATGTTGGCCTTGGTATTTCGAATCTGACTTTCAAGGATTTGCAGATTGGGGTTCAGAGGCGAAGAAGTTTGTAACAGGCTTTCGCGTTTAAATTCCATGTCGCTTACCTGCGAGATCAGGGCCAATAGTACCGGATCACTTAAACCCAGGGTGGACGGAGCCACTTCACGATCCTGTGAACGGGAGTTAATATACCGTTCAATATCCTTGACGGTACCGAGCTGGATATTAACCTGATTCAGCTGGGCGTCGTTGCTTCCTACGCGTTGCAGGAAATTTTCTGCTTCGGTACTGAGGTCTGTAATGCTGTTGCGGGTTTTGTACACCTCTACGTCTTTTTCCACCGTTTGAAGCTCGCCCGAAACCAGTTGCAGGCGTTCGTCCAGGAATCGCAGGGTATTGGCAGCCGTTTTGTTTTTATCTTCAATGGCGGCGGCATTGTAGTGCTCCATCATGCTGTTGAGAATCGCCTTGGCCTTCGCTGGTACGGCATCGTCCAGGGTTAATTCAATCACGGTAGATTGCTTGCTTTTCGTCTCCACGGACAGGCTGCCCAGGTAAGCTTCTACCATTTCATCGCGGTGTACTACCTGTACCAGCAGCGGAGCCGTACCCGTGGTCAGGGGTGCGGCACTGTTGATGCGTAAACGGCCATAGGGCGTCCAGACACTCTTGTTTACGGGATAATTTACCTCATCAATCCGGACATGGTCAGCATCCGGAAAGTTGAGAGTCAATACTTTATGGTATAATTCGGGATAAGCCTGTTCAACTATTACCTGTACAGGCTCGTTTCCGTATATTTCACGTTTGCCAAAGTTCGAATCCAAAAAATAGCGTACATCGAGACGTAAATCACCTACGACTTTATCCATTAGCATGTACGATTTCAATATTTCTATCTCATTATCGACCAGCTTTTGCTGTCCGAAAATGTCAAACTCTTTCATCAATTCACTGGAAGTTGCCCCTTTCTGCTCATCTTTTACGAGCATACTGGCCTTGGCCCGGTACACGGGTTGCTGATAAAGTAAATAAATGTAAGCTACTACCAAAGCCAGCATGACCGACAGGATAAACCAGGGCCAGTTCCGGAGGTACTTCGTTAGGTTCGCCTTCAGGTTGGACTGATCCGGTTCAATTACCAGCGAATTATCTTCTAAGTAATAGTTACTCATTTTTGTAGGGGTTGCGAGTAAAACATCTGATCGCACACGGTATACATGAGCCTCGCGTCATCTACTCGTCAGAGTACATGAAAAGGCTACTTTTGAACATACACAACCGTAGCGGCAGCTGCTTGGAAAACAACGAGTTGAAATGAGATTACCGGAAGCACCCGAGGCGGAAGGGTACGTAAGGACACACTGGGGTAAACCGGCTCTGGAGTGACGGCACAGAACTGGCTAAATCAGCTAGCTTAGGCTAAACCAATCTACCGTTGGGATATGATTTTACGAGAGAATGAGTGCTTGTATATACACAGCATCATTGATTCGTTTGGAATATCTTTTGCAAAGCAGTACAGACCGGGGGATTAGGTCAGATACATACCTTGGAAATGATAAAATCCAACGAAAAAGTCAACATATAGGAACAGAGGGCACTTTCGTATATGTTTTTGTTTTCTTGATGCAAGACTCAGGCAATGGAAGAATTACGGCAAACGGAGTGGTCCGCTATAATCCGAAGAGTCAGGCTTATGTTTTGGGGACAAGTAATCTGAAAGTTGCATTTTGGCGGGAACAGAAGCTTTCAGGAAATAAGACCGACAGGATAAATTGCTAATCATGCAGCTTTGCTGATTTTACCCTTTATCTGTTAACAAACCCTGGATTGGCAAAATTAGACAGGTATGCTAATACTAAAACAGTTGAAATTTGGGTAAAACTTAAATTATTCTAGGTTCAGCATTCTTTGGCGGGCACTAACTATCGGTTAATTCATTTCAAAGAAATAGGATTTTTTTTTATCAGGCAACTATGTAAACCATTTTTTTAGAAATATTATTAATCAGTTAAAACGAGTTTTTAAAATATTCTTTTGATATGATAAGTATTTATGAAATGTTGTTAAAAAAGTGAATAGTTAACTACAATAAAAATAGCCGGTTTGCTTGCAGGCCAATTCTACTTAAAACATGTTTGAAGTGAGTACTAAATTCCAATAAAAAGCGAATAGTTAAAATTACATCTACTAAAAATCCCATATTTGAAACAGAGCTGCGTTTCGAATTACTCATTGGCAACTCTTTCATTAGCGTCTGCAATTTTTTTTTGATTTTTCCTGCATTTCCTCACTTTTCTTGATTTTTGATACTCGTCAGCCAGCCTGCCGTCGGGCTTCGGATTCTTACGTAAAGGTTATACTTTTGTGGATCACCGGTTTTCAATCTTTCGTTCATTCGACTACGGCCCTCTTCCTGATCCATGACTCCTGCCCTCCTCCATGAAATGCAAGCGATCATCGAAGAACTCCGGGTTAAAACGTATACGAAGCAAACCTCCCAGGATTCTTCGTTGCGAAAACGGGCTTTCAACATTTTCTGGAAGGAAGGTTTTCTGGAAAAACACGGTAACCAGCTCTATAGCCTGACGGAAGCCGGTTATGAATTACTAATTAGGCAAGGTTTGGATTGCTGGCTTCGTCGGGAAGAAAATGTAAGCTGGCAGCAGAGATTCTGGCGAAAACTTACCAGAGGCTGGTGAACGCCTACGGCTATAAACCTACATAACTGGCCGGAACCTACCTTCATAGGAGAAGTCCTGCCAGTTACGTATATGCGAACGGAATTATCTATTGGTATAACCTTTAACGACTCTTCTGTAACTGATGCAACTGCTCCCGAATGTACATTCCCGCTGGTGTCAGGTGTTCCTTGGTCCATTTTCCATTCGCTGGGGCACCGGGTTGCAGAATGGCCGTGGTTTCTTTCTTGTCGGTGATATTCCAGTTTACCCAGCTTAGTCGGTGCTTTTCCATCCAGTTGAGCCAGATTCGGTTTTGCTCACGGTCAAACTTCCCATCACCCGAAGCCTCGCCGACGCCCCACTCCGTTACCATTAGAGCAAGGCCCTGCTTCATCGCCTTTTCCGCCTTAGCCCGCAAGCCATCCTGGTGGTACGGTTCGCTGGCGTAAAAGTGGAAGGAATACGCCAGATTCGTTTGGCCTTTGATCGGGTCAGCCGCGGCCACATCCACGTCCTGATCCCAGTGGGGGCTACCTACGATGATCAGGTTCTTTGGATCGTAGGTACGGATTTCCCGAATCACTTCCTCCGAGTAGGCCTTGATTACTGGCCAGGTCTGTCGCTCCGGTTCATTCCAGATTTCATAGATCACCTGTGGATTCCCCGCGTACCGCTGAGCCATCGCCCGAAAGAAAGCCTTGGATTCCTGCACATGCTGTTCGGCGTTATGGTCGTGCCAGTCAATCAATATATACACCCCATTTTTGATCGCCTGATCCACGACGCGGGTAATCAGGGCCATTTGTGCTTCCGGCTGTTGCAAATAGCCCGAATCGGGTTGTACCGCCATGGAAGCCCGCAACAGGGTGGTTTGAAAATCCTTACATAAATGATCTACGACGTCCGTCGTGTAGTACTTCCTTCCCCCCCAGACACTCCAGGAAAAACTAATTCCCCGCAATTGGGGCGGCTGGCCATTTTTATCGACAATCTGATTACCTACCACCCGAAGGGCTCCGTGCTTTTGCACGGGGGTTTGACTAAATAGAGAACTGCTTAATCCAAGCCAAAGCATGCCGGCCAGACCAATACGATTGAATACGTGCATACGTTACAAAATAAACCCTCATGCTCACTTTTCAGGAAAAGCAGCAGGAGGGCAAATGGGAAGAAACCTTACTTAACCAGAATCAGATCATCGAAATAGAACGTCTCGTCCTGCTTATCGGGGCCTTTGATCCGGAAGCCAATCTGCTTGAGCGTTTTACCCGCCGACCAGAAGTCCATATCCGATAGTTTGATTTTGAAGTACGTCCAGGTGTTGGCTTTCACGTCGATCTTGTTTTTCTCGATGTATTCCCCAAAACCTACGGAGGCGGCATCCGTCGTCAGGTACAGCGTGTAGTCGGCGGAAGCTCCCTTGATCCAACCCGAAACGTAGGTGTACGCAGACGAGTACGCCAGTCCCGGCATCGAAAACCCGATCAGGTGCCAGTTGCCCTTCTGGAAGTTTTTACCCACCGAGGCCGTTCCCGACTTGAATTCTTTCGTACTGATCGCTGCCGCATCCCCCCAGGAGGCATCGGTTACCCCCGTCGCGTACGCATCAAGGAAAATCGGATACGCCTGCTCCACGTTGACAAATTCCTGAGTGGTCTTCATCAGGCCCGTGGTATTGGTAATATCCAGCGTGGCCCGGCCCACGGTTGTCGTGGGCATTTCGAGCACGAGTTTCTTCTTCTCTTTGGATACGATTTTAGCTACGGTCGAGGTACCCGAAAGTTTCACTGCCGTGACGTCTTCGAGGTTATTCCCCGTCAGCGTTACCGTCGATCCTTTGGTGAAATTATAATTGGAAACGTCCGTAATCGTCGGGTACGCCAGCACGCGGAAGGGTACGGATACGGTTCGGCCTTCGCTGTTCGTAAACGTAATATTCTGTACCCCACCCGCCGCTTCATCGGGTACGCGGAAAATGAGAGCATTTTCTGTATTCAGCGTCGGCTGAAAACCCGCCGCTACACTTTGCTTTTCGAATACAATCGCCCGCATATCACCCAGTCCGGTTCCTTTTAGCGTCACTACTGAACCGCCCGAGGCGGAGTCAGGGGTAATGGCGGAAGCTACGGGGTTACCGGGTTTGATCTGCGGTCTTCCATCGGTATCTTCGGTGCAGGCATTCAGTACGAAGCCCGCTCCCAGCATCAGTAGGGGCAAAGTCGCCCGGGTAAAAAAAGTAGGTATGTTCATCGCTTAGGTTCCTTCCAGATTATTTGTAATAGGGTACGGGATCTTTGGCCAACTCGGGGTCCTGGATAATCTCGCCCGCCGGAATGGGCAGGTACATTTTATCCTCGGTAAACGTGGTAATGTAATTGGCTCCCGTGGCCGTACCCCGGTTCTGCTTCTGAATCATGGCTTTCGCCTTGGCAAAACCCTGCCGCTGGATGTCGTACCAGTAATCGCCTTCGAAGGCAAATTCCACGCGGCGTTCGTGCAGAATATCGTCAATGGTAAACGATGTTCGGGGTGACAGTCCCGCCCGGGCCCGTACCTTGTTCAGGGCCGCCAGAGCTTTCGCGTCAGTCGTGGAGGCAGCTCCGGCCAGCGTAGCTTCCGCGTAAATGAGCAGAATGTCGGCGTAGCGAAGCAGTACTACGTTGTTACCGGAGTTCTGACCCAGTACGGCATCGCTACCAAAGCTTTTGCCCGGACCCGCGAAGTATTTAGCGATATTCGAACGGGTGGCGTTCAGGTTACCGCCTTCATCCGCCGATACCAGGGTATCGTACTTAAATCCGTTCGCCATGAACGCGTTATACTTGGGAGCATTCACGCGTTGCGGTTTCCAGTTCGGGTTCGTCCAGCCGTGTTCCATCACCGACCACTTCCGGCGTAAATCACCAAACTCGTATTCTTTCAATAGATCCAGCGAAGGAACGTACATTTCCCAGGCGTCAGCCTCAGCCGTACGTAGGTTCGCCGCACCCCGGTCAGGGTTTTTCAGGTTGCCCGTACCCCAGGGATCGCCCGAAAGCTGGTGCTGGATGCTGAACAGACATTCCTCGTTGTTATTCATGCTGCTCTTGGTGAACATCCCGTTGTAATCGCTCACCAGATTGTACTTACCCGAATTCATCACCTCCTCGGCCTTGGCTTTTGCATTGGCGTAGTCCTTCTGGTAGAGGTACAGTTTCGACAGCATGCCTTTGGCCGAATACTTGGTCAGGCGGCCCGGTACATCGGACTCGGGCAAGCCGGCTTCGGCCAGCTTCAATTCCTCCAGAGCAAAGCGGAGTACGTCGGATTGCAGGTAGCGGGGAATATTGAAGTTTCCCGACAGAGCCGTTTCTCCCGGATCGGTAATGATGGGGGCATGTCCCCAGGTACGGGCAATGTAGAAATACACCGTTCCACGAATGAAATGGCACTCGGCAATGGCCGGATCGAGGTAGGCGGCTCCACCACCGGCGGCTTTTTTCTCCTCGAACGTTTTGATCATTACGTTCGAGTAACCGATGATTTTGTAAAACGCTCCCCAGGCCGCTCCAATGCGTTCGGACGCCGAAGACAGCGTGAAGTTGAGGTATTCCACGTCGGTGTACGTGAACATGTTACCGCTCATGACGTCGCCAATGGCATCCTGAGCCCGGCTTTCGTAGTTCCGCCAGGGCAGACCGCTGTAGAGGGTACTCGTGGCTCCCCGTACTTCTTCGGCGTTGTTGTAGTAATTGCCCGTCGTCGTTCCCGATAAAGAAGGACGATCGATGAATTCTTTGTTGCAGGCCGTCAGCAGCGAGGCCGCTAAACCGCAGTATAGAAAGGTACGCTTCATTGCTTGATCAGGTAAGGATTGGCTTAGAATTGCAGGTTCGCTCCCAGGGTAAAGGTCCGGGGGTTGGGATAATGGCCCATATCCACATTCATGAGCTTGATGCTATTATTAAAGGCTCCGATTTCCGGATCGTAGCCAGAATAGCGGGTAAAGGTTTTCAGGTTTTGCACCGAACCGTAAATCCGCAGGTTGCTTACTTTGATTTTACTCAGGAAAGCGGTCGGCAACCGATACCCCAGCGTAATGTTCTGAATCCGGGCGTATGAAGCATCTTCCACGTAGCGATCCGACATGGCGATGTTGTTTTTGTTCGTCACCGTGAAGCGAGGTAAGGAACCGTTCGGGTTGCTTTCCGTGTAGCGATCATTCACCGTACGCATCTGATTCGACCAGGCACTGTTCAAACCTTCCAGTTGCCAGCGAAGGAAGTTGAAGGCTTTTGCTCCCTGACTTCCCTGCAGGAAAATCGACAGATCGATTCCCTTGTACGTGAATGAGTTAGTCAAACCCCAGGTGAACTTGGGCAGCGGACTACCAATGAAAGTCATATCGCCCGCGTCGATTTTCTTGTCGCCGTTGATATCCTTAAAGCGAATGTCACCCAGCCAGGTTTCGTTCTGGTTCACCTTGTAGCCAAACTGCGGCAGGCTGTTATCCAGATCAGACTGGTTACGGAACAGTCCATCCGTTACCAAACCCCAGAAGGAACCCACAGGGCGTCCGGGCGTGGTATGCGTCACGAGGTAGTTGTTATAGTATACCTTTCCGTCGAGGGCCGAAGCGGCACTGGCGGCCTTGTCGTAAGTGTTGGTAAACTGCGTCAGTACGGCGTTGGTTTTCCAGGTAAAATTGTCGTTGCGGATGTTGGTTGAGGTAATGCCCAGATCCACGCCCGTATTCGTCATTTGTCCGGCATTACCCAGCGGAGCTTTCAGGTCATCCCACTGATCCCCTACACCAATCAGGTTCGGACCCGTCAGGAAGATAATCATGTCGGACGTTACCTTTTTATAGGCATCGATGGTTGCGTCGATGCGGCCGTTCAGGAAGCCGATGTCCAGACCCACGTTGGTCGTTTTCACCGATTCCCATTTCAGGTTCGGGTTCGGAATTCCGTTGATCATGTTGGACGTACCAAAGCCCACGGGTCCGGAGAAAAACTGTACCGCTCCCACGTAGGCGGGGTTTGGAGCTCCACCGGGGAAGTTCTGATTACCCACGGCTCCGTAACCGACCCGCAGTTTCAGGTGATTGACGACTTTGGCCATGGCTCCTTTGGCGAAGGATTCGTTCGAGATGGTCCAGCCCGCCGATACGCCCGGGAAATTCCCCCAGCGATTGTTCGGACCGAAGTTAGAGGAACCGTCTGCCCGGAAACTGGCCGAGATGGAGTACCGGTCACCGTAGGTATMAKTCGCCGGCGAAGTACGATTCCATCGCCCAGTGTCCCTTACCGCCGCCTAAACCCCAGGTCGTCTGGTCGGAACTGCCCGTATTGAGGTCAAAAATATCGGCCTGTAAATCCACTTTTGAACCCGAAATAGACTGGTAATACGACGACTGAGCCTGATGACCGACCGTCAGCTGAATACCATGTTTGCCAATGTATTTGTTGTAATTCAGGTAATTGGTGAGGGAGTAATAGTAGCTGTCCGAACGCGAATCGATGAGTTTGCTGCGGAAGGAAGTACCGCCCACGTTACCCGCTTTCTGAAACGCCACGTTGTTATCCTGACCGAGCGAGTAGGATACTTCATTCCGTAAACTCAAATCTTTCATCAACTGAATTTCCGCGTACAGGCTACCGAAAACCGTGTTGGTCGTTTTGGTATTGCCCCGGAACTGGCTGTTGCCGACCAGGTTGGCGTTGTTGTACTGCACCCCGCCAATGGTTTGACCACCACCCCAGCTACCGTCCAGGTTTTTCACCGGAATTAGCGGGCTGGTCGAAGCTCCCCACCAGATGGTACCTTCGGCGGCATCGGCTAGCGACACGTTCTGAATACTCCGCGAAACGTTGGCACTTAAGCCGACTTTAGCCCAGCTTTTTAACTGATTGTCCAGACTGAAACGGGTGGAATATCGCTTGAAGTCCGAACCTAGCAGGATGCCTTTGTTGTCGAAATAGTTTAGCGAAAAGTAGTACGTCGTTTTTTCGCGACCGCCCGAGAAGCTCAGCTGATGGTTCTGAATCTTACCCCGCTGAAACATGGCTTCCTGCCAATCCGTACCTTTGCCGAGAATGGAAGGATCGCGAAATTCGTCGGAAACGGGATTGCCGATGATGGGCAGTACCTCATTCTGATACCGGGCAAAATCTCGCAAATCCATCAGATCCAGCCGTTTGGCCACTTCGGATACGCCAGTGTACATTTCGTAGTTGATTTTTCCCTCGCCCGACTTTCCTTTTTTCGTGGTTACCAGAATAACGCCGTTAGCCGCCTGGGAGCCGTAAATGGCCTGAGCGGAGGCATCTTTCAGTACGTCAATGGATTCAATATCGTTGGGGTTCAGCATGGCCATGACGCTATTACCCGTCTGACCGTCACCGCCCCCCAGCCCGGCATAACCAGAACTGGCGGATGTATTTCCGTTTACGAAGGGAACGCCGTCGATCACGAATAGGGGGTCATTACTGTTGATGGACGTGACGCCACGTACCTTCACCGATACGCCGCCACCGGGCTGGCCGCCGTTGCTGGTTACCGTAACCCCGGCCGCTTTTCCCTGCAGGAGCTGATCGACACCCGCCGCTGGAATGTCTTTCAACTCCGTAGCTTTAATGGTCGTGATGGAAGAGGTAACGTCCGAGCGTTTGGCCGTTCCGTAACCGATAACAACGACTTCATCAAAATTGCGGTCGTTGGACTGGAGGGTGATGCTGAGGTCGGTTTTCGTCCCCAGCTCTATGTCCTGGTTTTGCATGCCTACGTACGAAACCGTTAAGGCCTTGGCATCTGCGGGTACATTGATCGTGAAGCGACCATTCACATCGGTGGTGGTACCCAGTTGCAGACCCTTGACGTAGACGGAAGCTCCGGGCAGCGTGGTACCCTGAACATCCGAAACGACGCCGCGGATGGTTCGCTGCTGAGCGAAGGCACTCAGACAAGCCCCTATCCAGAGAAATAGAAACAATACTTGTTTGATCATGAGAAATTGAATTAGGAAAGCGACTGTAGTAGAGAGTTTAGAGCGTATGCGTCCAGCATACCCGTAGAGGACAGGTACGAGAAGTGTTTCGGAACACCCGAATACACGCACAAAAGCCCGGAAATCAGTTAGCTAACGCAGGAGTAGGTAGACATGGAAAACGGGGTTAGAGGGGTAGAAATGGGTGCATATGTTTTTTTTGAGATAGATATTTTTCTTTTACGTGCGTTTTTCATCCCGCTAAGAGGGCTAGTCATTTAGTCCGTATGCATTGCGGGGCCCAATTTTAAGCCGTCCATGAAGTTATTCAACTGACTTTTAACGATTTACAACTACTAACTAACAATCATAAACTAATGACTTCTGTCAGAAGATGAAAACCCTTCCCGCCTGTGAGCAGCGGAACGACCTACGACAGCCGCAACGCGGTGGCCCAGCGTAGGCTGTCGTTAGGCGTGGAGATGCTCACAGGCTAACGAACAGCGTGTTAACAGGACCAAACCCAGTCTAGGTGAATAACGCAAGTCTTAAAAGAACAAGCTTTCACAAAGCATTGGTTAATGCCTAGGGGACCAAACCTAGTCTGGACATACAATTACAACCTAAGTTGCACTTGATTTAAGCGGTAGCGAAATCATAACTGACGTTCCTTTCCCCGCTTCGCTCTGCCACATCACCTGCCCACCGAGGTAATCTATACGTGATTGAATATTGGTGATGCCGTTACCCGTTCGGGAGGGTTCCGCAAACCCGCGTCCATCGTCGTCCACACTGATCAGAGCCGTGTCTTCGCTGATCATCATCTGCAAGGTAATGGTACTCGCATCGGCGTGTTTTAGAGCATTGTTCATCAATTCCTGAATCACCCGGTACAGCATCACCGAAGCTTCATCGCTCAAGACGGGGGTTTCACCATAGTGCTCAAAAATTACATTCGTTTGATTGACCAGATTCAGCTTTTGCGTTAAATCTTCCAATGCCGGAATCAATCCAAAGGTTGATAAGGCATAGGGGCGTAAATCGTTGGAAATCAATCGTGTCTCTGTACACGCTTCATCCAGAAACTGGTTCAGCGGCTCCCGTACTGACGCGGGCAAGGCTTCCTGATGAGCCTCCACAAACAGCTTGATCCGCGAAAGCTGAATTCCCAGTCCGTCGTGCAGATCGCGGGCAATGCGGCTCCGTTCGCCCTCCTGCCCCTCCATCATGGCCCGTAGCGATTTCAGTTCCAGCTCCCGAATTTGCTGCTGGGCAATCACGGCCTGTTGCTGGGCAATAAGTTTTTGCTGACGTCGCATATAAATTAGCGTCCCCACGCCCACAATACTGATAAACAGTCCGATCACCAGCATGGAATTGATCGTACGCTGATGCTGACTTTGCTCCTTGACCAACGCCTTTTCCACCGCTAGCGTCTTAATCTGACTATCCAACTCCTGCAAGCGAATGCTTTTTGTCTGCTCCGAATAATAGAACTCCTGGGTGTAGGCCAGTGATTGCAATAAGGATTCGTACGCCTCCTTATACGTATCCTGATGGGCATAACTTTCCGCAGCGTGTCGCGTCAGCTCCCGCAACATGGAAACATTATTTACGGAATCAGCAATGCGATAACTTTTCTGATAATACTGAATGGCCGCCTTCGGTCGATCTTTAAACTGTTCGGTAATGCCCAGGTAAAAAAGGTTCAGGGCAATCAGCCAGCTAATGTTCTGCTCCCGGGCCATCTTCAGGCTGCGGGTTGCAAAGTACCGGGCCGAGTCGGGTTGTTTGGTTCGGGAATACGTCGTAGCCAGTAAGTTCAGGGCATAGGCTTGAAAATAGGCTTGTTTGGTTTGCTCGCTCAGTCGTTCCGTCCGGCGTAACTCGGTAAACAGTGCTTTCGGAATCGGTTCCTTATTTTGGATGATATTGGCCAAATCCAGGTGACACTCAATAATTTTGGTGATATTCTTCGTTCGCTCAAAAAAACGCAGGGCTCGTTTCAGGTACTGTTCCGCGTGATTTTGCATGAAATAATCATGCGTATAGTAATCACCGATCAAAATATGTACATTGTAATATCCTACAGAATCTCCTACCCGGTGGTAGTACTTCAGGCTGTTAAAATACGCTTCGATGGTATACTGATTGTAACCGTACTGTTGGTGGTACAAGCTCCCAATGCGTTCACTAACCTGAGCAGCAGCTTTCCAGTGTTGCCGCTCCACCAGTGCCCGAACCCGCTGGTTCAAACTGTCGATCACGGGTGTTTCGGCCAGTGCCCAGACCTTCGCTACAGGGCCTAGTAAAGTGACCCAAGCCAGTAAGAACGTTACCCGAAACGATTTCATTTGCGTTAATAAAGCGGCTTCAACACTTCTATTTTTCGTATATCAATCAATATACTGCATTTCCATCGCCGTTTTAATCAGCAACGCCGTATTGGGCACCTCAAACTTAAGCAATAAGCTACTTCGGTGAAACTCAACCGCTTTAACGCTGACAAACAGCTGGGTAGCCATTTGTTGAGTCGTCAGTCCCTGAGCAATGAGAGCCAGTACTTCCGACTCGCGGGGGGTCAGGTTCAGGCGTGCACTGCCGGCTTTTCGGGTCTTGCCGTTGGTCAGTAAAATCTGGGTAATGGTATCGTTAAAGTATTGCTTTCCCTGGTACACGCGTTCAATCGCTTCGAGCAATTCCAACTTGGTTGTGTTTTTTAAGAGGTATCCCCGGGCTCCTTTCTTGACTACTCGCTTGATCAGGCTGGCATCATCGTGCATCGTCAGTGCAATCACCTGACACGCTGGATACTGTCGCGTAATGGCTTCGCATAGACTCAGTCCGTCTTCGATTTGGGGAAAAGAAATATCCAGTAAAACCACATCCACGGCGGTCGTTTCGAGTCGCTCCAGCACTGAAGCACTGGTGTAGCACCGTTCCGTAACCTGAATGTTGGCGGAACCCGAAATCAAAGATTCAATTCCCTCAACAAATACGTTGTGATCATCCGCAATTAACACCCGTATCATTGCTTTAGTGGCCTTGGGTTGAGGTACAGGCGAAAACTCCCGGGACGGAGGCAGTGTTAAGGGCATGGGCCATTATGAAATAATTGTTTATTAGGTTAAGTTTTTCAGGGTACTATTGATAGCAAGCGTTGTTGTCACTGAGCCTCCCATCAATAGAAATTTGTTCAGCAAAATAGGATTAATTAGATATACGTCGATTAGGGAAAACCCTTTATTGGAAAAATCTAGGGTATACCCTAGGGCTGGCCTTTTGTAAAGCTTCGATTGAAGCTGGTAGTTTTATTCGAATGAAGCGGATCGAGTCTCGTACAAGAAATATTTCATGATTCTAAAACGCCTTGGTCTGCATCTGGTATCCGTATTCACAAACCTCGAAATTAATGGATTAAACCTGAAAGCTTCCCATCATCCTAAGCCAGAATGTATTAACTTTGATAAAAATCTTCAGCGTATCAAACACAAGGATAAACAGATCGGAATCAAGGATATCGCCCGGCACGCCAATGTTTCTATTGGCCCTGTTGATCGCGTACTACACAATCGCGGTGGCGTATCCCAGGAAACGCGGGAACGTATTCTCAAGGCCATTGAAGAGCTGAACTACCAGCCTAACCTGTTGGCCAGTCGCCTGAAATCTACGAAAGAATACGTGGTGGCGGTACTGCTTCCGCAGGCTACCAAAGAAATTCCTTTCTGGCATGATCACATCCTAGGCGTTGAACAGGCGGAAAAAGAAATCCGGCAACTGGAAGTCACGACCAAGGTGTTTTTTTTCGATCAGAATAGCGAAGATTCCTTTCGGGAGCGGGTTAACGAAATCATGGCCGATACGGTTGACGGCGTCTTTATGGTACCCGTATTTTACGAGGAAGCCATTCGTTTGCTCCGGCACTGTCAGAAGGGTCAGATACCCTGCCTGTTGTTTGATACGAATTTGCCGGATGAGAAAGGGGTCCGCTACATCGGACAAAACGCTTACGATAGTGGCTATCTGGCTGCCGAACTGCTTTCCTATTGCATCCCTCCCGACGGTACGATTCTGTTAGCCAATATCGTACAGGAACACGACAACCACCTGCAGTTCACCAAACGGGAAGAGGGCTTCCTGGCTTTTTTTCGGGAAACTTCCCCACAAACCGAGATCGTTAAGTTCGAATCCCGCCGCGGTATATCGGAGGAAATCGCCCAGCAATTGGCTGATGTAATCCGGCAGACGCCAAACCTGAACGGTATATTTACGATCAACGGTGTTCAACACGTGGCTCAGGTGCTTGAACAAAAAGCATTTACAGGTTACCGACTCATCGGCTACGACGTTATTCCAGAAACGATCCATTACCTGGAAAATGGTACGATTCACTTTCTGATCAGTCAGCAACCCAAAATGCAGGCTTACGAAGGAATCAAGCTTTTATCCCAAAGTATTTTGCTGAAGAAAGACTTACCGGAAAGTTATTATCTGCCGATTGATGTGGTGATGAAGTCGAATTTGAAGTATCATGTGAAGTAAGATTTCTTTCTTTTACTTCTTTTCAGTAAAGCTAGTTTTTTTAGCCTGAATTCATTCCGTAGAGAAATCTTCCAATCCTGAACCACTGATGGTTAACTCTCCTAGTTGGATCAAAATCACGTCCCGCAGGCACGGCTGGTCATTTAGTCCGTATGCATCCCATGCCGGCACGCCCGCTGCTCACCTCCTCTTGCTCAAGGCCACTGCATTGCCAAGGCGGTAGGTAGCTTGAGCCCCAGAATGGAATTCCGACATGGAATGTGATAGGACGGGTATGGTTTTATGTCGTCCGTGCCGAATTTCTAATAACCAGCAACTCAAAACAAACAACCAATCTACCGCTCATACTTTCGCTTTTCCGTCACTCCTGGCCATTGGTCGGTGCGGAAGGAGTTTAGGGGGAGGCCTTCAGTATTGAAGACGTTGGCTTCGATGGGAGCGTCGGACCAGGCGTAACGAACGGCCTGGGGTTGGGGAACGCTGGGATGAGACACTTCGATGGTATTGCCTTTGATCTGAGCCTGGGCATAGTGGAAGACCCGGTCGGTTCCGGCGATCTCGAAGCCTTTGACGTAACCGTATTTGTCTTTTACAACCAGCCCTTGATCGGCGAATTTAAAACGAAGTACGGCTTTATTTTCCTGAAACTGCACGGTATCCAGCATGGGCGAGCTGTAGGCCATCGGTTGCCCGTACTCAAAATGGAGGGCCTGTATTGCCAGTCGATGCCCTACGTCCTGCTTGTTGATGGGGTGAATGTCGGTGGCATTACCAATGTCCGTCGTAACGGCCATTCCGGTTTTCGGTAATTGTAACGTCATCGTCTGGGCTTCCCGTAGCTCTGCCCAGGCACTTCCCTGGTTGCTGCTCTGATCGGTGCCAAAGCTCGAAAGTTGTACGAAGTAGAAGGGCAACGTTTCACACCAGCGTTGCCGCCAGTCGTTGATCAGCAGGGGAAAACTCCGGCGGTACTGATACGCCCGATCGGCGTTGTTTTCACCCTGATACCACAAAACACCCCGAATACCAAACGGAATCAGCGGGGCCAGTTTGGTATTATAAACCGTCGTCGGTAAGCGGTTCAGCATGGGTACAAACCCGTGCGGTTCGGCCAGGGAAGGCATGATTTTCCAGTCGGTAACCAAACTGATTTTGTCGGTTTCACTGGCTACGTACAGGTGTTGAAGGGTACCCAGTAAGCCCAGCCCAAACCATTCGGGATTCGTCCGCTTCTGAAGTTTCATCACGAGCTGATTCGCTCCTGGTTTCCAGGCATTTGTGGGTAATTTGATTTCCCGAATGCCTTTTACAACGCCCTCCGCAATTTTTTTGCCGTTGAGGTACACTTCCGTCGGACTGTCATTATCGGCCAACACCAGCGTAGTCGGTTGACTGGCCATTGCGGCGGGTATCTGGACGATCCGGCCCATATAACCATTGCCTTTGAAAGCAAACAGTCCCCGGTAGTACCATTGTCCAATCGGATCATACAGCGGAACCCACTTCGAAAAGTCTACGTCAGAACCGAGGAATTTCTGTTCATCCGCCATCGTAGGAACGTAGGTAGCACGGCCATAAAATTTCTGCCGGAAGTTCCGTTCACTCAGCGAATCCGCTTCGGCCCAGGTAGCGGGCAGGCGTTGGGCATTTTCCCGAAGTTCCGAATCCGAAAGCAAGGCTTCCTTACTGATCCAGCCCTCGATGTCGGAACCACCCCAGGACGAATGCAAGAGCCCAATGGGTACCTTCAGCTTCTGATAAACTTCCCGAGCGAAAAAAAAGCCAACCGCCGTAAAGCCGCCCACCGTCTGGGGTGAACAGACCTGCCACTCACCCGTTTTTAAATCCGTGTGCGGCCTTAGATCCAGCTCATTGGCTACCCGGAAATGGCGAATCTGCGGGTAGTTGGCGTCTTTTCGTTCGGTTTCATACTGCTGGGCACGGTCTACCGACCATTCCATATTCGACTGCCCCGAGCAAAGCCATACTTCCCCCAGCAACACGTCGCTGATGGACGTGTTACCCGATTTGGCGGAAACGCGTAGTTCATACGGTCCGCCCGCTTCCATCGCCGGAAAGCGTACCATCCATTTGCCCTTGGCGTCTGCTTTAGCCGTTTGGGTCCTGCCCGCCAGTATCACTGTCACTTTCTCCTTCGGCTGAGCCCAGCCCCATACGGGAATGGGTTTCTGCCGTTGCAGGACTACGTGATCAGCAAACAGGCGAGCCAGCCGTACCTGACCTGAAACGGGCAGGCTTAGTAGCCCCAGTAAGCAAAGGAGAAGCTTTTTCATTCCAAATGTATTTACAAAGAACGGAACGACCGCGAAGCGTCATCCAGTACCAGCACCCAATCCTGATCATTGCCCTGACTGGGAGGGGTAAAGGTCTGAATACCGGCATTAGGCAGCGAACCCGCTTTCTGAGCCTTGCCGGTTCGGGGATTGTACCAGGACGCTTTTACTTCTTTACCGGAAATGATACCCATTTGTACCTGAAAGGGTTGTCCCGAAGAAGAATAGACAAAGGCGTAATCGCTGCCCCGCGTGGCCTGAATCCGTTTTTTGGGATCGTTGGAATTCGTACCGGGAACCAAGGTTTGATCCGGAATTCGATCCAGATACGGACGCGACTCCATCAGCTTGCGAACGTAGGGCATCGTCCGGGCAGCAGGCAGGTCGAGCGATTCGTACCAGGGCTTAGTGGGATCAATGTAGCCTTTACGACCCGGTACGTACATTTGCCAGATGTTGTTGCAACCGTAGGTAAAGCCATGAGCCCCGGCAAAGAGGCTTTGGTACGCTTTCCGGCGTACGTCGTTCGGATCGGCGTAACCGTTTTTTTTCAGGTCGAAACACACCGGAATTTCTTCGTACAAGGGTTCACCGTCCATCGTAGGCTTTACGGGTGCCAGCCGGTAATCCTGCGAAATCTGTTCCCATACCTTGCTGTCCGCACAATGTCCCGTCTGGAATAGATTGAAATCCAGCCAGTCGTCGGTGTGAAACCAGGTGGAAGAACTCGTCTGCGGATGGAACGTCATCAAGGCCTTGTCCGCCCCGCCTACGCCTTCCGTCACGCCTTTCGCCAAAGTCCGCCAGACTTCCACGTCCGCCGACCCTTTCCGGGGATTGCGGTCACCGCCGATCACCCAAATGATGTTTTTGCGATGTTTATAGCGTTCGCCGAGGTATTTGCCGTAAGCGTAGATTGATTTCTCGTTGAAAATTTCCGGCCCGATGCCCCACTTGTCTTTATGCAGTTTATCGCCCCAGGTTGGCAGCAAGGCTACGTGCAAACCCATCCGGTCCGCCTGCTTCAGGATGTAATCCACATGAGCGAAATAGGCCTCATTCGGCTGGCTCGGATCGGTATTCTGAAAAGGAACCTGTCCGTAAGCATTGGGATCCCGTAGGCCATCGTGCTCGGCCAGTACTACGGCCTGAATCACGGTAAAGCCTTTTTTCTTCCGGTTTTTCAGGTACTTTTTAGCATCCGCCCGGTCGAGTCGGTGGAACAGCTCCCAGGCTGTATCGCCCAGGTAAAAGAAGGGTTTCCCACTTTGGTACACCAGGAAACGCTTGTTGTCACTCACGCGTAAGTCCGTTTGGGCGTGAGCGAGCAGGGAGAGAAAGAAGAAGGCAAATAGAAAACGAAAACGCATAAGTCAGGATGCCGAAGCAGATGGTACTAAAACTAAAAAACTTCCCAAAACGCTAAAAGTTTCGGGAAGTTAAAAAGGCTTACTGGTAGGTTTTAAGCGTAGCGGTATCTCCCCAGGATTTAAGAATTTTCTGGAGTCCGTCCATATTCAGCCGAAGGCCCACTTCCGCATCTGGTGCCGTATCTTCATTGATGATCCCGATGGGTCCGCGGTATTTGCTTTGCTGGACGATTCGCATCATCCCGGCTTCAGCGTCGCCCTGCCCGATGGGTACGACCTTCACGGGATTTCCCTTTTTCAGTCCCGCCAGATTCAGGGCCATCAGGTGCGGAAGCATTTTCGGGAAGAAAACCGGGAACCGTTCGATGTGTTCTTCCGCGTGGTGGAAGTTATACACGATTCCGAGGTTGGGCTTTTTGAGGTACTCAATGATTTTCAACTGATTTTCGGGTTCGCCAAACCAGCCGCCGTGGTTGTACAATCCAACCGTACAGCCCAGCTCCGCGGCCCGGTCGGCAATGTACTGAACGGGCCGGGCAACGGCTTTGATCTTTTCTTCCTCGCTCATGGCGTCCAGACCTTTAATGCCGCCAATCATGCACCAGATCTGCATTTTCGCTTTCTGCCGTTTCAGGACGTCAAACACGGCCTGTAAGCCCTTGTCCTCTTCCGGATTGGGTCCGGAGTACAGCCAGAAAGCTTCAAACTTGATATTATTTTTCCGGCAGGCCTCAAACTCTTCGTCGAAGGTCGGGATGTGTTTTTCCCGCCAATCGTAGGCGAGTTTGGTAATGCCCAGCTGGTTGAGCATTTCGGCCCGTTCGACCGGACCCCGGTTTTTGGTGTCAAAAGGCACAATACACCAGGCCACCAGATTGTCGCGGGCATAGATACTTTTCGCTTTTCGCTGAGCCGTTACGGATTTAGCAGATAGAAAGAGCAGGGCCAGAAGCGGGAAGAAAAGAAAACGTTTCATAGGAAAATCAATACGCCCTTACACGGCGAGTTCATTAGGAAAATTGTATGACCACTTCCAGGTCTGACTCATGTCGGGATACTGGCGACGGCATTCGAGGTACTCTTCCATCATGCGTCGCATCGTCGGACTGAGCGTGTCGAGGTACTGGGGCGTCAGCAAATCGCCGTTGAGCAGGTAAAAATGCCAGGTCGGCGGGAAGTTTGCACTGTGGTAACCCATGTGTAAGGTCCGACGGGGAATCTTCATTTTTTCCGTGAAACCCCGGTGAATCAGGTTGTTGTTGTACAAAACCGCCTGACCCGCTTTCAAAGGCACAGGAATGCCGCCGGGCATTTCAACCCCCACGGGGGCGTAATGTTTCGATCCCCGAAAGGCTTCGTCTTCTTCCGGCGTATTGGGCCGGTTGTGACTGCCGGGTACAACCCAAAGCGAGTTTTCATCTACCAGCGGCAGGTTAATCTGTACGCTGTTGTGAAAACGTTCGGGCGAGAACAGCCAGTCTTCAATCTCGTTCTGCGGAATCTGGATGATGTCGCGGTGCCAGCCCAGCGAGTACTGCGTCCCTTCATTCGCAGCCAGAATCGAGGCGTTATTGACAATCAGATTCGGCCCGAGCAGCTCTTCCACCGTCTTCAGAATCACGGGGTGATGAAAGGCGTGGTGAATCGACTCCGTACCCGGCTTGGTAAGCAGGTGGAAGTAGTACTGCCGGGCCTCTTTGCCAAAGTCCTTGATTTCATCCCCTAAGTGCTGAAAGGATGAACTACGCTTCTCTGTATCAGCCGATTGAATTTTTGGACTGATCAAGGCATCCATCACTTCGCGGAAATCATCGATTTCCTGTGGTGTCAATACATCGACGATTACAAAGCCGTCGCGTTCAAATTTTTCTTTGTTAGAGGATTCCATAGTACTAGGGTTTGGTTTAACTGATAATCACTTGCTGGTGCCTTTCGGCGGAGGTAAGTCCGGCCTCGAGTACCCGAAGAATCTTCAGGCCATCCGAGAAATTGGGTGTAATGGTTTGTTTGGTTTCAATCGCGTCAATAAAATCCACCACGGCGTGCACGAAGGCGTGTTCGTAGCCGATGATGTGCCCGGCGGGCCACCAGTGCTGCATGTAGGGATGCGAGCCGTCGGTCGCCAGAATGGTCCGGAAACCCTGGTACCCTTCGGCGTCTTCGCGGGAGTAGTACTGCAATTCGTTCATCCGTTCCAGATCGAACAGCAGACTGCCCTTACTACCGTAGATTTCAAACGTCAGCCCGTTTTTCTTACCCGTCGCAAACCGCGTGGCTTCGAACGAACCGATGGCTCCGCTGGTAAACTGAACGAGCATCAGGGCGGCGTCTTCGACCGTCACCTCTCCCTTGGCCTCACCCTTGCTTTCGGCTTTAAGATTGCCCGAAGTCGATTCATCGGCCAGCGGACGTTCCTTGATGAAGTTGGTCGTCAGGGCCGAAACCGTCGCGATGTCGCCTACCAGAAAATGAGCCAGATCCACTGCGTGCGAGTTCAAATCCCACTGGGGTCCGGCCTGAGCGGTTTCTTTGCGGAGTTGCCAGGTGAGCGGAAAACTGGGGTCTACAATCCAGTCCTGCTGATAGGCACACCGCCAGTGAAAAATCCGGCCAATTTTGCCTTCGTCGATCATGCGTTTGGCCAGAGCAACGGCGGGCGTACGGCGGTAGTTGTGGTTGAGGTAATGGACAACTTTGTGGTCTTCGCATACCTTCAGCATCTCTTCCGCCTGCTGGCTACTCATCGCCAGCGGTTTTTCGCAGAAAATGTGTTTGCCTTCCTTCGCCGCCGCTAAAGCCACTTCGTAGTGCAGTTGCTGGGGCAGAGCAATGTCAATAATATCGATGTCGGGACGGACGACGAGTTTCTTCCAGTCCGTCTCCGTTTCCTGCCATCCCCACTGTTGGGCAAATTCCCTGAGGGAAGCTTCGTGCCGTCCGCAGGCGACTTTCAGGACCGGTTGAGCCGATACATCAAAAAATAACGGTGCTTTTTTCCAGGCGTTGCTGTGGGCCTTGCCCATGAACTTGGTACCGACGATACCGACGTTGAGTTGTTTTTCCATGCGTTAGAGCGTTTTAGTCAGTGAACGGAGAGCCTGTATGCTTTGTTTGACGACTTCTTCTTCCCGGTCGGTATAATCGGGGTGCAGAAAATCGACCTCCACTGCCAGGAAGCCCTGGTAGTTATGCTGACTTAAAAGCTCGGCGAGGCGTTCGTTCGGAATCAGGCCCTCGCCCGTGGGTACGCAGGAAAAGAAATACCACTCGTTAACGGGCACGCCTTTGACCGGTTTCAGGTCTTTGATGTGCGTGGCAAATACGTACGGGGCCAGTTTTTCCATCGCCTGGATGGGATCATCGAGCACCCGCAGGAAATTTCCGGAATCGAAATTCACGCCAAAATACGGCGAGTTCACGCCCTGAATCAGTTGCAGAATTTCGTCTGAATTGTAATCAATGTGGTTTTCAACGGCCAGTTTCACACCGTATCGCTCGGCTATTTTTGTGGCTTCGGAAAACATTCGGGTCAGCTTTTCGAGTTGCGGACCGTGCGGCTCAAAGCGGTACATCAGACTACTGCCTACGACTCGCATCACCGGGGCTCCAATCTGCTGGGCGTATTCGATGTGCTCGATCATCTCCTCAAACGCCCGCTCGTTCTTGCCGCCTTCCAGCCCGTCGGGATGTCCCCAGGCGTACACACGGTCAAGGCCCGTGCGGTCGAGATGGGCTTTTATACCCTCGAGATACGCCTTGTCGAATTTGGGGATGAAGCACGATTCGAGGGATACCCCGTCAATGCCCAGCGTTTCCGTTTTCGTCAGAAAATCTTCAAACGTCAGGATTTTGTCGGGCTGATTTTGTCCGGCGTATACTTCGCCAAACAGGCGGTGGTAACAGTAGCTGTCGATGCCAACTTTCATAGAACGTTGATTAGTGGTTTAGGTACTCTTTTTCGCAAATAGCTGAAAAAATACCAGCTCGACCCAGAGAAATCAGGAATTTGAGTAGGGCGGCGTCAACACTGGTCCGGTTGGCGGTCTTGGACCAGTCCTATTCCCGAAGGAATTACGACTCCACCCTACTGAAACTTACCAGCCCGGATTGTTTTCATTGATGGCCGTATTTCCGTTGATTTCATTCAGCGGCAGCGGCAACAACAAATGTTTCTCCTGACGACGTTTGATGATGTTATTGGCGTCAATATCAATGGCATTCATGACTTGCAGGTAGATGCCCCAGCGGCGAATATCCCAGGCCCGGTGTCCTTCCAGGGCCAGTTCGCGTTGACGTTCCTGCAGGATGAACGAACGCAGTTGCTGCTGATTGAGGTTGGCGGCATTGCTGGCTCCACTGCGACGACGTACCTTGTTGAGAGCCTCGTAGGCATCAGCCGTCGGACCGTTGACTTCGTTTTCGGCTTCGGCAAAAATTAGTAAGGTTTCGGCGTACCGCAGGAACGGAAAGGGCATATCCGAACGCTGTACCGTCCGGTCAGAGACCTGAGCGTACTTGCTCAGCTTGGCCGTATGAAACTGGTCGGCGGAATAAACGTCCGTAGGCTGGTAACCTTCCGCCGTGGGTACAGTCCCACTGTTTTTCACTTTCAGACTGTCTTTAGCGGGGTAGTAATGCCAGGCGGCGTTACTGAACATCCGCCAGCGGTGCTGTACGCCTTCGGTAATTCGCTGGTCTTTTTCCTCGAAGAGTTCGTACCAGTGGTCCGACATGGCGTACAGGGCCCCGTCGATGGAACCGTTCGCCATCAGATACCCTACGTAATGGTACGACAGGAAGTTACCGAAAATCTCCGATCCCGTGATGGCGTTCATCTGCCAGAGGTGCTCGCCCTTGTTGCGGTTGCCAATAGCCCAGGTATCCATGTACCGCGGGAACAGATCGATGGGTGAACCGGCTTTTTGCATGTCAATTACTTCCTTGGCTTTATCGCGGGCCAGTTTGAAGTACTGAGCGGCGTCAAAGGATTCGTGACCCGCTACCACGCTCTTGGTGTAGGTAGTGGCCGTCGGCTGGATGCGACGCACGACGCCGTTGACCGTCTCCCGTTGCCGACCACCGAGTACGGTGACCTGGGCTCCCTTTAGGGCTCCGGAAGCCATCGTTACGTAGACTTTGGCCAGTAAGGTTTTAGCCGCTTCCTGACTCAGCCGACCCGTTTCGTAGCGGGCGTTGGTGCGGGTGTACAGCATCGTCTCGGCCATTTTCAGGTTTTCGATGATGTGGGCGTACACGTCAGGTACGGAGGCCCGGGGCTGGTTCGTGTTTTCGCCTTCGGTTACGGATTTTTTGAAGATGGGGATGGTCCGTACGCCCGAACGAGCATATAATACGCCCATCCCTTCAGGAAGTACAACTGGCCGAGGGCGTTGTTTTTCGAAGCGTCGTCAATGGTGATCTGGCTGACTTTCGTGATGGCGAAATTACAGCGTTCGATCAGGGTATAAGGTCCACCCCAGAAGGTGTTGATGTCGGAGGTAGACTGGAAGTTCCCCGCTCCCATCGCCTGGAATGCGTAATCCTTGCCGGTTACATCGTCGGCGTCCACTTCCAGCGGACGGTTATAGACGGCATACTGAAAAAAGGAGCCGCTGTTCAAGGTATTCAGTACGCCATTGACCCAGAGCTTGGCGTCAGCTTCGGTAGTCGTTCCCACCTGATCGGGACCGACGAAATCATACGGCGTTTCTTTCAAAGCATCCTTGCAGGACGTGCTGGCCAGTACCAGGGCTACTAATGCTATATGTATCTTTTTCATAGAAAGTTCGGAGGATTAAAAGGAAGCTTTGAAGCCCAGCGTAATGGTTCGGTTGTTGGGATACGAGTTCATATCCACGCCCCGGCGGGAGGCATCGCCCCCGAAGGAGTTCACGTCGGGATCGTCACCAGCTGTACTTCGAGAAGGTCAGCAGGTTACCCAGACTGCCGTATACATTCAGTGATTCGACGTATTTCACCGGCGTCTTGAAGGTATACCCCAGGTTGACCGTTTTCAGTCGCAGGTAAGAAGCGTCCTCCAGATAGCGATCCGAGAATAACATCACCCGTACCTGCGAGGCATCGGCCCGGGGCCATTTGGCATCGGCTTTGTTGTCTTCCGTCCAGCGGGTATCGTAGGCCCACTGTGGTACGTTGCCCAACTGGTTCATCCGTACTTTCAGCAGGTTGGTGTTGACGATATTACCCCCCTGTACGCCCTGGAAGAAGATACTGAGGTTGAAGCCTTTGTAGGAAAAGTTGTTCGTAAAACCGTAGGTAAAATCCGGGTTGGTATTACCGATGATCGTACGGTCGGTACTCTCGCTGATACTGGCCGGATTGTTATCCATGTTTTTGTACTTGATCTCGCCCAGTTTCGAACGAAGCTGCGTTTCCGACCAGTTGGCAAACTGTGGATCGGCCCGTACTTCGGCAATGTCGTCGTAGTAGCCGTCCTCTACCAGTCCGTAGATCGTGCCGATGGGGTATCCATTCCGCTGGATGAAGATGTTGTCGTAGGAGTAGTACAACCGCTGAGCAAACTGGTCGGCGGGCAGATCCATGATCTTGTTCCGGTTGAAGGAAATATTGGCGTTCAAATCCCACTTGAAGGAATTCTGCTGCACCAGTGTTCCCACCGCCGTAATTTCCAAGCCTTTGTTTTCCACCGTTCCGTAATTGGTCAGCATGGTATTGAAGCCATTACTGGGAGCAATCTGGATGGTTTGGAGCAGGTCTTTCGTATGCTTCTTGTACAGATCGACGGTTACATTGAAACGGTTGTTCATGAAACCAAAATCAACGCCGAAGTCATACTGCGTGGTCGTTTCCCATTTGATGTTTGGATCAACCAGACCGCGACCGTTATCCACCGCAAAACCACTCTGTTCGGATCCACCAAAAGGTACGTTGGCAATGGTTGTGGCGTAGATGCTGCCGTAAGGACCGATCCCCTGATTACCCGTTTGTCCGACACTCGTCCGCACTTTCAGCGTCGAGAATACACCCAGGTTCCGGATGAATTCTTCTTCACCCGCGTTCCAGGCCAGAGCGAAGGAGGCAAAGTTGGCCCACTTGTTGCGGATGGCGAATTTGCTGGAACCATCGCGGCGGAAGGAAGCCGTGAAGAGGTATTTGCCGTCGTAGCTATAGTTCACCCGACCCAGTACCGACATCAGAGCGTTGTCGTTCCGACCGTTTTGCAAGGGCGAAGGACGCAGACCCGCCCGAAGGTTAAAGTTTTTGGTAAGGTCCGTCGGGAAACCCGTGGCCGACATCGTTTTGTACTCGGAAACGCCTTTTTCGTAGGTATAAGCCGCTACAGCGTTAATGTTGTGCTTCGTACCGAACGTTTTGATGTAGGTCAGAATCGACTCCATCGTCAACTGCGAGTAGTTATTATCGCTCACCATGCCGAAGCCATTGACGGGCGTGCGGCCTTCGTTCAGATCGCGTCCGTAATAAATTTCCCGCGAGTTGAGGTTGTAGTTATACCCCATCCGTTGCCGGAAATTCAGGGCGGGCGTAAAGTTCAGTTGAGCAAACGCCGTGGTGTACACGCGGGTCGAGTACGTAAAATCACGGGCCGACTGCGTGGTTTTGTACGGATTGGCCAGATTGGACGTATTGATCAGCGATTCCCGGAAGGCCGAGTTCGGATCGTTCACCGGGTACGTAGACGGGAAAAAAATCGTCGAACTGATCAAACTGGGCTGAGCTCCGGACGTATTGGTTTTTCCTAATTGATAGGTCGTGTAGGCAATGTTGTTGCTCGTACCGATCGTCAGCAACTTCCCAATTTTGCGTTCGAGGTTGAATTGCAGACTGTACCGTTTGAAACCGGAGTTGAGCAATACCCCCTGCTGATCCAGGTAATTTCCCGAAATCAGGTACGTGCCGCGATCATTTCCACCCGAAACCGACAGCGTGTAATCCTGCGTAACGGCGGGGCGGAATACTTCATCCTGCCAGTTGGTACCTTTGAAACCAGCCGGATACTGGGTGCCTTCGGGTAAACCATCCCGGTAGTCTTCCGGTCCGGGCAGGTACGTATTTTCACCCAATACCGGGTCGCGGCCAATTTTCCCCGGAAAAGGTACTTCCAACGTCGTGCCGATGTACTTACTAGCGTTGGCGTAAGCTTCGTTCTGAAACAGTGCGTACTGATAGCCATTCAGCATCGGAATGCGTTTCGATACCCGGCCCAGACTCAGGTTGGTGGTGAATTCTACGCGGTCTTTTCCGGCTTTGCCTTTCTTCGTCGTAATCAGCACAACCCCGTTGGCTCCCCGCGAACCGTAAATGGCGGTGGCGGAGGCATCCTTGAGTACTTCGATGCTCTCGATGTCCTGCGGGTTCATGTTGGCCAGTACGTTGATGGTTTGCATGGAACCTTCGGCTCCGGCGGGCGTAGCGGCGGAGGTGAACGGAATACCGTCGATGACGTACAGCGGTTCGCTACCCGTGAAAGAGTTGGCTCCGCGAATGGTCATGCTGATGCCACCACCCGGAGCACCGTCGCCTTTATTGACGTTCACGCCCGCAATTTGTCCCTGTAAACTTTGGTTGACGCTTACGGGAATGTTGCGTAACAAATCCTGTCCTTTTACGGTCGATACCGAACCGGTAAGGTCCCGGCGGTTCACTTGCCCGTAGCCAATAACAACGACTTCATTGAGTTTTTTGTCGTCTGATTCCAACTCAACGTCCAGTGTTGTACGTCCCGCCAGAGCTATTTCCTGCGGCGTGTAGCCAACAAAAGAAAAAATCAGTGTAGCGTTGGCATCGGGTACGGAGATGCTGTACACCCCCACGGCATTGGTGACCGTTCCCGAGGTCGTTCCTTTGACCAGGATACTGACGCCCGGAAGTACTTCGCCCGTGTCTTTGGCCCGAGCCACGCCTTTGACGGTGGTAGTCTGAGTCCAGCCTTCTGAGGTCACCGCCAGGCACAAGAAAGCTAGCAACAATAGATAGTATTGTTTCATAGATATTAGGTTTAAAATGAACGGGTAACAAGTAGTATGCGTGGGAGTCAGAATTAAAGCGTTGGGTATTTTTCCAGTATTTTCATTTGTGGGCGATCGGCACCCTGCCGGGGGCTTACGGCGAGCGTGTAGTCTCCCCACCAGGGGCCTGCGGCCCAGTAGGTACCGCTCACCTGGTTTTCGCGGAGATACGCCAGGAACTGATCGAGGGTTTCGAGCCAGCGAGGGTCCGTATCCGGCACGCCGTATTCACCGACAAGTCCCTGAAAGTGATTCGCTTTCAGCCAGTTGACAAAGGGTTTTACCCGCTCGATTCCTTTCTGAGCCGAAGCTTCTTCTGTTGGGTAATCGTGTTTGTACGTTCCCGAACCGTCTTTATCGAAATACACGTGAGCTTCGAAAATCAGGTGTCGGGAAGGATCTTTCAGGTACTTGAGCGTATCACTGGCCCGTAACCAGCGTTCGCCCGAACTCCACTGATCGCCACCCACGAGAATGGCGGTTTTGGTATCCGTTTTCCGAATCTGCGTAATGCAGTGCTGGGCGATGGAAAACCAGGGCGTATCCGCTCGCAGATCGTGCGGTTCGTTCATCAGACCATAACCCCAAATGTTTGAGTATGACCGACAGGCCTTAGCCAGTTTTTGCCAGAGATCGCCGATGTGTTGGATAGAAACTCTTTCAGAACCAATCAGATATTCAGTCCCATCCATCTGCCGGCGACCGTAATTATGCAAATCCAGAATAACCCAGAGTTTTCGTTGCTGGGCCTGCTTGATGACCTGTTTGATACGGGAAAGCTCCCGGGCATCGAGTGGTCCGTTTAACTTGGGCTGAATTCGCTCCCATTTAAACGGTAACCGAATCAGGGTCAATCCTTTGGCTTTGAAATAATCCAGCTCGGAAGGCCGGGGGTACGTATAGGTTTTGTCGAATTCTCCCGGCATCGTGGACCCAAAATCCGCTCCGGCCAAATTCACACCATACGCTACGGGTTTTTTCTGACTGTACGCAGACCAGCTAGCCAACGCCAAACACACGCCTAGTAAAGCTTTACGCATACGAGGTTTATTGAATGAAATAGATTTAGAGGTAGTGTACTACACTTAATAACTTTATTGTCTATACGTCATCATTTTACAGGCTTTAATCGAAGGCTGTGAAGGGATCGTACATCCGGAATTCTCGAAAATATCGGTTTGAGGTACGGAGGAAGTTACCGTATTTGCTCGTTAAAAAATTCAGGTAAAATCCTTGCCGTTCCACTCCGTAAGAGCTTAGCTTTTCATCTTTCTCTGGTATGGAATGGCTGAATCTGGTTTGACTAAGTACGCTGGTGTTGTGAAATAGTGTACGTTAACTATCTTATTCAAAAGTACTTTCCATTTCTGAATCTACCAACAAAATGTATACTTATTTATTTAAAAAATTGGATCAAAAGAGGTCGAAGGCGAACGATACTCATTACTTCTGTAAAATCACTCCAGGGCAAAGGCGACATACGCATCGCCCGTCTTGGTACCCAACTTCCCGCCACCCGTAGCCGCGATCACGACGTACTGTTTGCCATTGACCACATAGGTACTCGGGGTGGCGTAACCACCGAAGGGTAAGGTCGTTTCCCACAGTAGTTCACCCGTGTCTTTATCGAAAGCCCGGAATTTCTCATCACCCGTAGCGGCAATGAACACGAGTCCGCCTTTCGTGACGATACAGCCGCCGAAGTTCTCGCGTCCGGTTACCGGAATACCCTTCGCCGTTAGTTCGGGGTATTCACCCAGCGGTTTTTTCCAGACAAGTTGACCCGTATGCAGGTTAATGGCATTAAGCGTACCCCAGGGGGCTTTGGTAGCGGGATAATTTTCCTTATCCAGAAATTTGGTATAATTCATCGCCCGGTATACGGGTTTCTGATTGCTTTGCTTCACGGCCGTCTGGCTTTCCATATCCAGGAGAAACTCCGCCAGAGCCTGTACTTCGTCTTCCGAAATCTGGGAAAAAGCGGGCATGGCACCCCGTCCATTTTTCACAATCTGAACTACATCCGGCTTTTTATACTTCTTAGAAAGGCTCGTTAAAGCCGGAATACCGCCATTCCCCTGTCGCTCGGAGCCGTGGCAACCGACGCAACCCTTCTCCAGATACACCCGCCGACCCGGATGCTGGGCAAAAGCTTCAGCCGATTTTTCCTTGGCGTTAATGTCGATCATCGTAATGTGCCAGGCCAGCTCATTGGCGTTCACGTACAAATTTCCGGTGGTCGGATCGTAAGCTCCGCCGCTCCATTCCGCCCCGCCGTGAATGCCGTAGTAAATCACGCCTTTCTGGGTTGGTGGTACGTACCAGCCCGTGTCCGCCTTTTCAAAACGGGCGAGGGCATCGGCGTGAGCCTCGGGCGTACGGTCCGTCAAATCATTTCGCGTAACCACCTGTTTGGAAAAAGGCTGCGGCCAGCGAACGTACGGCTGCGTCGGGTAGGCCTGTTCGTCGAGTAAGGTAGATGGGGGTACGGGCCGCTCTTCTACGTCCGACAACAATTCTCCCGTTAATCGATTGAACAGAAACACATTCCCCGTTTTGGTTAACTGTACCACGCCGGGTACGGGTTTGCCTTTGTAGTTAAAATCGGCCAGAATGGGAGCACAGGGTAAATCGAGATCCCACAAATCGCGGTGAATGACCTGATAATGCCAGGCATGCTGGCCCGTGTTGGCATTCAGGGCAACAATGCAGTTGCCGTACAGTTGCGAGCCTTCTTTACCCGGACGGTAAAAATCATTTTTCGGCTGACCCGTCGCAAAATAGACCATGCCATTTTTGGGGTCCACTGACAAGCCGCCCCAGACGTTCACGCCTGCCCCATCCTTCCAGAAATCCGGGTCACCCCAGCTCTCGTAGCCGAGTTGGCCGGGTTGGGGTATGGTGTAGAACGTCCAGCGTTTTTTGCCCGTACGCACGTCAAAACCGCTGACGTTGGCCGGAGCACTCCAGCTCATCGAACCCACGATCACCAGATCTTTATAAATGACGGGCGAAGCCGGAGCCGTAATTTTCATATCCGACGCGGGTCGCATGTGACCCTCGTTCAAATCCAGGCGACCGCCCGTTCCGAAGCTTTCAATGGTTTTTCCGGTTCGGGCGTCAATGGCCAGCAGGTAATGATTGGCGGTAAATAGAATCCGTTGTTCGTTTCCTTCGTTCCAGTAAGCAATGCCCCGGTTGATACCGCCGAATTTTTCACCCGCCCGGGCTGGATTATGCCGCCAAATTTCCTGACCGTTGGTGGCATTCACTGCAATGATTTCCTGAGCGGGCGTTGTTACGTACATTACGCCGTCTACAATTAATGGATTGCCCTGAATGTTACCTGCCTTGTTGCCCGAGTGATACGTCCAGGCTACTTTCAGCCGGGATACGTTTTGTTTCGTGATCTGATCTGCCGCCGCAAAACGGGTTACGCCGGGATCACCACCCGTGATGGGCCAGTCCAGCGAAGCCGAGGTGGTCTGCGTCATACGTTTACAGGCAACCACGCCCGCTACGAGGCTTATACTCACCAAAACAAACCACCGGGATGTTACCGGCAAACGGGAAAGGATCAGGGGGCGAACCTTTTTCATACAGAGGCGTGCGTATCAATGGGTCGTCACTTCATGCGTTGTTACAACCTGATGAAACAGGAAACACAAAATGCAATAGTGTACGTACACCAAAGGTATAAAGAATAATTTATCCGGGAATTAATTTCATTAAAATTTGATGGAATATGCCTTTTTTTAGAACCATTATAAGCTAGTTCCTGGTTAGTCGCTTTTCAAAACCGACAAAGCGTAGATTGGGCCGAAAACCCAGCGAGAGTTCGCCGGCATAGCGGTAGCCTAATTTGGGAAAGAGTCGCTGCGTAGCCTGGTTATGGGTGTTAGTATCCACCCGTAATACTTCAATGTTCCGTTCGATGGCTAGTTGTTCGGCCTGTTCCAGTAATCGTTGGGCAATCCCTTTTCCTTGGAAATCGGGGTGTACCGCCAGTCGGTGCGTGACGATGGCGGGCTCGGACAAATCCCAGCCCAGTTGGGCATACTCGGCATCCTGGTCAGTTGTCAGGGCCGCTACGCCCGCGATACTACCTTCGTACTCGGCCACCCAGAGCTGGCCCTGACGAATGTCTTCGCGAAATACCTCGGCATTGGGGTACGGATTCATCCCATTGCCGATTGCCGGAAGCCTGCATAAGGGGAACCACGCGTTGGAGTAAGGCTACCAGAGCGGGCAGGTCGGATTCGGTGGCGAGACGGATAAGCATTTTTTAGTTATTGGTTAATTGTTGTTGGGGGTGATACTGCCCATGGGCTGAGCAGGTTGGTGCATAAGCTTTACAGATCGCATTGCATGCGGATGTCGGCTCGTTCGTAGGGGGTGGCGGTCATGGCGACTTTGTAGAAGCCTAGTTTTTTGTAAAGTTCGATAGCTGGCACCAATCGCGTATTCGATTCCAGCCATACCTGGGCGGCTCCGGCTTCGCGGGCTTTCTGTAAAATGGCCTGCCCCAGCTTTTTGCCAATTTGCCGTCCCTGTACTTGGGGTGAAACGGCCATTTTGACTATTTCGAAATCGCCGGGTTTCTCCTGTACCAGAGCTACGGTACCCACAATTTCCTGCTGGTAACGGGCAAAGAGAATGACGCCCCCCTTTTGCAAAATTTCTTCGGGATGATCGAGCTGTTCGAGATCGTGGGGTTCAAGCCGGAAGTATTGCTCGATCCAGGCCTGATTTAGAGATTTGAAGTACGGAGCATAGGCCGGATCGTAGTCCAGAATTTCCACTTCTTCCAGCTGCTGCGTTTTCAGATAGTCTTTATAGATGCTGAGATAGTCCTGCTGGACGAGTACGCCTTCGATTTCCTCTACCGCCCAAAGCAGGTTGTGACGCCGCTCGGCAATTAGTCCGGTATTGACGGCCTGAATATGAGTCCATACTTTCTGAAATTCGGGACGCAAGGCCTCTCCTTTCTCAGATAGCTTCAGGATTCGTTTCCGTTTATCCGTGTCTGATTTCCCGGATACAATGAGTCCGTCCTGTTCCAGTTGTTTGGCCAATTGAATAACACCTGGATGAGAAAAGCCAATGTATTCCGCTAGCTCGCTAATACCCAAGGGACCTACTTCACAAAGCGTCCAGAATACGGGAAAACACTTGGGATCAAAATCCAGTCCGTATTGTTGGTAAACCGCCCGGGCGTGCAGGTTCACGGATTCGGCCAGTCGCCGCATCCGGCTGACGAAGGCTAAAGGTCCCAGTTGTGAAATGATGTCCATGTTTAATAAATTACGTAATTAGTTACGCAATTTATTACAGGAATGCGATTGAATCCAAATTTATGGTAAGAAAGGTATCTGAACTCGGGGTTAACCCGGGGTTACACCCCGGGCTATTTACAATGGAACTCCTTTGGAGTTTGTTTTAGTTAACAGGGGACGGGCGGGATTTAACTCAAGCTATGAAATCGAACGCTTCTACAGCGTTTTTTAATAACCCATTGCGTGTTTGCCGTTTTAATTTTACTGCTCGCATATTAGATCAATTTTACTGATTCTTTGAAACAATTCGGGAGTTTAATTCCAATAGTCTCGCATGCTTTCAGGATACCATCCAGCCCGGTAGGCACAGCCTACCAACTACTGCGTACGTAGCGAATGCTACGGACAACCCGCCCCGTTGATGCGATCGATTTTCTATAATGATTCTTGCTTGGGAAGCTAGCGTTGAAATTTGACATAGGATGAATACAGGTTTGGAAACCTGCACCCGTATAATCAATCACACGCTCAAACCCCGAAGGGGTTCAACGTGAATAGCCCCGTATGAACATGCGGGGATACCATCAGCCCGGCAGGCTCAGCCTACTAATTAAAAAAGTCCGTAGCGGATGCTACGGACAACCCGTACCGCTTACACTTTCGAGTTTCAAAAGTAATTACCCTTGGAAACAGAAAGTTGGAAACAGCCAAGAAATAGACACAAGTCTTGAACTTGCACCTATCCCCTCCCTCATTTGTCGAACCTCCCAACCCCGAAGGGGTTCAATCTGAATAGCCCCGTATGCAATACGGGGATACGATCAACCCGGCAGGCACAGCATACCCCGGAAGAGGTTTAACTTGAATAGCACCGTATGAAATGCAGGTAACAAACCGTATTACTACTGAAACTATACTCGCCAACCCATAACTCCGTACGGAACCCAAACTACCCAGGCATTCCCCTATCAAACATCAAACCACTTCAAACACAGTTCTTCAAACCTTCACTTCAACACTTCCAGATCATTCAGCTCCGGACCACCGCCGTGATTGGCCGAACCCGCTCCGATGTAAATTTTGCCCTTATAAACCACCGCCTGCGTCGCATGACGTCCTTTTTTTAATGTAGGACCTTTCGTCCAGGTATTGGTTTTGGGATCCAGAATTTCGGCTTCATTATGAGCCAGTAGCTGTGGACTTTCACCGCCGATCACCCAAACCTTGCCCTGGTACGTTACGGCCGTACCACCCGCCCGTTGTGTGGGAATGTTGGAGGTAGCGGGTAGGGTCTCCCACGTACCTTTTTTGAAATCGTATACATCCACTTCGGCAATGGTCGTTTCCAGAACCTTGTTGATCCGGGCCGTGGAATTCCGACCGCCCGCCAGATACATCTTGTCTCCCACGACCGCCGCCGCAATGTGGTCGCGGGTACGGGGGGCATCGGCGAGTTTTTTCCAGGTATCCGTCTTGGGATCGTACTCATCCAGCCAGGCTACGTGTCCGTCGTAATGTCCATCCATGATGCCGCAGCTCAGGTAGATTTTATTTCGGTATACCACCACGCCCGTCGAACCCCGTAGCCGATCCTTGGGAATCGCCGGCCCTTTTCGCCACTCCCCTTTCGTAGGGTTGTAGATATAGATGTTGGGGATGGGCGTCTCGTGGGGAAATTTCCCTTCAAAGGCTCCCATCACGTAGATTTCACCGTTGTAGGTGATTGCCTGAAAATGATGCATCTCCAGGGGTGGTGACGGCAGGCGTTGCCAGATTAGCGTATTTAGGTTAAGGGCCTCCAGGGGTCGCGTCCCGCGGCCACCGATGGCGTACAAACTATCCCCAATCAGCGTTGCCGCACTTTCGTGACGCGTTGCACACGTGTTTTGCGTGGGTACGGACTGCCATTCCTGTGCCTGAGCCGCCAGTCCCAGCAGGATCAAAGCTCCACTGTATAGCATTTTCATAGGTAGATCCATGAAGAGTGTGAACCGAAAAGACTACAAACGCCGAATCTTAATATCCCGTAACCAGACTTTTTGCCCGTGGTGCTGAAACATGAGTAGTCCGTCGGTAGAGGTGGCAAACTTGGGGTTACTCGAAAACTTGCTCTTCCGGATCAGCTCCTGTAAATCCTTCGAGCCGATTTCGTAGGTCACCACTTTTTCACCATTCAGCCAGTGCTCCACGTGATTTTTATTGACAATGAGCCGGGCGTCGTTATACGTTCCTACGGGTCGAAGCTTTTTGTTCGTAGGCGTAATCAGATCGTACAGAGAACCCGCCGAGCGTTTGGGCTCTTTATCGTTGAAATTGATGTCGTCGAGAATCTGCATTTCGAAATTATCCAGCCAGTTTGGACTGTTGCCATTTCCGGCCTGACTCGCGGCATCTTCTTTCATGTAGTAAAAAACGCCGCTGTTACCCGCTTCCGACACTTTCCACTGAAAGGCCAGCTCGAAATCCTTGAATGATTCTTTGGTCACCAGATCAATGTTCGGTACGCCCGTTTGCGTTACCAGGGCCCCTTCTTCCACTTTCCAGGCATCCGTTGGGAAGGTTTGCATCCGGTATCCCCGCAGAGCCGCGGTTGATTTGCCGTCGAACAAATAGATCCAGGTGGGCTTGGGCTTGGAAGCCGTACATACAGCCAGCATGAGCAGGCTAAGGATTACTTTTTTCATGCGTTAAAACAGGATTTAGAGTGTGATTCAAAGGTACTCGCTTCTAGGGTTCTTCGTTCAGGATTTGCTGAAAAGTCTGGGCGTCTTCGACCATGTGTCTATTATTGAAAAAGACATAGGCCGGTCCTTCTTCGGGCAGCAATTCCTTCAGTTCACGTAGTTCCTGCTCCTCGTACTGGTACCGCCAGCCCTCCCGTCCGTGCAAGCGAAAGTAAGCGGTTTCGGGCGTTATGGTCTGCTGAACAAAAGGATCAACTGCGTGCCAAAGGTGCAGATCCTCGCACAAGCCTTCCACTACGTCCCATTCCCAGTCACCCCGGGGTTCCCAGGCCAGATGTAGTGTACCCCGATCCAGTTCCGAAAAAAAGCGTTGCAGCTGATGCACGTTTTCCGGCGTTTGTCGAAAGCTGGCCGGGCATTGAAACAGCACCACGCGAGCCCCCAGGGCCTCCGCACAGGCACGGGTCGTTTGCCAGGCCTCTTCGACAATAGCCGTGGGCCGAAAGCCACCCGCCTCCTGCTTCTCCTGATCCGTGAGTTTTCGCTTGAGTCGTTTGTAGGTCGGACTTTTCGCTTCGTGCGTAATAAGCTGCCAGGCTTTTAGCGTAAATTCGAAAGGGGCGGGTACTTCCTGCCGCCAGCGTTCGAGCGTACGCAGCTGCGGAGGCTGATAAAACGTATGTTGAACTTCCACACAGGAAAGCTTCTCAACGTATTCGGTTTTGGTACCGTTAAAACCGCAGGTACCCACGTGAACGTTTTTCATAATCATCCATACAGTCAACGTATAGGGTAGTAACGAAAAACGTTCCATTCGGTTTTAATTCAGTCGTGCCACCTGGTAACAAAAAAATAATTTGGCCCGTTAGCCACGTGTCGCCAGTTTTGTGGGCATTCTTTCGTTACCAGCGTTCGAAAATTCGTTTCCCATTTTACCTGCCTGATTGATCCATGGATTCCAGAAGAGATTTTCTAAAAAAAGCAGCCTTATTATCCAGTGCAGCCGGACTGGCAGGATTGCTCCCCGCTTCCATTCAGAAAGCTTTTGCCATCGATCCCGAAGCCGGTACTACGTTTCTGGATGCCGAGCACGTGGTGATTCTCATGCAGGAAAACCGTTCGTTTGACCATACCTACGGTACGCTTCAAGGCGTACGGGGTTTCAACGATCCACGGGCGATGGAACAGCCCAATCGTAAAAAAGTTTGGTTTCAAACGAACGCGAAGGGGGAAACGTACGCTCCGTTCCGGCTAAACATGAAAGATACCAGGGCCACCTGGATGAGTTCGCTGCCGCATTCCTGGGAAAATCAGGTGGATGCGTTTCATGGGGGTCGCATGGATGGTTGGCTGGAAGCCAAGAAATCAGGGCACAAGGATTACGCCGATATGCCCCTCACGCTCGGCTATTACAATCGCGAGGATTTACCCTTTTATTACGCTTTGGCCGATGCCTTTACGGTTTGTGATCAGAATTTCTGTTCGTCGCTGACGGGTACTACACCCAACCGCTTGTACCTCTGGACGGGCACCCTTCGCGATCCCCGCAACCCGAAAGCCCAGGCCAATGTTCGGAACGAGAACGTTGATTACGAGGATGAAGTAAGCTGGAAAACCTTTCCCGAACGTCTGGAGGATGAAGGGATTTCCTGGAAAGTATACCAGAATGAGATTAGCCTTTCGACGGGCCTGGAAGGCGAGGAAGATAGCTGGCTGGCCAATTTCACCGACAATCCGCTGGAGTGGTTTTCGCAATTCCGCGTACGTTTTCATCCGGCCTACCGCACCTATATTCAAAAACAGGTAACGGTTTTACCGGAGAAAATAAAGACACTGGAAGAAAGTCTGCGTAAACTGGAAACGAGCGATCCCACCTACGAAAAGACGAAACGTACGCTGGATTCTTATAAGAAATGGCTGCAAACGTTTCAGTCTGACCTGAAGACCTATACGCCCGAGGCCTTTACCAAGCTTTCAGCGAAAGAAAAAAATCTGCATCAGCGGGCGTATACCACGAATGTTAACGATCCGGACTACCACCAACTGACGACACTGAGCTACGAAGAAGCAGGGCAGCAACGTAATGTCCGCGTACCAAAGGGCGATGTTCTGCATCAGTTTCGCAGCGATGTCAAGAACAAAACGCTGCCTACGGTTTCCTGGGTAGTGGCTCCGGAAAACTTCTCCGATCACCCGAGTGCTCCCTGGTACGGGGCCTGGTACCTCTCGGAAATGCTCGACATTCTGACGCAGGACCCGGAAGTCTGGAAGAAAACCATTTTCATCCTGGCGTATGACGAAAACGACGGCTACTTCGATCACGTACCGCCCTTCATTCCCGCCCATCCCGATCAACCCGAAAGTGGCCGGACGAGTGCGGGTATTGATACCCGACTGGAATTCGTGACAGCCGAGCAGGAAGCCTCCCGCAAGGAGCACGGTCGGACGGGCCCGATTGGCCTGGGTTTCCGCGTGCCCCTGGTGATTGCTTCGCCCTGGAGCCGGGGCGGTTACGTGTGTTCGGAGGTATTCGATCATACGTCCGTCGTACAGTTCCTGGAAAAATTTGTGAGTCATAAACGCGGCAAAACGCTTAGGGAAACGAATATCAGCGACTGGCGACGGACCGTATGCGGGGATCTGACCTCAGCGTTCCGTCCGTACGCGGGAGAAAAAATGACGCTTCCCACCTTCGTATCCCGCGATCCGTTCGTTCAATCCATCCATCAGGCTCAGTTCAAGCCGTTGCCTACGGGGTATAAAGCCTTGTCTACGGAAGACCTTCGTCAACCTGCGACCGTCTTACCCCAGCAGGAAAAAGGGGTACGCCCTTCGTGTGCTCTGCCCTACGAGCTTTACGCCGATGTAGTGCCTTCGAAGCAGGGCCTTGAGCTCATTCTTTCGGCAAAAAACGAATTGAAAGGGTCTATGGGTGCTCCTTTTCAGGTGCATGAACAAAGCGAAGGTGCTCTGAAAATCCGCTCGTACACGGTAGCGGCGGGTGATACCTTACGGGATTCCTTTCCGACTACGGCTCAGCTTAAGATATATGGTCCGAACGGTTTTTACCGGGAATTCAGCGGGGAGTCGTCGATTCAGGTTTCCTGCGACTACCAGCGAAACCGGCAGAAGCAGTATACAGGCCAACTCGTGCTACGTATTCAAAATCTCAACCCTACGGAAGATTGCCCCGTAAGCATTACCGATGAGTCGTACGGAAATCAGGCTATTTCGAAAACACTGGCTCGGGCCGGACAACCGGGTGATCGAACGGAACTGGTGATTGATTTACAGAAAAGTCATCACTGGTATGATCTTAGCGTAAAAGGTGGTGATTCGGTGTATCGGTACGCGGGCCGGGTGGAAACGGGGAAGGCGGGGTATACGGATCCTTTGCTGGGTTAAATAGCTCGACCCAATCTATTTTCCCCGCATGGGATGCGGGGCTATTCAGGTTAAACCCCTCCGGGGTTGGGGGGTGTTTAGTTGAGAAAGGGGGAGGCCACTGGTGCAAGTTTCCAAACCTCTACCCACCATTGGGCGGTTTCCAACTGCCACCGCTCCGGCATTCCCCGCATGGCATGCGGGGCTAATTACATTAAACCCCTTCGGGGTTGTTTAGCAATAGACACACACAAGAGCAATTATTACGCGAGAAATCCAGTAAATGAAGTGATGCGATTTCTCCGTACATTCGGGTTCTATACATGCTCGAATGATGGAATCGATCGGACGCCGCATTACTGCTGCCCCTGAACTGACCGACCTGATCGGTCATTACTACGAAATTCAGACGCCATCGGGGTTTGATCCGCAGGTCTACCATCTGTCTCCGTCGCTGGAAATGATGCTGGCGTTCAATTTCGGTCCACCGATACGATTTTCGTTTGGTAGCCAGTTGGATCGATCCATTCAGAAAATTTTCATTCTGGGTCCGTTACGTCATATGCTGACATATGAGCTGAGTGCCAACGCCGATCTTCTGATTGTTAATTTTACCCATAACGGTTTTTATCGGCTCCTGTCTCAATCGATGCAAAACCTGAATCTGGAAGAATGGTCTGAATCAAAGCTTCTGGCCCAAACCCAGCAACTCGAAGAGCTTTGGCAGACCCTAGCTTCGTTTCCCGACACGCATCAGCGGACTGAATACCTCAATTCTTATTTAGTTGCACGCCTGACACCCGACGAAGCCGAAGCGGTGCCTTTACTCACGCACGCGGCGGCTTTTCATTCGCCCGTGGTAAGTCCGGTAAAAATCATCGCCGCAGAAACGAACCGCACTGAGCGTACCGTACAGTTACGTTTCAAAAAATACGTGGGTTATTCGCCGAAAGAACTGCTGCGGTTTCTTCGTTTTAAGGAAGTCCTGCATACGCTGACGAACCGATCAGAGGCCTCAGTGAACTGGTTTGAATTGATTGAACAGTACGGCTATCACGATCAAAGTCATCTCATCAAAGATTTCCAGTACTACACGGGTGTTTCGCCCCGGCAATTTCTGAAACTCAGCGATGCGTTTTGTAGCAGTAGGGATTAGAAATATTTTACAGGTTGTTTATTGGCCAAGCCTGGAAACCTGCACCCGTTCCCTTCTCTTCAAGCATACCTCCTAACCCCGAAGGGGTTCAACGTGATTAGCCCCGTATGCAATACGGGGAATGCCGGAGCGGTGGCAGTTGGAAAGGGCCCAATGGTGGGTACAGGTTTGGAAACCTGCACCAGTTACCTCCCTCTTTCTCAACTAAACACCCCCCAACCCCGGAGGGGTTTAACCTGAATAACCCCGTATGAAATGCGGGGAAACGACACACGCATTACCTCCTGTCACGATGCTTCCAACAGAATGAACCCAATAAAAAAGGCTCTAACCCTTGCGGAATTGAAGCCTTTTGATAGTAAAAACGGTGTTTAGTATAATTGATTAAATAACCATTTGAAGGTTCCGTGCGACTGAGCCCGGAACGTGATTTCTGGTCCGAAGGCGTACAGTTTTCCCTGGCCCACTTTGGCTTCAAACGCGGCTACGCCATCCTGCAGATAGGCTTCTCCCCAGGCCCATCCACTGCGTAAAGGTTTATTGTTGGGAAACCACGCTAACGGCGTCAATTGACCTTTGGCAACGGCTTCCGAACTCAGATGAAAGACAGGGCTATTGTCAAAATACACATCGGCCTGACCGGGCAATCCCCAGCTGGCTTTCGCTGAAGAATCGACACTGACCCGCAGAATACTGCCGGGTACGTAGTATTTTCCACTAGGTAATTCACGTTCTTCACCCGTAGCGGTCAGCTCGGACAAGGCACTGCGTACCGGTAACCCGAGGTGATAGGCCAGGTTCGTGCTCGAACCAATTGTGACTACTTTTCCGCCTGCTTCGAGGAACGCTTTCAGTGGAGCGATGGATTGGTTAGCCGTAATCCGTCCCATGGTGGCATGAAACTCAGACGGAATCTCCTCTTCTTTCGTTTCCGTCCGGAAAGCGGCGTAGGGGTCATTATCCGCTCCGCGATACACTGGAATGGCCCGGGTTACGAATACGATGACGTCATACTTGTTCTTCAAATTACCCGCGTCAATCTCCTTCGAATAAACGACGTTACAGGGAAAATGATACTGCTCCATCAACCAGCGTACCCAGCCCGAGGGCATTGAGCCGCCGTACGTATCCCACAAGGCAACGCGTAGGGGTTTTACTTTTTCCATTGCCTGCGTCGGTTTTTTGGAAAGCCCCGTCACTCGCAGTCCAGCACTTTGAGCAACCTGATCCAGTGTCGCCTTGGCTTTGGCACTGGCGGGTACGTAAAAATTACCCATCTCCGATCCTTGTGTAATCCGGAATACTTCCACACCCGCTTTCTGAAGATCATTCACGGCCAGGAACGCGTCATTCATTTTCGTACTCAGCACGTACCCCCCGGAACCCGCGGCTACTTGGGCTGAAATCGTTTGTAATTCTCCGTAGGGCAGGCGTTGGAACGGTCCGTCGAAACCTTCCAGCATGCGGTCAAAGGTGACGCCCATCTGATACGCCAGCGTCCATCCGGCGGCATCGTACGGACGAATTGGAGGACCACCGGGATACTGGAAGTCGTTGGGGTAGTTTTGGGGTTCAAACATGTCAATGATGTGCGGGCGGAAGGCCTGAGCCGTTTTCACGATGAACGAACCCGCTGGATACTTTTTCCCGGCAACGGTGAAATCTGCCGTTGCTTTTTCTACACCAATACCGGTACGGATGAGGGCATTGACGAATTTGGTTGCCGTAGCAAAATCGGCCTGGTTGGCAGGAATAATGTATCCCCGCGGATCGCGTAAGAGCGGATCCCGCATGACGCTTTCATAAAATTTAAGCGGCATACCCGCACTCCGCGACCCCCAACCCATGGGGTCTGCGGCAGCGGCCGCTACACCACCCCCGCGAGCCCCACGGGTTTTGGCCTGGTCGGCTTGGTAAGCCGTGTTAATCGCTTCAATACGTTTAGGGTAGGGCGTCCAGTAATCGGAGCTGCCCCGCTCGATGGAGTTTTTACCCATCGAATAAATGTTATACAGCAGGTGATCGCTGTTGCGGGCGGCGTAATCCAGCACGGCGAAGTTCAGCGAAACCGAATAGTCAATCGACTGCTTGAAATGCCACTTCTGCGGCGTAACCGGATTGGGCGTATTATTGTTGGGAATCAGTCGGCTAGGTACTAGCGGTACCTCTTCGGGCGTTGGACCGCCGATGATTTCCGTCAGCAAACCAATCATGTTGTGGAAGTGTGTTGTCGTGCGTAATCCACCGTTGTACCAGGTTGAAAAGCTTGATCCATTCAGGCGGGTGAAGCCGGGCTTTTTCTCGGCGTTCAGGCGGTTGTACATCGCCGCACCGAGGGCATCAATACCCGTTACCATCATCGGATCAAAGACGTAGTTGAAGGGATCGCGGTACGGTGGACCCGCTAAAACCGACCCCGCCGGCCCCCGCTGGTGGTGGTTGTACATGATTTGCGGAATCCACTCTACGAATAACTGCCGACCTACGTTTTGCGATTCTTTCATGTTGAGCATGAAATAATCGCGGTTGTTGTCGTGACCGATGTACTTATGGTACAGCCGGGGAATGGTTTCCATTTTGCGTTTTGTTGGATCTTTTTCCCGCATGTACCAATTGGCCACCAGTTCCTGCCCGTCGGGATTGATGTGCGTAAAGAGAATCACCACATTATCCAGAATTCGCTTGGTTTCGGCATCGGTACGCGTTGTGACCTGATACAATGTTTCGATGAGCTGATGCGTAGCGACCATTTCCGTCGAGTGAATGCCGCCGTCGATCCAGACAATGGCTTTTCCTTCCGCGGCCATCGCTCGGGCCTGCTCCTCACTCAGTCCTTCGGCACGAGCCATCTTCGTAGAGATTTCCTTGTACCGATCCAGCTTTTTATGGTTGTCTGCGGACGTTACAATCATCATGATCTGATCGCGGCCTTCTTCAGTCTTGCCAATAACCTGTAGCTTCACCAGATTGGGTACGGCCTGAGCCACTTTCTTGAAATACGCCTCCGTTTGCGTGTAATTGGCCAGGTGATAATCATCGCCAATGGCAAAACCAAAATGTTCTTTAGGCGTCGGCACCTGAGCCCTGCTCACGTGCACGCTTACGCAAACCAGGATGAAAATCAGACGTTTAAACATAGGCTAGTGATCAATTAGATGCGTTGATTGTTTAGCGTTTGGTACAAGCTTTGAAGAATAGGTACTCATTTACTGGTTTTTGAAGCGTACGCCGATCCGACAGTCGCAGGGTTCCCCCCGGGATTCGTCGCAGGCGTTGTCCTGAAACTGGACGATGCGTTTTCCATTCTGCATCGTCAGAATGAACTTGAAAAGGAAATAATCATTAACGGCCACCTTACTCAGGTCGGTCTTAGTGATCTGGGCCAGTTGCGTCGGGGTGAAGCGGTAGGTCTTGGGAAACTGCGTAACCGATTCGTACAAAATATCCGTTTTGGCCACCGTACTCGGTAAGGGAAACTGCCGTTCCGTGGGCTGTACGCCCGCCAGGGATAGCGTAATGGGATACGCCGGCGGGCTTGATTCTTTCTTATTGAAGCTCACGTATACATCAATGGACTGTACCGGGCTATCCCCAATGTTATTCGCATCCAGGGTCCATTCGAATACTTGACTGGTAGCGAAGTTGGGATCCTTCAGGTTGAAAAAGGAAACCTTGGCCGTCTGCACCGTCGGCAAAGCGGATGTTTGCAGATTCAGCGTAGCCTTGGGCGTGGCCGTAGTCGTATAGTTTTCCCAATCGTAATCGACGGTTTTGCAGGAAGCCAAAGCCGCGAGCGTCGTCAGGATTGCGTAAATCAGGTATTTGTTCATAGGATATGGTTTCTTCATTTACTATTGTATTTGAAATTCCTAGCTGCTCACAGGATGGTTTACTTATGTCGCCTTGAATAGACTGCGTTTCGTCCTTTCACGACTGCTGAGTGAATAGGCAATGAGCCTCTATATGGTTAAGAAAGTGTTGTTTTTATTGAGCTTCGTTATTCACCTAGACTGAGTTTGGTCCCGCAGATACTGCCGACTAGTAGCCAGTGAGCCTCTCCACGACTAACGACAGCCTGCTACATTCCACCGCATTGCTGCTGCCGTAGGTCGTTCCGTTGCTCACTAGCGGGAAAGAATTCCATCTCTTGGCAGTAGCTTCTTTTGAAGCAATCGCCTTCATAGACGACATACAACCTAACCCCGTCCTATCCCATTCCATGGCGGCCACCATGGAATGGCCCCCATGGAATGGTTTCATCCGCAAAGCGTTGGCCTAGAGCAGGATGAAAAGAGCGGTGAGCGTGCCGGCATGGGATGCCCCGCATGCGATGCCCGGCATGGAATGCATACGGACTAAAAAACCAGCCGTGTCTGCGGGACGAAAACGGTCTTAGTTATTAGAGAAAACCATCATTTTTTTCATCCTATCCCCATAAGCCTTGTTAGACCCTACTTATTCCAAAACACCGGCGTTAGCTGCTGAGCCCGTTGCACGGCATCCCGATTGGCGACCACCGAAGCATTGGAGGTCATTTCTGTTTCGGAATAGTAGAAGCGGAAGGGGAACGTATCCAGGGGCGACACCAGATCTTCGAGCTGCGGCAGACCCGTCCGGCGGTAATCGTTGTAAGCTTCAACGCCGTTGCCGTACAGGGCAATCCATTTTTGCATCATCAGTAATTGCATCTTCCCCGCGGCATCAGCGGCATCGTACTGCTGACCCAAGCGGGTAATAAAGCCAATGATGGTAGTGGCCGGAATGGCGTTTCCTTTGTTACTGGCCGAAAGCGTACTGACGCTCGTGAGTTGAGCCGTTACGGCATCAAGCAACAGTTTGCGGGCATCTTCGCCCGTATTCAGCGTCAGGGCCGCTTCCGCCCGGATGAAGTTGACCATGGCATTGGTAATCAGCGGCAGAATACCCGCCCCCGTTCCATCGCCCGACGTAAACAAGGCAATCCGGAAAGAATTGGCCGTTGTACCAGCACTGGCTCCTTCGTTGTTCAACAACTGATTGGCGGAAGTCAATGTCGCAATGGTCCCGTTGTCGTACAAACCTGCGGCGGGATAAATGCCGGAAATAGCCCGCGTACTGTGGTCGGCGGGGGAAGCCGCACCGTCGCCCGGATACCGTCCGTAGTACCCATCGCCGTTGGTGGCGTTGGCCAGACCGGCGTTTGACCGCATCCGGAATACGTAATACCGCAAACGAGGATCATCCTGCTGCTTGAGGCGGTTAATTAAGGTCATACTCATATAACCACTCCGACTGGTATTGTACGAATTGATGTACCAGGGATGGCGGGAGTTGGGTGTCACGTTGCTACCGTAGCGAAAGGTGAAATCATGAGCATTCTCCGTCATGAGCGGGACACCGCTGCTGAGCAGCATCCGAATGCCTGCCCGCCCGGCGGGTCAACCAGACGAATCTGATTGAACATTTTCAGTTTCAGCGAGTAAGCCATGCGTTGCCAGCGTTCCTTCGAGCCCTGGTAAAACAAATCGGCACTGCTCGTAACCGTAAAGCCTTTTTCCATGTCAGCCAGGGCCTCGTCAATCAGCGTGAAGAGGCTGTTGTAAATATCCTGTCCCTTATCAAAAACCGGATCGGTATAGCTTCCACCCGCCTGCGTATAGGGAATGTCGCCCCATACGTCCACCATGATGCTGTAGAGATAGGCTTTCTGTAGTTTCGCGATGCTGACGTAGCCCCACTGCTGCTGCTCAGTACCGGTTTTAATGATCGTTTCCAAATCGGGAATGGCCCCGGTGTAGAAGCCGGACCAGGACGAAGAAAAGGTGCCCCCCGACTGATCCCAGCGGTTCAGGTTTCCCGAGCCCCAGTGCTGAACCACGGCCGAACCCCCACTGTTGATGCCCGTAAAATTGCCCGCTATTGATACCTGCGTACCCGATAATAACAGGCTCAGGTTTGGTTCCGTCGGGTTATTAGGGTCGCCATTAATGTCAACAAATTTCTTGCAGGCACTCGTCGTGAGGATCAATACAAAAGCGACTAAAAACGAGATAGGACGATGCGTTCCGTTCATGATACCTGTGGTTTGCATTACGTTAAAAACTGGCTCTCAGGTTAACACCGAATCGGCGGGTGGTGGGTACGCCGAGTGAATCGAAACCCGCGTTATTGGCCGCTCCCGTACTTACTTCCGGATCGTAATTCATGTACTTCGGGGTGTTAGGAGCCTTGTACCAGAGATTTCGGCCGCTCAGGGAAATGGAGACGGAACCAAAGGGCGTTTTTTGCAGGATATTGGAGGGCAGCTGATAGCCCAGCGACAGCTCCCGCAACCGAAACACGGTCGCGTCGAACACGTAGCCCTCGCCAATTCCTCCCGGACCGTAGCCACCACTGAAGAAGTAGTCGATGACCGTCAGGGCTGTGTTGTTGGGAATTTTGTTGCCGCTTTCATCCAGGATGGGTTCCAGCGTATTTACGTTGCCCAGTACACCTGGTCCGACCCAGAGCGTTTCGCGGTTTTCCGTATCGCGGGTTACGCCCCGCGACAGGGCATTCCCGATGTTGGTCGAGTAAATCGCTCCACCCTGTTTCCAGTCAAAGAGTACATCAAACGTGATGCGTTTGTACGAAAAGCTGTTGTTCAGGCCCACAATGAATTTGGGATTGGGATTACCAATGGGTCCGCTCGTGGCCGCCGCAATGGGCTTGGCCGTCTGGGGATTCACCAAAATGTTCCCCTCGTTATCGCGGGCGTATCGACTGCCGTATATCTGCCCATAGGGTTGCCCGGCGATGTGAATATTGTTGCCGTATACCAACTGAGCAAAGCCGCCCAGATCATCCACGTTATTCCGGTTACGGGTGAAGTTGGCGTTGATATTCCAGCGGAAACCCGAAGCCAGCGATACGGGCGTTGCACTGATTCCCAGTTCAATTCCCTTGTTGGAGGTTTGCCCGAGATTAATGATGCGATCCGTGAAACCCGTCGATGGAGCTGACTTTACGGTAAAAATCTGCGAGGTACTACGTTTGTGGTAATACGTCAAGTCAATGGAAAGGCGGTTGTTAAAGAACTGTAGCTCGGTACCGGCTTCAAATTCCGTGATGAACTCCGGCTTCAATCGGGCGTTGGATAATACGTCACCCAGCGTCATCGTACTCACATTGGATTGGACCGGATTGGAAAAGGGAGCGTCCAGATCCCCCGCACTCGCGTTGGCGTTAAACACATTTACGGTCTGGTACGGCTGGGCTTCATTCCCCACCTGCGTATAGCCCACGCGAACTTTACCAAAATTCAAAATGGGACTATTGAGTCCGAAGGCTTCGGTAAAGATGAATGAACCGTTTATACCTCCATACAGGTAGCTGCGATTTTCCGGCGGCAACGTGGAGGATACGTCATTCCGCCCCACAATATTCAGCGAAGCAAAGCCCTTGTAATCCAGCGTAATATCCGTAAAGAACGCGTAAAACCGCTGCCGGATCATCGCCCGGTTATTAGGCAGGCTTCCCAGGGTAATCGTCGAGGTATTGTTGATGTTATTGATCCCAGCCGTGATGATATTGGTACCGACAAAGGCCGAGCGGTCGGTCATCCGCTGGTTGATATTATTGCCGAAAATGGCCCGTAGTGAAAAATCCTGTTTGATAGTTTTCGTGATCGTCACCAGTAAGGTATTGTCCAGTTCCTGCCGGTAAATATGATCCGTATTGATGGTACCGTTGGCGTATACCGACGAGCCCTTGCCCAGTACACTTACCCGGCGATCCGTGTAGGCGTTGAAACCCGCCGTATTCTGAATGTTCAGCCAGCTTAAGGGGTCGAAACCGAGTACAAAGTTTCCGTAGTACCGGTCCACGTTACTGGTCGCCGGACTGTGTCGGATGGACCAGTAGGGATTGTCAACCCCCGCGTAATCGTACACATTGGCTCCAGTGTTGGGATTTTCGTAGGGGTAACCCGTCAGATCATAGCTCGTCGGCAAATAATACATCGTGCTCATAATGGAACCGCTACCCCCAATTGGGGGCGATTTCTGATCCGTCATGACGTAATTGATGGTTCCACGCACGTAAAATTTGTTATCCAGCCGGGCATTTCCACCAACGTTGATGGACGTACGGGCAATCTCATTACCCGGAACAATACCCTGGTTGGTCGTACGGCTCAGGCCCACCGTGAAGTTTCCTTTTTCGCTACCGCTGTTTACCGTCAATGCATTTTCGTAGACGGAGCCGGTACGGAAGAAATCCCGCTGGTTTTTTCCCGCGTACGAACGGTAGGGTACCTGGACGGGAGTCACCCCGTCAGCTTCATAAAACTGCGGAAAATCGGCGGCTGAAAAACCAGCCCGGGCCAGTGGATGCGGAATCGTCGCCCGCGTACTGTAAGCCGATCCCGAAGAACCATACACGGCACTTCGGTAATCGCCGTTGGTTCCCTGCCCGTACAATTGCTGATACTCGGGCAATCCGGCGATCGTTTCGGCGGAATAAGAGGTGTTGTACGTGATTTCTGTACCCTTCCGGCTCTTTTTGGCCGAAGCTTTCGTGGTAATGATGATGGCCCCGTTCGCCGCCCGCGATCCGTAGAGGGCCGCCGCGGCTGCTCCTTTGAGTACGGTCATACTCTGGATATTATTGGGGTCAATGTCGAAGGCCCGACTGGCCGTACTCTGGTTGCTCTGCGTTTGGTTGTTGCCGGTTACCGGGGCAAACGTCGAATTATCGAAGGGTACCCCATCGACGACGTACAGCGGCTGGTTATTATTTCCCAGCGACGAATTTCCCCGAATCGTAATATTCGTAGCTCCGCCCGCCACGCCGCCCCCACCCTGGACATTTACACCGGCAACTTTTCCGGCCAGGGCCCGTACGGGATCGGGTTCGTTTTTCTGGGCCAGATCGGTCGTACTGAGCGTACTGACCGAGTAGCCTAGAGCGTTGGCCTTCCGTTCGATACCAGCGGCCGTCACCACTACTTCCGTCAATTGTTTGGTCTCATTTTCCAGAACGACATCAATAGTGGTTTTTCCCGCTATGTCCAATTCCTGACTGGCATAACCAATAAACGAAAACACCAGAACGCTGGTCTCGCTGGGGGCCGTAATCAGGTATTCGCCCTGGGCATTGGTCACGGCTCCGATGCCCGTTCCTTTCACCCGCACGTTTACGCCGGGCAATTCGGTACCATCTTTGGCGGTTACTTTTCCTTTTACCTTGATTTCGGCTTTCGAAGATTTTTTAGGCGTTACCGATTCCCGAAGCCGCTCCGAAATGATGTAGGTCTCGCCAATTTTTTCGTACGTCAGGTTCAGGGGTGAGAGTACTTGCTGCAAATTTTCTTCCAGACTACGTTTGGAATCACCAACCGTTGCCTGTATACGTTTGTCCTGCACCAGCTTCTTCTGATAGGCAAACTGCACGCGGTACTTCTTTTCCAATTGCTGAAAAACTTCCGTTAGCCCTTTCGTAGCCGGGGTGGCGGGCCGGGGCCGCTCTTCCCTTTCGGCCTCCGCTCGGGCAAAGTACGCCGGGGTTTGTCCCGCAGCCGAACAAACGATTCCGGTTATCAGTAATCCGACTAATCCGCTGCTCTTCCTTCGTAGTAGTAATCCCATAGGTAGCCATTGGTTTGCGAAATGAGAATGGTCGTACTTCAGCGGTAAGACAAGCGTACCCCAGGACTAAGGTCCCCCTGCCATTAAAGATTTTTCATTTTATTTAATAGGTTATACTCTTTGTTTATATAATACAAATTTTGATAAAATACAAAAATGCAAAATATTATTTCGAAAGACCGTTTGTAGTCATTACAGAAAAAGGCCGTTGCAGCGTAGTACTGCAACGGCCTTTTTGATCCCTAGACGTTTTTTATTCAGTCGGAACGGCCATCCCACTGGCTTCGCGAATGGTCACCAACCCTTTTCGCTGGATAATCTCCACATCGAGCGTACGGGCCAGAATTTTTAGTACCTGCCCCAGATCCTTTTGCGAAAGTTTGCCGGTGAATTTAAGATGATCGAGATGATCCTGAATCACGACATGGATGTCATAATATGCCTCCAGTACACGGGCAATTTCGGTAAGCGTAGCATCGTCAAACACGAACAGTTCATTCTTCCAGGCCAGCCATACGTCTCCTTTCGCGGACTGAACGGTAAGATGTTGCTGGTCATAGGTGGCTAATTGTCCGGGGGAAAGTTCGGCGACTTGCTGTTCTTTCTTGAGGGCCACTTTTCCTTCTTCAAGAAAAATACGGGTACTGCCCTTTTGCGTGCGTATATTGAATTGCGTGCCTTTTACCTCGACCGTCAGTTGATCGGGCGTTCGGACAATGAACCGGGGATGTTTTTTATTCTTGGCCACCTGAAAATACGCTTCTCCGGTCTGCATTTGCACTTCACGGGTATCACCCTGCCAGGGATCAGCGTATCGCAAGCTACTGTTTCGATTCAACCAGATCACTGAGCCATCCGACAGACTGACTTTCCGGATTCCCTGGCTCTGCGTGTGTACCTGCGTATAATGGACCGGTACGGGCGAGCGAAAGTACGGGCGGGCGTAGAAGACTCCCCCACTGATCAGGGCCAGCGTAAGACAGGCGGCCCAAAGTGTTTTTACTCGCGTGTGTTTCGAACGGAAGGCGACGGGCTCGCTGTCTTCAATCTGCTGTTCGAGGTATGCATCCAGCACCTGTTCCAGCTCGCCTTGTTTATAGAGTTCGATGAAGGTTTCCAGTTCCGGCAAACTGGCTTTCGACTGGATGTATCGCTCGACAAGCTTCTGGCGTAAGACCTTGTTTTCTTCCATGAATTAGTAATAAGAGGGTTGATCTCCGCTTCGGAGGTTGAGGTTGCGGGGGTAAGACAAGTGAGAGCACCCGGAAGGTCCCCTTACCCGTTAAAATAATTGGGATACCGTTCCTTTTTATCCTTCGAAAAGAACCGTTGCCAGCACGCTGAATGTGATGCCCAGGTCTTTTTCGACGGCGATTTTCAATACTTTCATCGAACGTACCATGTGTTTTTTGATGATGTTGCGGGAAACGCCCAGTTCTGCGGCGACTTCTTCGTAGGAAAGCCCCTGTTGACGGCACAGTTCAAAAACCCGCCGACTCTGATTCGGTAAGGTGGCGAGTACCGATTGAATAAACCGCTGGTATTCAATCGTCTGCCATTCATCATCTACGGATGATGAGGTTTGTTCATACGTTTTAACGAAGGAGCTGAGATTTTTTTCTTCCGATAAGACTTTTTTCAGAACGTTGAGACTCAGGTTTTTACCGGCCGTCATCAGATACGATTTGAAGGCACTGATTTCCGGTAGCCGACCCCGATCTTCCCAAATCCGCAGAAATACTTCCTGACAAATGTCTTTCGTTACATCCGACGATTTCACAATGGAATACACAAAGCGGTACAGAAGCGGCCGGTAGCGGTCGTGCAATTCCGCAAAGGCTTTCGCGTGGCCTTCGGAGGCGAGCTGCAGCAGTACTTCTTCAGTCAGGAGACGCATAAGTAGAAGTATTGGTTAAGTAAGTCGTTGCAATCGGAACTAGACAACTGCCATAGCCTAGATCCTCTGAAAAGGAACTAGACTACGTTTGCTCGTACGTATACACGGGAGTCGCCTACGCTTGGGAAGGATTTTCGACGGACTCCGGTAACGTAAGGAATTAAGGTACTGAATGCGTACGATTCCAAAGGAAAGCTGCGGCTCTTGCCTGAGGGGAAGAGCTAATTAAGCAAGGAATTTGTAGAAATCAAAGGATTATATCCGAAACGATTTTAAGCGTATGTTCTATTTTATCGGGCGTATTGAAGCAGACGAGAGCAGGACCACTGCTTCGTTCGGCTCATTCGGCTTATCCTATTTTTTCCGGTATTGTCAAATCATTAGCTTCCGTAGCCGTAATAAAAACAGCCCAGAAGACCTAATGGGCGTCTTCTGGGCTATGGCATTTTAAATATGATCAGGATTGCGGTGTATAGTCGATCATCCATTGAATGCCGTAGGCGTCCGTCAGCATGCCAAAGACTGTACCCCAAGATGAAGGTTCTAGCGGTACGTTTACCTTACCTCCCCTGGAAAGCCCCTCGAACAATCGCTGGGCTTCGGCCTGGCTGTCCGGCGTGAGCGTAAGGGAAATCTGGTTACCCGGAATCAGGGTATGACACATGGAATCGGGCACATTCGTACCCATCAGAATTACGCCACCCTTGCCCAGCGGCAAGGCGATGTGCATCAACTTATGCTGCTCATTTTCGGGGCATTTGTGGCTTCAGTCGTGTCTTTGAAGCGTAGTAACGTCAGAAATTCGCCACCAAATACACTTTTGTAAAAGCGAAAGGCTTCTTCGGTAGTACCGGGAAAGTTGAGATAGGGATGTGCCGTCAACATACGTAAGAAACGTTGAATAAGTAAAGGAATTTAATTTAGACTAACTGGGGAATGGAGCCTTGTATCGCCAAAGAGCAAATCATCCAACGAGTAACGTTAATTACTTTTCCCGAGCAGTTCCTGGGCAAAAGTAGGGTCTCTTCCACCGACGAGCGAGGGTAAATCCGACCATCTGCAGGGTTGATTGCTACCAGTTTTTTCCCTAGTTTTACTCACATGAAGCACATCTCTATTCTGGTGCCGCAGGGAGCTATTTTAGGAAGTCTGGAAGGCTCCCGTCAACTGTTAACGCAGGTAAACTCGTTCGTAAAAATGCAGGGACAGTCGCCCCTGTTCAAGGTACAGCTGGTCGGTCTCTGCCGGGAAACACTAGTGAGTGGCGGCCTTTTTACCGTCCACGCCGATCACTTGCTGGAGGAAATCACGCATACGGATCTCATCATCATTCCGGCGGTAGATGGCAATATTGAAGAGGCGGTAGAAAAAAATAAACGCTTCATTCCCTGGATTACGCAGCAGTATCAGCAGGGGGCGGAGGTGGCCAGTTTGTGTATGGGAGCGTTCATCCTGGCTTCGACGGGCTTGTTACGGGGGCGTAAGTGTGCCACGCACTGGATGGCGGCCAACGATTTCCGCCGCATGTTCCCGGATGTCGAGCTGTTAACCGAAAAAATTATTACGGACGAACAGGGCATTTACTCCAGCGGTGGGGCCTTTTCGTACCAGAACCTGATTTTACACCTGATTGAAAAGTACGCGGGTCGCGAACTGGCTATTCTTTCGGCCAAAGTTTTTGCGATTGAAATTGACCGGATCAGTCAGTCTTCGTTCATGATGTTTCAGGGACAGAAAGATCATGAGGATGCACTGGTACGCAAGGCTCAGGACTTTATCGAATCTAATTTTACGGAACGAATCACCGTCGAACAATTATCGGATCAGTTAGCCATCAACCGCCGCAGTCTGGAACGACGCTTCAAAAAGGCGACGGGTAATACCGTCAATGAATACATGCAGCGGGTCAAAATCGAAGCCGCCAAGAAGAGTTTTGAAGTGAGCCGTAAAAACATCAATGAAGTGATGTACGACGTAGGCTACTCGGATACGAAAGCCTTTCGGGTGATTTTCAAGAAGACAACGGGCATGACGCCCCTCGATTACCGCAACAAATACAACAAACAGGCGGCGGCTTTGTAAGTAGATTCGTCTGCTTATGGTCCCCTTGAACTTCGTAAAAGACCAAGGGGACTTGCGTTGCTACCGTCCCGTGTTTCCGCCAGCATTCGTTACCATTGTACTCGCCGTAAAACTGCCGGATTGGGTTCCCGCTGTATACGTTCCGCTCGTATAAAGCCCATTAAAAGTAGTGCTCGCGTTTACACTGCCTCCGCTATATACCCGGTACGACTGACCCGTTTTAAGCTTTGGACTGGAAAACAACAGCGTTGTGAAGGTTTTGGGAAGTTGAAGTGTCAGTACCTCTGCTCCCTCATTCGATTCAATATGCAACAGTTGATTAGCTGAACCGCCGCTCATAATGACAGAAGGCTGCGTACTGACGGAAGCCGTGGGCGTACTCGTCGCTCCGCCCATACCGACCAGAATGCCGCCAGTGATTTTAAACGTATTTCGGTCGCAATCAAAACCTTCTTCGGGGGCGGCGGCTCCAATGGATACTACTTTTCCACCCGTTACGGTCAGCTTGCCGTTGGAATCAATTCCATCGTTCGACGAACTGTTCGCATAAACGGTCCCACCATTAATGTAAATGAAGGTACCTGCGTTCAATCCATCATCGAAGGTTTTAACCGAAATGTTGCCACTATTGATGGTTAGTACGCTTTTGCTTTCAATACCCTCCCCCGCCGTTGAAGTGATGTTGATCGTTCCCCCATTGATCGTCAGGTACGGGTCGATGCTGGTATCGGTATCATAAGACGCCGCAATTCCCTTGTCGGCCACGTTGATAGTAAAAGTCCCGTCGTTAATGACGACGTAGCCCTCTTCACACTGAATCCCGTCACCCTTCGTCGTCATGGTTACGGTCCCTCCGTCGGCAATAAACGCTTCATTGGTGTGAATGCCATCCGATACTGCACTGGGTATGGAGAGGGTTCCACTGATAATGCGGACATAATCATCACTACAAATGGCGTGTTTGTAACTTTCCCTGCACGCTCAAGCTTCCCTGGCCACTGAAGATCAACTGTCCTTCACTAAACAGAGTAGCTTTTTGATCTTCCGTAGCGTTGGCGGCGTACGTTGCACCATCGGTCAGGATATTGGTAGTTTGATCGGCCAGTTCAATAAACGCTCGTTTGCTGGATTGGATATTCAAGGCCGGACCATCCGTATTCGTTAGCGTCAGGCCATTCAGGGTAAGTTTGAATTTTTTATCGCTGTAAATTTTCACTGAACCATTGTTACTGACACCACTCAGTATGTAAGCCACTTCTGCAACGGTAGAGGTGATGATCACATCGCCGTTACTTTCTGTGATCGCTACCCCCTTCCCCGCCAACGGATTAGAGATAGTAACACTCGATCCAAATGCAATGCTAACTGTCGAGGAAAAAGTGGCATTAGCCAGCAGATCCTCTGCATTGACGGCCCGGTCGGTGTTGCCTTCGGGACTAGTGGAAATGGTAGCGACACTGTCGATGGGTACTGCGTTACCAGCGTTCGTTGTGATCTCGGTGTTGTCCTTGGAACACGCCATCGTCAGCGTACTGAAGATCAAAAATGGGAGCCGACCCGCCCACGAGCGGCCAAAAATAAGGTTCATACGATTACGTTCCGTTTGGTGTTGCTCTCTCCGAGCTTTTCTGTAACCTTTACGCAGTACGGAACAGGCGTGTTGCAAACCTCATTATGAATAGTAGTTATTTTAAACAAGAAACGTCCGACAAGAAGCTCTTGCCGGACGTTTCTCGGGTATATTATCCAATTATTAAACTTTCAATTTTCCTTCGATCGAATCATCCAGTGTTTTACCCACCAGAGCTCCCACGGCCGTTTTAACCATAGCTACGGCATTACCATGTTTATTGTCCCAGTAATAACCTTCCTCAGCGGATACCTGAATAACTGTGATGCGGGGATCGTCTTCACCTTCGGTAAACCAGGCTTTTAAAATAGGATTCCAGAGTTCTTTGATTTTTTCCTTGTCTTTGGAAATGGTTGCCCGCCCGTATACGCTCAGGAAATCAGAATGAGCAGAGCCCTGGAATAACAGGTGAACGTAGGGATCTGCCTGAATATCCGCGTTTTTGTTACTGTCATCAGAACTCAGGAACCAGAAATTGCCTGATTCATCGACTTCCTGCACGGACATAGGTCGTACCTTTAGTGGCTGACCAGTCGTTATTCGGGTACAAAAATGACAGGTGCTGTTTTTTTCGGCCAGTTCGTTGATTTTCTTTCCGGCCTCATTCCCTGCTAAATCTTCCTTGTTCTTTTCAGGTTGCTGTTGATTGATACTGTCCATGATGTTAGCGTTTTATCTGTTCGCATAACCTTACAAAGACTGTTCCAGTACCTTACCGAATGAATCGCCGGGTCAGGGAGAACTGATCCATCAACCGGGCCATCAAATGATTTATGCCCAAAAACCGAAAGGACCACCCTCAGCGTGTGTAGCATCGGTTGCAATGATCCCATACCAACCCAAAGGTCGTAGGATATATCCACAACAATGAAATGCACAAGTACATCCCAAAGGTCAGATACGCCTGACGCGACTATCTGGCGGAAGGCGGAAGGCCTGGCTTCTGCTTTCTTAACAAAGCAAAATACGGGGAACGCCATCAGGAAAGCGTTGTTACCGGCGAGATACGACACGATTTCCAGATAGACGTAATTGCCGGGCAAGGACTTTGCATGAGCACCTACCTCCCAGCTGTGGTGGTATTAGCCGATTAGAAACATGGGTCTACTCACACCCAGGATACGTTTCCAGTCCAAAGGAGGATAGGGTTTCAACCCTATCCTACCAGATGGATCGAGCCTATGGTTGTTCTTTGAGCTTCTGCTATGAACTTTCTTTTTTTGATAGTAGGATTGGGTGCTTCGTTCACCTCAAGTACGGGCAGTCGTGCTACCCTCTCTAGAAAAACCGTATAGTAGATTCTCATGAAGTACCAGCGTTCATTCGAACCCGAGCAGTTACCTGCATGGTTTAGTATTCATTTGCCCTTAGGAACTGGCAATTTCAGTGGCCCGACCTTTTCATGCAATGTTATTCGCCCTATTTCATAAACAGAGCGTGTACATACGCTCCTGTAACCATCTACGTAGGGAGCGATAGACTTTACCGAAATATAAATTAGAACCGCATGCATAAGTCTAGTCGAGAAGCAACGAAAGCGTTTTCTGGCTTTATAGAGGTAAAAGGAGCCTCCGAACATAACCTCAAGGCCGTAAACGTAACCATTCCCCGCGATGCATTAGTCGTCTTTACCGGGATCTCAGGATCGGGCAAATCTTCGCTGGCGTTTGGCACTTTATACGCAGAAGCCCAGCGGCGGTATCTGGATTCCGTATCGCCCTATGCCCGACGACTTTTCAATCAGCTATCAGTTCCCAGGGTGGAACAGATCGAAGGCTTGCCGCCGGCCGTCGCTTTACAACAACAGCGGGGGGCGGTCAGTACCCGCTCCTCGGTGGGTAGTATCACGACGATTTCGAACCTCATCCGCATGCTTTATTCCCGGACTGGGGATTACCCTTCTGGACAATCGATCATTTACGCCGAAGGTTTTTCCCCCAATACGCCCGAAGGAGCCTGTCCGCACTGCCACGGCCTGGGAAGAGTCTATGAAGTAACGGAACGATCCATGGTGCCGGATGACTCCCTGACCATCCGCGAACGGGCCGTTGCGGCCTGGCCTTCGGCCTGGCAGGGCCAAAATCAACGGGACATCTTAACCACTTTAGGGTATGACATTGATGTACCCTGGAAAGATCTTCCGCAAAAGACCCGCGATTGGATACTCTTTACGGAGGAACAGCCCGTTGTGCCGGTTTATGCCAATCGTAGTCGGGAAGCAGTCAAAGAAGCGATAGCGAAGAAGCTCACGCCTGACTACATGGGCACCTTCACCAGTGTGCAGCGTTACGTCATGCAGACCTTTGCTACCACTCAAAGCCCCCTGATGAAAAAGCGGGTGGCTCAGTATATGTTGAGCAGTGTGTGTAAAGTATGCCATGGAAAACGGCTCAAAAAAGAGTCGCTGACGGTAACCTTTGCTGGCCTGGACATTGCCGAAATGGCTCGCCTGACTATGGAAGAAATGGCTCAGCTGTTTGCTACATTTCTTCAGAAAAAGAAAGACCCGGAATGGGAGTCGGCACACCCGGAAAAGATTCTGGTGGCGGATCGTATTGTCGAAGATGTACTGGCCCGGCTTCAGGTAGTTTTGGATTTAGGGTTGGGTTATCTCACGCTTGAACGGACCACGCCAACGCTTTCACCCGGCGAATTGCAAAGACTTCGCCTGGCTACTCAGGTGTATTCCAATTTGTTTGGCGTTGTGTATGTACTCGATGAACCATCGGCGGGACTTCATCCGGCCGATACGCAGGCCTTACTCCGAACCCTGGATAAGCTCAAAGCCGCGGGTAACTCCCTGTTCGTCGTCGAGCACGAACCGGAAGTAATCCAGCATGCCGACTGGATTGTAGATGTAGGGCCAGCCGCGGGGGAATTGGGCGGACAGGTCTTGTACAGTGGTCCTTTGGAAGGCTTACAAAAGGTAGACGCCTCCGTTACTGGAAAATACATCTTCGGTAAGGTCCGTTTCCCTAATCAAAAACGTCAACCCGCAGGCTGGCTTAAGGTAGCGGATGTCACCCGGAATAACCTGAACCAATTAGCTGTGGATTTTCCTTTAGGCGTATTTACCTGCGTTACCGGCGTATCGGGCTCTGGCAAAAGTAGCCTCGTCAGTCAGGTACTGGTGGAGCTGGCAGGCAAAGCTCTGGGAACCACCTTGCCCGAAGCCACGGAGGTGGAGGACGAAAACCCTTTGGAACAACAAACGGTCGAGACTTTAGCAGGAACGATTACTGCAGGAATGGAATTCATCAAACGGCTCATCGTCGTGGATCAGAAACCCATTGGCCGAACACCCCGATCCAATCTGGCTACCTATACCGGCCTTTTTGATAACATTCGTAAGTTGTTTGCGGCTACTAGAATGGCTAAGGCCCGAAAGTACGATGCGGGCCGATTCTCGTTCAATGTCACCAAGGGCCGGTGTCCGCACTGCCAGGGGGAAGGTTCCGTTATGGTAGAGTTACTGTTCTTACCGAGCGTTTATTCCCCCTGCCCTACCTGTCAAGGGAAAAGATATAATCCCGAGACGCTGGAGGTTACCTACAGGGACAAGGACATTGCCGAAGTACTCGCCCTATCCGTCGATGAAGCGTTTGCGTTTTTCAAAGAAGATAAAACCGTCGCTCATACGCTTCAGGTGATCCGGGAGGTTGGGCTAGGCTACCTGCGACTGGGACAACCCGCTACGGAGCTTTCCGGAGGGGAGGCTCAACGGATTAAACTGGCTACCGAACTGCAACGGCAGCAGCAAGGCAGTACGCTTTATATTTTAGATGAACCCACTACGGGCCTGCACCCTTCGGATGTTGAAAAGCTCATGACTCAATTGCAGGGGCTTGTAGAAGCAGGCAATACCGTAATTGTCATTGAACATGATATGGCTGTGGCGGCCGCCAGTGACTATGTCATTGATATGGGGCCAGGGGCGGGCAGCAAGGGAGGAAACGTGGTGGCTCAGGGCATTCCTACGCTGGTAGCCCAAAGTTCTGAAAGTCGCACCGCTCCCTATTTAGCTCCTTATCTCTCGTAAGCCATCTGGATTGGCTTTCTTCCTGCGAAACGTACGTAGCATACCAGGTGGACGGCAGGTGTATCGAATAAAAAATGGGCTCATCAGGTGATACAACGGCAGGGTGAGCCCATGCTCAAAATATCTGTTTGGTACAAGTTGTTGTATGGATTCATCCTCGAAACAGGATAGGAAACCAGCTAGAGGAGCTGGCTCTCAAGCACTACTGGACTATTCATTTGGAAGCCAGCCATTACGTGTGCAGCGTACAACCAGCCAGGTTTTCTCGCTCGCTCCTGAAAGACGGTACTGGCAAAAACTTCCTGAACTCACTTTGGTAAACGGGGTAGGTTTGACAATTAACCCCATAAAGGGTCAGTTTTTATTGGCCAGATTTTTTTAAATACCCAGGGGTCTCAACTCTTGAAAAGTCAGCGTTACATCAACGCCGGGGCTGCTCCAGGTACTATAGATTCAGACGCGTAAAACGGTTTAATCATACCAGGTAAAGAATTGAGATAGAGCTAGATCATTAACGGTTAGCTTTTACTACTACAATGTTTCATACAACAGGTATTTAACCCATGAAAGTAACCAATATCTCAAGACGCAATCTTGTAAAAGGACTGGGAGCTACGGTATCAACCCTGGCCATCAGTGCTCCACTTAGTGCAAAAAATACAATGACAAACGCCAATGGTAACGAGCTGAACGCTCTGGAAGATCCCCGGGGAAAATACCCCCAACCACCCTACAAAAAACAAAATCAGCCGCATCCGGGCTTAGCTTCCCGAATGGATCCCCTACCCGATCATGGCGAAAAGTCCTATAAAGGTAATAATAGACTCGCAGGACGTAAGGCCCTCATCACCGGTGGCGATTCGGGCATTGGCAGAGCGGCGGCCATTGCTTATGCCCGGGAAGGAGCCGATGTAGCCATCAACTATTTGCCTGCGGAAGAAAGTGACGCCAAAGAAGTGGTTGCTCTGATTCGTGCGGAAGGAAGAAAAGCGGTTGCGGTGCCCGGAGATATTACGGATAAGGAATTCTGTAAAAAGCTGGTTGACGAGGCCGTTAAACAACTGGGCGGTTTGGATATTCTGGTCAACAATGCAGGGTATCAGAAAAGTAATTTATCCATTATGGATATTAGCGACGAGAGTTTTGATGCTACGATGAAAACGAACATCTACGCGTTGTTCTGGATTACGAAAGCGGCTCTCTCGCATCTAAACCCGGTTCCTGTATCATCGCTACCACTTCGGTGCAGGCCTATGATCCTTCAGAAAACCTTTTTGATTACGCCCAGACGAAAGCGGCGAACGTAGCTTACGTTAAGTCGCTGGCCAAACAGCTGGGACCCAAAGGCATCCGGGTCAATGGCGTGGCTCCGGGACCCGTTTGGACACCCCTCCAGGTTTGTGGTGGACAAGAACAGGAAAAGCTGGTCAAGTTTGGCGGCGATACTCCGCTGGGTCGGGCGGGCCAGCCAGCCGAACTAGCCTCTATCTTCGTCCAATTAGCGGACAATACGGGTAGTTATTCAACCGGTCAGGTCTTTGGAGCTGCTGGTGGGGGTGGACATCCTTAATCAATCAAAGTAAGCGGCCCAGATTTCCCGATAGTATGATAGAAATCAATTCAGTGATCAAAGGGAGTTCGCTACACAAAACAGTAGGAACAGCTTCATAGAAGCAGTCGTCGATAACGAACGGAGCCCGATTGAATAATCGGGCTCCGTTCGTTATCATTCAGCCAAGCTACTACAAGTTATACAGACTTGCTACTTACGGAGCTTTTTAAAACTGAATGGGTCAACGTACTCGCACCAGTTGCATATCCAGCGTATCCTGAAGCATAACACCTCTGAGTCGTATGGTTTTGGCCGTATAATCACTGACCGTGGCCTGAAACGTTTCGTTTGAAGAATAAAAGGACACGCTGAGGGTGTTTTTCAACGAATCAAAGGTATAGCTTCCGTGAAAACTTTCACTCGGGTCGTAGCGATAGAGATTCGGACTAAAAACGCACCCATCATTCCCGGAAAAATAGATTCGGCTCCAGGCGGTAGGGGTCGTTAGCCAATCCGTGGGGTATTGAATCCTGCCGTTGCGAGTTAACTGTTCCACTTTCCAGGTTCCCCGAAGCGTCTGCTCCTGCGGGTGCAGAGCCATCAGGGCCTTAAGTGCTACAAAAGCGATGACAACCGGCACCAATCGCAGGCCATATTTAAGCCAGCTCCCTAGTGATGGTACTGAAGAAAGAAGCTGAACCCCTGAGGCAAAGACCTCCTGGATCATTTTGGGTGGAATCAAAAACAGAAGACCGAGTACAAAAACAGCCGAGTTGAAGAAGGCACCCGGACTAATTGAGAAAAAAGCGTTGATCAAAACGATCGTTACCATCACGGGTAAGAGGATGAACACCCCCAGTAGAGTGGTTCTGCGGTAGAGTAGCAGTATCGACCCTCCGATTTGGAAAAGGCCCAGAATAACAGCAAACGCATAGGAGTAGCCAAAGTAGTACCAGGTCAGGGAAAAGCCATCGACTGCCTGTAGAGGCAGGTCCAAAACGTGTTCGGGAGTAGTAAACTGTGTTTTCAGAAGTTTAGCAAAGCCATAACTTGAGATCGACAGAGCCAGCCAGAAACGGATGATGGACTGCAAGCGGGCATGACGTTTATCGCTTGTAGTATGTTGACTTTTTTCCTGCGTCTGCCATCGCCAGGCAAATACCAGACTAGCCAGTAAAGCGACTCCGACCGTACCCGCTAACAAGTGGGGAAAATAAGAGCCATACGCCTCCAGCAGGGAATGGGGTAAAAATTCCAGTGGGAACAGTAGTAACTGGAGCAGAGCAGTGGCTGCTAACAAAGATGCCACAAATTGATACAACCTGGAAGAAGTAACGCGAACAGGGGCTGAGGTCATAGAGGTAAAGCTAGCGAGTAAATCCGTAGGGGTTTGAGCACGTTCGATGATGAAACCATTATTTTTTCATCATCCGGCAGATGCGTATCCAGGCGGAGTTGTTGCATCAGACCTTGTTATTTCCAGAGCTATCGGGCCAAGGCAGCGTCACCGATTGCGAAAGGTTGCTCTTGCCTACACCCTTTTCTTACCCGTATGAATCTGTCTTCTGAAAACCACAGGTAAATCAGATTCGTACAGTGACTTTTATGGGTTTCAACTATTTACTGAAAACGGACTTAGGGACTATTGTTCCTCCTTTTTCAGATCGGTTAGTAATGCTTATCAATAAATTAAAGTGACCCTTCCTAAATACCGTTTAACCAAGGCCTTATACTGCTTTACTTGAAATTCAATCAAATCCATCTATTTAAACGTATAGTCCATTCATTTTAACAGTTGCAAAAAGGCTGTTAATTCAAACCTCTATTTTACTACTATTTCCAAATAACGTACTCAAATAAACGTCTACTCAGATGTATACGATTAGCTTATTTATCTAGTCTTATCGGCCTAACTACGCAAGCATTCTCCCTTACTTCTGTATTCATTTTGTCATCTTTTAGGTTTAAATCAAGAGGGTATGATTGTACCAAATGTGATGATAAATCTACATAAAGTGTAAAAATAGAACCTCTATCTTTGACCAGCCTTAACGTGTCCAATGCTAGTCATTCTATGCGTTAGCCTCTATACAAAAGTGCATTCAGTTCTTTTTAAACAGTTGAAAACCTGTTATTTATCAGTGCATTAACAGTTGTTTTGATCGATTAACCGTTTGGGTTTACTGACGGTATCTTCTGTTTTCCCTGAATTATTTATCCATCTCTTTACAATCAATGCTTACCGAATGCATGACTCGCTATTCCTACTCATTTATAGCAGGAATAAATCATCTTAACGCATTCATCCTGGATTGACATCAGGCATTGGGTTCGTCCCTGATCTAATAACCGCCAAGACCGAACATCTGTACAGTATCCACTCCTCTTTTTTTATCAACGTATGCAAGCTGCAAACGGCTTGAAGCGTCTGATAGCTTGTCACTTAAACAATTCTATGAAAAAAAGTTTACGCATTTTTTATGCCTTTGTACTGGTGTTGTGGTATGGCTTTCCCGGTTTGGCCCAGTATGTTCCCGGAGATACGGTTACGCACAACGGAAAAAAATTCAAAATAGTAAGTACAAATTTGATTCCAAATCCTGGATTCGAAAACGGCTTCAGCGATTGGACGGACGCTACGTCTGCCGCAGCTCCGCTCCAATCCAGTAAATTTACGGTTATGACTATGGGTGGGGTAAACCACTCCAAATACCTGGTCGGAACAACCAATGAAGGTTCTAGTTCTTCGGGTTCACTGGGTACAGGCCGGGCTATTCAGGCGGGAAAAATCTATTACATTTCTTTTCAGACCTAGTATCAGAATGCCAGTACGGCAGCAGGTTCAGAGGGTTACTCCAGCGTCTCACGAACCAACAAGCGAACGGCCTCAGCAGAACCGTTGCTGGTACTGAATGCGACCCAGGTCAATGGAGATGGGCAGTGGACGGCCAATAGGTCGTTTCTACGAATACTTCCTCCTATGCTTACGTAGTGGCCCCTTTCCGGTGGTTAGCGGGTCGGGTGGGTTATGACGACTTTTTCCTCCATGAAGTCACGGAGCTCACTAATACGGCCGACTTGCAGGCTACCATTCAGGCAGCTAACGCCCTTTATCATAGAATAGATAAAGCCTTGATAGTAATACAAATCATTTGATAAGCTTCCGGAAACAGTGAAATGTCCCATTTTACTGAAATGACCCTCTTTTTTGATGAAAAAGGGCTCGGTAGGTGTGCCTTTTCTGTTCTAAAATTGCACAATGTTTATTCCAAGTTTACTTATTCAAATAAAAGGAGCAATACGTTTCTGCTTCTAAACAAACCTCTTCATTTATGATGCACTTTAGACCTGCCCTTCTTTTTAATCTATTGGTTAGCCTATGTAGCTCTACAGGCCTGGCTGAGCCCCCTAAGCCACCTGCCCAGATGATTCCCGGCAAGACTCTACTAGCCACAAATTCTTACCCAAACCGAATTGATAAGGTACACGTCTCAAAAGTCCATGTAAACGATGCTCCTAAAGCCAACCCAGTTGACGTAACGGCTCGAATCGTCAACCCCAGTTTCGAGTCTTCCTTTACAGGGTGGACTAACCAGGGCCTCTATACACAAACCAACGCGGATTTTAACCCTCAGAAAGCCGGCAATACCTACGCCGAGCGTTGGGTAGGCGGCCCGCCCCTGCCCAACGTAAGCCTTTCTCAGAAAATTACCGGTTTGCCCAACGGGCAATATACACTAGTAGTAGGAGCCCAAAACATTACTCAAAACCCAGATACGGGCCAGCCGGGCGGTTTCGTCTTTGCCAATAACGCTCAAACCGAAGTTGGAGCAAGGGGAGAATACTCGGTTGATTTTCTGGTTATCGACAGCACCGCCGTTATTGGCTTTAAAACGGAAAATTCCCGCGGTAACTGGATGGCCTGCGATAATTTTCGACTCCACTATAAAGGGGCTGCTACGGAACTAATGAATGCAAGGCTACAGACGCTGTTGGATTCAGCCACCACGGTGCTGGGTAAAAAGATGCAGAACGCCCGTCGTACGGCTCTTGAAAGTGCGGTTTCCGCTGCTCAGCAAAGTCTGTCGCAAAATGCAGCTGGAGGTGAACTGGCGAATCGAATTGTACAGATGCAAACCACGTTAGCCCCGGCCCGCGTATCGGCTGAGGCCTACCGCCAGCTACAAGTCGCTATTGACTCGGCAATGATTGTGTATGGCAATGGTACAGGCAAGCAAGCGGCTGCGTTCCTGGCGGTTATTGACCAGAATAAAGCTCTCGCGGCTAATCTAAATGCGGAGTTAAGTGAGGTTGAGAAAGCTCCTAAAGCAATCTACGCGGCAACCTTGGCCTTTCGCTATGCGAATGCCTCCAGTACGGCTCCGCTGGACATGACCAAATATATCGTCAATCCGGGCTTTGATAACAACAACGCAGAAGGCTGGAAAGGCGGGGGTACGGTTGGGTATCATGCGGTTGAGTTTTACCAGCGAACCTTTAACTTCAACCAAAGCATCGCTGGGCTTCCTGCCGGAAAGTATGTGCTCAAAGCACAGGCCTTTGAACGTCCCAAACACAACGATGCCGGGGCTGCCTATACCGCTGGTACCGAAACGATTCATGCCCGACTCTATGCCCAAAGCAATCAATTCTCGGAGAAAAACATACCTTTTCCCTCGTTGTACAAGCATCCCTATTCGGGCAGTGGCTCTGATAAGGGCTACATCAACACCATGGCCAGTGCGGAAGTAATGTTCACGGGTTCGAATCGTTCCAACTATCAGGTAGCCTTGACAAACATCCTTTTGGACGAAAATGACGTGCTTACCATTGGAGCCAAAAGCACCTTTCAACAAGGCGGCTACTGGGCCCTGATGGATCATTTCCGACTCGAATACCTGGGTGGTCTGGACGATGCCGACTACGTTGCCCTAATTAACGACCGGATTGTCAGAGCCCAGCAGCTCCTGGCGGAACGAATTCAGTCTTCGGCCCGGCAATCCCTGCGATCCGCCATCTCCGGTGGTCAGCAGGCCGTCGGAGCCAGTCCCCGGGTAACGGGCGATCTGGTACAGGCTAAACAGACGCTTAATGCCAGCATTGCCGCAGCCCTGGGATCGAAGAGTACGTACGATAGTCTGCAGCGTACGATTGCCTATGCTACTAAAGTGTTGGGCTGGTACACCAGCATTCCCGCTAAAAAAGATACACTGCAGCCAGCGATAAGCAGAGCTACGGCGGCTCTGAACGATTCGACGCTGACCGGAGAGCAGCTGCGGCAGGCTTCGCTCGACCTACGAAACGTCACCCGATACGTCGACAAGAAAACCTATATGGCCGGATGGATGATGGGAGACATGAACAATCCCGATAACAACTGGAGCTATACGCGAAGCGTAGAATCGAAAGACTGGATCATAGTCTGGGAAAAGGGTTTTAATACTACTAATCCGGATAGTCTCTATTATGGCAGCACCAGGTGTGATGTAAATCAGGCTTTCGAAGTCGCTCAGCGAAGTTTTGACTTGTATGCAGACTCGCTCAAGTTCATCACCCGGGGTAATTCCAAATCAGATACGTACAAGATGGTCATCCGGCTTCGGTACGCCGCAGGTTGGGAAGCCAACGGCTCCGGCGTAGACGACATGATTGGCTTACTGACGTTAAGTCCCTGGGCTTTCACTTCGGCAGAGACCATCGCTCACGAAGCCGGTCACTGCTTTCAGTATCAGACACACTGTGACAACTACGACTGGAATGGATGGCTGTATGGTTTTGGGCCTGATGCTTCCGGTGGAAACGCTTGGTGGGAACAATGTGCCCAGTGGCAGGCGTACAAGGTGTTTCCAGAGCTGCAATTTAATAACAGATCTTTTTGGGCTTATTTAAATACGGTTCACAAGCATCTCCTTCACGAAGCACCCCGGTATGATAACTTTTTCATTCAGGACTATTGGGTCAGTCGGCACGGACTCGACATCATTGGCCGCCTGTGGAACCAGTCCATCAAGCCGGAAGATCCCGTTGAAGCCTACCAGCGGATTACGGGTATCAGCCAGAAGCAATTCAACGACGAAATGTATGACTGTGCCGCCAAGTTTGCCAGCTGGGACCTTAGCCGCATCCGGTCCTACGGTGCCAGTGTCATTGCCTCCCGTCCACAGCCCAAACTTAATGATGCAGGCGGCAACTACTGGCGAATCGATCCCTCCGTGTGTCTGGAAAATTACGGTCATAACATCATTCAGCTTAATGTACCCACGGCGGTAGCGGGCGGCCGGACCAAAGCGGATGCCTTCACGACCGTTCGGGCTTCGTTTCAGGGCTTAGCGGGCACGAGTGGCTACCGGGCTAATTACGTATCGGAAGCTGGCTGGCGGTACGGTTTCGTGGCGTTGCTCAGTGACGGTACCCGCCTCTACAGTCCCATGCAATCGGTGGACATGACCACGAATGCGGGCGTAGATTCCCTGAGTTTCCAGGTTCCCACTACGGCTACCCGATTGTGGCTGATCGTTTCGGGGGCTCCTAAATCGCACTGGCGACATGCCTGGGATGACAACGATAGCAACGACGAACAATGGCCCTATCAGGTACGATTCGCGTATACGAATCTGCTCAATGAGCCCAATGTGATTCCAGCCGAACAGCCGACACCCGTCAGTCTGGTCAGTTTCGCAGCCGAAGTTCAAACCAATAAAACGGTGGAAGTCAGTTGGAAAACCGCTGGCGAGCTTCACAACAAAGCCTTTATCGTGGAACGTAGCCTGGATCTGAGCACGTTCGAGAAAGTAGCCGAAGTATACGAGGTGGCCGGCACCAGTACGCAGCAGCATACCTACCGAATCGTCGATGAGAAACCGTATCAGGGCACGAGCTATTACCGGCTCATTCAGGTGGACCGGGATGGTACGCCCCACCCGTACCGACCGAAGTCTGTACTCATCGATGGCTCCTATCTGGTCTACCCCAACCCCGTTCAGGGTTCCAGCTTCCGGGTATCGCTGGATGAGCCGTTGAAAGCAAACGTATCGCTGTCCACCGTAGAAGGACGAGGAATCCCTCTGAAGCGAACGGTCGAAACGGATCGTAGTTTGCTTTTAAAGGCAGAAGGTCATCTCAGTCCGGGCGTATACCTGCTGAAGGTGGAAGAACGAGCCCACGTACGAACGCATAAGATTGTAGTTAAGTAATGAAGCAAGTAGGCAGAAAGCAGGGGATCAAATGTTCCCCTGCTTTTTCTATTGTATGTAGAGGTACTGTTTCGGGGAAGAAAACAAAAGTCGTTTCCGTAAAACTCTCCCACGTTACTAGCGGAGCCTGGCCCCGCATCGCTCCTTATCTTTGACGGCCCACTCGGCCATTGCATTGATAACGCCTCTTAATTCCTGCCCCGCTTCGGTTAGCGTATACGTAACCACGGGCGGAACCACGGCCTGAGCAGTCCGAATGAGCAGCCCATCCGCTTCCAGTTGTTTTAAATGCTGAATGAGCATTTTTTCAGTGATATGCGGCATGGCCTTTCGGATTTCGCTGTACCGCTTGCTCCCTTCCAGCAGGTGATACAGGATGACTGGTTTCCAGTGTCCGCCAATTTTATTCATCACATACGTAACCGGACATTCCTGCAAAACAATTTCCCGATTGGCATTATACGTCGAAGCTTCCTTGATCTGGGTCATGGGTACATACTTTAGGGTAAGTACTTGTCAAAAAGTAAGTACAAAGATACCTTTGCTCTTACTAAAAACAAACGCACAATGAACTATATAATCACGGGTTCACTCGGCCACATCAGCCGACCCCTCACCCAGAATCTAGTCAAAGCCGGACATCACGTTACCGTTATCAGCAGCAATCCCGACAAAAAATCTGCTATTGAAGAACTTGGAGCTACGGCCGCTATCGGTTCCGTTGCCGACGAAGCGTTTCTACAGGCCACCTTTCAGGGAGCCAATGCCGTGTATTTAATGGTACCGAGTGATTTTTCGATAGCGGATTATCCCAGCTATCAGCAAACGGTAGCGGATGTATACGTGAAAGTTTTGGCGGCCAGTTCGGTTACGCACGTGGTACTGCTGAGCAGCATTGGAGCAGATTTACGCCACGGAGCCGGCCCCATTGACGGCATCGCTTACCTGGAGGAAAAGCTGGAAGCCCTTTCCCAACTAAACTTGAAAGTGTTACGGCCTTCGTACTTTTTCTATAACCTGTTTAGCCAGATTGATCTGATTCGTAACGCCGGTATCGCGGGCAATAACTTCGGTAATACCGACGAAAAGCTAGTACTCACCCATACCGATGACATCGCGGCAGTAGCTACGCAACAACTGCTGAATCTTTCGTTCACCGGTTACAGCATTCAGTACATCGCCAGCGATGAACGCCATCCGACTGAAATTGCGAAAGTATTGGGCAAGGCCGTTGGTAAGGAGTCAACGCCCTGGGTGCCGTTTAGCGACGAAGATTCCAAGCAAGGTATGATTAGTGCTGGCTTACCCGAAGGTTTCGCGGATTTGTACGTGCAAATGGGCAAAGCCATTCGGGAAGGAAAATTACAGAAAGATTACTGGCAAAACCGCCCGGCTACTCTGGGAGCCGTGAAACTGGAAGACTTCGCCAAAGAATTTGCGGGGGCTTATCAGCAAGGATAGGTTTTTACGAGTTATTAGTTATCAAGGGTTGAGCTTATTGAAAATAACATCCGTTTATCGAAACCTTTGATTTAGATACGCAAAAACCCCGTAAGTGAAAGCTTACGGGGTTTTTGCCTCAAAAAAGCTTTACTTATTGGGGATTCTGTACGACAACCCCGTTGGAGTTGTTGATCTCATCCTGCGGAATCAGAAACTGCCAGCGAATGTCTCCGGCGGGCACCTCGAATACGCCGTTGTTATAAGCCGCATTGTGGTTTCCACCGTTCCGGTTCAGGGGAGCATTGGTGCGTTTCAAATCGTAAAAACGGAAGCCTTCCCCCCAAAGCTC
>NZ_NJAG01000043.1 GCF_002872335.1 Siphonobacter sp. BAB-5405 | reverse complement strand
AATATATGAATGTTTGAAATGTTTGAAATGTTTGAAATGTTTGAAATGTTTGAAATGTTTGAAATGTTTGAAATGTTTGAAATGTTTGAAATGTTTGAAATGTTTGAAATGTTTGAAATGTTTGAAATTTAATTATTTTTATTTAACCTCCAAAGGTTAAAATTCAAACCTAAAACACTATTCCAAACCTTAAACCCTACTCAAACGACATTCAAGCCTTAAACCAAATTCAAACTTCAAACTCCATCAAACCCGCATTCCCAAAGCCAACTCAATATGGGCCAAATGATGCTGCACGTGCCAAGCTGAAATGGCGATGGCCTGCTTTTGATTAAAGTAAATGTTGCGGACAGGGTGAAAATAGCTAAGCTCTAGTTGTTCAGGCGTTAAAGATTCAATCAGATAGGCATACCGCTGGTGTACGCCCTCGAAAAGCAGGAGTGAGTCTTCTACGGGTGCGGACACACTATCGGCAGTATGGGCCCAACCGCCCATGTCAATAAGGGTCGCCTCGGCATAGTCCGGTTCAGTTATTGCCTTTTTCATTCGGAAATAATGCAGCAGTTGAATATCAGCTACATGATGGACCAGCTGCCGAATAGTCCAGCTGCCTTCCCGATACGTTTTACACATTTCTGCTTCGGAAAGATCTTGTACTAAGCTGCGATAGGTAGTGGGTGAAGTTCGAATAATTTCAACGCATTTTTGAAGTTCCTCTTCAGTATAATTCTCCTTTAATTGAAAGGGTCCAATGGGAAATTTAAGATGCTCCATGTGGGAAAATTAGTTAATGGTTATTTGTTGTTGGTTGATGGTTTAATGTCCTTCATCATTACCAAAATTAAAGTCGATTTTATTCAAAATATTGTACTTAACAATCAAAGTTGTTTTCACCTAGATTCCACGAAAATTAATCGCATTACTCGATTCTTATCATAACTTATTTATCTTTTGATTCGCCTTTAAAACTATCCTTTTCGTATGATTCATTACCCCAAAACCCGGCAGGATGTTAGCGTTACAGATGATTATTTCGGAACCACCGTCGCAGATCCCTACCGCTGGCTGGAGAACGATACGGCTCCCGAAACGCTGGCTTGGGTGGCTGAGCAAAATAAAGTAACTTTTCAGTATTTAGAGCAAATTCCCTTTCGGGATCGTATCAAAGAACGCCTCGAAAAGCTTTGGAATTATCCCCGCTACGGCTCGCCGTTTCGCGTCGGTGACTACTACTTTTTCTCCAAGAACGACGGTCTGCAAAACCAGGCGGTCGTTTATTACCAGAAAGGATTAGCGGCGGAACCGGAAGTATTTCTGGATCCGAATACCTGGTCAAGTGATGGAACGGTGACGGCCAACTTCGCCGGATTTTCGCACGACCATCGGTATGCGGCCCTGAGTATCAACCGGGCGGGTTCAGACTGGCAGGAAATGGAAGTCATGGAAATTTCCACCCGCGAAAAAACGTCCGATGCCTTACGGTGGCTTAAATTCAGCGGTGCCGCCTGGCATAAAAACGGCTTTTACTACAGTCGTTACGACGAGCCGAAACCCGGTGAAGAGCTATCCGCGGCTAACCAGTTCCATAAAGTCTACTATCATCAACTGGGTACCCCGCAGGAAGAAGACCAGCTGATTTTTGAAGATCCGGAACATCCCTATCGCTACTTTTTTGCCCAAACGACGGAAGATGAGCGGTTTCTGATCATCAATAGTTCGGAAGGTACGGACGGGTCTGAAATCTGGGTGAAAGATTTGCAGCAGGAAGGCAGTGCATTTATCCAACTTTACGAAGGATTTCAGTACAACTACGCCGTTGTTGATAATCGGGGGGATCAGTTACTAGTTCATACCAATGAAAATGCCTCGAACTATCACTTAGTACTAATCCATCCATTCACCCGGGAAAAATCCATTTTTGTGGCGGAAAAGCCTGAAAAGCTGGAATCAGCCGGGACGAGTGGTGGCAAACTCTTCGTGAATTACCTGAAAGATGTCACCGATCAGGTTTTCCAGTACGATTTGGCAACGGGCCAGCTCGATCGGCAGGTACGTCTGCCGGGGCTGGGTTCTTCTTACGGCTGGTCAGGCAACAGAGATGATCAGGAGCTATTTTACACGTTCACTTCTTTTCTGTACCCGCCCACGATTTTTCGGTACACCATTAAGACGGGAGAATCGGTGCTCTTTCGTTCCTCCGAAATACAGTTTAACCCCGAAGATTACGAAACGAATCAGGTGTTCTATCCCAGTAAGGATGGCACGCTGGTTCCGATGTTTCTGACGCATAAGAAAGGACTGGTTCGCGACAGCTCTGCTCCTACGCTGTTGTATGCCTACGGGGGTTTTAACATCAGTCTGAGTCCAGCCTTTAGCACATCCAATCTCATTTTGCTCGAAAACGGAGGTATTTACGCTCAGGCGAATTTGCGGGGCGGCGGCGAGTACGGCGAGAGCTGGCACAAAGCCGGAATGCTGGAAAACAAACAGAACGTATTCGATGATTTCATTGCGGCGGCGGAGTACCTCCAACGCGAACAGTATACTCGTCCGGAGCGGCTGACGATTGCCGGGGGGTCCAATGGAGGTCTGCTCGTAGGTGCTGTAATGACGCAGCGGCCAGAGCTATTTCGGGTTGCTCTGCCCGCCGTGGGCGTACTGGATATGTTACGCTTTCATTTGTTTACCGTGGGCTGGGGCTGGGTGGTTGAATACGGATCGAGTGCTCAGTCAAAAGAGAGCTTTGAAAACCTGTACGGCTATTCGCCCCTGCATCAGTTGAAAGCCGGTACGTCCTATCCCGCCACGATGATTACCACCGCCGACCACGACGACCGGGTGGTGCCCGCCCATAGCTTCAAATTTGCGGCGGCGTTACAGGAAAAACACGTTGGAACCAATCCGGTATTGATTCGCATCGATACCTCGGCTGGCCACGGAGCGGGTAAGCCTACGGCTAAAATCATTGAAGAACAGGCCGATAAATGGGCCTTTGTATTCTGGAACATGGGCCTGGAGGTCTACTAAACGGAGAACGGAGCTTCATCTGAATGAAGCTCCGTTCTTTTATAATCCATTTTTCATGACTATTAACCTGCCTTGATGGTAATCATCCAGTGAATGCCGTATCGGTCCTTGACCATCCCAAACGTTTCTCCCCAGAATTGTTTGATGAGTGGAGCAGTGATCTGACCGTCTTGCGAAAGCTGTTCAAAATACCTCGTCAATTTTTCGTCTTCTGAACCTTCGAGGGATAAACTGAAGGGCCCGTTGTTTTGCGTTTCCGTATAGTAGGGATGGTCACTGGCCAGTAAGATTACTTCGCCCTGCAATCGGGAAAACATGATTTTACTTTTCATCTCCTCACGGTTGGCTTTGGGGTCCTGATGAGCATCCGCTGGCCCCTCGCCGTAAGTAGATACCGTTAGTTCTCCGCCAAAAATGGTTCGGTAAAAGTCCATGGCCTCCCGGCAGTTTCCGCCGAAAAACAGATAGGGATGGAGCGTTAAAGCCGTCATAGATAAACGTGTTTAGAAGTACAGTACGGAGGTTTGATTGATGTCTAAAACTAAGCTAAAAACGCAATCATTGCTTCTGCGTCAGCGACTTAACGAACAACTAATTTGTTAGACTGAAACAGAGCTGAAAGCGGATCAAGCCGTTCAAATAAAAAGCTGTCTTTTTCCCTCCTGACTTCCTGTTTCTTTTGTACCTTGAGCCACTTACCTCCCACAAACAAGTTCCTTTTAGCTTTATACCAAATCCGTAATTCAGTTCTCTTTTATCTTGGAGACCTGCTTTAACTCTTGTTTTTCTTTCCCGTATGAAAAAACGTTTCCTTACCCTAAGCCTCGGCCTGTGTACGCATCTGGCGTTACTGGCCCAAACTCCGGCGGCTCCGACGTACCAATCCAATACCCGTTTTGAACAACTGGGTACGCTCCTGCCTACGCCTACGAACACGCGATCGGCTTCCGGTGCTCCTGGCAAAGCCTACTGGCAGCAACGGGCCGATTACGACATTAAAGTAGAACTCGACGACGAACAGCAGAAAATTACGGGTACGGAGACGGTTACGTACCACAATGATTCGCCGGATGCCTTGCCTTACATCTGGTTGCAGGTCGAGCAGAACCGCTTCCGGGCCGATGCCGCGGCGGGCAAAGCCTCTATGAGTAGCGGCATTAACCCGGAAGGGATGAGTACGGGCGAGTTGGCCCGACTGGCGAATACGCCAGCGAAAGCGTACGGGTACACTATTCATTCGGTGAAGGATGTCACCCGTGGGAAGGACCTAAAGTTTACGGTCAACGAAACCATGATGCGGGTGGATCTGGTCCAGCCGCTTAAGCCCGGAGAGAAAGTTGTATTTTCGGTTGACTGGGATTTTCTGGTTCCCCCGCAGGGCCGCTGCAATTACAAATATTACCCCGCCGACGGCAACTACGCGTATTACATCGCTCAGTGGTTTCCACGACTGGCCGCTTACGACGATGTGGACGGCTGGAAGCATAAGCAGTTTATGGGAGCGGGTGAGTTTACGCTGATCTTCGGCAATTACAAAGTGGCCATCACCGTACCGGCCGGACACGTGGTAGCCGCCACGGGTGAATTGCAGAATAGCAAGGACATCCTTACGGCTACTCAACAGAAACGCTGGCAGGAGGCTAAAAATAGCTACAAAACGCCCGTCCTGATGATCACGCAGGAGGAAGCCATTGCGGCTTCGAAGAATAAGACTACGGGTAAAAAAACCTGGATTTACAAAGCCGACAACGTACGGGATTTTACATTTGCCAGTAGTCGCCGGTTCATCTGGGATGCCATGAACGTGGATCTGAACGGGAAGAAGTCCATGGCGATGTCGTATTATCCGAAAGAGGGCAATCCGCTGTGGGGGCAGTACTCGACGCAAGCCGTGGCTCATACGCTGCGAAGTTACGGAGCCCGTACTATTCCATACCCTTATCCGGTAGCGATTTCCGTAAACAGCGGCAGTCCCGGTGGTGGGATGGAGTATCCGATGATTAGCTTCAACGGTGGACTGGCCGAAGCCGATGGTACCTATTCCGAACGCACCAAGTACAGCACCATTGGGTCATCATTCACGAGGTGGGCCATAACTTTTTCCCAATGATCGTCAACTCCGACGAACGCCAGTGGGCCTGGATGGATGAAGGACTTAACAGCTTTTGTCAGTACCTGGCTGAACAGGAATGGGATCGCGATTTCCCCAGCAGCTACGGCGAGCCACAGAAGATTGTGCCTTACATGCAGTCGGCGGCTCATACACAGGTACCGATCATGACCTCATCAGACAACATCATGCAATACGGACCTAATGCCTATTCCAAACCCGCGGCTGGCTTGAATATGCTGCGGGAAACGATCATGGGTCGGGAGTTATTCGATTATGCTTTTCAGGAATACGCTCGTCGCTGGGCCTTCAAATCGCCTACGCCCGCCGACTTTTTCCGGACGATGGAAGATGCCTCGGGTGTAGATCTGGACTGGTTCTGGAAGGGCTGGTTCTACACCGTCGAGCCCGCCGATCAGAATCTGGCCGAAGTAAAATGGTTTGCCATCGACGCTCAGGACCCGGCTGCCCGGAAGGCTCGTTTGAAAGAAGCCGATGAGAAACGTCGCCAAACGATGGCGGTGGAGCGGAATAAAACGGATATTAAGCAGACCGTCGTAGAAGCAAATCCGGAGATGAAGGATTTTTACAATACCTACGATCGCTACGCTCCCACCGAGGCCGAGAACAAGCAATACGCTGATTTACTGGGCACGCTGAGTGAAGAAGAGAAAAAGCTGTATCAATCCGGGAAGAACTTTTATACGCTTAGCATCGAAAACAAGGGCGGTCTGGTGATGCCCGTCATTGTGAAGGCTGAGTACGAAGACGGCACCAGTGAAGTGTTCCGCTTTCCGGCAGAAATCTGGCGGATGAATGACAAGCAAATTCTGAAGGTCATTCCAACGAATAAAAAAGTAACCCAATGGACGCTGGACCCTTACTACGAAATCGCCGATATTGATACGGAGAACAATGCTTTCCCGCGACAACCCAGTCAGCCCACCCGTTTTCAGATGTTCAAACAACGCGAGTTTAAACGTCCGTTGAATCCGATGCAGGAGCCGAAATCTTCGCAGGGAGCAATAGGTGGGAAATCGGGGAAATGATTGGTTTTATTTGATAAAGGTTTTTTGACCCGTCTATTATTTATATCTAGAAACTTGAACATCCATTGACAAGTGTTAGGGAATCACTATATCGTCCTGCAAACACGACTGGTTTTTCAATCCCAATCGCCAACATTGTGTTAATCGGAAAGGTTTTAATCTATGCAGTTCTATTAAAAAACATCAAACCCAAACTGTGGGATAATCTCAAGAAACCAGCTTTTATGACGGTAATGGCATTCTTACTTGGATGTTTCCACTTGACACTGTGCTATTAATTATTATTATAAAATATTAAAGAGAAATGGCTTACCATATAGTAAGCCATTTCTCTTTAAACGGTATGTTAGTTATAAAGTGTAAAAATGTTTAAGATAAATTAACAATAACACGTATAAATACGTATAGGATGTGTACTGTTTTAGCATGAAATTACCTGCGATTTTAAAACAAACACAACCTAAATAGTATGAAAAAAAAATACCTTCCTCTCATTTTACTTACCGCTTCCTTAGCAAGCACATTAGCATCAGGACAGGTAAACCATGTACCAAGCTATGAAATGAATCCAAGGTCTTCTCTTCTAAAAATCGCAGTAGATGATGGATTTAAAAATGGATGGTTACGTATCAAAGATAGCGTTAGCATAACGCCTGCCATTTTTATAAGTAGATATAGTACAGAGCTTGGTTTAACAAACAGTGATGTCTTGACACCAGTTGATACGGTGGTTGATCTGCAAAAAAATGTACACATTAAGTATAAGCAATATCATAAAGGCATACCAGTAATGGGAGCAGATTACACGATACACTTAAAAAATGGCAGGGTATACCAGGTCAATGGTAAGATTGCAGAAAGTTTAAATATAGATACCAAACCTGTTATTTCTAAAAACTCTGCTTTCCAAGCTTCTGTAGCATCTTATATGAAAAGTGGGAGTCAGCATAAAAGAAGCCTTTAAGTAACAGCGGATAAATTATCAGAACAGCCTAAGTTAACCATTGTCAAAAATTACAATGCTAGTTATTCGGGGAGAGATTGGCACTTAGCTTGGCAAGTACCCGTTGGAACGTCATCAGCAATTTTAGCAGATGTCTACATTGATGCTATTAGCGGTGAGACTATAAATACATTAGAACGCAGTATTCCGCTTTTAAGTCCTACTAGAGTACCTTATAAGGATAACGTAAAGATCGAACAGCCTACTCGTTTAATCTCTTACAAATTACCTCCTTCAGCAACTGCTACTTTTTATCCAATTCATCAAAGGTATCTGGCTGGACTAAGCGAACAAACATTTAACTCCAAACGAAGTACTCTTGACAATAAATACTATACATCCACTGAAGCCTTTGTAGGAGGAACTTGGCATTGGGTAGCGGAAGCATGGTATGTTGGAGCTAATTATGGCATCCATTCCTATCCTAACGGTTATAGAGGAACAAGCTATACTACGGATTTTGGAACACAGTTCGGTCTAGCTACCAATGCTGTCTGGATTGGTTCTAAATATTTTGATTACTTAGTATACAATTATGGTCGTAAGGGTATAATGATTAATTCCAACGACTATAAAATCGGAAGAATTATGGTAGGAGCAAGTGACGATGATGTTCGATACGTACATGAAGCTGATAACCTTCCATATTATCACATTGGTTCAGTAAATGGTATATCAATGGTAACTATAGACGTTATAGGCCACGAAATAACTCACGCACTAGTAAAAAAGACGGCTGGTTTAATTTATCAATATGAGTCAGGAGCACTTAATGAAAGTATTGCCGATATTATGGGTACAATGCTTGAACGCTATATGTTGCCTAATAACTGGAACTGGACTTTGGGGGAAGATGCAGTAACTATAAGGGATATGCGGACTCCTGAAATATACTCCCAGCCTTCAAGATTTGAAGGACCAGGTTGGGAATCTCCCGGTAACTGTCCCTTTCCTTTCTTAGGGAATGATTATTGTTGGGTACATACAAATAGTGGTGTAATGAACAAATGGTTTCATCTAGTATCCACTGGCGGAACCTTCAACGGTCAAAATGTAAATGCCATTGGCCCTCATGCTGCCCAACAAATCGTTTATTGGGCTTTGGCCAATTACTTACAATCACAGTCTACTTACAGTGATGCTCGGTGGAGCACTATGGCCGCTGCCCGAGATATTTATGGTGAATGCTCTAATGAACACAGAGCCGTTATTGCTGCATGGAATGCTGTGAATGTTATTTCTCCTGTTTGCCCTGGAAGTGGTGGTAGAATAGCAGCAGAACAAATTGAGAATTCAGCTGAAAGCATCATGAAAGTATATCCTAATCCTGCAACAGATTTTGTGACTATACAACTTTTTGATCCAATAACTACTGTAGATCTACAACTGTACGATATGACAGGCAAAGTTATTAAAGCTTGGAATACGAAAGAAAGTACTATTACTTTCGCTACAAAAGGTCTTGTTCCAGGAATTTATACCTTAAAAGCTCAAACTCCTAAAGGTATTTATACACACAAAGTGATTATCAATCAATAGAAATATTATGAAAAAGCAGTTCATTTTAGGACTCGTATTGATAACTGGCATTTTTATTTCCTGTGACAAGGATAGGCCAGAAGAATGCTCGTGTCAGGGGCCAACTATTAAAACCCTTACCGACGTCCCCATGAGTTTCAATGCAAGAGGATCGAGAGGATTCCTCTTTACACCGGGTAAAGGTTTATCCGCCTTCGTAGTATGTGATTCCACCAAACTTATTCCCTTTAAAGGCGTTTTCAACAAAGAACGCGAGAATGGGGTCATCTACTTTGATGAATATAACCTTTTAGTAAGTGGAAAATTGAAATGTAGCAACGAACCCTGCCGTTTTACGGGGTGCGATCTAGGTTATCTTGAAATAACGGAGGTTAAAGCTAGATAGAAAGACCTACTATTAAGTCACTAATTTGAATCCTAGCTTAAAGAGCAATGGCCTACCACCTGGTAGGCCATTGCTCTTTATCGTTTTAAGGCATACGGCTTAATGAGCAATTCGGCAGGTAAGCGTAGGAGTTCACTGAATTTACGAATCATGGTCAGTGAAAGAGCCTGTTTGTAGTGCAGCACCTTGCTAACCGTCGAATCGTCTCCGTAAATGCGAGCTAGATCCGCTGGCTTATAGCCGAAATCTTCCATCCGGATTTTTATTAGCTCCACCGGATCGGCCTCGGGTAGTTCATCTTCTACCAGCTTTTGTTCGTAATCGCTTATCAACCGAACCAGAAGCATTTTCTCTTTATGCTCGATGCTTCCTGGGTCAGCATACTTGATTTCCTGATAACGGGCCATTGCAGCCTCGTAATCATTTTCACTTTCAATGATAAACCACGGTTGGTTGGTCATTTTTTTGGTTTCGTTAGATGGTAAGAGCATCTATACGATCATATTCTGCGTGCGTGCCGACGAATCGGACTTCGACTACCTTGTCTCTGAAATTGATCTCAGCCACCAGTCTATAACTATTTCCTTTGATCGTAAACCGTGCTCTCTCTCCGTTTAAAATCTTTGCCCTCGGAAAGTCCTGAAGAATATCTTGGGGAAGAGTCCAGGCTGCTTGCTTTACTATTCTATTCCACTCTTTCAGGCTTTTGCCTGCGTCGTTGTGTTTTTGGTTGGATCTACCAATGTCACTTTACTCAGTAGTTGTTTTATTTTGTTAATCCGCCGTAGACTGCTGTACGAAGTCCTTCCGTATTCCTCTGCTTCGGAGAGTCTCTTTGTACTCAAAATTGATCCGTATTTACCTAGCTTCTCCGCATAAGCTAGCTCGCCGAAAAAGCGGACGTGCTACAAAGAAGTCATCTCAAGCCGATACTTCGCGTAAGCCACTTCACTTTTGTAGAATACCTCTCCCTCCATTTGCATACCAAACCGCTCGTAAAACGACCGGGCCGTCAGGCGAGCATCGCACCAGAGTACGCTGGCTTTTTTCGTACGCACCTGGGCAATCACTTCCGTAAGCAGGGCTGAACCGACACCCCTCCCCTGCCAGGACGCATCGACGGCAAACTTTCGAAAGCGAAAGCGATCGCTGGTTTCGGCAAACACCGAAATAACACCAATCAGTTGACCTTCGTGAAAAGCTCCGTAGTGCAGGCCCTGCTCATCATCGGTAAGTTTTACGGATGTCAGCGGTCGATCGGGCCAAAGTACCCGATGACGTAAGGAGTAGGTTTCTTGAGCAGATATTAATTGAATGTGGAAGACGGGAAGCATATCAATCAATCACAGATGAAAGGCCAAAGGTATGCAGAACGCACGCCTCTGGCCTTTTTTAATCCTTACAGAATGGGTTTTACGCGTGTTTTTTAATGTAAGCCTGAATATTTTTTAAATCCTGACGCAGGCGTTCATCCATTTTCTTGGCTTCTTCTTTAGTTGCTTTTTCTCTGGATTCGAGCGAAGTACGAGCCGTGCTGATCAGTTTGAGTCCCTCATCTTTGCTGGTTTTGTCCAGTTTACCCACGTGTTTTTCCAGATCGTTGAGGGTAACTTTCAGCGGATCAGTCGTCACTTCCGGCAGTACCAGAATGTCTTCGATGGCCTGGTGCCCTACCGTCAGTTCGGCGGCCGTTACTGCCTGATTCAGCTCCTCTTCCGTCAGTTTCTTCGCTTTGGCCCGTTCTACCAGTTTCTCCAGGTCTTTCAGGTGAGTATTGAAATTCGTCAGGTTTTCACCTTTCAGATTTCTCCCCTCCTGTTGAAGAGCCGCGATCCCCGATTCCATATCTTTCACTGCTGTTTCGGGAGCTTTGGTTTGGAGGGCAATCAGGGCCTGATCGAAATACGCGTCCGAAGGATTTTCAATCACCTGCGTTTCTTCGGCTGCAATGAGCGTTGTATCCGTAGTGGAAGTTTGAGCTTCCTGTTTTTTGGGAGAGGACTGGCAGGAGGCTAGTACCAGCATCAGGCCGATCGCAAACAGATTGGATTTCATGGTTTGATCGATTTAATTAGGAGTGTTGAAGATGTTCGGGGTAACGGGCCAGAATTTTCTCGGCCTCGTGGGCAAATTGTTTAGCCAGTCCAGCCGGATCATTTACCGGATTCTCCAGCGAACCACGCCACAGTAATTGCTGCGTTTTCGCGTCAATGACATCGACGATCAGCGTTCCTTCGGTGTAGTGTTCGGTATGATAACCGCTGTTCCAGGGCTGATAATAGTAACTGTAGCCAACGGGCATCCAGCGGCTTCGGTACCAGATGTTATAGGGAACGTAATACGGATAGGGGTAAGCGGGATTCGCGACTTGCTGGGTTTTATTTTCAAAATACTCGTGCGTGGATACTAACAAATCAGGTTGGTTATCGTCCTGAACCAATCCTTTTTTCGTGAGTTCGGAAGCAATCGCATTTTGAATCATTTCGTCGGTAATGCCACTTTTATACAAGGGATTTTTATTACCCTGAATATCTGGTTTGACGAACGTGAATTTCCGATACTCATCAAAGTTGACCGCACTTTTTTGCTGTACCTGAACGGCGGTGCATCCACTCATCCAGAGCAGAATAACACCTAGAAAAAACCATTGCGTTTTCATGCGTGACATGCATAATTGATAGCGTTGAATTTGTTTTTCGTACTGCTTTTGTGTGACCAAAGCTCTTGGTCGGGTTTTAAATTGAAGTATAAATACGCTTAAAATGATCTTAAAAACGGAGAGCTGGAACTGTCCTCTTTTCAGACGGATAAAAAGAAAAACGAACGCCGATAGCAGCGTTCGTTTGTGTTGATAAATAATACAGATTTTATGGGTTTACGTTTAATCGCTAAATAGGAATTAATGTTACTAACGGTTTATAGCGAATCATGAAAGCCTCCTTTTAAAGATCCAAGAAGACCTGTTAAAAATCGTCATGAAGTGGCTTGGGATCGGGAGCCAGATATACGGTAATGGATACGCTTTGGCCCCAGTACTGCTTTTTAAGTGGGATAGAGACGGGCAAGTAACCTATCCCTTCAACACGTAGCTGCTTCAAAGTACGATCGGTTATAAAAAACGATGCTCCTTTTGCTAAACTAATCCCCGCATTGACCTTTTTTTTACGATAAAACGTCCATAAAACTGGACAGGTCTGCGTTGTATCGTCGGCATACCTGCCTTCAATGTAAAGAATCGCATCTTTTCCGTTGAGCAACTTTTCTACCTTTTTAATCTGGTACGTAGATTGACTTATCGGTACCTGAGCTACGCTTTCCCAACCGATTAAGGCAAAAAACACAATAAGAAGATTACGTTTCATACACACTCGCATTAAAGTGACTAGGGTTAACGTTCAAACTGAATCCGAAACGCCGTCCAGCCATCTGCCTGCGTTTTCAGCGTAAAAGAAAAACCGTGGTTGACGAGAATCTCCCGAATCAGTGTCAATCCAATGCCCTGCCCCTGGGGTTTCGAACTGTAGAAAGGATTAAATAGCTGGGTTGATTCTTCGGACGTGATCGCCTTGCCGTTATTCAGAATCGCCAGTTCGGATTTCTGAATTTCAACGCGGATTTCAGTGCCCCCGGCTTCGATGGCGTTTTTCAGAACGTTGACCAGTACCTGTTCCAATTGAGCGGTATCCGCGTATAGTGTACAGGGTTCGTTCGGTTCAGGCGTATGAATACTGCTTCCCTGATTCAGAGCCGTTGCCCGCATAAACAGGCTTACCTGCTCCACCAGTCGGTTTAGTGAAACGGCTTCCCGTCGGGGTAAGGGCAGGCGTACCACATCCGCAAAATTCCGCATAAACTGGGTTAGTCGTCCGTTGCGGCCGCTGGCAATACGCAGGGCTTCGCTCAGGTCGGAAAATTCCGGCTCGGTCAGAAAATCAAGCGTTGTTTGCAGAATCGAGTCCGTTGCTCCCAGCGTATTGTTCACTTCATGAGCCATCATCCGAATGACTTTTCCGTAGGCTGCTTTTTCAATTTCGTACAGCTCGCTGGTCAGTTCTTCAAGCATGAAAAAAGAACGTCGAAAACCCTGATCCATCAGGTGGGAACGCTGTACCTTGTAAGTTTGTATGCCCGTCGTTTTGAGCGTTCGGGATTCGCCATCGGGCATGGTACTCATTTGCTGGAGTAAGCCCTGATCGGTTTCCTCGAGCTTTTTCCCGAGTATCCTATCACTGAATTGTCGGGTTGCGGTGGGATTGAGCTGAACCACGCGTTCGTCGAAATCCAGTACAAGCAGACCCACGGGAGAGGCTTCGATCAGTTTCTCCAGAAAAAAATGCTGCTCCTGCAACCGCGTCCGCTCTTGGCGTAGCTGATCGATCATCAGGTTGTATACTTCAATCAGCGTATCCACTTCACCTTTGCCCGTGGGTACGAACCGGATCGTAAAATCCTGGTCCTTGATGGCCTCAATGCCCGAGCGAATGAACGCGACGGGCTGTCTGAAATCCTGGTACAACTGAGCAGCAATGGCAATAGAGATAAACAGAATCACTTCTGCCGCTATGAAGAGCAGTTTATGTTGAAAGAATACCTGATAGACCAGCCCCGTCAGCAAAACGTGCAGGGCGATCATGTACAGAATATACTTCATGCGGGTAGTTAGCCTCATACATCGTCGGCGTCGTAGGAAATTCCGTATTTTTCAAGTCTTCGGTACAGGGCAAACCGCGTAATCCCCAACGAACGGGCAACCCGGGCTACCTTATTCTGGTGAAAATCCATGGCCCGCTGAATCATGTGGTACTCCATTTCTTCCAGGGTCAGCGTACCAACTTCGGGCAGGCTACGCGGGGCACTGGTGTTCGCGGTCAGATTGATCTGGAAATCTTTTACTTCCAGACGATCCTGACCGGACAGAAGCACCGTTCGTTCCACCAGATTTTTTAGCTGACGAATATTACCGGGTAAAGGCAGTGTCCTCAGCCATTGTACGGCCGTAGGACTCAGTTGTAAAGCGGGCCGATGGTAGATTTCCTTCAGGTTATTCATGAAAAATTCCGCCAGCAGGGGAATATCCTCGGGTCGTTCGCGAAGGGGCGGCAGTTTCACCGAAATAAGGTTAATGCGATAGTACAAGTCCTCCCGGAAGGTTCCTTTCGCAACCATTTCCTCCAAATTTCGGTTGGTCGCACAAATGATTCGCACGTCTACGGTACGGCTCTTGCTGCTGCCCAGCGGCTCGAAGCTCCGTTCCTGCAAAACCCGCAACAATTTTACCTGACTCGACAAATCCAGCTCGCCGATTTCATCCAGAAAAATGGAACCCCGGTGAGCCAGTTCAAAACGCCCGATTCGATCCGTTTTGGCGTCGGTGAAGGCTCCGCGTACGTGTCCAAATAGTTCGCTTTCGAACAAGGTAGCCGAAATTCCGCCGAGGTTCACCTTCACGAAAGGTTTACTTTTCCGGCGGCTGTTAAGGTGAATGGCTTCGGCAATGAGTTCTTTGCCGGTACCACTTTCGCCCGTAATTAGCACCGGAGCATCCGTAGGAGCCACGCGGCCAATGGTCTGCAGGATGTCCAGCAGCTTGGGGTCTTGCCCGACGATGTACTGAAACTGATATTTTTCCTGTAATTTCTGACGTTCCGGCGAGGATGTTACGGGCTGAGACAGGTTCAGAATGGTACGGACCGACTGCACCAGATGATCGTTCTGCCAGGCTTGGTAATGAAATCGCGGGCTCCTTTTTTCATGCCCTGTACCGCCAGATCGATACTGCCCCAGCCCGTAATCAGAATCACTGGAATAGCGGGATACGCCTCCCGAATCTGATCCAGTAAATGCATCCCTTCCCGACCGGAGGTTTCAATCGAAAAGTTGAGATCCAGTAGAATTAATTCCGGTGTATGCTGACGAAGTACGTCGAACGTTTCGACGGGTGAACTCGCTCCCATGACCCGGAACCCCTCTTTTTTGAGTAGCAGGGCCAGCGAAGTGCGAATAGCCAGATCATCGTCAACAATAAGAATCATATTTTTAGTTGTTCGTGGATGGTTTTTGGTTGATAGTGACTGCTGATTCTTTTGACGCTTTAGGTATTGCTTGAAAGGCTAATGAATTGATGTACCGGTTTGATTCACTCATCAAAGCAATTGAGGGATGTTATAAACCCAATCCAGGCCCATCAACCCCTAACGTACAACTAGCGTTACTCCTCGTGCAACGCCACAGCCGGTTGAATCCGTGAGGCCAGACGGCTGGGGTACCAGGCACAGAGCGTTACAAGCACGTAAAGGCTAATGATCGCAGCGAGGATTGCCGTCAGGTAAACACTCGCATCCATATCGAAGGCATTCAGCAAAGGAAATTGCAGAGCCACCACCAGACTGACGGCGATGCTAAAGGTAGTCAGTACCCAGATTTCACTCATAAACTGAAGGGTTATCGCTCCTTCCGTAGCCCCCATGGCCCGACGCAGACCAATTTCGCTTTTCCGGCTAATCATGTTCAAATGTAAAATACCAAACAGACCCAGCACCACGTCCATCAGCAAAAACCCACTGATCAACAGGAAAATAGTAATCAGCACCATTACATCGTTAAACTCCTGTTTGCGGATGTCGTCCAGAAAGATCATTTCCGCATCCACATCCTTTGCTATCTGGGATACCTCTTTCATCAATTGCGATTGAAACGTAGCGTCTACACCGGCACGCGTCTTAATCAACATACTCATTTCTCTGGCACCATACTGCCCAACCGCTGTTTCAAACATGACCGGTACTTCCTCCGCCAGGGGATCTTTTCGGAAATGGTCCACCATTCCAACGATTCTCCATTCGGCCATAGCCCCTCTGTTAATGACCTTCCCGATGGGATCTTCGTTCGGAAACAGGGTTTCCTGGAACTTCTTATTTACAATCACAGGGCGGTAATCGTAAGAAGGACGCGGCAGGCTAGCCCAATCTTTAGCACCCCTGGGAGCCCAGTTATCGGGGATCTCAAAAACCCGATCCTGAGCCCCAAACCAGCGGCCTGCTTTCAATTGTAGCTGTAGCGTAGGTAGTAATTCTTCGTCTGCATCGTAAACGATAGCAGAGGTTTTGACCTGTTGCTTGTAATTAATGCTGTCCGACTGAGTACCTTCTGGAAAAGATTGATTCGTCAGTGAAGCACGTTGCACCTCCGGATACGAACGAATGCGTTGCAAAAGGGCCTTCTTCTGCTCTCTGGTATCACCTGCTCCCTCTTTCTGGCTGAGTTTGAGTACCCAAACGTTTTCATAACTGAAGCCGATCGGATCCCAGTACCTGCGAAAACTGGCAATCAGCAAAGAGAATACCCCAAAAAGCACCAGAAACGAAGCTCCTATTTCAATCATCAGTAAGGTATGAGCCCTCCGTTTATTCCAGATTAATGTAAAAAAATGCCGAAGCATAAAAACAGATTTACAGTGAAAAGCACGGTTACCTGATCACCCCCCTCTTTAGGCCTTTGGCCTGTCAACAATCTTTTTTTAAGTAGGCGGAATCGCACTTAGCATAATACAAACTGTCCCTTTTCTGATTCCATTCTTTCGTTTGAGGCGTCCTAATCAGCTACAAGGGGCCCATCCAGGCATCGGATTTGTTACCTTTCTCCTACACCAACCCTCTGCCTCACCACCAAACAACTAAAAACTATCAACTAGTCCCCCCTTACTCTTCATGCAACGCCACCGCTGGTTGGACCAGCGACGCCTGACGACTCGGGTACCAGGCACACAGCGTAACGAGCAGATAAATAACGCCTACCGCAGCGATAATGGCCAGCACGTAAATATTGGCATCCATATCGAAGACATTCATCAGCGGAAACTGTACCGCAAAGAGTAAGCCCAGGAGCAAACTAAACGTCGCCAGTACCCAGATTTCACCCAGAAATTGCATGGATACGGTTTTCTCCGTAGCACCCATGGCTCGCCGCAGGCCAATTTCACTTTTTCGACGGGCAATGTTCAAATTTAGAATACCGAACAGGCCCAATCCTACATTAATTAGCAGAAAAGTACTGATGATTACAAAAACGATGACGGGTACCAAGGTCAGGTTGTGCTGGTTTTTACGGGATTCCGTGAGGTACGTGACTTCCGCCCCCCAGCCCTGACCGACCCCCAGCACCTCTTTGACGAGCCGGGCTTCGAAGTTGGCATCCGTGCCGGGACGCGTTTTGATCAGGATATTCTTATCCCAATCCGTATTCATGAGCGACTCAAATACGGCGGGGGTATTTCCCGTAAATTCACCTTTTCCTTTGAAATGGTCGACCATTCCGACCACCTTCCAGACGTGTTTGTCATCCTGTTTAATCACCTTCCCAATCGGATTTTCGTTCGGAAAAAGCTTTTCCTGAAATTTCCTATTAATCACCAGGGGAGTATACTGAGCAGCCCGATCCTGGGGACCGAACCAGCGGCCCGCAACTAGCTTCAGGTCCAAGGTTTGGGCTAACGCTTCGTCTGAACGGTAAAACTCGGCCATGGTATGAACATTGTTATACGTGATCCCATTGTTCATATTACTCATGCTAAACGGCGTGTTGGAACTCATCCGGGAGGCACTTTCCACTTCCGGGTAGGAGCGAATGCGTTGCATGATGCTTGTACTTTGTCGCCAATATTCGTGGTGTCCTCGTTGTTGTTCAGTTCGAGTACCCATACGTTTTCGTAGGAAAAACCGATGGGCTCGCGGTAGTTGCGGAAGTTGGAAATCAGGAAGGTCAGCACGCCGAAGAGCACCAGGAACGAAGCCCAGATTTCGATGATCAGTAGTGCGTGCGTTCTCCGTTTATTCCAGATCAGGGTAAAAAAATGGCGAAGCATGGAAGGGTATGTTTTAAGGTGAGTCGTCGTTAGCGTACACCTGAGGATTTATGATTTGAGAGCATCTACAATGTTCAGTTTCGACATGCGGAAGGCCGGTAGTACGCCCGAAAGCAGACCAAATACCAGACATACACCGATGCTGACGAGAAATACGGTAACGTTAATCGTCAGGTCGGCATAGGCAATCCAGCCACTTTGATTGATCAGCTGGATGATACCATAGGAAAAGATCAGAGCCAGTACGCCGCCCAGAAAGGTGATGAAGATGTTTTCGATAATAAACTGCCACAGCAGCGTGCGGGCCGGTGCTCCGAAGGCTTTCCGTACCCCAATCTCCGAGGCTCGTTCCAGAATGCGACTAACGTTGACATTCACCAGATTAATCGCCGGTAAAGACATGAACATCAGAACGATAATACCGACGATGCTGTAAAAGAAGATCTTCTTACTGTCATCCGTGCCAAAAAAGGGCGTTAGAAACTGATTGATGTAGGTATCTGCTTTAACCACAAACTGACTATAACGAAAGCCGGATTCTTCCCCGGAAGCGGGAAGACGACCGATGACCTGATCAAATTCAGCCTGAATCGCCTGACGATCGGCGGGGGTTTTAGCGAGAATGATCCCTACGAAATTGCCCCGCATTTGTCCCTTTTCGTAATTGCTTTTAGGAGCCGTATACGGGAAATAAACATCGGCATAGGTATACAGTCGCGTAACCGGACTGCCCTTTACCACACCCATTACCCGATACCGCAGTCCTTCAATTTCAATATCCCGACCAACGGTGGATTTGCCATCGTCTTCGAAATACTCTTTGCGTAACTTATCCGTAATGACGGCGACGCGATCGCCCCCTTTGATTTGTGGCTCGCTGAAGGGTTTTCCTTCCAGAAATTCAAAATCCGTTACCCGCCAGAAATCGGCATCCGTGTATTTCGTATTGAGCTTGATACGTTTCCCATTAACGTACGCGTTCGCAAAGCTAAACTGGGATGAAATGCCTACCCGCTCGGGCGTTTGCAGGGTTTTGACGTAGGTATTAATAAATCGAAAGCTGGGCGGTCCCTGACTGCGACTATTTCGGGATGAATCGGTCTGGGTCAGCATAGTGACGTACAGCGACCGGTAGCGTTTGTTTTCGGGATAGTGCGAGCCCAGTAAGTGATCCAAAAAAGACGTAATCACCATTAGTACGGTCAGCGTAACGCTGATGCCGAACAGCGTAATGAAGGTATAGAAAGGGTGCCGGAGCAGCACTTTCCAGGCTATTTTGATGTAATTGAGTAGCATAGGATCAATCCGATCAATCGTGACAAAAAGGTTCGTACTTACTGTACCTGGGTACCGTCGAAGAGGCGAATGAGGCGGTGGGTACGCTTGGCCATGGCATCGTCGTGGGTAACCATGACGATGGTGGCTCCATCCTCATTGAGTTTTTGCAGAATGGAAAGGATTTCGTTGCCCATCGCACTGTCCAGGTTTCCTGTAGGCTCATCGGCCAGAATGATTTCGGGTTGTCCGACAATGGCCCGGGCAATGGCTACGCGTTGTTTCTGTCCACCCGAAAGTTGCTTGGGAAAGTGTTTCATCCGGTTGCTCAAACCCACTTTTTCCAAGGCCTGCTGAGCCAGTTCGCGGCGTTGTTTCGCGGTGCTATCCCGGTACAGCAAAGGAATCTCTACATTGTCGAGTACCGACAGATCATTAATCAGGTGGAAGCTCTGGAAGATAAAACCTAGCTTCTGATTCCGTAACTGGGCCAGAGCCTTGTCCTGGTACCGTTCGACGCGGCTACCGTCAATTTCAATGTGTCCGCTGGAAGGCTCGTCGAGTAATCCCATGATGTTCAGCAGCGTACTTTTGCCGCAACCCGAAGGCCCCATGATGGACACAAATTCGCCCCGGTTCACCGTCAGGTTAATATTATTCAGGGCCAGCGTTTCCACCGAGCTGGTTCGGTACACTTTCTCAACGTTCTGTAACTTGATCATAAGGTTTGTCAGGTTAACTACTGATGTTTTATTAATACTGATGTTTTGAATTCATTTTTTAGTCGCAGGACCAGCCTTTATACACTTACTTTCCAAGCCTACACCTGTATTTCATTCATTTATACTTTTAGTACAATTAATGCCACTAAGCCTTGACGAAGAACAGTCATTAAATGCTAAAGATGAAAATACCTCCCGCCCGTGAGCCGCGGAATGCCCTACGACAGTCGCAATGCGGTGGCCCAGAGCAGACTGTCGTCAGGCATGGAGTGGCTCATGGGCTACTAGCAGCCAGTAATGAGTGCGAGTGCCGTCTTAGTATAACCAGATCAATAATCCGCTCTACATTATTCATACCAAATCTTCTCCCTCCGCTCAAAATCATACAGCGTCAGCAACCGCAGGCTGTAATACGACTGCCAGTAATCCCGCAGAGCCAGAATGTAATCGCGTTTGGCCCGGTCCTTCTCCTGCGTAGCAATCGCCAGATCCGTTACGCTCAGATTGCTTAAGATAAACCGTTCCTGAGCAATCTGGTAGCGGTTGGCCGCAATCTCGTCGGCCAGCCGCGTAAGCCGTACCTGTTTTTGGAGCATCTGCAAGAGCGTAACCTGCGTGAAAATCTGCTGTTCGAACGTCAGCTTATCCTGCTCTACCGACTGCTGGGCAAACTCCCGGTTCGCTTTAGCCACCTCCGTTCGAGCCTTATTCCGGCCCCAGGTCAGAATGGGCAGCGTAAACTGCAACTCCACAAACTCCCGATCCTGCGGTTTACGGTAGACATCCATCGGCTGACTACCCCGGTTCGATAGCCCGAATGTGGCGTTCAGCGAGGCGTTCAATCCATTCTCCTTCACGGCCTGCTGTACATCGCGTTCGGCTTCCAGCAGGCGGCGACTAAAGGCTACGGCATCGGCCCGGTTTGCGAAGGCTTCATCAATGGCCTTTTGCGGCTCCACGACAAACTCCCGCAGTTGTGTTGGAATTTCCAGTTCGGGCATGCGATCATTCCGAAAACCGATGTACCGATTCAGTTGCAGCGAAGCTACCGTAGCCGATTGCTGGGCCGAGGCCAGGTCTTTCTCTGCCGTCAGTACTCCCATCTGTAATTGCAACAGGTCATTCTGCGAGATACGTCCCAACTCCAGTTTATGCTGGGCAATTTTATAGAGCGTGTCGTTATTCTGTCGGTTTTTCTCGGCAATCTGTAAGTTCACCTGAGCTACCAGCAGATCGAAATAATATCCTGAGGCCTGCAGAGCTACTTCTTCCATTGACGAAAGGTACTGCTGCATGCCTTCCTGATACTTCAGCGGCTGGATGCGGCGGTCCCATCGCATGGCATTGTAACGAAACAGGGGTTGACGAATACCCATTTCAAAAGGAACGCCATTGTACCGCGTGTTGTCGCGGGCAAAGTCGTCGAAGCGTTGCAACTGATTTTGCACGTACAGCGTACCGCCCGTCGGGGCAATGCTCTGGCTTAGCGACAGGCTTAGTAGGGAATTGTTGTTAGATACGGGCTGAAAGGCAATGGTACCGTCGGGTTGCACGACTTCAATGTACGAACGCGTGAAACCCGGCAGCGTACCATCCAGACTCAGTTGGGGCCGGTAATCCGCCAGAAACGAGCGGTATTGCCAGTACGTGGTCTTTTTCTGGGTAATGGCCTGTTTAGCGGCGATCGACTGATGGCGAGCCTGCTCGACGGCCTCGACCAGCGTAAGTTTGTACTCCTGAGCCCAGAGTGTACCAACATTCCACAGCATCAGCAGGAGAAACGCGTAGATTTTCATGGCTTGATACTGATTTCTTCCAGGTGCTGATACTGATTTAAGTCCGTCAGAATGACCCGATCGCCTTCCTTCAATCCGCTTTTAATTTCCACGAAATCAAAGTTGGAGCGTCCGATTTCTACTTCCCGCCGGTATGCTTTGTTGCCTTCCCGCACGTAGACGTACTGCTTGCGTTTACCCGTGAATGCAGGGCCATTCGCTACCCGCAGGGTTCGCGTACTGCGATCGGTGACGACAAATACGTCCACTTTCATGTTGGGCCGTAGCAGCGTACTCTGGGCGTTATCGAGCTGGATAACAAACTTGACGATCCCATTGCTGATGGCAGGTTTTACCTGAGTAATCTGTCCCCGCAGCGTCGTATCGTTTATTTTTAAGATGACGGGCAAGCCGACTTTCACCTGATCGGCATAGATGTCGGAACAAGAACCATCCACCCGGAAACTGCCCAGATCGGCCACTTTCGCCAGCATTTCGCCTTCGTTGACGGATGAACCAATATTTTCATTGACCCAGGTGAGGACCCCCTTGCGGTCGGCCACGATGTCCGCCCGTTTTAATTTGTGGTCCAGCTCTTTGAGATTTTTGCTTTCGATTTGGGCCCCCAGTTCGGTTTCCCGCAAGCTAGCTCCCATCGACTGCCGATTGTACGTCAAATCGTTTTCGAGCTGCTGCTTTTCGAGTTCGGCAATTTTCAGGGCGTTTTCCGCCCGGGTGATGTCTTCACGGGTACCGCCGCCTACTTTCTGCAAGCGACGAGAATCTTCAATGTCCGCCCGAAGCTTGTTGATATTGAGTGACTTGATTTTGTCACTGATTTCGGCGTCGTAGAGGTTCTTGTTGAGTTTCATTCGCAATTGATCGATGCCGTTGCGTTTTAGCTCCAACTGATCCTGCATTTTCTCGTATTCAATCTGCGTTAGCGATTTGTCTAGTTCCAAAATGGCCTTACCCGGCTCGACGGGTGTACCCGTCGTAAGCAGTACCCGTTTGATACTCGCCCGAATGGGACTGGTCATAATTTGCTCATACGCCGGAATGACTTCCCCCGTAGCGGTCAGCGTATTTTCTACGTCGCCAACGCTCACCGAAGCGGTCCGTATCCGCGAGCCTTCGATAGAGCTTTGTAGCGTAGACCGCACGCCGTAGATACCAGCTATCAGAGCCAGCAGTAGGCCGGAGGCTACCAGCCATCGTCGGTTGCGTTGTCGCGTTCGGTATTCTGCCTGTACTTCCCGATCCATTGGTACTAAAAGGTTGAAAAATGAAGTGATACTACCCTTTCCTACATGCCACAAGCGTGCCACAGTGTATATTACTGTATTTCAATACCTTACCAAAATCAGTGACTCCTAAAAGTGTGCGATATCGCACACGTTGTGTCAAATCGCACGGCTTGTCCTGACGGGTGTATGGATGATTTTTTAGGTTATTTCGCCTTGGACAGAGCGAGCTTGGTTCTTTGAAGACGGCTGGTTTTTTTAGTCCGTATCGCGAACGCTGCTGATTTCCTCTTGCTCAGGGCCACCGCATTGCTGAGGAAATAGGCAGCTTATCGCGATAGGACGGGGTCCGGTTTTATTCCGTCCACTATACTAACCTGTTAATAGCCAACAACTAACAACCATCGATTACTGCCCTAAGATGAAAGCCTCTCCCGCCATTGAGCATTCCATGCTGGGCCATTCCATGGGGTCATCCCATGGTGGAAGCAATGCGGTGGCCTGGAGCTAAGCTAGGCAGTTACGTAGGGGTCCAGCCTGGAAGGCTCAGGGGCTACCGAACAGCCATGGCTGCAGGAACAAACCTAGTCTAGATGAATAACGAACTTCTAAAACGGCCAGGGCAATACCTAAACTTCATCCCCAATTCAACACCACCTTTCTGCGGTTAAACCATCATTCCCGACAATTGACGAACCCTGTCCTACTACAGGTCTAAGCAATACGAGCATCTTTGCTGCCGACAATCAACCTTCAATCTTTTCATTCTATGAATGCTTTTTCCTTCGTCAGTAAGTCGTTTTTCGTACTCTTAGTGTTGCTGGCCAGTCTCAGTTCCTGTCAGAAATCCGAAAAAGATCCGGAACCTGAACCCGAGCCAGAGCCCGTAACAGACTTAGCCACGAAGGTGGCGGGTAAGTATGTCTTCAGGAAAATCGTTGTTAATGGTAAGCTGGAATATACCGCAGAAGAGGCGGGGATGCAGGGCTCGATTACGCTGACGCGTAAAGCTACTTCGAAAGTGTCCATGGCCGTTAAAATTCAGCATACGGATGACAATTCCGATTTTCTCAATCAGGTGGTAGACAATCTGGCCGTGACCGAAGGCTCGGGTGGCGGATACATCCTCAGTGCTAACGGCAACCAGCTGGCCACAACCGCGGGAAAAACGCTTACGCTGACCGTAACTGATGGCGAGGGCAATCGCTATGTACTGACGAATACAAAATAGTACGCATAAAGAAACGGCCGTTTCCACTGAGAGAAAACGGCCGTTTTTTTATGCGTTTATCACTGCGAAGGAATCTTTCATCAGGCTCAGGGCATCACGACCCAGATTCCAGCGATTCAGAATATTAATCTTCCGTACCACTTCCGGATCTTTGGGCTGGTCAGGTTCCTGATAATAATCTTTCATCAAACCCGTCATTCCCGTTACAATTTCCGCCGTTGTTCCTGCCACTAAACGTTCAGGATCTTGCTGAGCGAGCTGAATCAGGGCCCGAACCATCGAAAAGGTATAGAACCCGCAGTCAATGTCCTGATGCCGGATTGGTACGCCATCGTGCAAACGTTGCAACGTCACCGAGCCATCCTCCAGCAGATCCGAAGCCCGCAGGTTTTCTTCCGGCTGTGGAAAGGCCAGATCCAGTTTATGTTTGAATTTATCCCACCAGGGCGGCAACGCACCCGGTCGCAGGGTATCACAAAACAATACACGTTGGGGCAACGCTGGCTGGTGAGGATTCATCAATAACAGAGCCGCTCCGAGGTGTCGGTCATCCGCCGCATGCCGCCGCTGGATCACAAAACACTGCGTCTGTTCCACGCCCTTCGCTGCCAGTGCTTCGGTTTGTTCTTTTACCAGGTACAGGGATTCCATCATGTACCCTTCCGTAATGACATGAATGGGCAGTTGTGACGTTTCTTTCGCATCCTGTTTCAGCTGATCTGCCAGTAGTTGCAGGGCCATAGCATCCGTTCGACGCGTACCAAAGTACATACCAATGTTTTCCTCCCCGCCGCTCGTATGTTCCACGGTATTACCGTGAACATCCTGCCGGGTAACGGAATGATAGCGGAAACAAACTTCCCGGTGCTCGCGGTGAGCGGCCAGGTTGTATAGTCGTTTCTCAAAAGTCGATAACAATGGCTCGTAGGCGTCCAGCGAAAAATATACCTCGCTGGCGGGCCGAAGCAGGTGCCGGGCAATCGCCTCGTCCTGCAGTAAGTATTCAAAAGCGTCTTCGCGGTGCTGAAAAAAGCTTCGCAAGGCTCCGTTTTCAATAAACTCCTCGCGACTATTCGCGTCGCCAGTATTCGATTCCGTACCCTGATCAATCCATTTATTCAGAAACACACGCATTTGCTCATCAAAAGCCTGATTGGCCTGGATAGCTCCTTCGTTGGTTGCGGCAATGGTTTCTAGTGGGGCAATGAACCGTTGTTCATCGAGGGTACTGGTTTGAGTCATTTTCGGTAGTAAAAAGTTAGGTACGCGTTAGGCAATAGGAAATGTTCAGGCATACCAGATGCTAGGAATAGATACCTGTACAGCCAATAAATAACTAAGGAATTAAGATTGAAGGAGTCGTTTGGATGAGGTGTGCAACCGTCTCACAAGATACTACTTTCTTTACAATTTTTTGAAGGAAAACATTCGTCTCAATCCTTAAATTTTCATTTATCTTCTATTTCTCTAAAAATGCAGTTCAATCGCAGCCTACTTCCTCTGTTTTTAAAAATTTCTTAATATTCCAGCCTGAGCGGAAGCCACAGGGACTTCTTCAGGAAAAACGCCAGCCCTTTTCAGAGCCGGCGTTGCTTTGCACTAGGTATTCCGGGAATCGAGCAGTCGCGGCGGAACGTATAGTTCCCCCGTTGTAGCATCGATCAGACCGTTCTTTTCATCCTCAATATTGGTCGCTTGTGTATATACGTCACCCGAAATAGGACGCTTTCGGAGTTCTTCTTTGAAGAGCCGAATCTGCTCGGCCCGCTGCTCATTGTCCTGAGGACCACCGTAATCCGCGAATCCAAAGCCACCCCATTCACTCACAATCAGGGGTACCTGCTTGCGGAAAAAGAAAGGATCGCCCACCACGAGCGGAAAAGCCGCCACCCGGTCCAGATTACCAGCCACCAGTTCGTCGAGCTGTTGTTTCCAGCGTTCCAGCTCATTGGCGTAGATGTGGGCGGTCATCAAATCTGACTTCAAGCGACCTTCAAAAGAGATATGCCGCCAGCCGTCGTTGTCTACCACCAGAAACTGCGGATACGCAAGTTGCATGAAGTGGTACATATCCATAATGTACTGCCGGGTTTCGGGATTGGTTGCAATATCCTGAGCCCCCCAGTCTTCATTGTACAGACTCCAGATCACTACCGACGGGTGCGTGGCAATTAAAGCGAGCATTCGCATGAGTTCTTCCCGATGGTTGGCCCGGCTTTCCGGACTGGAACGGTGCGGACTCGGTACCTCCACCCACAACAGCAGACCCATGCGGTCGGCCAGTTTGTAAATGCGGGGATCAACTCCGGCAATGTGGATACGTACCAGATTACAGCCCAGCTCCTTCATCGCGTACATGTGCTGTTTGATCTCTTCGTAACTGGCTGCTCCGGGCTGATACAGAATACCATCCAGGTAAACGGGTTCGTGGTTGAGATACAGGCGGGAACCGCGGGCTTCGAATTTGCGTAGTCCAAACAGCGTTTCAATGGTGGCGGCATAATCGTTCGCATCCACCAGCTCCGCTTCGAGTCGATACTGATAAGGTGATTCGGGCGACCAGTACTGAGCATCTGGAATGGCCAGTACCAGTCGCTGATTTTTCTGACCCGCTTCGAGTACCAGTGTAAATTCATCCTCGGCAACGGGCGGGGTATCGGGTGTTTTGTCAAAGACTTTCAGGCGAATCCGGTACGTGCCCGGATCATGAATACGAGTGGTCACGGTAAACCGAACCAGATTATCTTCAATGATGCTGACGACGCCGACGCGGGAACGCAGCCGATTCCGCTCGACGGTTTCCAGCCAAACGCTCCGTACCGGTCCCGTATAGGTCTGGTACCAGATGCCGCCCCGCTTGTACACGTAAGATTCCTGCTTGCCCCGTGGAATATCGGCGTTCATGGTACTGACAATGCGTACCGTAAGGCGGTTGCTGGGTCGCAGGATTTTTTCTTCCAGTTCGTACGAAAACGAGGTGTACTCGCCAATGTGTTTAGCTTCTCCTTCAATCGTCACCAACGGAAAGCCATTCAGCCAGACCTGCGTTTCGTAGCCGCAGGCTCCAAAGGTGAGTTGCAGAAGCGAGTTTTCTTTTTCACCGACGGATACCGGCCATTCAAAATCCCGTTCGTACCAAACTACTACCTGATCCCGCCAGCCTTTCTGTTCTCGCTTACCCTGAGCTAAATGAGCTTCCACACTGCCGGGCCACTGGGCTTCATCCTCGTAGGGATGGTTGACATACCAGTTTTCCTGCAAACCTTTATCTTCCAGATCCAGAGCAAATCGCCAGGTGCCATCCAGCAAAATAAAATCGTTGGGGCGTATAACGGCTCGCGGCAGGGGGCTTACAAACGTGTCTTCCGCGAGGTCTTCTTCTTTACATTTGGCTAATCCGTAGTTCGGATGCCCGGTCCCATGATCCAGCTCCATCGTTAACAAGAGTTATGTACGTACTACTGACAGCAAGCCCGAAACAAACTGTGCCAGTAGTGGTCTCTCGTCAATGGGCTCCGTCGATTGTATCCCGCTTTTCTTTGGTAAGCACGGGTTTATAGGTCACATTCGTAATTTTCAGAACCACCGGATTGGGCCACTGATTATTGGTATATAATCGCTGCCCGTTCACGGCACTCACCGCCAAGCCAAATGCCGTGGGTTGTACCGATACACTGGCGTCAAAGCCCTGCCGGTATTCGACCAGCTCACTGGCGTAACCGAGTACCTGTACCTTCGTCTGAGCAGTACCTTCCAGCGAGTGAAAAATAAAGTCTTTCCGCTCGCCGTACTTCCATTCCTTGCCGCCGGGCACAAACACGTACACGGTGTTCTCCTCTTTCGCTTTCGTAAACCAGTAGTGCCCCTCCCGAATCAGCGGCCAGGGCCGAATGGTGGCAACGCTTTCCTGATTTACCAACTGCCACAGAGCCACTTCGCGAAGTAAAGCTTCCTGCTCGATCTGGATTTCGCCGCTGGGTTTAGGACCCACGTTAAGCAGCAGATTGCCACCCTTGGCCCGGGTTTCGATGAGCATGTTGATAATCTCGGTACCCGATTTATGGGGATCGTTGGTGGGTTTGTACTGCCAGTCGGTGCCCATTGTAAAACAGGCTTCCCAGGGACCGGGAATGGGCTGGTCGGGTAGCGTTTGTTCGGGCGTATTCATCTGCCCACGGGTCACGACCACATTTGGCTGTAACTGCCAGGCGTATTCCTTTAACCCTTCCGCCGGGCCGTCGAAAAAGAGTACGTCAATGGTACCGTAGTTGGTCAGTAGTTCTTTGATTTGCCGTTTGTCGTAGGCCATCAGTTCGGCATTGTTGGCCGGGTAGTGCTGCGGGTGCTGCAAACGACCAATGGGGATTTGATGCTGGTACAGGAAATAAAAATCTTCGGGCGAAAAGTACAGCCCAATGGCAATCCCCTGCTTCCGGAACGCCTCAATCACTTCCTTAAGAATATCCCGTTTAAAGGGCGTCTGCATGACCTGGAATTTCGTCGTTTGCGTATTCCACATACAAAAACCCGAATGGTGTTTGGCCGTAAAGACGACGTATTTCATGCCCGCGAGTTTCGCCAGTACGGCCCATTCCTCGGGGTCGAATTTTTTAGGGTTGAAGGTTTTCGGTAATTCAGTGGTAAACCGCTGGAGGTAATCATTGGACGCTCCAGCCATGGAATGACTGATCACGGCTCCGACCTGCGAATCCAGGCTCCAGTGGATAAACATACCAAAGCCCAGATCCATGAACCAGGCTTCGCGTTCGGGCTTGTTACTTGTTTGCTGGGCTGCGGCTATCGCGGCCCATAGGACTAGAGGAAGCAGGAAAATCGTTTTTTTCATGGATTCAGGGAATGAGTTCACCCACCAGTAACAGCTGCCCGGCGTAACAGGCGTTTTCTTCGTACCGACGCGGTTCATCGATGGTTTCATTGCGGGCCTTGAGAATATTGGCCTTGTCCAGTTTTTCGCCGGAAACCCGGAACCGGAAGGTATGCTCCTTTTGCGGGTCGATGGGGAGTACAAAGAAATTAGAGCGGTAATACGTACAATACGCGTCAAAGCGGTCAATTTTCTGCTGATAATCCTGATCAAGTTCCAGCACGTATTGACCGCAGCCGGGTCCCATGACGTCATACAAGCCGCAGGCCTGCCCTTTCATGCGTACTTCCAGGTAATCGCCAGGTTGGGTGGATTTGAGCAAACGAGTAAAACGGTTTTTCATCAACCGGGCCACCGTATCCGTTTCGGGCGTCAGTACCTGCCAGTTGCCCTGCCGTTTGAGTTGTTCGAAAGGAACCATCCGGGCGGCTTCCCAGTGATCCGCGACGTACGGTTTGGGGAGGAGGTGAGCCTTCAGCGTAGATTGTTGCGAGGAAAGTTGTTGTAAAGCCTCATCCAGTGCTTCCGCGTACAGAGCGTGACCGGTTTCGGCGTAAGGGTGTACGTTGTCCGGGGAAAAGACGATTTTATCGGGATGTTCTTCACGTTTTCCCTTGAAAAGTAACGTTCCTTCTTTCGCCAGAGCCGCTACTTTTAAACCCATACACACACTCGGCACGCCGTAGTGCTCGGCAATCTGTTCCATGGCCAGTGCGGAAGGCGGCAGTTTTCCCCGCTGGAAATACGGAGCCAGATCGGCCGTGATTGTGTACACGAAACAAATGTCGATCTGCGGATTTTGCCGCCAGATTTTGCGTACAATCCCTTCCATCGCCCGGTAAATCTGCTCGGGCTTTTTGCCGTTGTCGTTCACAGCAAATTCCACGAAGACCAGATCGGGTTTTTGATCCAGTACCTGCGGCTGAACCCGAAACACGCCCAAATCGGACCCTGTACCGCCTACACCCGCATTGATGCCCGAAAATTGAGCTTTGGGATAGCGTTTCTGTAAGCCTTGTACCGACTGCTCCCGCCAGCCTTTCCCCGCTTCGGTGATACTACCGCCGAGGTAACCGATCGTCAGGTTTTTCCCGGCTTTAATTTTCTGAAAAAAGAAGGGCAATCCCTGCCGCGATCGGAGTAAACGGGCATTCTCCAGTGAATCGGACTGAGCTCGTACGAGTCCTGACAGGAAAAGAAAAAAGAATAGCAGGTAACGCTTCATGCACTTGACTTTCGTTTGTACGCCTAAACCTACGGAAGCGGCAAATGTTTCGTTGCCGCTTCGGGGGCATTCAGTACCCTTCGTTTTGGGTGAGTTTGGGGTTATACTGACGTTCGGACAAAGGCAGGGGGAATAAGGTTTGATAGGCCTGTACCTGCACCACACTACCGCCACTGTTCACAAACAAGCCGTTATTCGGAACCTGAGGCGTAGATGGAATAGCAGCATACTTGGCGTAAAAGGCATTTAGTACGGGCAACAGGCGATTCGTTCGTACCAGATCAAACCAGCGGTGTCCTTCGTAACTGAGTTCCAGGCGGCGTTCGTTTTCCAGAGCCAATCGTAGCTGAGCCTGACTCTGATTCGATAGCGGCGACAGTCCGGCCCGCGTGCGAACGGTATTCAGATACGGCAGAGCCTCCGTGGCTTGTCCCCCTTCGTTCAGGGCCTCCGCGTACATCAGCAGTACGTCAGCGTACCGCAGCACAATCCAGTCATTGTCGCCATCATTTCGGGCAAAGGGAGCCCCGTTGACGATGTACTTACGGGTATAATAATCGGACGTAGCAGCACTGTTTCCTTTCGTGTAATAACCGACCGATACCGCCTTCCGCCGATCCCCTTCCGGGAAGGCATTGGCCAGATCCTGCCGGATCATGGGACCACCCGACAAACCCACCCGGATGATGTCCGTACCCGAATACGTCGGCAGGAAATTACTGGCAAAGCCACTCCCCAGACTCACGCCGCCGGACAGATACCGTACCGCAAACAGAATTTCCTTGTTCATTTCATTCGCCGTTGAGAACACGTTGTCGTAATTCGTTTCCAGCGTATGTACACTCGCCAGATTTCCTGCTGTCGGAGTACCCGGAATCAGCTCGCCCAGTACCGTGGCGGCCTGCTGGTACTGGCCCTGCGTCAGCAGTACTTTCCCCAGCAATCCCTTGGCCGCCGTACGGGTGGCCCGGCCCAGATCAGCCGCTGGATAGGTAATGGGTAATCCGGCAGCGGCTTCGCGTAAATCTTTGGTAATCTGAGCGTATACTTCGGTAGCGGGCGTGCGACCATAGTCGTAGGCTTTCTGGTAATTGTCGCCCAGATCTTCCGTTACCAAGGGAACCGCTCCCCAGATACGGACCAGATTGAAGTAATTCAAGGCCCGGATAAATTTCATTTCGGCCAGGTACCGATTCCGCAGCGTTGTGTCCATGGCTACTGTTCCGGCCCGAGCCAGTACGGTGTTTGCCCGACTGATGCAGCGGTACGAATCCGTCCACATGGTTTGCAGGTTAGGGTTGTTTTCTTCCACATTAAAAATGGAGAAGAAATAGCGGGCATTGGCAGAAACGGGTTCGTAGGCGTTGTCACTCGCCATCTCCCCAAATATAAAATAGCTGTTGTTGTAAATAGGCTGTAACTGACTATACACGCCCGTCACGGCAGCGGATACGTTGGTAGCCGTGCTGAAGAGTTTATCCGTAGGAATTTTGGTAGGGTCCGTTAATTCCATGAAGCTTTGCTGACAGGAAACCAGAAAGCCCGTAACCAGCAGGAGTAGGAGCAAAAGTCGTTTCATACGATTGAATGTCTTATAATTAAAAACCCAGATTGAGACCAACGGTGATGGTACGAGCCAACGGATAAGAAGCCGAATCGTAGCCGTAGGTTGGAGCCGTGGTATTGCCGTTGTCGTTGGCTTCGGGGTTGTAGCCGATGTACTTGGTGAAGGTGTAGAGGTTCTGACCGCTCACGTAGAGACGTGCCTGTTCGAATTTCCAGCGTTTTATGACTTCCGAAGGCAGACTGTAGCCGAACGAAACCGTACGGATTCGCAAAAACGAAGCATCGTAGACATAGCGACTCGACGGGTTGTTGGCTCCGCCCGACGCGGTATTCGTAGCCCGGGGTTGCCAGCCATTACCCGGGTCACTCGGCGAACGCCAGCGGTTGGCGACATCGGTGATGGTATTGGCATTGCCGTTGAAGAAATAACCTGAACGCAACCATTGAGCCCAGATTTTATTCCCTTGTGAACCCTGCAGGATGATGTTCAGATCGAAACCTTTCCAGCTCAGCGTATTGGTAAGTCCGTACGTGAATTTGGGTAGCGGATTGCCGAGGTAGGTCAAGTCTGAGGCGTTGATTTTGCCGTCGCCATTCACATCTTCGTACTTGATATCTCCGGGCTTGGAACCGCCGCTGGCCCAGGTTGCTCCCGCATCCACCTCCGACTGATCACGGAATACGCCAATCTGCCGGTAGCCGTAAAATTCACCCAGCGGCATGCCCGGAATCACGATGGCGTAGTTGGTGAACCCACCCGCACTGTAGTAAATGGGTTTGTCCGTCACCAGCGAGACGACACGATTCTGATTGAAAGAAATGTTACCGTTGGTCGTCCAGTTCAAATCTCTTCCGCTCACGTTGCGGGACGTAATCGACAGTTCCAGCCCCTTGTTTTCAATCTTACCAATGTTTTCCAGCACCGAACCCGCGATTCCCACAGTTGCCGGAACGTTTCGGTTATTGAGCAGTCCCGTCGTGAGGCGTTGGTAGACGTCGGCAGTTAAAGAGATCCGGTCTTTCCACAGGCCCAGTTCCAGTCCAAGATCAGTTTGCTGGTTGGTTTCCCAGGTCAGGCCCGCGTTGGCAATGTTGGTTGCTGCGTAGCCGTACACCCGATTCCCCGCTCCCGAACCAAAGGCGTAGTTCGCCTGCGTCGCGTAGCTTTGCGAGGCGTAATTGCCAATGTTGTTATTACCCGTCAGACCGTAACTGCCGCGAATTTTCAGATCGCTGATGATTGCTACGGATTTCATGAAGTTCTCTTCCGACAATCGCCAGGCTGCCGATACCGAAGGGAAGGTAGCGTAGCGGTTGTTCGCCCCAAACCGGGAGGAACCATCCCGACGAAGGGCCGCCGACAACAGGTATTTGTCCTTGTAGCTGTAGTTCACCCGACCCAGCCAGGAAACCAGATTGTTTTTGGAATACGAATTGGTCGCCGTCGTGGTACCCGCCCCGCTGATGTTCGTAATCAGATCGTTGACAAAACTGCCGTTCACGCCGGTGATCACATTACCCGAACCCACCGCAGATTGAGCGGTATACCCCGCCAAAAGATCGAAGGAATGATCCGCTCCGATGGTTTTGCGGTAGTGTAAAGTATTTTCCCAGAGCCAGTTAGAGCTGGTATTCAACCGCTTGGCCGCCGCGATATTATTCACCAAAGGATTACTGATGTTAGCCGTTGGAGCCGTATTGGAAGGCATGGTTGCGGGCACGAACTGATTCCGGGTATCGGTATTGTACTCGACGCCAAAACTGGTTTTGACGCTTAAATCCGGAATAATCTCCCATTCGACGAAAGAGTTGGCCAGAAACCGGGGACTACTCCCCCGATCCCGGTACTGATCGAACTGCACCGTTGGTCCGCGGAAATTGGGCGAAATGGAATTGGCTCCCTGCGTCAGCGGATAATTGTTCGTATTGGCGTAATCGCCGTTGGGCAGGCGTTCGGGAAACAGCGAGGGCATCACCAGAGCCGCCGCAATCGGGTCAGTACCCACGGCAATGACGGAGGCGTCGTTCGTTCCGGCGACGGTCTGGTACTTCGTATTGGTTAGCGAAGGAGCCAGTACGACTCCCGCCCGTACGCGTTTCGAAAGCTGGGCTTCCAGATTGGCCCGTAGCGTGAACCGTTCAAATTCGGTGGCCTTTAGAATTCCTTCCTGTTTCAGATACGAGCCCGACACGTGGTAGCGAATTTTCTCACTGCCACCCGAAGCCGACAATTCCTGTTGCGTCATCAGAGCCTGCCGATAGATGGCATCCTGCCAGTCCGTTTGGGGCAGATCGGCGGGTGGGTTGTCGTAAAACGCGTAGTACTTGAGTCCTGCATTTACCGCCGATTCCTTCGAGAAATCAATGAACTGGACGTTGTTCATCAGCGGAATTTTCCGGGCAATGTTTTGTACCCCAACGAAGGTGTTAAAGTTGATCCGCGTTTTGCCGGGCGTACCGCGTTTGGTCGTGACCAGAATTACGCCGTTACCGCCCCGCGACCCGTAAATGGCCGCGGCGGCGGCATCTTTCAATACTTCGATGGATTGGATATCGCCGGGATTGATCTGGTTGAAATTGTCGGCACCCGCCAGCGGATAGCCGTCGACCACGTACAGCGGACTATTTCCGGCCCCGAGCGAACCCACGCCCCGAATCCGGATGACGGGAGCCGCTCCCGGCTGCCCACCCGTCTGGGCAATGTTCACGCCCGACACCTGAGCCGCCAGAGCCTGGGCCGGATTGGCTACCGGAATATCTTTCAGTTGTTTGGACGAAACGGAACTCACCGCCGTGGACAAGGCCTTGCGACTCTGTTCCCCGTACCCAACAACGACGACTTCGTTCAGGGCCTGGGCATCGGCTACCATCGCCACATCAATAGCGGTGCGACTGCCTACGGCAATTTCCTGTTTTACGTAGCCAATCGAAGAAAAATCAGTGTACCGTCCGTTGTGGTGGTTCGCAGGGTAAACCGCCCTTCGGCGTCCGTGGAGGTACCTATGGACGTGCCTTTGAGTAGTACGTTTACGCCGGGTAAGCCTTGTCCACCTTCGGCCGTCACCCGACCCGAAAGGGTTCGTTCCTGAGCCCATCCCGCCAGAGGTAAGATCAGTAAAAGAGAAAAGTATACTAATAAACGCATACAAAAAATAGGTTTAGATGAATGGACCAACCAGTCTTTGGGGTTTTCCCGCTCCTGAAAACCCTGCATATAACGGATCATAATTTATCCTAGAAAAATGCAATAAAAGACGAGGTAAAGTAACTACCGGAGCGGTTGAAACCAGGGATGGAGATGTTGCAAAAGCCGATGGAAATGTTGCGTATTGCTTCAATGAAAGCCTTTTCTGTGAATTCCTTCGGTCTGGAAGAGGGTTTAGAAACAAAAACGTCCACCGGAGCGGGTGGACGATGGTCATTTAGTTTTTCTGTCGGGCGATTTGCTCCTGTAGGTACTCGGTGGGAGCTTTCCCGAACTGTTTGCGAAAGGACTTACTGAACGAGGAAGGATTTTTGAAACCCACCTCGTAGGTAATTTCAGAAATGCTGTATTTACGTTCCAGCAGGAGCTGCATTGCGTGTTTTAGCCGGATGAAATAAATGAATTCCAACGGGGTCTGCCCAGTCAGGGCTTTCAGTTTTCGGAACAGGTTACTGCGACTCATGCACACGCATTCGCCGAGTTCTTCCACGCTAAATTCTTCGTTACTCAGATTCTGTTCGATGGATTGAATGACTTTTTGCAGGAAGGCCTCGTCGAGCGGATTGCGAGTCAGATCTTTTGGAATGATCTCTTCAGCCGACTGATATTTTCGAATAAGCTGCTGCCGATTTTCGATGAGCGTCTGTACCCGGAGGCGTAACAAATCGGGGTGAAAGGGTTTGGCGACGTAATCATCCGCCCCAACGCCAATACCTTCCATTTCGCTCTCCACGCGGGCTCGTGCCGTGAGCAAAATCAGGGGTACGTGGCAGGTATCCAGGTTACTTTTCAGATTCCGGCATAACTCCAGCCCATCCATCACGGGCATCATGACATCACTGATGATCGCCTGCGGTTCGCGTTGCTGTACGCGAGCCAGTGCTTCCTGACCATTCAGGGCCCGGGTAATGCGATAGTGATCCTGAAAAAGCAGGCTTAAAAATTCGAGTACTTCGTCGTTATCATCCACCAGTAATAATTCGGGTTTCTCGTCTTCGGGCATTCCTAACCAGCGAATGGCTCCGACTTCGCTCTGTACCAGCGGCTCCGTACGGAGGTGAAGCGGTTGCGATTCCAACAGAGCGTTTTGCAGGGGCAGCCATACCGTGAATTCCGTCTGCACGTCCGGTTCGCTGGTCACGGTAATCCGGCCCCCGTGTAGTTCAATCAGACTTTTCACCAGCGATAAACCCACACCCGACCCTCCCCGGTTGGGGTCTGACTGATAAAAGCGTTCGAAAAGGTGGCTTTGCTGTTCGGGGGTCAGTCCACTACCGGTATCCTGCACCCGCAGACACACCCCATCCGGTTCGGACAGGAACAGATCCAGACGTACCTGCCCACCCGCCGGCGTAAACTTGAAGGCATTGGATAAGAGGTTATTCAGTACTTTTTCCAGCTGAACGGGGTCTATATCCGATCGGATTTCGGAAGTTGGAGCCGTCAGTTCAAAGGTAATCTGCCGACGTTCGGCCAACGGTACAAAATTCTGATACATTTCCTCTACCCAGTCCACTAGATTCAACGTCCGTTTATGAAGCTGTACTTTGCCCTGTTCCAGCTTCTGGAACGTCATCAGTTCTTCAATGAGTTGCAGTAATTTACGGCTATTGCGTTGCAGCAACTGTACTTTTTCGCGAACCTTACCCCGTACTTCCGAGCTATTCATTAGCTCTTCAATCGGCCCCGCCATGAGGGTAAGGGGCGTCCGGAATTCGTGCGAAATGTCCGTAAAAAAGCGGAGTTTAAGCTGATGCAGATTTTTGAGCTGCTCTTTTTCAATCTGTTCCAAGGCCAGGGCATCCCGTTGCCGGGCTTGTAGTAGCAGATAACGGATGAAGATGAGGAGCAATACGTGAAAAAGCACAATGTATCCCGTAATGGCCCACCAGGTTTTCCAGGGTGGTGGTAGAATCTGGAAGGTAAGGGCCGCCGGTTTGGCACTCCATTCACCGAAGCTATTCGCGGCTTTTACGCGAAAGGTGTAGGTTCCGGCACTCAGGTTGGTATACGTGGCCGAACGGTGCTGGGCATCGACCGGAATCCAGGCCTGATCAAAGCCTTCCATTTGGTAGACGTAGGTCGTTCCCTCCGGATTTGCCACGTCCAGAGCCGCAAAGTCAACACTGAATACGTTGTTTTTATAATGGAGCGTAATTTCCTGCGTTTCGCTTAGGGACTGCCGTAGTACGGTATCGCCCTGACTGACCTGACCGATTCCCACGCTTTCATTGAAAAGTTTGAAGTCCGTCAAGACAACGGTAGGCAATGAAACCCAGTGTTGAAGCTGGCGGGGGTCAAACCGGAGAAAACCATTCGTCAGTCCGTACAGTAATTGTCCTTTGTTCAACCGACTCATGACATTATAGCTGAACCGCTGGTTGGGTAGGTACGTCTGAAAACGCCCCGAAGCGGGTTGAAAACGCATGAGCCCTTTGATAGTACTGATCCAGAGAAAACCCTGGGCATCGGATACGATTCCATTTACCGAAGGATGCAGTAACCCCTGCTTTTCGGAGTAGGTTTTAACGTGACAGGCTCCTTTCGGATCGGCTGTAATTTGGTGTAAACCCGATTCAGAGCCCGCCCAGATCACCTGTTTAGGGAATTCAACGAGTGCGTAAATCGCACTTCCTAGCGTATGACTAGCGTCTTTGATCCACTCAAAAACGCCGGTTTTGGGGTTGTACCGGCCCAGTCCGCTATTATCGAAACCAATCCAGAGCAAACCCGCCTGATCTTCCAGTAAGGAGCGAATGAATTCCGTATCGCTACTACCGAGACGAATACGGCTCTTTTTCCCATCGGGCGTTCGCCGGTATAAGCCGTGGTTGGTGCCTAACCAGATGTTCTTTTGTGAATCTTCTAGGAAAGAAAAAACGGCGGACCCTTCCAGTTCGGCGTGTACTTGCTGACTCGCCGTCATTCGCACCGCCCCACCAAGCGTACCGATCCAAAGGTCACCGCTGGAGGCTCGTAACAAGGCCCGGTGCTCGTTCCAGAACGAGGATTGACTTTCCAGCCGGAACCGCTCCGTTGCACCATTCGATAGGTTGTAACGGTACAATCCGGTTTTGCCCATCCCCAGCCAAACCGTTGCCCCCGGCCCCGCCGCAATGCTACGCACCTGATCTTCGGCAGTACCGGAGGGAAAGGTATACGACTGAAAAGGCAGCCCACTTAAATCAAGCGTACTGATCTGTTGCTCCGTACCGCACCAGAGTCGTTGCGTACGGTCCAGAAAGAGGCGATACACCAGATTATTGCTCAGACTCTGCGGATTGCTGGGGTTGGTTCGGTACCAGCGAAGTCGTACTTGTGGTGAATCGAGGGCTTCGAGTCGGGCTAGTCCCCGATCCGTACCCAGCCAGAAAGCTCCATCGGGTGATTTGCATAGGTCAAAAATCTGCGTATGGGCCAGCGTCTGGCCGGGAAAGTGATGCAGAGGCTCTGCTTTTCCGTAGCTGTTGCGTTCGGGCTGGTAGGGCAGTCGCCAGAGGCCATCGCCACCCGTGGCCAGATACAAATGCCGCTGATCTTCCAGCAACGA
>NZ_NJAG01000042.1 GCF_002872335.1 Siphonobacter sp. BAB-5405 | reverse complement strand
GCCTGGCAGAGTCGGGGTATCACCATTCTGGGTTTTAATGAGCTCGGTAATAATCGTCTGAATGGCAATAAAGCCAAAATTTCGGTACACGTCAGTAGTGGTCTCAACTGGTTTGAAACCTCAATTCAGGTCTCTTTTGGAGCCCAAAAAGTTTCGTTGAAACACCTGCACAAATCGGTTAAAAACAAAAGCCGCTACGTGACCCTGGGCGATGGCACGGTAGGTATTTTGCCCACCGAATGGCTGGAAAAGTTTGACCGCTATTTTCAGGCAGCAGATCTGATCGAAGACCGCCTGCGTACACCCGCGATTCAATTGCCCAGCATCCGGGAATTGTACGAAGAAGAACTACTGAGCGAATCGGTACGGCAACAGTGGGCCCGGTACGCAACCAAGGTGGCTAATTTTGATGCCATTGAAGCAGTACCCGTGCCCGAAGGCTTGCAAACCCACCTGCGTAACTACCAGAAACAGGGCTTATACTGGCTCAATTTTCTGGATGAATTTGGCTTTGGCGGCTGTCTGGCCGACGATATGGGGCTGGGAAAAACCATCCAGATCATTGCTTTTATTCTGTCCCAACGTGCGAAAGTTCAGCGAAATACGAATCTCATCGTCGTACCCACCTCACTGCTATTTAACTGGCAGGCTGAAGTAGCCAAATTCGCTCCTTCCATTCGGGTGCTTACCCTGCACGGCTCGGGCCGGGTAAATGATCCGAAGACGTTCGATGCGTATGAAATCATCCTCACTTCGTACGGAACCCTGATTTCGGATATTCATCAATTAAAAAGCTACGCCTTCAATTACGTATTTCTGGACGAATCACAAGCCATCAAAAACCCGGAATCGCAGCGGTATCAGGCCGTATGTCTGCTACAATCCCGGAATCGGATCGTGCTGACGGGTACGCCGCTGGAAAACAATACTTTTGATTTATACGGGCAGCTTTCATTCGCGTGTCCGGGATTGCTGGGTTCCAAACAATCCTTCAAGACGTATTATTCCACGCCCATCGACCGGTTTCAGGATCGGCAGCGGGCTCAGGAACTTCAGAAAAAAGTAAGTCCGTTTATTTTGCGACGTACCAAAGCTCAGGTGGCGTCCGAGCTACCCGACAAAACCGAAATGGTACTGTTTTGCGAAATGGGTACGGAGCAACGACGGGTTTACCACGCCTACGAACAGGAGTTTCGCAACTTCCTGACGACCAGAAAAGAAGGGGATATTCCGCGGGAGTCGCTGCACATTTTACAGGGACTCACCAAGCTTCGGCAGTTGTGCAACTCCCCCGCCCTGCTCAACGACGAGACTTTTTACAGTGGGGCTTCGGCGAAAATTGACGTGTTGCTGGAAGAAATCGAAACCCGTGCTCCTCAGCACAAAATTCTGGTGTTTTCGCAGTTTGTGGGGATGCTCGATCTGATCAAAAGTGAACTGGAGTTTCGCGGCATTGCTTTCGAATACCTTACCGGACAAACGAAAAACCGGGCGGCCCGCGTACAGCGTTTTCAGACCGATGCCAGTGTGCGGGTCTTTCTCATCAGCTTGAAGGCTGGTGGTACGGGACTCAATCTGACCGAAGCCGATTACGTCTATCTGGTCGATCCCTGGTGGAATCCGGCCGTGGAAAATCAGGCCATTGACCGGAGCTACCGCCTCGGGCAAACGAAAAAAGTAGTAGCTGTTCGGCTGATTTGTCCGCATACCATCGAAGAAAAAATGCAGCAACTGCAGGAATCCAAACAGGAACTGGCCAGTGACCTAATTCGTACGGACCAGTCGCTGCTGAAGTCACTTACCCGGCAGGATTTGCTCAGCTTACTCAGTTCCAATTAAACGTATTCATATACTCAAGTCCGTTGGGAAGTGCATACGCTTTTCAACGGACTTTTCCGTTCACTATCAAAATTTCGCAGTTCACTGCTAATATTCATTAGTTCAGTTACTTATCTTGCCAAATCTTCCGTTCACCAACCTATCTTCGGAAGTCTTTTCAACCTGCCTTCTGCCAAAGGCCCATCTGCTCACTTTCAAATCTCTTCTTCATGAAGCGTAGCCTTTCCCTCCTTTCGTCTGCTCTTTTGGTAGGGCTGTTTAGCTGTACCGATCACGAAGTACCCAATCCCGGCGAAGTTAGTCGCCAAACCGTCGCTGAAAATCTGAAAAGTCCCATTGGCCTGGCCTTCAACGCTCAGGATCAGATTTTCGTAACGGAAGCCGGTACGGGTAATCAGGATGCCCGGGTTTCCATGGTTATGAATGGTCAAACCATGCCCGTAGTTACGGGGATGCAATCGATAGCTGCTGAAGGTACCATCGAAGGTATTGGTCACCTGTACTTCCACGGCGATTCCCTGTACATTCTCCACGGCATCGAAGGGATGATTTACAGCGTAAAGGCTTCTTCATTGAATCCCAATCAGCCTTTGGCGGCTTCTTCCATTACCCGCCAGTTTGTGCGGCCCTTTGTGGATAGTCTGAAGCTGGTGACGCCGTTAAACTCCAATGTATACAACCTGACGGCCGGACCCAACGGAGATCTGTACATCACCGACGCGGGTACAAACATTGTATTGAAACGCGAAAAAGGTACGGGTAAACTCAGTCTGTTTGCCAAAATTCCGAAAGTTACGGCCACGGCCGAAGCCGTACCCACGGGCATCGTATTTGATGGACAAAAATTCCTGGTAACTGCGTTGAGTGGTGGCCCTTTCATTGACGGTACATCGAAAATCTTCCAGATCGATCTGGCGGGCAACGTAAGCGACTATAAAACCGGGTTTACTACCCTAACCGATATTACGCTTTCGGGAGCCAATAAACCCGTGGTTGTTCAACTGGCAAGATTTGCGTTTGCTCCTACCCCCGGTTTTGTACCCAATTCCGGGAACCTGCTCAATGAAGAAGGTAAAGCCGTTGCAACGGGCTTTTCGATGCCAACCGACATTGAAAACAGAGGCACGAATAAATACTACGTGCTGAATCACGGCTCAGGTAAGCTGGAAATGGTTAGCTGGTAAGTAAAGCTTTTTAGAATATTGTTTGACAAGCCGAAGGTGGATCCCTTTCGGCTTGTTGCTTTTTAGAGGTGAGGCTAACGCTCTGTTGTCGCGTTACCCCCGCAATTGTTAAGGTTGGGTTGAAATCCAACCTTAACAATTGGGTCAAGTCTACGGCTCCGTTAGGTTATGAGTAGTTGCGATAGGCTTTCTGAATTCGTTGACAATCCGTCGTTGACGTATCCATGCTGATTAGACCAGGGGCGTTTTCAGCGAAGATGCCCGAATCAGGCAGGTTTTTAACTCATTGACTTGCAGTGGTTTCGATAGGTAATCGTTCATGCCCGCCTGTAAGCAGGTATCCCGGTCACCGGGCAAAGCATTGGCCGTCATGGCAATGATGATGGGCTGGAGCCAGGGTCTGGAGCGGATCACTCGGGTAGCCTCCAGCCCGTCCATTTCCGGCATCTGTACATCCATCAGGATGACGTCAAAACTCGATTTTTCCAGAATGTCCAACACTTCCCGGCCGTTACCCGCCAGAGTAATTTCGTAGCCAAGCTTATTGAGCGTACGCAGCACTACTTTCTGGTTGAAGAGGTTATCCTCAGCGACCAGAATACGCAGGGGGTATTCGGCGGCAAATAGCTGGTCGAGCAAGTGCGGCGTAGCTTCCGACGGGGCCGGCGGCGGGGTCAATCGCTTGAGTTGTTGCTGAATGGCCTGGTACAACTGATTTTGCTTGACGGGCTTGGTCAGGATCGTTTCGAACAGATCGGCATACGTATGGCGGGTTTCGTCGCCTACTGAACTCAACAAAATAATGGGCAGGCCCGGATGTAGTGGTTTGATGACCCGGGCCAGCTCCACCCCATTGCAATCGGGCATGTGCATATCCGTAATTACCAGCTCAAACGGGCCTTCCTGCCGCAAGGCCTCCAGACCTTTGGCCGCCGAGCTGGCCAGTACAGGAATGAGCCGCCATTGTTCCAGTTGAGATTTTAGAATGAGGAGATTCGTTTGATTATCATCTACGATCAGTATTTTCTTGTCTTCGTAATCGTTCGTATTCAGCACTACGTACTGGCGGCGGGAAGTGGTGCTAACTTCCGTACGAATGCTAAAGGTAAACGTTGTGCCCTGACCCTGGGTACTGCTTACGCTGATCTCCCCGCCCATGAGCTCTACCAACCGTTTACTGATGGCGAGCCCGACGACCCGTCCCCCCGTACTTACGCGTGGTGGAGGAGTCAACCTGCGAAAAGGATTTGAACAGCCGTGACATTTTGTCGGCCGGAATGCCAATCCCCGTATCCACTACATTAAACTGAAGCAACAGCGTATCCGGTTCAGAGGCAGGCAGACGCATGACGCGGACAAAAATTTCTCCGGCCGGCGTAAACTTGATGGCATTGCTCACCAGATTGGTCAATACCTGACGCAGCCGCAGGCTATCGCTTTTGATGAAAGGCGGTACATCATAATCCATCTGATAAATCAAATCCAGACCGATAGCAGAGGCTTTGTTGGCGAAAATGTCCAGCGTTTCTTCGATACACTGGCGTAGGTCTACCTCCTGGTGTTCAATTTCCAGACTGCCGGATTCAATCTTCGAAAAGTCCAGAATATCGTTAATGACGCCCAGCAGATTATGACCACACTGCCGAATGGTTTCGGCGTATTCCTGCTGTTCAGTGGTCAGTGGAGTCTCCTGCAACAACGTCGTCATGCCCAGTACTCCATTGAGTGGGGTACGGATTTCGTGACTCATGGTAGCCAGAAATATACTTTTCGCCTGGTTGGCTTTTTCTGCCTGCTGACGGGCCTCGGCTTCCTGTTCCTTCTGCTCGCGTAGTTCTTCGTTGACTACCTGCAAATCAGTAGCCAGACTCTGGAGTTCTTCTTTCTGCACCATCACTTCCGCATTAACCTGCCGCAGGGCCTGGGTTTGTTCGAGCACCTGGCCTTCCAGTTTCTTCCGCTGGGCCTGCATGCGTTGGGTTCGCCACAGGTAGATACCGTATAAGACTACGATCAACAGCAAAACGACCAGCACCCGAAACCACCAGGTCTGGTAATACGCGGGCATGACAATCACCTCAATACTCGCTCCTTTCTGATTCCAGAGGCCGTGGTTATTCGCAGCTTTTACGTGAAAAGTATACGTTCCCGGATCCAGATTGGTATACGTAGCCGTATGGTTATTACCCACATAGTTCCAGTCTGAGTCGTACCCTTTCAACTGATAGGCATACTGGTTTTTATGCGAAGAGGTATAGTTAATCGCTACGAAATCAAAGGAAAAGGTGGATTGCTCAGGAGATAATCGGATTTCTTTCGCCTCCGTAATCGCCGTCGTCAGAGGCGAATCCTTGTCTCCTACGTCAACGGGTCTGTTAAATAAAGAAAAGCCCGTAATATACACCTGCGGTACAAACCGGTTGACGATGATATGGCTGGGATTGAAGGTTACAAAGCCTTTATTACTACCGAAATACAGCGTACCATTGCGGGTACGAACGTGGGCATTCTGTACAAAATTATTACTCAGCAAGCCATCGGCTTTGGTAAACTGCTGGGTAGTGCGTTCTTCGGGATTAAACTTCACCAGTCCCTGCAAGGTACCCAACCACAAATTCCCCTGCGTATCTTCTTCAATGGACTGAATCCCTTCCAGAGCCGGTAGCGGAACCGTGATAAAGGTCTGGGATTTAGGATCGTACTGACTTAGTTTTTTCTGTCCCAGCCAGACGCGGTTTTTCCGATCCACGTACAAAGCCTTGATATAGTGATTATTCTGACTGTTTTCACTACGCTGGTATTGAACGAAACGCGAAAGCTTCCGGGTTGAAAGATGATAGCGACTCAGCCCGTCCTGCGTTGTTCCAATCCAGAGATTTCCTGATTGATCCTCAGTAATGTCGGTAATGTTTTCGCCATAAAATTTGTGCTGATACGCGTCGGTTGACAAGCGGGAAAACTGGCGGGTTTTGGGGTCCATGCGGTTGAGTCCACCGAAAAAAGTACCTACCCACAAGGTTCCCTCGTGGTCTTCAAAAAGTTTCCAGATGTGATCCGAACTCAGGGAATTGGGATTGTTAGCATCGTACAGGTACCGCTTGAACTGGCCCGTGGAGCGGTCCAGCAGGTTAAGTCCGTTCCAGGTTCCGACCCATAGGTTGCCCTGGCGGTCTTCCAAAATGCTGAGTACTGAATTGCCACTCAGACTGGTTGCATCCTGATCACTATGCCGGTAATGCGTAAAGGTTCGGGTTTTCGGATCGAAACGATTCAGGCCCCCCTCCCCATCGAGTCCCAGCCAAATAATTCCTTCATGGTCTTCACAAAAAGCTTTTACTTCATTGTGACTCAGACTATTGCGTGAAGATGTCTGGTAATAAAAATCGAAGAGGCTGGCGTTCAGATTAAACAGGTTCACACCGGCCCGTTGCACGCCCGCCCAGATGTTATCGGTGCGATCCTTCAGTAAACTGGTAACCGTATTGTTGGAAATACTCAGGGGATTGGTATAGTCGAACTGATACCTGCTGAATGTTTCCGTTTGCGGATTGAACAGATTCAAACCGCCGTTTTCCGTCCCTATCCATATCTTACTGGGCGTATCAACGATGATACTCATGAGCATGTCGGACGCAATGCTGCGGGGATTGCCCACCTGATACCGGTAGACCCGCAACTGTTTCAGACTCGGATTGATGACGTTCAGCCCCCCGCCGTAGGTACCCACGTACAGATTTCCTTTTGCGTCTTCGGACATGCACCGGACATACTCATGACTCAGGGGCTGGTCGAAACCCATTTCTGCCGGAGTAGAATAAAATTGCTGTTTTTTCCGGTCGAACAGGTTGAGGCCTTTCTGGGTACCCACCCAGAAGCTGCCCCGGCTGTCTTCCAACAGACACGTTACCTTATCGTGCGTGAGCGTATGCGACTTGAAAGCATCATGACGGTAGTTTTTAAACGTTTGCGTCTCCGCATCAAAACGATTCAGGCCACCGCCGTAGGTACCCACCCAAAGCGTGTGTTGACGATCTTCGTAGATGCACATGATTTCATTACTGCTCAGCGAAGTCGCATCCCCCGGTCGGTGGGTGTACCGAACAAAGGTGTTATGCTGACGGTCGTAACGATTCAGGCCATCCGGCGTACCTATCCACAATTGATGCCGATGATCTTCATAGACGCACCGGACATTGTTACCACTCAAACTATGCGGATCCTGCGGTTCATTCCGGTAGGTAGTCATGTGCTGCCCGTCGTATTTGTTCAGGCCATCGTACGTACCCAGCCACACAAAACCCTGACTATCCTGTACGATACATTGCACGTTGCTTTCCGACAGTCCCTGATCGGTGGTCAGGTGGGAAAAACGGATTGGAATCTCTTGCGACAGGGCAACGGTACCTGTCAGCAAAAGCAGGAGTACACTCCAGAAAGCTTTCATAAAAAGGTAAGACGCAGGGCGAGTATCAGGCCAATTTACCCTAAATTTTTAACATTGAATGCATTCCCACGCTTAAAACTTCTATTTCGCATTAGTTCCCTCTAATTTCCTCAAAATAAGGTAAAAACGATCCGCTTTCGTAGTTTTGAAATGGCATCTATGACCAACAGAACGGGAGCTGCGTCCCGAATCACGAACGATACGGAAAACTTTCCGGTTATAGGCCTAACTCCCTACTTTGACCCTTATTGATAACTATCGTGCAACGCTCTATTCCCTATTCCGAACGTTTTTCCGCGAACCGTATGATCCTGGAACCAACTTACCAGGCAGCCCGACTAGTGGCGGCAACGATAGAAACGCATTTTGCCCAGCAACTCACTTCCACCTGTAAAGCCAAGTGTCAGCCACTGGCTCCCAACCCGCCGGCTCGCGTCATTGAAGCGATGATCGACGCGGCGTTCTGGGCCAGCTTACGGCACGAAGAAGGGTATTCACCGAAAATTTCACTGGCCTATATTTCGATTGATCAGGCGGATCAGCCGCTGGTATTCGAGCATCGTTTGCCGTTGACGCCAGCGGTACTAACCAAACTGGCCCCGGCCGTCGAACGACCCGGTATTCACCTGGGCATTGGCTACGAAAACGATGAGCTGTTTGTCTGGGGAACTACCCGGGAGATTCCGGGAAACTGTTTTGTACTGGAAGTGATTGAACCAGGTCTGCTGGTGGTAAAACACCGCCGCCTGGCCGGATACGGAAAGTTTGTGAACGTAGCCATTCTGAAAGGCGATCAGGTGAAAATTGTAGATAACAGTCTTACCGATCTTCCCGACTACCTGGCGTCCCTGACCTGTATGCCGGGTTTTCAGACTTCGCAGAGTAAAAATGTACTCGTGCAGCTGGCCGTTTCGATGCGGGCCCACGGACGGGGTGGTTCGTTACTGGTAGTCCCCTCAAGTTCAGAAGCCTGGCGGGAATCCATCATACAGCCCATGACCTATCCCATTGTTCCGCCGCATTCGCAACTGGCGGATTTAATGCAACATAACCTGTACGAAACAACCCAGTACAGCTGGCAGAAATCCCTGGATTTGTCCATCGAAAGTATGGCCGGACTTACGGCAGTGGACGGTGCTACCATCATCAACGATCAGTACGAACTACTGGGTTTTGGAGCGAAGATTGGCCGCTCGGATACGAGTGCCCGCGTGGAACAGATTCTTGTATCCGAACCCATCGTCGATCAGACCAGTACGGTTGTGCATTCCACGCAAACGGGCGGTACACGGCATTTGTCGGCGGCCCAGTTTGTCTACGATCAACGCGATGCTGTCGCTCTGGTGGCCTCGCAGGATGGTCGCTTTACGGTATTTGTCTGGTCGCCAGCGGAAAAAATGGTACACGCTCACCGGATTGACTCGCTTTTACTCTAGTCTGTTCATACCGACATTGAGAAGGGGATGGATGTTGAACATCCATCCCCTTCTTTTCTGGAAAGTACATACGTGGCTTGTACCACTTGCTTCACCTGAGACTGGTTCTAATTTTCGATCCGAACGTTTGCCAGCGGAGCTTCCCACTTGGCACGTTCGATGGCCTGATCCCGGCTGGCCGCAGATGCGTACTTTCGAGCACTACGGGCAATGAGTTTTTGATTGGCCGATTTTAGCCAGAACGTATATTCATGGATTCGATTGATCCGTTCGTAACGACTTTCCAGCGGGGCGTAAATGCGTATGGGTTCAACGTCATGCCAGCAGGTTTCAAAATCCTCGTAGACTTCGCTCATGAGCAGTGCTTCCCCCTGGCTTGATTCAAGCGTAAACTGATACCCTTCGCCCCTGGCAGCCCGGTGAATGATGAATACAGCCATACAGAAGGTTTAGTAGCGTTGACGTTTTTCATGTATCACCGTCAGGGGCAGAAGGATAACACGTATCCGTAAAAAAAACTCTATTTTTTTAATTACCTGCCTAATTCATTCGCTATTATTAAGCTTTTATAATAAATTTTTCTTTGTTCTAAAGATCCTGATTGCTGACAGTCTTGCTTTTTAACGATTTCACTCTTTTGCATTACTACGCAGAATTTCAGCTTTTAGAAAATATTTTTTTGTAACTGATAACCTTTCGACTCATCCGCAGATGTATGGATAAAGGTTCGGTTGTATTTTACGACCTTCTGTCAGCGAACAAAAACTGACTCACTTTAGGATGAATACGTAGTAGCCCTATGCCTCCAATTAACCCCGTACCGGATTCGTCAAAAAGTAATGAAGAAAAGCGTATTGAAGCTCTGCAGGCCAACGACGATATAGCCTGGCGTGATCTGTACCTGGAAGTCTCACGGATTTTCATTCCGTATGCGTTACAGCGAAGCTCCATTTCGGAAGACGATGCCTATGATCTCTTTCAGGAGTCCATGATCGAATGTTCGCTGAAAATCAGAGGCGGTCACTTTCAGTTTCAGGGTAAGCCCGTCACGGCCTATGCCTTTACGATCTGTCGGTATCGCTGGATTAATTTTGTAAAAAGACAGAAACCGACCGACTCCTATCAGGAATGGTCCCTGGAGGACGATAACCCCTTTCTGGACGATGACACTGAATCAACCGCTTCGTCCATGGCCGACTGGGCCGATAGCAGCCTGTGGGGAGATGAAACCGTAGAAGCCGACTTGCAGGCACTGCAAAGGGCAAAAGACGAACTTTCCGACGCCTGCCGTACCCTGATTGAGTGCTTTTACGTCGAAGAAAAATCACTGGCCGAATGCGGTGCCCGCCTGGGCATTCAGGAAGGTTCAGCCAAAGTAAAACGATTCCGCTGTACGCAGCGATTCCGGGAACTCTACCTCACGTACCGTAAAAAAGAATAAGTCATGTCTTTATCCGAAGAATCCATTAGCCAGGTTGGAGCTTACGTAAACAATCAGATGAATACGCAGGAGCGACTGGAATTTGAACGTCTGCTCGAGCAAAACCCCGAGCTGCAACAGGAGTTACACATTCAGCGTGAACTGAAACAGGGCCTTGTGTGGCTGAAAGAAAAAGAACGTTTCCAACAGATTCATCAGGAATTACGAGCTCAGGGCGTGTTACCCCAGGCTCCGAAGTCTGAAGCCCGAAAGGTTGATTTTACCCCCCGTCCGGAAGCAGGCCTCAAGCGTTGGTACGGTTGGGCAGCAGCGGCTTCGCTGGTACTCCTGCTCGGTTTAGGCTGGCTTTGGTTGCGTCCGGTTGATACGGGAGCCCAGTTGGCTGATCAGTACATCCATACCCCCAAGTCCGCTCCCTCACGCATCGACGAAAACGAAGACCGGCTCGGAGCACCGCTTCCCACTACCCAGGTACAGCAGGATTCCATGCAGTTGCAACAGGCTGTAACCCTGCTGCAATCGGGTCAGGTAGATGCCGCCATTTCCCAGCTCAAACCCCTCACGCAGCACATCACGAATCACTGGAACGCCAGTGCCCAGTGGTATCTGGCTTTGGCTTATCTGAAAAATCAGCAGTCGCAGCAGGCTCGGGTATTGGTTGACTCCATTGCCGAGACGACCGGCCATCCCTACCAGCGGGAAGCTCAGCAGCTGGCCGAACAATTTGCTCATCAAACTGCCCGCTAGTGAATCCACGCCTCTGGTTTGCCCTGCTTTTTTTCGGTGGTCTGGCTTTAAAAGGTCTGGCCCAGCCCTTACCCAAAACCGGACTGGTTTTTGACGACGAGGCCTACGAGCAATTACCCTACGAGCTGGTGTTGACGAAAGCTCCCCTTCCGGCTCGCGTCAGTTACGAAGCCTACTGCCCTTCCATTCAGGCTCAGGGGCCGTATAGTACCTGCGTAGGCTTTGCCTGTGGCTATTACCTGCAAACGATTCTGGAGGCTAAAGCTCGCGGACTGAACAAACGGGCTATGATTGATCAGCTCGCCTTTTCGCCGAGTTATCTGTACGAAAAGGCAAAGGTCCAGCAGGATTATAGCTGTACGGAAGGCGTTTCGCTGGTGAAAGTACTGCAAATCATGCAGGAAGTGGGGAACACACCCATGCGAAGCTTCCCCTACCCCGCCTGCGGACAAAAAACGGCCCGGGCCGATCAGCTGGCCGCCCGGTTCCGCATCAAAGGCTTTGAGCGAATTTTCAAGTTACAGGACCCCGATGCGATCAAGATACGTTCGCTGAAAAAATCCCTCGCCGAAGGCAAGCCAATTGTTGTTGGGATGGTGATTCCGGCTTCGTTTTACTACACCAAGAAAGTGTGGCAGGCGGCTCCGGGTGACAATCCCCAAAATCCGGATTTGAAAGGTCACGCCCTCTGCGTTATTGGCTACGACGACGACCTTCACGGCGGAGCCTTCCGCGTTATCAACAGTTTTGGTAACGACTGGGCCGATCATGGTTTCTGCTGGGTAACCTACCGCGACCTGGCCCGCTTTGTGAAGTATGGGTTTGTGGCGAACTAAAACGCCTTAACTTTACGTCTTTCCACCGACAGGTCTGTATCGCTGACTCAGGATTCCAATCTTTCCGTAACCAACCAGATCCTGAGCTTGTGCGGGCTTTCCCTGATTCATTACACATCTTTGCTCCACTTAAAATCATAAAACTGAACAACCGATCCGTGGAAAATTACGCTCCTTTTAAAATCAAAGCTGACGACTATTACCTGATCAAAGCTGAAATCGAGTTATTACCCGAGTACATGATGCTGTTTGCTAAACACGGGTACGAACCCAATGGCTACTGCTGGGAAGGGCATATCATTCAGATTTTAGAGAAGGTCAATCCGGACTTACTGGCTCATATTGAATTTGATCCGGAAGCGGGTGGCTTTTACGCAGTGGCTGATTCCGAAGCCAGTCAACTAGCCTTTGTGCATACGCTCAGCCCTATTTTCCAGGATATGGAAACGCTGGAAGCATACATTCGTACGGCGGATCGTGAACGCGTTGACGATTAGCATTCACGCCCCTATTCAACGGCTGATCCAGCGAAGGCCCTACCAAAAAATTTGGTAGGGCCTTCGCTGGATCAGCCATTACGCATACTTTATATTAGTTCATGATCCTAAGCGTGATTCCTGCAAATAGAGCTGTACAGTCTTTCCGATCAGGTGTATTGAAAATCCACGCATTACTGCTCAACCTTCTCGCCCATCTTAGCCGTAATCCGGTCGCCTTCGCAGATGATTTCGTAATAGTAGCCATCACTGAAGGCCACTTTCGAGCCACATTTGCAGCAACGGGTATTGTAGCCATCCGTCTGAATCTGCGTACCACCGTGACCGTCGCTAACCAGAAAAAAGGACTCGCAGTCCAGACAGTACTCACTTCCTTTGACCTTCGTTCCGGCGGGCAGGGACGTCCGTTCGGCTGTCTTTTCCCCGCTTCGTAGGGCTTTAAATGCGGCCTGTACTTCCACCGTATCTTTGCCCTGTACGGCATAAAACGTAATGGGCTGGCCGTTGCGTTGAGCCACCGGAATCTGAAATACGCTATCGAGCTGCGAACGCCCCGACCGACCGTTGATAAACACGATGGGCGTACCGTCACCCCCTCGCGTGCTAAGGGTCAGTTGAGAAGTTCCTTTTTTGGCAATCCGTACCGTCAGGCCGGGTGTGGGTGTTGTGGTTAGTTTACTGAGGGTCCAGCCCACCAGTGATAGTAATCCCAGAATCAATACAATCAGGGTAACTTTTCCTATTTTGGTTAATCGCATAACTGGTTGGTAAGGTTAGAAGTTTTTGGCTTCGCGGGTAGTGATTTGAATATGATCTTCGGCAATTTTTCCATCGTTGTTCTTCCGGCACTTCATGAGGGTCTGAAAGGCCGCCAGCGAACCGACAAAAATCCGGTAACCGCCTTCGTTTCGCACGTAACCCTGCTGACTGGGAGCCGTCGGTAACGGACAAAAGGCTTCCTCGGAAGCGTATGCCAGCAGGTATTCCGTGCCGTAAGGAGGCGAGCAGATAAAGGCCGATTCGGGTGAGATGCGAACGGGGGTATTTTCCTGACCGGGTTTAATGACGAAATCGGATTCGAGGAGCGTTTGGGTGCCATCCGCCAGGCGATACAGGAGTCGCAGGTGACAGGGTCGGTTAGCTGTAGCTTCCAGAATCATTTGCTGTCCCGCCCAGTACTCCACGCCGGTACGGCCCCGATCGGTACGAATTTCGATCTTCAGAGCCGATTTAGTCGTCGTCGTAATCTGTCGTAAGGTATCCTGTACGTTTCGAACCCGTTCGTAGTTTTCGGGTTTTAACGGCAACTTCTGCTCTACCAGCCAGCTCAGCGGAAGCTCGGAACTACGGGCCTGAGCCAGTACTTTCCGGCTGGCTCCATCCACCACTTCCATGCGTAGGCGTAACTGATTGAGGTCTTCTTCGTACGAACCCCGAATAATCCAGGATTTTTCGTCGGAATCGGCCACTGATCGTACCGGTATTTGAGTATGCCGTTGCCAGCAGGAACTAAGCATGGCGAACACCTGATCCGACAAGGCATCGTTGATCCCGCAATTTTTGTACGTAAATCGCTCCAGTACCAGCCGTTTGACGTTTGGAGGCAGGTCTTTCTGTACCTGTGCTGTCAGGGTATCGAGCACCGACAGGAGGTCTTTGGGTTTTTCTGAACTAGCCAGCGTTTGACTGGTAAAGGCCGTGGTGGGTCGCTGTCCGACTTTAGTGATCCCTACAATCCTGAAATTCAGGAAAGAGTTCAGGGTGGCATGAAAGGAAAACTGCACCCGAAACTCCGTTAAGTTTTCGTAAGTAAAAGCCTTATTCTGAGCATTCTGCCCCTGAAGTGTTTTGATCAGGTATACATTTAGATACGGCTCCCCCGCGGTCGTCCGCTGAAAGTCGTACTGCACCTTTGACCAGTCGAGTGCATGAATGATCGGTTTTCCTCCCGAGAAAATCCGGCAATCTTTCACATACTCCTCGACTGACGTTTGGGTCCCCTTTGGTTCGCGAAACTCATTGAATACCAGAACTTCCTTGTCCCGCAATGCACCCGTAATCAGCCCTTTGAGCTGCGGTCGCAGGGCATCGAAGGGCTGATTGGCTTCGTAATGGGTCAGGATTTCGAGATTCGTCAGGTACTGATCCGTAATCAGCCGACGGGCATTCTGTATAATCTCGGTCTGTTGGGCAGGTGTATACGACTGAGCCCAAAGGCTGGATAAACCGCCCAAAAACCAGCCGAGAATTCCCAAAAATTTCTTCATAGGCTACTGATGATCAATGGCTACCACCAGAGGTACTACCGAGCCAACGGCTTTGGGATCGACTTCAAAACCTACTGCGTCGGTACGGTACTTGATTTGGGCTGCAGGAATTAATTCGTCCTGAAGAGCCTGTTGCAGCCGATCCGTCAGATTCCCTGAACTTTGCTGAAGCTGACTTAGGATCGTATTGAACGTCAGTGGTTTTTTCGAAAAGAGAACGATCAGGTAGTCAGTCCCTTTGGTATCATCCAGGGTGATGGATTTATGGTCGGCCGGGTACGCAACGGTGGTATGGGAGCCTAACGCGGGGCTGATGCCGGCGGCATAGGGAAAAAGCTGGCTCATCCGAAATGTCGTATCCGTACCGATCATGTATACATACGCCTGCTCACTGGTATTGACCAGGGCCTTAAACGCCGTACCGGACGAATGACTTTCCGTGGTACGGTACATCGTTAGTTCACGCGGATCAGTACTGACGACCAATCCCTTTTGCAAACTTCGCTGAGCCTGCAATTGTCCGCCTTCCCGCAGCCGTAACTCCATCTGGCCTTTCAAGGCTACGGTCGTTTCAGCAACGGGTACAGTGAGGTCCGGAAACGCCTGGTACGCTTCCCAGGTAAAACGGGCTAGATCCTGGTACTTAATCCAGCAATAGCCGTGATCCGCCCAATCGCTGCCCCAACTGTTGACGATCCGAAAAGCTCCACCGTACTGAGCATCGTCGTAGCCAATCACACACAGGGCGTGGCCCCCTTCCCGAGGCATTCGTTCATCCCCCGGAGCAGGCTGCCACACAGTCTGCGTAGCAAAAAACGACAGCGGCGTCTGCATACCGATCACGACGGGATACCCCTCGTTCAGAGCCTTTTTAATGGCAAGCGTTTTCTGAGCGGCGGGAGCCAGTAAGCCAAACAGGCGAATGACATCCCCAATTTTGTGCGGCGAAGCCAGTTCGTCCAGATCCTCGGTAGTATTGCCGCAGTTGGGGTACGGAAACGCTTCGTACTGCGGAGCACCGTAGGTTTTAAGACTACTCAGGGCATCGACCAGCCGGGAGCCTTCCTTGCACTCTACATCCGTAGGAGCCTTGATTTTATCGTAGGTATAGCTGGGCGAAAAAGACGCCGCCTGATTGGCTGTATGCCGTTTGCGGATGTTGTCGAGCATGGTCCGCAGGTAATACGTACTGGCAAAACCCACGCAGGTGCCGTAGCCTTCGCCCTGATTCATGACGGGTGGAGCGTAGGCCTCGTAGGAAATGCGTTTGGCCAGATGATCGTAGCTGTCTTTGGTAAGTACGGCTTTCAGGGGGAATTTTTCGTAGGCCGCGTCATCAAATTTCAAACCCGTAGGGTATTTTTTCTGAGCGACAACCGTATTTAAACTCAGTACAAGGGCAAGTAGTAGAGCTTTTCTCATGCCAACTAAGGTTTGGGGGTGGCGGACAAGGTATTGGGGACTTCCGTAATTTTTAATTCGTAAATCTGCCAGTAATCGCTGGCGGGCGGTGTTTGCGACAGGGGAATGGTTACTTTCGAGACGCTCGAACTCTGGGGTTGATGATTCTCGAAACGTTGTACGTCAAAGTAAATCGATGCGTAGCTGCTGTATTTCCCATTTTTATCTTTTTTGACATCCTGAAAATGAATCACTTTCACGGATTTCATCTGGTAACGAACGCCCGACGAACGGTTCAACTGACTCAGGAACTGAGGTACGGCAATCCATTTTTCGGTTTTATTGGGCAATTCCACGATAAAATACCCCGACGGAGCAAATAGCCATTCACTTTGCTCCTGGAGATATTTCAAGTCCTGTCCTTTCGTTTTTCCACTGAGCCATTGCATGACGGTATCAAGCTTGGTGTCAATTGGCCAATGGATGGCTTCCCGGCTCTGGGCTTTCAGGCTCTGCGGAATTCCGAGCAGCAGCAGCAAAACGAAGCCAAGTGCGTAAATTTTCATAGAATCAAAAACGAGGGCTTTTGTTAAAATGAGCTTTACTCAAACATCACTCCCCTGAGCCTAAGGTTATCATTTTCAATCTATAAATTTTTATTCGGGCTTCCAGAACGCTCGCAACGCGGGGGGTAAGTCTTGTGGCCTTTGCCCCAGATCACTGATCAGCCAACCCGAAGGTTCAGTTTCCCGGCTGAACGACTGAATTTTTAGCCACCAGCCCTGATGGATGGGCCACCAAAGCTGACTGTCGAGCGAGAGCAGTACCTGAGCTTCCTGATTGGCTATAGCCCGTACCAACGCCGTCAATCGCGGTGAAGGGTCCGGATGGATACAGGAGCCGAAGTTCACGTCCGCCCGCATAATCCGGGATAAACCCATGAAATTAAGCTCATGAGCATTCGGCGGAATGAATACGAGCGAATCCGTCGCGGGCATCAAGGTCCCGGAGCTGGGTGGCCACTCAGTATCTACGTCCAACAATTGCCAGGACCAGTTACCAGCCTGCTGCTGTTTTTTCAGATACAGCTTTACTTTTCGTACCTCCTGCTGCCAGCGAATTTGGAGGCTCACCTCGGCGAACAATCCTTCCTGCGTGGGCTGGATGGGCTGTTTTCCAAGCGTTTCAAGGCATTGCTGAACGAGCGGAGCTTTGGAGGCCAGTACCAAGGCATCCATTAGCTCCAGAATCCGCAGGTGTCGGGCGGCGGGGTTTTCATCCAAGGCTGTTGTATCGTTGAATTTCATGAAAAAATCGCTCATGAAATGAATGCGACTTTTCATGAAGGCTTCGGCAGGTTTCCGTTGAATCTGAGCGAATGATACGACTGCCATATCTGGATGGTTCTCCAGGAACAGCGAATCCGTTTCCTGAGCCCACACCTCCCCTATCCCCGCCAGCAGTAACCCCAGTAGCAGCCCGCGTGGCATTTACTGATTAGGCCTTTTAGGTTGGACTTCCGTCACGCGGACGTCGCCCAGTAGTACGGTCCATCGGTGCTCGGCGTAGAACGGATCTTTCCGATTTCGCAGGTCTACCCCTAGTTGCTTGACCGTTTTGTCTTCGTATTGCATCCGGCCATCCTTTCCCCGCCCCTGAAAATGCTGGAAATACGTGGCCGTGGTTACGTAACTCGTCTGGGTTTTCTCCCAATCGCCCACTAGAGCCAGGTCGTAGAACGTAATGTTTACGTCGAAATACTTTTTCTCCAGATTCCGTAGCCGACGTAGGTATACGGTCAGTGGATACTCTTTGACCAGGAGTTTGCCTTTTACTGAACCCACCTGCATGCGGGAATCCGGTAAAAACAGCATCTGGGCATTTTCGATGGCCAGTTCCCGTACTTGTCCCGACTGCGAGGGATCAGCAATGATGGACAGATACCGCTGAAATTCGGCTACTTTCTGCTGAGTCAGCTGCTGGAAATCCTTCAGCTGTTTTTCCGACAACTGATCATCGCGTACCTCTAACCCTTTTGTGACGGGCAAGGGCTGGGCCTGGGCTACGGAAGCCAGCCAACCAGCGAGTACCAGACTAACTACATATTTCATGGGCTTGTACAAGGTTAAGGTCTTACCAGATTTCCTGAATGGCAGCTCGTTCGTAGTGTACACCATCTGACGAAACCGTCGACAACCGCTCAATCAGATTGATTCGCTGAATTTTACCGGCGTTGAGGTACAGCCGCTGAATAACCTGTTCAATGGGCTGTACTTCTCCTAAGGTCGTATTGACGTAAATATCAATCCGGGCTTTCTTCGTGAAATACTCTTTCACCTGCGTCAAGAGGGCGTACCGCTCGGCTTCGGGCCGCTGGACGTCCGTCAGTGCATTCAGGTACTGATTGATGCGTTGAAAATCCGGCTTGGGATCGGTTACGACAGCGAATGGCTGACCCGACAGGTGAATTTCGTAGATGGATTTTCGATCCCGCGTGGCAACGTGCTGATTGAGTCGGCCCTGCGTATCTTTTAACAGGGCTTGCCAGGAAATACTGCGGTTGTACCGACTTGCCAGTTCCAGAGCTTCGTCGAAAGCCCGCGTGTAGTAGCTGCCCGAATCCGCGTGGGCACAGGAGGTTTGCGGCGGCTGACTACTGGCAATCAGAACGTCTCCTGAGGCTTCCCCAAACAGTTTCCGATACGCCGCATTGAGTGAATCGTTCGTCAGCATAAGGCCTCGGATTAGTGGTTTGCGACTCACCATTCCCCGGGTGTTGCTGGATAAATTGTTACAGCAATCCCCAAAACTGACGCACAAGCGAGCTTTCTTCGTTTTCAGAGCCGTGTGCAACGCCTTTAGCGAAGGATTCTGACTCCGCTCCGCTGCTTCTTTGTGCAGGTACAGCAAAGGAAAGGCGTCGTTCCGCTTACTTTCGTTGTAGCCGTGGCCGGAGTAATAAAAGAAGATAACGTCCTGTGGTTCCACCTTCAGTGAATCGATCAGGCGATTCAGGTTCGACCGATTCAGAGCGTCCCCTGACAAGGTTTGCTCGTTCAGCCGCACCCGTAAGGCCGAAGCAATCTGCGTACACTGCCGGTGCATGACTTCCAGGTCGCGTTGGCAGGCCGTTGACAGCAGGGGATCTTTCGTATCAGCTACGAACAGGGCATGCAGCGTCTGAGCCTGTATTACCTGCTGAAAGAACATTCCCAGCAACAGCAGTATTCCTTTTTTCATCGTTCGCTGGGGTTGAACGTAAATTTACCCCGGAAGCGTCCTTCAATGTAGGGTGGCTGACGGAAACCTCTTTTTTCCAGCCCAAAATCAATACGTTCGATCAGTTCCCGAATGTCGAGGTCCGGCGTATCAATGTGTTGAATGAGTTCACTGGTGAATAATCCGTTTTTCCCTTCCCCATCCTGAGCGGTTTTGCCGGGTTCGGTCGCGTACACGATCATGGTACCCACGGGTGGGTTGATGGTGGTATGGCTCATCTCTCCGATGCCGCGTTTCCAGGAACGGTACGGGTTATTCCGGCAGGCATCCCAGAACACCAGATTGGAGCCATTGGGATTCACTTCTTCCATGCGGGCAACGAGCTGACGCAGCGGAAAGCAGTCGAACTGAACATCTGATTCACTGGCCGGATCGGCATCGACGGGTTGTACGTAATTGTCTCCATTGACCATTAGGCCATGGCCCGCGTAGAAAAACAGACTGACGCCTTTGTCGGTCAATCCGTTCGTGAATTCGTCAATGGATTTTTTCAGCTCTTTCCGGCTCTGGTTTTCGCGGAATATGACGCTGAATCCCAGTTTTTGCAGGTGCTCCTGCAACGCTTTCCCGTCATTGACCGGATTTTTGAGCGGGTGCTTCGTGTACGAATCGTTGGCAATAATCAAGGCCGTGCGTTTGGTCAACCCTGCGATTCCGGTTGGTGAAGTCGGACCGGTTTGATAGGTAATGTAATGCGATTCAGAAACCGTTTTTCCCCCGCTATTGACGGCCACGAAATGCAATTCATTCGCACCCGGCGTCAGCGTCAGCTCTTCACTGATTTCCTGACCGCAGCTTACTTTCTTAAATCCCCGGGCTTTGCTGCTAAACGCTTTACCATTCAATACAAACTGGTACTGCGAAACAGCTTCGGTGGATTGTACGCATACGGTAACTTTCAACTGCGGTTTTTCGACCGTCAGCTGGGGCGTGGATGGGTACTGCCAAACGATCCCCGGAGCTTTGAGAGGCACCTTGGGGGTTTCCCACTCGCCTTTAAACTTATGATCATGCTGGGCCTGACTAAGCTGAGCCCCCGCCAGGAGTATTCCCAGAAGTAACGTTTTTTTCATTGCCGTTAGAACGTTAAGTGATAAGCAAGGGTGGGTGTATTACCAAAGTACTGCACCGTAATGCGTTGCGAAGCGGTCCGTCTGAGACGATCATTCTGAACACCTTTGATGACACTGTAAATCACATCCGCCGCCAGAATCAGGCCGGCTCCCCGAAAGGCATTCATGTAGCGTTTGCGGTGCTGGTTAGCCGCATCGTAATAAGGCGTCGCGTCCCGCTCGTAGGGCTCGGTCATGTAGCGGTCGTATTGTTCGTTGGCTTTTGTCGTTCGAGGAAACCGTAAACGAGCAATCCACCGTACGCGACCGTGATGAGCGGCCGGTAGCCCACTTTCCGGTGTACCAGCATATTTCCTAGACCGGGTACGGCTATCGAAGCCAGAGCACTCAGGGGGCCTCGGCCAATGGGTTGCTGGCGGGGAGCTTCTTTCACGCCAACAATGGGTTGAATGGCTTCGTCGCCCATGGTAAAGCCGTCCAGAGCAAAATCCCAGTAAATGACTTTATTAGTTCCAGACGACAGGTTTCTACCCACGTCTCCGGTAACGGTACGAATCTTCAGCAATCCTTTGGTACGACTGGCAATTTGCAGGTAGACGGAATCCTGCTCGGTGAGCTTCTGTACGTCGTACGTAATCTTCATGCGATCCGCCGTGTAGTCCGTACGGATATTGGAAACGACAGGCTGAGCAAGGCTGAGCGACAGACAGCCTAGTAGGAAAAGCCCGGTGAGGAGGCTTTTGATTAGGAAAGTATTCATGATTAATGCTTGGAGAGTTCCCGGATTTGTGCTTCAGTAAGGGGTACTTCGTAGACCCGGATGTCATCCAGATGGCCTTTGAAGTTATCCTGATTTCTTTGATGCTGAATGCCGAAGCGTAAACTTCCGCCTGAGCAATCGCGAATACCAAAACCCTCAATGTCTGTTTTTATAGCCCACAATTCACCATCTAAATAGGTTTTTCCAACAGATCCATCAAATACGGCTACAAAGTGATGCCAGCTTTTTTCATCCCGGTGTTGCGTGTTGTGAGGACCTGCCCATTTGGATTCTGATTCTTTGCTACAATCATCACTTTCTTTGGGCTTTATATCCGCATGAATAGTCACATTAGGAGTGCTACCACCGTACTTTACCCAGGCACTATAAAGTGCGTTATCACCTGTATTATAATCCGATTTGTAATATAACTGCATCCCTCGAAGAGCATCAGCAGGTAAACCATCTGGAATTCTAAACCATAAACTAACCGTAAGTTTATTAGGTCTCAAGCTTACATGATCATTAATATCCAAATACCCACTTACACCGTCAAGTCTCAGAACTTTTTCAGTCTTATTGTTTCTACCAGTAGTTATAATATCTGCACCAATCTTAAGCGTTCCAGTATTATTCTTTCCGCTTAAATCTTTAATCTGCGTACCCGTATCCGTATTGAAATCATAATAGGCTACCAAGCCTGTCCAAATATCCGCACTGGTAGTTTCGAACTTCTTGACTTCTCCATACTGAGGATTCCCCTTGCTATCTATAATATAAGAACAATAGTAGTAAGATACTCCAGGGGTAAGATTTGATAGGGCTATCACAGCTGAATCTCCCGCTGATACCGATGACAAAGACTTCGTATCTGCAGTACCTATTCGTGGCGAGCTATTGGTGTAAGAATAACAGATTCCATACTGAGTAGCAGCCGGTAAGCCCACGTTGAGGAGTTGGAAGGTTACGTTGGCCGTAGTATTGTTCACCCGTGAGGAGCTTCCGGTAGCCACACTGGGTACAACGTCCTGAACGACCGTAATGGATCGGGTAAACGTAGCCTGTTCACCGCACTTATTCGTCAGTTTGACCGATACCTGAACCGTCTTTGCTTCTTTGTACGTATAGCTAGGATTGAAGGTGCTTGCCGTACCCCCGTCTCCGAAACTCCACTCCACTTTATCAAAATCAGCGGCATTGACGTTTAATGAATAATCAACTTTCAACTGATTAGTCGCGGCTGCAATTTGGGCAGTAATAGGCTCGCATTTCGGAAAAATCCGTTGTGGGAATTTGTCTTTACCACAGCTAACTACCAGCAGAATAAGCGGAAATAAACAGAGTTTTAGAAAGGAAATAGTGATCCCACGTAGATGTTTTTCCATGAAGATTAGTTAAAAATGAGGGCGATGCATTAACAAATTCAGAGGGGTAAAATTAATGCTTCTTACTTACTTCTGTATATACATAAGAATAATTTATCTCACTTTAATACTTGATATATGTAACCGGGCTTTTAAAACCTTTCAGCACTTATTCAAATTTATTTAGCAGGATTACTCACATAAACTAATTTTCCTTTTTATTCATAGTCAGTTCAACAACTAGCTACTGGTCAACTACTTACAAGTATAATCTTTGTTGATAGTTTAAAAAAATAAACTGTATTGGCACCAATCGAATTTTAACCTAGCGAAAATTAGTATTCACGTATTTCTACGTAAAGCCTGATTGTTTTTGCTTACAAGATTTAGGCAACCCTGTTTCTTCAAAAATGTTCCGTTTATTATTTCGTAAGTTTGCCAGGGTAACTACCCATTGCTTATATGCTTCCTTTTCAAACGCTTTTCCATTTACTGGATGAAACGATAGATTTAATAGAAATTAAACGTCTGGATTTACCAGATGAAAAAGATCCCAGCCAGCTGTATTACTGGCTGCTGATTCGCGATACTCAGATACAGCGGTTAACGTTTGTCTCTATGACCCGGAACGAAACTTCTCAGGAACGTGTCTTTGAGGAAGGACTCTTACATTTTGATACCGAAATGGCTTTGTATACGGATCTCGACACCCTGGAAACTCACCGATTAGCTGTTCAGAATCCAGCTATCCTTTCCGAGGCTCTTGGGAACCACATCCAAAACTATTTGACCGCTCAGTAGCAGTATCCCACTAACGTTCGACTCCCTACGTAGCTCATCGGCACAAGGTTTTACGGATGAGACATCAGGCAGGGACCAACGACATAAGCTATGTACATAGGTTTAGGTATCAGAAAAAAGTTAAAAGATCTTCAACAACGCTTTCAGGCTCCTGGCCTCACCGTGACGGCTAAGGCTTTTAAACCCACTCCTCAGGTGTCGGGTACTGACCTCCCCTATTGGCCCGTCATTACGGCTGCGAATCCTACCGAATTACAACTGTTCCGCTGGGGCTTACTAAGTCCGGATACCCGGCCGGAGCAAGTTCAATCTACACCCCTGCGACGCCTGCATTTGCCCACGGAGGAGGTAGTGAAGCGTACCTTTAGTAATCAACCGCTGGAACAGGGGCAACGATGTCTGGTCTTGGCAGACTGCTTTTACATTCATCGGCATGAAGGCAAAAACCGCGTCTTATATCAGATTTCCCTCCGCTACAATCAGCTATTTGCTCTGGCGGGTATCTTCCAAATCTGGGAGCAGGATACGCAGACCATTCCAACGTTTTCCTTACTGACCACACCAGCAAATTCGCTGCTGGCTTTCCTTAATAACAAGTACCAGCGAATGCCGGTCATCATTGATCCCGAAGCAGAACCGCTCTGGAATTCTACCCTTCCCTTTTCCGATCCGGCAATTCAATCGCTATTACATCCTTTCGACCCGGCACAACTGAAAGCCGAACGACTTACGCACACGGAACAATTGTCTTTGTTTGACTAAGGGCCTTCCTTTCTTCCGATGAATAAGTTGTGTTTTAATCGGTCTTTTCGTTCAAGCATTTTGCTTTAAAATTTGTATTGTAAATCAGACATTTACATACTCCAAAAGGTTAATCAAACTTTCTTAAAGCAATTTAAAAGTTGTGTTTTGATCGGTCTATATCTTCCGTTGTCTAAAAATCCTCTCGTTCATTTCTTAAAAAAATGATACGATTAGTCCGTATATTCGGACAAATACTATTTATTTGTCCGAATATTATTCCATCTTCTCTTGTTGTATGCTCACTCACGAAGAAACGCTCTTATTTTTTCGCCGAAAACCCGCTCTTTCGGTCTCAGCCATTGAAAAGCAGGCGGGCTTACCTTCCGGAACTTTGGCTAAGGCCATTTCCGGGGATCGTACGCTGAATGACAAACACTTGGCTGCTTTGTACCCGGTATTGCTGGAATACGGTTATGCTGAAATGGCTGAACGTAAAGCCCGTATCATCTCGGTAGTGAATCACAAGGGTGGTGTAGGCAAAACAACGACTACGCTCAATCTGGGTAAGGCTCTCTCACTGGCAGGTTTTCGTGTGTTGTTGGTCGATATGGATTCACAAGGCAACCTGACGCAATCGCTCGGGCAGGATGAGCTGGACAAACAGGTTGTACACGCCTTACTCAAAAACGAACCCTTGCCGATTATCCCTATTGCGAAAAATCTGGACTTAGCCCCGAGTGATCTGGAGTTGGCTTATGCTGATCTGGAGCTGGTTCAAGTAGTAGGGGGTGTCAATCAGCTCAAAAATGCATTGGCTCCGGTTCGGGGAAACTATGATTTCATTTTTATTGACTGCCCCCCGCTCTGAATATTTTCACGAACTCTTCTTTAGTAGCCTCTCATAGCTGCCTAATTACCCTTCAGCCGGAAGCGTCCTCGATGAAAGGGGTAAACCATCTTTTTGATCGTATTGCTCAGGTACGGGACCGGATTAACTACGAATTGAAAGTAGAAGGGATTTTATTAACGATGGTGGATAAACGCCTGAACGTTCACCGGGATATGATTCAGAACATCCACGAAGCCTTGAGCAACTTCCGAATCTTCAAAACGGAAATCCGGACGAACGTAGCTCTGAAAGAATCCCAGGTAGCCCAACAGGATATTTTTACGTATCATAAAGATTCCAATGGTGCGATTGATTACAAAAACCTGGCTACTGAATTTATGCAATCCCGAGCTTAATCCCTTCTCCGATGAAAAAATATCAGATTGGTCTGAACGACAAAAAAATCATTAAGGATCAGAGTCTGCTTCGTCACGAAGAGATCAAGAATCGGATTCTGGTTTTACCGGAACTGGAAGCCTTCATACCGCCCCTGTTACCGGAAGAGTATACCCAACTCGAAGCCAACATTAAGAAAGAAGGTTGCCGGGAAGCTCTGCTGATTTGGGAAACGACGGAAGCCGTAGCCAAAGGAACGGACAGCGACGCTCCGGCCTACGTATTGATTGATGGACACAATCGTTACGCCATTTGCAATACGCATCAGATCGACTTTAAAATTCATCTGGTTCAATTCCCAACGAAAGAAGCCGTTTACTTTTTCATGATTGAAAATCAGTTGGGTAGACGAAATCTTACGCCGGAACAGGCTTCGTATTTGCGGGGTTTGCGGTATCGCACGGAACGTCAGGCGAAGGGTAAATATGACCGTTCCGGACATAAGGGTCAAAATGACCTTTATGCTACGGAAGAACTCGAAAACCATAAGGGACAATTTGACCCTTATGTCAGTGAAGAGGGTCAGCTCGATCATAAAGGTCAAATTGTCCCTTATGAAAAAGGTACTACTTCCGGGCGTCTAGCGGAGCGTTTCAATGTCAGTGAAAAGACGATCAAACGCGACGCGGAATTCTCTCAGGGAATCGATAAGCTAACTCCGGAGTTGAAAAAGGATGTACTGAGTGGTAAGGTAAAAATCAGTAAGGGAGATATTCAGCAATTGGCTTCTTTACCCGTCGAATCATTACCCACGCTGGATGCCGTAAGTCAGGCCTTGGCCAAACCAGCTGTGGAGGAGAAAACCGAAATAAAAGACGATCCTGAAGTACTGATGAATCAGTTACGGAAGAAGTTAAGTCAGCTAACCCGACTGAGTGAACCCAATGACGAACTCCTCAATTCGATTATACGAATCGCGAGGCAGTTAAAAAGTAAAAAGTAAACGAGAGCGGTGAAATTCACCGCTCTCGCCGTTTATAGACCATTGTATAGCGTTTTCTTGGTAACATAGGCATGGCGTTCTGAGTAACAGACATTTCCGATAGTTACGTTTGGGTTTTCAAATACAGGAAAGATGAAAAAAGGATTGCAATATTTAAAAAGTTGTGTTTTGATCGGTGAACTTGGAATAGTACTTACCGATGAGGTGATATGGAGTGTATAGCAATAATGAATAAGTTGTGTTTTAATCGGTCAGATACAACGCTTGTGATCATACATAATCTATTGAAAAACAGAGTGATAATTTCGTTATGAACTTACCGTAAGTAATCAGATCCGTTTTAAAAGTTGTGTTTTGATCGGTGCATTCGGGTTGATTCCGGTAGTTAATTCGAGCAAATTTCAAGCCAAGAAGGAATACTTGTAAATCAGCGGGTTGAGCAGTGAAAAAAGGTGCGAATAAGTTGTGTTTTGATCGGTGAATACACGCTCTAGGGCTGAATAAGTTGTACTTCAATTGGCGGTTTTTAGAACAAGATCGGGCTTCCCTTTAGGCTTGGCTTTATACGAACATCCGGCTATTGGATCTACCTTAAAAGTTGTGGTTTGATCGGTGGTTTTAAAAGTTGTGGTTTCATCGGTAGGTTTCGCAGCCAGTAAACCAGGGAAAAGTACCGTACTCTGGCAAAAAGCTTTCAGGCAATAATAAGTTGTGTTTTGATCGGTGTGTATTCGTAAACGGACTCCCAAAGAAAGATGATTGAGTAAAAGCAGTAATGTCAACGGCAACCGAAAATAGCCCAGAAGCCTTTCAAAACCTGCGTAGAGAGGCGATCGTACCTACTAATGACGTCCGGTATCAGCTTAAGCTACAGAGGAGGTTATAGGACGGCATACATTTGTCTATATTCTGAAATTCAAAAGTCGCTAGTATTTTAAAACTAAATATTTAGTTCACGCCGGACTTCTTTTTTCTTTTCCTGCCCGCTTTGCTTTTTGATTTTTATTGTTTTTCACTCGCTTTAAAAGAAGAAAGAAGCGGGGGAGGGAGGACGTTACAACAGCCCTATAAACGCTATAATCAAGTAATTGGGTTTTTCAATTACTCTTGTTATTCTCTTGAAAGGAAATTTTTAAAAAATAAACAATTGATAACCAGTAAATTATCCTGTGGATAACTTATAAAAGTTGTGTTTTGATCGGTAAAAAGTTGAGCTTTCATCGGTGAAAGAGGGGTAAAAAGTTGTGTTTTGATCGGTAGAATGGGGGTAAAAAGTTGTGTTTTAATCGGTAAAAAGTTGTGTTTTGTAAAATATTGTACAACAAATTAAATCAGACTCCTATATTTGTCTCACTGTCAGCAACCTATGGCTTTATGAAAAAACAGATTGAACTGTATCAGGATAACTTTATTACGGAAGCTCGCTATGAAATGACGGAAACGGAGCGGAATATCATGTACATGGTGATTTCGCAGGTACGTCCGGACGATCCCCTCAATAAAATCTATCAGGTATCGATTAAAGAGATTGCTTCCGTGATGGGAAGTGAAGAAATCTATTACGACGCTTACAAAAAAGCCACGGCTAAGATTGTGACGCGTCTGGTGGAGGGGTACTTGCCCAACGGAGACTTTCTCCAGACCACCTTCGCTGCTTCAGCAACGTACAAAAAAGGAACGGGAATCATTGAAATCGAACTTTCCCGAAAAATCCGCCCCTTTTACGTCGAACTTAAGGAGAAGTTTACCAAAATTCAGTTACAGGCAGCGATGATGCTGCAGTCCATACACGCCAAACGCATTTACGAATTGCTGTGTATGTACAAAAACATGAAGAATAAAACCTTCAGTCGCAGTGTGGTGGAACTAAAGTCCATGCTGGCCATTATCGATGCAAAAACGGGAAAAGATAAATACCCCAAATGGACACATTTCAACCGGGAAGTGCTGGAAATCGCCATGCGGGAAATTAATGGCAATACGGATTTAACGTTCACCTACACGCCTGTATACGGCGAAAAAGCCGGTCGGGGGCGTAAACCCGTGGAGCGGGTTGTGTTTGAAGTAGCCTACGCCAGCAAATCGAGTGCGATTGACGTAACGCCAATTATGGACCGCCTCATCAATCGTTTCAAACTACGGCAGGATCAGGCAGAAGAGATTCTGGAATCGTTTACCATCGAACGCATCAACAAAACCCTGTACGACATCGAGGTACGGGCGGCTAACAACGAAATCAAAAATATTGGTAGCTACACGGCTAAAACGTTCGGTGTTAACTAGTTGAGAAGCGATTTTACGCGGAAGCCATTTTAGTAATCGCTTGTAATTCGGTTTTGGGAGCTTCACAGGTTGGACATACGTAGTGGGCGGGAAGAGCCTGAAACAAAGTGCCTGCCGCAATGTTCTGTCGGGCGTCGCCGTACCGCTCATCGTAGTGCGTCAGGCAGTGCGGACATTCATATACTGTAGGATCAGGCATGGCAGGACGGTCTTCGGCCAATGTCAGGGCAATTGGGCTGGGCTGGTGTCGTTTGCTCGTATACTGGCGGCAAATGCGTTCTACCTGATGGGGGACGTGCATTTTAAAAAGCCCTTTTTCAACCCGAGTTAATTGTCGGCTGTTGGGATTATACTGCTCCGTCACGTAGATATCATAGACCGTTCCCAGTGAGAACAGCCCCCACTGCAACCAGGGACGTTTCCGAATGAGTACCGAACCAAATACCTCGGACTTGGGACGGGTCTGAATGCCGAAGCAGAGTCCGAAGGTGCGGATATCCAGTTTCTCAAAATGGCGACGGATGTAGTTTTTCAGCGTCGTTCCTTCCGTCGTATGATCCTCCGTTTGCCAGGCCAGTTCGTGGGCAGCGTGGCGTACATTAATGGCATACTTCCCCAGTAAGTAGGACCAGTTCGAACGGTCTTTTTCTTCAATGCCTTTGATAATCAGTGATTTCCAGGGAGTGGTGCAAATCTCGCCAATGCGGGTTCGCAGGCATAACTCACAAACTTCCCGTAAAAAAGCGACGGAAAACCAGTCTTCCCGGCTATACAGTCCCAGCCAGCTACGCGAGCCGTACCGGTTGAAACCTTCGTAATAGGGGAGTGAAAATTCGGGTAGTTCCACTTCCTGCGTAGCCGGACGCGTGATGAACGAAGTGTCCATCCTTTCGTACAGAAACGAAACATCTGCGTCGGCCGTCAGCCGTTCTTCCATTTGCTGGGCGAAACGGCCAATTTCGTTCGTATAAAGTAATTCAGGCCAGCGGAAAATCGCATTGGTTTTCGGCTTGCGTAGGTAGACGTACCAGAAATGGGGTTCGGGCGAAGCAATGAAGTTGAGGTGACCCGTAAAAAAAGGCGTAAAGCTCTGTCCCGCATCGGAAAGGTTAATTTTAAGTCGAGGCTGAAACGTCAACTGATCCAGAATGGTATGGTACTCACTTTCCCGCAGCCAGTCGCCGCTCCGGAATACGTCTTCGCCGCAGTACGAACTAATGATATTCGGCTGCTGATCCGTGGTAATTTCGTACGTAATGGGAGTCGTTTTCAGCGATTTTTCCAGAGCCGGTAACTGTTCGTAGTGAACCGTCATCAAGACCTGCTGACGGCTACCAAAACGTACGTCTCGAACCCCCGCTTCCTGGGCCAGTGCCAGTACGTGTCGGAATGTTCCGGGGGAAAGAATACCGCCCGGAGCGTTGATTTTCAGAGTATAATAATCCCGCATGGCTTTACACGCTTACTAAAAACGATTGGAGAATACTACGTACTTCGGGACGGCAGGAGCCGCAACCCGTACCAGCCCCGGTTTTCTGACACAATTGCTGAAAATCAGTACAACCCGCCTGAATGGCCCGTTCGAGATTGCCTTGTCCGACACTGTTACAGGAACATACCAGCTTGCCCTCCAGCGGATCGGCTTTTTGACTGCTGCGTAACAGCTGAAGTCGTTTTTCGGAAAGCTCCGTACCCTGAGCGATCAGGTCCCGAAACTCCTGAAATTCATTTTTATCACCCACCAGAATGGCCCCGACCAGCTTGTCCTGATGTACGATGCATTTTTTGTAATAGCGTTTGGCCGCATCCAGAAAGACAATTTCTTCGTAGGAAGCATCCGGAGCTTCAGCCAGTCCGATACTACAGAGGTGCAAACCTTCCATTTTCAAAATGTTCATCGAAACACTGCCGCGATACGGCTGGGTACCATCACCGCTCAGAAAGCGGGCTGCGGCTTCGGCCTGTTGTTCGGCGGCTAGTGTGATACCCCAGATCTGGTCCCGCCACTGGGCAATTTCTCCGGCGGCAAAAATGTCCGGATCGGAGGTTTGCAGGTAGTCATTCACGACTACGCCGCGACCGCATTCCAGCCCACACGCCCTGGCTAATTCCAGGTTAGGAGTAGTACCAATGGCTAAAATAACGGCCTGACAATCAATCATTCGACCCGATTTGAGCCGGATGCCTTCTACGGAAGCGGTCCCGTGAAACGTTTGAATTTCTTCGTTGAAATAAATGTCAATACCCCGGTCCCGCAGGTCCTGATAGAGCATTTCGCTGGCCCGGGCATCTAGTTGTCGTTCCATGAATCGTCCGGAACGTTGAATGACGGTGACCAACAAGCCCAGGTGCCGCAGTGAAGCCGCCAGTTCCAGCCCCAGCAAACCACCGCCGACTACTACGATTCGGGCATTGGGTGTACGCAGGTAGGGGCGTAGCGTATCCGCATCCACGCGGGAACGCATATTGAAAATGCCAGACAGCGGCGGTACACCTTTGGGCATAAAAGCCCGGCTGCCCGTGGCCAGAATCAGCTTGTCGTACGTATGTTCAGCTCCGGTACTGTCAGTCACGACTTTATGCACCCGGTCAATGTGAACGATGCTGGTTTCGGTATGCACCCGGATGCGGTTTTCCGCAAACTGATCGGGCGACAACTTGACCAGTTGCGACCAGGATTGTTCGCCACTGATGTAGTCGGGGAGGAGTACCCGGTTGTAAAACGGATATTTTTCCTGCGAAAAGACCTCAATTTCATCACTTTGATTCAATGCCCGGTACGACTGAATAAACCCAAGGGCCGCCGATCCCGCTCCTACAATAAGAATCTTTTCCTGCGGTTTCACGTATGCCTGTACCTGTACCGCTGAAAATTTGAAATCAGGCTCCTTCGATTTGGGGTCAATCAGGGTACTGGTCAGGTTGTTAGCCCGTCCCAGCGATCCAGTGCCGATTTTCCCCCAGTGCATGGGCAGAAAACAAAGGCCGTGACGTACATCCGTGGTGAGCTGAACCTTGACGCGTACTGTGCCCCGACGGCCCCGGATTTCAACCAGTTGGCCGTCACGTACCTGCCGGGCTTCCGCATCGGCGGGATGCATTTGCAGAAAAGGCTGGGGGAGGTGCTGGTTGAGCTTCGCCACCCGACCCGTTTTGGTCATGGTATGCCACTGATCACGGATTCGCCCCGTCGTGAGTACCAACGGAAATTCTTCATCCGTGGGTTCAGAAGCATTGCCGTCCGGTACGGCCTGAATCTGAGCTCGTTGGTTGGACGTATAGAAACGATGATTTGTAAATAATCGCTGGGTTGAATCGTCAGCATTTGCCGGGTAGGGCCATTGAATACTGCGTTTTTGACGGAGTAAGTCATACGTTACGCCCGTTACATCGACGTTAGTACCGGCGGTAAGCTGGGTGTATTCGCGATAAACTTCCTCGGCTTTTTCGTAGTGGAACGCCCGTTCAAAGCCCATTTTACGGGCAAATCGCCAGATGATCTCCACATCGGGAAGGGCTTCACCGGGAGCGGTCCGAATCTGGGGCAGGTAGGTAATGCGGCGTTCGGCGTTGGTCATCGTGCCTTCCTTTTCCAGCCAGCCCGCGGCGGGTAATACCACATCGGCAAACGCCAGCGTGTCGGCCCGGCTGGAAATGTCCTGTACCACCACAAAACGGGCGTTAGTCAGGGCTTTTTCAGCGGCGTTCAGATCCGGCATGCTCACCATCGGATTGGTATTGATAATCCAGATGGCTTTCAGCCGATCATCCGCCAGTGCTTCCATTAATTCAGTCGCCGTCAGGCCGGGTTTATCGGCAATTTTCACGGGCGACTGCCAAAATTCTTCTACTTCCTGCCGATGGTGGGCATTGGTTACTTCCCGGTGAGCGGGTAGGGCATTGGCCAGTCCACCCACTTCCCGACCGCCCATGGCATTGGGCTGACCCGTGAGTGAAAACGGTCCATTGCCGGGTTTGCCGATCCGACCCGTAATGAGGTGGAGATTAATAAGCGAGAGGTTTTTATTAACCCCCACGACCGACTGATTCAGCCCCATCGTCCACAAAGACAGGAAGCCTTTGGAAGAACCAATCCATTCCGCCGCCTGACGAATGGCGGCTTCCGTTACGCCACACAGCTCAGCGGCTTCGGCGATACTGCGTTGAAAAACGCTTTCCCGATAGGCTTCAAACCCATCAGTATGATCCAGAATGAAATTGGTATCGATTTTCTCCTGTTCAATCAATAAACGGCCAATGGCGTGGTTCAGCACAATGTCCGTACCCGGTCGCAAAGGCAGATGCAGGTCAGCGGAACGGGCGGTATCCGTGATTCGTGGGTCGACGCAAATGATTTTTACCTGCGGATTCGCGGCTTTGTGAGCTTCAATCCGACGCCATAGAATGGGATGACACCAGGCCGGATTGGCTCCCTGCACGTAGAACACATCGGCTTCTTCGATATCATCGTAGCAAACGGGTACGGAATCTTCGCCCAGCGAAAGTTTATACCCCACGACGGCCGAACTCATGCACAACCGCGAGTTGGTATCGATGTTATTCGAACCAATAAAGCCTTTGATTAACTTATTGACGAGGTAATACTCCTCCGTTAGACACTGACCCGACACGTAAAACGCCACGGAATCAGGACCGTATTTCTGAATGAACGTTTTAAAAACCGCCGCGGTACGCTCCAGAGCCGCATCCCAGCTGACGCGTTCGAGGGGAGCCGAACGTCCGTATCGCATCTGTGGGTAGAGCAAGCGGTCGGACTGATCCATCACCGTATAGTGCAGGTTCATGCCCTTCGAACAAAGCAAACCCCGGTTGGAAGGGTGTTGCGGATCGCCCTGTACGGAAAGCTGTCCCGAAGCTTCGGTTTTCACCACAATACCGCAACCCACGCCGCAGTAGCAACAAGTCGTTTGATGGGTGTTTTCCATAAGGGGGGCTTTTTTGCTTTTTATTAATGGAGTGCTGTTGATTTGGTGCAGATGGCGTGAGCTAGGGGCATATATACTGGGTTTCGTCTTATAAAGACGGCTGGTCATTAGTCCTATCGCGAACGCCGCTCACTTCATCCTACTCTAGGCCACCGCATTGCGGATGAAGTAGGCGACTTATCGCGATAGGACGGGGATGGGTTTTATGTCGTCCATAAAGAGGTTCGATTATATCAAATCGGTAATAGCCAACAACGATCAACAAACAACTACCGTCAGAAGATGAAAACTTCTCCCGCCCGTAAGCAAGGAAGACGGAACCCGGTATATATGCTCCGAATTCACCGAAACTAAACCGTTTGCAACGTCACCGCTTCCGCTGGCTCGGCTACCCGACTTTTGCCAAAATTGATCAGGAACAGCAATCCACCGATGATTACTACGGCCGCTCCAATGTAAAAAAAAGGCCTGTCCGTAACTGATGCTCTGCGATTTGAACAAAAAGCCCATCAGCATACCACCCAGGTTACCACCTGCTCCAACTACACCGGAAATAACGCCCAGGGCTTTGGGATTGATGAAAGGTACCAGAGCATAGGTGCTGCCATTGGCCATTTTCAGGAACAAAGCGAAGGTGAGCATGGAAACAATCGCCATCGTCAGGTTACCCGATTGAGCGAAAAGCAGAATGCCTAGTCCTTCCAGCAGGAGCAATACGGCCAGCAGAATGCCTTTCCCCCGCATCCCATACCGTTGACCCACGCGGTCGGCTACTACGCCGCCCATCGCCCGGGCAAAGAGATTCATGAATCCGAATAACATGGCCCAGAAACCCGCCTCCGTTTCGCCCAGACTGAACTGATCGAAAAAGTACAGAGCCGCTACGCCGTCAAACGTAATTTCCATACCGAAACAGCAGGCATACGCCAGAGCCAACGCCCACACGCGAATGTCCGTACAGGCCTCGCGGAAACTACCCGCCGCCGTACCGGCATTCTGCCGTTGCAGGTCTTCAAAATTGCCCGCTGGCGTATCCGTGGTGTAACGATAGTACAGAAAAGCCATCACCAGCATCAGCAAACCCGGTACAATCATGGCGAGTCGCCAGGCGTCGGATTTGACAAAACCCAGCCCCATAATCAGCGTCATGATCAAAGGCATGGCGAGTTGCGTCACGCCGCCCCCCAGATTGCCCCAGCCACCGGCCACGGCATTAGCCGTACCTTTGATTTTTTGGGCAAACATCATGGACGTATGAAACTGCGTAATGACAAACGAAGCTCCAATCACGCCAATTGCCAGACGAAACAGCAGAAACGTAAGGTAATCGTGGGCCAGTCCAACGAGCATAACGGGCAGCGAACCGATCACCAGCAAAGCCGTATAGGTTTTTCTGGGTCCCCAGGTGTCACACAGTTTGCCAATGATCAAACGGGCGAAAATCGTGGCTGAAACGGCCGCAATGATGGTGTTCCCCACCTGGGCCTTCGTCAGTCCCAGATCAGCCCGTATGGCGGGCATGAGCGGAGCCAGTCCGAACCAGCCGAAGAAGCAGACAAAGAAGGTCAGCCAGGTTAAATGAAAGGTACGCATCTGGATGCCACGGAAACTGAACAGTGGCAGGGTGTTGAGTGGTTGCTGGGTAGATTTCATCGGGAAGATTGATTTTTAGCTAAAAAGTCCGGACGGATGTTGAGCATCAGATACGCCCACTGACCCTGTTTGTCTTTCTGATTGACCGTATTTTGTTTGACGTATTCCAGGCGATTGTTGCCCTGCATGAAGCTGTAACCCAGTTCAAGTGAAGTGAAGGAGTTGAGCAGATACGTGGCTACGAAATCGTATTCCCAGCCCAGGCTGCCCTGAATACTAGAAGGAAGCGTACCGTCTATACTTCGGTTGAGTACGGGCGAGGCCAGAGCAAAATAATGTACGTCGAAGCTAGCGGTCAGGCGTTTGTGAGCGTATTTGCTCTTGAAAAAGCTGTCCTGTAAGCCCCCACTCGGTGAGCCCGTGCCTACGTAGAAGTAGTCCATGTAGCCCCAATGCCGATGCGGCGTGCCGTACAGGGGATCAAAGCGGGAAGTCTCCCCGGTCGTCAGACCAGACTTATTACCCGAAAGCACTTCATAACCGAGTCCAAAACTAAAATGGCCCTGCTGCACAAACGCATTACCACCGTAGTGATACGCCTGCCGGATGCGTAAGCCATCCCGGTCACGACCGCTTTGCAGGTAACCGAAAGCCTGATAATTCACGCGTTTACTCAGTTTTCCGAGTAACATGGCTCCGTAGGTCAAGCGGGAATGCACGCCCGGTACGTCGTATTTTCGTCCGTAGACGTAGCCACTTGATTCGCTACCGATACTGTCTATACGGTATTTGGAAAAGTCATCTTTGAAGAACAAGGCAGAAAACGTCTGTTGCCGGATACTGCGTTGCAGATAGGCCATCTGAAAAGCTTTGAACTGCTGCGTCTGACCGTTCGTACTGACTGCATTGGTTAGGATTGGAGACCCGTTTTTGCCACTGGTTGGAATAAAACCCGAAGGCAGGGGCAGTAACGTATTTTTCGTGGACAAAGCCGTCGTAGGTACATTGCCGGGAGTATAGCTGGTACCCGTCAGGCCAAAGGCATCGGAATTTTGATTGAAACCGCCGCCCAGATCCAGTTTCCAGCCCTGGTGCCGGAATTTGAGTAAGACGGCATCGAAGCGACGGCCCTGCTGTAGCCAGTCCAGATTACCCAGTAACCGCACATCGTCGTACACCAGCTCCTGCCGTCCGACTTTCAGCGACAATTCGTCGATGGGACGGAATTTAAGCGTCGTATCCGCCCGGTTGATGAGCTGAATTTCGCCCCAGGCTTCGTGTACGGACAGGCGATTGCCATCCGCTACGGAAATACTGGAAGCATCCTGGCCCCAGACGCGTACGTCCTGAAGCGTTACATTCATGCGAAGACGGCTGGCCTGATAGCCAAAACTCAATCGGGTACGCTGGGAGGTGAAAACGGCCGCTTGACTCCCTCGGGGGGCCAGATTGCCGTACCCATCCCGAAGTTCGGTTCGGGTGCGAAGCTGTCCCGTCAGGGAAAGCTGGGCATGAGCAGTCGGGCCGATGCAGCTGGCTCCACCAAGAGCCAGTACCATCAGATACATTTTTTTCATCGGAAAGGATTTCGTACTACCGGAAGAATGGTATGCAACGCGTGAGTACTTCTGACCTGCGGCAGGGCCAGTACGAAGAGCGGTAGGCGGCGACAGATCGTCGCCAGCGAGAGACTGGATTTGCTTTACGTCTGTTTTTCCATTTCCTTTGAAACGTTTGTGTGAACCATGAACAAGCCCCAAGTAACCGATCCAAAGGTGCCCCCGCACCGGATCGGTTCTTTTTTTATGGATTGGATTTTGTAAAAACCTGATTATTCACAAGCTACAGCAGCCAGGCACTCGCGGATGTAGGCCGGATGCAGCGTTACTACCTCACCGATCACCAGTACTGCCGGAGCCCCCACGCCGTGGGCAGCTACCCGTTCCGGCATTTCCCAGACCTGACCCAGCACGCAGCGTTCATCGGGCCGGGTTCCGTTCTGAATGACGGCCATGGGTAGCTCTCCGCGACCGTGGTCAATATATAACTGACACAATTCCTGAATTTTCTGCAAACCCATCAGTACTACTACGGTAGCCCTAGATTGTACGGCCAGCTTGAGGTCCTCCGATAGCTCGCCGTGACGCGTCGTTCCGGTAATGACCCAGAAACTTTCACTCACGCCCCGCCGGGTTACCGGAATGTGCTGTGAGGCGGGTACGGCGATACAACTGGATATCCCCGGAATAATCTGACAGTCGATGCCGTGCTCGCGGGCGTACACGTATTCCTCATGACCCCGGCCAAACACGTACGAATCGCCCCCCTTCAGACGTACCACGTGACCATACTGTTTCGCCAGTGACACCAGCAGAGCATTGATTTCTTCCTGCGAAAAGGAAGGCCGTCCCACCCGCTTGCCCACGTATTGCTTCATCGCACCCGTAGGAGCGTATCGCAGGAGTTCCTGATTAGCCAGATCGTCATATAATATAACGTCGGCCTGCTCCAGAGCCCGTAGTCCTTTCAGGGTGATTAACTCCTCGTCTCCGGGACCAGCTCCTACCAGGGTGATGCGTGTTTCCATGCCTTTGCTCGTTTGAGTTACTATCAGTTATGTACTATATATAATGAATTGTAACTATAGCTGATTGTTGGTTCAAAAATAGAGGTGAAATTTTAAAAAACAATGAAAAACATTAAAAATAGGTTTTAAAAATAACTATTTGTAAAAGAAAATATTAGGATTTGTGTTTTTGACGATTTATTTTTGACCGTATCAAAAGAGAGAGCACGGGGGTGGTTTCTTGGAAATGTTCAAAGATACAACGGGCTTGTACTAGTTAAATAGTTAAAAACAACTATGAATCCACAAACAGAAGTACGGGTAGTCGTCATTGGCAATGGCATGGTCGGCTACAAGTTTTGTGAGAAACTCCTGGCCAAGGCAAAAAAAGGATCCGCGTTTCGGGTAACGGTATTTGGGGAAGAGTCCCGCGTTGCCTACGACCGCGTCCACTTAAGTGAATACTTTGCCGGGAAAACCGCCGACGATCTTTCGATGGCACCACTGAACTGGTACCGGGAAAACGGAATCGAGCTATATTTATCGGATCCGGTGGTGGACATTGACCGGGAACGCAAGCAGGTTCGCTCGCACCACGGTCTGGTCGTTCCCTACGATTATCTGGTGCTGGCAACGGGTTCCGGAGCTTTCGTGCCGCCGCTGGAAGGCGTGGAAAAAGATGGTGTATTCGTCTATCGTACACTCGAAGATTTGGACCTGATTCAGTCCTACGCCCGGAAGGCAAAAAAAGGAGCCGTACTCGGCGGCGGTTTGCTGGGTCTGGAAGCCGCAAAGCCCTGCTGGATTTAGGTCTGGCGGAAGCCACGTGGTCGAATTTGCTCCCCGGTTGATGCCGCGTCAGATTGATGAAGCGGGATCGGGCATTCTGCAACGCAAATTATCATCCCTGGGCTTACAGATTCATTTGTCCAAGTCCACGCAATGCCTGCTGGGAACGGAAACCATCGAAGGCATGCAGTTCGCCGATGGTTCGGTACTTGACGTGGATATGCTCATCATTTCCGCCGGGATTCGTCCCCGCGACGAGCTGGCGAAAGTAGCCGGACTGGAAACGCACCCCCGGGGCGGTATTCTGGTGAATAACTGCCTGCAAACCTCTGATACGTCCATTTTTGCGATTGGGGAATGTGCCCTGGTGCATCAGATGATTTACGGACTGGTGGCTCCGGGATACGAAATGGCCGACGTAGTGGCTTCTCAGCTGGTGGGCGAAAGCAAGGAATTTAAACCCTACGATCTTTCCACCAAGCTTAAACTCATTGGCGTCGATGTGGCCAGCTTCGGTAATCCCTTCGCTCAGGAACCCGACTGCCAGACCATTGCCTACGAAAACAAAGCCAAAGGCATCTACAAACGCATCAACGTGAGTTCGGATGGCAAAACGCTGCTGGGCGGCATTCTGGTTGGCGAAGCCGAGCAATACAACATGCTGCTGCAAACCTGCAAAAACCAGACGGTTCTGCCGCCCAATCCGGAAGACCTGATTCTGGGCTCGCGGGGTGGCGAAGAAGCGGGTGCCGGCGTCATGAGCCTGCCCGACGATGCCCTGATCTGTTCCTGCGAAGCCATCACGAAAGCCCAGCTCTGTCACGAAATTTCCGAAAACGGACATACCTCCGTCGATGCCCTGAAAAAGAGTACCAAAGCCTGTACGGGTTGCGGGGGCTGTACGCCGATGGTCAAAGACCTCATTCAGGCGGTACAGAAACAGCAGGGGGTATACGTGCGAAACATCATCTGTGAACACTTCGACTATACCCGTCAGGAATTACTGGACCTGATCCGGATTAATAAACTCAAGACGTACAATTCCGTACTCGATCACTTCGGAAAGGGCCACGGCTGCGAAACCTGTAAGCCCCTGGTGGCTTCGGTACTGGCCAGTTTGTGGAATGAAAACGTACTCGAACAGGGTCGGGCGGTGATTCAGGATTCCAATGACCGTTTCCTGGCGAATATTCAGAAGGGCGGTAGTTACTCAGTCGTACCCCGGATTCCTGGCGGTGAAATCACGCCCGACAAGCTGATTGTGATCGGTCAGGTCGCCAAGCGATACAACCTGTACACCAAAATTACGGGTGGCCAGCGGATTGATCTATTCGGGGCTCACGTCGGCGATTTACCCTACATCTGGGAAGAACTCATCGCCGCTGGTTTTGAGAGTGGTCACGCCTATGGGAAAGCTTTGCGTACGGTAAAAAGCTGCGTCGGATCGACCTGGTGCCGGTTTGGGGTACAGGACTCGGTATCGTTCGCCATCGAACTTGAAGAACGGTACAAAGGCGTTCGGGCTCCGCACAAATTCAAATCGGGCGTCTCGGGCTGTATTCGGGAATGTGCCGAAGCCCAGAGCAAGGATTTCGGCATCATTGCGACCGAAAAGGGCTGGAATCTCTACGTGGGCGGCAACGGTGGCTCCAAGCCCCAGCACGCCCAGTTACTGGCGGCGGACGTGGATAAAGAAACGTGTATCCGGCTGATCGACCGTTTCCTGATGTTCTACATCAAAACCGCCGATCCGCTGACGCGTACGGCCACCTGGCTCAACAAGCTGGAAGGCGGTATGAGTTACCTCAAAGCCGTTGTCGTGGACGACGTATTAGGCATCGTGGCTGATCTGGAAGCGGAAATGCAGCAATTGATCCAGATGTACCAGTGCGAATGGAAAGAAGTCGTGGAGAACCCCGAATTACGCAAGCGGTTTACCCACTTCGTAAACGCTCCGGAACAGAAAGATCCCACGCTGGAATTTGCCCCCTTACGGACGCAGGTTCAGGCCAAAGAATGGAAATAAACCCAGGTATTCACTGTTATACGTTCATCCCGTTTCACTCATGGAAGTACTTTCTCCCGTAACCACCTGGCACCGGGCCTGCCGTGTAGAAGACGTTCCCGCCGACGGCGGAGCCTGCGTACTCATCGACGGTCGGCAGATTGCCATTTTCAATTTTTCCCGCACTAACGAGTGGTACGCCACCGACAACCAGTGTCCCCACCGGCAGCAGATGGTGCTTTCGCGGGGCATGATCGGCAGTCAGGGCGAGGAACCGAAAGTGGCGTGTCCGTTTCATAAAAAGACGTTTTCCCTGCAAACGGGCCAGTGTCTGACCGACGAACACTACCAGATTTCCACGTTTCCCATTCAAATCATCGACGGTCAGGTGTATATTGAAGTATGAATGCACTCGACCGGCAGGTAGCCCGCCGTCTGACCCGTTATTATCTGCTGGCCCTGCACGTCATTGCCCTGCTGAGTATCGGGGGCTTATGGTTCATTCGTCAAACCATCCATACGCACTATGCCGACAGCCGGGTACTGAATGTAGCCGGTCGTCAGCGAATGCTTAGCCAGCGACTTACCAAGCTGGCTTTGCTGCGTTTAGCCCCCCTGCCCAGTGCCGATTCGGTATTGTATGACTCACTGCTGCAAAGCCTGAAAACGAGTCATGAACAGCTGAAGGCGGGGGTACTGGTCATGGAAAAGGAATACACCGTACGCCGGAGTCCAACGATTGACCGGATGTTTCAGCAACTGGAACCCGTATTTCAGGCCATGTACCAAAGCTTCGTTCGGGTAAATACGCCGGGACAAACGCCGGATCAGCAACGACAGACGTTGACGGAATTGCTGAAGCAGGAACCCGTCTTTCTCCAGCGGATGAACGCCCTCGTTTTCCAGTTTGACGCGGAAAGTACGGCCCGTGTCAACGAACTGGAACGGCTAGAAAGCATACTGACACTAGCGACCTTACTAACGCTGTTGCTGGAAGGCCTGTTCGTATTTCGGCCCGTGGTGCAGTATACTAAGCAGGTCATTCGTCAACTGACGCAGTCGGAAGAGGCTCTGCAGGCGAGTAATGAACAACTGGCCGTAGCGAACGAAGAGTTACGCACGACGCAGGAAGAAGTACTGCGGCTTAGCGATGAACAACATGCGTTGCAACGAACGGAAGACCATATCCGCTCGGCGGCTTTGCTGGAAGGGCAGGAGGAGGAACGCCGCCGCTTCGCCCGCGAACTGCACGATGGGATCGGGCAAATGCTGACGGGCCTGTACCTGCAGGCGGCTAAATTTCGAAAAGTATCCTTTCCCGAAGAGCGGCAACGGCAGCGGGCCGATGAACTGGTGGAATCCATTCAGCTCATCATCCAGACTACCCGGCAGATTTCGCATAACCTGATGCCGACTCTGCTGGGCGATTACGGATTGGCGGCTTCCTTGCAGTTACTGGCTGATCAGCTCAGAAAATCGGCTAGTTGTACGATTCGTTTTGAACAGCAGGGCGAGGAAAAGCGACTGGCACCGGCTCAGGAAATTGCCCTGTACCGCATTGCTCAGGAAGCTATCACCAATGCTCTTAAACATGCCAAAGCCGGGGAGATTGCCTTAGTTTTGCATTACCAGCCCAAGGCCGTAACCCTGCGTATTGAGGACGATGGCGTGGGCATCGCCGAAACACCTGCCCGCGAAGGGAGCGGACTGGAAAACATGCAAACACGGGCTCAACTCCTGCAAGCTACGTTTCAACTGCATTCTGTACCCGGAAAAGGAACCTGTATTGAAATATATTTGCCGCTAGGCTAAACCAAAAACGATGGCGATACGAATTCTGATTGCGGATGATCACTCGATGGTACGAAAGGGTATTCGTACCTTACTGGAAGACGAAACGGACCTGCAAATTGTGGGCGAAGCCGCCGACGGCGACGAGGCTCTGGAACTGCTACCCCAGCTTCACCCTGACGTGTTATTGCTGGATATTACCATGCCGCGACTTTCGGGCATTGAAGTCAGCCGCATGACGGCTCAGCAGTTTCCTCAGGTGAAAGTGCTGATTTTCAGTATGCACAATCATCCGGATTACATTCTCAGTGCCGTGCAGTATGGAGCGTCGGGTTACTTGCTGAAAGATACGGACGATGAGGAAATTCTTCAGGCCATCCGTACCGTAGCAGCGGGCGATCTATACTATCCGCCTTCGGCCTCAAGCGTCATTATCAAACAACTGGTACTGGCCAAGCCCAAAGCTCGCGTAGATGTAGCTACGAATCCATCGATCTGGAATAAACTGACCAGCCGCGAAGCTCAGGTACTGGGTTGTTTGACGGAAGGTCTGAGTAATCAGGAAATCGCCCGCCGATTCGATACCAGTCCGAACACCGTAGCCAACCAGCGGGCGAGTATTCTTCGAAAAGCAGGCGTTAAAAATACGGCTGAACTCATCAGTCTGGCTTTGAAGGAGCCGCCGGGGGCTTGAGGAGTGGAGGTTTGAAGAGGGTTTGAGGTTTGAACGGGTTTGAAAGTATGAAAATGGTTGAACGGTTTGAGGGTGGTTGGGTGAGTACAAAAAAGAACCCCAGCGGGGTTCCATTTTCGTAGCCCAGGGTTACAACCCTGGGAAAATATTGATGATTATATAATTACGAAACAACCTTCTCTTTCTCCGTTTGCTGAATGGATTTGCTTCCCGCTTCCACCTGCACCTCTTTGATCGTTACAGCATACTCACTCGGGTGGATGGCTGAACCATATTTAATGGCGTAAGCCTTCGTAAATTCGGCTCCGAAGTACAGAATCAGGGAAGAGTAATAGGCCCAAAGCAACACAATAACCAATGATCCAGCGGCTCCGTAGGTACCGCCCACGTCGCTCTGACCGATATAGAAGGAAATACCAAATTTCCCGATCATAAACAACACTGCCGTTACCATGGCACCCGCCCGTACGTCCTTCCATTTGATTTTGGCATCGGGTAAAACCTTGAATACCACACCAAAGATGATCGAAATAACGGCGAAGGTAATCAGCTGATTAACAATATAAAAGGCAATAACGGATACATCCGAAAAGCGAGCTTGCAGGCGGCCACTGATTCCATCGAGTACAGAGGTAACGGCCAGGGAAACCAGCAGGATAAAAGCTAAACTCACAATCACGGAAAAAGAAAGAAAACGATTCTGAATCATTTTCAGCCAGCCTTTCTTCGGCTTCGCCCGGATTCCCCAGATGGTATTGATCGAATCCTGAATTTCCGCGAATACCGTCGTTGCCCCCAGCAGCAGCGTGCCAAAACCAATCACGGCGGCCATATTACTCTTACCACTGACGGCCGCTTTTTTCACAATATCCTGTAATTGCAGAGCTGATTCCTTGCCCAGAAATCCGTTGAGGGTTTCGTAAATCTGCCCTTCCACGGCTTCACGGCCCAGAAAAATACCGCACAGCGAAATGATCACAATGATGAGCGGCCCCATGGAAAACACCGTGTAATAGGAGAGGGACGCCCCAAGTTTCGTGACTTTGTCGTCCGAGAATCCGGAAAAGGCATTTTTCAAAACCTCCCAGATGCCTTTGAATGAGAGTTTTTCTTTCATATCGAGGATTGGTTGATGACTGAATACGTGGCAGATCGTGGGGGACGGAGCCCTTATGAAATTCCATTTTTAACGATCACTCTATACGCAAAGAAAAAAACATTCCAGCTCAGCGGCATTAAACCTCAGATCGAGCGACACAGGGAAAAATCGGGCGGAAAGAGAAGCATACGCCACGCTCCGTTTCCAGGCGAATGCATAAAGGAAACGGAGCGTGATAGCTAGGGGAAGGGCCCATAACTGGGCTTAGGATTTATAATCGAGCTGGAGACGAATCCGGAAAAGCGTGCCTACGTTGGGAATGGATTCAATCTCCATCATACCACCCAGTAATTCGCAGAGGCGTTTCACAATCAGTAAACCTACACCTTCGCTAACGGGCAGGCCTTGGGAAGTGGCATGATTGAGCTCTTCACTCGTAAAGTTAGGAACCTCATCGACCTCCGAAAGATCCCGCTCAAGCACGCCTGACTCTTCTGCCTTGGGCATCAGTTGTTTGGAAAACAAAGTAGCGAGCCCATCGGACAAACCCGGACCGCTATCCTGCACACTGATGTACCATCGGAAGTCACCTTCTTTGGACCAGGAAACGGAAACGATCCCCGTTTGGGTGTATTTGATAGCATTCAGAAGCAGATTCTGAACAATGCGGTGAATCTTGACGGAGTCGTTCGAAACCAGTAATTCCGGCGGACCATCCGCCCGTAAGATCAGGCCTTTCTCGGTCGCCAGCGGCTGGGCACTTTCAACAAGCTCGTTGAGGAGTTGCGAAGCATCAAAACGCTGAAGGTCAAGTACCTCATAGCCTGCTTCCAGGCGGGATAAATCCGTGAGCTGCTGTAACATCTCGTGGATATTGCCTAGATTGCGATTTAGCATTTGCAGTAACTTAGTCCGTTCTTCCTCGGGTTTTTCGGCTTGATCCAGCAAAATGGCAGCACTACGAACGACGCCAAAACTGCTTTTGAGGTCATGCGAGGAAGTCCGTAGTAAATCCCCCCGAAGACGCGTCATTTCCTGCAACTGATCTAGCGTGTACTGGAGGCGATTGGCCCGGCTGGCGGCGGCGATCTGCTGTTGCTGATCGTATTCCCGCACACTACCCAGCATGGTTTCGGTTTTCAGACGATCCACTTCCTGATAGCCCGCGATCAGTACGTCGGCATTACTGTCCGGATAAAATTCCCGGTACAATTGAAGCTCCCGAAGTACGCCCGCGTAGAGGTAATTGATCTCAGCCAGTAAATTCTTTAACGTCAGCCTTTTTGCCAGCGATGCAGGCCATGAGCGGCGGCAATTTCGATAGGGTCATTACCCTCTGGCTCCTTTAAAAGACGTTGGTGAAGAATCGTCAATAAGAGCGGAATCATATTGTTGAATTCTTCGCGGGCCAGGCCAGAAACATTGAGTAGGGTAGTATCCTGTTCGCATTGGTTACGCCAATGGTTGAGGATGGCTTCCCGACGGGTAAACAGATAGGCGGCTAAACCAGAAAGGTCTGCATCTGAGATAGAAGAAGCCATGGGTACTTCAGATAGGGTTTTAAAGTTATGGGGGATGAACTTGACGGTAAAAAATCGTCCTAATATAAGTAAATTGTGTCAAGAGTTTAGAAGGAACGCTGTTGCGTATGTTGTAAGTAAAGTGACCAATGATAATATACTAATGAAACACCATTTACATCTGAGCTATTTTAGGAGTTAAAAGCTAGCCAGGGAAAGGCATAACGATTTAATAACGCCCAAGCCGTGTATTTCTGGAAAGGGAATTTTATATTGCCAGCTTAATCGATAAACAACTGATCCTCTGCTTATTCAGATTCAATCTCCTCATACCGATGAATCGCTGATCGCCCTGCTCAAGCAGGACGATCGTTCTGCTTTTGAGCTCTTGTACCGAAAATACTGGCGTCGGCTTTATGATTCCGCGTACCGGCGGGTACAGACTCGTGAGGACTGTGAGGAGATCGTTCAGGAATTATTTCTGGATCTCTGGTCCAAACGCCAGCACCTGGAAATTACGACTTCCCTGGAAATCTACCTCTTTACCGCCCTTCGCTACCGGATTTATAACTACATCCGTTCCTTGCTGACAAAAAAAGCTCATTTGGATTATCTGCTACAGCGGGGCGACTACGAGGCGAACCTTGTAGAAGATCAGCTGTATTACGAAGAACTGCAACGAGCCCTTGATGCCGGCGTGGCCCAGCTCCCCGAAAAATACCGGCGGGTGTACGAGCTAAGTCGACAGGAGCATTACACCTACCGGGAAATTGCCCAGCTCCTGGAACTCCCAATCGACACGGTCGAAAAACAGATGGCTAAAGCTCTGAAACTACTGCGTCTTCACCTGAAAGAGCATCTGTTTATGCTTTTGCTGGCCGCTCATCTGCTGGGCTGAGCATGAGCTTACCTTCTTTAATTAGTGAAAATTTCTTCTGATAATCAGGATACTGAAAAATAATTTAAAAATTTTTGCTTCGCTTTTGGCGGAAGTTTTCGACTTGTGTGACTTACCGAATAGAAAGCCTACGCAGGGAATCCGCTGGCTTACGTAACCAACCGCATGACTCAGGAACGACTCACTTTTCTGTTACAGCAAGTACAAAGGGGGCAGGCCACGCCAGCCGAGCGTACCGAACTCGACGTTTGGTATGATCAGTTTGAAAACCGCCCCTCGCTGACCGACCAGCTGGATACGCAGGCCCGGCAGGCTCTGGAGGAGAAAATGCTGAATCAGATGCAAAGTCGCCTCGACCCAGCTGAACCGGAAGAGGAAACGCCCGTCGTGCCCTTGCGTCGAAGCTGGCGACGAATGGCCGCTGGTGTGGTAGCCGTACTCGCTCTGGCTACACTCTGGTTTTACGTAAGCCGTAACGCTCCAGCCACGTCCGAAGCCTCGGTTCCCATGTTAGTACAGAAAACGGGTTACGGACAGACGCGTACGTTTACCTTGCCCGATGGTTCGGAAGTAACGCTGAACGGAAATTCGAGTCTTTCGTATCCGCAGCAATGGACGGGAAATCGGGAGGTACAACTCACGGGCGAAGCGTATTTTAAAGTAGTCCATACCAAAGACCATCGCCGCTTTAGCGTCGTAACGGCCGATAACTTCCGGGTGAACGTACTCGGGACGCAGTTTACCGTCAGCCGCCGGAAAGCCAAAACGCGGGTAGTACTGAATGAAGGCAAAGTACAGTGTCTAATCAACGAAAAAGCTCAGGCCGATTCCATTGTACTCAAACCCGGTCAGCTGGTTGAATTTGCCCGTATCCCTGAAAATTACACCCTGAAACAAGTAGACGCCTCGCTGTATTCAGCCTGGAAAGATCACAAACTTATTCTCCGAAATACGTCCTTAAAAGAACTCACCGAAGTACTCGAAGACACCTACGGCTATCGTGTCAACGTAGAAAAGGCATCCCTGCTTGACCGTCGTATGTCGGGCTCGCTGCCCACCAATGATGTAAACGTATTATTAGAAGGCATCGCCGAAGCCTGCAAAGTCAGTATTCGTCAGGAGGAAGGCCGCATCTACCTCACGGATCAGTCCCGATAAATCATCCCTTTAGCATTCGTACGCGTTCGGATTTCCCTCCCAGGACATCCCCAGGAATTCTATGTCTTGATTGGTACCACACTAATTCATGTTTCGATGAAAAAACGTATTACACTTTTGTATGGACTGCCCGCCTTCATGTACCTCTGCGGCCCACCGGGTGTACGGGCTCAGGAAATCGTTCGGGCGGGTCAGGAACAGGTTCGGGAAGCATCGGCGAGCGGCCAGAGTCTGGAGCATCGCTTGCAGGAAGTGGAAAAGCAGTACAAAGTTTCGATTTTGTACAACCCTGAACTGGTCAGTAAAAAACGGGTGAAGGATTTTCGAAAATATACTTCCCTCGAACAAACCCTGGAACAGTTGCTGAAACCGTATGGCCTGACTTTTAAAAAGGTAAGCGACTCGTTTTACATCGTTTCGGAAGAGAAGAAATCCAATACTTCGGCCGTCAACCTCTTGCCGAACAAGTTCGTTCCGCTCGAGAATCTGACGAATCTTTCGCGGTCCGAACGCATTTCGGCGACCTCCCTGACCATGCCCCTGATGGCTGCGTTGACCGTTCAGGGAAAAGTAAGCGACGCGACCACGGGTGAACCGCTGCCGGGCGTCAACGTCGTCATAAAAAATACCTCGCAGGGCGTGACGACCAATCGGAGCGGGGAGTATTCCCTGCCCAATGTTCCCGAAAATGCCGTACTGGTTTTTTCATCGATCGGGTATCAGGGGCAGGAAATTGCCGTACAGAACCGATCCCAAATCAATATCTCCTTAACCTCTTCCTCGCAGGAACTCGATCAGGTCGTGGTCGTCGGCTACTCCCAGCAACGGCGTTCCACCCTGACGGGCTCTGTCGCTCAGATTGGAGCCGATCAGTTGAAACAGGCTCCCCCGCTGAATGTTTCGAACGTACTGGCGGGCCGCTTACCGGGGGTCATCGTTACGCAACCCTACGGTCAGCCCGGAGCCGACAACGCCACTATCAACGTACGCGGCATCAGTACCACGGGTAGCAATGCTCCGCTGGTGATCGTGGACGGCATTGAACGTCCCTTCACTGCCCTGGATCCGAATGAAATTGAAACCGTCAGCGTATTGAAAGATGCTTCGGCGGCAGCCGTTTACGGAGCCCGGGCCGCCAACGGGGTCATTCTGATTACCACGAAACGCGGTAAAACGGGTAAACCAACGATTACCTACGAAACCAATTTCTCCCAAAATACGAATACCCGATTCCCCAAATTCCTGAACGGGCCGGATTACATGCGGTGGTACAAACGGGCTGAAGAACTGGATAATCAGTACCTCGTTTCGCAGGGAAAAACGCCCTTTGCTCTGACGTATACCGACGAAGAAATTGCGTCTTTGGCCAATGGTACCAATCAGTCGGAGTTTCTTGGCAATACGGATTGGGTGGGTATGCTGACCAATAATACGAGCGTCAGCCAGTACCACAACGTCTCCGTCAATGGCGGTACGGATCGCGTTCGGTACTTCACGACGCTGGGGTACTGGAACCAGAACGGGGTCATCAAGAACACGAATTATAAACGCTACAACGTCCGGACCAATATCGACGCCGATGTCAACGATTTTATCTCCACGCGGCTGGACCTGACCGTTCGGATGGAAGATCGGATGAATCCGGCTCTGGCACCCACGGACCAGAACTATCAAAACCCATTCATTCTGGCCCAGCGGATGCAGCCGAATCTGCCGATGTTCAATCCCGCGGGTTTACCCGTCGGTGGTAATACCGATGCGGGCGTCGGAAACCCCATCGTGGCCGTGAATGACATTGGAAATCGGAATGCCGAGGCTACTACCTTCAACGGTAACTTATCCATGAACGTGAAAATCCCCGGTGTACAGGGACTTCAGGCTCGTTTACTGGTGAGTTACGACAAGACGATTACGGAAGTAAAAACCTTCGTGGAACCGGCGATGCTGGCCGTGCGGAACCGTAACGCCAACGGCTGGCTCTGGACGCCCGCCCGGATGAGTGCCTACAACGTCAACAACCTCATTCAGGATTACTCCCACAGCTATCGGACGACTTTTCAACCTTCCATCCTGTATGACCGAACCTTCGGTAAAAATGCCTTCAACGGTCTGTTACTCTATGAATATTCGGGATGGGGTACCAACGGTTTCGGGGCTCAGGCTCGGAACTTCCCCATCACCGATCTGCTGGATATCAACTTTGGTAGTAAGGCCGCCGAGGATCTGCGGGCCGCTACCGGCAGCAGCACGCAGTACAAGCGGGGTGGTTACGTAGGTCGGGTCAACTACACTTATGACGACAAGTATCTATTCGAAGTAGCCGCTCGCTACGATGCCTCGGTTAACTTCCCGGAGAGTACCCGCTGGGGCTTTTTCCCTTCAGCATCGCTGGGCTGGGTGTTGAGTAAAGAGAACTTCTGGCAACCGCTGAATACCCCGATCAACTTTTTCAAACTTCGCCTATCGGCGGGTAAACTAGGGAATGATGTCGTCGGTATTTACCAGTACCTGAATTCCTTCCAGCTTCGTACGACGCCTACGGTAGCTATCGGTAATCAGGTGGTTTCGACTTTGTACAATACGGCTCCGGCCAATCCTAGAATCACCTGGGAGGAAGCCACCATGTACAATGGTGGTATCGAACTGGGGCTTTGGAATAGCAATCTGAGCCTGGAAGTGGATTATTTCTACAAGGTAACTTCTAATATTCTCACGGGACAAAGTGGCGTGTATGCTCCTTCCGTGGGCGGGAACTTCGCTTCCACGGTTAACGCGGGTAAGGTGGATAACCGGGGTGTAGATCTACAACTGGCCTACAGCAAGAAGCACAATAAGCTTTCCTACAAGATCATTGGAAACTTCACCTACGCTCACAACCGCGTCCTGCGGATTAATGAATCCGTGAATGCTCCGGCAGCTCAGCGGCGGGTAGGGCATCCCGTGAATACGAAGTTTGGATTCCTGGTGGATGGACTGTATCAAACGCAGGAAGAAGTGGATCGCGGACCAAGTTTTCCCTACGGTCCGGGTGCTCCGGGTTACGTGAAGTATGTGGATTTGAACGGCGACGGCAAAATCTCGTTCGAGCAGGACGTGACCCGCATCGGTCGCAGCAACACGCCCGAGATTATGTACGGTCTGAACTTGCAGGCGGGATACGGCCCCTTCGATTTCTCCGCCCTGCTGCAGGGAGCGGCTCGCTCCAACGTAATTCTGGCGGGCGTGTACAACAGCGGTGTACAGGGCAACACAGTCTATACGCAGACGTTTGCGGGTAATGGAAACAGTCCGTACTTTTTGGTGGAAGACTCCTGGCGACCGGATAATCCTGACGCTAAATACCCACGGTTGACGGCTAACAAAGCCGGACTGACCAACCAGAACGGGTATCAGAACTCCTTCTTCGTGCGGGACGGTAGTTACCTGCGGCTGAAATCCTTGCAGATTGGCTATTCACTGCCCAAAGACTTTCTGAGTCGACTGAAAATTCAGCAGTGGCGATTCTACGCGGCAGGATCCAACTTGCTGACCTTCGACAAAATCAAATACGCCGATCCGGAAACGCCCAGCGTCGTACAGGCCGGGTTCTACCCCCAGCAACGCGTGTTTTCCATCGGAACCAACATCACCTTTTAAGACGGAAGCTCATGAAATCAAGACTCATCGTAGTAGCCAGCGTATGTAGCCTGCTGCTCGGACTGCTTCAGTCCTGTAAACTCGACGTCACGCCGCGGGATCGCTATACCGACGTGACGGTCTGGGCCAACGAAAACAACGCCAAGCTGTACCTGCTGGACCAGTATTCCGTGCTCGGTGATTTTGCCTTTGGCACCATGCCCTTGGGCTACGCCAACAATACCGATGCCCTGACCGACCTAATTAAAAACACGTCCATTTCCAGTGGCAACGGTACGGCGAATATGGTGGCCTTTAATCCGGCGAGTATTACGGCAGCGAACCCGACCTTTTCGTACTGGGGAACGGCCTACAACCGGATTTTCGCCATCAATAATTTTCTGAACGGCACTAATCAGTACCAGACCTTCAGCGATTCCACCACCCGGAACGTGTACCACGCGGAAGCTCGTTTCCTGCGGGCCTACGTGTACTTCTGGCTGGTCAAACTACACGGCAGCGTGATTTTGCTGGAAAAACCAGTAACGGATAATAATAATCCGCGGTCGTCGGAAGATGAATGCTGGAACTTCATTGCCCGCGATCTGGCCTTTGCCGCCCAGTATTTACCCGAAACCCGAGCCACGGCCGACCTGGGCCGGGCCACTAAAGGGGCGGCGTATGCTCTGCTGGCCCGTACCTGGCTCTACGCAGCTTCGGTGGCAGAATATGACAAAAAGCAGTACAACAGCGACCCGCTGACGGGCGTACCCACGGCTAAAGCTCCGCAGTACTACCGCAATGCAGCAGCAGCGGCTCAGGCCGTGGTGGATTTGGAAGCCAAAGGCGTGTACCAACTTTTGCCGCAGTTTACCAGTGTGTTCAGTACCAAGAATAACAAGGAACTCATTTGGGGTTTCAACTACATCCGGCCTTCGCTGACCAACACATTTGATCGGGATTACGCCCCACCGGCGGATGTTCCGGCGTACGGAGCAAAGGGTGTACCTACTGCCGAACTTTCCGATGCCTTTGAAATGGCCGATGGCCGCAGCTTCTCCTGGACCAATCCCGCCATGGCAGCGAGTCCGTACCGGGGACGGGAGCCGCGTTTCTACGGAACCATCCTCTACCACGGCGGAAGCTGGAAAGGTCGTACACTCAACATCGCTACGGGTACGGATGCGTACATCGATTACGGTTCAGTGGCCGATCCGAAGCGAACGGTTACGGGCTATTATCTCCGAAAATACGTGGACTCTACCAACGTAGATCCCATCCGAAACGCGGGCGAGCAACAGTCAATTGAACTTCGTTACGCAGAAGTTTTACTGATTCACGCGGAAGCACTGGCCAAAACGGGACAGTACGCCAAAGCCAAAGAGATGCTGGATAAGGTACGCAAGCGGGCGGGTCTGCCCGGCGTAACCGCTGCCAGCGAAGCCGACCTGATGGCGGCAGTGGAACACGAGCGGATCGTGGAGCTGGCGTTTGAGGGCCACCGCTACTGGGATCTCAGACGCTGGCGGAAGGCTCATATCGTACTGAATAACCAACGGGTACACGGACATCGTCCAATCCTTCAGGCCGACGGAAGTGTCCGCTACGAAGTGGTAGACAGTGACAAGCAAGACCGCTTCTTCGCGGCTAACACGTACTATATCCCGCTGCCCGCGGCTGAAATTGTTAACAACCCGGCACTGTCCCAAATTCAGGGCTGGTAAACTCCTAAGTTGTATGAGATCGATCTTCGCTTTGGCAGCTTTAACGCTACTCGCCGCCTGCGACTCACCGGACGTGAAACCCCGCAACGACGATAATACCCTGACGGCCGTGTGGGTGAATGTGCCCGGAGCCGACGAAAACAGTGCTCGCTACAACGGCGTGTTCAATGCCGCTGGCGATACGGTACGGGTCACGGTACCGCAAAAAACGGCTACCGGATTAGCGATCAATTTACAAGAATTGAAGCTTCGCGGCTCCATTCCATCGGACGCCGAGGCTCGGCCCGCCATGGGTCTGATGAATATGAGTCAGCCCTTTAAAATGGATATTATTTCGGGACGGCAGAATGTCCGTTCGTACTGGATCGTAGTAACGCAAAGTAAATAGAAAGGCATGACGAAAAAGGGCTGTTACTGGCTAATTGGGCTATGGATGTTATGCGTACGGGTGGAGGGACAACCCTCCCTCCCCCGTACAAATACCGGAAAAGTGACCATAACCCGGGAAACGCTGCTGGATAAAATTAAAGGGGGCTGGGCCGGACAAACCATTGGCGTAACCTTCGGCTGGCCGACGGAATTTGTGCACCTGGGTACCTTCATCCCGGATGGACAAACCATCCCCTGGAGTGAGGATTACGTTCGAAAAGCCATGCAAACTTTTCCGGGGCTGTATGATGACATTTACATGGATTTAACCTTTGTCTCGGTTTTCCAGCGATGTGGTCTTACCGCTCCGGTTGATTCCTTTGCCCAGGCGTATGCCCGGGCGGGGTACGACCTCTGGCACGCCAACCAGGCGGGGCGGTACAATATTCTCCAGGGAATCAAGGCTCCCCAGTCGGGTCATTACCTGAATAATCCCCATGCTGATGATATTGACTTTCAGATCGAAGCCGATTTTGCGGGTCTGATGACGCCGGGTATGCCCACCGTAGCGGCTGAGATTACGGATAAAATCGGTCACATCATGAATTCGGGCGATGGCTGGTACGGTGGGGTTTACGTAGCAACGATGTACTCGCTGGCTTTTGTAAGTACCGATGTAAACTACGTCGTGCGGGAAGCCTTGAAGGCCATTCCCCAACAGAGTAAATTCTACCAGTGTATCAACGACGTTATCGGCTGGCACCGTCAGTATCCCGACGACTGGAAGAAAACCTGGTTCGAGATTCAGCGGAAATGGGCGGAGGAAGTAGGCTGTCCGGACGGCGTTTTTCAACCCCTGAATATTGATGCAAAAGTCAATGCGGCCTACGTCGTGCTGGGTTTGCTGTACGGCAAAGGCGATTTTACCCAAACGCTGGAAATTACGACGCGGACCGGTCAGGATTCGGACTGTAACCCCTCCACCGCCGCGGGCATTCTGGGGACGATGATTGGGTATCAAAACATTCCGGCGTACTGGCTGAACCCGCTTAAAAAAGCCGAAGATCTGCCTTTTTCGTACACCTCCCTTTCTCTAAACGCGGTATACGAGCTGAGTTACGCCCAGGCTCTGGAAACGATTCGGCTGCATCAGGGCAGGGTAGGGGAGAAGAATGTCGAAATTCAGACGGCCCGTCCTGTACCCGTTCGTTTGGAAGAGAATTTCAAAGGCCATTACCCCGTCGAGAAAAAGCACTTGTTTCAGTCTTTCGGCGATTCCCTGCGTTTTACGACACCGGAGGCCATCGGACTGGTCATTCGGGGTCATGTTCGGAAAAAACAGAGCGATGCTCCAACGCATCTGCTTCGGGCCGCTTTGTACATCGATGGGACGAAAGTTGAAGAAGCGAATTTTCCAACCCAGCCCAGCCAGCGTCGTACCGAATTGTTCTGGCGGTATCACCTTCCGAAAGGTGCCCACGTCATTACCATTAAAATACTGAATCCGCACCCGGCGTATGAGCTGGTGGCGGGCGAGTACCTCTACTACACCGATCAACCCGTACGCGGATTCCGTTCGAAAAGTCATTAATATCTGCTCTAGTACAACTCTTGTATTAACCTCTAAACCTAGTATTATCTTGCTGAAACGACTCGTACTGCTGCTCCTGCTACCGTGGACAGTCGGGGCTCAGGTTCCGGTCTTGAGTGATCCTAATTCCTGGAGTATGATTCTGCTGCCGGATCCTCAGAACTACGTTAAATTTTCGCAGAATCAGCCCATCCTGGATCTCATGACGAGCTGGATCAAAGAAAATGCCGCTCGGCTGAATACGCGATTGGTACTATGCACGGGCGATTTAGTGGATCAGAATCTGAACGCTCATCCGGACGGTACGCATGGCAACCAGACTAGTACTCAGCAATGGCAGGCCGTGTCGCGAAGCTTCGAAAAGCTGGACCGTACCTTGCCCTATATCCTGGCCACGGGCAATCATGATTACGGCATGAAAAACTCGGAAAACCGGTATAGTCAGTTCAATTCCTACTTTCCCGCCGAGCGAAACGTCCAAACGGCCGCCTTACTGCTTGAAATGGCACCCAACGAAAGTGGCGTACCTACGCTGGAAAATGCCTGTTATGAATTTACACCCCCGGTAGGCCCCAAGCTTTTGATTTTTTCGCTTGAATTTCTGCCCCGTACCGAAATCGTAGCCTGGGCGAAAAAGCTGGCGAGTCAGGTCCGCTTTGCCAACCATCGGGGCGTGGTACTGACGCATAGCTTCCTGCGTTCGATGCTAAAAAAGAACGAGCGAATTGATACCGAACCGTATCCGCTGAGCCGCCCGACGTACGGTCAGCAACTTTGGGAGAAACTGCTGGCTCCATCCCGAAACCTTCAATTTTTAATCTGTGGGCACGTCGCCGATTCCGAAGGTCACGAAGGCCATGTCGGATACCGCGAAGACCCGAATGCTGCCGGTAAAAAAGTAGCACAGATGCTTTTTAATGCCCAGCGGGAAGGCGGTGGCTGGCACGGCAACGGCGGCGATGGCTGGCTCCGGATTCTGGAGTTTCTGCCGGATGGAAAAACCATTCAGGTGCGTACGTTTTCGCCCCTGCTGGCGGCCTCACCCCTGACCCGGCACCTGGCCTGGCGAACGGAATCCTTTGATTCGTTTCGCATTGCGTTTTGATCACACCAATAGAAGGACGAATGACGTATTTTAAGCTTAGTTTAGTGGTAGCAGTACTCGGAGCGTTGGCGATGGTTCCGCGTCAACAGCCGCATTCCGTGGCGGCGTATCAACCCACGCCGCCGGATAGTAGTCGTTTCACCCACATGACCCTGGCCGAAGGTTTCGATGAACCCATGCAGATGGCCATTTTACCCAATCTGGACGTACTGGTGGTAGAACGGAAAGGAGCCGTGCGACTGTACGATGCTCAGGAACGGCAGCTCAAGACAATTGCTCATTTCAACGTATTCAGTGGCATTGAAGATGGGCTGCTCGGGGTAGCCGCCGACCCGAAATTCAGTACCAATCACTGGGTTTATTTTTACTACGGACTGGGCGGCGAACGGAACGTAAGTCAACTGGTTCGGTATGAACTGCAGGGCGAAAAACTGATAGAAACCAGTAAAAAAGTATTGCTCGAAGTACCTACCCAACGGACCTACTGCTGCCATTCGGCGGGGTATTTAACCTTTGGTTCGGATGGTTTGCTGTACCTCTCCATCGGTGATAATACGAATGCGGAAGAAATCGAAGGACACAATCCTACCGATGAACGACCCGGTCGGCAGCTAGCCGATGGTCAGGGAACTTCGGCGAATAGCAATGATTTACGGGGCAAGATTCTGCGGATCAAACCCGAAGCCGACGGTACCTACACCATTCCCGAGGGCAACCTCTTTCCCAAAGACGGCTCGAAAGGACGGCCCGAAATTTACGTGATGGGTTGCCGAAATCCCTTCCGGGTTTCGGTCGATCCGAAAAATAGCTTTGTCTACTGGGGCGATGTCGGTCCGGATACCCAAGTACCCGCCGAAGAAGGGACGATGAGTTACGATGAAATCAATCAGGCCCGGAAACCCGGTTTTTTCGGTTATCCGTATTTTCTGGGAAACAACGAAGCTTTCCCCAAGTACGACTTCGCTACCAAAAAGGAGGGGCCCAAGCAGGACCCGGCTCATCCGGTGAATCGTTCCCCCAACAATACGGGCGTGAAAGAATTACCACCCGCTCAACCGGCGATGATCTGGTACGGCAAAGGTCCATCCAAACGCTGGCCGATGGTGGGAAAAGGCGGAGCCAGTGCTATGGCGGGTCCGGTGTACTACAGCGATTTGTACCCAAACGCTCCCTACAAACTACCCGCGTACTACAACGGTAAACTGTTCATTTACGAATGGATTCGGCACTGGATTATGGCCGTGACCCTAGATGAGCAGGGGAACTACGTGAAGATGGAGCCTTTCCTGCCGCAACTCAATGTCGTAGCCCCGATGGATATGCAGATGGCCTCGGACGGAGCCATTTATTTACTCGCTTATGGTACCAACTGGTTCGCCAAAAACACGGACGCCGGGTTGATTCGGGTGGAATACGCGGAAGGTAACCGTAAACCCATGGCCGCCATTCAGGTGGATAAACGCTACGGAGGATTACCGCTTACGGTTCATCTGTCGGCAGCTGCGTCGAAAGATTACGATCCCGCCGATACGCTGAGCTTTCGCTGGAAAATAGGAACCGCCCTGAAAAAAGGACGCGAGCTGACTCATACGTTCACTAAACCAGGACTGTATCAGGTGACGCTTACGGCGACCGATCCGCACGGAGCCCAGGGCTTCTCGACGGTAGCCATCAAAGTAGGTAACACGCCGCCCGAGGTGCGTATTGATACGAAATCCAATCGTACGTTTTATTGGGATAAGACAACGCTCGACTATGAAGTGAAGGTACGGGATGTGGAGGATCAGAAAATCGACCCTTCCCGCGTGAGCGTAGCCTTTCATTACCTGACTTTCGGCAAGGATCTGGCGAGTGTACTGTCGGCGGGCGAATCACCACAGTTCGCGGCTACGCAAAAGCTGTACAACTCACTGGATTGTAAAGCCTGCCACGCCCTCGACACCAAATCCATTGGTCCCAGTCTGAACGAAATTTCGAAACGGTACCACGGTAAAACCCATGTGAAAGAAACGTTGTCCCAAAAGATCATCAAGGGCGGCAGCGGCAACTGGGGGACGTATCCCATGCCGCCGCATCCTAACCTCAGTACGCCGGAAGCGGACGAACTAGTGGGTTATATCCTCTCGCTGGCGGAGCAAAAACCTCGCTTACCGTTGAAGGGAAATCTGCCTTTGAACCAACATCCGGGCAAAGGAAAAGAAGGGGCGTATGTATTACGAGCTTCGTACACGGACCGTGGAGCCCGGGGTATTGAACCGCTGGAAGCCAGTGCACAGCTCGTCTTACGCGATCCACTCATTCAGCTTGAAGATTACCACGAAGGCAACGTAGGCGTGACGCCCGCCACCTTACAAACGAACTTCGTCTCCTATATTCGCAGCATTTCGGAAGGCAAGTACGTCCGCTTTAACCAGCTCGACCTCCAGCACGTCAAACGCATTCGCTTCCGCGTACAGCCCGATGGCCCCGGTGGAAGCATTGAAATTCGACTCGATAGCCGAACAGGTCCGGTCGTAGGTACGGTGGAAATTCCCGCCGGGAAGCAAAGCAGCTGGCAGGAATTCACGGCTCCGATTCAGGCCAAACCGGGGCTGCACGATTGGTACATCGTCTTCCGAAATCCCAAAGCAGGCTGGGTCAATTTGTTTAATGTGGATTGGATGGTGGTGGAGAAGGAATAGATTGGTTGGGTTTTATCAGTGGGTATTTGGTCAGTTTAATCGTCAGGTCTTTCGCCCCGCAAGCTTCAGGTTGTAGGCTAAGAACTATTAACAAATAACTATCAACTACTGCTGGAAGAGGAAAACCTCTCCCGCCCATTCCATGGGGGCCATCCCATGGTGGCCATCCCATGGTGGCCATTCCATGGTGGGAACAATGCGGTAGGCTTGAGCTAAGCTAGGCAGTTACGGAGAGGTCCAGCCTGGAAGGCTCATGGGCTACCGAACAGCCCTATCTGAAGTGCCAAACTAGGTATAGGTGAACAACGAAGCTCTATAAGAGGAAGCCTTTAAAAGTTTATAAGTAGTCCATGAGAGGCTTACAAGCTACTAGTTAGCCTTACCAACCGGACTTAAACGCATTCTGTTTAAAGTAGCCTAAGAAAAGATCCTATTTCTATGAAAGAACTTTCACGTCGCAAATTTTTGCAAACTACTGCGGTCACGGGCTTGGGATTGAGTCTGGCTCCTGCCAGCTGGGCAACGCCGCCCGAAACGCGTCGGATTGGTATCATCGGACTGGATACTTCCCATAGTCAGGTGTTTACTAAACTCATTAATGCCGGTAATTCGGGTGGATTTCAGGTGGTTGCGGCGTATCCACAGGGCAGTAAAGACATCCCTTCGGCCCTGAAAATGAAGCCAGACGTCATCGACGCGGTACAGAAGATGGGAGTTGAAATCGTAGATTCGATTGAGGCCTTGCTGAAAAAAGTCGATTACGTATTGTTGGAAACTAACGACGGTCGCCCACACCTAGAGCAAGCCTTACCCGTACTTAAAGCCCAGAAACCCGTATTCATTGATAAACCCATCGCGGCCAGTCTGGCCGATGCCCAGGCCATTTTTAAAGCCGCCCGGCAGTACCAGACCCCCGTCTTTTCTTCCTCAGCCCTGCGGTACGACGCAAACGTACAGAAAGTGGTAGACGGATCAATTGGAAAGGTATTGGGAGCCGATGTATATACACCCGCCGAGATCGATAAAAATCACCTGGATCTGGCCTGGTACGCCATTCACGGCGTCGAAATGCTGTTTACCGTCATGGGGCCGGGTTGTGTATCCGTTAGCCGGACGTATGAAAAAGAGGCCGATCTGGTGACGGGCGTCTGGAAGGACGGTCGCATTGGTACCGTACGCGGCATCCGGGCGGGAGCCACTTCCATTGCCGGTACGGCTTTCGGGGAAAAGGGCATCGCTCCGCTGGGACCCTTTGCAACGTATCAGCCCTTAGTTGATCAGATTCTGAAATTTTTCGAGACTCGCCAGCCGCCCGTTTCTGCTGAGCAAACCCTTGAAATCTTTGCTTTTATGCACGCGGCCGACCAGAGTCGCAAACAGCAAGGCAAACGCATTACGCTTTGAAAAGTCAGACGTATACCGCTACTTTGCGACGTTTTACCAATATGAAGCATGGATTTGAAGCGGGCAGCCCTCGGGGTTTGGCTCTTTTCGTGTCCATGCTTTCTTATTTATCCTTGTTTTACAACCATGAACAAACGAATTGTACTGGCAGGAATTTTAAGCGTGCTGTCGCTATCGGGAATGGCTCAGGATTTGCTGTTGACTCACTATACTTATAAGGAAGGCAACCCGACGGTAGGAAAAATTTCAGCTCTGAATACGTCCCTCTCGAAAATCAAACTGAGCGGACCTCAGGCGAAGTACTTTGGAGTAAACGAAAACCAGGAACTGTATTTCAAGAAAAAGCCGGACTCGCGGACGAGCTACGAAGTGAAAATCGAAGCTCAGAAACCCAGCGGAAAGGTCAGCCAAAGTTTCCAGATTATTAAGGATGAGTTTCATCCCAATGGCGTAATTGCTCACCGGGGAGCCTGGAAACACACGGAAGCGGCTCAGAACTCCATCGCTTCGCTACAGGGAGCAATCAAGCTCGGTTGCTACGGTAGCGAATTCGACGTACACATGTCCGCCGATTCTGTATTGTTCATCAACCACGATCCGCAGATTCAGGGTGTGGAGATCGAAAAAGCCCATGCTACCCAGCTCTCGGCTATTCAACTGAAAAATGGTGAGAAAGTACCGACACTGGAGCAGTACCTCAGCGAAGGGATGAAGCAGAAGGGCACCAAGCTGATTCTGGAAATCAAGACCTCGATTGTAGGTAAAGAACGTTCGCTGGCTTTGACGGAGAAAGTGGTGAAGATGGTACGCGATCTGAAAGCTCAGGCCTGGGTGGAGTACATTGCTTTTGACTACGACGTTTGCAAGAAAGTAGTCGCCCTGGACCCTTATGCCAAAGTAGCCTACCTGATGGGCAATCAAACGCCCGAGCAGGTAGCCGCCGACAAACTCACGGGACTGGATTACCACTTTAAAATCATGCAGAGTAAAGAAAATTACTTTGACGAAGCGAAGCAGAAGCATTTGACGGTGAACGTTTGGACGGTAAACGATCCTGAACTCATGAAATGGCTGATGGATAAAAAAGCCGACTTCATTACCACGGATGAACCTGAGCAGCTGTTGTCGCTCAAAAAGCAGCAATAGATAAGCGTAGCTTACGACTTTTTCAAAGGGAACCCCTCCAGGATTGACTTTTCAATTCCGGAGGGGTTCCCTCTACACAGCCGTCCGTATAACCCACGGTAGATTTTTAACACCCATAGATTTTTTCAATAAAGCCCTAAGGTTTCAATCCTACACGCGTTGCCTACCTTTGCTCCATACAGCAACCGGCAATGAATCAGTTTAAGCAGTTTACTTTTAAGAAGTTCGGCTATACAACTTTTGGTCAGCCGGCCTTCGAGGCCATGCCTGCCTTTGATAGTTTCGTAAAAGTGGCGTACCTCAAAGCCGGGAGTAGTGCGGTAGTCGATTTCAAGGAATATCAGCTGGAGCAGGACGCCTTGTTTTTCATTAGTCCGGGCCAGTTTACGCACTTTGACGAGGTCAGTCAGGGAACCCTTCTTTACTACAACCGCGATTTTTACTGCGTCGAAATTCATGACAAGGAAGTAGCCTGTGACGGCATTCTTTTCCATAATGTGTACGACATTCCCGTGGTTTACCTCAGTCCGGAAAACGCTCAGGCCATGGAAACCATCTTTACGGAACTGAAAGCTGAGTTCGAACAGCAGGATTCCACGATGGAAGAAATGCTGCGGATTCTACTGAAAAGTATCATCATCAAAGCCACGCGGATCTGGAAACAACAGCATCAGGTAACGACCGAGGAAATCCGGCAGGAAGTGGAATTTTCCCGAAAATTCAGTCAGCTCGTCGAGTGGCATTACACCCAGCACCACACCGTAGCCGAATACGCTGACTTGCTGAATATGACGCCCAAGGCTCTCAACAAACGCATTACCCGCTACAGTAACACCACCCCCAACGATATTATCAAAAACCGGATTATCTTGGAAGCCAAACGCCTGCTGGTGCATACCGCATTGAGCGTAAAGGAAATCGGTTACAAACTCGGCTACGATGATTCCTCCTACTTCATTCGTCTTTTTACCAGTCAGACGACCGTTTCGCCCCAAAATTTTCGTTTGAAATACCAGCAGACGATCTGAGGTCACGTTGAAAAAACGGTGATAGGGAAAAATGTGCTATACGTGTCGAAAATCGTGCATTGAGTGGCCTGTCCCGCTCGGGTACCTTTGTTGCGTTCAATGATTCAGAAAGAATCAAATCACTCTATAACGCAACGTATCATGAAACGCAACGCAACCGCCGTTTGGAACGGCACCATCAAAGAAGGCAAAGGTCATCTGACGACCCAAAGCACTACCCTTAATCAAACCCAGTATTCATTCAACAGCCGCTTTGCCGAAGGCGTCGGTACGAATCCTGAAGAACTGATGGCCGCGGCTCACGCGGGCTGTTTTACCATGAAACTAAGCCTGGACCTGACTACGGCCGGTTTCAATCCCGACAGCCTGGAAACAGTAGCCACCATTACGTTGGATAACGGCGTCATCACACGTTCGGATTTAGTATTGGAAGCTAAAATTCCCGGTATTACGGAAGAGCAGTTTCAACAGATTGCCGCCGGTGCCAAAGCCGAGTGTCCCGTTAGTAAGGCTTATAACTTAACCATCACGCTGCAAGCTACCTTACTGGCCTGATCGGCCCATTTTGTAAATTTCCTGATCGAAAAGCGAAGCTCCCGAGCTTCGCTTTTCGGTTTTTAGGCGGAATTAGGAAAAGGAAGTCAATTTTATGGAAAAAGACCCAGGGAGATACGTCTATATTTGCCTCTATCCTGAAAACCCTTTTTCAATGCGTATGCGAACGCTCGTTTGTACCACCCCCGGCCAATTTGATTATCAGTCCGCCCTTCGGCCCAGCTTGACGGCCGGACAGGCCATCATAAAAATTAAACGAATCGGTATCTGCGGAACCGATTTACACGCCTTTGAAGGTACGCAACCCTTTTTCAATTATCCCCGGATTCTCGGTCATGAACTGGCCGGAGAACTCGTCGAAGCCGACGGTGCCCCGGGTTTTGAAATGGGTGAGCGGGTAACCTTCATTCCCTATTTCAACTGCGGTACCTGCATCGCCTGCCGTTCGGGCAAGCCCAACTGCTGTACCCGGATTCAGGTGGCAGGGGTACACATTGATGGCGGCATGGCCGAGTACGTATCGGTACCTTCCTATTCACTTATTCACGGGGAAGGTTTAAGCTATGAGGAGCTGGCTCTGGTAGAACCGCTGGCCATTGGAGCCCACGGGGTGCGTCGGGCGGGTATCCAGCCGGGCGAGTTTGTACTGGTTGTGGGAGCCGGGCCCATTGGTTTAGGCATGATGGAGTTTGCCCGTATCGCCGGAGCCCACGTGATTGCCCTGGATATCAACGAAGCTCGTTTACGGTTTTGCCAGGAGCGTTTACAGGTGCCCCATACGATCAACGCCCTGCAGGAGGATGTCATGGCTCAGTTGCAGGCCATCACGAATGGAGATATGCCAACGGTGGTCATGGATGCGACGGGAAGTCTGAAAGCCATTAATGCCGGGTTTGCCTACCTGGCTCATGGTGGCCGCTATGTACTGGTTGGGTTACAAAAAGGGGAGCTCAATTTTTCCCATCCGGAATTTCACAAACGCGAAGCCACGCTCATGAGCAGCCGTAATGCCACCCGTGAGGATTTTGAGCACGTGGTTAACAGTATGAAGAAAGGGCTGGTTGATCCCAAAACCTATATTACGCATCAGGTACCCTTTGATCGGGTAAAAGACGAATTTGCCAGTTGGCTTAATCCGGCTACAGGTGTCATTAAAGCCATGGTTCACGTAGAGTAAACGTTGTGCGTTCGGGTTTAACGGTAGACTATAAACAAATTAAAAAAATATTGTAGTAATACTGAAAAAAATGTTGTAGTAATAGTACTACATGTTAAAGTTAATTATCTGTAAATAAATGTATTGAAAAAAAACAATTTTGAGTGAGGTCTAGCACCAATTAAGGCCGCCAAATAAAGCGTACAAAAAGTAATATATTTGTGCATCCTATTATATTGACTTGGCGGTGATATATAATAGCAACGTAATTGTTAAATCCTGTCGTTGGTGGCGACAGGATTTTTATTTTTTAATCAATACCGTATCGTTCTCGTTTTTCTGAACGAAGTCCCCGGTCAGAACAATGTTTCTGATCATTATTTAGTTTCTTCACATTGACCGATTATGCCACCAGAGCAACTACGATTTTACCTTGATCCTGTGGATGGTACCTTAAATGCAGCTCCCTGCCTGAATGCGTATTTCCTGTATAAGAATAATGCGTAATTAAGTATGAAATACGGAGAGTAATCTATCTGTTTTAGGATATAAACGGATTGAGTTTAAGCCACTAGGAAAGATCATCTAGGTGTTTTTATAACCTTAAATTAAAGGTGCCTTATTGTTTCAGGAAGTCTAATTCTGAATAGAAACTAACAGGAAAATTTCTGTATTAATCATTAGGAATAGACTGCAATTATTCAGGTTAAGTATGGTTAATCGATTCCTGGAATTTTATTAAAGTGTACATTCATATTAGCTATTTAAATAACCAGATTTAAAACTATTGCTCGTTAAGGGGTAGATTTTATACATCATTAGTTCTGTATTTATCATACGAAGCATCATTGTTTAGTGTTGTTAAAAGCCCCTATACTATACGTCATAGACTACCTTGAATCCTTTTGAAATACAGGGTTCTGCACTACTTTTGATCGTATGAACGAGAAACAAGCCCAGGCCTTCGCCCTTTTCGACCAATACAATGCTCAGTCACCCGAGACCATTGAATGGCAGGGAAACCAGTATCCATCGGAAGTCTTTTACGCTCAGCAACTGTACGACTGGGTCCGCAAACTCGATCCGCAGGCCAGCGAGGCCTTGCTACTGGCCTCGCGTTGTCAGCACATCGGCCGCTGGGAAATAGCCCGTAGTTCTTATCCCGAAGGTCGGGTCGGGTACCTGAAATGGCGGAGTGATCTGGCGAAACACCACGCGGAGATTTCTTCGCAACTCCTCGCTCAGGCGGGGTACGACGAAACCACCATCGAACGCGTTCGACAGATCAACCTAAAGCAGAAAGTGAAAACAGATCCGGAAGTACGAACCATTGAAAATGCCCTCTGCCTGGTTTTTCTTGAGTTTCAGTACGATGATCTCATTGAAAAACTGGGAGCGGAAAAAATGATCGATATTCTCCGGAAAACCTGGGCAAAAATGAGCGAACCCGGACATCAGGCGGCATTAACGCTGACCTACAGTACTGAAGGTAAACGTCTCATTGAAGAAGCATTACAGTCCGAGTAAGCAGGGATTTATTCGTTTTTACAAAGGATTATACAAGCCATGCTTGATGGCAAATACAATGAGGTCAGCCGTACGGTTGACCTTAAATTTTTTCATGATGTTATTATAATAGCCTTGTACCGTGTGCGTACTCAGCTTGAGATAGTAGGCCGTTTCTTTAATCGTACGGCCCATGCAAACGCTGGAAAGTACTTCCCGTTCCCGCTGAGTCAGATGATAAACTACCTGTTCATCAACGAATAATTCGTTCACTAGATGACTCGTGATGCTTTTACTGAGGTATTGCTTATCCTGCAGAACGGCTTCGACGGCCTGATGAATTTCCTGCAGGGAATCTGACTTGGAAACGTAACCGTCGGCACCCATGCGTAACGCACTTTTTACGGTATGGGCATTAACCAGGGCAGAAAGGGCGAGAATTTTGCTATCGGCGTATGTTTCGCGAAACTGCCCCAGAAAATCGAGGCCATTTACTTCCGGCATCATAATGTCCACAATAATTACATCCGGGTTCAGTCCTTCCGATTTAGCGATGAATTCCTTACCGGAACCAAAACATAAAACTTCGTAAGCATCTGAATTCAAAGATAATGCAGTTTTGATGGATTCGGCCACCAGTAAATGATCATCTATGATTGCTATTTTCATCTGTGTAGTTTCAAGTAATAGAAAAGACAAAACTAAGAAACCAGACTACAAGATCATAGAAGTAAAGGCGGCTTGTATGATTATAATCGGAAAGTAAAGAAAGGTATTTTTGATTAGATACGCTTGGATTGTCCCCAAATATTAGCTTATAAATTCTAACTAGATATATTTAGGGGGCCTGAGCAGGAAGAAATCGGACATCGGGTTAATTTTCTGATCATAAATACTTTATATGGAGTTAAGCAGAAAAAAAATTAAATCACTATGCTAAACATAGAATAAGTATAGTTTAAAAATGGGATCAGGAACGCTGGAACGGATACATTATACGAAGCCAATAGTAAAAGTCCTACCGGTTTTTGATACACGTAAGCTATAAGTACCCACTTTGGTACCAAATATCATAGTCTGATTACACTAGGGAAGTACTGTAAACAATGAAAACCCCCTGGCTAGTGAACCAGGGGGTTTGACGAATTAGAACAGGGTTTCTTTAACTTTTTCTATAAACCCATCAGCACCGCCGGTCATCTGCTCCTGCTGAGCGTAACCTTCTGGCGGTGGGGGAGAGAGCTTTGGTTCCGGACCAAACGGACGGGCGTGGTCGTAGGTAAACTGTCCTTTGCCGTCGATGGAGGGACCCGAAACCCAGCGGGCATCCGGAGCCTCAGGTTTACTAATATCGGTAGAAAGGAAGGTATACGCGAACTCCGAAGGCTGGTTGGTCATCGGGAACGTATTCGGGATCGGCAGAGCATTCTGTACCCCACCCAGCTCTTCCAGTACGGCCAGCCATTGATTCTGGTGCATGGTATCACGGGCAATTAGAAACGATAGCATCTCTTTCATGCCCGGATCATCGGTAGATTCGTAGAGACGGGTAGCTAATACGCGGCCCGTCGATTCGGCCATGACGTTAGCGTACATATCGGCAGCTAAATTACCACTGCCTACAACCCAGGAGCCATTGAAGGGTACACCATTAGCATCCACTGCCATTGCGGCTAATCCAGCCGACAGGTAATGCCGGGGGTCCATACCCCCCATGATGCCCGATACAATAGGGCTCGTACCCGCGATTTCATCGACTACGGTACTACTGGCTCCTTCCAGATTCAAGGCCACTGCCGTAGCCAGCATTTCGATGTGGGCCATTTCTTCCGTACCCGTTTCGAGCAGCATGTCTTTGTACTTCTGAGGTCCCCGGCTGCCCCAGGATTGGAACAGATACTGAAGGCATACGCGAATTTCCCCCTCGATGCCACCAATAGCTTGTTGAAGCATACGGGCAAAGGCTGGATTGGGTTTATCCACCCGTACCGTGTACTGGAGTTTTTTGTCGTGATAGAACATAAGTGAAACGAAGTTTGAAAGGTGTACTACAATCGGGAAACAGAAGGGGCACTGTTTCCGAGATTCAGGCCGATAATGCGAAAACTTCAGTCCAGTCAAAATTTTGTTAAGAAATGCAGGATTTTTTACCCAGATATGGAAGAGAATCCAGTACTAGTAGACCATATTTCTCTAATTTCCATGAAACGAAGGCAGAAATGAGCAGAAGTATGAAAAATTGGGGCTATACGTACGCAGCTAACCGTGGCAGTACAGCGGGTGGCCAGCAACGTACGAAAGCAGACGTCTTTCAGCTTCGCTTATACTAAATCGGTAGCATCCGTTTCATCGGAATAGGGCAGAGCCGTTTGATCCCACCAGTAAGAGCTCATTTGTTTGAGGTAAGTAATCCAGTCCTGATAACGCCGGGGCTTGACAATGTACGAAGCAGCTCCAAACGTGTATGTTCTCTTAACGTCCGTTAAATCTTTGGAATTACTCAGAGCAACGACGGGGACATGATCGTAATGGTTATCCGGATGCTTCAGTTCCTGCAATAACTGCCAGCCCGTTTCGCGGTCAGGTAGGTACAGATCCAGCAGAATAAGTTTGGGAAAAGGCTTTTTGAGCAGCGAACGGGTAATCAGATACGTTAAGGCCTGCGTTTTATTCTGAGCCCAGGCTACTTCAATTTCTGGAAGGCTAACCTTAAATGCCGCCTGCATGATTGTCCAGTGGTCAGGATTGTCTTCGATGACTAAAAGGCTGGCTTCATGGTAGTTGTGGAAGTGTAAGCTTTCGATCTCCATAGTTTTAAAGGATTGGATGGTTCGTAGTTCAAATATAAAAATTAGCAGATTGTAATAATTTCGCAATCAAGGATTTGTACCTTTTTCAAGTCATTTCTTCACATAGGTCAAGCAAACGGATCTCAATACGGTTGCAGCTATACGCAAGCGGCATTGCTTTTTAGCTAACAGATCCTTCCATAGTACTCATGATAACTGGTTGTTCCGATGCCTTCCGTATTTGTCTCAAGTAATGGTATTCAGCTGCACGTCCGGCAGGAAGGTCCCGTTGATGGACCCCTGATTCTGCTTTTACACGGCTTTCCGGAATTCTGGTACGGCTGGCGACATCAGATTACGGCACTTGCCGAAGCCGGGTTTCGCGTCTGGGTACCCGACCAGCGGGGCTATAACCTCAGTGATAAACCAGCGGGAATCCAATCGTATACGCTCGATAAACTCGCCGCTGATATGATTGGCCTGATTGATGCCGCCGGGGTTGAAAAGGCTACAGTGGTAGGGCACGACTGGGGTGGGGGCGTCGCCTGGTACCTGGCCATGACGTACCCCGAACGTATCCATCAACTGGTCATTCTGAATATGCCCCACCTCGCTGCTTTTGGCGAAGTACTGCGGCGGCATCCCCGGCAACTGCTCAAGAGTTGGTACGTGGGCTTTTTTCAAGTACCCTGGTTGCCGGAATGGCTTGCGAAAAGGGGCAAGTACTGGGCCATCCGGCGAATGCTGCGATTGACCAGTCGCCCGGGAACGTTTACGGATGAAGATCTAATCGAATATCAGAAAGCCTGGAGTCAGCCGGGGCCCGGCGGAGCTTCGGCATTTCGGACCATGGTCCATTGGTACCGGGCCTTCGTTCGACACCGACCGTCGGTACAACACCGGGTTACTGTACCCACCTTAATTCTCTGGGGCGTTCGCGACAGTGCCCTGATCCCGGAATTGGCTACAGCCAGTAAAGCCTGGTGCACGAATGCCGAATTGATTTACTTCAAAGAAGCAACGCACTGGCTGGCCGCAGAAGAACCGGAGGCCGTAACGAAGTGGATTATTCAAAAAGCTACCGCATAAAAAAAGCGGTAAATCCAGCATCTTCTGAACTTACCGCTTTTTTGTAAGGTACGGGTTAGGGATTAACGACCCAAAGCTGAGGATTCAACTTCCAGGCATTGTCATAGAATCCCGCGAGTTTCACGCCTTTGCTGCCTTGCTTCAGCATGTCGAACTGATAGATCATGAAGTCCGGGAAACCGCTGGCTCCGGCAAAATACTGGTTGGCATCGGCGGCTTTCATTCCTTTCAGACCCGTACCACTCACCACGGCTACGGAAGCCGTGTTTGAGCCTTTGATGGGCCATACAAAGTACGCACCCCAATCGTCGCCCTGGTAGGATTGTGTACCGGCCTGTACCCGATTCCGCTGAATTTGAATGGGACAGTCAGCCAGCAAAATTTTCCAGGCCGCATTGCTTTGAGCATTCCCAAACAGAATGACACCGCGGTCGGCGTACTTGCCTAGCGAGTAGGCTTTGTCAGGAATGATGTCCACGGCTCCGTTGCCCCGGTAATATCCAGCTTTCAGCGTCGAAACGAGCTTTCTGACGGCTCCATTCATTTTCTTCTGGTGTTCCCTGCGTTGAGTACACAAAAACCATCCGATTGCGGAAGGCATCTTTGAAGGTACCGTAGCGATGCGGTCCTTTCTGATCCAGGCCGGGAGCCGTGCGAATCGCCCATTGCTTACCTTCTTTCGCCAGAAATACGCTGTCTTTCGCCTGTTTCGGCGTAAAGCTCAGAGCATTTAGGCTATCCAGGGTAATACGGATCGGTGTATTGGCGACTACATCCGTAAAGACCAGTTTCAGTAAGGCTACGTTTTCCGTACGACCCGATACACCCTGCTGATTACGCGTCAGCTGAATGCGGCTGTACTGTAAAGGACGTTCCTGCTGCTGAATGCTCGCCCAGCGGAACGTGGAGGAAATACCGGGATTGGCCGTCATGAAATCAATTGTCGTAACGGTTGAATCCACGGGCCGCTGATGCCACTTGAAGTAATCAAACAGAGGTTTCCAGTCTACACTCTGGTCGCCAAACCAGTGTTCGCCACCGGGATATTCGTAATAGCTGAAATCCGGATGAAAGTCACCCAGAATTTTCTTCATCTGCCGGGCATACGTGACGGGTACCGTACGGTCCGCGTCTCCGTGTAACACATAAACTCCCAAAGGTTTATAGTTGGAAACCAGTTTTAATACATCGCTCTGGTTGCCGGATTGTAGCAATACCTGCTCCATCGGATCCTGACTCGTTGCCGGAATCAATCCATCCGCCGAGCCGTATTCTTTCAGCGTGGGGTAACCCGCACAGGGTGCAATGCCCGCCCACTGATCGGGGTAGGTCGCTCCAAGAAACCAGGTACCGTGTCCACCCATCGAATGGCCCGTCAGGTAAACATGCTGCGGGTCGGGCTGAAAACGGTTTTTGGCAATCGAAAGCACTTCCAGAGCATCCAGACGACCCCAGTCTTCCCAGTTAAAGCCCCGCGGGCGACGGTTGGTAGCAGCGACCAGCGTACCCCAGTCTTTGGGTTTATAAGCCCGGGCCTGACCACTGGCTTCAACGCCTGCTCCGTGTACGGAGAGGAAAAGGGACTGCTGCGAACGCGGACCGCCAATTTGTGGTGTCACGGCATAGTACTGCAGGCTGCCGTCGATACTACTGACGAATGTCTGACTATACGATGCACCGCTAACCATGGCTTCTACTGAAAGTTTGGCCTGATCAATGGGTTTTCCCTGTTGCAGAAGCGTGAGCTGAACGTCGTGTTTTCCGGGCGTCGTGGCTTTGCTTCCGTTGAAACCAAAGGCCACCTTACGGAAGGAAAGAGCCGGAATCGCGGGTAATTCGGTCACCACTTCCTGACCCGCCAGCGTACTTTTGATTTGCAGGCCCGTGAGTTCCTTAGTGGTCGTGTTCAAAACCACCAAAGCTCCCTGCAAGGATTCGTTGGCACTGCCCGGTATAACGGAAGGTAGCGTCAGATCGTCCGTATTCAGCAAAACAGGTTTTTCCGGAAACGTCAGATTCGCCGTAATGGATAAGCCGCGTACGTAAAACTCATTCAACCCTTTTTTTAGCGAAACGGGCAGGTGCAGATAACCCATGCTGTACGGATCGCCCATGTGTAGCTCGCCATTGACGTAAACCTGGCTGTTGCCTTTAATATTCAGCAGGGCCGTCTGGGCTTTGGGCGAGGTGTAGGTCAGGTACATATACCCCCCGTTGCCGCCAATGCCGCCGCGAAGGCTGCCCGGCGTAATGCCCGGTCCGGCCGGACCTCCCGAGCCACGGAACGAACTCATCCGGGCTCTCAGGCGTTTGGTGCTGTCGGCTTCGATAGCCTGCCATTTAATTTCTGAATCAGAACCGGGTGTTTTCAGCTGCTTCGTGTGCATCTGGTACACCAGCTCGTCGGTATAAATGGCTTCGCGGCCGTACCGCTGCGGCAGGGTAGCCACCCAGCCTTTCGTAAAGTGGTACACTTGCTGGGCGTGGCTTTCCGTGAATCCCAGGGAAAGAGCCAAGGCCCCAATGAGTAAGGGTTTACGCATGAAAAGAATAGATTAAAGAGCAGAAATAGTCTTCGCCAGGCTTGCCAAAAGACTCGCAAATTAATTCCTTCCCTACGAGTTGTCATGGGCCCTGCCGCAAATAAGGGCCAAACCGCCTTTTCTGCCTACTAAAGCCTTTTAAGTAGCGAATGGCTGGTGAAATGAACGGGCTTTTTCCGGAAGAAAAACGCCCAAAAGGGTAGTAAACCAGAAGGGAGTACAGCCCTGAATTGGTTCAGAAGACCAGCGATCTCCTGTTTTTTCTCGGAAAGCAGCAGTTGTGAACCGGAAGCAATCCATCGGGCAGATTAGGTATTCGGCTAAGTGTCCGTTTTACGTCTTCAGCGAAGGGCAATTCTATTTTTATAAAACGTATGAAACAAAAAAAGACTTTCGTTGTTCCGAAAGCCTTTTGTAATCAGTGTTCCTAAGCCTCTACCGGCTCCCTTTTTCGCATGACCAGGTAGTACACCGGAATTCCCAACAAAATCAGTCCCAGGCCCGGAAGGGTATACTGAGCTTCGAAAATCAACAATAGCACCGCCAGAAATAGAGCCACGACGATATAGATGATGGGCAAATACGGGTACCCGAAAGCCCGGTAGGGGCGGGGGGTGTCGGGTTGCTTGACCCGCAGTACGTAAATACCCAGAATCGTCAGGATGTAGAAAATCAGTACACCAAAAATGACCAGGGCCAACAGACGGTTGTACTCACCCGTCAGGCAAAGCAGACTGGCCCAGGCACATTGAATCCAGAGGCTGTAAGCGGGTACTTTGTTTTTATTAAGAAGACCCGCTTTACGAAAAAACAGTCCATCCTTCGCCATGGTGTAGTACACGCGGGCACCGGACAGAATCAATCCGTTGTTACAGCCAAAGGTGGAAATCATGATCATAATGGCAATGGCGATGGTCCCCCAGGAGCCGAAAATGTAATCGGCGGCAACGACGCCTACGCGGTCATTCGGGGCAAAGGCCATTTCGGACAAGGGTACAACGGCCAGATACATGACATTGGTAAGGACGTACAAAAACGTCACAATCAGCGTGCCGAGTACCAGACTCAAGCCGATGTTTTTCTGCGGATTTTTTACTTCCCCCGCAATGGACGTAATGGAATGCCAGGAATCACTCGAAAATAAAGTGCCTTTCATAGCGACGGCGATGGCTCCGAAAAAAGCGAGTCCTGACAAAGCGGTGCTTTCGATTTGCCCATTATTTTGGGTCAGGGCCGACAGCGTCCAGGCATTTTGCCAGTTCTGTTCCCATACCTCGGCTTTGGCTCCCCAGATCAGACCAGCGATGGTTAAACCGACCAGGGAAAGAATTTTAACCGTAGTGAGGATCGTCTGCACGGCAACGCCATTTTCTACACCCCGGCCGTTGATGTACGTCAGAAAGACAATCGTCCCAATCGCAACCAACTGAGCCGCCGATAGCTGAAATCCACCCAGACTCAGCAGAATTTCTTTCTCACTAACTGCCGGAATCAGGTACGCCGTAAACTTGGCAAAGGCTACCCCTACGGCTGCAATCGTACCGGTTTGAATGACGGTGAAAAAAGCCCATCCGTACAGGAAACCCACCAGCGAACCATAGGCCTCCCGCAGGTAAATGTACATGCCGCCCGCCCGGGGAAACATGGCCGCCAGCTCTCCGTAACTCACCGCCGCAATGATGGTGACGACTCCCGCCAGCAACCACATCGCCAGCATATAACCCGCTCCGCCGACACTGCGGGTAATCTCCGCACTCACAATGAAAATCCCGGACCCGATCATCGAACCCGCTACGACCATCGTCGCATCAAATAAATTTACCCGGGGCTTAAAACCCGTGTCCTGAGGTACAGTTGCCATGCAGAAATTGAAAACTAATGATCTTTTGTTTGTCGAGGTAGTGCCGCTATTTTCTTTGGTAAAAATGGCAACTAGTGTAAATAACGCTAGCAGACGGCTATTTTTAAAATACTTCGTTCAATAATAGTCGTAAGTCGGAAATGCGTCTACGCATCTGTGTGAAAATGAAGCCTAGACTTAGATAAAAACCTTAATGCGTGAAATTGGTCTGCAATTTTTAAGGAACGAACAAACGAAAATGCAGGGATAGCCATGGAGACATTAGAAAAAGTTCAGGAATTTGCCCGTCAGGCTCACGAGGGACAACGGCGGAAATACGCCGACGAACCTTACATTAATCATCCCATTCGCGTTATGCAGGTGTGTGAGGAATATTCGGCGGAATTACCGGTATTGGCGGCAGCTTTATTACATGATGTACTGGAAGATACTGAAGTCCCGGCCGAGGGAATGCAGGAATTTCTGTCGGGTATTATGGAAGAGGCGGAGGCACGACGTACCTTAAAATTAGTACAGGAGCTGACTGACGTATACACCCATGCGGATTATCCGGGGCTGAATCGGGATCAACGAAAAACTCGGGAAGCGGAACGAATGGCCAAGGTCAGCCCGGCCGCTCAAACCATCAAGTACGCGGATATTCTGGATAATAGCCTGGATATTGTAGCGTCGAAATCTGACTTTGCTCCGAAGTACCTGATTGAATCCAAAACGTTACTCCAACGCATGACGCGGGGTGACAAAACTCTTCATAAACGGGCGGTGGAAGCCGTGGGGCAAGGTTTGCTTAAGGTGCGAGGCAGAAAATGAAGGGCGAGACATACCGGATTAATGGCTTTGTTCAACCCATAGGTTGAAACGTAAAATGTGTACAAATTTCACAATTTACTTAGTTTAATCGAAACCTTTAATGCTGTAGAGGGTCACTGGCTACCGCCTGTAGGACGACGAATGACCTTCAACGGGTGGAGGCTTCTCATACCCCGGCAGTTGGAAACTGCCCGATAATAGGTACAAGTTTGGAAACTTGCACTAGTTTCTCTTTTGAATCAAGTATTTAACCCCAGAGGGGTTCAACGTTGATAGCCCCGTATGCAATGCGGGGTGTGCTTGTACCAGTTTTCTCCTGAATTGAGTATCCAACCCCGGAGGGGTGCAGTCTAAATAGCCCCGCATGCAATGCACGGCACAGGACCGCCCCATTCCCACAGAATGTCCATATAAGAAGAGCGCTTTCTACCGATAGAAAGCCGCTCTTCTTGAAGAAATACTTACTGACGCGAAATACGATAAATCACCCCATTCGTATCATCCGAAACCAGCAGTGAGCCATCCGCGTGTACGGCTACGCCAACGGGTCGTCCAATGTGAGAACGGTTATTGTCGACGAGGAAGCCCGTCAGGAAATCCTCAAACCGTACGGGTTTTCCGTTTTCAAAGTGCATACGCACTACGCTATATCCCGAAGGCTTACTCCGATTCCAGGAACCCCGCATGGCTACGAATGCGTCGCCCTGGTAATCGCTTGGAAACTGCGAACCCGTATAAAACGCCATTTGCATGGGGGCCGCGTGAGCCTGATACGTCAGCGAGGGCTTAGTAGAAAGTTGCGAGTACTGTTGGTAAGTAGTGTCTCCGGGAGGGCGAGTACCGGGATTATATTTTCCGTCCTCATAAATGTAAGGCCAGCCATATACGCCATTTTCCTTGATGAGGTTCACCTCCTCTTTCTGTTCTTCATCCCCCAGCCAGTCAATTCCGTGATCCATGCCCCAGAATTCCTTGGTTTCAGGGTGCCAGCCAAAACCGATGGTATTTCGTAGACCTTTAGCATAAATCTTCATATTCGATCCATCGGCATTCATACGTACCATTGTAGCATGCATGGCATTGGGTTCGGGGCAGGAATTACAGGTACTGCCTATGGAGAAATACATCAGTCCATCGGGACCAAACGCAAGCGTACGGTTAGGGTGTTGCCCACCATCGGGCAAGCCGGATTTAATCAGTTTGGGTTGACTCAGCGTACCATCCGAATTAATATCGGCTACGTACAGATCCTGAACTGCCGCGATATAAAGCTTCGAGTTATGAATAGCTAATCCGTGGGCTTGTTTGATGCTGGCTACCATCTGTTTGCGTTCAGCTACGCCATCCTTGTCTTTATCTTCCAGAAGCGTAACCATGCCAGCATCGCGATCCGATACATACACATAACCCTGCGAACTAACGGCCAGAATACGAGGCTTGCCCACTTCCTGAGCAAACGCCTGTACTTTAAATCCAGTGGGCACTTTTAATTGTTGGATGCGTTCGGGTGTAGCTGGTACCAGAGCCGGACGAAATACATAACCAGTAACCTGAGCAGAAGTCGGTTCCTCATCAGTTTCCGGAATAAAAGAATCCCAGAATCCACTGCCTTTGCTACAACTCAGGCCAATCACGCCCGCCAGTGCAGCACTTAAGAATAATGTAGTTCTTGTTTTCATTGAATTGGATAGAATAGAGTGTTTATAAAGTAAAGGGTGTGGGAATGCGTCGGCATTTACGTAGGTTGGAGGTTTGATTTGGCTTAAGGTTTGATGAAGTTTGATCGGGTTAAAGTTTGAATCGGTTTAAGGTTTGAATGATTAATACACGAATCTGATCAGGCGAAACCTGTAATGATTTGAGGTTTGATTACTGGCAGATTGGAAGGATATACGCGTTGTAAAAAGTATGCAGGAAACCTCGGTTTTACCGGAAACCTTTGGATTAAACCCGATCAAACCTGAGACCTGCTCAAACCTCGAACCTATTTAAACTTTCAAACCTCAAACACCCCCTTAAGCAGGAATCTCGACCCGTTTTCCCGTCCTCATCGCCTCGTAAATAGCGTTAATGATTTTTACGTCCTGACGACCCATTTCTCCCGGTACGGGCGTGGGCCGCTTTTTGGTAATGGCTTCGGCGAAGTCGTCCATTTGCAAGGCTTGCTGATTGACCTTGGGCAAGTCCATTTTTCCCTGGGACGTTTCGCCTTTCTGACCGGAATAACCATACGCGGGGTTTAGTTCGAAAAACCCCTTGTCGGCTTCGGCTCGTAGCAAACTCATATCTTCTTCGTAGCTGCTTTTGCACTCGGCAATCACGCCGCCCGGCATTTCCATTTCCCAGGTCAGCGATGCTTCTACTTCTTTGAAGAATTCCTTGTCTTTCTTTGGTCCTTCTTTCGCTCGTACGGCCAGGGGTTCCTGGCCAGTCGTATACCGTACGGCTTGAATGCAGTAGATGCCTACATCAGGCAGCGGACCTCCTCCCGAAAGCTCTTTATCGACTCGCCAGCCTTCGGTACCATTCATGCCGTTTTCGGCTTTGATTTTTTTCAGATTGCCGAAGGTTTTGGTTTCGGCCAGGCGTACCATTTCCAGATTATAGGGCTCGAAATGAAGGCGGTACCCAATCGAAAGCATTTTTCCGGCTTCCTTGCAGGCGGCAATCATCTGGTCGCATTCGGCTACGGTAAGAGCCATCGGTTTCTCGCAAATGACATGTTTGCCAGCCCTGGCTGCCCGTACCGTATATTCGGCATGCATGCTGTTGGGGAGTACCACGTAGACAATGTCGATGTCTGGATTGTCCTTGATCGTATCGAAAGTCTCGTAGTTATAAATGTTCTTCTCGGGAATGTCGTATTTCTTCTTCCACTTTTCCGCCTTATCCGGCGTGCCCGTAACAATCCCCGCCAGATAGCAATGATTCGTTTCCTCCAAAGCCGGAGCCAGCTGTTCTTCACTATATTTTCCCAGGCCAACCAGAGCAATGCCCAGTTTACCCTTCTTCTTTTCCTCACGTTGATCCGCTTGTTTTTCAGATTCTTTGGACTGATCTGATTTGCCCTGGCAGGCGATCAAAAGGCCGCTGCCCGCTACACTTGTGTAGACAATGCCGTTCGAAACTGTTTGAATAAAGCTTCTGCGGGTTACCATAGCGTTGAGTTTATAGTGGATGATGAACGAACTGCAAAGGCGGATAACAAAGCAAAGTGCTAAAACCGGGTACGGGCGGAGTACCAGGGAAATCCGAAAACGTATACGAATCGTTAAAAAAGAATGCCTGCTTTTCTTTTGGTAAGCAGGCTGTAGCCAGGAGTAAGAATTGGCGGAGAATGGGCAAAACCCTACCTACCGTCTTACGATCCTTCAGACAGAAAAGAAACTAGCCAGCGAAAACGAATAAAAAAATCCCAGCCTGTGGCAGACTGGGATGATGATACGAATGTATGGAAAGTCGTAGAGGAACTACTGCTGTGTTACGCCATCCCAAAGTCGCCAGATGGAGAGCGGATTGGCATCTTTCAATTCATCCGGAAGCAGAGCCTGGGGAAATCCCTGATAACATACGGGTCGGGCAAAGCGGCAAATGGCGTTCGTACCTACAGACGTCGAGCGGGCATCGGTTGTGGCCGGGAAAGGTCCGCCGTGATGCATGGCGTGACTTACTTCCACACCTGTCGGGAACGCATTGATGATCAATCGACCCGCTTTTTGTTCAAGAATGGCCAGCAGATCGCCGTATTGCAGGAGTTCATCTTCGGTACCATAAACCGTGGCCGTCAAATGACCTTCCAGCGATTGAGCCAGGGCCAGCATTTCTTCGCGACTATCCGCCTGAACAATGATACTGCTGGGACCAAATACTTCTTCAGCTACGGCCGGATTCGCCAGCAGTGTTTTAGCCGTACTGGTCAGCAGGACGGGCCGGGCCAGTGCATAGCCTTCCGTCGCATCCGATTCACCCAGTACCTGCACATCTCCGTGGCTGGTGAGGTGTGTGATGCCCTGATGGAAAGCCTCGCGAATCGCCTTGGTCAGCATAGACGTCGGTTTTATCTGCGTAATGGACTGCTGGGCCTGTGTTTTGAATTGCTCGCTAGCTTCCGAAGCCGTGACAACACTCAAGCCGGGATTCGTACAAAACTGACCGGTACCGAGCGTTGTGGAAGCGACGTATGCCTGAGCCAGGGCCGCTCCCTGTTCTTTCAGAATCTGGGGTAAAAAGAAAACCGGATTCGTACTACCCATTTCAGCGTACACCGGAATGGGTTCAGGGCGACGGGCCGCTGCATCGAAAATGGCCTTACCGCCCCGGAATGACCCCGTAAAGCCAATGGCTTTGATGGCGGGATGATTCACCAGGGCCTGGCCCGTTTCGTTCGTTCGACCCTGAATGCAGAGAAACGTATCTTCGGGCAGGTTGCACTTTTGTACGGCCGTGCGAATGGCTCCGGCTACCAGCTCCGATGTGCCGGGGTGAGCCGGGTGAGCTTTAACCACCACCGTACAACCGGCAGCCAGGGCCGAAGCCGTGTCGCCACCCGCTACGGAGAAGGCCAGCGGAAAGTTACTGGCTCCAAAAATACCGACGGGTCCGAGCGGTCGCAGCATTTGCCGCAGGTCGGGGCGGGGCAGGGGCTGCCGTTCGGGCAGGGCCGGATCAATGCGGGCGTCTACCCAGGAGCCTTCCCGTACGTAGCTCGCAAAGAGGCGTAACTGACCCGTAGTACGACCGCGTTCGCCCGTCAGACGAGGTAGGGGCAGAGCCGTTTCGGCGTGAGCCCGTTCCAGCAGAGCGTCGCCCAGGGCTTCAATTTCGAGAGCGATCTGCTCAAGAAACTCCGCTTTTTTACGTCCGGATACGTTTCGGTATTCGGCAAAGGCCACCGCCGAACGATGACCAAAATCCGTGATTTGTTCGAGACTGGTTTCAGTAAATTCACCCGGCAGGGTTTCGCCCGTGGCCGGATTGATGGCTTGAAAAGTAGAGTCTATCGTAGCTTGTGACATGCCAGTGCTTGGGTTTACAGAGGTTTTCGAACGCGTATAAGGCCCGTTTGCTGGGGCTTGGCATACAGGGCCAAACGCCGCTGTACTTTACAGGGGACGGAAAGAGTCCCTGCTTCACCCTTAGCTTTTTCCTGCTTTTACTGAAAGCGGGACGGATGGAACGCCGCGATATCCATACTCAGCGATTGACCCCGGATGATCTCGCTAACGAGCTTGCCCGTACCAGGTCCCAGACTTAAACCCATCATGCCGTGACCCGTGGCAAGGGTTACGTTTTGGTACGCCGGAATGCGACCAATATACGGCAAACCATCGGGCGAGCAGGGTCGCAGGCCTTTCCAGACGACTTCGCGGGCGGGCAAATCTACGCGAATACCCGGATAATACCGTTGAATGGACTGACTGATTCCCTGTACGCGTTTCATGTTTACGGAAAGATCAGTCCCGTTGATTTCCATGGTACCGGCAATCCGCAGATCCTGGCCCATGGGCGTGGCCGTAGCCCGGGCTTCCAGCATAATGGCCGGTACCCGCACCTGAGGGCTCTGATCTTTCAGCAGAAAACTGTATCCTTTTCCACCCTGTAAAGGCAGATTGAGTTGCAGACTTTTGACTACTTCCGGCGACCAGGCTCCTCCGGCTATGACTACTTCATCGACGGGGTACTGTTCACCACCCGCCCGAATGGCCGTTACGCGAAAGCCATTCATTTCGAAGCCTTCTACCCGATGGTTTTCCAGAAACTGAACGCCTTTGCTTTTCAAATCGGCAATCAGGGTTTCCATAACCAGCCGGGGTGTTACGTGGGCATCGCCGGGATAGTATATGGCTCCGTGTACCGTCACTTCCGCGTTGGGTTCCAGGGCCTGTACCTGTTTCTGATCCAGCATGCGGGCTTCAATGCCCGACTGATTCGCCAGATCCGCTTCGTGTTGTAATTCATGTTCTGCAGCAGCCGTTTGGTACAGCATCAGCAAACCGCGTTCGTGCCAGCCAAAATCCAGCGTCTTGGCCATTTGCTGATACATCGTTTTACTGAGTAAGCTGATGTCCCGCAAAGCCGGAATGGCGTATTGAACGTGCTCGTTGGTTGAATGTTTATAGAACAGCCAGCCCCAGCGAAGCAAATCCGCGTTGAGCCGGGGCTTCACGTAAAAAGGACTCGTCGGCTGAAGCATCCAGCGAAGCCCTTTGGCAATCATACCCGGCTGGGCCAGCGGCACAATGTGGCTGGGCACAATCATACCGGCATTTCCGTAGGAGCAGCCGTCGGCCAGTGCGGTCTGGTCAAAAATGGTTACAGCATACCCGGCTTTTCGCAGGTAGTAAGCCGAGCTTAGACCAATAATTCCTCCACCAACAATTCCAATGTGTTGCATGTGTTTTGGGGTGACGAGCGGCCGCTCGTTTTATAAGTTAAATGACCTGAAAGCCAAAGGCATACGGGTCGTCTTCGTCGATGATGAGGTGGTTGTAGCCGTGTATGCGGGCCCAGCCTTCAATGCTGGGTACAATGGCCGGTTTGCCGGCCAGTTCGGTTTCGGCTTCGATTCTTCCGTTGAAAATCGAGCCGATGATACTTTCGTGAACAAAGGTATCGCCGGGCTTGAGTTTGCCCTGAGCGTACCACTGAGCCATGCGGGCCGAAGTTCCCGTGCCGCAGGGCGAACGGTCAATGGCTTTATCGCCGTAAAAAACGGCATTGCGGGCCGTAGACGTTTCTTGTAACGTAGCACCCGTCCAGAGGATGTGACTCAGGCCGCGAATGGTGTCATTTTCGGGGTGAACGAAACGGTACTGTTCATTCAGTCGAACCCGTAAAACGCGGGCCCAGCTAACGAGCTGATCGGCACTGAAATGCTCCAGACCCGGAAAATTGGCCTGCACATCCACAATACCGTAGAAATTACCGCCGTACGCCACATCAAGGGTTAAGGTACCCAGATCCGGGCATTCGACCGTAAGACCTTCCGCCGCCAGATAGGATTTAATGTTGGTGATTTTCACCGACGTGACCTTCCGGCCTTCCTGTACATACTCGGCCCGTACCAGTCCGGCGGGTACCTCCAGATTCAGTACGCCCGGCGTTTTGGGCCGAATCAAATTTTGTTCGATGGCTACGGTAACGGTGCCGATGGTACCGTGTCCGCACATGGGCAAACAGCCGGAGGTCTCAATAAACAGTACGCCTGCGTCATTGGCCGGATCAATGGGCGGGTACAGAATGCTCCCCGACATCATATCATGGCCCCGGGGTTCGAACATCAGACCCTTGCGAATCCAGTCGTATTCCCGGAGGAAGTGCTGTCGTTTTTCGCTCATGGACTCTCCCTGCAAAAAGGGAATACTACCGCCAGTGACTACCCGTACGGGGTTACCACAAGTATGGGCATCAATACAGAAAAAATGATACGCTGTAGACATCGTTCGAAAATTGCCAAAGATCCTAATGATTGAACTGTGCCAGCTTAAGACCGACACAGTTCAAGGGAAAACAGCCTTCGTGAGCTGGATTAAGCCGGAACCGCAAGACTGGGGCGATTCGCCATCGCCCGATCGATGATGCCCTGTACGTGAGCCCGTTCTTCGCCGATGAGCGGCAGACGCGGAGCCCGTACGTATTCGGAACCGATGCCCGTAGCCACGGCAGCCAATTTAATATTCTGAACAAGTTTGGGGTGAATGTCAAGTTCCAGCAAGGGCATAAACCACTGATACAATTCAAAGGCTTCTTTGATTTTGCCCTGCTGAGCCCATTCGTAAAGGGCTACGGTTTCAGCCGGGAAGGCATCAACCAGTCCACCTACAATGCCATCAACACCGAGTACGGCTGATTCCAGAATCTGTGTATCTACGCCACCCATGATTTTGAAGCGATCGCCGAAGGCATTCCGCATCCGGATCACGTTGGTCAGGTCGCGGGTCGATTCTTTCACGGCTTCAATGTTCGGAATCTGAGCCAGTTCCTGGAACATCGGTACCGTGATGTGGATTTTGTAATCCACCGGATTATTATAAACCATAATCGGCAGCTTCGTTGACTCGGCCACGCTCCGGAAGTATTCTACTGTTTCGCGGGAATCCGCAAAGTACCGCATAGGAGGCAACAGCATCAAACCATCCGCTCCGTTTGCTTCCGCTTCCTGAGCGGCTGCGATGGCATCACGCGTGGCCTGTTCCGCAATATTCACGATAACCGGTACCTGTCCGTCACAAACCTGCAGGGCTCGTTCGAGCAATTGCAGTTTTTCGGGGCGGGTCAGCGTACTGGTTTCTCCCAGCGATCCGCCAATGATCAGACCCCGTACGCCGGCGTCGATCTGAGCCCGGAGGTTGGTTTCAAACAGATTCAGGTCCAGCGTGTCCTCAGCAGTAAAGGGCGTAAGAAGTGCAGGGTAAATTCCCTGCCAGGTAACGGCAACGTTCATATCGTAGAAGGGGCTTAAATGTTAGCTCAAAGGTCCGAAAGGTTTGGCAGGCTTCATTGCTCGGATTTGATTGGCTTTAATACTTTTTTCACTACTTTTATGGGGCTTTCCAATAAATCGACCAAATAAATATCAGTATGAAGCCCCTGTTCTTTCGCGTACCCAGTGTCGATCAGCGTTCATTTCGAATTCAGAAGGAGAATGGACCCAGCTTTTACGGGCAATTACACTTTCATCCCGAAATCCAGCTTACCCTGATCGAGAAAGGGGAAGGAACGCTGGTGGTAGGTAACCGCATTGACCGTTTTCAACCCTATGATCTGTTACTGCTGGGCAGCAATCTGCCGCACGTGTTGCGGAGTACGCCCGGTGCCGGAAATGAACAGGCGGTATCTACTTCCGTTTTATTTATGAGTGAACCATTCGAACAGCAATTGCTGGCTTTTCCGGAAATGGTCCACCTCAAACAGTTGTTGTCCGAAGCCCGGCACGGTGTTCGATTGCAGGTTTCGGCGGATGACTCGCTGGTGCAGGAGTTCGAACAACTGCCCGAACAACGTCCGTTTCAGCAATTTCTCTTTCTGGTACGCGTACTGGACCAGCTGGCGGGGAATCAGCAGCGGGAGATTCTTTCGCGAATGGCTTACGAACGACCCAGCCGCCCCGATGATCACCAGCGACTTGAACGGATCTTCTCTTACATCCTCCAGCATTACGCCGCTCCGATCGGACTGGAAGAGGTAGCGGGTGTGGCAAACCTGACGCCGGGAGCTTTTTGCCGCTTCTTCCGGCAACATACCCGAAAAACTTTTTCGCATTTACTCAACGAAGTACGCATTGAACACGCCTGTCGACTCCTTCGCGAGTCCCGCGAATCCATCAGTGAAATTGCCTTTCAATGCGGCTATACCAATCTTTCCAATTTCAACCGACGCTTCAAGGAAATTACCGGAATGCCTCCCCGCGACTACGTGCGGACGTACCGTATGTAAGAAAAAGCTCAGCGTTTGTATGGTTTCAAGGATTATTATTGAACAGAAACGACAAGTCGCATTTCCGTAATCATTGCCCGATCCTCGTTAAACACTCTGTTTTAAATTCCTTTCCGATCCGTCGATGGATGGTTTGATCGTAGCCGTACGTACGTCCGCGGTGCGGTTGTCTGGCTAGGCCTGTCCGAAAGTGAAATCAAGAGCTTTTTTGTGCGAAAATGGACAAACTTTGTTCACTTTCGCACATTTCATTTTTAACATATATCTGATTATTAGCGGATTACGATTTTGGTGTTGCCTGGGCACGGCTTTGGTACTTGAAAAGAAGTACGCTCGTACCAGCTCTGATACCTCGCTGTCCGGGCCCGGCAGTAGCTACGGATGCTGAACGTATCGCCGTACACCTGTTGACGTCTCTTCGCAGACGGATCCTTAACCACCCTTATGATGCGTTTTTGACCCATCCACGACGGATGGGGCTGGATCCTATGGTTTCATCTTAACGTCAACTTCTCATGCAACGCTTCCTCCGCAGTACTCGTTTATTCGGCATTCTAGCCGTACTTGTTAGCTTTTCAACGGTAGTGTCGGCTCAGTCTGCCTCCAGCGACTCTGCCCGGGCGTATTGGAAACTGTACGCTTCACAGGAAAGTCAGAGTCCGCTGATTCGGTTTTATACGGCTGCCCATCAGGTCGTTTATGAAGAAACATTGCCCAAAGATTTGGGTCGCCTCACGCAAAAAAATATCCGCCTGTTCGATCAGTTACTGGCTTCAGTGACCAACCAGCGGCTGGTCAGTTCGCACCTGTCTCCCGAACGTAATCTGGCGATATATAGCGTTCCTTTATCGGTCGAAAAATCTCCCGGCACCAAGATTACCTGGTACCGGGATGGCGTTGCTTTTTTCGTGGCCAACCCTCAGGTCAAAGAGCTGGGTAAGATCCAGGTTTTCTACGCTCGACTCGATACAAAGCAGGTGAGTGTGAGTATTACGGACGAACTGGAGGAGTACAGTCACTATCAGGATCGTAGTAACCGATCAACCTACCGTCGGTCCATTGACTTACAGAAATTTCCGAGTGGACGGTACAAACTCATGATTCGGCATCCAGGTCAGACGTTCACTTATTACTTACTCGTAGACCGCAGTTTGAACCGGATAGACATTCAACCGCAGACCAATATGGTCCACAGTGAATAATTTATTTATCGGGGAAACGGAGTACTGCTCCGTTTCCCCGATAAATAAATTATTTCCGGAACAGTGGAGCAAATTCCTGGGCAAAGGCCTGAAAAGTACGAGCCGCTTGTCCCGTTACTTCCCGTACGGTATGGGTGACCATAGCGGCTTCGTTCCGGCTGTAATGAGCGTAATCTTCCACGAGGCCTTCGGCTTGCCACTCCGGAAAGCCTATGCTTCGTAAGGCTTCTCGCATTAGCTCAGGCGATACCTCTTGGAAATGAACCGGTTTGTGAAGTACCGCTGAAAGTTGCTGAGCGATTTCCGAATGACTCAGTGCTTCGGACCCGGTTAGGGTATACGTTTTCCCGGTATGCCCTTCGCCCGTTAACGCTTCTACGGCTACAGCGGCAATATCGTGTACATCAATCAGGCTGATTTTTGCATCGCCAATGGCTGCAAAGAACAGGCCCTGTTGAGCAATGGAAGAACGGAAACCCAGTAATCCCTGCATGAATAGGTTTGGACGTAGAAACGTATACGTTAAGCCCGTTTCCCGGATGGCCTCTTCTACAACGGCATGATACCGTAAAAATCGTACGGGCGAATGCAGATCTGCCGCTAGCTGCGACAGCTTTACCAGATGCTGAACGCCCACCCGCCGGGCTTCGGTTACGAAAGTTAATTGCTGCTGTTCGGCCTGTTCAGAAGAACTGGTAAGTAAAAAGGCCCGTTCGATACCCTGCAAAGCACGGGCCAGACTGGCCGGATCGTTGAAGTCACCACGGACTACTTCCACCCCCGGTAATGTCGCCAGGGCTTCTTTTTCTGAACGAACGAGGGCCCGAAATGGAATTCCACGCTGAGCAAGTTGCTGAGTTAATGCAGAACCGACGCTACCCGTAGCTCCGGTGATGAGAATTTTTGGGAATGTAGACATGGTTTTTTCAGGAATATAGTAGTGATGGATAGAGTCGGGCTTTGGCCTGACCCACCACAAAGGTCGATTCTCTATTCTTTCTGAAATTGTAAGAAAACGAAAGGGCGGCTATACGAAAAAGGCCAGTACGTATCGCACGTACTGGCCTTTTTTATCTGGAACTGCGTCCGAAGAATCAACGTAGAGCTTCCAAACTACGGATGCAGGGAATCATTCGTCTTACGGATCATTTTCCAACAACCCGTTCAATGACTGGAGCGTTAAATCGTGGGTCGGCCACCGGTAACCTGTACGGTTGCTCCCGACATATAGCTGGAGTCTTCCGAAGCCAGCAATACGTAAATCGGGGCTAGCTCGGCGGGTTGGCCTGCCCGTCCCAGGGGTGTATCTTCTCCAAACTTCTGTACCTTTTCGGGAGGCATGGTTGCGGGGATCAGCGGCGTCCAGATCGGTCCCGGAGCGACGCAGTTGACCCGAATGCCTTTTTCGGCGATACTCTGAGCCAGGTTGCCCGTAAAATTCTGGATGGCGGCTTTCGTAGCCGTATAGGCCAGCAACGTAGGGTTGGGCGTATATGCGTTAACCGAGGTTGTATTTACGATCGTACTACCGGGCTTCATGAAAGGTTCGGCAGCTTTGCAGAGATAGAACATGGCGTAGATGTTCGTCTTGAACGTCCGGTCCCATTCCTCGCTGGGAATTTCCTGTAACGATTCGCGGGCCATCTGAAATGCTGCGTTATTCACCAGAATATCGATTCTGCCGAATTCGGCAACGGCTTTCTGTACAATTTCCTGGCAGTGTGATTCTTCGCTAATATCGCCCGGCACCAATACGGCTTTCCGACCCGCCTGCTCGATATACTGAGCGGTTTCACGGGCATCTTCTTCTTCGTTCAAATACGAAATCAATACGTCGGCACCTTCGCGGGCAAAAGCAATAGCCACGGCCCGACCAATGCCGGAATCTCCGCCCGTGATAATGGCTTTACGTCCTTCCAGTTTGCCGGAACCTTTATAGGAAGTTTCGCCATGATCGGGCTGGGGAGACATTTTAGCCGTTTTACCGGGTACGGGTTGCTCCTGCTCTGGATACGGCGGTTTCGGATATTTTTCTCGGGGATCGGTCATTGGGCTGGATTCAGAATTTGCGTTCATTTCTTCATGATTTTGGTGGATGCATCGACAGAATACTGCTTCACTATTGCTCTTTTCGGCAAAAGATGCGTACCAGTGAAAACTGCCAAACGATTTCCACAATCGCTCTTACCATAGGTTTAGCGAATGAATTGGCCCGGATTTTGTACTCCTGATTCCGCTCGATTTCCACCCAACTCATTGCTCAACTTGTATGCTTAAACGCCCCATTCCTTCGACGCAGGAAACGTTACCTGTGATCGGGCTGGGTACCTGGCAAACGTTTGATGTGCCCGCACCCACTGACCGCTTACAACGTACCCTGGAGACCATGCATCAGGCGGGAGGTACGCTCATCGATTCCTCGCCCATGTACGGCCGTTCGGAAGCCCGTATCGGTGATCTTACTACGGCAGCCCGGCTGGCCGATTCGTTTTTTTACGCTACCAAAGTCTGGACGACGGGCCGTGAACAGGGCATTCGACAAATGGAGGAATCCAGGGAGCGAATGCAACGGGAGACGATCGATCTCATGCAGATTCATAACCTGACCGACTGGCAAACGCATTTGCAAACCTTGCGGGAATGGAAAGAATCGAAGAAAATCAGATATCTGGGAATAACCCATTACACGGATAGCAGCCACGAAATGCTGGAACGCATTCTTGCAACGGAGGCCATTGATTTTGTTCAGTTTAACTACTCCATTCTGAATCGAAATGCGGAAAAACGGCTCTTGTCCATTGCCGCTGATCGGGGCGTCGCGACGCTGATCAATCGGCCTTTGGGTGAAGGGGGACTTTTTGCTCAGGTACGCAACCAGCCCCTTCCGGCCTGGGCTGCCGCGTATGAAATGAAAAGCTGGGGACAGTTTTTTCTCAAATACATCGTGTCGCACCCCGCCGTTACCTGCGTTATTCCGGGTACGTCCGATCCGGATCACCTGGCCGACAACATGCAGGCAGGTTTTGGCCCTTTACCGGACGAAGCTACCCGAAAAAAGATGGTGGATTACCTGACTGCCCTCTAAGCGTAGGGACAGATCCTTTTTTTAATACAAAAGGGGTTCTAACCAGGATAGGTTAGAACCCCTTTTGTGTCATTAGCGATGCTTACTGAACTGATTTCGTTTTCGCTTTTTCAAACCATTCGAGGGTACGCCGCATGAATACCACTTCCGTGGGTACGTGATAGCCATTCGGAATGGTAGTCAGTTGAGCCTGGGTAGCCCCCAGTTTTTGCATGGACTCGTAGACCTTGTCCGTATTCAGGTAGGGAATGTATTCATCGGTATCGCCGTGCAGCAGATGCAGAGGCGTTTGCGTTGACCAACCCGTCAGATCATTTTTCCTGAGTGCTTCCGAAAACATAGACGTATCATCGAAAACATCGGCCCGGAAGGTATCGGTGCACATTTCATGAAAACTTACCGTAATGGACCGGGCGTTAGCATGGACTGCCGGATTTGTTCGGCGTACGGAGCCTTGAAATAGTAACTAATGGGCTTATTCAGGCCGTGTAATTCGTTGTAAGTCAAGGTTTGCCAAACGTATAGATAGTTAGCCAGCTTACCGATGGTAGGCTGCGTAGTGATATGCTGAAAGAAAGCTTTCGTAGCATACGGACCTGAACCACAGCTGGTACTGGCAAGCTTAAACTCAGTAGCGTAACTATCCTGAATCATCTTTTGCGTTGAAAGGGTAGCGTACCCTCCTTCGGAATAGCCGGCCAGAAAAACCTGTCCATTCGTGGTGCGGTTTTTAGCTTCCAGAAACTCTTTCGTGGCCAGGAGCATATCTACGGAAGCCTTGGCCAGCGTTTCGCGATGTTCGTAAGGGTGTGAAACCTGACTGGACTGGCCGTAACCCAAGTAATCGGGACACACAACAATGTAACCATGCGTGGCAAAGTACAGCGGATAGGAAAAGCTCGGAGCCGTCAGACTATTGCCCGTTGGAGCTTCGGCAGGCGAATAGGCCGTAGCATGCTGGAAACTTAACAAGGGGTAGTTTTTTGCCTTGGGCTGACGAGGCAGGTACACGATACCCGAAGCAAGAATGGGCGTACCGCCGGCTAAACTTGTGCGATAGGTAAGACGATAGACTTCCATCGTATAGTCAGCCGGGCGATATTCCAGTGAATCGTTAGTAGACTGAATGAGAGCCAACGCTGAAGGTTCGTATACACTTACTAACGAACTATCTGCTAAGAAAGGCTCCACTTTTTCGACGGGCTCTTTATTGCAGGACGTTAGAAACAGTACGGACAGACTCAGCAAACCAACAACCCGCCTAAAAGGACGAGCAATTACTTGAAAAGATAACATGGTATGTATGGAGGAAATAAGAAGGCACTAAAAAGCCAGATCACGCTGAAGCATCGGCAGGATACGGATGTATGTAGCCAGCAGAAATGACGTTACGGTTGAAAGCAGGAAGGTAAAAGGGAGAAAACGATACGAACCAGAAGGAAACTCAAAGAGAAAGAATATAGATTTTTTTTCATAAGAATCAAGGACGATGATGGGCAACGTTTCGGGTACAAGATTACATCATATTCTTTTCATATGCAACCCGTTATCTAATTTAGCATGCTTATAAAAAAAGGCTCATAGTCCTTAATTCTACTTCCTAAAAGTAGCTATTTACTTATAAAATAAACGAGATAAGTATCCCATAAGTAGTGTTTATAAAATCCCTTGGTAACGATTCCCTTTTTTAGTAGGAAAACCCCTGTAAAGCTCTAATGCATTAGCGATATATTGAAAAATTGCTTTTTTCTACTGACCTGTTATGTCGTTATATGCAGGATAATTACTTCCAACGTCCTTCGTACTATTGTAGGAAGTAGCTACTAGCATTGTCGTTCATCCGGTTCAAAAAATAAAAATACCCTTTGATTTGTTGTTCAAAACCAAAGGGTACGGAATGCCTGAATGACAGAGAATTTGTAACGATTAAAAGAATCTGGACGTCCAGAACCAGACCAGCCAGAATCCAATGCCCAGCACGCAAACCGAGTTCAAACCCAGATCATATAAGCCTTTGAGGCGGGCATTGGTCACTTTATTTCGACCGTGTACTTTCAGGTAGAAGTGAATGCCCAGGACCGTGCAGATTAAGATAAAGTAGTTACAGCTATCAGCGATAAATGATAACATAGGATGTATAGTTAGGTAGCTTTAAGAATCAATCAAGTGGATACACTTACAAAAATAAATCAGGAAAGGCTAAAGTTGTATCAGCAGCTCCGGATAAAATATGCAGTATAGGCAGAAATAGATTCTGAAAATGACTACCAACTATCGAAATTAAGGAAGGATACGCTTTCTAATAAAGCAGTTTACAGACGATACAAAGCCATACAGCGTATCGGGGCAGGAAAAAGAGAGGACATAAAAAAAACCTCTCGCGAAGGAGAGGTTTCTTTTATTAATGATTGGCAGCCGCAGCAGCTTCTTTAGGCAGGCTTACTTTCGGAGAGATACTCTCCAGACCCACATCACCGGTCGTAGTACTTGGCGTAATCGGAGCGTTGGTGTAGTCGAAAAAGGGTAACATGATCAGAGACAGTACGATCAAAAAGCCGATTACGACGTATACGGGAGTTAAATCGCCCCCATCGTTGGTTGAGTTAGTAGCCATCGATAATAAAAATTGATTTCTGCTTTTTTGGGCAAATAGACAAAAAAGACGGTAGCATTCCTAGTAAAAATTCCTGAAAAAGACATCTGACTCGCTTTTAAGGTCTGCGTAGCATTAATAGCTGTTCATTTAACAACACAAAACCCAGCCGTTGGCGGACGCTGGGTTTTGGATACGTTTGTCTGGCGGTAACAAACTACATTACATACAAGAAAATATCTTTAATGGATTCTGTACCAGTATGTTAAAAGGCTATACCAATATTAACGGTTTGTGTATACGCAATATACGTAAAGCAGCTTTTTAGCACTAAAAAAGCATTTTTTGGGATTTAAACTTTTTTCAATCCTTATTATAGCCAGGAATCGAACGACCGTAACTGAGTAATGATTTCCTCAATCTTCTTCATAGTGGCATTGTTGATGAGGCGAATACGACTTTTTTAATGGTTCTGTCAAATAAGAATACGGATGATCTGGGTAGCAATAATTAGTGGATATATCGTGTGCTGGTTTGTATGGATTTGCTGGGAATTACGGCAGGCCTATACACCATCTGACGAATTACAGGCAAGTTTCAGTAGCGTACAATTTCATAAAGAAGATGAACATTGGTTAATTTGCCATCAGTTTATTAGTTTGAAAGCAAGAGGAGAAGTGTATGAAACGAATCTTATGGATAAAGCCTTCGGTCGAACCGACCGACCTTTTGAATCCTGACACCGCCATTTTACATATACAAGCTACCGTTCGGCAGGAAATGTGTGAACGCAAGTTGAATAGAATTCGCCTGATGGCAGGAGCTACCTTTATCGCTGGATTTTTTATTTACTTCCTGTTTTTAACGGGCTGGATCACAGCCTAATCAGCCGGTTTTATACAGCGTTCTACCTGGTTAGAGTAGTGATTTAAGAATTTTAACGCAGCAGACTAGTTCCTCTTCCGTCGAAGAAGCAAAGCCCAGACGAGCAACATTTTCTTTTCGGAAAACGGACTCGTGTGCTGTTCCGTTGGATAAATACAAGTCTTTCTGAAGAGCTTTTTCGGCCAGTCGTACCAGGTTAATACCCGAATCGAAGGTAGTCCAGACGGACATGCCCCCTTCCGGTTTTCGAAAATCAACGACATGCCCCAATTCCGTTTGCAGGTAGTCACAGAACAGATCCCGCCGATGCCGATACATGCGTAGCGATTTCCGGATGTGCCGTTGAATAACTCCCATATGTAATAACTCGGCCATAGCATTTTCAAGCAATGTATCGCCCTGACGATCAACGATTCGGCGTAGTTTGGCCAGGTGCTGAATCACATTTTCCGGGCCTACCAGATACCCAACCCGAAAGGCTGGTGAAATGGTTTTGGTGAATGAACCGCTGTAGAGTACCATGCCACCCAGATCGGCACTGGCGAGTGGAAACAGCGGCTTGCTTTCGTAGTGAAAATCGTAGTCATAATCATCCTCGAAAACAATGAATTTGTAGGCCTGAGCTAAAGCCAGTAACCGCATACGGCGGTCCGCTCGTAAGGGTACGGTTGTAGGATACTGGTGATGCGAAGTAAGGTACAGCATCCGCAGCGGTCGTTGTTGACAAATTTGCTCTAACGCATCCACATCGATGCCGTATGCATCTACCGGTACAGGCGTAACCCGGGCTCCGGCCTGTAGAAAATTCATGCGGGCCCCTGACCAGGTGTATTCTTCTACTGCCACTTCGTCTCCTGGCTGAAGCAATGCGGTACTAGCCAGATACACGCCCATCATCGTACCCCGTACAATCAGTATATTTTCCGGTTCAGCCCGCAAACCACGCGTAGCATTTAGATAAATGGCTAATTCCTCCCGAAGCCAGCGGGAGCCACTGGGATCGTTATACCCCAGCCGAATGTAAGGATTGGAGGCCAGCAGCTGCGAGCGATAGGCTCGCGATAATTCCTGAACGGGAGCAAGTCGGGCATCGGGAAACCCATCGTCGAGGTGATAGCGGGCCTGAGCCTTGAGCGGCTGTCGATCCAGATGCGGTGTGGGGTGGAAAGGAAACCCCGCCTGTTTCGCAGGATTGAAAACGTCGGCACTGACCAAGGGCCGGGGCGATAATTCTGGTAAGTGCTGGCTTACGAACGTACCGCTTCCTACCTGCGTTTGTAACCAACCCTGAGCGATGAGTTCGTCGTAAGCCTGTATTACGGTTTTTCGGTGAATGGTTAATCCCGATGCTAACGCTCGCGTGCTGGGGAGTCGATAATCCGGACGCAGGATGCCTTTACGGATCAGATCAATGAGCTGAGCGGCGAGCTGAAGGTAAATGGGCTGAGGATCCTGCCGATAAATCTGAAGGAGAGTAGCTAAAGGCTGCATAAAATTGGACTACTCGTTTTGTTAAAAATGGATGCGTTGATGAATCCAGCAAAGCTACACTTTTGTCAAAAAAACAGCCGAATGAATACTCCGAAACTTATTCCCAGTCGGGATGCTAAAAAAGCTCATTTTGATGCCGAAACCATTTACCCTATTCTCGATGAGGCCTTATACTGCACCATCAGCTATTGCGTAGACAACCAGCCTTACTCCATTCCAACGGCTTTTGTCCGCTACGAAGACAAGATTTACATCCATGGTTCAGTGGGCAGTCATTTTATTCGTACGATTGAAAAAGGCTTGCCCGTTTGCGTTTCCGTTACCTTAATGGATGGATTGGTCATTGCCAAATCGGCCTTTTCGCATACGGTGAATTACCGTTCCGTAATCCTCTTTGCTGAAGCCGAAAAGATAGAAGAGCTTGGCCTTAAAAAAGCGGCTCTCCAATGGCTGACCGAGAAAATAGTACCGAATAGCTGGGATTACCTGCGGCCCATGACCGACAGTGAATTACGCAAAACAACGGTTCTGGCTTTTAAAGCCGATCAGGCTTCGGCGAAAATCCGGACGGGCATGCCCAACGACGAACCAGAAGATAAGGAATTGCCCATCTGGTCGGGTATTATTCCGTTCCAACAGCAACGGCTCGCTCCCGTAGCCGACGAAAGTAGCCAGGTCATTCCTTTGCCCGAACATTTAATGTTATAAAAAAACGCCCAGCGTCACGATCAGGACGCTGGGCGTTTGCATGGAGATGAGTTTCGTTTACTTTTCTTCCCGGTACAGAACCATTCCGGCGTGGTACAGAATTCCGTCCCGGAAATCACCGTCGGCCGTAAAACCCGTATCGTCCACGTAATCAATGTGATCTCCCGTGAGGGTGTACCGGCCCTGATAGGCACTTTTCCGGGTACCCCGGGCTTCATCGTAGCGGCCATTAGGTAAGAGTTCATGCCGGATATAGCCATCTTTCGTTACCCACATACCTACGTAAGAATTGTTTGTTTTCATGACTTTTGCTGGGACAGTTCCAGGTTCGTTCCGTTTCAGGATTGAGTCGTAAAATCTGTAGAAATAGTCAAGTCTTTCCAGGCCTCTACATCCGCCTGCACGGCCGCCATCTTTTCCTGCATCATTGCGTAGGCGTCACTACCCAGAAACAGGTGGAGCGGTGGGTTAGGTGTGGTAGCCACCTTAATCAAGGCAGCTACGGCTTTCTCCGGGTCACCGGGCTGATTACCATTGATATCCTCGCGATGGGCCGACAAAGAGGCCTGAGCTTCCGCATATGCTTCGATGCGGCGGGCCGGCGTAGCCATGGATTCCTGGGTGAGGAAATTGGTTCGAAAATAGCCTGGATACACTACCGTCGCATGAATACCGAATGATTTTGCCTCTGCCGCCAGCGATTCCGTAAAACCAGCGACGGCAAACTTCGTAGCACAATAAATGCCCCAACCCGCAAAATTGGCCGTATAGCCGCCGACCGAAGCGATATTGAAAATGTGCCCCGACTGCTGCTTGCGGAGGTAAGGCATCACCTCACGAATGACATTAAGTGAACCGAAGACATTAATGTCGAAATTCTTGCGAGCTTCCTCGTCGCTAAGTTCTTCGAGTGTTCCAAACTGTCCGTAACCAGCATTGTTTACCACTACGTCAATACGACCGAAAGCGGAGATGGTTTGAGCAACGGCTTCCTGCACGCTGGCTGGTTCCGTCAACGAAACCTGTAGGGGTAAAAACTGATCCGAAGCCGGACCAATTTCTTTGATTAATGTATCTAACTTTCTTGAAGTGGCGGCTACCCGATAGCCCTGCTGTAGTAATTTTTGGGTCAATATCAATCCCAGTCCTTGTGAGGCTCCCGTGACGAACCATACCTTGGAAGAAGTCATAATATGTTTGTTTTTTGTACACTGCAAAAGTATACGTGACTCAGTATCAGTAGCTTACAGCAAACAAACCAATACTTGCAAAATTCAAACAAACGAAAGATTCTTACGGATTATCTTTTTTGTAGGGATTTATGTACAGGGATTGTAACGGATAAATGATATCGTATTTCATAGGTATCCTCTTCTTTAAAAAGCAGATAGAATTCCATTGTAGAACTTTAATGATACGTTCGTGATAGGTATCGATTGAAGGGATTTCCAATCAATGGCGTACAAAGTTATGTTGATCCAGATGAAACGGCCCACCGACCCGGTTACCTTACGTACGGGTAATCGAAAGGACGAGGCCACTATTCGGATTTACTTCCAGTTCAACCTTGCCGAAGCCACGAGCTTTCACTTCATCGAATTGCTCCTGCGTAATACGGAAAAGGCGGATGTCATGGCGAGCAACGTGTAATTCAAGCGAGAAGGTAGGATCAGGGTGGGAGGTGTTATGTGATTCGACGGTTACAATTCTTCCCAGAAGCTTCATGAATGTGGTTTTTTAGTAGTCAAAACTAAGCAAAGGGCGCTGACTTCTCCAAATCGTCGCAGGCCTGTTCTAACGGTTAGGGCTGGTGTTGGTATACGACCGTTCGATCATCTTTAAAAATTCGGATATAGGCTCCCATTCGTTCGGGCGTATCCAGCGGAATGTAATAGCTCGAATTCAGGGGGTCATCACTGATGATGTATTTTACTTTTTCCCGGTCAGCAAGATCGAAAAATTCCGGTAGGGTCAGCGGAGGACGGTCTCGCAGGGAACAGTAATAACTCAGGCTCCGAATCTGATAATTTTCCATCTGCCCAAAGAAAAAACTGAGCGGGGCAATCACCCTGCTGTTCTTTTCGGGCATCAGGCGGGCTAAATGTTCGTTATAGGTTTGCTGATAAGGAACCGTATAATTTTCATATACTACTTCGCCAATCGTAAACAATCCAATCAAAACGTAAGCGGATAAAATGACCCGGGCTACCCGTTTTTGCACTTGCGTTCGGAGAAATGCAGGAGCGTAAGTGGCTACAAGAATAGCGAACCAGGGGACAAATAAAAGAATATAAAAAGCGAAAGTACTTTTGGTTAATAACCAGAAAAAAACGACGAGTAAAAGCAGGTATAACAGGATTGGCTGTGTCAGGGAAAGGTGCTTGCGAGCGAAGATAATAGTCAACACGACGAGTGCGGTTAACGCGGCTTCGTGCTGGCTGTGAAAAAAGAGTTGATGATAATCAACCATCACTTTTAATTTGTCGGAGAGGGTACGCGTGTATTGCATGGCCGGGTCTTCCACAAACTGCCAAACCATCCGGTCTACCCGCTGGTCCAGCAGGGCATCCAGCAGATACAGACTCAGTACAAATCCGCCAACACCCGCAAAGACGAGCGTTTTTCGCCAGTCGGTGCGAAGGAGTAGCCAGAGGGCACCGGCGGCCAGGTAAATCAGCCCATTCAGATGCGTCAGAGCGGCCATACCGGCGAATACGCCTGCCCAGCCCACGTGTGGGAGCCGTCCGCCGGGGCGGTCCAGGCACAGGTAAGAGGCAAAGCCCAGCGTCATACACATGATTTCCGGCCGATTGATGCAGAAATACTGAATTAGTGTACCGCAGCCCAGATACAGCAATAAAGCCAGCCATTGTTGTTCGCGGGACTCACGCTCGGTGTACTTCCAGATTAAACCCGCTGCTATCGTTCCAAAAAGAATGCTAATGACTTTACTTCCCGCTACACTAAAACCCACCACACCCATTAAAAAGGCTCCGGTGTAAATGAAAAGTTTATGAAAAACATAAATGCGTTCGTCCCAGTATAAAAAGCCCCGGAATAATTCAGAACGAACTTTTCCTTCTTTTACAAACCAGTAAGATTGTTCCGCAAACCAGGCATCATCAAAATGTTCCGTACGGTGATAAAAAGTAAGAATCAATAAGCCAGTAAACAGGAAAATCAGGAAGCGGTAAACTCGTACAGAAAAAATAGACATACTACGTTAATCAAATCCGAATAAACGGTGCAGGTGATGAATTGGATACGCGAACAAAGGTAAAAGTGGAGACGGCCATTTTCACCCTTGGCTCTAAATAAAATGTTAAAAGAGCTACACCACTGACGAATAAATGAAGATGATAGATACCCGCATTTGTTCTCTCAAGAGAGAAGAAAATCTTCTTTGAAGTGACGAAAACCCGCCGTAATTTTAGTTTTCGTTTTTATACCTTCTGCCTTATATGCCGTTTCTTCAATCACGTAATTTACGACTTCGCTTGCTGGGGCCTATTGGGCTTTTTGCCTTCGGTCTGATTTTCTTCAAGCTCCGCATGTACCTGGAGCTAACCCCCCGGGATTTTTTCTGGTCCATGCTGATTGGTTTGTTATGTGGGTATATCGGTTGGGAGCTGGCACGCTGGGCGGTCCGGTTTATTCAAAAGCTGTATCCCGGCTTGATTAATACGCGGCGTCGGTTGTGGCGACTACTGTTTGTAATTATTCTGCTAGCCAATGTCAATACATTTTTACGCTCAGGAGTCAATCAGTTGCTTAATCCTGGTTTATGGCTGTATGATCTATACGATTACTTTGAAACCGTTGGTATTCAGGTCGTTTACGTGTGCGTTTATGTGAGTATTTACGAGGGTAGTTATCTGATTCATCAGTGGAAACAGACGTATCAGGAAAAAGAACAGCTCATGCGGGCCGAATGGCAGGCCCGTTTTGATTCGCTTAAAAGTCAGGTCAATCCGCACTTTCTGTTTAATGCCCTCAATGCCTTGTCTTCCTTAATCGAGGAATCGCCCCAGCTGGCGGGTCGGTTTGTGGACGAACTTTCCAAGGTATACCGGTATCTGCTATACGCCAATGACCGCGAACTGACGACACTGGAAACGGAACTGCGTTTTATTGAATCCTACGTGCATTTGCTGCAAACACGGCACGGGGAAGGCATTCGGGTACAACTGTCCGTACCCATCGAACACCTGAATTACACCCTTCCGCCGCTCACCCTGCAATTACTGGTCGAAAACGCCGTCAAGCACAATGTGGTACGGGCCAGTCAGCCGCTGACGATTGATATTTCTACCGCTTTCACCCGGCCTTCCGAAGTACAACTGTGGGTTCGGAATAACGTACAGCGTAAAAATAAAGCCGTAGCGAGCAATGGGGTAGGCCTGAACAATATCACGGCTAAATACCGGATGCTGACGCAGTCGGACATTGTTATTCGGGAAGAAGCTGACTCTTTCACGGTCGTATTACCTTTACTTTCGCACCTGAATTAGGAGCTATCCAACCGTTTTATGAAGACTTCGTATCAACTCAGACCGACGGACGATTTAGGGCATAGCGTGGCTTGCATCTGGTATGAGGAGAGTCCGCAGGTGCATGTACGCACGCAAACCGTTGCCTTTCCGTATCAGGAATTACTCATCAACTACGGCGATTCGTTTTGTAATACCGGAGCTTTTCCCTATACCTATACTGCCGCAGGTTCCGTGCTGGGGTTATCGCAGCAACCCTTGTATACGACGGTACAGGGACGGTATCGGGCTCTTGGGATCTTGTTCAAACCCGGAGGACTGTATCGATTATTCGGATTTACGCCCGAAAAACCGAGCACACTCCGGCCCCTGTTCGGTCCACAAACCACACCATTTCTACAAAACCTGAAGGAACACGCGGAGGGAGCCGAAAAAGTCCAGTACCTGCAAGCCTTTCTTCGTGATAATAGTCGGCCTCAATCCATTCCAACGGCCACACAGGACTTATTAACGGAGCTGGAATCTAGTTCCGGAGCAAGCATTCAGTCGTACGTACAAACCCTGGAGCAATCGCATAAAACCTTTCTGCGTAGTTTTGTTTCAGTGCTGGGCATAACACCGAAGAAGTACCGGCAAATGATTCAGCTCAATCAGGCTTTGCATTGTATGGTTACTCAGCCTGAACAATCCTTAACCGAAATCGGCTATGAATCGGGTTTCTACGATCAGGCTCACTTCATCCGAACGTTCCGGTCATTAACCGGCATGACGCCGGGTGCGTACCGTCGGGCTGTACGGGAGCAGCGGGTGGCTCGGGAGATACCCAATACGATTTATCTGTAAGCAGTTTTGGGTAAATTTTATACAATTTTCACGGAAAAAACGGATTCACTTTTGCGGAATAAAATCCTTTCGCATGAGAAAAATAACGTTGTACACAGCCATGAGTCTGGACGGATTTGTGGCCGGACCCCAGGACGAGTTAAACTGGCTCATCCAATTTCCCAATCCCGAACAGACGGATTATGGCTACGCAGCTTTCCTGGAAACCATCGATACCACCCTGATGGGCTATCGAACCTATGAAGTCGTGCTGGGTCTGGAAGAGACCTTTCCGTACGCGAACCTGACCAACTACGTCTTTACCCGTTCGACCACCCGTGGCGAAGCTCCGTACGTAACCTTCATTACAGAGGATTGGCTCCCGTTCATACAATCTTTAAAACAGCAACCCGGCAAGGGCATCTGGCTGATTGGCGGGGGCCAGCTTAATGCGGCATTTCTACAGGAAAAATGCATCGATGAACTGATCATCCATGTAATGCCCGTCGTACTGGGTTCGGGAATTTCGCTGTTTCAGGGATTAACGGAAGAACATACCTTTCAGCTTACCCGTACCAAAAGCTACAGCAATGGGGTACTGGAATTGAGGTATCAGTTGTAAAACCGAAGCGTTTGGTTGTGAATATTAATGATTTTCAGGGTATTACGCTCCAATTACCTCGCTCGCCATGAGTTGCTGTTCCAGGGGTTGCATGAACTGGTTCATCTCATTTCGCTTCAGATCCGGACGAATCCAGTCTTTTTCCAGGGCTGGATTCAGTACAAAAGGCATCCGCTTTTTAGTATTGTGGATGTACTCCATTAGCTCATTGGCGGGTGTCGTAATAATGGTAAACGTAGGAATTTCGGTACCCGTCTGCTCATTTTTCCAGTGACTGTACAAGCCACCCAGGGCAAAAAGAGGCGTATCCGGCAAGTGAATGAAGTACGGAATTTTAGTGGATCCCTGATGCCGCCACTCATAAAACCCTGAGACCAGTACCAGACAACGTTGCTGGACAGAACCTTTGAAACTGGGCTTTTCGTATAACGTTTCTGACTTGGCATTTAGAGTCATTCTAGCCAGCTCCGGGGCTTTGTCCGGCTTGGCCCAGCCCGGAATTAGTCCCCAGCGAAACAACTGAATCCGACCAGGATCTTCCTGCGTAATGATTGGCAGGTACGGCATGGCAAAGCCGTTGACTTTCTCCTGCGGTTCGTAGCCGTCCGTTTCCAGGGGGTCCGCCTGAAAACGATCCTGTAATTGCTGCATCGTAGCCTGAGCCTTCACATAGTAACACATAAGGATGAATCGTTTTCTGATTAGCGATTAAAATTCCTGGAAATCAGTGAAGTATACCAAATTAGATTTGTAATTGAATGAATAGTAAACCACAAACGCAGAATTTTGATTCAGTATTTTATTGTTTAACCAAAGGAACTTTGTGGTTGTAATCAAATCTTATCATATTTGGCCCCCGAAATACAACAAGGAGTAAAGAATGTCCCGCCAGGCATCCTTTGGGATATTTTAGGTGGCAGTCCCACTGCCCGATTCAACCCTAGCCTTCAGGCTAGGGTTTTTCGTTGGTTTTCGTCCCCAAAGCAGATCGTTTAAAACGGTTTAGTCACGATAAATTGAAGCAATCTTCCGCTTTCGTACGGCTTGGCGGAATGGATCAAAACATTCTGAATCTAAACTTCAGCAGCCTTAATAGTTATCCTTTTATGGGGTTTGGGACAGCGACAAATTCTGCGTACCTTGGTTTTGTTTTTATTTTTTAATCACCTTTGCCCGACTGCACAAAGGGCTCCACCAACGGCTTTATCCGGGTTGTTTCCTGTAACATCAGTCGCCTTTTGCAATGACCAAGGTAGTAAGCGAGACCCGAACTACGCATAAAAGTATCGATCCGAAACGAAGCATTCTGAGTTATTTTGCGAACGTCGGTAACGCCATCATTCCCGAATTAAGTAAAGAATTAGCCATCAGTATTCCCAAGGTGACTTCAACCGTCAATGAGCTGATTCAGGAAGGATTGATTCAGGATTACGGCAAAATTGATTCTACGGGTGGTCGTAAGCCCAATCTGTACGGAGTAGTTGCCGATTCCGCTTTTTTTATTGGCGTGGATGTCAAACATACGCACATCAACATTGGCCTGCTTGATTTGCAGAAAAACCTGCTGAAAGTAACCGAGAATTTGCCGTATACGCTCGACAATACCACCGAATCGCTGGATACGCTTTGTGAATTAATTACTGGTTTCATCGCGGGTTTAACGATTCCGAAAACCAAAATTCTGGGTATCGGAATCAATCTTTCCGGCCGGATTAATTACGCCACGGGTTACAGTTATAGCTTTTTCTTTTTCGAGGAACGACCGCTCAGCGAAATCATTGAGAAGAAAGTAGGGTACCGGGTCTTTCTGGAAAACGACTCCCGAGCCATGGCTTACGGTGAATTCTGCAATGGAATCGTAGAAAAAGAAAAAAATGTATTTTTTCTCAACCTGGATTTTGGCATCGGCGTAGGCATTCTCATTGATGGGCAGTTGTACTACGGGAAATCGGGTTACGCCGGGGAACTCGGTCACGTGCCCATTTTTGATAATGAACTCATTTGTCACTGCGGCAAGAAAGGCTGTCTGGAAACGGAAGCCTCCGGCTGGGCTTTGACGCGATTGTTTCAGGAAAAAATACGCGAAGGGTCTACTTCCGTTCTGACCCGTACGGGGCTACAGCCGGATCAGATTCAGATGCAGGACATTATTCAGGCGGCCAAAAACGACGACGTACTGGCCATCGAACTCATGGCTCAACTGGGCGAGAACATCGGGCGGGGCATTGCCTTTCTGATCAATGTCTTTAACCCGGAACTGATCATTCTTGGCGGCAGTCTGGCTACCACGCAGGATTACATCTACTTACCCATCAAAACGGCCATTAACAAATACTCCCTGAGTCTGGTCAACAATGATACGCAGGTGAAAATGTCGAAATTGGGCGAGCACGCGGGTATTGTAGGTGCCTGCCTACTGGTTCGCGACCGACTGCTTTCGTTGGTCTAGCTTATTCCATTGTTTGATACAGCATACTACGAAAAAAGCCAGCCCTCGGCAGAAGGCTGGCCTTTTTTCGTAGCCTAGCAACCATTAACGTTCCATCGACATCCAGTCGAGGTAAAAGAGCTCTTGCTTGGGAGCCGCTTCTGGATTTCTGAAAACCAGGTACAGATCGTGAAAGCCTTTGGCTGGCTGGATCGGCGTTTGTACTTCTTTCCATCCATTTACTACGTTAGCTTTCCCGGCTGGCAGTGTGACCCGACCGATTACAGGACCGCTTACCCCATCCTGCCGAATCTCCACCTGACCGCCCTCGCCGTAGGACAGGAACCGAAATTTGATCTGCCGAATGCCTACCAAATCCAGGTGATGAAAGGCCACATACGTCTGATCGTAAATCTTCCGGATGTACGATTGATAGCCATTGTTGGCCGTGGCGATGACGACGCCAACTGTACCCCGATCATTGTCTTCCAGCTGAAGCAATGGGTTACGCAAAACCAGATGTTCGCGACTCGTCAACGGTTCAATCCCGTGAGCACCCCGGTCAGTGTAACGAGCCAGCAGTACGTAGGCACCGTCCGAATTTTTGGCAGAATGCTGGTTGAGCGATAAGATACCCGACAGCGGTAAGGTCTTCGTTTGCTGAGTCAGCGAAAGAATATAGCGAACCATTTCCTGAGCATCGGCGATGGACAGATCGGGGTGCGGACTCATCGCGTACTTGCCCCAAACGCCGCTACCGCCCTTGATGACTTTCTGAGCCAGCCGATCAACGGCATCGTCCTTGTACTTCCCGGCAATGGCCTGCAAGTTTGGTCCGATGGAAGCCGTCGCCAGGGCATGGCAGGATTTGCAGTCGGAAGCCAGAAACAGTTTTTCGCCTTTCACCTGAGCGGTTGGAGTATGCGAATTTCCTGACAAAACGCTGGCCAGGTCCTTTCCGTAGTCCAGGTACGTAAACGAAAGCTTCGTCTGGGTCGGATCAATCTTCTGGTCTTCGCGGTCGGTGATCCGTACCTGATAGTTCAGTCGCGAATGATCCCAGTAAAAACTCCGGTTGCTCGTCGAAAGAATTTCAACCTTCGGCGGCGTATTACCTACCTTAATGGTAACCGCAGCCGTACCTTTTCCACCCTGCGAATCAATGGCCGTGAGCGTAACGGGATAGACGCCAGGCTTCTCGAAAGTCGGGGATACCTCCGTACCTTTCAGCGTTTGTTTGCCCACCTGCCACTCAAATGTGAGCTGATCACCGGGGTCGTAATCTTTGGAACGAGCCGCGGATAAATGTACCTTCAACGGAGCCGCTCCGTAGCGGTGATCCACCTGAATATCCGCCACGGGGTTGCGATTACCTTCCGCGTACTCGATGCGGTACAGACCCGCGTCGGCATTATTAGCAAACCAGTTGGTACCGTAAGCGAGTAAATAGATGGCTCCGTCCGCAGCTAGCTGCATGTCCATGGGAGCCACGACATTGAGTTGGGGTAGGAAGGGCTCCATCTTCACGTAGTTCCCCTGTTCGTCCAGCGTCACGGCCATAATCCAGCGGCGGATCCAGTCGTAAATGAAGAGTTTGCCGTTGTAGTACGCGGGTAAGCGATAACTGCCCTGCGGGTATTCGTCACGATAATACACCGGACCTGCCATGGCACTAGCTCCGCCTTTGCCGACCAAGGGCCAGCGTTTAGATGGACCTTTCCCGTACCAGATCATGGCGGGTTGAGCGGGCGGTAATTCTTTCACGCCCGTATTGTTGGGGGAACGATTCACCGGATGAGCTGGGTCCTGCTTGGGGCCTTCCTTTTTGGTAGCAAAGTCGTACTTCGGAAAAGCTTCGTTATTTCCCAGAAAGTAGGGATAACCAAAAAAGCCGGGTTTACGGGCCTGATTGATCTCGTCGTAACTCAGGGTTCCTTCCTCGGCGGGCACTTGGGTATCCGGTCCAACGTCCCCCCAGTAGACGAAGCCATTTTTGGGATCGACCGATACGCGGAAGGGATTTCGACAACCCATCACGTAAATTTCGGGCCGTCCTTTCGAGCCGTCTTTGGGAAAGAGATTGCCTTCAGGAATGGTATAGGTACCGTCGGCTTCGGGTTTGATCCGCAGAATCTTGCCCCGTAAATCATTACTATTCGCCGTGGAAGCCTGATCGTCGGAGAGTTCCCGACCGGGTCGTTCATCGGTAGGATTGTGCCCTTCGATTTCTTCCGCATTCGTATTGTCACCCGTGGACAGGTACAGCAAACCCTTGGAAAAAGTCACGTACCCCCGCCGAATGGCAGCAGTACTTCCGTTGCGTCGGAATTTCGAGCAATACTTTTTTGGAAGCCAGATCAAGCTGATCGCCCTTGAGTTCGAAGCGGGACAGGTGACTAATCCATTTTTCGCCGCCCACGCCGTAATACAGATAGAGCCAGTGATTGCGTTCAAAATCCGGGTCGGCCGCTACGCCGAGTAATCCGTCTTCAATCCCGCTGAATACGTTCAGATTGGCAATGGTTTTCAGTTGCTTTTCCTGGGCATCGTACAGGCGTACGCCGCCCTTGCGTTCGGCAATGACCACGTTCCGGTTGGGGAGCAAGGCCATGCCCATGGGTTCGTCCAGTCCCTGTACCAGTGGCATGACGGTAAACCGACTGCTATCCGGCGGCGTGTCCGATTCGCTATGATGGTACGGTCGAAAAGAAAGCGTACTCGCCAGAGCAGCTAATCCGAGAATAATCGTTGCTGTTTTCATACCAATCAACCCCGTTTATTGAGCCCGTTTTTCCATGTCGGCAGTCGTCAGTTCCAACATCCGGCCGATGGGTTTACCCTTGGCGTAAGCCACCACTTTCACGCGGTCGGCTCCTTTGGGCATCAGAAACGGTTGCGTGTATTTCGGAAAATGACGATCAGGAATGGTATTGTCCGTCGAGTAGTACAATTCCACATCCGGTAATTCATGATCGAGTACCAGTTCCATCAAGCCGGTCGGATGCTTTTTCACCGACGTAACGATCGGATTGTACATACTGCGGGAATAATTGACATCCTGCACGTCCAGCCGCTTGAAGTGACTTTCCACCCGATGGACAAAATCAGGCCAGTTTCGCTGATTTTTCGGCGACCAGAGTACTTCGGCAATGGCAAAAGCTCGTGGCCAGGTCATGTATTCGACGTGCCGTTCGTTGGGTACGGATTCGGTCCACAAATTACCCTGACCACCCAGTACCAGCTCAGCCTTTATACTGTCGGGAAGAGGTTCAAATGCATAGCTTTTGCTCAGTCGGCACATGCCGTAGGTACTGGGTTCCGCACTCGGATCACCCTGGTACAGATCGAGGTAGCAAAACTGGTGCGGCGTCATAATCACCGGGTGACCCTGCCGGGCGGCTTCGATACCGCCTTTCAGGCCGTGCCAACTCATCACCGTGGCGTCGGGAGCGAGTCCGCCTTCCAGGATTTCATCCCAACCAATGAGTTTTTTACCCTTCGACTGAACGATTTTTTCAACGCGTTTGATGAAGTAACTCTGCAACTCCTCAACGTTCTTAATCCCCTGTTTTTTCATCAACGTCCGGCATTCGTCGCATTTCTCCCAAAAGCCCTTATAAGCTTCGTCACCCCCCACGTGGATGTACGGACCGGGGAATAATTCAGCAATTTCGGTAAAGACCTGATCGATGAACAGATACGTGCTGTCCCGGCAAGGGTTGAGCGTATTGTCTTTCACTTTGTAAAGCTTCCCGTTCGGCGGTACCTCGGTAGGTAGCTGCCCGCAGGTCAGTTGCGGATACGCCGCAATCGCCGACATGATGTGGCCGGGCATATCGATTTCGGGAACGACGGTGATATGTCGCTGCTGGGCGTAGGCCACTACTTCGCGAATGTCGTCCTGCGTATAGAAGCCCCCGTAGGAAGGTACTTCGCCCGGCTGGGTATTCTCCAGATCCCACCAGCGACCTGTCCGGGGTACCCGCCAGGCTCCCACCTGCGTCAGTTTCGGTAGTCGGTTGATCTGTACCCGCCAGCCCTGGTCATCCGTTAAGTGCCAGTGGAAGACGTTGAATTTATACCGGGCCATCTGATCGATGTACCGTTTGACAAAGGCCTTATCGTAAAAATGCCGACTGACATCCAGCATCAGTCCCCGCCAGCCAAAACGCGGCTGATCCCGAACGTGTACCGCCGGAATCGTCTGAGGCAACGCCGTTTTTCCTTCGGGTAACAATTGCCGAAGGGTTTGAATGCCGTAGAAAATACCAGCGGCTTTGGGAGCCGTGAGCGTAATGCCTTTGGACGTTACCCGCAGGTCGTAGCCTTCCGAACCCAAATCGGCCGCCGGAGCGAGCGAAACGGTAATCGTGGAGGTAGCGGAGCTACCCTTTGGTAGCTGCGGCAACTGCTCGGCGATCATCCGGCGAAGCTCCGGAGTGTTTACGATCAATCGCGTTTGAGTGGTAAGCGTAAAGGTACCCGTGCCCGCTTCCAGTGTTTGGGGAGCCGGAATCAGGGCGGGCAGCTGGGCCGAGGCAACGGTCGTCACCAGGGCCAGAGCCAGTACTTTATAAAATCGATTCATTCCCATACAACTAAGCGATTAAGCCGAAGGCCACTGCGTTTCAATACCCTGACTACGAACCATTTTCTGAAATTCTTCCCGCAGATTGAGTTTTTCATGGACGGCTTTCGGCGTTACCTTCTTCTGTTGGGCATAGGCCACCAGCATGCCCACGGCTTCGCCAATGCTCCATTCAACCGGATGCAGGCGGTAACAGCCGTTGGTAATATGCGTTGTACCGATGTTCTTATTGGCCGGAAGCAGGTTTTGGACCCGTTGCGGAATCAGAGCCCCCAACGGAATCTGGAAGGGTAGTGAGCCGAAATCGATGTAATTATTGCCCGCCGTACTCGGGTGCAGGTCGATGTGGTAATAGCCCACACCCACGCTATCCGCAAACGGAGCGGCGGTGTTACCGGTTTTCTTCCCGGTAATCATTGCCCGGTTGTCGGCTCCGACGTGTTCTTCCAGAATGGTAAACAGGGCCTTGATTCGTCGGGACTCGCGGATGTAGGGGTATTTCGCCAGTCCGTCTTCCGTACCCATAATGTCCGGACGCAGTCGCAGACCCGCCCAACCCTGTCCGCCGTCGGGACGGGGAGCCTCGGTTTGCAGCCAGTACAGTAGGGACAGACTCAGTTGTTTGGCCCGATCGACGTGGTGTTTAAAATCTTTCTCGCTTGCTCCGATCAGGTTTCCCAGCGTGTAATCGTTCTGCGGCCAGTTGACGATGGAAATATCACCCGCGAAGGTACCGGGTTTAAAATTCGCTTTACTGAGGATGCGACGGTAATTCCAGAGGTTCAGTTTATCGCCCGTGGCTACGCCTTCGGGATTAAAACCGAGGGCTTTGGGCTCCAGCGTTTTGGGGTTGGAATACTGAAGATCCAGCAACCGTCCCGACCAGGCGGGCGTCAGTTTTGGCGTCAGGTTTCGCCAGAAGTTATATTCTTTCGGTTTGTCGATGATGTGCGTTTCGCCGGGCAGATAATCCATCGCCATACACATCGTAAAGGCCTGTACGTTGTTCGGATCGGCTTTTTCCGGGGCGTGCAGTTCGCGAGTTTGCTGGCGGGATTCAGCCCCGGTAACAAATTCCGTTTTCGTGAGCGGTAACAAATCACCCAATTCCGTGGCATCTACGAAATACGGAGCTTCGAGTACCAGCTCTTTTCCACTCCGCAGACTGCGGGCTTTCAGTGCTTTTACCTGATCGCCGGTTACATCCGCCGCTACGATTTTATGTTCGAGTAGCAGGACCAGTTGCCGTGAACTCTGGTACGGAGCCAGCATTTGCAGCAAAACCGCCAAGGCCACTTTGGGTTCGTGACAAAGTTTGGAAACGGTACCGTCACCGGGGTTCAGATGCGTCCGAGTGCGGGCAGCGTCCGTAAGCGGGTAATAGGTCTGGTAGTACTGGCGAACGGCCGTACGGAAATCGCGATAAAGCCGCGTGGCTCCGTGCGTTTCAATCCAGGGGTGCTCATCGGGGGGGACGCCCTGTTGGGTAATCTGCCCACCGATCCAGTCGGTCTCCTCGGTCAGTACCACCTTCAGGCCATTGCGAAGAGCGGATAAAGCTGCGGCACAACCGCCGAGGCCGCCCCCCGCCACAATGACGTCGGCGGATCGGTGGTCAGCGGCTGTAGTAGCCAAGGAAGATTCCGTACTTGCGGCGTACGAAGAAAACGACAGAAAGGAGGTCGAAAAAAGACCTCCGCTCGTCAGGGATACGCGTTCAATGAAATGACGTCGATTCATAAGCATTCTTCGGTTATTCCGAAGCGTGTAAATGGAAAAGCAGTCGCTGCTTATTGGGTACTTGAAAATAGATACTGGAAATTAAGGTTGGGTCGAACGTTTCATCTTCATGGAATCTTCCCGAAAAGTTGAACCTTTCGGGAAGAGATACGAGGGCTTTACCAGCCCGAATTTTGCGTCAGTTGTTTATTAATGTCGCGTTCCGATTGGGGTATGGGCAGCAATTCCAGTCGTGGGTACCAGTAGCGAATTTCCCGAACCAGTCGCTGACTTTCGCTCGTAGTATAGACCGGAATGTTGTTCAGATCATGGACGGCACTCGTTTTGAACGTCGGTGGGGCGGGAGCGACGGCCGGATCTTTGGCCGCTCCCATTACCTTTTGCGGCATGACCACTTCGGCAATACCCCAGCGACGAATGTCAAACCAGCGGAAGCCTTCCATGGCCAGTTCAGCCACGCGTTCGCGACGAACGAGCTGACGTAACTTGTTTTGATCCCCCTGAATGGCGGCATCCACCGCCGGCTGACCCGCCCGGCGACGTACCTGATTCAGAGCCGTAACTACCGAAGCATCCAGTTGATTAAGTTCAATTTTGGCTTCAGCGTACATCAGCAGAATTTCGGCGTATCGCATCAGAATAAAGCCTACGCGGGATTGAAACGCGTTCTCCTGCGTGAGGGTGTACTTGGTATGCAGTAAACCTACACCACTTTTGGCCGGACCAAAGGCATTGTCAAAATCGGCGTTGGTCCGCGAAATCCAGCTACCGTCGGCATTGCGGAAAGATGTGGTGTTTTTGTAAATGGTGTACACCAGGGTCTGCTGATTCATGCTGATGGTATCTCCGGGAATGGCTACCGTGTACTTCAGTCGCATGTCCCGATTTTTGCTCGGCTGAGCCGGATCGTACAGGGGCGACTCGTCAATGCGTTTGCCATCCTTCGCTTCGAACATATCCACCAGTCGTTGCTGCGGAAAGCGACCCGACTGCCCACCAGCGGCCCGGGAAATACTGCCCAGTGGTACGTAATTAACCGAGTTGGCATCCGCATCCGAATACAAAATCTGGAACATGATTTCCTTTCCGGCATTGGCCGTCTGACCCGTACGGGTAAACAGATTAGCAAAGCTAGGATTCAAACTCAGTCCTGCACCGTCGATAATTTGTTTGGAAGCCTCGGCGGCGACCGCATACTCTTTGTTGAACAGAGCGGTACGGGCCTTATACCCCAGAGCTACAGCCTTCGTGACGCGGCCCTGATCGCTCGTTGTCCAGGGAAGTACGGCAATCGCGGCATCGAGTTCCTGGTAAATGAACTTGAGCACATCGGCTCGTGGAGTCCGCGTTTGCGTATAAAACTCTGAAGGTTCCAGCGGCTTCGTAATCAGGGGAACGTCACCGAATAGAAAAACCAAATGGTAATAGGCGTAGGCCCGAAGTACGCGGGCTTCGGCCTGAATCTGGTTGAACGTTGCCGCCGATACACTGCTTTTACCGGTTTCCATGCCTGAAATCAATGTGTTGGCTCGCTGAACGGTGGTATAGGCGAACGTCCAAAGGGATTTGGCGTGGGCGTTGTACACGTCAATGTTGCCCTCGCCCAGATCCACACCCCGCAGTAGGGCAAGGTCCGTCCAGCCGTCCATCATCGACTGGTAGGCCGTATTGCCCGTATTCCAGTACGCCGATCGGTACACGGCATTCAGGGCCCCGTTCATCTCGGTTTGATTGTTGAAAAACTGGCCCGTCGCCGGAGCGTCCAGCGGCACCTGGCTCAGGTACTCTTTACAGCCCGAAAGCAGCGTAAGCGACAGGCTGAGTCCTAGTATCGAAAGAAAACGAAAGTTCATGTCGTTAGAAATTGATGTTTAAACCAGCCGTGTAGGTACGCATGATGGGGTAAAACTCGCCGCCCGTATCGCGTTGCTCGGGGTCAAAACCGGGGAAGAATTTCGTCCAGGTTACTAAATTCTGACCACTCAGGTACAGCCGAACCGACTTGATTTTAGCCTTCGTCGTCAGTGCCGTGGGCAGCGTATAACCGACAACCAGGTTCTTGAGTCGCAGGTACGACGCCGATCGTACCCAGAAGGAAGAGGCCACGTAGTTATTGGGAATACTGTTGACCGTCAGACGGGGATAGGCCGCGTCGGTGTTTTCGGGTGACCAGTAATCTTTCTGGTACTCAAACATGGTTCCTTGGAAATTCGAGGAGTAGAAAGGCTGGGCCGCCGTTCCCGACAGGTAGTTGTCTTTTTTACCCACGCCCTGGAAGAAAGCCGTAAAGTCAAAGCCTTTGTACTGAGCCGCCAGGTTTATGCTGTACTCGTAGCGGGGGAAATAGTTGCCGAGAATGGTACGGTCGTAACTGTCGATTTTGTTGTCAGGAACGCCATTCGGACCGCTGATGTCCCGGTAACGAATATCACCCGCGGCCGAGTTGCCGTACTGGAAGGGAGCCGCTTTTACTTCGTCCGTACTCTGGAAAAGCCCATCGGCAATATAGCCGTAGTACGAATCCAGCGGGTATCCTTCCTGTTGAATTGTCGCTCCGTTGATGATGGGCGTACCGCCGTTTTTCAGGAGTTTATTGCGAACGTCGGAAGCATTGACTTGTACCTGGTAGCTGAAATCGCGGATTTTATCCCGCCAGCCCAAACCAAGTTCCCAACCCGTATTCCGCATGGAACCCGAGTTAACGAAGGGAGCCGTGAGGCCCACGTAGGCGGGGATGGGGACGAGCTGAAGCATATCCACAATATCCCGCTGGAAGAAATCCGCCGTCACGTTCAGACGGTTTTTGAGTAAGGCAAAATCGCCGCCAATGTCCAGAATCCGGGAGGTTTCCCAGCGAATGTTCGGGTTGGCGGCCGTCGTCAGGGCGTAACCGGGATTGACGATGTTGTTGAAATAATAGTTATACGCCGTTCCCGCATTGAAGAGGGAGTAGGTGGGGTAGTAATCCGACTCGCCCCCGCGAATCAGGTTCTGATTACCCAGCGAACCGTAGGAAGCCCGGATTTTCGCTTCACTCACGACTGATTGGAGCGGTTGCCAAAACGACTCCTGCGAAATCCGCCAGCCACCCGATACGGAGGGGAATAGTTGCCACCAGTTGTTTTGACGGAAACGCGAGGACGCATCCCAACGGCCATTCACTTCCAGCAGATACTTATCATTATACGTATAATTTAACCGACCATAAATCGAAACCATTGAAAAGCGGTTTTCACCCCCGCTGAGCGTCTGGCCTAACTGATCGCCGCTGTCGAGGTACGGACGGTCCGGCGAGAGCAGATTCTGACGATACGTATTGATGAAAGACGTTTTGAAATCTTCCGTACTAAAACCGCCCAGTACGGTAAAGGCGTGTTTCCCCACCGTTTTGTTGTACGTCGCCTGCGTCCGGAACAGGTTTTGAGTATTCTGTGAAATCCGGTCCGACAGCGAGTTCAGAGCGGGCCAGGGGCGTTGGTAAATCAGCGTATTGTTGGCTACGTCAGCCGAGTAGATCCGGTACTGATTGGTAAACTGCCGTCCGCGGTTGGTGTAATAATTGGAGCTGTAGGTCGCCAGTAATTCCAGTCCTTCGATGGGCGTATACGTCAGCGTTCCCTTGATGATCCGCGAGTCAGTCAGGCTACGGTTGAACCCCCCATCCCGGGCCTGAGCCGCGGGGTTGGCATTCGACCAGCCTTCGCCCCATTCACCCGTATCAAACTGACCCGGCGTAATGGCCGGGAAACCCAGCATCTCGCGGATGATGTACTGCGGCGTACCCTGTCCCGGCCAGAGGCGGTTGGAGTTGTTGAGTACCAGATCCACTGAAGCGGAAAGTTTCTTGCTAATCGTAATGTCGGTATTGAACCGTAAGTCCAGACGCTTGTAATTCGTATTGGCCGTTAAACCGTTCTGGTCCAGGAAACTACCCGACGCAAACGCCTTCACCCGATCACCCCCAATGGACAGGTTCAAACTGTGGTTCTGCATGATGCCCGAATTGGTCAGTACCAGCTTTTTCCAGTCGGTATTGAACAGCGTTTTGTTATCGGGGCCATTCGTCCGGTAGGCTTCAATTTGCTGAGTAAACGCGGCGGGTAACCCACTGTTGGCCTGAGCTACGTCCCAGTATAGCATGTGTTCCAGAGCATTTACTTTCTGGGGAAGATCGGTCGGTTCCTGCTTCAATACGTAGGCGTTGTAACTGACATTTACGCCTTTGGCTCCGCGTTTGGTGGTTACCAGTACGACGCCGTTCGCCGCCCGTGAACCGTATACCGCCGCTGCCGCCGCATCTTTCAAAATGGAAATACTGGCAATGTTGTTGGGATCGATGGCGTCGAGGCTCATTTCTACGTTATCCACCAGAATCAGCGGATTTTGTCCGGCGTTGATCGAACCAATTCCGCGAATCCGAATGGTACCCGCATCGCCCCCCGGAGCACCGGATTGCTGGGTGATGGTTACGCCCGGAGCAGCTCCTTGTAAGGCCAGTGACGTAGAACCGACTTGACGACTGGTCAGGGTTTTACTTTCGATGACGGCCACCGAACCCGTCAGGTTTACTTTCTTCTGGGTGCCGTAACCGACCACCACGACTTCATTCAGTTTCGTGGATTCTTCGCTGAGGGCAACATTGTATTCACCGGCTCCCGAAAAGGGTACTTCCTTGCTGGTCGTACCCAGAAAAGAGAAAACCAGCGTTCCGGCCGTAGTGGGAGCTTTTAACGTATACAAACCATCGACATTGGTTGTCGTGCCGGTCGTTGTATTTTTAATCATGACCGTAACTCCCGGTAAAACCGACCCGTTTTCATCGGTGACTTTACCCCGTAACACCGGGTTTTGGGCGAAAACGAACAGGGGCAGCGTCAAAAGCAAAGGCAGTAGCCAGCCCAGACGCCTGTGCAGCGTACGTACGTGTGGCATCATGAAATCAAGGAGTAAGAAAAGATAGAGGTGTTAATTCAGGGGGTTAAGGTTTCACGGCTTTGCAGGTGAGGTCGAAATCAATCAGGGCCTCAAACGTCCGGTTCCAGGGCAAATGGAATTGGAGCGGCGATGGCGTTAGGCACTGGTACTGCGGCGGAATAGAGGCCTGATACGCGGGCCAAAGCTGGGTAAAAAATGCCTGTAGCTGTTCCTGGCAACGCGTTTCCATGGCCTGATTACGCTTTTCATCGAGCAACGTGGCACTCATACCCGCCTGACCAAAAGCGGCGTTGGCTTCGCGGCGTACTTTCGTATGAAAATAGTAATCGTCGAGTAAGCGATGCAGAAGAAACCACTGTTGAGCCGTGTAAATGGACGACGCAAGGCCGGGTTTGGACAGCAGCTTTTGGGAAGCTACGGTATAAATCGTACCCTGCGGCAGAGCGGTACCGATGGTGTTACCTGCCGTATTCCAGGAGGCATAGCCGCTAAGTTTACCCAGCAACTGACGTTTTTCGAGAGCTTTCGTAAATGTTGAATCGCCCCCCTGTACATCGCCCCGGGGGTCGATGTCGGCTACGATGACGGCTTTTCCCGCTTCGAGCAGGGAAGCAATTTCATCGACTGAAGATTCCGCCCGATCCGCTTCGTGCCGGGAAGCGTATACGTAGAAAAAGACATCGGCCGTATTATCTGGTACTTCCTGGGCTCCGGCAGCCAGAATCTGTTCGCTCACCGTTTGATACAAGGGACGATCTTCGAAGGGCATCGTCGTGCCCCGCGTACTTTCGGAAGAATAAAGGGCCCTGACTTTGGGGGCAAATCCAAAGTGGCGGATCAGGGCCCGACTCAACAACAACATCGAAACTTCGTCGGTACCCGCCTGGAGAGCTACCCGGCTGGTTAACTTTTCTTTTTTAATCTCCTGGAGTAAGGTTTCGTGATCGCTGCGGTGGACACCCTGTGGTTTCGCATCGTCCTGGGTTAGTAACAGGTAATCGATGATGCCTTGTTTGGTTAAGGCAATGGCCCGCTGATTGATCCGCAGGTTGCGGGTACGGGCTTCTTTATAATCCTGAAGCTCGGCCGCCGGAATTTCTTTTTCAAGCTGCCGGGCTTCGGCCTGATGAGCAGGATACGGAGAAATTTCGGCCCAGCGGGCTATTTTTTGTCGATACGCGGCATTCTGAGGCGTAGCGGAGGGAGCCAGTCGCATCACCACGCTCTGGGCGTAAACCGGAAGTTTGGGAGCTTTTTTTCGAATCCGGTTCAGTACTTCCAGGCGTTGCAGGGCCAGCGGAGCGGCTACCTGATGGACCCGCGAGCCAACGAGTCCGCCGTACGCCAGCATGTCCAGACAGACGATGGCGGCATCGAACGAACGTAAATCCTGTTTTTCAACCCAGGCCGCAATGGCCTCGCTCTGACCCGGCGTGGTAAACTGGCCCAGTAATTCCTGGGGAGGAGCAATCACCTCGGCATATCCGATCAATCCCATCCGAACCGTAAATTGCAAACAGGGCGGTCGGTCATCTAATGGAATCAGCAGAATACGGGCGGCTCGGACCTGAGCCATCGCGTGACTACTGATGAATAAGAGTAGAAGAATGAGTAATCGGTTCATGCCTTGGTGTTGCTAAGATTAAGAGGCTAAGGAGGACTTGTGCCCGTTGAGGCCAAAGAAAACCAGGTACGCGTAACAGAGAATGGGCAGCAGAAAAGCAATCGGCCAGGTGTAATGGTCGATGAGCAGACCCTGACCGTAGGAAACAATGGCTCCTCCCGCAATGGCCGTAGACAGCAGTCCGGAAGCCTGCGTCGTGTACGATCCCAGTCCCTGCACCGCCAGCGAGAAAATGATGGCGAACATGATGGAGTTACAAAGCCCCACGGCAATCATACTCCAGACTGCCACGTATCCCGTTGCGTTGATGGAAAAGCCAATCAGTACAATCGCTAGTCCGGCACAGGTAGCCAGCGTAGCGGAAGCTTTCAGGAATTTCAATAAGTAAGCTCCCAGAAAACGACCCACCAGCATACTACCCCAGTACAGCGAAACGTAGCCATTAGCTTCATTTTCTGTAATATGAACGGTATCAGTAATGTAGTTCGTCAGAAAGGTACCGACCGACACTTCCGCTCCCACGTAGCAGAAGATACCCAGAATACCGAACCGCAGATTCCGAAACGAAAATACACTCCGGCCCTGGGTCTGGCTTTTTTCTTCCGCCTGAACTTGAATATCCGGTAAATGTAAGCGACTTACAGTCAGTGCGATTATTGCTAAGAGGGCCGCAATGCCCAGATAGGGATACTGCACGGCATCGCTCGAAGCCTCCTGCAAGGGAGCCAGAATAAAGGCGGCTCCAAACAGCGGAGCCAGCGTCGTACCGAGCGAACCTACGCCCTGAATGAGCGTCAGCCGGGAAGACGCCGTTTCAGCAGGTCCCAGTACGGTGATGTAGGGATTGGCCGCTACCTGCAACAGCACGATGCCGATGGCAATCACAAACAGGGCTCCCAGAAACAGCGTGTACTCGTGCAGCAGGGAAGCCGGAAGAAACAACAAGGCACCCGCCCCCGCTACGGCAAATCCCAGTACCATCCCTTTCTTGTAGCCTACTTTTTCCACGAGACGACCCGCCGGAATCGACATGATGCCGTAGGTAAGAAAAAAGTAGAACTGCACCAGCGACGACTGCGAGTAACTGAGCTGAAAACCTTTCTTGAAAAAAGGCACCAGCGTATCGTTCAGACAGGTAATAAAACCCATCATGAAGTACAGCACAGCCAGCGACACCAGGGCGGGGCGGTAGGAGGTTTGAGCGTCCGTTTCCGGTACGCGTACCGATTGCAGGGGAATGTGAGCCATTGGTTTAGTCTTGTAAAAGCGGCGTAGCGGACTGTTTCTGAGCAATTGCTTCCAGCGTTTTCCAGCATTGGTACAAGCCCCGAGGAATGTGGAAGCAGCCTTTCCATTTGCCACCTTTCAGTGGCAAAAGTACGTCTCCCTGCCGATTCAAATACCCGAACCATTCGCCGTGAGCGGGATCGGGGAAATGCGACCAGGTGTAGGCGTGTACTTTTTCAAACCATTCCCAGCAGCGTTCATCGCCCGTGTGCAGGTAGCCTTTCAGTAAACTGATGAGCGTTTCGATGTGTACCCACCAGAGTTTCTGATCCCATTCAAGCTGCAAAGGCGGCTGACCTTTTACGTCCAGGAAGTAGAAAATACCCCCGTACTGCTGATCCCATCCGTATTCCAGTAACGAAAGCGTCAGGTCGGTAGCTTTTCGAATCAGGGCCTGATCGCCCCGCCGCTCGGCCAGATCCATAATGAACCACATCGATTCCAGACCGTGACCGGGATTGATCAGACGACCTTCAAAACTATCCGAAAAATCACCTTCGAGTGTAATGTTTTCCAAAATCAGACCCAGCTCGGGGCGATAGAATTCTTCCATCACGGCGTGGATACCCGCGTCAATGGTCTCTTCCAGTACCGATGGTTCAATCAGATGCTCCAGTTGCAGCACCAGATTGGTAAGAATCATAGGTAAGGCAAAGTTTTTCAATGGCCGCGTACCCGGGAAAGCCTTGGTGTAGAGTCCCTTCGGATTGGACTGTCGCCGCAAAATGTTGGCGAACGTTTCCTGAGCGATAGTAGCGTATTCGGCGTTACCAGTGGCCAGGTGCAATTGCCCAAAAGCCATAGCGGCGAAGCAATCCGAGAAGATATTGTAGGGTTGAATAAGGGGATTACCCTGCTGAGTTAGTGAAAAATACCAGTTTCCGTCTTCATCACGCCCATGCTTTTTCAGGAACTCGGCTCCCTGAATGGCAAAGTCCAGCCATTCCTGTTTTTGCTCTACCTGATTGTAGAGCATGGCAAAACACCACACCTGGCGGCCCTGAAGCCAAACGAATTTGTCGGTATCAAAAACGGCTCCTTTCGTATCAAGACAGGTGAAATACCCCCCATACGTTTCATCACCCGACTTCTCGAGCCAGAACGGAATAACACTCGTTAGTAGTTCATCTTGGTACAGTTGCTGGTATTGCGATGGCTTCATGTAATAGCTTGCTTAAGTAAAAGCTTAATCTTAGTCTGATTAAGTATGTTTAATAAACTTAATAAATAAAATTATTAAGTATGGTGTAAAAGAACAATGAATAAATTAACTAAGCAAGGAAAAATAAAATATTATTTTAAATCAGGTAGCACGATGGAATGGTAGGGGAATGGATAAATCGCCATAGTTCGTTTTACAAAAGCGGATTGAAGCAGAATTTTATACGGAGTGAAGAGGCATAGAAAAACCGCATTTCCGGGAGGAAATGAGTAGAGAAGTCGAATCGTTGAAGTGCATTAACGGATTAAACACCCTTTGCAACCTGCGGTGGGAGGATTGACCCATCTCCCACAGATGAGTTTCGTTTCAGGCGACACTTTTACGCTGTTATACCCAAACGCAGTCGTTCGTGAGATCCAGAAATTTTAAAACCTTGCTGATTCTTTTTCTTAGTTATGCCGGAGTGGTTGGTCTGCTAATTTATTTGTTAAAAATGTTTTTATAAACTTTTCGCTAAAAATTAAGAGTATAGTAAGAAATAAGGTGCCTTATTAGAGGTGTCAAAAGCTTACTAACACTCGCATGAAAAGTCTTCTACCACTGCTGGCGTTTATAATCGGAATTACCGTTAGTACGGCTCAGCCCCGGCTTTCCATCAGTCCCGAGAAAGCTTTGCAGGAAGACCTCATGTTTAAACGTTATGGAAGTACCGACGGCCTGCCTGATAACCGGGTACGGTCGTTTTTCCAGGATCGAAAAGGGTTTCTCTGGATCGGTACCATGAATGGACTGGCTCAGTACGATGGCTATCGTTTCCGGAAATTCTACAAAAACAAGGATGCGATCGCCGGAAACTGGATTTATGACATCTGCGAGGATAGCCAGGGACGGCTCTGGATCGGTACTCGCGAAGGACTGAGCCGCTTCGATCCGCGTACGGAAACCTTTCAGAATTTCCGGAATGATCCTAAAGACTCGACGTCGCTTTTTTGCAATCAGATTAATGCTTTACTGGTCGATTCGCAGGATCGGGTGTGGATAGGTACGCCACAAGGACTGGCCGTATGGAACCCGAAAACGCAGCAGTTCCGAACGCTTCGAACCGAGCCGCTGAACCGTCCCATTCGAAAAATGATCCGCTCGCAGGGCGATTACCTCTGGATGGCCACCGCCGAAGGGCCGGTTCGCTACCACGCCTCCAGCGGAATGTACACCTTTTATCCCCTGAATGTAAAACCCAACGCCTACGGCGATCATTACTGGTCGTTGCTGGAAGATCAGCGGCATTTGTATCTGGCCACGGGTGGCGATGGCCTCTGGCGACCTTTACGATTGGTGGAAACCTGTCGTATTCCCGCCGGAAATTCCTGAGTTCGTACAAACCCCGCTGGAACAATTCCTGGGATTATTACCGCAATTCAGGTGAAAACCGCTGGAATGACCTGTACTGGGGGTATCACGTCATCGGTCAGTTTGAATCACTGAATCAGATTGCCGAATACGGCGTGAACATCGACGGTCAGGGCAAC
>NZ_NJAG01000041.1 GCF_002872335.1 Siphonobacter sp. BAB-5405 | reverse complement strand
ACGTAGTGTCGGCTTTTGTTTTTAACCGATTTGTGCAGGTGTTTCAACGAAACTTTTTGGGCTCCAAAAGAGACCTGAATTGAGGTTTCAAACCAGTTGAGACCACTACTGACGTGTACCGAAATTTTGGCTTTATTGCCATTCAGACGATTATTACCGAGCTCATTAAAACCCAGAATGGTGATACCCCGACTCTGCCAGGCTTCAAAGGCCGATAGAAACCAGTCTTCTTCCAGAAAACGACTCTTATGCAGGAAAAAATAGTCGCGGGGCAACTCACCATTTTTGGGCATCTGTTCGTAAAAATCCGGATGTTGCTGAAGTAGCAGACTGATGAAATCGAGTTCTTCAGCGTCGTCCCGCTCGAGCGTAAAGGGAGCCCCCAGCGGATCGAGCGAATAAATTTGCCGTTTGGAAAGCACGGGTACTTCCACGGGGCCGTATTTCAGTACGGGTGTCAGGGAAATGAACGAATCCTTTTCCGAAAGGTAAAGCATCCACTGACGGGGCTGGTCGAAACCACTTTCCTCAATCTGTTCGGGCGTAGCGGGTTTGAGGTACGTATACGTCACCCGAATGTGGTTTTCCAGCCGAACCAGCACCTGCTGGCGGAATTCCTCGAACTTGGATTCGTGGAGTAACAGCCGGTACTGATTCAGTTTCAGGAAATTGAGCACCCGCAGTAAATCCGGGGAATCGATGAGGTGTAAGGTCTGATCCAGCAGGAAAAAATAATCGTACGCAATCGTAACCGTGGGTAACTCATACGGCTGGTCGTTTACCAGCAGTTGACCCAATACCTGATAGAACGACTCCCGCTGGTGTACCGTCAGGTGTAATTGCAGGGCCGACCGCTGGATGCGTACGGGCGTCAGCCCCTGAGCAATGATTTTTTCCGAGGATTGGGAAGGGTGATAATACACATCCAGCTCCAGCGGATTCTGGACCAGTGCTTTTAATGCTCCCAAATCAGCCAGTGCGTTTTTGGTTCGGTGCGGATTCTGAAAGCGGGTCAGAGCCGTATAGAATTTCAGCAGGTCAGTATCGTCGGTTTGCCAGACAAAATCCATGGGATTGATCGTCCGCAGGGGATTCTTGATTTTTCCCTCTTTCGTCGTGGCTGCTTCGTAGTATTCAATGAAAAAATGTTCGTAAAAACGATGCCGTCGAAACACGATAAACCGTTTCTGTGCATCGGGCTTGGGTAGGGGAGGCGTCCATTCGGTTCCCAGTTTTTCGTACTGCTGGGTCGCCTCCTCAATCGATACCAGCTCCTTTAGTTTAGGTTTTACCCGTACCGAATAATCCTGGTATTCGAGGTCGAAGTACTCATCCAGATTTGTTTCTTTCTCCAGACCGTACTCCTGAGCCGTTCGGTAAAAACGCTCGTACCGCATCTGACGGTCGAAGAAAATCCGTAGTTCCGGTCGCTGCATGAGGTTCAGCAACACTTGCGTCTGGTGCGGACACAACGAAGTGGTGGGTAATTGGCAGGCACAGCTTAGAATCAAATCCTGGTCCGTCTGCTCAACGCTCACCTGGGGGAAATACGTCAGCCGGGAAGCCGAAGTAAAGGTTCCTGAATTAACCGAAATCTCCCGCGGCTGAACGGGCGTATAGTCACGCTGGTTCGTGGGCAGTAGCTCCAGGGTATGGTGGGAAAGAAAGGTTTCCGTCAGCGTGGCAATGCTTACGCCCGGCAGGCGATACGGCGGCTTGCCAGCTTCCGGCAGTTCATAAGAATTTGGTAACATAGTGGGGTGGCCAGACTATCCTTCACGGGCGAATTCACGCCAAGATTAAGCGAAGATACGAACACTTTTTTCGACCCACTGCCTGAGAGCCCTGACATTGACTTTTCTTCGCTGTAGGAACAGATAATCAACTCATCTTCCGGATGATTTTAATGTAAAAAACGGGTCACGGAATTTAAAATATCCATAACCTCATCGCTAACGGTTCGGCTCCTGTACTGTTCTTTTTTTGCAGCCTCAAATCAAGCGGGTTCGTTTTCTGCTCTAAAATCTTTCCTCCTTATGAAACCAATTTTACCAAGCCGAAGGTACGGATGGATGCTCCGTTGTTTGGCTCTAGCTCTCTTGCTACTGGTAGGTCGAGACCCTTGGGCCCGACCTACGCGGATGCAGACGATTTCCGGTAAGGTGACCGACGAAAAAGGCGAAGCCATGGCCGGAGTGAGCGTACGCGAAAAAAATACCGTTCGCGGTACCATCACCGATGCCGCCGGACGGTATCAGCTTACCGTGACGGATGGAAACGCTGTACTGGTGTTTAGTTACGTGGGCTACCTCCCGCAGGAAGTGACCGTGGGTAAACAGAGTACCCTTGATCTGGCCTTGCAGGTGGATCCGAAAAATATGCAGGAGCTGGTCGTCGTGGGGTACGGTACGCAGAAAAAAGCCAACCTCACCGGAGCCGTATCGCAGGTAGGGGCCGAGACGCTGGAAAGCCGCCCGATTGCCAACATCAGTCAGGGTTTGCAGGGAGCTTTACCGGGGATGAACGTGACGTTTGGTGACGGACGGCCCGGTTCGGCTGGTACCATCAACATTCGTGGTTACGCCTCCATCAACAGTAGTACGGGCTCGCCGCTGATTTTGATTGACGGCGTACCGGGTTCACTCAACTCGATCAATCCCCGCGATGTCGAGAGTATTTCGGTACTGAAAGATGCGGCTTCGGCGTCGATCTACGGGGCTCGCGGAGCATTTGGTGTCGTACTCGTTACGACGAAAAAAGCCAAAGGCGGCCGGATGTCCGTGAATTACGGCACCAACTTCGGTTTTTCCACGCCCACGGTGCGTACGGATTTCATTACCGATGGCTACACTTCGGCCAAGCTTAACGACGATGCGTTTATTCGGGCGACGGGTAAATCCTATACAGGGTATACGGACGAAGATTACGAAGAACTTCGCAAACGCCAGACGGATCATTCCTTGCCTTCCGTGGTCGTTGACAACCGTAATGGCAAGGATATGTACATCTACTACGGCAATACGGACTGGTGGCGTACCATGTTTCGCGACTGGTCCCCTTCGATGGAGCACAACCTGAGTTTTAGCGGAGGCAATGATAAAACGGACTATCTGGTGTCGGGTCGGTATTATCAGAAACGGGGCGTGATGCGGGTGAATCAGGATATCTACAATGCCTACAACTTCCGGGCCAAACTCAACACAAAAGTTACCGACTGGTTTACGCTTAATACCAATACGCAGTTTAACGCCAATGATTACAGTTATCCGGGCTGGGGCGTAAACAACAACTTTGTCTCGGTAACGGTACACGCCCTGCCCTCGTACGTACCCGTGAATCCCGACGGTACGGCTACGTATCGGACCGAACTCAACAACTATACCATCGGGGACGGTATCTACGCCGACCTGTTACACGGCAAATCCAAGGGTAGTGAAAAACGCTTTGAACTGACGCAGACCATCGGCGGTACTTTGCAACTGGCCAAACACATGACGGCCGTGGGTTCCTACAGTTATACGCTTTCCAACGGGGTTTTCAACGTGAACCGAAGTGCCTGGGAAAGTGGCAATACCTTCCTGCGACGTACGCCCGCTCCATGGTCCATTTTTCCGGGTGTGATGAGTACGGTGGGCTACGATCAGCTGTCGGAAACGTCCAACCTGTCACAGTACCACGTGGTGAATGCGTATGCTACCTACGATAACACCTTTGGCGACCACGCCTTCAAGGCCATGGTAGGGTACAACCAGGAACTGTACCAGCAGAAAAGTCTGTCGGGCAACCGGAAAGACCTTTTGTCTCAGGATCTAAACGACGTAAACCTTGGTTCGGGGGCTCAGGAAATCAACGGTGGTCAGACCGAGTGGGCCTTGCTCGGCTACTTTGCCCGAATCAACTACGACTATCGCGGCAAGTATCTGCTTGAACTGAACGGTCGCTACGATGGTACGTCCCGATTCCGACCCAGTGATCGCTTTGGCTTTTTCCCTTCTGTATCAGCGGGATGGCGGGTGAGTGAGGAAAGCTTCTTCGAGCCGATGAAGTCCTTCGCCAATGAATTTAAAATCAGAGCGTCGTACGGATCACTGGGCAATCAGCAGGTGGCGAATTACGCCTATCTTTCGACGATGAGTCGGGGCACCTCGTCTTACCTGATGAACGGACAAAAACTGGAATTCCTGTCGGTTCCGGCACCCATATCCTCAAGCCTGACCTGGGAGAAAGCCACTTCCGCCGACGTTGGCGTGGACGTGGCTCTCCTTCGCAATAAGCTGAACGTTTCCTACGACTGGTACCGCCGGGCTACTACCCGAATGCTGACCAAGGGTCGGACGCTGCCCACGGTATTCGGAGCCACCGAGCCCCGCGAAAACGCCGCCGATTTATTAACCAAAGGATTTGAACTTTCCGTCAACTGGAAAGACCTCTTTACTGTCGGTGGAAAGCCGTTTTCCTACAACGTGGGCGTAGTACTGTCGGATTACAAAGCTGAAATCACCCGTTTCGATAACCCCACTCAATTACTGAATAGCAATTACGTAGGCCAGCAATTGGGTGAAATCTGGGGGTATACCATCGACGGTATGTTTAGTAGTGATGAAGAAGCCGCCGCCTGGCAGGCCGCCATTCCGTTGAGCAACTCAGTCGTACACAAGCAAATTTCGAGTGCTCCTGGCGAGTGGGGCAAGCTACGGGCCGGCGACTTACGATACGTGGACATCAACGGCGATGGCAAGATCAACGTTGGGGAGAATACCGTAGCCAACCACGGTGACCTCCAACGCATCGGGAATTCGCTGCCCCGGTATTCGTTCGGCGTGAATCTGGGAGCGAACTGGGGTAATTTCGACCTGTCCGCTTTCTTCCAGGGCATTGGTCGTCAGAACTGGTATCCGGGCAATAACGCGGATAAATTCTGGGGACCGTATTCGCGGCCGTACTATTCGTTCATTCCCAAAGATTTCGAATCGCAGATCTGGACGCCTGAAAACACGAACGCTTATCTGCCCGTCCTGCGGGGCTACACCGCCCTGAACGGCGGGGGCGATTTGCAAGCCGTGAACAACCGCTACCTGCAAAACCTGGCCTACGTACGCCTCAAGAACCTGACGCTGGGTTACTCCCTGCCCTCCACGCTGCTGCAACGCATCAAAATGGCCCGTTGCCGCATTTACGTGAGCGGTGAAAATATGGTTACCCTGACCAAACTGAAGACTTCCTACATCGATCCGGAGATGGCGGCTGCCGAGACCAACGGTCGCGTGTATCCCTTCAGCAAAGTGTATTCATTCGGTTTGGACATCTCTTTTTAATTGACTCTATTCATGAAAAGACTTATTCCTGTATTCGCTCTGGTTCTGATGGGACTGGCGGGCTGTAAAGGTTTTCTGGACCGCGAACCGCTGTCGGAGATCGCTCCTGATCAGTTTTTTACCAGCGAAAGCGATTTACGACTGTATACCAATTCGTTCTACAACGTGATTCCCTCGGCGGAAGACATCTATAACGAAGACATTGACAACATCGTCAAAACCACGTTACCCGATGCCGTAACGGGTCGCCGCACGGTGCCGACTTCCGGTGGGGGCTGGGACTGGGGCGAACTCCGGAAGATTAATTACTTCCTGGGAAATTACAACCGTCAGGGACTGAGTTCGGCAACGACCAACAAATACGTCGGACTGGCCAAGTTTTTCCGGGCCTGGTTTTACTTCAATAAAGTAGTGCGTTTTGGCGATGTGCCCTGGTACAACAGGGTCATTAATACGACCGACGAAGCGTATCTGACGCAGGCCCGCGATCCCCGGACGGTGGTCATGGATTCAGTACTGGCGGACATCAACGATGCCGTGGCCCGACTGGCTACGACCAAAGCCACGGAGGAGGTTACCAAATGGACGGCTTTGGCCCTAAAATCCCGGATTTGTCTGTTTGAAGGAACCTTCCGGAAATACCATACGGAATTCAACCTGCCCAATGCCGACAAATTTCTGAACGAAGCGGTAACGGCCTCCGAAGAACTAATGACGAAAAGCGGTTATCAGATCTATTCGACCAGTCCGGACCTGGCGTATCGTGATTTGTTTGCTTCGCTGAAAGCCAGTCCGGAGGAAGTGATTCTGGCTCGGAAGTTCAGCAGTGATTTGCAGGTTTTTCATAATGTCAACTATTACACGATTACGGCTTCGTACGGAAAACCCGGTCTGGAAAAACGGCTCGTGAACAGTTACCTGATGAAAGACGGCAGCCGGTTTACGGATAGACCCAATTACAACACCCTACCATTTTACGAAGAGATTCAGAACCGAGATCCCCGTCTGGCACAAACCATCCGCACGCCGGGTTATACCCGGATCGGCAATACGAACAAACTCGTACCGGACTTTGGAGCGACCGTAACGGGCTATCAGCTGACCAAATTTGTGACGGCCGAAACCGAGGATTCGTACAACAAATCGCTCAATGACATGCCTGTATTCCGGTACGCCGAAGTGCTACTCAATTACGCCGAAGCGAAAGCGGAACTGGGTACTTTGACGCAGAGTGATTTGGATAAATCAATTCAGCTCATTCGCAAACGCGTCGCCATGCCCGCCCTGGAACTGGCCAAAGCCAACGCCGATGTAGATCCTTACCTAGCGGCTCAGTACACCCACGTAAGCGGAGCGAACCGTGGGGTACTTCTGGAAATTCGCCGGGAACGCCGGATCGAGTTAGTGATGGAATCCTACCGCTGGAACGATCTGATGCGTTGGAAAGAAGGTCATCTGGTAGCTGATCAATTCAAGGGTATGTATTTTCCGGGCCTGGGTAAGTATGATCTGGATAATAACGGTACGACCGACGTGGTCATTTATGAAGGAACCAAACCCACCGAAAAGGGACCGCAGTACCTGAAACTGGGTTCGGAAGTGGTACTGGAAGGGGGTAAGAATGGAGGACTGGTACTAATTAATTCCAACCAGACCAAATCGTTTAATGAAAACCGGGATTACCTCTATCCCATCCCCATTCAGGAACGACTGCTCAATAAAAACTTAACGCAGAATCCCGGCTGGCAGGACGGTCTCTAGCGATTCTTCAAAAAATAGTACATTCACAACAGGTGTTGAGGTCCACTGACTCAAACACCTGTTTTTATCTCGAAACCTATGAAACGTTCTATCGCTTCCCGCCGGAAATTTCTTCAGCAGTCCTTAGCCCTAAGTGTTACAGGCCAGCTCTCCGTTTCCAACGCTAATGAGGCTCCCCGCCTGGCTTGTGAGCCGTATTTGCAGGATCCAAAACCAGACGCCATGACCATCCAATGGATTTGCGAACGACCGTCGTACAGCTGGGTGGAGTTTGGTACCACCGAACAATTAGGGCAGAAAGCTCATCGCGTGACCCACGGGCTGGTAGATTCGTACAACCGAATTAACCAGATTACGCTTCAGGATTTACAAGCTGGTACTACCTACTATTACCGGGTCTTTTCCCGAGAGATTACGGAATTCAAACCCTACAAATTAACCTACGGGGACACGGTTCAGAGCAAACTGTACCAATTTACAACGCCAGCTCAACAACCTACGCGGGTACGGGCTCTGATTTTGAATGACATTCACGACCGGCCCGAGTCTTTTGCCCAGTTACTAAAGCTCGATACGCACCCAGGCCGTGATTTTGTGTTTTTGAACGGTGATATTTTTGATTACCAAACGGATGAACAGCAGCTTATTGATCACTTGCTGAAACCCGCCACGGAGCAATTCGCCAGTCAGACGCCTTTTTACTACGTGCGGGGAAATCACGAAACACGGGGCAAATTCCGCCGCGAGTGGTTCGACTACTTCCGAAATCCGGAAGGAAAGCCGTACTTCGACTGGACCTGGGGGCCAGTGCATTTTATCGCTCTGGATACTGGGGAAGACAAACCCGATGCGGAACCTGTGTACGCCGGGCTGGTCGATTTCGATGCGTACCGGCAGGAACAGGCTCGCTGGCTGGAGCGGGTGATGCAGGGTTCTGCATTCAAAAAAGCGGCTTTTCGGGTCGTACTGATGCATATTCCGCCACAATACTCGGGCGACTGGCACGGGGCCACACACGTCAAACAGTTGTTTTCGCCTTTGTTTGATCGGTACAAAATCGATGTCACCATCAGCGGGCATACGCATACGTACGGGGTGCACTTACCCGTGAAAGGGCAGCATTCGTATCCGGTAGTGATTGGAGGCGGTCCGAAGGCGGGCAATCGTACCCTAATCCAGCTTAATGCCGATGCGAAAAACCTGTCTATTCGCCTGATCCGCGATGATGGACAGGAAGTGGGCACGTATACCAAGACAAGGTCTGGAAAATAACGTGCTTGAGCCTAAGACGTAACGGTTTCTTACTCCGTTGAGGCTATTCGTTGATGAAGGAAACCATTACGTCAGTTACCGAAAAAATGAACGTACCGATTAAACCGTTATTTAATTTTCTCGCAGCTGAAAGCGTCAAACAGCGTTTTATCAGTCCTTTTAATCATAAATATTTTAGGTCGAATCAAAATAAAATAAGAACTTTTTGGGATATTTTGCTTTTTATTTTTAAGAGATCATTTACCTAATTATCCGCCATGATCCAACCGGCAATCCCGAGTAATGAATCCGCTCGCTTAGCAGCTCTGGAAGAATATAAAATTATGGATTCCCTACCCGAAATGGCCTACGACGCCATTACGCGGCTGGCTTCCCAGATATGTGGTACCCCGATTAGTATGATTTCGCTCATTGACCGCACCCGGCACTGGGTCAAATCAAAAAAAGGTATTGAAGCTACTGAAATTCCGCGTGAGCTTTCGTTTTGTGCCCATGCTATTCTGGAGCCCGAAATTCCACTGATTGTGCCCGATATGCGGGAAGACGAACGTTTTCACGACCATCCGTTTACCTTAGGACAACCTGGTGTAATCTTCTATGCGGGAATTCCGCTGGTCAACCCGGACGGATACCCCTTGGGCTCCCTGTGTCTGATCGATGAAAAACCCAAGCAGCTCAGCGAAGATCAGCTACAAGCCCTCAAAGACCTCTCCTACCAGGTGGTCATGCTGCTGGAACTTCGCCGCAAACACTTTCAGGCCGAACGGGCCCGGGCCGAAGCCGAAGAAGCCCGTCAGGCCAAAGCCCGTTTCCTCTCCACCATGAGCCACGAAATCCGCAATGCCCTCAGCCCCATCATCGGCTCGGTGGGTTTGCTGGCTATGGAAGAAGACAGCCTGACCCCCTCCCAACGCGAGCTGATCGAGCTACTCGAATTCTCCTCCCAGACCCTGCATACGCTGCTCGACGAAGTGCTCGACTACGGCAAACTCGAAGCGGGCAAGGTCTATCTGGAAGAGATTCCCGTTGATCTCAGATCGCTGACGGAGAAAGTCATTCAGATTCATCAGCCCCTGGCCAGTAAAAAGCAGTTGCAGCTCGTTAAACAGGTGGATACGACTCTGCCCGAGAAGGTGCTCGGTGACCCCACCCGGCTCACGCAAATCCTGAGTAATCTGCTGACGAATGCCATCAAGTTTACCCAGCAGGGCAGCGTGAGCTTGAGCGTGGGACTTCTGGAGACGACGCCCGAGCGTTACCGGCTTCGCTTTGAAGTGCAGGATACGGGCATTGGCATTCCTGAGGAGTCGTTGAAGCAGATTTTTGAGGAGTACTCCCAGGCTTCACTCGACACGACCCGCAAGTTCAAGGGCACGGGACTGGGACTGGCCATTGTGCATTTATTGCTGAGTCTGCATCAGAGTCAGATTTTTGTGGAAAGTCAGCAGGGCCAGGGCTCCCGCTTCTACTTCGATATTGCCTTTCCTAAAACCGTTTAATTGTATTCGAAAAACGATACTACCATTGATAACCCGGAAGCTTTCGGGTTATTTTTTTATCCCCCAAACGGTTTATTCCCTTCATGCGGACTAATCTTTTCCCATCAAAATCGCATACGTAGTCGAAGGAGAAGTAGAAGCGATGTAAACTTCTTCTATTTTTGAAAACTTACTTCCAAAGGGAAGAAGCCTATACAATTTACTCGACCCTTGTTTTATGTCACGGCTGCTTGTTCTTCTGCTGTTATGCCTAGCAAACGTCGGTTTTAGTCAGGTTCGGCTAAACCGTTTATTCTCCGATCACGTCGTACTCCAACGCCAAAAACCGATTCCGGTCTGGGGCTGGGCCCAACCCAAAGAAACGGTTAAAGTGACGCTGGCTGGACAAACGCAATCCGTACGGGCGGCGGCTGACGGAAGCTGGAAAGTTCTTTTTAAGCCCCTGGAAGCGGGCGGGCCGCATACGCTGAGTGCCCAGGCCAAATCAGGCCGGATCGCAGTTAACGATGTATTGATTGGTGAAGTATGGCTGTGTTCGGGCCAGTCGAATATCGAATGGACCGTGGCCCAATCCAATCGGTTTGCCGAGGAAAAGAAAAACGCTGATTTTCCGCAGATTCGTCATTTCAAGGTTGAACACGAAGTTAGCCTAGAGCCAAAAACGGATCTTACCAAGGGAGAATGGCAAGTTAGCTCTCCCGAAACGGTGGGCGGTTTCACCGCCATTGGCTTTTTCTTCGCCCGTGAGTTGTACCAGAAACTGAAAGTCCCCATCGGTCTGGTTCACTCGTCCTGGGGCGGCTCTCAAATTGAAGGCTGGATCAGCAAGGAAGGGATGGCGGGTAATCCAGAATTTCAGGCCTACGCCCAGCGGTTGCCCAAGACCTGGGAAGAAGCTGATGCCCAACACGACCAGAAGCTAAGAAAACAATTGTTTAAGCGGGAAGGCGTACAACCCAGCCGGGCCGATGAGGAAGCCTATCTCAAACCCGGTTACGATTTCTCGTCCTGGCATAGTACCGACAATCCCATCGGGCAGTGGGACTGGAAAGGAATCTGGGCGTTTCGGGGGCAGGGCTATATGGCCCGCGTGATTGAGCTGCCTGCCGAGGCCCGTACGCAGGAAACAACGCTGGTGCTTGCGGAAAACGACAGTCCGAACGAAATGTACATTAACGGGACACTGGTTTCGAAAGGCGTGTTGAAGGGGGTACGTACCATCAAAATTCCGGCGGGCACCTGGAAGGAAGGAGCGAACCGCCTCGTTATCAAATTCGGTAATCTGGTCCACCTGCCCTGGTTCGGGCTTGGTCTGGAAGGATCAACCAATGATTTGTACGTTCAGGTGGGGAATCAGAAAATCAGCCTGTTTGATCACTGGAAACTGATGCCTTCGTTTGCCGAACCGCATACCTACGTTCATTTGAGTAACAACGTGGCGACGAGTTTATACAATGCCATGATTGCTCCGCTAGTACCTTTCGGCATGCGGGGAACGCTCTGGTATCAGGGTGAAACCAATGCGGGGCGGGCTTATCAGTATCGGGAAGCTTTTCCTTTGCTGATCACGGACTGGCGGAAGAAATGGCAGGATGAGTTCTCCTTCTATTTCGTCCAGCTTTCCAGTTATGGAGCCGAGCAAAACAGCAATCAGGGGAGTAACTGGGCTGAATTACGGGAAGCCCAGACGATGACGCTACGGCTGCCGAAAACAGGAATGGCCGTCACGACCGACGTGGGCAACCCTAAAGATATTCACCCCACCAATAAACAGGACGTAGGCCACCGTCTGGCAGCAGAGGCCCTGGTGCAGGACTTTAACCAGCCAGCCAATCCCCGTTCGCCGCTGTTTACCAACGTGCAGATGAACGGCAACCAGGCGGTTATTTCCTTCAAATACGCGGATTCAGGTCTAGAGGTGCGGGATAAATACGGGTATTTAAAAGGATTTGAAGTAGCCGGCGACGACCACGTATTCCATTACGCCAAAGCCGAGATCAAAGGTAACACGGTGGTAGTCAGCCACCCCAAAGGACAGAAAATCGCATCGGTTCGCTACGGCTGGGCGGATTCACCGGTGGATGCCAATCTGTATGGGGCCGATGGTTTCCCGGTAAGCCCCTTCCGGACGGATGACTGGCTGGGGGGTACGGTGAAAGCAAAGTTTGAATGATTGGGGCCGGATCAAAATCCGTTCCGATTCAACCGTTTTAAACCCAACTTCAGGAAATGGATCGAGCCTATGGCTCTGGGAAATTGCTACGGTTGGAAGTAAGAGCCGTAGGCTCGTCGTATTTTATAGGAACGGATTTTAATCCGTTCCCATTCTTAAGCAAAACTCCCGGTCGTTTCATACGACCGGGAGTTTTGCTTAAAGAAAGAAATCTCTGAAACCAACCGCTATTTCAATCCATACAATTGATTAAACAGCAGTTTGAAGGTACCCTGAGCCTGAGCCCGGAAGGTGATTTCAGGACCGAACGCATACAGCGTTCCTTTGCCTACCGGAGCTTCAAAGGCCGTTACGCCACCCTGAAGGTAGGATTGACCCCAGGCCCAGCCACTGCGGAGCGGCTTGTTGGAAGCAAACCAGGCCAGTGGTTTTACCGTACCCTTGGCAATAGCATCCGGAGCCAGATTAAATACCGGACTTGAATCAAAGTAGACATCCGAGAGGTTCGACATACCCCAGGTCGCCTGTTGGGTCGAATCCAGATTTACCTGAAGAATACTGCCAGGAATGAAGTATTTCTCGTTCGGTAGGGAACGCTCGGTTCCGCTGGCCGTCATTTCCACCAGGGCATTTTTTACGGGTAAATCCAGGTGATAGGCCAGGTTGGTACTGGTACCAATCGTTACTACTTTACCACCGTTTTCCAGGAATTTCTTGAGTTGCGGAATCGATTTCTCGGGCGTAATCCGACCCAGCGTCGAGCGGTATTCCGCCGGAATCTCGTCGGCTTTGGGTTCCCGCATCATGTAGCCACCGTATTCGCCAGCACCCGACGTCCGTACGGCCGGAATCGCCCGCGTTACGAAAATGATCACGTCATATTTCTTGTTCAGATCACCGCCGTCAATTTCCTGAGCGAAGAGTAACTTCATGGGGAAATGGTACTGCTCCATCATCCAGCGTACCCAGCCCGAAGGCATCGATCCGCCGTAGGTATCCCACAAGGCAATTCGCATGGGTGATACTTTCACTAACGAACCCGTTGGTTTCTTGCTAACCCCCTCTACGTCAAGGCCCAGGTCTTTTACCGACTTGTCCAGCAACTGCTTGGCTTTGGCCGAAGCCGGAACAAAGAAGGTACCCGCTTCTTTACCCGAAATACCCTGTGGCAAACGATACACCTCAACCCCGGCCTGTAACAAATCATTAACGGCGATGAATGAATAGTTCTCCTTCGCACTCAGGGTATAACCCGCCGCCGCCGAAGCTGCCAGCTTACCTGGAGCTTTCACTAACTCACCGTAGGGCAGAGCTTTAAAAGGTCCGTCGAATCCGTCCAGAATCCGATCAAATTTAATACCCATTTGAAAGGCCAATGTCCAGCCCGCTGCATCGTAGGGACGGATCGGAGGGCCACCGGGGTACTGGAAATCATTGGGGTGATCCTGCGGCTCGAACATATCCAGCACGTGCGGACGGAACGACTGAGCCGTCTTCACAATGTACGAACCCGCCGGGTATTTCTTACCCGCAACCGTAAAGTCAGCCGTAGCCTGATGAATCTGAATACCCGTACGAATTAACGCATTGACAAACGTCGTGGCATTGGAAAAACCTTCCTGATCGGCGGGGATAATAAAGCCACGGGGATCGCGAAGCGTTGGGTTTTTAAAGATGTTATCGTAGTATTTCATCGGTACGCCGCCTTCCGAACGCCCTTCCCGACCTTCGGAACGACCACCTTCTTTTTTCTGATCGGCCTGATACGCCTGCGTCAGGGCATCTACGCGTTTGGGCAACAGCGACCAGTAGTCCTTACTACCCCGATCGATGGAGTTTTTGCCCATTTTGTAAATGTTGTACAAAAGCTCATCGGCGTGTCGCGAAGCGTAATCCAGTACGGCGTAGTTCAACGAAACTGAATAATCAATTGATTGCTTGAAGTGCCATTTTTGCGGTGTAACGGGCAGAGGCGTATTGCCATTCGGAATCAGACGATTGGGTACCAACGGGACTTCCGCTGGTGTTGGGTTACCGATCATTTCCGTCAGCAGACCAATCATATTGTGGAAGTGCGTCGTTGTCCGTAGACCGCCGTTGTACCAGGTCGAAAACACCGATCCGCCGAGACGCGTAAATCCGGGTTTATCTTCCACGTTCAGCCGGTTAATCATCGAAGCTCCTACGGCGTCGATCCCCGTAATCATCAGCGGATCAAAAACGTAGTTGAAGGGATCACGGTACGGAGGTCCCGCCACGACCGCACCTGCCGGGGCCGTCTGGTGGTGGTTGTACATGATTTGCGGGATCCATTCCACAAACAACTGCCGACCAATGTTCTGCGATTCTTTCATGTTTTGAATGAAGAAATCGCGGTTGTTATCGTGACCTACGTACTTCTGATACAGCCGGGGCAAGCCGCTTTGCGAGCGTTTCTCGGGGGATTTTTCCCGCATGTACCAGTTGCCCACCAGTTCATGGCCATCGGGATTGGCGTGTGTGAGGAGGATCACGGTTTTATCCAGAATCCGCATCGTTTCGGGATCTTTCCGATTGACGAGGTTCCAGGCCGTTTCGATGAGTTGCATCGTACCCACGGTTTCCGTTGAGTGAAGTCCGCCATCAATCCAGACCACGGCTTTTCCTTCGTTTGCCAACGCATGAGCCTGCTCTTCGTTCAGACCTTCGGCCCGGGCCATCTTCGTAGAGATTTCCTTGTACCGATCCAGTTTTTTCAGGTTTTCCGGCGACGAAACGATCAGCATATACTGATGCCGACCTTCTTCAGTCATTCCAATGTCGACGAGTTTAACCCGATCCGAGGCAGCTAGTTTTTTGAAGTACGCTTCGGTTTGGGTGTAGTTCGACAGGTGGTAGTCATCGCCAATCGTGAAGCCGAAATGCTCTTTGGGCGAAGGAATGGTTTGTGCCTGAGCGAGCGTGACCGCCAGTAAAAATGCACTACCCAGTAAAAATTTACGGATCATAGATGAAAAGGAATGTTGGGAAAAAAGCAATGGGAAAGGAATTCGTCAGCAAACCGTACAAAAGTTCGTTTTTTTACTATTCGCCAAAGAAAGATTGGTTAGAATCCCGTTTTGCCCAAGACAAGATAGGGCTTCGGTAGCGTTAGGCAAGCGAAATACGCCAAACCGCTTTATTGTATCTACTAAATCCCGGTTTTGAGGGGTTGTATCCGGACTTTGAAAAGCAACGATCCGTACCCGCGAACGGATACGGATCGTCCCGGAAGAATCATACGGGCAATGGATTCAGTTGCGGTGATTTTCGCTGGTGCCAGTACGGATACACGGGATATCGATCACTGGCCGCATCAAGTTTCTTGACTTGCTCCGGGGACAAATTCCAACCCACAGACGCCAGGTTTTGCTGGAGTTGTTCGGGCGTACGGGCTCCGATGACAATGTTACAAACGGTGGGTCGCTGTAAAAGCCAGTTTAGAGCAACCTGAGCGACCGATTTTTCGGTTTCAGCGGCTACCTCGTCGAGTACATCGAGCAGGTTGTACAGAAAATCGTCGGGAATGACGGGGCCTTCACCACCGCCCTGAGCAAGGCGGCTATCGGCGGGGAGGGGATTATCCCGGCGGTACTTACCACCCAGTCGCCCGGCGGATAATGGGCTCCAGACGATGGTGCCAATCTTCTGATCGATACCCAGCGGCATGAGTTCCCACTCAAATTCCCGACTGATCAGGGAATAGTGGGCCTGATGAGCCACGTATTTCGACCAGCCGTAGCGTTCTGAAACGGAGAGCGATTTCATTAAATGCCAGCCCGAAAAATTGGAACAGGCAATGTACCGAACCTTCCCACTTTCAACGAGATCATTCAACGCGTGCAGCGTTTCCTCTACCGGCGTATGGGCGTCAAAACCGTGCATGTGGTAAATGTCGATGTAATCCGTACGCAGCCGACGCAGACTGTCTTCGCAGGCCTTGACCAGATGATACCGTGAGGAGCCGTAGTCGTTGGGGCCATCGCCCATTTTGAACGTGGCTTTGGTAGAAATGAGTGCCTGATGCCGAATGCCCGACAGGGCCTGCCCCAGAATTTCCTCGGACATGCCCCGGGAATAAACGTTAGCCGTATCAAAGAGGGTGACGCCCGCGTCGAGGCAAAGGTTTACCATCCGACTGGCTTCTTCCAGCTGAGTGTTACCCCAAGCCTTGAAGAACTCGGTTCCGCCTCCGAAAGTGGCCGTACCAAAACTCAGAACAGGGATTTTAAAACCAGTGTTTCCTAAGGTTCTGTATTCCATACAGGTTTTGAATAAGAGGTAGAAAAAAGGACCAGCCCTGACCTTCAAGGTTGAAAGAAAGGGCTGGTAAAGCTGAGAAAATTATCGTACAATGGAATTGCTAGAGACTTTCAAAGCAGATTTTACTAACAAAAGTCACGGGATACCTTACTCAACGGGAGTAGTTGAGTAATAGCTGCAACGTTTGCCGGAGGTCTTCGTTTTTATCCTTGAATAGATTAAAAAACTGTTCTTCAAAGGCCTCTACGCTCTGAATCGCCTTTTCCAGGGTATCTATTCCTTGGGGTGTTAGCCCCAGGGCTTTGGCCCGCGTATCCGTCGTATGCTCGGTACGGGATATGAGTCCCTTTTTTTCTAACGTTCGAACCACCGTTGAGGTAGTCATCGGATCGATTCGGGTGTGTTCCGAGAGATCAACCTGCGTAACCTGCTCTTTAAACTGATTATTCCAATAGACGCTGGCCAATAAAGAAAACTGGCAATGGGTAAGTCCGAAAGGATCCAGGTGGTTTTTCAACTCCCGCTGCCAAAGATTACTGACTTTCCAGAGTAAAAAGCCATTGCTATCTTCAGACATACTGAAGGTATTGATACTCACATGGGTTTCATTTTCCATACGAAGAAAGAATACTAACTGTATACAAATTTGAGATACGTTTACGAGTCTTTTAGACTAAGCCGTAAACGCTGCAAAAGAAAGAGTACGGGGACGTTCAGAATCGTCGTTACACTACCAGATTAGGGATCTAATGACTGCCTGTTCAGAAACAGACTCGTTACGGAACATTCGCCCAACGGCACGGAGGGAATGACTCCGGGTTAGGTAGTTATAAAGTGTTTTCATACGAATAGATAAAGAGGTCATTTTAAGACCCGGTTTCTGGCAGCGAACCCTTAGTTGCTACGGAGAGGTCTTAACGGACAAATATCCTGAATGTTAATGGAATAAAGGAGATGGGGAAGAATGGGAATAATCGTTTTTTAATCCCGTTTTTAGATTTCAATCCTTTAGTCTTTGTCTGGGTGGCATAAAACTTTCAGAAAAAGGATGCTTTAGATGCGTTGTATCACCCACTAATCTGTTTGTATCCATGCTCAAACTAGGCTACCACTGCTCTCACGAACAATTTAAACCCAGTGAACTATTAACGTTTGCTCAACGGGCCGAACAGGCTGGCTTCACCGCCGCTCTGTCCTCCGATCACTTTCATCCCTGGACAACCCGTCAGGGCGAAAGCGGTTTTGCCTGGTCCTGGCTCGGAGCGGCTATGCAGGCTACTTCTCTTAGCTACGGCATAGTGAATGCTCCCGGTCAGCGGTACCACCCGGCCATCATTGCTCAGGCGGCGGCTACGCTGGCGGAGATGTTTCCCGAACGATTCTGGATTTCGGTAGGCTCCGGTCAGGCTCTGAATGAACTCATTACCGGTGACGGCTGGCCTATGAAAGCCGAACGAAATGCCCGCCTGAAAGAATGCGTTGATATTATGCGGGCTTTATGGGCGGGCGAAACCGTAACGCACAAAGGCTTGGTGACGGTGGAAGAGGCGAAGCTATACAGTCGACCGGAAATAAATCCGCTCATCTTCGGAGCGGCGATTACGCCGCAAACGGCCCAGTGGATCGGCGGCTGGGCCGATGGATTAATTACGGTTTCTCAGCCGAAAGCCCAGCTTCAGAAAGTGGTCGATGCGTTCCGGCGGGGTGGGGGCGAAGGGAAGCCCATGCATTTGAAAATCCAGATTTCTTATGCTCGTACGCAACAGGAAGCCAAACAATTGGCCTACGAACAATGGCGAAGTAACGTATTACCCAATACGGTACTTACCGAAATCCGGAATCCCGAACAGTTCGATGCCTTAGGCGATCAGGTGAACCCGGCGGTAGTGGAAGAAATGATCAATATTTCGGCGGATATTCAGCAACATATTGCCTGGCTGGAAGAGTACCGGTCGCTGGGATTTGAACAACTACTCATTCATAATGTCAACCGCGAACAGGAACTTTTCATTGATACGTTCGGAGAAAAGGTAATTCCGCAGATTCAGGGGTAGTAGGATAAACCCGGCATAGCCTATCGGGCTGGCCGAGTCCCCGCATTGCATACGGGGCTATTTACATTGAACCCCTCCGGGGTTGGGGAGGCGGCATGCAAGTCTGGATGAAATAAGAAGATATGTCCTTTTAACCCCGGGGGGGCATCTAAATAGCCATGCGTGCAACCCATAGTTAGCTTCGTATTGGATTCCCCCGCATTGCATACGGGGCTATTGATGTTGAACCCCTTCGGGGTTGGCGAGGCGTAATAGGGGAAATTGGATCGTTTAACCCCGAAGGGGTTTCATTAGATTAGCCATGGGTGTAACCCGTGGTCATTTTATCATAGCAACCCATTGAAAATAAGTGGTATGCTTAGTGCCGTAAAGAATTTCCTTGATATAAGAAAAATGGATCACCTGTGAAGTCCACCTACTAGCTTACTGCGTATGGAAGTAGCAGCGAAAGCCAGAGTCTGAGTAGTGTTTCGCCCGAAGAAGACAAACAGAAGTGTCTTTTTTAATTTAGAGATAGTGAAAACAATTTTTCCAAAAAGCTCTTTATCGGTATACAACAAGCTCCTAACTCCTCGAAACCCGTACGATGCCCACACAAACGGATATACTCATTGCTGGCGGGGGCCTGGCCGGACTCACGGCGGGGTTGCATCTCGCTCGGCAGGGGTTTGCGGTGGTCGTGCTTGAAAAGCAACAGTACCCGCAACATAAGGTGTGCGGTGAATACATTTCCAACGAGGTGCGTCCGTATCTGGCTTCGCTGGGAATTGAGGTGGATACGTTGAATCCGGCCCGAATTTCGAAGTTTTTACTGACTACGCTGGAGGGAAAGACCTTACGCAGTGCTCTGCCGTTGGGTGGTTTCGGCGTTAGTCGGTATCGGCTGGACGCCTATCTGTATCAGCAGGCTCGTAAGGCGGGGGTACAAATCGAACAGGCTCACGTACAGCGGATTGACTTTGACGGAAATCGCTTTACCGTCACTACTTCAGAAGACTATCTGTATGAAGCTCCGGTCGTTATTGCGGCGTACGGAAAACGCTCCCGGCTGGATTCGCAAACACCCCTTTCGCCCTGGATGGCCGTGAAAGCTCATTACCGGGTTCCCTTTCCGGATGATCTGGTATCCCTGCACACCTTCCGGGGTGGCTATTGCGGTATGTCGCAGGTGGAAGACGAAGTAGTGAACGCTTGCTATCTGGTACAGGCGGAAGTATTCAAGCCTTATAAAAATCCGGAAACGTTTCAGCAGCAAGTGCTTTCGCAAAACCCCTTTCTTCGGGATTTCTTTGAACGAGCCGAGCCGCTTTTTGATAAACCATTAGCCATTAGCCAAATATCATTTGCGTCTAAACCAGCCGTCGAGAATCACGTCTTACGCTGCGGTGATACGGCTGGTCTCATTCATCCCTTGTGTGGAAATGGAATGGCCATGGCGATCCACAGTGCCAAACTGGCGGCGGAAGCCATTACGGCCTTTTTCCGTCACGCCGACCGATCGAAGCTCGAAGCGGAGTATACCCGTCAATGGAACCAGAATTTTAGAAACCGACTCACGGCCGGACGTCTCGTACAGTCCCTGTTACAACGACCCGTACTGACTTCGCTGGTGATGAAATCCGCTCCGCTTTTCGCTGGACTGCTTCCTGCTATCGTCCGGCAAACGCACGGCAAACCCTTTTCGTATGCCCCTGAATACTCGTAATCGCAGCCGTGAACCCGAAGTAATGGATGATTTTTCGCTGGAAGGTGAGGAATTGCGGGATACCCTGGACGAAATCGCTGCCATCAATCGCTGGCTGGGTGGCAACGCGGTTACGCTGAACGGTGTGAAACAGCTACTTCGGGAGGTAGATCGTCAGCAAACAGTGACCATCCTGGATATAGGTTGTGGCAATGGCGATATGTGCCGGGCCGTAGCCGACTGGGGCCGAAAAACGGGCCAGTCTTTGCAAATCATCGGGGTGGATGCCAATGCTTTTACCATCGATCACGCTCAGCAATGTTCCTTAGAATATCCCGAAATTTCCTATGAAGTGCTGGATGTGTTCAGCTCTGATTTTCAAGCCCTGAATTATGATGTGGTGTTAGCCACGCTGACCCTCCATCATTTCAGTGACACTGAAATTCGGTATCTGTTGAACCTGTTCAACGCTCAGGCTCGAATCGGTGTAGTAGTCAATGACCTGCATCGCAGTACCTGGGCCTACCGCCTGTTTGAACTCGTCTGCTGGGCGTTCCGACTGCATCCCATGACCCGACAGGACGGACTTATTTCCATCCTGCGGGGCTTTAAAAAATCAGAACTCGAAGCTTTTTCCAAACAGGTTTCCTTTGCTTCGGTTCGTATCACCTGGAAGTGGGCGTTCCGCTACCAATGGATTTTGAAAAACGTATGAGTGTAACCATTACCACGGTAGCCAAAGCCTCCCCGCCGCATTCCAGGGCTACCAAAGAGATTATGCCTTTTCTGGAAACCTGGCTGGCTGGTCAGGAACCTCGTTTTCAGCGAAAAGTCGTAAAAATCTTCGAAAACGCGGCGGTCGATCAGCGATACTCCATCATGGACCCGGAAGAGGTATTTACCCGTACGTCTTTTGAAGAAAAAAACCTGATTTATCGGCGGGAAGTCGTCAAGCTGGGTGAAACCGTTGTAAGTCAGGCACTGGCTCAGGCGGGCTGGCAGGCAACCGATCTGGACTTTCTCATTACGGTGAGCTGTACGGGTATGATGATCCCGTCGGTCGATGCCTTTCTAATCAATAGCCTTCAGATGCGGCAGGATATTGTACGCCTGCCCGTCACCGAAATGGGTTGTGTGGCGGGGGTATCCGGACTGATTTACGCAAAAAATTTCCTGAAAGCCAACCCCGGTAAACGGGCGGCAGTACTGGCTATCGAAGCTCCCACGGCAACCTTTCAGCTCGATGATTTTTCGATGGCAAACATCGTCAGTGCGGCCATTTTCGGCGACGGTGCGGCCTGTGTACTGGTGTCTTCGCATCCCAACGACACAGGCCCCGAAATCATCGATGAAGAGATGTATCACTTCTACGATGCCATCGACATCATGGGCTTTGACCTGACTAACTCCGGCCTGCAAATGGTACTTGATAAAGCCGTACCGGAAACCATTGCTGCTCATTTTTCGGCCATTGTCGAGCCTTTTCTGGCTAAAAACGGACTGACGCTTGGCGACGTTTCGCACCTGATTTTTCACCCCGGCGGCAAGAAAATCGTGGAGACGGTAGAAGAGCTATTCAGTGCCTGGAATAAAAACCTGGATGATACCAAAGAAGTACTGCGGCAATTCGGCAATATGTCGAGTGCCACGGTTCTTTACGTACTCGAACGGTTCCTGCAAAAACAGCCCGAAAAAGGATCCATTGGGCTGATGCTAAGTTTTGGTCCCGGTTTCACGGCCCAGCGGGTCCTGCTTCGCTGGTAAATTCTGTATCCTTATTTGAATTAATTGATTCATGAAATCCGAGGAAATTCTGGCCCTGCTGCCGTACCAGACGCCCTTTTTATTCGTAGATGCCTTGCAGCACGTGGACGAAAACGGCGTGCAAGGGACCTATACGTTCCCGGCTGACTCGTATTTTTATCAGGGTCACTTCAAGGATTTACCCGTGACGCCCGGCGTCATTCTGACCGAAGTCATGGCTCAGATCGGGGTGGTATGCCTGGGTATTTTTCTGGTAGCCTCGGTACAGGGCATTCAAATGGCTCTGTCGTCCGTTCAGGTTGACTTTTTCATACCGGTATATCCCGGCGAAACCGTCACCGTTCGTTCAAAAAAAGAGTATTTCCGTTTTCATAAATTAAAGTGTCAGGTACAACTCTTCAACAGTCGGGGCGAATTAGTCGCCCGGGGCAGCATTGCGGGCATGATTAAACCAGAGGCTTATGCGTAAACGTGTCGTTATTACGGGCTTGGGGGTCGCTGCTCCCAATGGCGTAGGAATCCCGGCTTTTACGCAGGCCTTGCGGGCGGGGGAAAGCGGCGTCCGCTTTCAACCCCAACTGGCGGAGTTGAAATTCTCCTGTCAGATCGGCGGTATACCGCCCGTTACCGAGGAGCAGAAACAACAGTACTTCAGCGAATTGCAGTTAAAACAGCTCAATAGCAGCGGCATTCTCTACGGTGTCATGGCCGGGGTTGAAGCCTGGCGAAAGGCGGGTCTGCCCGAACAACCGACCGAACCAGACTGGGACAGCGGCATTGTCTTTGGTACGGGGATGCTGGGCGTGGACAAATTTCGGGAAGCCATTTATAAAGTAGACGAAGGGCAGGTACGGCGACTGGGCAGTACGGTCGTGACGCAAACCATGGCTAGCGGCATCAGTGCCTATTTGGGTGGGATGCTGGGCTGCGGGAACCAGACGACAACTAATTCTTCCGCCTGTGCCACGGGCACGGAAGCCATTTTGTGGGCCTACGACCGCATTGCCAGCGGTCAGGCCCAGCGGATGTTAGCGGGCAGTTGCAACGATCATGGTCCCTACATCTGGGGCGGGTTTGACGCCATGCGGGTGATGACTTACCAGCACAACGATTCGCCCGAACGCGGCTCCCGACCCCTGAGTGCTACGGCCAGCGGTTTTGTACCTGGTAGTGGAGCGGGTGCTTTGGTTCTTGAGTCGCTGGAAAGTGCCCTGGCCCGGGATGCGGCGATTTATGGTGAGGTACTCGGCGGCCACGTCAACGCAGGGGGCCAGCGGGGTGGTGGCTCCATGACGGCTCCGAATCCATCGGCCGTACGCCGTTGCATTGAACAGGCACTGGCTCACGCAGGAGTAGCCCCGGAAGCCGTGGATCTAATCGATGGCCATTTGACGGCGACCACCAAAGATTCCGCCGAAATTCTGGCCTGGACGCAGGCCCTGGGCCGAGACGGTGCAGATTTCCCGTACATTAACTCATTGAAAGGCATGATCGGCCATTGCCTGAGTGCTGCCGGAGCCATTGAAAGTGTAGCGGCGGTACTCGAACTGAGCGAAGGATTTATCTATCCCTCCCGAAACAGCGAAGACTTACATCCCGACATTACCGCCTTGATTGATCCCGAAAAAATTCCTCAGCAATCTATTTCAAAAGCTATTCAGGTCGTTGCTAAAGCTAACTTTGGCTTTGGTGATGTAAACGCCTGTGTCCTATTCAAAAAATACGTATGAACGAAGCCCAACTGATCGAAAGTCTGAAAGAGATTATTAAACCTTACGTACAGGACGAAGAAGCCTTTGCCCAGCTTTCACCGGAATCAAACTTCATTAAAGATCTGAAAATCAATTCGGCCAATCTGGTGGATATTGTGCTGGACGTGGAAGAGGCCTATCAAATTGAAATCGACAACGAATCCATGGAACGCATGCAAACCGTCGGAGCAGCCATGGATATTATCCGGGAAAAAGTTAGTGATTGACCTGGTCGATCTGGCTCAGGCCCGGCGGGACAGTAACTGGCAACGTCGGGGCTTTCTCGATAAGGTTTTTCTACCGGATGAGCAGCAACGCATTCGTACGGCCTCCGATCCCGACCGCATGGTCTGGACCCTCTGGAGTATGAAGGAAAGCGTGTACAAGCAGCATCCCGCCGCTGGACGGGCCTTCGTGCCTTTGCACATTCACTGTTTTGAACTGGATAGGGATAGCGGACTGGGACGAGTGAGCTACCAGCAGAGCTGCCTGTACACCCAAACCCAACATACTCATCCGTATATCCTGACTCTGGCTAGTACGGTTCCGGTATTCGACCGGGCCCGGGTGCTTGGCTTGTCCGAATCCTCGTACGCATCTCAGCACGCGGCTCTGCGGCAGGCCATTCGATCGGAAGCGGCCCTGCGTTACGGTGACGGTGCATTCGTCAAGGATACCGATGGGGCACCCTACTGGCAACAGACCACAACGGGACTAAACATTCCCCTTGGTATATCACACCACGGACACTATGGGGCGTTTGTACTGCCCACCGTCTAACCTTTCATCCCAAAGCGTTCTTCCCCCAAAACAATCCCCTGGTACCAGCGTTAGAGCAAGCATACCAGTTTGCGAAACGATGGAAGCTACCCTACACTTACGCGTCAACGGGCAGTCGCACCGCCTCACCGTTGATCCGGCTACTCCTTTATTGTACGTCTTACGCAATCAGTTGCAGCTCAACGGTCCCAAGTACGGTTGCGGGCTTCAGCAATGCGGAGCCTGTATGGTGTTGCTGGATGGGAAAGCTCAGCCCAGCTGCCTGATTGCCGTCGAAACCGTACAGAAACAGGAAATTACGACGTTGGAAGGCATCGCTCAGGGCACGCAACTCCATCCGGTGCAGCAGGCTTTCATTGACGAACAGGCTGCTCAGTGCGGGTACTGCCTCAACGGCATGATCCTGTCGGCGGTATCCCTGCTCAAAGAAAATCCCAAACCCGACGAAGCCGCGATTCGGGAAGGACTCGAACGTGTACTCTGCCGTTGTGGTACGCAAAGTCGTATCCTGCGGGCCGTTAAACGAGCCAGTCATTAAGCCTATGCAGACGTCACGAAGAGATTTTCTGAAAACGATGGGTACGCTGACGATTGGATTCACGCTACCGTCCTGGGTACCCGAAGCGGATGAACTGCCGGGCAGCCTGCAACGAGATCCCCGCATTCGGGCCTGGCTGGAAATACTGGAAAATGGTCAAATCCGCGTTTTTACCGGAAAAATGGAACTCGGCCAGGGGATTCGCACCGCCGTGGCCCAGGTAGCTGCCGAAGAGCTGAGTTTGCCGCTGAGTCAGGTAGAAGTAGTAATGGCCGATACCGACCGTACGCCCGATGAAAGTTACACGGCTGGCAGTGCATCCATCGAAAACAGTGCCATGGCCGTTCGGTACGCAGCAGCGGCAGCCCGGCAGAAATTACTCGAACTGGCGGCGAAGCAATGGCGGAAGCCGGTAGAGGAACTTCAGTTTGCCGCGGGTACCATTCGATGGAAGAATAAGCAGATTAGCTGGAAGGAACTCCTCAACGGAAAGCAATTACAGGATGAGGTACGAGGGAATGTAGCCCTTAAACCCAAGGGACAGTATCAACTGGTGGGTAAACCCATGCCGCGTCCCGAAATCAACCGGATGGTACGGGCAGAAACCTGGTTTATTCAGGATTTACGATTGCCCGGCATGGTACACGCCCGCATGGTGCGACCGCCTTCGTATGGGGCCCGCCTCGAAAAACTCGATGAGTCAGCCGTACGAAAACAGATTCCGGGGATTCAGAAAGTAGTCGTACAGGGAAGTTTGGTCGGCGTGATCGCTACCGAAGAGTTTCAGGCCATGCAGGCCCAATGGACCTTGCAGGAAAGTGTTCGCTGGACAGACGTACAACCCTTACCAACGGGTACGGCACTCGTTTCTTACCTGAAGTCCCTGCCCGCCCGCATTGAACGCGTGCACGAAAAAGGGCAACCGACCGGACCTACTACGATCAAGGCTCAGTACTACAAGCCCTATCTGATGCACGGCTCCATTGGTCCTTCGTGTGCGATAGCCTGGTATCAGAAAGGGACGCTGCGGGTATGGTCGCACAGTCAGGGCGTATTTCCGCTGCGTGAAACGCTACATCGGTTGCTGAAGCTGCCCCTGGATCGGATTCATGTTATCGGTATGGCGGGTTCGGGTTGTTACGGGCACAACGGAGCCGACGATGTAGCCGCCGAAGCCGCCTGGCTGGCGATGGCGTATCCGGAACATCCGATTCGTCTGCAATGGTCCCGCGATGAAGAACACGCCTGGGAACCTTACGGCAGTGCCATGATTCTGGAAGCCGAAGCTCGGCTGAGTACTGCGGGTCGGATTGAGCAGTGGAATTACACCCTCTGGTCGGATACGTATACGGCCCGCCCCGGTGGGGATCCAGCGAATCTGCTCCTTGCCCGTTACCTCGATCCGCCGATCCCTAAAAAACCGGCATCCAGTATCAATGGCGGTACTATCCGTAATTCCGAACCCTATTACAACATTCCTGACATAGCCGTGGACGCTCATCAGTTCGAAGGACCTTTGCGGGTTTCTTCCCTGCGGGCTCTGGGAGCATTCGGGAATGTTTTTGCGATTGAATCGTTCATGGATGAACTGGCCGAAAAAGCCCGGAAAGACCCCTTTGAATTTCGAATCATGCACCTGGAAGACGAGCGGGCCATTGCTGTATTGCGTCGTTTACAAGAATTGATTCAAAACGAGCGGATAAAGCCGAAAGAGGGGGTAGGCATTGCGTTTGCCCGCTATAAAAACACGGCGGCTTATTGTGCCGTAGCGGCTCGGGTACGCGTAACTGGCAATCAGATTAAGGTTATGAATTTGTGGAGCGTGATTGACGCCGGTGAAGTCATCAACCCGGACGGGCTTAAAAATCAGACGGAAGGTGGACTGATTCAGGCCGCGAGCTGGACGCTGAAAGAACAGGTACAGTTCGATGCCCAGCAGATTACGAGTCGGGATTGGGTTTCGTATCCGATTTTCCTCATGAGTGAAATACCGGAAGTGGAGGTAGTCGTGATCGATCGCCCCCAGGAACCAGTGCTGGGAGCCGGTGAAGCGGTACAGGGACCCACGGCGGCAGCTCTGGCCAATGCTCTGTACCGGGCTAGTGGCAAACGCGTGCGGGACTTGCCTTTAATACCCGCAAAACTCAAAAACTGAAAATAGGACCGTACCCTAATTTCTTGATGAAATTTTAGGGATAAAGTACTAATTTCGGTCGTTAATCTTGAACGCATGTCGACACTCCCCAGCAACTATGGTTCTTTACTGGCCGAACTTCGCAATGAAATCAGCAAATCCCGCTTGCGGGCGGTACTAGCTGCCAATGCCGAATTATTGTACCTGTATTGGCGAATAGGTAAAACCATTATGACTCAATTAGAACAGGCACAATGGGGCGATAAAGTTACGGCTCAATTGTCAATAGATTTACAGAAAGAGTTTACAGAGATGAAAGGCTTGTCTCATCGTAATATCAAGTATATGAGACAGTTTGCCGCCCTTTATCCAGATTTTTCAATTGGGCAACCGCCCGTTGCCCAATTGCCTTGGAGTCATCATATTATTTTAATGGATAAAGTAAAGTCTCCGGAAGAACGTGAATTTTACACGCAGAAAGCTCTGGAAAACGGTTGGTCACGCGATGTATTGAGCTTGCAGATTAAATCCAGTCTGTATGAGCGGCAGGGTAAGGCCATCAGTAATTTCGAAGCCCGCTTACCGGCTATTCAGTCGGACTTGGCTCAACAGCTAACCAAAGATCCGTACATCTTCGACTTTCTTACCCTGCGGGAAGATTATCAGGAAAAAGACCTCGAAAACGCCCTGACCGAGCACATTACGAAGTTTTTACTGGAATTGGGAGCTGGTTTTGCCTTTCTGGGGAAACAGTATCACCTGGAAGTGGACGGGCAGGATTTCTATATCGACTTGCTGTTTTACCACGTCAAACTTCGTTGCTATGTTGTCGTCGAACTGAAGACGGGAAAGTTTGTCCCGGAGTTTGCCGGGAAACTGAATTTCTACCTTTCTGTTGTAGACGATCAGCTAAAAAACGAATTCGATCAGCCCAGCATCGGTCTGCTGATTTGCCAGGAGAAGAATAAAGTGGTGGCAGAATACTCGTTGAAAGACATCAATAAACCCATTGGCATCTCAGCGTACGAACTTACCGAGTCCATTCCCAGCGACCTCAAAGGAACCTTGCCCAGCATTGAAGACATTGAGCAGGAATTGCTAAAAAGTCGTGCTTCAAACGAGGAATAGGGCTGAAAGAGAAATAAATTAACGGGTTTGCGACGCCCACAAGACGGCATTTCGGAAAATCGTAGTGAAAGCCTGATTGTGAAATAAGTCCGGGTGATGGCCCATGAAAATATACACGTTGCGGGCTTTCATTTTTTCGTTTGACCAGATTACGGGATGATCACCCATTTTAATCTTCGAGTCAGGTTTATAACTTGATTCATCCACCGCTGCCAGCACCTTCACGCGGGGACGCGGACTTTGATTGTACGTATACCATTCTTCACGGGCTACCTCAAAGCTCGCCGGTACGCCTTTCATAACTGGATGATTACCCGCTTCTACTCGAACGGTAGCCGTAGCAAAATCAGGAATGTAATTCTTGTACACAATCCCGCCCATAAACTCCGAAAACCAGGGCCACATCGGGTACCCGTCAAACTCGCCGAGTAACGTTGCGTGATGAAAGCCAATCCAGCCACCTTTGCCCTGCTCGATGTAGGTGGTGAAAGCCTTTTTTGCCTGCTCCGTCCAGCGATAGGGCGGATAGTTGAGTTGAATGACCAAGACGTGTTTGGCTAGAAAAGCATCCGTAATTGGCTGGGTATCCTCCAGATAATCAATCGTGAAGACCTGCTGGGTGGCCAATTGAGCTAACCAGATTTTTGCCGCAGCTACGAAAGGAGCATGTACGCCGCCATCTTTTTCGGCGAGTACTGCTACTCGAAAAAGTTTGGATTGGGCTTGTATGCGACTACCGGAGACAGCAATAAAGCAGCAAAGCAAAATCAGTTTTTTCATACCGGAGTAGCGGAAGGCTTATGCAACAGGCAAACGTAGTCAAATCACGAACAGAAAGACATACGTGAACGACCAAATCTTTTCCGGATCAAGAATAACTCAACTTACAGTACTTCATCCAGAACTTACTGAAAATAAAAAAGGGTACCACTCGTGAGCGGTACCCATAGGTATGCAAGGGGGGAGTTAGTTATTCTTGAAGCATTGCTTTAGAGCAGGAAGGGCGAGCCGTTTGAGCGTAAACCGTTTCCAATGAATGATCTAATAAAACCAAGGAAACAAATCCATTTTTAGAATTCCACTGACACGTGGCTGCCTGAAGATCGGCGTTGTAAGAACTTTCTTTCGAGCAGGCACCCTGCTGTTTGATTAATTGCTCCTTCAACGCATCAAATTCACTTTTTTGCTGAATTTTATATTCAATAGAAATCAAGTAAAGCTCGTTATTTTTAAAATAGCCTTTCACTACCGCATCATGGTCCTGTAGACGAAGCTGGTACGTAATGCAATCTTCAGAAACGCTTTTTTGCAGGGATTGACCCGGTTGAATCAAGGTCGTTTCCATGGTTTGCTGATTCATGCCGAAGCTAAGCCCTAAGGGTAAAACAGATTTTACCGGAGTGGTTGCCCAGCTTAGCATTGGGAAAGACAGTAATGCGAAAAGGAGTAAAAAACGTTTCATACAAAGTTCAAGTTAAGGCGGTGTTCAGATGGGGGATGACGGGTACTTCAAAAGCTGAAGTGTTGTCCTTTCATGTTTCAAATGTAGCCTGTGAAGAAGTCAAAAGGGCGTTTCTTTCGATGATTGGGGCTTTTTGGCCGATGAAGTGAACAATAACAGGAGCATTAACTCTGCATGAGTCAAAAACAATAAGCAAATACAAGGGCGATTGCTTCGCCGCCCATACAAAACCTGCCAGTATCCGTAGCATTCCAACGGGTATTTTTATTAATTTTGGAAGTTTAAAGGATGATTTTTCATCACTTTTTTGACTGGATAGCGAAAACGCTGGAACGCGGATGGGGAATCAACAGGGTCCATTTTGCGTCGAAAAACTCCGCCCACTTCCCTACACATATGAATCGATTCTTGTGCCTACTGCTGAGCATAGCCTTCTTTGGTCAGAGCCATGCCCAGCACCAACTAGCCTCGCCTCAAATTATCCATTACAGTACGACCGAATACAAAGCCGGTATGCAGAACTGGGACGTGGCTCAGGATCACCAGGGGATCATGTACTTTGGTAACAATGAAGGCTTACTTACCTTCAACGGGCGTTTCTGGAGTACCTATCCACTAGCGAATCATACGGCAGTCCGGGCTTTGGAAATCGACGCTCAGAACCGAATTTACGTAGGGGGTCTGGGAGAAATCGGCTACTTTTTCCCGAATGCCAATGGCGTCCTGACTTATCATTCGCTGATGCCATTGCTGAATTCAAAAGATCGTAATTTCAGCGATGTCTGGCACATTTGCATTCGGGGCGAGGAAGTGTTTTTTCAGTCGCTCCGGCAGATTATGCGTTTGTATCAGGGAAAACTGACGGTATATAAACCTACGCATAGCTGGTCGTTTTTGGGAATGGCCAATCAACAGTTATACGCTCAGGACCGGGAAAAAGGGCTGTTTCGTTACGAACGCGGAACTTGGGTACTACAATCATCCGAAGAACCGCTGCAAACGTTTGGTATCACTTCGCTGCGAGCTTACGGGCAGGACACCCTGTTACTAACAACGCTGGAACGAGGCCTTTTTATTTTACATGGCCAGAAAATGGAACGGAAGGCCACAGCCCTGGATGCCATATTCCATTCGGACCGCATCTACTGTTCCGCTCAGGTAGGCGAGGAGACGTTCGCCTTTGGCACAACCTCCGCGGGAGTGTATCTGATGAATCGGGCCGGAAAAGCTCTCCAAAAGTACACGAGTGCGGAAGGGTTACAGAACTCCAATGTCCGGGCGATCTGGCTGGATCGTAATCAGAACTTGTGGCTGGCTCTCGACGATGGCATTGATTTTATTGCCATCAACAGCCCCATTCAATACCTGTACCCCAGTGGCAATAAACATACGACGGGTTATGCTTTGTACAAACAGGGCCGGACGCTGTACGCGGGTACATCAAATGGATTATTTCGAGCCACGCTCGAAGGTTCTACGCAGGATTTAAGCCGGGCTCAGGGGGCCTTTACAGAAATTCCAGCCGCTAAAGGGCAGGTCTGGCGATTAGGCGAACTGCGGGGGAAACTATACATGGGGCACGAAAATGGACTTTTTCAAATTGAACAGGACCAGGTAAAACCCGTCTATCACTTTCCGGGAACCTGGTTGTGGATACCCTTTTCAGGTACGGATTATCTGGTGGGCACGTACGACGGTTTACGGCATCTACGCTATGAAAACGGCTCACTGAATGGAATTCAGGATTTGAAAGGGTTGAAAGAATCCCTCCGCTTTGTCTACGCCGATAGCGTCCGGCGTACCATCTGGGCTTCCCATCCCAGTCGGGGCGTATTTAGGATGCAGTGGTCGCCGGGAGATACGGAATTGCAGAAAATTCGCCTCTATACCCAGCAGGATGGACTTCCGTCGAGTCTATATAATTATGTGTACTCGGTCAAAAGTCGGTTGGTTGTCAGTACCGAACGAGGCATTTATGAATTTAATGAGGCTCAAAATCGCTTTGTACCTTCCAGCCTGTTCAAGCCCATTTTGGGAAATCTGGCCGTTCAGTATCTGAAAGAAGATGCCCAGGGGAATATCTGGTTTGTGAGTCATAAGCGGCTCGGCGTTATTGACTTTCAGCCCCGGAATGGACAGAAATTCCGAATCGTATACTTCCCTGAGTTAACGGATAAACTGGTGGGTGGCTTCGAATGCCTGTACCCCGTCGATCCGCAAAACATCTTCGTCGGCAGTCACAAAGGCTTTATTCACATCAATTACGAGCAGTATCGTACGCAGGTCAGTAAACCACTTATTCTGCTCAGTGAAATCAAGGCAAGTGGAGATAGCGTTGTCTTCGGGGGCTATTTTGTACAGCAGGGAAAAGTAAAGGCTACGCAAGATTCCCAGCAACGCCTGCAACTGGCGGCGGGCATGAACTCGCTACATTTTGCCTATGCCTCACCCCTGGAATATGAGACGAATACTACCGAATATAGTTATCGATTGCAGGGGGAAACCGAGGAATGGTCAGCCTGGAGTACCAAAAGCGAAAAGGATTACACCAACTTGCCCTGGGGGGCGTATACCTTTCAGGTCAAAGCCCGGAACAATCAGGGAAACGAGTCGGCGATACTTTCCTATCAACTGTACATTGAACCCGCCTGGTACGAAAGCTACTGGAGTTATCTGGTATACGCTTTGCTGGCGGCCGGGCTGGTTTATTATCTCTTTCACTGGCAGAAACGCAAGCATCGATTGGAACAAAAGCAGTTAACGTATCTCCATCAATTGGAACTGGACCGGGCGGAGAAAGAGTTGGTACGCCTGCAGAATGAACAGCTGGAAGCGGATGTCGACTTCAAAAACCGCGAGCTGGCGGCGATGACCATGCAATTAGTGCAACGGGGCGAGGTATTGGTTAAAGTAAAAGAAGTAGTATCTACACTGGCGAAAAAACAGGATACGAAAGACAGTGCCGTAAGTTTTCGGCAGGTGCTACGCCTGATTCGGGATGTTGAAAGCAAGGATGCGGACTGGGGACAATTCACCCTTCACTTTAATACCGTTCATGACGATTTCTTCCATTTGTTGAAAGACCGCTACCCGGAACTCACCCCCAATGACCTAAAACTATGTGCGTATCTAAAGATGAATTTGTCTTCCAAAGAGATCGCCCGCTTAATGAACGTAACGGTCAAAGCCATTGAAATTGGCCGCTATCGGCTTCGTAAAAAACTACTGCTGCCTACGGAAGTCAATTTGTATGAATTCCTGGTTGATCTGGCTAAAGAAAGCAAGTGAGAAGTGTAGTACTGATGGCTCATTAAGACACACACGTTGTGATTTTCCTGAAATCCAGAGGTTGAAAAGGTTTAAAAACCAGGTCAAGTAGTTCTATAAATTATCAATATAGTTATAAAAAAAATATTCTTTACAACGTATTTATTATCAGGATATTACAAAAAGAGTGTAGTGGTTAAGTAGAGGAAGTAAACGTAAAAAATGCAGTAAAAATCAGAAGTTGTAGAGCTTATGTAGGGGTGGTGAAAAAGCCGAATCCCAGGTACGTCACTCTACTTTTGAGCCTGCTTTGCACAATTACTTTATTAGTTCTACTCAAACCATATTCATCTCAGATGAGGAGAAAATTTACGGGATTAGTCTGGGTTTTATGCCTGCTAACAAGTTCGATAGGAGCGTGGGCTCAAGGGCTCACTGTGACGGGGAAAGTAACCGCCAAGTCTGATGGATCCGCCCTGGTGGGTGTATCCGTGCAGGTGCAGGGTACAACGACAGGTACAACCACAGACGCCGCCGGAAACTTTAAGATTTCCGTGCCAGGCTCTGAATCGGTACTGGTATTTAGCCAGGTGGGCATGTTACGCCAAACGATTACGGTAGGAAATCAAACCCAGTTAGCCGTAACGCTGGAAGAGGAAGCGGGTAATCTCAACGAAGTCGTGGTCGTAGGGTACGGAGCCCAAAAGAAAAGTGTGGTTACGGGGGCCATTTCCAGTGTCAAGTCTTCGGATCTGGCGACGATGCCCATCACGCGTCTGGAAGAAGCGTTACAGGGACGGGCTTCTGGTTTAACCATCGCGTCGAGTTCTGGCCAGCCCGGTTCCGGTTCTTCGGTACGGGTACGGGGGATTACAACCCTAAACAACAATGATCCTTTGTGGGTCGTGGATGGTGTCGTCATCGATAACGGCGGCATTGGGTATCTGAACCAGTCAGACATTGAATCCATCGAAGTACTGAAAGACGCCGCTTCGCAAGCTATTTACGGAGCACGGGCAGCCGCTGGGGTTATCCTGGTAACCACTAAAAAAGGAAAAGCCGGTAGCATTCAGGTCAATTACAACGGTTTCTACGGCGTATCGTCGCCCGCTAAAAAACTGGATCTGCTCAATGCTACGCAATACGCCACCATCCGGAACGAGGCTTCGGTAAACGCCGGTGGACAGCCCGTATACGCTAATCCGGCAGCTTTGGGAGCGGGTACGGACTGGCAATCCATCATTTTCAACAACAACGCTCGCCGCCAGCAGCACGAACTGAGCCTGAGTGGTGGTAGTGAAAAATCGACGTTCTATCTGTCGTTGGGTTATATTGATCAGGAAGGTATCGTAGCCACGGATATTTCCAAATACAAGCGTCTGAACCTGCGTTTAAACTCGACGCACAAGATTGCAAAATGGCTCAACTTCGGACAGAACCTGGGTTACGCCCGGGATAAATCCATCGGTCTGGGCAATACCAACAGTGAATTCGGTGGTCCGCTAAGCTCGGTAATCAACCTTGATCCCCTGACGCCGACGGTCGTCACCGATCCTGCTGTAGCGGGAGCCGCTCCGTATACCAACATTGGTATCCGCCGCGACGCAAATGGTAACCCGTACGGTATTTCACAATCCGTTGCTCAGGAAATCACCAACCCGTTAGCGTATATCCAAACCCGTTTGGGTAACAACAGCTGGGCGGATAACTTCGTAGGTAATGCATATCTGGAGGCTGAACCAATCAAAGGATTGAAAGTACGCTCCACGCTGGGGGCAAAACTTTCCTTCTGGGGTGGTGAAAACTTTTCGCCGCTGGCCTGGCTAAACGCTACGACGATTACTTCGCAAACTTCATTCAACCGATCCAATAACCGTCGGCTGGACTGGAACCTGGAAAACACCCTTTCGTATACCCGCGAAATCGGTGCTCATAACGTCTCTGTACTGTTAGGCCAGGGAGCGTACCAGGATAACAATACGCAGATGACAAGCGTCACCTTCTACAACATTCCCGCCGATCGTTTTGAAGATGCTTCGCTCAACTACAAGCGTCCGACCGACCAGCGGTCATCCGATGGTTCGGAAGGAGCCTTGCACAAAGTGAGTTCGCTTTTTGCCCGGATCAACTACAACTACAACGAAAAATACCTGGTGCAGGGCTTGATTCGTCGCGATGGTTCGTCGCGTTTCGGTGCCAACAATAAATACGGTATTTTTCCTTCATTGTCGCTGGGCTGGGTACTTTCCCGCGAAAACTTCTTCCCCTCCCAAAGTGTAGTGAATTTCTTCAAGCTGCGGGGTGGGTACGGTATTGTGGGTAACGATGCGATCGGTGACTTTGCCTACCTTTCAACAATCGGTAGCGGACGGAATTACACTTTCGGAACATCCGGCAGCTACATCATCGGCTACAGCCCCAACGCTCCGGCCAACCCGGACCTGAAATGGGAACAAACCAGTCAGACCAACATTGGTTTCGATGCCACGCTGCTTAACAACGTCAGTGTGACGCTGGAGTGGTTCAAGAAAGTGACTACGGATGTCTTACAGAATCCCCGGATTCCTCAGTACGTAGGAGCCATTTCGAACCCAGCCGCAAACGTAGCCGATATTTCGAACCAGGGGGTTGAACTGGAATTGGGGTACAACAAGAAGTTCGGTGACTTTAACCTGTCTCTGAACGGGAACGTATCCTACATCAAAAACAAAGTGACCAACCTGGGTCGCGGGGTGGAATATCTGTCGGGCGGACAAAGCTTCCAGGCCAGTAGTTATCCCATCACCCGCACAGCGGTAGGTCAGCCGATCAACTCGTTCTTCGGCTTCCAGACGATGGGTATTTTCCAGACGATTGAAGACGTAAATAACTACAAGAGTAGTGATGGTACCGTCATTCAGCCGGGTGCCAAACCAGGCGATTTCCGCTGGGCCGATTTGAACGGTGATGGAAAAATCACGGACCTCGACCGTACCTTCCTGGGTAATCCTACGCCAACGATCACGTACGGGTTTACGCTCAATGCTGCCTACAAGGCTTTCGATCTGGTCTTCTTTGGTCAGGGTGCTGCGGGCAACAAAATCTTCCAGGGTTTACGCCGTCTGGATATTCAGAATGCCAACTGGCAAACCAAGGTACTGGATCGCTGGACCGGACCCGGAACGACGAACAGCTATCCCCGGATTGTGAGCGGTGACCCAAACAAAAACTTCCTGAATCCTTCTGATTTCTACCTGGAAGACGGCGGTTACTTCCGGATCAAAACCCTGCAACTGGGGTATTCGCTGCCAAAAGCGGTGATTTCGAAAGTGGGTATGCAACGAGCCCGTATTTACCTGATGAGTCAAAACCTGCTGACCTTCACCAAGTACACGGGCTATGATCCGGAAATTGGTGGTGGTGTACTGAGCATCGACCGTGGGATTTATCCCCAGGCTCGTTCCTTCATGCTGGGCTTAAATGTTGGATTTTAATGACTTTGGAACCGTCGCTGGAGTCCTCTCCAGAAAAGAAATCTCCGGCGACATTCCCTTCTTTTTGTAAACACATGAAACGAAATTATAGATCACTGGGCGTACTCCTAACGACGGGTTTGCTCTTCTTAAGTTCCTGTTCGGACAGCTTCCTGGAAGTAAAACCTCGCGGTACCGATCTGGAAACCAACTATTACCGGAATCAGCAGGAAGCCTTTAACGGGCTGGTGGCCGTGTATGACGTTGTCGGATGGCAGGGGGGTGGCTACGTCACGAAAGTAGGGGCCGTCAATGCAGCTTCCGATGATCATTACGCCGGTGGTGGTGGTCCGAGCGACGTAACCGATTATCAGGTATTCTCCAACTACACGCTGACGCCAGCAGTAGGCCCGCAGGGCGAACTCTGGCGAAAGGGATTTTCGGGCGTATTCCGGGCAAACACGCTGCTGCAGAAGTTACCCAGCGTTCCCATGGACGAAAACCTGAAAAACCGCTACGCAGCGGAAGCCAAGTTTTTGCGGGCGTACTTCTACTTCGATCTGGTGCGGCTCTTCAAGAACGTTCCTTTACTGACGAAGACCGTTTCCACCAGTGAGATGTACGATGTACTACAGGCTCCTCCGGCAGACGTCTACAAGCAAATTGAACAGGATTTGACCGAAGCCATGGCGGTATTACCGGTCACGGTACCCGTAGCTACGGAAGCGGGTCGGGCTACGCAGGGAGCCGCTCATGCACTGCTCGGGAAAGTGTATCTACAGCAGGAAAAATTTGCCCAGGCAGCTCAGGAACTGGCTTTGGTGAATGGTACACCGGGCGGTGCGAATACGTATGGGTACAAGCTGTTGAGCAATTTCGGCGATCTGTTCAAAACCCGGAATAAATTCAACAGCGAGTCCATTTTTGAGATTTCGTTCACCAATACTTCCGCCGGAACCTGGGATTGTATCTCCTGTACGGAAGGAAACGTGCTGAACATCATGATTGGTCCCCGGGGCTACAAGCCCCTGAAAGAAGGTGCTCCGGATTACGTATCGGGTTGGAGCTTCCTGGTGGTGACGCCGGATTTGTTCAATGCCATTCATTTTGATCCGCGTAATCAGGCAACGATTGCTAACTTAGACAGTCTGGAGAAAAACGGAATCGCTAGCTACGAAAAAGGGTACATGAATACGGGTTATTTCCTGAACAAACTCGCGGCTCGTCAGGCAGATCGGCCGACGGGAGCGGGTGCACCGGAATTGAACTATCCTCAGAATATCTACGAAATCCGTCTGGCTGATACTTACCTGATGGAAGCCGAAGCATTGGTTCGGGGAGGTGGAGACCAGGTACGGGCGGCAGCTCTGCTGAACGCCGTACGCGACCGGGCCTATCAGGACAACCTGCACCGCGTACCCGCAACGCTTGACAACATCATGCGGGAGCGTCGGGTGGAATTGGCTGGCGAAGGTCATCGCTGGTTTGACCTGGTTCGCTGGGGTACGGCGGCGAAAGTACTGGCCTCTAAAGGTTTCGTAGCAGGCCGGAATGAGGTGTTGCCGATTCCTTTATTGGAAATGGAGAACACCAAGATCGAGCAGAATAAAGAGTGGGGCGGAACGAAATAATCGGACAATCGGCGGAGGCATTTTAGCCTCCGCCGATTTATTCAATCATGCGTATGAAATTGCTAACGGTTTCCTGTACCGCCTTACTCGCTCTCAGTATCGGAGCCTGTTCGGGTCAGAAAACGCCGGTCAGTCCGGCTCCACCGGTTACCAGCGGTCCCAAAGACCTGAGCTGGACTTTTGAAAAAACGCCGGTTTGGGCGGATGAATTTGACTACACAGGATTACCCGATGCCAAGAAATGGGGGTACGATCTGGGGGGTAGTGGCTGGGGTAACAACGAGCTACAGTACTACACGGACAGCGAAAACAACGCCCGCGTCGCCAACGGAAAACTGACGATTACAGCCCGCAAGGAAAGTAAGGAAGGGAAAGACTACACCTCGGCTCGACTGGTGAGTAAAGGCAAGGGCGACTTTCTGTACGGACGTTTTGAGATCAACGCCAGGCTTCCGGCGGGGCGAGGTACCTGGCCTGCCATCTGGATGTTGCCCACCGACTGGGCCTACGGCGGCTGGCCGAATTCGGGCGAAATCGACATCATGGAACACGTGGGATACGACCCCAATGTAGTTCACATTACGACGCACACCCTGGCCTACTACTTCAAAATCAATACTCAAAAAACGGCTACCCGTACCATCGACCGGGCTACGGAGGATTTTCACCGATACCGCGTGGACTGGACGCCCTACGCCATCCGCGGGTACATTGACGACGAGTTCATCTTCGAATTTGTCAACGAAGGCAAAGGTTCCGCCGTATGGCCGTTTGACAAGCGTTTTCACCTCCTGCTCAACGTAGCCGTTGGGGGAGACTGGGGCGGGGCCAAGGGCGTTGATCCCACTATTTTTCCGGCGGCGATGGAAGTGGATTACGTCCGCGTCTATAAAATGATCGAAAAATAAAGCGTAGCCTCTACCGCCTGTTTTACCATTGAACCAATGATTTTTAGAAAAAGAATACAGCTGCTCGTCGGAGTGGCACTGGCGACTTTGTGCTCACTAACAGCCAGTGGTCAGGGGTATTTGAAAGCCCAAGGTACTCAACTGGTTGATCGAGCGGGCAAAAAGATCATCCTGCGGGGGATGGGGTTGGGGGGATGGATGCTGCAGGAAGGGTACATGTTCCGGTTGAGTAACCTGGGGCAACAGTACCGTATCAAAGCCGCTATCAGCGAGCTTATCGGACCGGAGAAGACGGAAGCCTTTTACACCCGCTGGCTGAACAACCATACCCGAAAAATTGACATTGATTCCATGGCTGCCTGGGGATTCAATTCCATCCGGCTGCCGATGCACTACAACCTCTATACCTTACCGACGGAGCAGGAGCCGGTGACTGGTCAGCATACCTGGCTGGAAACGGGCTTCGCTCTAACGGACAGCCTGCTGAACTGGTGTGAGGCTAATCAGGTCTACCTGATTCTCGACTTGCACGCTACGCCGGGTGGACAGGGCAATGACCTGGCCATTTCGGACCGCGACCCAAGTAAACCTTCCCTGTGGCAGAGCGAGGCGAATCAGCAAAAAACCATAGCCCTGTGGCGGAAGCTGGCCGAGCGGTACGCAAACCATCCCTGGATTGGCGGGTATGACATCATCAACGAACCCAACTGGGGCTTCGAAGATCCGAAAGACGTCCGGGGTACGGCCGAGAAGAAGAATATTCCGTTACGGAAACTGATGGTCGAGATTACGCAGGCCATTCGTGAAGTGGATAAAAATCACCTGATCATCATCGAAGGCAACGGGTTCGGTAATAATTACGAGGGCATTCTTCCCACCTGGGATTCCAACATGGCCCTGAGTTTTCACAAATACGGAAACTTCAATAATCAGGAAGCCATTCAGAAATTCCTTACGCTGCGGGATACTTATAAAGTGCCCATCTGGCTGGGTGAATCGGGGGAAAATTCGAATACTTGGTTCACGGATGCCATTGGCCTGATGGAACGCCACGACATCGGCTGGTGCTGGTGGCAGGAAAAGAAGATGGGAATCAACAATCCGCTGGAAATCAAAGTTACGCCGGGTTATGAACAACTCCTGGCGTATTGGTCCGGTAAGGGAGCGAAACCTTCCGCTGCGGAAGCCGAACGAATTCTAAATGAATTGCTGGAAAATCTCAAACTGGAGAATAACCGCTTTCATCCAGATGTAGTGGACGCCCTATTTAGACAGGTACAGTCCAGCCAGACGCGACCTTTTGCCACCCATCAACTCAGGGAAAATACGGTGATCAAAGCCGTGGATTTCGATCTGGGTCGTCAGCGGTCCGCGTACTTCGATACGGACTCCGCCAGCTATCATTACACACCCGGCGTCAATACCGTCGGCAACCGAGGTCGCCAGTACCGCAACGACGGTGTGGATATTGAACGGGAAGGAGACCGATACTACATCAGTCATAGCGAAGCGGGCGAATGGTTGCAGTATACGGTTCAGGCCGAAAAAGCGGGTACGTATCAACTGTCTTTTCGGGTGGCTTCACCCGGTGGAACACTTTCAGTAGACGTCAATGGCAAACGCGTCGTAAAAGCAATGCCGCTGGGAAACCAGGGCGAAGCTTGGAGCTTAACACCCGCTCAGTCCATTCGGCTGAATCGGGGTGTAAATACTCTGCGGGTGTACGTAGATAAAGGCGGTTTTAAACTGGAATCACTACATTTTAATAGGTAATGTTCAATAGAATCCGCAACAAACGGCAGGGGTTTCTCTGCCGTTTGTGTTTAATAGGATTAAGCGAGTTTACGCATGTCAGTCGAATACCTTAGTTCAAGCGACTTTCCCCGCATACGGTCCCGCTTTTTTCCCAGAACATACAAACCCAACAGCAAAGCAAGCATCACCAGGGGCATCAGTATAAGCGACATAGCATCACCTACATACGCCCGGGAAGCTGCTGCTCCGATAAAATTGATGGTGAAGCCCGCAAAGGCCCATTCCTTCAGCGTGGGATACCAGGGCTGGATGAGGCCAATCGCTCCGAGTACTTTGGCCATTCCAAAAATACTGAGCACGTACAAGGGGTAGCCCAGATGCCGCATGACTTCCTGACCGGCTTCGGCTCGCATCAGGCCGCCTATGCCATCCATGAACATCAGAAGGGCAAAGGGAACGGTCAGAGTCCAGTACCATAGATTGATCGTTTTCGGTTTCATCGTAATTGAATGAGAGGTGAACGGAAGAGAATAGTACGGGTAAGAATATGCCGTTTAATGCGTAAGATTGCTGGCCTTTTACAGGCCCTGCTGAATTTTTTTTAACAGATACGTATGCCGTTGCGTAGGGACCCGATAAAAAAGGATTAGCTCCCAACGAAATTCTACGTCATTTGCTGCTGGTTCTGAAGAAGTTCCTGGATGTTCATCCTTTAGGTGCGATGATCAATACAAAAGTAATGTAGCCTTGGCTGGAACGAGGTGTGTAAGTCCGGCATTCAGCGGGTGAGATTGCGACATTTAAGAGCTCACCGTTTTTCAATACATTCACAAGAAGTCTAACCATAAACGCTACCATATGAAACGAATGCTTGCCGTACTGATGCTGGCCGGAATTCCGGGGTTTAGTCAAATCAGCCCGCGGGCTGATTCCGTAACGAGTCCGGGTGCCGCCTTGAAACTGGTTGCTAAACAGTTCAGCTTTACGGAAGGCCCCGCCGCCGATAAAAAAGGGAATGTGTATTTCACGGATCAACCCAACGATAAGATATGGAAGGTGGATACGGAAGGTAAACTTTCCTTGTTCATGGATAAAACGGGTCGCTCGAATGGACTGTATTTCGATGCCAGGGGGAATCTGATTTCCTGTGCGGATGAAAATAATGAGATCTGGTCCATTAGTCCGGACAAAAAAGTGACGGTACTACTGACCCGTGAAGCCGGAAACCGATTGAACGGCCCCAACGATTTGTGGATTACCCCCAAAGGGGATCTTTACTTCACCGATCCTTATTACCAACGGGATTACTGGGAGCGAAAAAAGCCTGAACTTCCGGGACAGTACGTCTACTTCCTGCCCAAGGGAAAAAAAGAAGCTCAACTCGTGGATAGTACGGTTGTGAAACCCAACGGAATCATTGGAACGCCCGACGGGAAACGTTTATATGTAGCGGACATTCAGGCCAACAAAACGTACCAGTACGATATTGCTGCCGATGGACGATTGAACAATCGGCGACTGTTTACGGCTCAGGGGTCCGATGGTATGACCATCGACGAACGGGGAAACATCTATCTGACAGGTAAGGGTGTCAGGGTGTATAGTCCCCAGGGAACGCTGATCCAGACCATCCCCGTACCGGCGGGTTGGGTAGGAAATGTATGTTTCGGTGGAAAAGATCGCCGTACCCTGTTCATCACGGCCTCCGAGGCGGTATATACGATGGATATGCAAGTGAAAGGTGCGAAATAATCAGGAGGCATTTAGTGATCCGTTCTGCTTACTCGTACTATTTTCTCTAATCAGTTGATTTCTGATTTTCAGGTAGATGTATCCCTTCGTCTTTACTTGGAATAGAGTATGAGTGGGGTAAAATTCTGACAATCAATTAAAGCATAGTGTTTAACTCTCACATCCTAAAAGTTGCTTCACTTTTAGGATGTTATTTTTTTGTTAATCCGTTGGAAATTAGTTTTTTACGTACAATGGACAAAATGTCCTTTATGATTAAATTACAGAAAACGAGAAGTCTGGCCATTACTGGTGATTGCAAGCGGTATGGTTCGCAATAGCAGCCTTTACTCTTAATGCAGGACTTTGGTTTGTTTCCTATACATGAAGTAGAACGGTACACGCACTTGCTTTTAAATAAAGGTTCTGTTACCAATAACCTACAGAATTTCCCGAACGCGGAAACTTTTCATTTTCCTTTTTCCGTTCAAACCTTTATCAGACGTTTGCTACTGAAGCTATTTCAGCGGCAGGGCTGAAATCCTCCAGAAATCTTCGGATTTTCGAATACCCGTTTTACCTCATCCTGACCTTTTCCCTATCGCCGATGGAACCCAAAACCCTGGATACGCGAACCATTGATACCTTACGGGATGTGCCGGAATTGATCCCCGTGATTCGGGACAACTTTCAGACCTTACCCGTCCGCATTATCAACCGGGCTGAACATCCCTGCCGGAATTACCTGTCTCCCAACCGCCGGGAATTTTATAAAATCCTCTTAGTTACTGAGGGCTCGGGCGTATTGACCATTGGTACGCATACCTATTATTTGGATGACCCCACCATTATTTTTATTCACCCCAGTGATATCATTTCCTGGCAAAAACGCTCGTGTAACGCGGGCGGCTACTCCTGTAACTTTCAAAAGACGCTGCTCGATCATCACCCACTACTGAAAGCTACGCTGGACAAGTACACCCTGTTTCTCGACAAGAAAAAGAGCGTTATCCGACTGAGTCCACAACAGGTGGCCATTCTGAATCCGCTCTTTCAACGCATGCTGGAAGAGGAGCGGTCCGGCCAGAAACTCAACGAAGATGTTATTCAGGCATATTTGCAGCTAGTGATGATTGAATGTGCTCGGATCGCTGATTTTCCAGAACCCAATCACGTTTCGGAAGAGTACAAACATGTGCACGAGTTTTTCCATTTACTAGAGAAGGAAACGGCTCATGTCAACTATACGCAGCCCATTGCCATCAAAACGGCGAAGGAGTTCGCGGCCAATCTTTCGGTGCACCCTAACTACCTGAATGCCTTACTCAAAAAATACACGGGGCAGAACGTAAGTACGCACATTCGAAACCGATTGCTCGAAGAAGCGAAATCGCTTTTACTGCAGACCAACTGGAATCTACAGGATATCGGTTATAGCATCGGGTTTGCCGATCAGCCGAACTTTAGTCTGTTTTTTAAGAAAAATACGGGAATCACACCCGCCGAGTTCCGCCGCAGTTCGCATCAGTTGCAGCGGCAGACGATGGCGTAGTTTACTGTTTTCACGCATTTGTCTTCGTCCCGCACTTAGGCTTCCCGTATTGATATTGAACCGCCTCAGGATTAGCAAGCCCAACCCCGAAGGGGTTCAATATCCATAGCCATGGGTTGTACCCATGGAGGATTTTTGCATTTCTCTTTCATGCCGCATTAGTACCCCGCATTGCACCCATGGATCGAAATTTCCCCCGCATGAGTTTTAATCTCGCATTTGTACCCCGCATTGCATACGGGGCTAATCAAATGGAACCCCTTCGGGGTTAGCATGCCCAACTTTAAGGAGTACCATTCCACCAAACGTTGATGTTTATACAAAGCTCTGTGCTTTAGGTACAACCCAAACGTAGGAAATAGAGAACCCGGAGCTTTGGGATACTTTCGTCACCACGCATGGCATGAGATTCTTAAGAAGATTTTCGTTTGAAACCAATGAATGACCATGTCAACACAAACCAATTCCCTGACTTATGATTTGGGCGGAGATCTGACGATCAACCGTCTGGGATACGGAGCCATGCAACTCACCGGCTTTGGTGTGTTTGGCGAAGTAGCCGACCGCGAAAATGCAAAAAAAGTACTTCAGGCCGCCGTGGCTGGGGGTGTCAACTTCATTGATACGGCCGAAGCCTACGGACCTAAATACAACGAAACTCTGATTGCCGAGGCCCTGCAACCGTATGCCTCGGGTCTGGTGATTGCAACCAAAGGGGGCTTTAACCGCCCGGGACCCAACAAGTGGGTACCCAACGGTGATCCCAAGTACATTCAGGAAAATATCGAAGGAAGTCTGAAACGTCTCAACGTCGATACCATCGATCTCTGGCAGTTGCACCGCTTTGACCCTAAAATTCCCGTCGAAGAAACGCTGGCTCCGGTAGCCGAAGCCGTCAAAGCCGGTAAAATCAAGTACGTAGGCCTGAGTGAAGTAGATGTCAAACAGATTGAACAGGCCGAAAAAGTGGTACCCATCGTGTCCGTGCAGAACCTGTATAACCTTGGTAACCGGCAATGGGAATCCGTACTCGACTATACCGTGGAACGGGGGATGGCCTTCATCCCCTGGTTTCCGCTGGCATCGGGTCCAGACAAACTCAAAGATAAAATTCAGCAGATTGCCGAAGCCCATCAGGCTACTACGGCCCAGATTGCTTTGGCCTGGTTGCTGAAGCGTTCACCCAATATTCTGCTCATCCCCGGTACCAGTTCCATCGAACACTTGCAGGAAAACCTCAAGGCCGCCGATATTGAGCTTTCCGAGGAAGAGTTTGAACAACTTTCGATGTAGCGGACAAAGAATACCTTAGGAACAGCCGAAATCACCTCAAGGTGATTTCGGCTGTTGCGTTTTTCCGAAAAAGTATGACGTATAAACAGAATGGTCTTTAGATCGTTTCCCTGATACAAGCACGTTTCGCACCCATCACGGGACTTTTGAATCAGCTATGGAAAACAGCTCAACTACGCAACGTTGGTGGCAACAGGGAATTATTTATCAGGTATACATCAAATCTTTTCAGGATAGTAACGCCGATGGGGTAGGCGATCTGAGAGGCCTGATCCAGCGACTGGATTATTTCCAATGGCTGGGCATAACGGCCCTTTGGTTATCGCCGTTCTATCCTTCACCCCACTACGATTTTGGCTATGACGTTTCGGACTATACGGCCATCGATCCCGAAGCAGGCACGTTTGCCGATTTCGAGGCACTGGTAGCAGAAGCTCATCGGCGTCAACTGAAAATCATTCTGGATTTAGTACCCAACCATACCTCTGACGAACACCCCTGGTTTAAGGAATCCCGCTCTTCCCGCGAAAATCCGAAACATGATTGGTACCTCTGGAAAGAACCCCGGGCCAATCAATATCCGCCGAACAACTGGCTCAGCGAATTCGGTGGAGCGGCCTGGGAATGGGAGCCTGCCGTTGGAAAATACTACTACCATGCCTTCGGGAAACATCAGCCGGATTTGAATTGGCGGAATCCGGAAGTACAGCAGGAAATGCTCCGGATCATGCGGTTCTGGCTGGATCGCGGAGCGGATGGTTTTCGCATCGATGCCTTCTGGCACCTCATCAAAGACGAACACTGGCGGGATAATCCGCATAATTCCGCCTTTACACCCGATATGCCGGAAGATGAACAGTTGCTAACAACGTATTCGGCCCATCAGCCGGAAATCTATGACATTGTTCGCAAAATGCGGGGTTTAATCGATGAATACGAGGAACGGTTAATGCTCGTGGAAGTGAATCTGCCTACGCCTGAAACCATATTTTATCACGGCATCAAAGGCGAAGGGGCTCACCTGTCCATGAATAGCCGATTGCTGGTGTTACCCTGGAAGAGTAGTGAAATCGCCCGAGCCATTGATGAATACGAAGGGCTGCTACCTCCGCAGGCCTGGCCCAACTGGGTCATGGCCAACCACGATCAGCGACGCATCGCCAGTCGGGTAGGAGCCCCTCAGGCCCGCGTGGCAGCAATGCTACTGTTGACGCTTCGGGGAACGCCCACGCTGTACTATGGCGACGAAATCGGGATGACGCAGACCGAAATTCCGGTAGCCGAACGAAAAGACCCGCAGCCGCTGGTGAAAGAACGTCAGTACTTCATGCGTGATTCCGTTCGAACGAATATGCGTTGGAACCCCAGCGTGTACGGTGGTTTCAGTGAGGTCAGCCCCTGGATCAGGGCCAGTACGTTCGAAAGTGACGTAGAAACGCAGCAACAGGACCCGGATTCGATCCTTTGGCTGTACAAACGACTGATGGCCCTGCGGCAACGCGAACCCGCCCTGCACAGCGGCGTATACATTCCGGTATTTTCCAATGAACAGGCCTTGCTCTACGCTCGTCGCTGGGAAGGGCGGGACCGCTTCCTGATTGCCCTGAATCTGAGTGATGAACCCGTTTACGTTCACACGGGAGCGTATGCGTTCAAAGGGCACGTGGAGCTGGCTACTTCTACCAGTCTGGAAGGACAGTGGAAAGATAATTCCCTAACGCTGGATAAACAGGCGGGTGTGATCATCCGGTTGGAATGAACCGCTGGCACTGTTTTCTAGCAATTTATTTTTTTACCTTCAACCGTATTGTCCGATGCAAGCACTTGTAAAGCCCACCCGCTTTCTGATTTTTCTATTTCTCCTGTTTGGAGCCTTATTCCTGGCTAAACCCGTACTGGTACCACTGGTCATTGCAGGCTTACTGGCCATGTTATTTCTGCCGCTCAGTACCCGTTTCGAACGAAAAGGGATCAGTCGCGGACCCGCCGCCCTGCTGTGCATTTTCCTTTTTCTGCTGGTTATTGCCGGACTGGCCTTTCTGATTCAGTGGCAACTGTCCGATCTGATCGAAGACATGAGCGGCATCGATCAGAAAATCACTGATATGGTCAGCAAAGCCAAACAGTACATCAGTCAGACGCTGGGTATTGATGCCAAAAAGCAGCAGGAGATGGTAAAAGAACAGCAGTCCTCCAGTTCCGGACAGCTTTCTTCCGTGGTGACGGGCGTGCTAAACGGAGTTATGGGAATGGCCGTGGATACCATACTGATGCTGGTGTACCTGTTTTTGCTGATGCTCTTTCGGAGTCATATCAAAACATTCATCCTCAAACTAACACCCGCCGACGACCAGTTCGAAGCCCGTACCATCATCTCCAAAACCAGCGAAGTTGGTCAGAAGTACCTCATGGGACTGGCCAGTATGATCGTCATGCTGTGGGTGCTGTACGGAATCGGCTTTAGCATTGTGGGCGTTAAACACGCGATCTTTCTGGCGATTCTATGCGGTTTGCTCGAAATCATTCCTTTTATCGGAAATCTGATGGGAACGGGTTTAACCATTCTTATTACGTTAGCCCAGAGCGGGGATAGCAACGCGATTATTGGGATTGTCATCGTTTACGCCCTGGTACAGTTTATCCAAACCTATTTACTCGAACCGCTCATTGTGGGCAGTGGGGTAAACATCAATCCGCTGTTTACGATCTTCATTATCGTCGTGGGCGAAACCGTCTGGGGAATACCGGGCATGATTCTGGCCCTGCCGCTACTGGGTATCGTCAAGATTATCTGCGATCATATTGAGCCGTTGAAACCGTACGGATTCCTGATTGGCGAGGAACCCAAGAAAAAGGAGTCCAACTTCATGGATAAAGTCAAAGGCTGGTTCGGGAAAAAGTAAGGCACTAGTAGATTGAAAAGCCCAAAACGATACGTGGCAAAAGAATACTACTTTTGCCACGTATCGTTTTGGGCTTTTCTTATTCAAGATTATGGGCAAATTCTATTCCGTGATTCCTGATGCACAGCAGGCATTTATCAAAAAACAACATATTTTCTTCGTCGCCACCGCACCTTTGAGCGGTGATGGCCGGGTTAATCTTTCACCGAAAGGACTGGATTGTTTTCGCGTACTATCCGAAAACCAGGTGGCCTACATGGATTTGATCAGTAGCGGCAACGAAACCTCCGCCCATACCCTGGAAAACGGACGCATTACCTTCATGTTCTGCTCGTTTGAAGGCTCCCCGCTGATCCTCAAACTGTACGGTAAAGGTCACGCCGTATTGCCCGGCTCCGAGGAGTGGGAAAGCCTTGCTCCGCAGTTTACGATTTATCCCAGTACGCGTCAGCTGATTGTCGCCGACATCGATTTGGTACAGACTTCCTGCGGTTTTGGCGTACCCCTGTACGATTACGTCGGCGAACGCGACATTCATTTTCAATGGGCTGAGAAAAAAGGAGAAGACGGACTAGCGGAGTATGTACAGAAAAACAACCTCAAAAGTCTGGATGGGTTGGTGACGGATCTGGGATTGCTGTAGGAAGATTTTAAGGGGTTTGTGAATGGGTTTGAAATAAGTGCGTTATACACCTAGACGTAGTGCGGTCCTCCTCACTGGCTGGCTAGTAGCCGATGAGCCTTTCCACGACTAACGATAGCCTACGCTAGGCCACCGCGTTGCGGCTATCGTAGGTCGTTCCGTTGCTCACCGGCGGGAGAGGTTTTCATTTTCCAGCAATAGTTTATAGTTCACAGTTGTTAACTACAGTTGAATACCTTCATGGACGACATAAACCCGATCCCGGTCCTATCGCATTCCATGCTGGGCTCAAGCCGTCTACCATTCCATGGGGGCCATTCCATGGTGGCTCCCTCGGCAATGCGGTGGCCTGAGCAAGAGGAAGTCAGCGGTGGGCGTGCCGGCATGGGATGCCCGGCATGGAATGCATACGGACTAAAAAACCAGCCATGGTTGCGGGACGAAATACTGATTGTATGAACCAAATCAAGCCCCCAAGAGAAGCCTAGTTTTTGACTCTATAAAATAAACATTATAGAAAAACACCTACTACTCCTCACATCCACTCAAAATCCCTAAAAACAAACGAAGAAAACCCTTATCTTGCCTGTTTGTCTCAAACTAACATTCTCCCGTGAAAAAGATTATTACCGCCTTACTGCTGGCAAGTTGGGCACTGGTTTCGCAGGCTCAGCAAACGCCTTCCTGGCTGCGATATCCGGCCCTTTCGCCCGATGGAAAAACAATAGTATTCACCTACAAGGGTGATCTCTGGAAAGTGGCCGCTACGGGTGGTGTCGCCACACCGCTGACATTCCACGAAGCCCATGACTTCATGCCCGTATGGTCCCGCGATAGCAAAACCATCGCCTTTGCGTCGGATCGTTACGGAAACTTCGATGTCTTTACCATTGCCGTCGACGGCGGGGAGGCCAAACGCCTGACGTATCACTCGGCGGCCGAGTACCCCTACGAGTTTACGCCCGATGGGAAGCAGGTCGTGTTTGGTTCTGCCCGCATGGACGTGGCCAGCAACCGGCAGTTTCCAACCGGATCACAACCGGAATTGTACAAAGTCTCCCTACAGGGGGGCCGCGTCGAGCAGCTCTTCACGACGCCCGCTGAGGACGTGAAATTCAGTAAAGACGGCAACAAGCTGGTATACCACGATAAAAAAGGCGGCGAAAACGCCTGGCGGAAGCACCACGTTTCCTCCATTACGCGGGACATTTGGGTGTACGATGCCAAAGCTAAGAAGCATACCAAACTCACCACCTTTGCTGGGGAGGATCGGAATCCGATTTTCGCCGATAACGATAAAAGTCTGGTATACCTGAGCGAAGGTAACGGCTCCTTCAACGTCTACAAACTTTCGCTGGATAATCCGACGCAGCCGCAGGCCCTGACGTCCTTCAAAAAACACCCCGTGCGGTTTTTGAGTCAGGCTCAGAACGGTACGCTCTGTTTTAGTTACGACGGTGATCTGTACACGATGCAGCCCAGCGGCAAACCGCAAAAGCTGAGTATTAGTATCGCCGCCGATGCCCGTAGCAACAATGAAAAAGTACTGCCCGTCAGCGGTGGTGTTCGCGGTATGGCCGTATCTCCCAATGGCAAAGAAGTGGCCTTTTTATTCCGGGGCGAAGTATTCGTCAGCTCCCTTGAAGGTGGTATTACCAAACGCATTACCAATACCCCCGAGCAGGAAACCGACGTTAGCTTCTCGCCCGATGGCAAAGCCCTGCTGTACGCGTCCGAACGTGGTAATACCTGGAAGATCTACGAAACCCGGATTACCCGCAAGGAAGAACCCTATTTCTATGCTTCCACGCTGATCAAGGAAACACCGATCATTGACAACAGCAAGGAAAACTACGAGCCGGAGTATTCGCCCGACGGCAAGGAAATCGCCTTTATCGAAAACCGGATGACGCTGAAGGTATACAACATCGCCTCCAAGCAGACCCGTAGTATTCTGACCGATAAGGAATTATTCTCGATGCGGGATAATGACCAGTACTTCCAGTGGAGTCCCGACAGTAAATGGTTCTTGTTTGATTACAGCATGCCGGGCATCGCCGCCGGAGAAATTGGTATCGTAGAAGCCAGCGGTAAGGGCAAGGTACGCAACCTGACCGAAAGCGGTTTCCAGGATTTCCGGGCCAAGTGGGTCATGGGGGGTAAAGCCATGCTCTGGTTCAGTAACCGCGACGGTTTGCGGGCGGCGGCCATGAGCGGCGGCGGTACCTCAGACGTATACGCGATGTTCTTTACGCAGGAAGCCTTTGACAAGTTTAAACTGAGTAAGGAAGAGGCGGCTCTGGCGAAGGACATCGACGAAAAAAACGCGAAAGCCGATACTACCAAGAAGAAAGACGCCAAAGTTGCCAAGAAAGACAGCGTCAAAAATATCCTGATCGAGTGGGAAGGACTGGCGGATCGTAAGGCGAAACTGACCATCCACTCGGCTTCGCTGGCCGATGCACTGATCAGTAAAGACGGTGAAACGCTGTATTACCTCGCCCGTTTTGAGAAAGGCTATAACCTGTGGTCGACGAACCTGCGTACCAAAGAAACCAAAATGCTGATTCCGCTGAACTCCGGCGGGGGCTCAATGGTGTGGGACAAAGACCAGAAGAACATTTTCCTGAATACGGACGGTCGCATCGTGAAAATTGATCCGGCTACCTCGAAACAGGAAGGCATTAACGTCAGCGGTGAAATGATGTTGAATACGCTGGCCGAGCGGCAGTTTATGTTCGAGCACGTATGGCGTCGCACCAAGGAGACCTTCTACACGGGCGGTTACCACGGCATCAACTGGGACAGCTACAAACCCGATTACGAAAAGTATCTGCCGCACATCAGCAACAACTACGAATTTTCGGAAATGCTGAGCGAATTGCTGGGTGAGCTGAACGTGTCGCATAGTGGTTCTTCCTACGGAAGCTTTAACGCCAATGCCGATCAGACGGCGTCGCTGGGTATTTTCTACGATCCGAACTTTAGCGGAAACGGCATCAAGGTGGAAGAAGTGCTGGCCAATGGTCCCCTATCGAAGGCGAATCTGAACGTAAAGCCTGGCATGATCATCGAGGCTATCGACGGCGAAACGATTACGCCCGCCCGCGATCTGGCCCAGTACCTGAACCGCAAGGCGGGTAAGAATACCTTGCTGACGGTGGTAGACGGCAAAGAACGTCGCGAAATCATTGTGAAGCCCGTATCGCTGGGTGAGGAGAGTACGCTGCTGTACCGTCGCTGGGTGAAACGTAATCAGGATGAAGTCGAACGCCTGAGCAAGGGTCAACTGGGTTACGTACACATTCCGGGCATGAACGACGGAGCGTACCGTATGACTTACGAGGAGGTAATGGGCAAGTATGCCGATAAGAAAGGGATTGTCATTGATACCCGCTTCAACGGCGGAGGCGATCTCGTGGCCGATCTGGCGATGTTCCTCTCGGGCAAGAAGTTCCTGGATTACACCACGGATACCCGCAGTAACGGCTACGAACCCAACTTCCGCTGGACGAAGCCGAGCATTTCGCTGGCCAACGAGGCGAATTATTCCGACGGTCACTGCTACGCCTTTACCGTACAGGAAATGAAGCTGGGCAAACTGGTAGGTCAGCCCGTACCGGGCACCTGTACCTTCGCTGGTTGGGAATCCCTGCAGGACAACAGCGTTCGCTGGGGCGTACCGCCGCTGGGCGTAAAAGCCATGAACGGCAAATACCTCGAAAACTGGCAAACCGAACCCGACATCAAAGTCTGGAACGACTACGAGCAGGTAAGCACCGGCAAAGATCAGCAGCTGGAAAAGGCGGTTGAGGTGTTGTTGGGTGAGGTGAAGTAAGAAGTTTATTTTGATTTTTTATGGTCCTAGCTATTTTTGGAGCTAGGACCATAAAAAATCAAATAATTAGAGCACATTTAACAATCTCACGGTTAGTAAATATAAATTATTATCTAAAAGTCTGATTATTTTTATTAGATCTAATTAAATTTGAAGTATAATGTATTAAGTCTTTTTTATACCCATTTAACTTGTTTAGAATTTATAAATTTATGATCGAGTACGAAGATATTCAAACAGGAGCACTTAGGCTGCTTTATGACACTTGTAGCTTACTAAATGAGCTTAATGTGAAGTATATAATTGTTGGTGGTTGGGCTCCTTTTCTTCTTAATTCAAAGCCTATCGAACACCCGGGTACAAAAGATGTAGATGTTTTGTTTGATGGTGCCTATGAGAAAGGAAAGTTAAAAGAAGTAATTGATGCATTTTTAGAAAATGAATTTATTTTATCTGCAAAACACGATTTTCAATTATTTAAATTAATAAATGTATTAGGTCGAGAATTTATATATAATATTGATTTGCTTCATCCATTAGAAACTACAAATCCACAAAATCTATATGTAGAACATATAGATTTAAAGATTCCAGCTAATAAGTATAGACGACGTAATTTTATGATGAAGTCAATTGCATTGCCAAGTTCTCAGATTCTATTTGATAATGATATTTTTTTTAACTATAATTTGAAAATTACGGCTCAGGATGGGATAGAGTTGAATCAAAATGTTCCATTAATGGGAGAACTCGGAACTTTAATAACTAAGTCAAGTAGTGTTTCTGTAAAAAAAAGATATAGAGATTCATTAGATATTTTTTTAACAATTAGCCAAAGTACTGATTTGACAGCTTTGATCAATTCAACTAATAGATTAAGAAAATCAAGTATTATGGATTACAATACTTTATATAATATAAAACAGGCTTTTGATGATGATTTATTATGGAATAATACATTGAAATTTATTCCTGAACTAAACAAAAGTGAGTTTATTTGCGTATTTGAAAGTTTTTTTAAAAATACGGGATTAGATAAAAAGGCTACTAGTTAAGCTAATTAGTTTAATAAATGCAATTCTATAAAAATTACTTCATGTAATATAAAATTAATGACTTATGGAACAAAGTAAAGAGTACGTAAAATCCTTAGATGATGAGATTGATTGGAAAATAATAGATCAATTACATAGTGCAACTTTAAATTTTTCAACTACAAGTTTAGAATTAAAAAAGTTGTTAATTATACTAGTCGGTATATGCGTTCCTTCATTGATTAAGTTGGCAGGTGATAAGTTAGATACGTCTCTATTTATTACAATATATTTGCTATCTTTTACCTTTTGGTTTCTAGATAGCTTTACATATTTCTTTCAAGAAAAGCTACGAGAAAAAATGGATAAACATTTCGGAATTATTAAAGCAAGAAATGCTGATAAACTTTCATCTGTAGAGAATGAAAATATAGATTTTACTTTAGACAACGATAGAACAAGTAAAAATAGATTTATAAGATCTATTTTTAATGTTTCAATATCTCTTTACATTGTTATATTAATACTTAATACATTTGCTTTTGTATTATATGCAACAGATATAATAAAATGAATATATTTTTAAGCTATACAACGCATGAAAATGAAGTTACTATTGAATTACTTCAAGACTTGAAGGAGCAAATAAGTTTCTTTGGTAAAGTATTTATTGATTTGATAGATAATGATTCTTTTGATAAACAGGAGAGAGTTGTAAAAGAGCTCCACCAAGCAGATTTAGTAGTCTTGATTAATACTCCAAACGCATTAAAATCTAATTGGGTAAAGTTTGAATTACAAACTGCTACTATTTTAGAGATACCAGTTTTATATTTAAATATTTTTGAAATTTATCCAACTATTGCAGATATTAGAATAGAAAATGATGTTTAGATGAGTTGAGTAAATTTATTTTTTCTTTATAAAATAGTCTCAAGATACTCGCCGTTGTTGGTGTTTAGCAAAGCGTCACCAACAATTTCTCCGAAGTGGGTCTAATATACACTTAAACCTTTTAATTTTAAACTTTACACAAGTAAAAATTATTCATTTATTAACAAAAATAAACCCTTTGTCGTAGAAGTATTGCTGTGATCAGCGTTTCGATATAATATACTGGAATGATTATAACCCTAAGAGGATCTAATCACTGCATGTGTAGACAATTCCTATTATTCTTAATAAACTAAATTAGTTTGCATGATCTTGGATCATTGTTATATGGATAATTCTTAAGCGGAATTTGTTGGTGACGCTTCACTAAATACCAACAACGGCGGGCAAACCAAGAAGATAACAGCCTAACTGATCTCATCGATAAAGGCTTAATAATTCATAAACTAGATATGAAAAGAACGATTTACAACCCTGCACTGAAGGAAACCATTATATTCGTGACGACCTCTGAAGAAACTTCCGGTGCATACTCTGAACTTGAAATTTCTCTGGAACCGGGTGGCGGCAATCCCATGCATTATCACAAAGCGTATACGGAACTATTTACCGCACAGGAAGGCGTATTGGGCATGGAATTGAAGCATGGGAAGAAGATATTTTTGAAACCGGGAGAATCGTATTTAGTAAAAAAAGGAGAAAATCACCGGTTCTTTAATCAGAACGACCATCCCATTACCTTTACCAATAAAGTAGTCCCCGGTTCTACGGGCTTGGAGAATACGCTAAGAATTCTGTGTGGCTTAGCTCAGGATGGACAGTATTCAAAAGCGAATATTCCCAGTAATCTCTATCATATGGGAATAGGTGCGGTGATGAGCGATATGCGGTTGACGGGTCTGGCAGGACTCATCACTACGCCCCTGGTTAGCGTGCTGGCTTATCTGGGACGTAAGAAGGGGATTGAAGAAGCCTTGATTCAAAAGTATTGCGTCTAGCTATCGATACGGCTAACCGCCGTTTTTGGTGTTTAGTGAAGCATCACCAGCAACTTTTCCAGGTGAATCCTCTATTACTGCGTTTGTTGGTACTTTAGGTTTACATCCGCTCTTTCTTTCCTTTCACGATTCCTTTTAAGTTCTATAGAAGTAACCTGCTGAGTTAGGCTTATATCCATCGGGTGAGCAGCAGACAACAAAACCCCAGGGTTAGCGGTTTTATTGGCATGAAAGCCCATACCTTGAAACAAAACTCTGTGCGAACGATCGAAATTGTCAAAGTGACGGAGAACGAGCGTTTTCCTTATACCGATGCGGTTTCCGTGGAAGAGCCGCTGGAAATCAGAATTTCGTATGAGGATCAGGCCACGACGATCACCAAAAATATATCCGTAACCATGCGGACGCCGGGCGATGATGCCGAGCTGGCCCTTGGGTTTTTATTCACGGAAGGCATTCTTTCGGATCCGCAGCAGATCCGGAGCGTTGGTCATGCTCGGGCGGTATGTTCCCGTAATGCTGAGAATGTGATCATCGTTGAACTTGCCGCGGGTTTCGTGCCCCAACTGATGCATGCCGATCGGAATTTTTATACTACTTCCAGCTGTGGCGTTTGCGGCAAAGGCTCCATCGCCTCGATCCGAACGGTCAGTGCCTTTCAAAAACTGGACCAAAAGCCGCAGGTCGTTCGCCTCGAAACGATTTATCAGCTCGCTGAAAAATTACAACCCTTTCAGAGCAATTTCAGTGCTACTGGCGGCATCCACGCGTCGGGACTTTTTGATTTTGAGGGAAATCTGCTGGCCCTGCGGGAAGATGTAGGAAGGCATAATGCCCTGGATAAACTCATCGGAAATGCTTTCCTTACCGGGCAATTACCGCTCAGGGATCGGATTTTGGTACTAAGCGGCCGAGCCAGCTTCGAGCTGATTCAGAAAGCAGCCATGGCTGGTATTTCGGTAGTAGCAGCGATCGGGGCTCCTTCCAGTTTAGCCGTGGATCTGGCCAAGGAATTTGATATTACTTTACTGGGATTTATGCGTCATAATCGATTCAATATGTACCATTCCGGAAGCCATTTTAACATTGAGGGATACTGAAAGTGCTTGCTTTCGTATAGCCGATACCCCGCACGAGTAACTTAACTACTACCCAAACTTAAATCTTAGCTACCCGCCTTATGAAAACGAATGAAAATAATGAAAAATTAAGCGATCCATCCAGCCCATTACCTGCCGCAGAACCCCCGCATCAGTTATTGAATTTAAAACACAAATCACCTAAAAACTGGGCCGCCGGTGCTCCGGCCGTCAAGCATTCGGTGGAGCAGCTGGTAAAAAATGATTCGGTGCTGCGGGGCGGAAAAGCGTTGTTTGCCATGAATCAGTTTGGCGGCTTCGATTGCCCCAGCTGTGCCTGGCCCGATCCCGACGATGAGCGTTCGCGATTGGGCGAATACTGCGAAAGCGGAGCTAAAGCACTGGCCGAGGAAGCTACTTCCAAGAAGATCGGGGCAGATTTTTTCAGAGAAAATTCGGTATACGACTTGTCTAAACGGTCTGATTATGAAATTAGTCAGTTGGGTCGAATCGCGGAACCGATGTATTTGCCCCAGGGTGGAACGCATTACCAGCCCATCAGCTGGGAAGGGGCCTTCGCTAAAATTGCTGAAAAGTTAAACGGCCTGGCTTCGCCCAATGAAGCCATCTTCTATACGTCGGGAAGAACGAGTAACGAGGCGACCTGGGTGTATCAGTTATTCGCCCGCGAGTTCGGTACCAATAACTTCCCGGACTGCTCCAATATGTGTCACGAAACCTCCGGCTACGCCCTGACCCGGTGCATTGGTATTGGCAAAGGGACGGTGAAGCTGGAAGATTTCTATGACTCCGAACTCATCATTATTATCGGACAAAATCCGGGTACCAACTCTCCGCGGATGCTTTCGGCATTAGCCCGAGGGAAGAAAAATGGAGCGAAGATTATGGCCATCAATCCGCTTCCGGAAGCCGGGTTAATGGGTTTCAAAGATCCGCAAAGTCCGAGTGCCCTGCTCAGGAAACCGCTCGAATTATCGGATCTGTATCTTCCGGTTAAAATCAACGGAGACATGGCCCTGCTGAAAGCCCTGCAAATCCTATTGCTGGAAGAAGAAGCCAAAAATCCCGGAAAAGTACTCGATCATGAATTCATCGCGAACGAAACGGCGGGTTTTGACGCCCTGGTGGAGGAGTTAAAGCAGTATGATTTAAATTTTCTTTCGGAAGCCTGTGGCGTTTCGGTTGAAAAACTGAGCGAAGCGGCCCAAATGATTGCCGCCCGAAAACGAATCCTGATTGCCTGGGGAATGGGAATCACGCAGCAGCACAATGGCGTGGAAATGATCTACAACATCGTGAATCTGTTGCTAATGAAAGGCAGTATCGGAATCAAAGGGGGAGGGGTGTGTCCCGTGCGTGGTCATAGCAATGTGCAGGGCAACCGAACCTTACTGATCAATCACCATCCGACTAAAGAACAACTGGATAAATTGGAGTCCTTTTACGGATTTAACGTTCCCAGAGCGGGTGGTTACGATGTGGTGAAGGCCCTGAAAGCCATGCACGAGGAGAAGGTGAAATTTATGTTCTGCATGGGCGGAAATTTCCTATCCGCCGCTCCCGATACTACCTATTCCGCCGAAGCGATGCGAAAGCTGGAAATGTCCGTAATCGTTTCCATCAAGCTCAATCGTAATCACTTGGTTCACGGCAAAGAAGCCTTGATCCTTCCGGTTATTTCCAGAAGTGAAAAAGACCTAGTAAATGGCGAACTGCAACACGTGAGTACGGAAAACTCAATGGGCGTAATCGAGTGGTCACGTGGCGTACTGGAACCCATTTCGGAACACCTGATTAATGAAACGCACGTGGCCTGCCGAATGGCGAAAGCGGTTTTGGGTGAACGTTCCGTGATTGATTGGGATCGTTTCATGAACAGCTATGACGCCATTCGTGATGATGTCGAGCAGTGTATTCCGGGCTTTGAAAAGTATAATGAACGCGTCGTGCAGAAGGGTGGGTTTTATCTGCCGAATTCAGCCAGAGATGGTAAATTCAATAGCGAACCATATCCCGGAAAAGCAGCGTTTAACGTAACCCCAATTCCGGATAATACGCTGGCCGACGACGAATATCTGATGGGAACGACTCGAACCCACGATCAATTCAATACCGTTATTTATGGTTTAGACGATCGGTACCGCGGGATTTTCAATGAACGGAGAGTGGTGATGATGAACGAAAAAGATATGGCGAAAGCCGGACTTAAAGAAGGCGATAAGGTGGATTTGTTCAATTATGATGATGGAATCGAGCGGGTTGCTCCGTTATTTATCGTTGTAAAATATTCGATTCCGCAAAAAAGTACGATGACGTATTTCCCGGAAGCCAATGTCTTGGTATCGATTAATAATGTGGTGAAAGGGGCAAATATGCCGGCATCCAAGTATGTTAAGATTAAGATTCGTAGGCATAAGCCTGAACTGGATAAGACGGTAGGTTAATAGGTGCTAGTAGTGGCAGGTGCTATGTGTTAAATCTGTACCTAGGTATGGGTTTAACACATAGGCACCTGTTCGTTTAAGCGTTAATGAGACACTTGAAATTATAGTTTATCACTTGCTTCACTTACAGATTAAAATTTTCCCGGATACATGCTTGGGCTATGATTGATTTAAATCGCGAATATCTTTCAAAGAACTTTGAATTGCAAAGTAAATGCGTTTACCTTTACGGCGATAAGTAGCAAGCGGGGTAGTGATCTGGTTTACCATAAACTAAAAGAAGTTGGAGAGGTATATGGATCAGATCCATCCAGACTTATGCCCATGTAGCCAGGGTGTATTAGAAAGAGAAGCGATTAGCCAAAGGGTTTACGAGGCTGGAACGAATGAACCGGGAAGCTAAAAACGTATACCATGTTCCGTTTAGAAGTGGTGGCATGTAGTCTAACGGGTTAATCTACTATTTGTTACTAAAGTTGTTTCAGAATAGATAGAATTTCAGCGTTAAATTATGTTTATAAAGCAACTAGGATTCATCTGCAATTCAGGTTATAGTGGATTACCTTTATAAAAAATAATCCACATTTTCTGATAATGAACGTTTTATTGAATTATCCCTATCGGTATGCAAACATTTTTCATTGCCACAGCAACTGTTATGTTTTTTTTAGTTCCCTTGAGTATTCTTTCTCTTTTTGGTATTCCTGTATATAGTTTAATCCATCACTTGTTGAAGAAACGCATTGAAAATAAGACGAATAGAAGGCTAATGCTTTGGTTGTTGACGATTTTATCTACGCCTGTATTTTTTGTAAGTTGTATTGTCTTTTTTTTTTATGGTTACAAGTTATTATCCTAAACACGCCTTTACAGAAAATAGGTGGGCTACAGAAAAAGAGACGCGTTATGAGATGGAAGATGATCTTATCAATAACAAATTATTGGTCGGAAAAACAAAAGCGGAGGTTGTTCAAATAGTAGGACTAGAGGGAAATGAATTAAAGAGCGATTCCTGGAGATATTTTATGGGAAAAAAACCAGGTTTCACTTTTGAATCATCCCAGATAGAAGTAAACTATAAAGATGGAAAAGTGGAAACGGTTGGCAGGATGAAACCTACGGATTAATGAGCTTAAGTCACATAGGAAATCTCAGTTTACGTTAAGTGTCAAGTGAAGCAGTATAGGCAGGGCATTCTTATAAAAAATCATCAGTTGTTTCGAAAGAGGTCTTTCCTAGCTACGAAGATAGACAGGCAAAATTATCAGATACTAGTTCATACATTGCTAAAATTTAACTATACAATGAAAAAATAGTACAGAGAATAGGGTGGAGTGGGGCTGAATTTTGCGGCTCAAACAAAACCTGAGTTTCATGAAAGCATTAACCATTACTTCTCTCCTTGCTTTATCGCTGGTTTCCAGTTCCTGTACCGACCACGTAAATCCGGAAGAACCTGCAAAACTCTTAGCTTTTCCCGGAGCGGAAGGTTTTGGCCGCTATGCCACTGGAGGCCGGGGCGGTAAGGTGGTAGAAGTCACCAACCTCAACGATAGTGGTGCGGGAAGCTTTCGGGAGGCTCTGCGGGCTTTTCCTGGTGAGCCGATCACCATTGTGTTTCGGGTTGGAGGGACGATTGAACTTCAGTCTGAGATTAAAGTAACCCGATCCAACTTTACCGTTGCCGGCCAAACGGCTCCCGGCGATGGCATTTGTCTGAAAGGGCATTCGTTTATTCTCAACGGAGCCCGGGCGGCCAGCCAGGGCGGCAATCACGGAAACATCATCATTCGCTACCTGCGTTCGCGTCCGGGGGGCGATAATCCCAAAGGTATTTATGGGTTCGACATGGAGAATTGTCATAACGTCATTGTGGATCACTGCTCGTTTAGCTGGGCCAACGAAGAGTGTGCGGCGATGTATGACACGAAAAACGTTACCGTACAATGGAGTATCGTCAGTGAAGGCCTGTACAACGCCGGTCACGCCAAGGGAACGCGATCGTACGGAGGGGTGTGGGGCGGTCAGTACGCCTCGTATCATCACAACCTGATTGCTCATCAGAACAGCCGTACGATACGCTTCAATGGAGCCCGGGCTCATGATACTACCGCAGTGGTTGATTACCGGAACAACGTAATCTACAACTGGGGGAATAACAATGCCTGTGCGGGAGGGAGCGTCAATATTCCGGGTGGAAAATCGGAGATCAACATGGTCAACAACTATTACAAACCCGGCCCTGCGGCACCCAATACCATTAAGTTTATGCGTTGCGATTATGACGTGAATGGTCAGTATGGGGTGGGAAGATGGCACTTGTCGGGAAATATCATGGAAGGACGGGCCGATCTGACCAATGACAATTGGCTGGGACTGGATGCGGCTCCTATTCCCGAAGCCGAACGTCCGAAAATCAAGTCAACCACTGCCTTTGCCGTGGCCGACATCAAACAGGAATCGGCTACTCAGGCGTTTGAATCGGTGTTACTGAAAGCGGGGGCTACGTTGCCCAAACGCGATGTCGTCGATAGTCGGGTTGTGAATGAAACCCGCTCAGGTTCGGCTTCGGGCTCGGGTAGTTTTGGCAAACCTGGTATCATTGATCATCCCAATGCGGTAGGCGGCTGGCCCGTGTACGCTACTGCCGCGGCCCCCTTAGACTCCGATCAAGACGGAATGCCCGATCGCTGGGAGGAAGCGAATGGCCTGAATCCTAACAATGCGGAGGATCGCAATACAATTCATAAGAGCGGATATACCATGCTGGAAGTCTATCTGAATACGCTGTAGTGTAGCCAGGTAGGTACAAAATAAAAAGCCGATCAGTACTGATCGGCTTTTTTAGTAGCGGGAACAGGACTCGAACCTGTGACCTTTGGGTTATGAGCCCAACGAGCTGCCAACTGCTCCATCCCGCGGTGTTTTGTGATACAAAGGTAAACACTTTTTCTCGAATAGCTAATTTATTTTTACTATTTATGAAAATACTTTTTCTATGAGCGGGTTTGAATGGGTTATAGTACATGCGGAAGGCGTAAAATGTACTATCATATTTTGAAGCGGTAGGAAGAATATGTAAATGAAAATCAAGGTATTGCCTGATTGAGCACAGATAGACTTAATCCTCAATCTGTGTTGTAGAGTCTTTACTTGGATTAAAATACCAAGGTTACAGGATGGGTCGAGCCTATGGCTCTTATTAATTGGGTTGAGAGATAAAGAGGCATCAAGAAAAGTAAGTTCCTATAAAAAAGTCCAAACAGGAGCCGTAGGCTCGAACCATCCTGTAGGGTAGGGTTTCAACCCTACGTCCTTTTTATCAGCATTTTAACGCCCTTTCTCCACATCTAAAGACAAAACATACCAAGACCAAATCCCACTCCTGACGCTCCTCCCTTCCAACTAGCCTTCAATCAAAATTTCCAATACCCCTTCCAACCCCCCTTTCCCAACCGATACATTAGCCCTCTCAACCCTATGATTAGGGCTAATACCTATCATCAAGTCTACCTGCATTTGGTCTTTGCTGTAAAATATCGGCAGGCAATGTTACACAACGACTGGCGGAAGGAAGTTTTTGCAGTAATCGGCAACCTGATCAACGAATCTGGTTGCCGAACGATTCTGGTAAATGGGGTAGCCGATCATGTCCATGGCCTGATAAGTCTGAAGCCAGTCGTATCGATCTCCGAGTTAATGAAAACCGTCAAGGCCAAATTTTCTAAATACATCAATGACCAGCAACTGACGCCGGAGCGTTTTGAGTGGCAGCGGGGCTATGGCGTCTTTTCTTACAGCCATTCACAAATCGCGAGCGTTTATCATTACATCCAGAACCAGGAAAAGCACCACGCTACGCAGACGTTTCAGGACGAATACCGAAGCTTACTGGAAAAATTTCAGATTGAATTCAATGAAGCGTACGGGTTTCAAAACTTAATGAATTCATAACTGAATGTCTTGTTCTGCCAAGTGATAGAAGTGGTAACTTTGAATCCTCTCTGCATCTCCGATGCCCTCTAGTCCTGACAGGTAAAACGATTTTCTGATTTATGAAAGCTATTTTAGCGGACCGCAGTTTTCGCATTTCCATTCTGGTGACGCTTCTTTTTCTGGGTACGGGCATTGCGTTTCTGTTCCTGGGTCTGGTTAACTATGGTTGGGTTTTATTTATTCTACTACCCCTCGTCCTGGGAATTTCCATCGGGGCTATGCCTAACAAGAAGTATCTGCTCTGGGGAGCGATTGGTACAACCGTGATCGTGCTGCTGGCCCTGTATATACCCGGCTTATCCGGATTGCTTTGTATTGTCATGACCCTGCCCCTGATCGTACCCCTGATCTTCTTCGGTTACGTACTTTCGCATCTGGTGAAACGGTATGATCAGATGAAAAGTACCGATCGGGTATCGGTTCTGTTGCTTCCCCTGATTCCGTTCCTGATTGCCGCCCCTGCGGAACATTTTCTGAATACTGACAAAGAAGCCATTATTGAAGTACGGACGGAGCAAGTCTTTCCTTACACGCCCGAACAGGTATACGACGCCATCAAATCCGTCGATACGCTGGATGCTGAAAAGCCCTTTCTGATGCATTTTGATTTACCGATTCCCGTGAAATGTGTCCTGGAAAAAGAAGCAGTCGGGGGCCTGCGGACCTGTTATTTCAAAGGTGGCAAACTTAGTAATTCCGACTTTGGTGGCGGAACCATCGTCGAGAAAATTACCGAACTGAAACGAGGTAAAGTGCTGAAAATGGATGTTATCGACTATAACCTCATTGGCCGGAAATGGCTGGGTTTCAAAGAAGCCATCTATTACTTCGACGCCGTAGAGGGTAAGGCCTGTAAACTAACCCGCATTACCACCTATACGTCCGTACTGACGCCCCGCTGGTATTGGGAGCCCCTGGAAAAACTTGGCATCCGTCAGGAGCATGATTACGTATTTGCCAACCTCACGAAAGACCTCAGACGTTAGTAAAGTCAGACAACTCTGGCCAGACCTGTCTGGTGCTCAGGGTTAAGAAATCTCGCATACAATCCGTTCACTCGTAAAGTGAAATTATATGTAGATACAGATAGTTTTCAAAAGATCTAAACCTTTCTGCTGGTAAGAGGGTTATTTAGTAAGTACAATTACTATAATGATATGAAAAAGCTAGAAAACAAAGTAATCGTCATAACGGGTGCAGGCATGGGTTTAGGCTTGGCTACCGCCCTGGAAGCGGCCAAAGAAGGAGCCATCCTATCGTTAGTGGATTATAATGCTGAGGCGTTGGAAAAGGCCCAGCAGCAGATTAAAAAGAGCTATCCGGAAGCGAAAGTGCTGACCGTCGTAGCGGACGTTTCCAGCGAAGAAGCGGTGAAGAATTACGTCGAGGAAACCGTAAATGCATACGGTCGAATCGACGGTTTTTATAACAATGCAGGTATTGAGGGGCGTCAGGCTTCACTGACGGATTACGATCTGAACGTATTCCAGAAGGTGATCGACATCAACCTGATGGGTGCGTATTATGGGCTACGTTACATCATTCCGGTCATGCAAACGCAGGAGTACGGACGCATTGTGAACGTGGCTTCCGTCGGAGGTATTCGGGGTGTGATGAACCAAACGCCCTACGTTGCTACCAAACACGCCGTCAGTGGCATCACCAAGAATGCGGCACTCGAATACGGTCGGTTCGGTATCCTGACCAACGCCATCGCTCCGGGAGCTATCCTGACGCCGATGGTGGCCGAGGCTTTCAATCAGATCAATCCCGAAGATCCGAAAAAGGCCGAAGCCGAATACGCATCGTTTAACCCCACCAAACGGCTGGGTCAGCCCGAAGAGGTAGCGAAACTGGTTGTTTTTCTGTTAAGCGAAGATTGTGGCTATGTGAATGGTCAAACCATCGCCATTGATGGTGGTCAGTCGAATGCTTACGGTTTCGTATAGCGGATATAGTTCATAAGGTAATGCGTGGAATTCCACACCGTTAAACTCCCGTCAACCAGCGTTGGCGGGAGTTTTTGCTTGGTAGCCATCTTAAACTATAGATAGTATGTATTCACTACTTTCATATAAGGATATGTATGGTCTTTGTTGAAAAGACGAAATTTAATTTTATTTTAATATATAAACTTAATATAAGATTTTTCGAATAACTTATTTGACAAATTTTTATTTACCTGCAAGTGAACCTAGTTTTAGGGCTCTTTCGTACTCCCTTACCACTATTAATTCACTCGCTCTATGAGTAAATCTCTACTCAGCTTTCTGTTCCTAGTTCTGACAGGAAGCTTTCTCTATGCACAAACTACTGTAAAAGGGGTCGTGACTTCTTCGCAGGAAGGCGTACCCTTACCGGGTGTCAGCGTAGCCGTAAAGGGCACCACTACCGGAACCGTTACCAATGCCGAAGGACGTTATACGTTGATTGTCCCCAGAGGGCAAACCGTTCTGGTCTTCAGTAACATTGGTTTTACCAGGTCCGAAATCGACATTACTAACAAAACCACGGTTGATGTCATCTTACAGGAAGAATCGCAGGTACTCAATGAAGTAATGGTCGTGGGTTACGGTACCGTCAGTAAGGAAACACACGTCGGATCGTCCGCTCAGGTAAAAGCCATCGACATTGCCAAGCGACCCGTATCCAATGCACTCAACGCACTGGTGGGAGCGGCTCCGGGCGTTCAGACCATCCAGTCGGGCGGGGCTCCGGGTTCGGCACCTGCCATTCGCGTTCGGGGATTCGGTTCCATTTCGGCCTCCAACTCGGCCTTGTACGTGGTAGATGGTGTGCCTTTCAACATGAATACCAGCAGTCTCAATCCGGATGATATTGAGTCCATTAACGTACTCAAAGACGCCTCTACAACAGCCATCTACGGATCAAGGGGAGCCAACGGGGTAATCCTGATTACGACCAAAAAAGGAAAGAATAACCGTAACAATCTGAACTTCAACGCATCCGTAGGAACCATTTCCCGGGGCTTACCCGAATACGAAACCGTTTCGGCTCAGGAATACTATCCCCTGATGTGGGAAGTTCAGCGGAATACGCTGCAATACGGTTCGCTGAGAATTCCACAAGAAGTAGCCGGAAGCATTGCCGCTGGTCAGACTACTCAATATCTGGGAAGAAACTATACGGGCATCTACGATCTGTTGAAGTACAATCCCTTCAATGTGGCGAATAATCAGATTGTTGATGCGAATGGGGTATTGAATCCCAATGCCCAGTTGCTGTATCCCGAAGATCTGAACTGGGTTAAAGCCATTCAGCGGGGTGGACAGAGTCGTCAGAATTACAACATCTCCTACGACGGAGGAGCGAATAAATCCGATTACTTCGCCTCGGTTGGGTATACGAAAGAACAAGGCTATTTGCTGAAATCTGATTTTGAGCGTTTTACGGCTCGCGTTAATATGAATACGCAGCCGACCCAATGGTTCAAAACGGGTCTCAACCTGAACGGAAGCTACAGTCGGTCCAATACCGATGCTGGTACGGGTGGAACGTCTTTCATTAATCCCTTCTACATCACCCGTTTCATGGGGCCGATCTACCCGGTCTACAAACATGATCCGGCCACGGGAGCGTATGTGCTGGATAAAGACGGCAACAAAGTATACGATATGGGCGACAGTCGTCCTTTCTCCAGTGGCCGTCACGCCGTCTGGGAAAATGAGCTGAATGACCGAAAAGAAGAAACGGGCATTATCGGTGGCCGGGCCTATGCCACGATCAACATTTTGCCCAGTTTAAAAGCTACGTCCAACATCAGCTTCGATTTGCAGGATCGCCACCGTCGTACCTAAGACAACCCCATTATTGGCGATGGTGCTCCGGCGGGCCGTTCGTACCACTACCTGTACCGGACCATGAGCAGTACGTTCAATCAGTTGCTGGAATACGATAAATCCTTCGGTAAGCACAACCTGAATGTACTGGGCGGCCACGAAAGTTATACATACAAATATAACTACATGGTCGGAGCCCGGGCGGGGATCATCGTCGATGGTATTACGGAATTGCCCAACTTCGCCACGGTACTCAACGTTTCCTCGCGGGAAGATAACTACGGGATTGAAAGTTACTTTGCCCGGGCCAGCTACGATTTCGACAAGAAATACGTACTGAATGCGTCGATCCGGCGGGATGGGAACTCCAAGTTTTACAAAGACGTACGCTGGGCTACGTTCTGGTCGTTGGGAGCGGCTTACAACATCGAAAAAGAGGACTTCCTGAAGAATATCAACTGGTTGAGTATGCTGAAACTGCGGGCCTCGTACGGCGTGGTCGGTAACGAAGACCTCGGCGATCTCGGCTATTATCCCTACCAGGGTTTGTATGAATTGGCCCGTAACAACAACGCCGAGCCGGGTTTTACGCAGGCTTCCATTGCCAACTACCAGCTGACCTGGGAGACGGCCAAGAACTTCGACGTTGGCATTGACTTCAGCGTACTACGGAACCGGGTGTCGGGTAGCGTGGAGTTTTTCAACCGGGCTACCGACGGACTGATCTTTAGCGTACCCCTGGCCCTGGCGAATGGCGGTACGACCAGTGGAGAGTTTGAAGTAAACCGCAACATCGGTAGTTTATACAACCGGGGCGTTGAACTTCAACTGACGGGCGAGGTGGTTCGGACGCAGGATTTCCGCTACGCCGTAACGCTCAACCTAACGTCCTTCAAGAACAAAATTACCAAGATGCCCGAAAGTCAGCCCCTGATTCAGACGGGTACCAAAGCGTACAGCGTGGGTCATTCCATCTATGATTTCTACATGCGGGAATTCCACGGGATTGATTCGGAAACGGGTTTAGCGATGTACAAAACCAACACCCTGACGACCAACGCAAAAATCGTGGGTGCGGATACGCTGACGCGAGTGATTTCAGAAGCCAACTACCGCTATACCGGCTTTTCGTCGATTCCCAAGTTCTATGGTTCCATGAATCATAACCTGTCCTACAAAGGCATTTCGCTGAGTTTTGTACTGACGTTCCAGGTGGGAGGTAAAGTGTATGACAACGCGTATCGTCAGTTGATGCACGGCGGCACGTACGGCACGGCTCTGCACAAAGATGCGTTCAAACGCTGGCAGAAAGCCGGTGACGTAACGGATGTACCTCGTTTCGATAACGGCGATGTGGCGAACCTGACCGGCGAAAGCACCCGCTTCCTGACGGATGCGTCCTTCCTCCAGCTCAACAACATTACCCTTAGTTACACGCTGCCCGTGAGCTGGTTATCAGGTATTGGAGCCAAATCGGCCAGTCTGTATTTCGCGGGAGAAAACCTGGCTCTGTTCTCGACCCGTCGCGGTATGAACGTAACGGGCTCGTTCAACGGAACGGTTGACAATACCTACAACTTTAACCGCGTATTGTCCATCGGAGCCCGCCTGGGATTTTAGTAAACCACTTAACAGAAGCATTGAATCATGAAAAATATAGTGAAAAGTGGAATGATGGGCGTACTGGCACTGAGCTTGTTAGCCTCCTGTAATAAAGATTTTCTGGAAAAAAAACCCACCGATCAGGTACTGACGGACGACGCGTTTACCTCGACGAAGAATGCCTGGGCGGCTCTCAACGGGATTCACCGGATTCTGTATTCCCAAATCTTTGGTACGCAGGTACAGGGGGGACAGTCGGGAAATATGATGTATATGGACATTATGGGAGAGGACGTCGTGTTTCCCAATGCCTCCAACAATGGTTTGCTGAATGAGTACCGCTGGATCAACCACCGAAATCCGTCAAGTAGCAGTTCCTTCTACAACTACACATTTTACTACGTCATCATTGGCAACGTAAACATGCTGCTGGCTGGTATCGATAACGCCGAAGGTCCGGAAGCCGATAAAAAAGCCATCAAGGCGGAGGCATTGACGTACCGGGCCTGGGCGTATTTTCAGGCGGTGCAGTTGTACGGGGAACGTTACGTAGCCGGACAGCCGAACAGTGGTCTGGGCATTCCGCTGGTATTAGAACCCAAAACGACGCCGACGCCCCGGAATACGGTAGCGGAAGTATACACCCAGATTCACAAGGACCTGACGGAAGCGATTGGACTGTTCGATGGCTATACCCGCACCAACAAATCGCACTTTGACATTAACGTAGCGAAAGGCATCAAGGCTCGCGTAGCACTGACCCAGCAGGATTACGCGACGGCGGCTCAGTTTGCGAAAGAGGCTCGGGCCCGGTTTACGCTCATGACGAATGAAGATTATCTGTCGGGTTTTAACAACTACAGCAATCCAGAGTGGATGTGGTCTTCCCGCATTGTGGCCGATCAGACGAATTATTTCTATTCGTTTTTCGCGTACATGTCCAATAATTACAACTCAACGGCTATCCGTTCGGCCCCGAAACTGATTTTTTCGGCCTTGTACGACAAAATTTCCGCAACGGATATTCGCAAAAAACTCTGGGATCCCACGGGCAGGAATACGGCAGAATTCCCCCTGCCTGCTTCCAACTTTCAGCGGTATGCCTATCATTCCAGGAAATTCCGCGTAGCAGACCAATCCCTGAGTATCGGAGACGTTCCCTACATGCGGGTGGCAGAGATGTATCTGATTGAAGCCGAAGCCCTGGCCCGGCAGGGGAAAAATGCCGAGGCGGCGGATGTACTGTACCCCCTGGCCGTTAATCGCGATCCGCAATACGTGAAATCCACGAAAACGGGTGATGCTCTGATTGAAGAAATCATGACGCAACGCCGGATGGAGCTTTGGGGGGAAGGCTTCCGTTTTTACGATTTGAAACGCACCAATGCTCCCCTGAACCGGAACGGTGGAAACCACAATGCGGCTTATAACAACGGCGTATTCGAGGTGCCCGCCGGAGACATTCGCTGGCAGTTTCTGATTCCGCAGGATGAGATCAACAACTCCAACGGGGTTGTCGTACAGAATCCCCAATAAGTAAAGCTTTTTTGAGGCAAAAACCCCGTAAGCTTTCACTTACGGGGTTTTGCGTATCTAAATCAAAGGTTTCGATAAACGGATGTTATTTTCAATAAGCTCAACCCTTGATAACTAATAACTCGTAAAAACCTATCCTTGCTGATAAGCCCCCGCAAATTCTTTGGCGAAGTCTTCCAGTTTCACGG
>NZ_NJAG01000217.1 GCF_002872335.1 Siphonobacter sp. BAB-5405 | reverse complement strand
CTAAATTATTGATGGATGGTAGGGCTTGGCGTAAACGGTCGGGAGAAGAGGCAGAAAATGAAGGCTGAAGTCGGGAAAAGGATAGCTGGTGCCTCGTACCCCGCATTGCATACGGGGCTAATCAGCATTGAACTCCTTGGGAGTTAGGAAGTCGGTTGAGGAAAGGGTTGCACGTTTTTAAACTGTACCAAACAGAATAGTCTTCCTGTTTCAATCACGAAAAATGAAACAGGGTCATGTAAGGGGAACGGGTTGTTCGTAG
>NZ_NJAG01000040.1 GCF_002872335.1 Siphonobacter sp. BAB-5405 | reverse complement strand
AAAAGTGCAAAAACTACGGAATGTGTAACGGTTAGCGGATGGGACGGCTATTGCATGTGGGGTGGTACAGTTGACAATCCATATCAATATTTCAATGGTTGTCAGGGCACTTATATATCTACACAAGTTTGCTATGATAACCCCGATGCCTTCTGGGCCCACTATACAGGTCAGGCCTTAGGATTGAATACCGGAGTAGGAGGTCCTCCCCCTCCAGCAGGTGAAGATTTTACGTTGCCCGGTGTTACCTATGATGCCAATCAAATAGGATCTCAGGTTGATTGTAGTTCGTTTAACTTTGTCCGTACAACTTCAGCTGGCCAGGAAGCAGCTATTCGATTTAATTTGAAGTTTATTGGAAATCCTCGTGAAGGGGATCCAAAAGTACTCATTCAGTACAAATATTTTAAGGTACAAGTACCTTATGAAACTTGGAATGGACGTATCATAGAATCAGGAGAAGCTGCCAACTACGCTGCTCGAGCCTTTAATGGAGCAATGAGTGATGCTATTGAAATATATAAACTCTACAAACACGAAGTGAAGGCAGGACTGATGACCAATGCACGATTCCACTCAGAAATCCAGCGAGAATTTATGCGTGCTTACAAATCCAGATTAATTGAACAGGTTGGCTCTACGGGTATCTCTGTCGCACATAGCTATACGGCTGCTTCACCGGTTCTAGCTCGTGATGTCAAATACGCTGGCATGTTTGGTGCTTATAATTGTGATTAAAATGGACCAAACAAAAGAGATTATTTCTATTATAAAGCAAACTATTCCCAAAGGAGTATATAGCTTCCAGCAGGAATATTATTTGTCCGAAAAAATTATTCTGTTTAATAAACGAGTGACAGATCAGTTAATGCAAGATTTCATGAAGTGGTCTAATGTACTGGCAATGGTCCGCACGCGAATAAATTTTGTATTTGATGCAACTATGAGTTTAAATAGATGCTATACAGCAACCATTATTTCAGAATCTGGTCATGAAAAAAATCACTTTGATCTCCTAGTCAGCGTTGCTGCTCCATTTTATAGTATCGTATTTTGGGATCCTGGAAAAGCTGATCAAAAAATTATTAAACGAAATAATCTAGACGAATTAAATAATAGCATTGACTGGATAAAGGATTTTGTAGAATCTTCTTTAGATTGTACCCACGTAGGACTAGAAACGCTTATGACTGGATTAGGTGAATACTATATAGATGGCGTTGATGCAGATAAGGAATCTACCATTTTCAATTTCCTATTTACTTCAACAATGGATTATTCATTTTAGTTTATACAATAATATTCTACTATGTCACCATAATAGAATATCTGGAAATAGTTACATATCTTTTTATGTAACTATTTCCAGATATTCTATTTTTTCAACCTCACGTATCTTCCTGACAGGCGTGCATTTGTTTTCTAAAAATGGCTAATTATATTTTAAACGAATTGATGGAAATTGAGGTATTCTATCTCTAAGTTTTCCTTTATCTCTTTAAAACCAGTATAATGTTGTATTTAATATACTCAACTAAAAAAGTCTCTTTTCTAACCTTCTTTCAAACATTCTTTAAATTTTGAGTATTAATAAAATAGCCGCTTAGCTTTCTGATTAAATCGACTTTGATTTACATCTATTTAAACTTCTTCCAGAACCCTTTATCATCATAGGGAGTAAATAAGTCGGCATACTTGGGATACCTTTGTTTATAAGCCTGAATTTGGTGATAGTAGTAGTCTCGCTCTTTAGCGACCTCTTTCGCCTGTTCAAAAATGACCGTTTCCTGAGCCTGCTCCCGGTAGTGATTACACGTATACCAGGCTACGGCAACGGTCGCAAGCAGCACTACTCCATAAATCAAAGCGGCTTTCCAGTTGGTAAAACCGTAGACGTCTCCCGTTACTTTAACCTCTCTTGGAACAGCGGCTGCCGCCTGCTCCACTCGCTCAGCTACCTGGGTAGTACTCGCCTTTAGCCGCTTTTCGACATCATCCGCTGCCTGCATGAATACAGCAGTCGTTGGTATGCCTCGCTTGATCTCCGGAAGCAGTAGTCCGGCTATTTCACCTGGACTCACTTCAATTGGACGGCTGGCTAAAGCCTGTACCTCCTTCAACGTCGCGGGCTCAGACCGGGCCTCCAGACTGGCTAAGCGTTGCTTGATCTCGTTTACATCTGCTAAGAGTTGGGCTGGATTCATAGTTTAGGTCCTCGGGATTGCTTAGGTTGTTGCTTGATCTCTTCTGATTTGGGAGCTAGTTCGGTCTTTTGACTACGTTGTTGCTCCTGAGCGGCGGCCTGACTGTAGCCCTTGAGTAGTTCATCCATTTTTTCGGCCTCTTTCACTGCGGATGCCGCCGCATACCCTGAGAACAGGGCATCCCAGGCCGCTTGGCTTTGATCCTGGGCTTGTTCATTACGCTGAAGTCGTCCCGCTACCTGAGCGGCCTTATAGCCAACTTCGGTGCCTTTCACGGCTACCTGGTTGTAGCGAAAACTGCATCCGACCAGGCGAGCCTGGCTGTCGTACTTAAAAATGCTCTCTACGCCCTTCTTTTCTAGCTCATCACGTAGATCGTTTACCGAGACTACGTTCGTCGTTTCTAGGGCAGTTCTGAGCGTTTCAGCCACGTACTCCCGCGTGCTTTGCTTCTTGAGATCGTGATCCCGCAGACTTTGCCGCTCTTTCGGCAGCTCCGCAAAGCCTAGCTTCTGCCGGATCTGTTCGCACACCTTCACGTTCCGAGCGTAGTTGTGAGAAGTGTCCAAAGCCGGACCTCCATCTAGCGGTACCCGGTTGATGTAAATGTGCAAGTGAGGATGGGCCTTGTCAAAGTGCTGGTAGATGGCCACCTGGTGCCGGCGGGGATCCGCTCCGATGCCTACGCAATACTCTGCTGCTGCCTGCCGAAGCTTTCGTTCATCTAGTTCCTGCCCTTTCGGCCAGCTCAGCGACGTATGCCACACCGGCGTCTTACAGCGAGAACCGTCGGCTACCGCCTGCATTTCCCGGGCCATCCCCGCTGGATCGCGGCTCAACAGGTTCGAGGCTCCCAGCAGCTGCGACGGCTTTGGCTTCTCAGCCACGCTCTCGCGCTCACCGGCCCCGTAGGCTAGTGCTCCCCCAAAACTCCCGCCTACGCTCGTTTTAGCAATCATTGCAGGGCTCGTTTGAGTTGTTCAAGTATCGCCTCGATGCTCGAAGCATCCAACTGGCCCGTATGAGCGTGCCGGGTCAGCTGGTTCAGGTTATTGGCCACCCCAATCACTACCTGTCGCAGTTCCGGCGAGATCCGCTCCCGCACGTCCTGGCCCAAAGCCATCCGGCGTACGTATTCGCTCAGCACCAGGCCCGCCGTCTGAGCCTTTTTCTCGATTACCGCCCGCTCGTCAGCCGTTACCCGGAACCGGAGCGTGATGTCTTTATTTTCCATAATCATCTCATTTTCAAGGTTTCCTCCGGGTCCGGGGTATCCCCGGCAAGCCCCCTTTTCGTAAGCTTGCGTAACGAAAAGGCTGACTTTGTAGCTGCAAAAAGCACCCGGCAGCGCCGAATTAGGTGATTTTTTGTAGCTACAAAGTCATGGCTTGCTTAGGCTCTCAAAGATACGAATTCGCCTTATTTTTGCTCTGTTTTGGTTTTATTTTTGTGGTTTGACCCTGGTTTGTTCTATTTCTGCTGTATACCTGTTTTTTTGCTATATGCTGGTGGTATAGTTGCTCTATTTGGGTAGGATGGACGTGTTTGCCTCGAAAACCGCCACCCTTGCTTTCAAAATTTTAAGCGTGCTGCGCAGCAGACGCAAGCCATAAAGGTGCGGCGGGAAACAAAACAAAATCACTTGAGAACGGCTGTTTCCTCGCGTACACACACATACACTCACGCGAGACAAGTGTTTGTGTATTTTTCAAAATCTCTTGTTATACTCTTGAAGGAAAAAAAACAGTTTATAAACCACTAAAAATCAGATAGTTACAATGTGGATAACTTTTAAAAACACAGGTTTGGTCGGTAAAAAACACAGGTTTGGTCGGTGAAACCCTCTTAAAAACACAGGTTTGGTCGGTAAAACCCTCTTAAAAAACACAGGTTTGGTCGGTGAAAAACACAGTTATATTAACGTAGGTTTCTTTTTTGTTTTACGTTTTTTATATTTGGCTCAAAATCAATCTATATGGATAAGCTAGAAATATTTCAAGATAATGCTTTAACTACAGCTCGGTATGAAATGACTGAGACAGAGAAAAATCTATTTTACATGGTAGTAGCTCAAGTAAGAAGAGACGATCCCCCCACTAAGATGTACCAAGTATCTGTTAAAGCTATGGCCAATATCATTGGGTCAGAGGAGTTAAAATTTGAATCGTATAGGAAAGCTACTGAAAGGTTAAATTCCCGGATATTTAGAGCAACCTTGCCTAATGGCAATTATTTTCATGGATCATTTATATCTTCAGCCGAGTACAAAAAGGGAACAGGTGTTATAGAAATTGAGCTTTCTCAGAAAGTGCGTCCATTCTATGTAGACTTGAGCGAACGGTTTACTAAGATTCAATTAGTAGCAGCAATATCTCTTAGCTCGGCGTATGCAAAACGCATTTATGAACTTCTCTGCATGTATAAAAACATGAAAGACAAAACATTCCGCCGTAGTGTTACAGAGCTAAAAACAATGCTCGGAATAATTGATGAAAAAACTGGCAAGGATACTTATCCAGACTGGACCAAATTTAAAACTAATGTACTTGAGATAGCCGCTAAGGAAATAAATGGCCATACCGACCTGACCTTTAGCTATAGTCCTATCTATGGAGACAAAAAAGGACGTGGCCGTAAACCTGTGGTAGAAATTGAGTTTGAGGTTTTCTATCAGGTTCAGCCGGAGCCTGTTCAAACAAATTCGTTACGAGAACGGCTCTTGAACCAGTTTCGTCTGCGGCCTGATCAGGCCGATCAGGTCCTAGCTGTTCACTCAGCAGAAGTTATAAACCGCCAGCTTTACGATATTCAAACCAAAGTTGCAGATGGGAAAATAAAAAACATTGGTAGCTATACCGCCAAGGTTTTCGATTTAGGTAAGGAGCTAACTGACTAACCAAACAAACGCTGCCACAAATTCTTTTTGCCTGGTTCGGGCAATCGAGTCACAATTCCTTCAACCATTTTAGTAAGGTGATCTATTTGGTTTTGGATGTCTGCTGGGGCAGTGGGTAACTGCGTTTGTGTGAGCTGCCCTTGAGCAAATCCACGAACGTCTTCATTAAGATATTGGCCAATAGTCTTCCCAACCCGCTGGGAGGCCTTCTCAAGAACTCGTCGGGTTTCAGGTTCTACCCCCCTCACAGACCAAGGCATAGGGGCACTACTTGCACGAGCTGGACGACCCATTTTTTTAGGTGCCTGTTCAGGTGTAGTGCTAAAAGTACTTTCTGTATTACCTGACGTAGTGCTTAAATTACTTTCTGCACTACTTTCATTTGCTGCCATATGCCTCAGATAAGAGTTCCGTATGACAAAGTATTACAAATAAACATCCCAAAACAAGCACTGTATTGCAAAAACTACTTTACGCACTATACCATACTATATTTATGTAATACACTGTAGTGCAGAACTGTCTTCAACATTAAAGCACTTATAGAACAAAAAGAGAAAACATTGAAATTGAAACATCTGTCGTATTTTTGCATTCATATACCAATAGCCGTTATGGAAGATCGTATTCAATACAGAGTCGGAACAATGGTTAAACATCCTCGCTTGATGACGAGCCAAGAAAGAGCAGAATGGAGGCAGCAACGAATGGAAAAAACGAAGGAATACCTCTTTTCCATTAATCAGCCACTCGTATACGTCCGAGAAGATGGCCATACGGTCGCTGAATACAAAAACGGGACCGTACTCATTGTTCGATGAATATTTATGTAATTGCGGGTCCTCCGGGTGTAGGCAAAAGTTCCAATGCGGTTAACTTCATTCCCGAGCATGTGCCTATCGTTGATCAGGATCTGGCCGGATATCAGTATAAAAAACAAGGATTTTCTGATTACAAAGACTTGGCCTCGGTCAGTACCAATCAGAAAATTAGAAGTCATCTTTTCTCAGGGGAAGATTTTGCATTGGAATTAAACTTGGGATTCCAGTCTCATTATGATTATCTGAATGGTATTGTTGCTTTCGATCGCTCAAATACCATTCACCTCCTTTTATTCTTTACAGATGATATCCAGTTATGCTTAGACAGAGCTAACCTGAGATTCTTAAGTGGTGGACATGAAGTAAAGCCTGAAATCATTCGGGAAATGTACGCTGCCACTATCCCTCTCTTCCAGGCTTACCAAGAGCTCTTTAGCAACGTTCTGTTGATAAATGTCAGTAATTCGCAAATAGAGGAAGTACTTGCAAACGATAATCCGTTACCGAATTGGATAGTCGAGAACAAACTAACCCAATATTTAGCTTGACATAAACAAAAAGTCCCTCAGATAGTATCTGAGGGACTTTTTGTTTATAACCTTTTATAAACGACCCTTCATGAAATGTAAAATAGGTATCAAATATTTTGATGGATAATTAGTTTACATATTTATAGATAGATATATAAACTAATCATCCCTTTTTAAAACTTATATATATTTTCAATATTCCAGTTTTGTTTGCATTCGCTTTACATATAATATCAAATACAAGAAGAGTGTATTTGATATTATATATTCAGGTAAATTTTATATATAGAGATTACATTTTTAAAATTATTTAATTAATATATTATCATATTATTATCATTACGTAGTGGATTTGTTTTGAAATTCGATTTTGTGTTCTTTGCCATAGACATAGATGGTCTATGTTTGTACCCACTAAATCCTTCTATAACATGAAAAAGATCTATCTTTTTCTAACGACTCTGGTTTTTATTATCTCCTGCCGACCTAACGATTCGGAGATTCAGAAGCCAGCTAATTCCAAGTTTTTCGATTCTGAAAATTATAGATTACTGAAGACTAAACCCGATTCAATTCAAATACCAGCTAGTAGTTTACCACTCATAAAAGCTGTTAGAGACGACATTAAGGGATTTGACAATGACTTACATTTTTCAGATCGATTTCTTATTGAACACGGGCTCCCTCTGTGGAAGCTTTCAATTCCTATCCCAGGAGTCAAAGAAAATAAAGTACTCGTCCCTATAGTAAAAGAAGGATCGGATTTTGTAGGTAAAATACTTTATGCAATCCAAGGGGAAAACAAGCAATGGCGGTACAATCTACTTGACATTAAGACGTTTCTGCGGGAAATTATATCCAGTGACGCTACAAAAGAAAAGTATCTTGAGCAGTTAGTAAACTTTTCATTTCTAATACTTAACCAAAAAGTATCTGGAGTAACAGTTCCCTGCTCAATGGGTACTAATATCACTCAGCTTAATGAAGTGACAATCAAACAGCTAAAAAGTGCAAAAACTACGGAATGTGTAACGGTTAGCGGATGGGACGGCTATTGCATGTGGGGTGGTACAGTTGACAATCCATATCAATATTTCAATGGTTGTCAGGGCACTTATATATCTACACAAGTTTGCTATGATAACCCCGATGCCTTCTGGGCCCACTATACAGGTCAGGCCTTAGGA
>NZ_NJAG01000004.1 GCF_002872335.1 Siphonobacter sp. BAB-5405 | reverse complement strand
TTCGCTTATTTTTTTAAAGATTTGATAAACAGTAGCTTTAAAAAAATAGCGAAGGCTCTTCTCTACAAAAAAAATGGCTGTCATCAAGCCTGTCCAAGTTCTCCCAGGCTTCTACACGTACCATTCATGAAAACAAGTATTGTTTTTTTATATTTTTACTTACCATAATTATACTTCTTAATTAAACCTTTTTGCGTAAAGCAGATGCGTAGGTAAGCCCTTATACAGACCACGGGGGCGGTCTTTACGCAGTTAATTCATGATCGTGCTTTTTATGCCCCTTTTTTTTAGTTAGCTGAACATTTACTTCTCATTGAACAGGAGTTCCTGGAGAGCATTTTCTGAACGTTTTATTCGTATCTTTTCGCCTTTCTTAAGCTTTACGATCGATTATGAAAGGATTGCTCTGCATTCTGCTGTTACTTGTTTCCAATGCGTTCATGACGCTGGCCTGGTATGGACATCTTCAGATTAAACAATGGCCTATGCTGGCCAAACTATCGCTTTTTGGTGTCATTGCCCTGAGTTGGGGGCTAGCTTTTTTCGAATACGTTTTTCAGGTACCCGCCAACCGGATTGGTTCCGAGGAAACCGGCGGACCTTTTACCCTTTTTCAGTTAAAGATTATTCAGGAAGTTGTTTCTTTAACCGTGTTTACACTGATTACGGTTTACATTTTCAAGACGGATAAGCTCGCCTGGAATCATGCCGTAGGTTTTGTTTTCATGATCATTGCGGTATTTTTCATCTTTAAAAAATGGTAATTTGCTATTGCATGATCACCTCTACCTCTTCTTAACTTATGCGTAAGATAAGCTTAGGCCTAGTACTCCTGAGTAGCTTGAGTTGTAGCAAAAAGGATCTTCCCTCGACTTCGCTCGTGGGGCATTGGCAGCTCGTTTCCTATTGCAAACCAGCCACTGACAGTACGTGTACGCCACTGGTGATACCCAGTGACAAACAGGTGTTGGTGACGTTCAGGAAAAATGGCGATTTTGAAGAAACGTACGCTAACACCCTTCCGATTCATTACGCTTTTCTAGGTTGCGGTAATGGCAAGTACTCGCTGGAAGATACCTCCGTCCGGATTCGGGCTCTGTGTATGTCTTCTACCCAGGGACGACTTTTCCAGCAGGTACAACTGGACGAGAACCGGCTGATTTTAACGCCTGACGGAACGGGTGAATACATGTTTAAACGATTGGGAAGATAAGAAAACGGGCTCCTGCAAAGAGCCCGTTTTTTATGGATTAGAAGCGATACATACCCGTCAAGCCAACGTTGGAAGAAGTAAACGCCGCATTGAGGCCGTAAATCGTAATCCCTGACCCGAAGGTACCGTTCAACGACACGGTAGGCACGATTTCAGCACTTACGTACCACTTAGGACTGATGTTGTATTGGGTCCCTAGCACAAATCCAATGCCGAGTGACGTATTCAATAAGAGATTTCCGGCATTCGTTATGGTTATACTTCCCATCGTTCCATCATTTACAGAAACATTTCCGCCGGGTGAATGAATGACGGTTAGCCGGGGAATGAATTCCGTTCCATACACCACCTGAAATCGATCGTTGATAGACTTCCGTTTTTCCTTGCCTATTGCTCCTCCTACGCTAAAATTAACCAGGCTACTCCCATTAACGATCCCCAACCCCAGATTTCCAAAAGCCAGACGGTATCGCTTGTACACATTTTCAGATTTTTGTTTTTTATAGACAAAACCTAAATCATTGAATCCATTTGTTCTTAATCCGATTTCTCGCGTAGGTACATCCTGAGAAAAAGCGGCGGAAAAACTCACGAACAAGGCAGCACAGGTAAGAAAAACTCTTTTCATAAACAGATTGATTGATTGAGCTGCAACCTATTCATAACTTTTGAAATTGCTACTTTTATTCTAAAGCTTACGCTGTTAAAATTTGTAAAAACGCTATTTATTACAGCTCTTAAGAAACACTAGATCTAGGTCTCTATTTCTGAATTAATAATTGATTAGTAGCGTATTGTTTTACTTAAAAGGGATCAAACAAAAAAGCTCCAATCCAGGAGACTAGAGCTTTTTATACTTCATTAATCATTGTTTATGCTTTTTATTTCCAGGCTCGTCTCAGGAAACGCAGCCAGTTTCCATGCATGATTTTCTCAACATCCGTTTCCGTATAGCCCCGCTTACGAAGCAGGTTCGGAACGGTTTGTAAATCGGCAATGGTTTCAAGATCATACGGGGATTGTTCGCGACCAAAAGCTCCGTCAAGATCCGTACCGATGCCGATGTGGTCGGCGTTTCCGGCAATCTGACAGATGTGATCGAGGTGATCGACCAGTACTTCCAGATTACAGTTCATACCTTCGGGGGTCGACTGCCCACGTACCCAGTTGGGCACCATCATCCAGGCATCCAGGGCTCCGCCAATTACGGCATCGCGGTTAATCAGTTCGCGAATTTGTTCATCGCTGAATTGCCGGTTGTGATTCACCAGAGCCCGGCACAGGTTATGACTCGCCCAGACCGGACCGTTGTAATGATCCATCGCTTCCCAGAAACTATCGTCGCACAAATGCGTCGCGTCGAGAATGATGTTCAGGCGTTCCATTTCCTTCAGCAAATTCTGTCCTACTTTTCCCATGAAGCCCGTCGCATCCGTTCCCTGAGCGTACCGGCCCGGTCCGTAGTGAGCGGGTCCGATGGCCCGTAGTCCGTAGTTATAGGCCCGCTCCACGTGATCGAGCGTTACGAGCGAATCGGCTCCTTCCAGACTTAGAATGTAGCCCACGGGTTTGGAATCGTTGGGCGTACCGTCGTTCCAGAGGTTCAGGTGTTTTTCCAGGCTTACCCGATCGGTAATGGCCGTCATTTCGCCTTCATCCTCCATGGCTTTGTACCAGGAAACCTGCCCCTGCGTCTGGGCCCAGGCCTGCTGCGGCGAATGCCAGCCCGGCAAGCGATTATCCGGAGCCACGTACCGGGCAATCTGCGTCGCCACGACCACGGCCACATTTCCTTTGCGTAGTTCGGGCAAGGATACGGTCGCCTTGCCCCGATCCGGTTTATCGGTCAGACCCTGTTCTCTGGCATTGATTTCTGCGACGGGCAACCGTAAATCCCGGTTCCACTCCATCGCATTCATGCTCAGATCGAGGTGAGCGTCTATGATTAACATGTATGCGTTTTGAGATTGGGGTTTAGGGTTTTGAGTTTTCGTCAAAACCTAACCCTATGCATTATCGTATTTGAGCACTTAGTTTGGAATTGAGCACATTACTCAAAACTCAAAACCCAAAACTCTAAACCCTCAACTCTTTTTAAACCAGTTCAAACAAAGCCTCGATTTCTACCGGAATGTTGTCGGGGAGGGAGCCGAACCCTACGGCAGAGCGAACGCCGATGCCGTTTTCTTCGCCCCAAACCTGAGCGAATAACTCGCTACAGCCGTTGATGATATAGGGATGACGTTCAAATTCAGAAACGCAGTTCACCATACCCAGCACTTTGATGACCCGCTTCACGCGATCCAGGCTACCCAGGTGGGTTTTGATGGTGGAAAGGATCGTCAAGCCTACCTGACGGGCAGCGAGTTTTCCGTTTTCGGTATCGATTTCCCGGCCAATGCGACCAATGATGAGGCTCTTATCGTCCTGTACCGGACCGTGCCCGGACACGTACAGGTACTTACCATCAATGAGATACGGTTTGTATACGCCCAACGGCAGCGGAGCCGGAGGTAAGGTAAGGCCCAGTTTAGCAAAAGCAGCTTCGGGGCTCAGTTGTTCGGTGGTTGTTGCGGCTGTGTTCATGGAATTTTGTTGGTGGTTATTGGTTGGTAGTTAGTTTATGTTTAGCGTTTTGAGTTTAGGGTTTTGAGTTTACACTTGACTGCCTAAGCATTTACCAGTCTTGGCGATTATTGGATAGGAAGTACAGGCTGTTCCAGCTTTGTAATCTAGAATCTGACTGTGGCGAATTTGCAATTCACGGTATTGCAATCTGAAACAGCAAATTTTTCAATTATGAGCAACCACCTATTAACTCTAAACACAAAACTCTAAACGCATTAAATAATTTGATTCAAAATCAGTACCCCCATCAGTCCGACGAAGGCTACGAGTGTTTCCATCATCGACCAGGAACGGATGGTATCTTTCACCGAAAGGTTGAAATATTCCTTAAACATCCAGAACCCCGGATCGTTTACGTGCGAAAACATGAGACTGCCCGCTCCAATAGACAGGACCATTAAATTCGGGTTGGTCGTTTGCTGAGCCATCAGTGGAGCGATGATTCCGGCGGCCGTTAGTCCTGCCACCGTCGCCGAACCGATACAGACCCGGATGATAGCCGCAATGAGCCAGCCCAAAAATAAGGGAGGCATCTGTAGCCGCTGCAATTGTCCGGCAATTTCGTTACTGACGCCACTATCCGTCAGAATCTGTTTCAACGCTCCGGCTCCACCAATAATGAGTACAATCATGGTGATGTCTTTCACCGCCGTTTCGTAGGTAAACATTACTGCTTTCATAGGCTTGCCGCGACTCAATCCTAAGGTTACCGTAGCCACCGCAACAGAAATGAGCATGACAATGGCCGGATCGCCCACAAAAGTCAATACTTCCTCGAAGGCATTGCCCGGGAAAAAATGGGATACCGTCGTTAAGGTCAACAGCAATACGGGCAACAGCGAGGTAAGGAAACTACTCAGTCCGCTGGGTAACTCGGCCTCAGGAATGGGAGTGGTCTGAAAGGTAACCAGGGGTTCTGAATTGATCCGTTTGAGCGTCAGAGCGTACACTGGTCCCGCCAGAATGATCGTAGGTACGGCGATAATCAGTCCGTATACCAGCGTCAGCCCCATGTCCCCGTGAAACTGAGCCACCAGAGCGGCGGGCGATGGATGCGGCGGCAGAAAGCCGTGAGCCACCGAAAGCGAAGCCAGCATGGGTAAGCCAATGGCCACTGCCGGTAATCGGTATTGGTACACGACGGAAAAAATCAGCGGTACCATCAGGACAAACCCCACGCCGTAAAACAGCGGAATGCCGATGATGAACCCCGTACAGACTAGTCCCCACTGAATGTATCTGGCTCCGAACAACTGCATCATCACGGAGGCAATTTTCTGGGCGGCTCCGCTTTCAGCGACGAGCTTGCCCAGCATGGCACCTAAGGCAATGATGATGATGAGTGAACCCAGCGTATCTCCTACCCCTTTCTGAACGGACTGAGCCATTTTCGTCAGCGGCATTCCCAGCAGACCACCAGCCAGTAGAGATACCACCAGAAAGGCCAGAAACGGATTGACTTTAGCCCAGACAATCAGTAGTACCAGAATGACAATACAGGCGGCAACAATCAGCATTAGTTACAGTTTTCAGTTGGCGGTTTTCTGTTTTCAGTTTTTTGGAAACAGGCCTCTTTATGCTTTACACGAGTAACCTTTTCCTATTCCAGCGTTAATTTGCTGATTTTTTGGGTGTTGCCTTCGATTCGCATGTTGTCCTGATACAGTACGGCCCGGTACTCGATTTCGTCATAGGACTGAATATTCTGCTTCAGCATTTCCAGCGTCACCTTGCCCGTAGCGGTCACGGGATAGGCATCGGTAGCTTTCCACTTTTCGTTGAATTCTTCGTTGAGCGAGCTTTGTACGGGACGGTACTCGAATCCGATCCGGTACTCTTTTCCGGAACCCATTTTCACGACATCGGCCGTTAACTTCAGATTTCCATTACTGATTTTCTCCGCACTCACGGTTCGGAATTGCATCGGCGTCAGGGCAGGTTCCACGTTCTTCAGCTTCACGACAATGGGGTTAGGCCACTGGTGATTGTTATAGATTCGTTGGGCCCGTACCACCGAAATTTTCAATCCTTCGGGGGTCTGCTCGAAACGCGTACGACCATCCACCGTAGGCTTGTATTCCACGACATTTCCGGTTTGTCCGAGTACGGTTACTTCCGTCGTTGCCGTTGCTTTCACCGAACGAATCAGGAATTCCCGACGCTCGGCCCGAGGCCATTCCGGCATACCCGTCAGGTACGCGTATACCGTATTTTCGTCTTTCTTTTTGGTGAACCAGATGTCATTTTCGTTCCGAACAATCCAGGGGCGTACGTTGTGCACAGCTTCCTGGTTGATAAAATGCCAGGCTCCGATTTCCATCAATCGGCCTTCTTGTCCTTCGTTCAAGTTCCCCCACTGCGTAGGCCCCACATTAAGCAGGTACGAGCCACCCTTCGCCCGCGATTCGATGAGAATATTCAGCAGTTCCGTACCCGATTTGTAGTGTTCATTGGTGGGCTTGTAGTTCCAGGCCGTACCCATCGTCATGCAACTTTCCCAGGCCGTACCCAGCGTTTCACCGGGCAGGTATTGTTCCGGCGTAGGCAGGGCTCCACGCGTAACCAGGCAATTGGGCTGGTACTTCCAGATGGTTTCTTTTACTTCTTCCTTCAGTACGTCGCTGTCAATGAAAAACAGATCAACCGGACCGTACTTGGTCATGAGTTCTTTCGTCTGCTCAACGACAAATTTTTTGTATTGAGCCTGAAAGGGTTTCGCCTTTTCCCAGTGGTCGTCGCGGGTGATGTCCTTCATGCCGTTGCGGTAAGCGAACGAAAAATCTTCGGGGGAGTAATAAAAGCCAACGGCGATTTTCCATTTCCGGCAGGCTTCCACGAATTGACGCACGATGTCCTTCTTGTAAGGCGTGTTCATCACGTTGAAATCCGTCGTTTTGGTATCCCACATGCAAAAACCCGCGTGGTGTTTGGTCGTGAACATGATGTACTTCATGCCCGCGTTTTTAGCCAGCATCACGATTTTTTCGGCATCCCATTGTTTGGGATCAAAGGTTTGAGGAAGCTCTTTGATGTACCGATCCACGTAATCCGGCGAAGCCCCCACGAGCGAGTGGCTGATGACGACGCCCAGCTGTGTATCCACGTTCCAGTGAATAAACATGCCGAAGCCCACATCTTTCAGCCACTCTTCGCGTTCGGGTTTGTTGTGGTTGGCTCCAAAATTTTCCGTTTCCTGAGCCCAGGAAGCCAGGGTACAAAAAAGTAGGCAGAGGAAGCAGGATAATCGACGCATGTATTTAGGTTTCAGTTTGCGGTGGTCTGTTTTCAGTAGATCCCGTTTAGGGGTATAAGATACCCCGCATTGCATACGGGGCTATTCACGTTGAACCCCTACGGGGTTGAAGTATTCGGTCCACTGGTGCAGGCTTTCCTGACCATTTTAAAGCCAGGGGAGGTTATCGTTTTAACACAAAACGCCTCTCCTCTCAGTCCACAATCAATTCATCCAGCAGCAACCAGGCCTTGTTGCCCGCTCCGTATTCGCCAGTGGGAACAATGCCTTTGTTCAGGGCTTTTAGCTTTACGAATCGAGCTTTTAGCGGGCTGAATTGACCGTTCACGGGATTGATACCATTGATCGGAAACTCGGTTTGCTGGTAGACTTCCCGGTACGTTTTTCCGTCTTCCGACACCCATACCTGTAGCAGGGTCGGCTCCCAGAAACGTTGCCAGTGGTAGCGTAATACGTTGGTCTGGACTTTTGAAATCATTTGCGTTTGCTGTAAATCCAGCGTCCATTCGGCATTTTCACCCAACATCCCGATCCATTCACCCGTGTTGTAGCGGGCCGTTCCCTGTACGCCGTTGACGGCAATCCGAGTACTGGCTGGCTTGAAATTCCCGGCGGGTGAACCCTGAATCGTTATAGGCTTACCCGTCGCTTTCGAAACGGTGAAAGTCTTTTCAAATACTCGGCCCTGTTGGTTATTACCGGCAAACACGGCGGCTTTCAGCACTTTACTTTTCCCAAGGGAAACCGGGCCACGATAGGCGGCACTGCTCGTTTTGGGCGTACTTCCGTCGAGGGTATATCGAATGGTTGCCTGCGGTAAGGTCGTTGTCAGACGCACGGCTAGTTTCCCATCCGCTGCTACGCTTACCGAATCGGTCAGTTCATCAAACACGTCGCATACGCCACCTTCAAGCGTTTTAACATCGGTTCGTTGAGCCGCAGGCGTCGCAGGAAATCGGGGTACGTCCGGCCCTTCTTCGGCGACCAGGCTGTTTCGGCAACGGCCAACGCCCGGGGAAAAATCATGTACTCGGCGTGAGCTTCCGTCGCCAGGTATTCACTCCAGACATTGCCCTGAATGCCCAGCAAATACGAAGCCTCTTCCGCCGTGAGCGAATCGGGTACGGGTTCGTAGCTGTAAACTTTGCTCAGGGGGGTGTACCAGGCCGCTGCCGTAGGTTCGCTGGCGTACAGGGATTGGTAGAAGTCGAAGTACACAAAAGGCTCGGGCGTCATGATGGCCTTGTGTTTCTGCCGCATGGCTTCGATGCCGCCTTCGGTGCCCCGCCAGCTCATCACGGTAGCTCCGGGCGAAAGTCCCCCTTCCAGAATTTCGTCCCAACCAATGATCTCCCGATTTTTTGTCAGCAGATATTTTTCCATTCGCTGAATGAAGTAACTCTGTAATTCGTGTTCATCTTTCAAGCCTTCGTGCCGAATTCGGGCCTGACATTTCGGACAGCTTTTCCAGCGGGTTTTCGGACATTCGTCACCGCCGATGTGAATGTATTTTGACGGAAACAACTCGACGACTTCATCGAGTACGTTTTGCAGGAACGTAAACGTGCTGTCATTTCCGGCACAGTACACGTCGTCAAAAATCCCCCAGAAGGTAGCCGCCTGATAGGGTCCGCCCGTACAGCCCAAAGCCGGGAACGCGGAAAGAGCCGCCAGAGCGTGGCCCGGCATTTCAATTTCCGGAATCACCGTAATGTGCCGCTGAGCCGCGTACCGCACCACCTCCCGTACTTCCTCCTGGGTATAGTACCCACCGTATTTCTTGCCGTCGAACCGATGGGGCAGTTCGCGTTTGTGGCCAATGAGTGTCTCCTTGCGGTAGGCAGCTACATTTTGCAATTCTGGATAGCGTTTAATCTCGATTCGCCAGCCCTGATCGTCGGTCAGGTGCCAGTGAAAGGTATTGAATTTATACTGGGCGAGCAGGTCGATGTATTTCTTAATAAAAGGCACCTGGAACCAGTGGCGACTGACATCCAGGTGCATACCCCGGTACGAAAACCGGGGATAATCTATAATCTGACTGGCGGGTAAACGTAAGTTTTTGGATTGATGAAGCAGTTGCACGAAACTCTGAACGCCGTAGAACAGTCCAGCCGGATCGTGGCCGACGAGTTCCACGCCTCTGGAATGAATGCGTAATCGGTACCCTTCGTTTTGCGGTACCTGGGTTGAATCCAGTTTTAACTGAATCGCGGCCTTTTTCTGCGAAAGCGGTAGCGTAAATCCGGCGTAAGAGCGGATTTGCTCCTGCGTAAGATTTACTAATTCCGCTGACACACCGGGTTCGGACGAAATGCCCGCTAAGGCCGTAAGCAGGAATTCGCCCGAAGACCGATGAAAAGCCACAGGCTGGGGAATGAGTCCGCTTTGAGCGAACCCTTTTCCCAGACTGAGCAGTAGCATAAAAAGAATGACGAGGTATTTCATGGTGAAGTATAGGGTTCGCGGAAGTTCAGTGAGAAGCGTTGAAAAGTCACGCATTCAAAAATGATCATTTCCGCGAACAACTTCGATTTTATTGTTTGTCCCACCACATGCGAGTGGTCAGTTCGTTACGTCCCTGCCGCTGAATGGCGATGTTGACCTGCGTGCTGTTCACACTTTCCTCGGTAGGTGGATACAGCAGGCGACGGGGAATGGTACCGCCCGTAGCATTACCCGGCACGTTTACCGGCGTCAGTTTCGGATAACCAGAGCGGCGGTAATTCGCCCAAACCTCCTGCTCATCCGGGTAGAGTGACACCCACAACTGCGTATTGATCGCGTCGAGTTTAGCCTCGGTTGTACCGCTGGTGGGGAACGTATTAGCCGCCAGATAACCTTTAATCTGGTTGTCAGTGATGACTCCCGCTGCTCCAAAAAGCGTCCAGTTTTTCATGGCTGAGGTCACGCCTTTCGCATAAGCCGTTGCCGCGTCTTCGCCCGTGTACCAACCCCGAACGGCCGCTTCGGCGAGTAACAGATTCACTTCCGCTGCCGAGATCACGATCACCGGCGTATCGTACTTCAGCAGAACATTCGGATTCGGTTCCGAATACGTACCGAAATCAGCGGGTTTAGCCAGTAAACCGTTCGTCATGCCTTTCTGGATAGTGCGGGAGGTATCGGCTACGTACTTGGGCGTGGCCGTGGTACCTTCATTTCGCCAGACTACGGATAGCACACCCAACCGAGGATCCTGCGTCGTCTTTAAATGATCGATGAAGGTTTTGGCAAATTTGCCACCTTCGGTATTGTTCTGACCGAACGAACTGGTACTCAGATCAGCTCCGCGTAAGGCAGCCGCGTAAGGATTCCAGTTGAAGTTCTGACCGTTGGCAACGTAATTGATCCGGGCTACGTCGGCGTCGGTGGTAATGACGCCACCGGCGATGGCCTTTTTCGCCCAGGTCTGAGCCGTGGCCGCATCCACTTTCGTCATCCGCATACTCAGTCGCAGCATCAGGGAGTACGCCAGTTTTTTCCACTTGGTAATGTCGCCGTTGTAGATCAGATCCGCCGTACCCATCGTGGCCTGACTGGTATTAAAGGCAGCGGCCGCTTCTTCCAGTTCTTTCAGCATGTCGGCGTAAATGGCCTGCTGAGCGTCGTATTTGGGGGTATACAGATTATCCGTCAGTCCCTTTCCTGCTTCTGAATACGGAATATCGCCGTACAAATCCGTAATCCGGTGCATGGTGTATACTCGCCAGATGCGGGCTACGGAAAGCAAATTCACCTGAGCCGGATTCCCGGAAACTGCCCGAATCACTTCGGTGATTTCATTGACTGCAGTCGGGTACGCATTCTGGAAGTAATCGTAAGGATACGATCCCTGCTGGAAATAGTACTTGTCGCCAATGCCCGGCACATCCTTGTACGTGGCGTAGTGCTGCATCGATCCTCCGGCGGCCAGAACGCCCGTGGAATAGTACGAATTGCTGAATACATCCATCTGGGCTTTCGTAAACATATAGCCCGGCTGAATGAAGGGAGAAGCGTCGGGGTTCGTGTTGAGTTCTTCGAATCCCTTGTCGCAGGAGCTAAGCAGAGCCAGGGAAAGCACGGAAACCCAGGCCGATTTATGAATGGTTTTAAATACGTTCATGAGTCCGAGAATTAAAATTTCAACATCAGATTGACACCCATGCTGCGGGTACGGGGCAGAGCGAAGGCCTCGAAGCCCTGAGCATTGCTATTGGTATAGCTGGCTTCCGGATCGAAGTTGTCGGTCTTTTTGTACAGAATGAAGGGGTTACGAGCCACCAGTGACACACTGGCTCCCCGGAATATTTTGGAGTTTTTCACCGGAATGGCGTAGTTCAGTACGATCTGACGAAGCTTCACGAAGCTGGCGTCGTACAGGAACAGATCCGTATAGTTTTTCAGGTTGTCGTAGTACAGACGCAGGTCTTTTACCGGAACCGTTCGGGAATAGGAATCCCCCTGAGAAGTTACGCCAGACACGGGCAGTCCGTTTTCCCGACCGGGCAACGTCATCTGGTGCAGACCAAAACGGGTGGCGTACACGTCCATGGTTGAGAAAATTTTGTTACCAAACTTACCGTCGATCAGTACATCGAGTGAGAAGTTTTTATAAGTAAACGTGTTGTTCAGACCCATCGTCCAGGGCGGTACACCCTGACCCAGCTCTTTTAAAGCACTGCGTTGCTGATACCCCGTTGCGGTATTGAAAATGACGTTACCGTTGGCATCACGATCCATCGTATACCCCTTGATCACCCCAAATGGACGGCCCACCTGGTGGTGAACAAAGGCCCATCCGCCCACGCTGGAAGCCAGCTCCAGGGTATTCACGCCCGGTACCAATTGCATTACTTCACTTCGGTTGTAGGCCATATTGTAGCTTACATTCCAGCTAAAGTTTTTGTTTTTGATGGGATTATACGTGATCAATGCTTCCACGCCTCGGTTGCTCAGGGCTCCCACGTTCAGCAGAGCTTCATTATAGCCCGATGCCCGTGAAACCGTTGTTCGTACAATATCGTCGGTCGTTTTGCGGTCGTAATACGTCAAATCAATGCCGAGTCGGTTATTGAAAAATTTCGCATCGATCCCTACTTCATAGGTCGTGGACGTCAGCGGTCGAAGCGAGGCATTGGTAATCAGATTTACGCCGTTGTACTGGGTAACCTGTTGCAGGGGACGACCGTCGTGACCACCCTGTACCAGTCCGTACGACTGATTGGTGATGAAAGGATCTACGGAACCCGCTCCTACCTGAGCCCAGGAAGCCCGAGCTTTAGCGAAGCTCACCCATTGCGGTAGTTCAACCGCTTGGGAAAGCACAAAACTTCCCCCAACGGATGGATAGAATAAGCTGTTGTTGCTCGGACTGAGCGTAGAGAACCAGTCCTGACGACCCGTCAGCGTTAAGAAAGCAAAGCCTTTGTAATCCAGATCCAGCGATCCAAACAGGGAGTTGGTAGCGATCTTGGGATTATAGGGCCGGGTCGTGAAGTTGTTCAGGTTGGTATAGCTGTAGAAGTTGGGAACGATAAACTGCGTTCCGTCGATGTAGGTTTCGCTGGAAAGGAACTTCCGCATGTTACCCCCCGCCAGAGCCGTCAGATGGAAATCGTTACCCAGCTTGGTATTGTAGTGGGCCGTTAACATCCCGTTAGTTTCGGAAACCGACGAGTTGATGTCGTGGTACTCGCCGGCAGCGTTCAGCGTGTATACGGTTCCCGAAGGAATGATTCCCGTGTATTTGTAATTATAAAAATCCCGGCTCACACTTCCCCGAATGTACAGGTTGTCCAGAAAGTTGTATTGAAGGTTGAACTGACCGATAAAGCGGTTTTTCGTATCGTTGTTCTTGTAGCGGTTGACGACGAAGTAAGAGTTAGAGGCATACGGCGTTTCATTCCACTGAATTTCGCGTCCGGTGGCATCGTATCCCGGTGACAACTGCCGAATGTCTACTGTATTGGCCAGCATGTACACGGCCCAGTTGGGGTTTCCGGTGGCATCTCCCGCACTGGGGCGGTTGGTTGCTTCCTCAATGTTATACTGGGCTACGGCTTCCAGTGACAGGTTTTTCGTCAGTTTCGCGTTTACATTCAGGTTGCCCACTTTCCGGTTGAATTTGGAGTTGGGCTGAATGCTTTTGCTGTCCATATTCGCCAGCGAAAAACGGAAATTGATGTTTTCCGAACCGCCACTCAGAGCTAACGTATTGGAAAACGTGGTTCCCAGTTCGTAGAAGTTATTGATGTTATTGCGTTGCGGTGAATAAGACTGCTGGGTACCGTTGAAAATGGTATACGGCTGCCCGTCCATCTTGGCTCCGAACGAACGCCGGCCCCAGTCAAGGGCCTCCTGCTGGGTAGCGGGCTTGCGTCCCTGATCGCCCTGGCCGTATTCATACTGCCATTTGGGAAATACCGAGGGCGTTTCAGCCGTAAAGGTGGAGTTGAAATCAACGCCGATTCCCTTCTGAGCTACCCCTTTTTTGGTGGTAATCAGAATAACGCCGTTAGCGGCCCGTGAGCCGTATAAAGCGGCAGCGGTTCCTCCTTTCAGTACGCTAATGCTCTCAATATCATCGGGATTGATCCCGCCGATTCCATCACCCCGGTCTACGTTCAGACCACCGGCTCCGGTTTGCGGACTTCCGCCCGGCGTAGAGTTATCGATGGGCATCCCGTTGATTACGTACAGCGGCTGGCTGTTTCCGTTCAGCGAGCCATTCCCCCGGATAACGACCCGGCTCGAACCGCCCGGCCCGGTAGACATCCCGGAGGCATTCACCCCGGCCACTTTACCCGACAAGGCATTGGCCACGTTCATTTCCCGGGCCTGCGTAAACTCCGAGCCTTTTACTTCCGTCACCGAATACCCCAGGGCTTTTTTGTCCCGCTGAATCCCGAGAGCCGTTACGACTACTTCGTTCAGGCTTTTGGTATCTTCTTTCAGCACGACGTCCACCGTTGTACGCCCGCCCAGCGGAATTTCCTGGGGTACAAAACCCAGATACGAGAAAACCAGTGTTGCTTCCGAAGCGGCATTCAGCGTATACTGACCCTGAGCGTCGGTAACGGTTCCTTTGGTCGAACCCTTTTCAACGACGGTAACCCCCGGCAACGGCGATCCGTCCGCAGCATTGGTCACTTTTCCAGTAATGTTCTGGGCCATCGCTGACAGACTCATTAGCCACAGCAAGGCAAACAGTCTGCCAAACCTTGCCTGAAAGCATAAAAAGGAGATTTTCATAATGGTAGTAAAAGTGTGAAAGCGTTTAATAGGATTTTGTTCAGGGGTATTCTCGCAAAAAATGCATTCTTATTTGCAATTTTTGCGAAATATAGAAGCCTTATAGCAATACTTGCAAATATTATTTTAAAATTTGCTGAACAAAGCAACGTATTACGCCTTTACGCCTTACATATCAAAAGTTTAGATTGCAAAAGCTGCGTTAATCGATTTTTTATTTCGAATGTTTCTTGGTAAAAGAGAAAGAATCAGCCAGAGCCGAATAGCTTGGCAGTAGTGAGGCGACCCCTTTTTTTATACCTTTGTTTATTCAACAGCAAGCCCTTTATCTAATGTCGGTTGTCCTTTTAAAAGAAAGTCGTAAGGATTTAATAATCAACCAGGTAAACCTCCATACGCGTATTACCCTTACAGAACTGGCCAGTACGCTGAATGTGTCGGAGGATACCATACGTCGAGACATCAATGACCTGGCCGAAGAGGGTAAACTGATTAAGATTCGGGGTGGAGCCATGTCGAAGGCTTACCACTATTCATCGCAACCCGTAGAAAGCTACGCTCATGAGAGTAAGCGAATTATTGCAGAAAAAGCAGTAACTCTACTGAAAGACGGCATGCTGGTACTGATGGGTGGTGGTACAACCATTCGGGAATTCATCAAACTCATCCCGGATGAACTCAAAGCTACTTTTCTGACGGTCAACCCATTAACCGCCGTAGAACTACTCGACAAGCCCAATCTGGAGATCATTATGATCGGCGGACCGATTTCGCGGTATAGCCAGATGGCCGTGGGCGGAGACGTCTATCAGCGACTTTCGGAAGTACGCGTGGATCTGTGTATTATGGGAACGAATGCCCTGGACGCGAAGGAAGGACTGACCGATTCCAACTGGGAAACGGTGCAGGCGAAGAAGGCCATGATCCGGGCTTCGGATAAAGTTGCAATTCTTGCAATATCGGAGAAGATGAACAGCGTTATGTCCATGAAAGTGGCAGACCTCCGCGAAATTGATTACTTGGTTACGGAATTGCCTGCCACCTCCAGTATGCTAGCCCCGTATCAGGGTGGAAAGACAAGGGTGCTGTAAACCAGCTTACTCGGCCAGTTGATAAATGCAGGGCAGGTTACGAGCCAGACCGTCGAAATCCAGTCCGTACCCCAATACAAATTTATTTTCGATCGCAAAGCCAACGTATTTCAGCGTAACCGGAATTCGCGTGGCTTCGGGCTTATGCAGCATCGTCGCAATTTCGATGGACCGGGGCTTTTCAGCCGTAATCTGACCGAGTAATTCGGCCATGGTGTGCCCGGTATCCACAATGTCCTCCACGATAATGACATCGCGGTCCCGAATGGGTTCGCTGAGTCCCAGGATTCGTTTTACCTTGCCCGTTGTACCCATCCCTTCATACGAACCGACGCGAATGAACGTGATTTCACACTCGATCGTAATGTTCTTCATGAGTTCGGAGACGAACATAAACGAGCCGTTCAGTACGGCAATCAGCAGGGGTCGCCGATCTGCATAATCGATACTGATTTGTTCCGCCAGGGTGGCAATCCGATTCTCCAGTGTAACCTGATCTATAAATACTTCAAAATTCTTGTCACGAACCTGTATCACGGTGTTGTTGATTAAGTAGATGGGAAATAAGGTACGGTCCGGTTTGACCACCTTTTTACGACTATCCTTCCAGAAACTTATCTAAGAAAAATCAAATTTATCGCCTCCTCCGGGAATAGCATCCCAAAATTAGCTTTCGTATCTTTGTTGGCGTTAACTCCAGAAAAATTTCCTGCGAATTCTAAACGACTTTCTACTAATTGCCGTTAATCCTAGCAAGCTTCCAGCCCACGCACTGTATCCCGGAAGCTCTTTGTTAAGCCATGAAAATCAAGTTCCTATTCTTTCTTCTCTTCCTTAGCTCCGTAAGTTCGGCCCAGTCCTGGTTTGAAACAGCGGAGAAAAATGAGCAGGCTCGTTCCGGTGGAATGCTGCTCAAGCGTGCGGAAGTACAGATTGAAGCTACCGAGGCAATCAATGCCATGTATAATTACAATTTTCCAGAAGCCATTCGGGAGTTTGGGTATTTGCGAGCCAAGTATCCCGAGCACCCGCTCCCCTACTTCCTGTTTGGGTTAGCTGAATGGTGGAAGATTGTACCGAATACCGACAATGACATGTACGACGCCAAGTGTGAATTGTTCATGGATCAGGCCATTGAAAAGGCGGAGAAATTGTACGATCAGGGCGGTAATCAGGAAATTGAAGCCAGCTTTTTCCTCGCGGCTTCGTATGCCTTCAAGTCACGGATGTACGCCGAGCGGAAGAAATGGCTGAAGGCCAGTAATGCCGGGAAAAATGCCCTGAAGTATTTTGACAAGTGCAAAGGTCACGAGGATTTATCTCCGGAAATGGCTTTCGGGGATGGTCTGTACAATTATTATCGGCAATGGGTACCCGAAAACTATTCGGCGTTGAAGCCCATTTTCTGGTTTTTCCACGAAGGCAATAAAAGCAAAGGCATCGGTCAGCTGGAGTGGGTTTCGCGGAATGCGTTTTATACCCGAACGGAAGCTCAGTATTTCTTACTCCAGATTTACGCGTCCGAAAATCAGCATGAAAAAGGCTATCAACTGGCCCGCTACCTCCACGTGACGTACCCCTGGAATCCGTACTTTCACCGCATGTACGCCCGCGAATGTTTCGTAACCGGACGCATGCAGGAAGCGGACGCTGCGGCCAAGTTAATTCTGGAGCGACTGGATAATCGTCAGTTTGGCTATGAGGCCGCCAGTGGTCGCTATGCTTCCTACATTCTGGCGTACTACAATCAGTTTTTCTACCATAATCCAGCGGCGGCTAAAGAATACTACCATCGTACGATCAATTACGCCCAGGCGAACGGAGCGACGGAGTCGGGCTACAATACGTCGGCATTGCTCAATCTGGGAAAAATTGCCGATAGCGAAGGCAATCTGCCCGAAGCCAAGCAGTACTACGAAAAAGTCATTCAGTACGCCGATAAAAAAACCAGTCAGCGGGAAGAAGCCAAAAAGCTACTCGCCAATAATCTAAAACGCCAAAAGGAACAGCGGCGGAAGAAGTAGTGGTTTTGGGTAGATGGTAAAAAAGGAAGGTCTGTATTACCAAAGAATAGTCCAGGTTCATTCGTCTCCAACAACCAGCAACGAAAAACCATTAACCCTGAGCTAGCTGTCCTTACGGAACGGCCTCTTACTTCCCATTGCCTTTCAACCCACTTCTCTATGCAAGTACTAGCTATCGGGGATTTACACGGCCGCCTGAATTGGGAACAGGCCCCTCTTCAAAAAGCAGATCGGGTCATTTTCGTGGGGGACTACGTAGATTCCAAGCAATTTTCGGATGAACAGACGACGGAGGTTTTGCAGAAAGTCATTGCCTTGAAGCGAGCCGAACCCGAAAAATACATCTTACTGCTGGGCAATCACGACGTAGCTTATCTCCACTATCCATTATTTCCCTGCTCAAACTTCCGACCTAACATGCAGGCGTTATGGACGGGCCTCTACCGGGAAAACGCCGCTTGTTTTCAGGTGGCGTACCAGTTGGACAACTATTTGTTTACGCACGCCGGTGTATCCAGCAGCTGGGCTCAGAAACACGGCATTCGGGGAAACGAGCTGGCGAATACGCTGAATGCCCTTCAGGAAACGTTTGCCGGACGAGAAGTTTTATTCCAATGCGGATGGGTACGGGGTGGGAATCCCGGAGCGAAAGGCGGCCCCGTTTGGGCAGATGAGACGGAAACAATCGACGATTACCTGCCGGACTGGCATCAGGTGGTGGGTCATACACCGCAACCCTTCATCCGAACGGAAGGCGATGAAACGGCTTCGATTACGTACATCGATGTACTGGGGAAGCAAACGGATTTCTGGCAACGAACGTTTGCCTAATTCAAAAGGCCAGCTTTTCAGCTGGCCTTTTGAATTTCTACAGTTTCAGTTTTGCTTTTACACCTTCAGGTAAAGCCGCTTTGGGTAGGATAACATTGATGGTGTTGAGAGCAAAATACGGCTCCGACACGTAAATGTATCCTTTGTAAGGTCCGGTTTCTCCCCAGGAGTTTTTCACGAGAAAGAATTTCTTGCCGGAAGTGCTCGTACCCGTGCCCGTAATCTGCATCAGGTGATCGTCAACGGTAACCTGACTATCAAAAAGTTGCTGACGCAGGTTTTGATCTACCTTTTTTTCCGTGGCATCGATCTGATCCGCTTTATCGGCGGCTTCGACGGCGTAGCCTTTTGCCTGCTTGAAACCAGAGTTGCTAATATCGGCATCCCACATCACGGTATAGCCCTGTTTCAGGCTCTGTTCTACCGTTTGCGTTAATTCTTCGAGGGGTAAGTTTACGTACGTTTGGTTCGCCCAGTTGTCGGGAATTTCTAACACAAACGACTGGTAAAAGGGATGATGCGTGAAGCTCGTCAGGCTAACGTAATCGTCGAGTTTAAACTGCAATACCTGATCGGCAAACTGACGGGGCGTATAGGTTTTTCCCTGGTATTCAAACGTTTCGGGTACGGGGCCGAATTTTTCATCCAGGATTTTATTGAATCCTACCTCCCAATCAGCCGGAACCGGTTTCTTTTTGAGTACTTCCTCTACGTACGCCTTCAGGTCCTTATCTACTTTTCCGTGGTTATGTCCGGATTCACCCGCTTTTAGTCCGGAATAGACAGATTCAGGGATCGCTCCATACCGGGCAATCGCGTTTAAGGCGTCGTGTCCCAATCCTCCTTCGCCAAACTGAGCTTTCCCCTGCCGGCGAATGTAATTACGGGCTTTGTCCAGATAGGTATTCCGGACGGTGTACATTTCCGATAAATCGATTTCACCGAGGCTTTTCCGGATGCATTCCGATTCCACCATCGAAGTGGTCGAGTAACACCAGCAGGTACCCGTTCCTCCCTGATTTTTGATTGACGTGGCCGTCGCCTGTTGCGTGGTACGTAACCCCAGTTCAGGGGATTGAGCAAAGGCTCCCAGCGAAGTCAGGGATAGAAAGCTCAGACTAAATAAGGTTCTGGTATAGAGCGTCATGGATTGCATATACAATGATTTGGGGGGTAATTTCTGAATTTTTTATCAGTCAGGCAACCCCCGGCGTATATTCCGCATTTCGCTCTTTGTAAATCAGCCTGTATGACCTTATCTGCTCTACTTGATCGTTGCCGTGCCCAGGATGCCAAAGCTCAGCGTTTGCTCTATGAACGCTACGCCGGACGGCTGTTTCGGGTAGCTCAGCGGTACATGAAAGATCGAATGGAGGCCGAGGATCGGCTGGTATCGACGTTTCAGAAAATCTTTGTTCATCTCAAAAAAATGGAATACAAAGACGAAGCCAGCACCTGGCTCTGGATGAAACGGATTCTGGTTAACGAATGTCTCATGGAGTTACGCCGATCGGCCAACTTTACAATGGTACCCGAGCAGGAAGCCGCCGAACAGTCCTTCGATTACAACATTATCGACGAAATAGCCGCCGAAACCATTCATACGCTGATTGCGGAATTACCGATCGGCTATCGCACCGTATTCAATCTAGTGGCTCTGGAAGGTTACTCCCACGCGGAAGTAGCCGAGCAATTGCAGATTTCGGAGGGCACCTCCAAGTCGCAGCTCAACAAAGCCCGTCAGTTATTACAGAAAAAACTACAAACCCTGGGGTATGCCGCACACATTCGATGAACACATCCGGCAACGTCTGGAAGCCCTGCCGGAAGAACCCTTTCATAGCGAAGACGTCTGGAACCGGATTGAACGACCTTCCAGGCCGAGCCGCCGTCGCTGGTTGGTACCATTGGGTGTTGGTACGGCGGCCGTGCTCGGCATTCTCGTGGGGTATCTCCTGCATCAGCCCACAACCGAGGTCACCAAAACTACGCCGCTGCTGAGTAAAGCTCCGGACAGTTCTTCGTCGGTACGCATACCTTCGGTAAACGATTCGGTCTTCGTTCAACCAAACGTTGTTCGTTCGGAGAAACAGGTACCGCTACTGGCCTCCGCTCCCGTGGAGCCGGTACTGGTAACCGATTCGTCCCTCCGGGCCATGCCTGCGGTTGCGATTCAACCCACCCCCATTCCGGAGCCCGTACCACGTGCTCATCCAGCTGAAGCGGAAACGTTCGAAGCGACCGTTACGCTGACCATTCCGGAAACGCAAACCGTACCACTCCGAAAGAAGTCCATTCTGGCCCGTCTGTTCCGTGCGGACAAACGCCCGGATACGCGGCTCCGCTGGCAGGACTTTCAGGCTCCTACTTCCGTCGGAAAAGTAAAAACCGACTCTATTAAACATACCCACTAGTCAAACTCTCCTACTGTACATGAAAACACCATTTCTGACCATGGTACTGGCATTGCTATGCTCGGCACCCAGCCTTGCCGCCCCGGTAGATTCCATTTTAGTCCGGATTGGCCCCTCCTCTAAAGTACTTTTCTATGGCTCAAAAAAAGCCGATTTAAAAAAACTGGAAAATTACGACTGGAATACGATCCTCCGGGATTTGAACGCCCGACTGAGTGAGACTACAGCCGCCGAACCCCGTCAGCACTACATGGATTTAACCGGAAAAAGTTATCTCAATGACAGTACCTTACGAAGTGCAAATGCCATGATAAAAGTGACGGAACTCGAAAGCGATAGACCTCTAACTAAACAAAAACTAAAGTCAGGCTGGCAGGATTTCCGTAACCGGGCTCAGTTCAACCTACTGTTAGGCTGGCCGACTCTTCTACCTCCTAGTTCCAACCCGCCCGACCTGTATCCTACCTGGCTGGATGGATACTATCTGAAAAGCTCAGCTTCCCGCAGATTTGCGGCTAATCTTATCGTTCCTTTTGTACTGCAACGGGTCAATCCAAGAACGAATCTATTTATTGATCTCGGAATTGAATTTTCATTAACTCGATTTAGAACCAGTCAGGATTTTTATTATCGATCTGGCGATTCTTTTGCTACACATCTTCCTCCAGGTTCTGCTGTTAACTACAATGAAACCATTGTTTACCTAGAAGGCTACGGCCGTTTCATCCATCAGCCTTTAGTCAAACGAACCTTCAATGCTACGTATCTGGATTTACTAGCCATTCCCAGCTTGCAATTTTATGATGATGCAGGCAGACGTACCTTTCAGCTAGGGCTTGGTGCCTTTGTAGGGCCACGTATCGGAACTAATATTCGTACTGTGGTGCTGGCAGATCAGAGGCTTCGGGCAGCTTCCAAAGAGGCTCCTGAAGTTTCTCCCTATTCTCCCATCCAGGGGGGATTAATTCTTAAACTGGCGTATCGGGATTTTGCCCTGCTTACCCGATACCATGCCAACTCACACGGAATTATTTACGGTTACAAGCCCAAACAACTTTCCATTAATTTACAAATACCATTACTCTAGCTTAAACTTCCGTAGCCCCCAAATCTTTTGTATCTTTGATCTATGCTTTCAGGGAACGGACTTAGTTCGTTCCCTCTTTTTATCCAATTGCCATGTTCGAAGATATCACCAAAGGCCTCAACGAGCCCCAGGCTCAGGCCGTTCTGCATACTGAGGGGCCGTTAATGATCATCGCCGGAGCGGGCTCGGGCAAAACCCGCGTACTCACCCAGCGTACGGCTCACCTCATCCGAAAAGGCGTTGATCCCTTTTCCATCCTATTGCTGACGTTTACCAACAAAGCCGCCGGTGAAATGCGGGCCCGGATTGAAAAGGTTGTCGGTACCGATGCCCGGGGCATCTGGATGGGTACGTTTCACAGCGTCTTTGCCAAAATTCTCCGCTTTGAAGCCAAAGCGATGGGCTATACCTCCGACTTTTCGATTTATGATACGGACGATTCCAAATCGTTGTTGAAAACGATCATCAAAGAACGGGGCCTCGACGATAAGATTTACAAACCCAACGTCGTATTCAACCGGATTTCGGGGGCCAAAAACCGCCTGGTATCCGCTGAAGCGTACCTGGCCGATCCCATCATTCAGGCCGATGACGCGGCGGCTCGCCTGCCCGAGATTGGCCGTTTGTATAAACTCTACGTAGATCGTTGTTTCAAGGCTAATGCCATGGATTTCGACGATCTGCTGTACAACACCAACGTACTATTTCGCGATTTTCCGGCCATTCTCAATAAGTACCAGCATCGGTACAAGTACGTGATGGTGGATGAGTTTCAGGATACGAACGTTTCGCAGTACCTCATTACGCGAAAACTGGCGGCCATTCACGAAAACATCTGCGTCGTGGGCGACGATGCCCAGTCGATCTACGCCTTCCGGGGAGCCAATATTCAGAATATCCTCAACTTCGAGAAAGATTATCCGGATCTGACCACGATTCGTCTGGAACAGAATTACCGTTCGACGAAAGTGATCGTTGAAGCGGCCAACTCCGTGATTGCCCGTAATAAGCGTCAGTTACGCAAGGAAGTGTTCACGGAGAATGAAGGTGGTAACCTGATTGAAGTCATCAAGGCCGGATCAGACGTGGAAGAAGGCCGTTTGGTTTCGACTTCACTATTCGAGGAAAAGCTGAATCATGGTCTGAGTAACAATGATTTTGCCATTTTGTACCGGACCAACTCGCAATCGCGGGCTTTTGAAGAATCATTACGGAAACTGAATATCAAGTACCGAATCGTGGGTGGACTTTCCTTTTACCAACGCCGGGAAATTAAGGACTTGCTGGCTTACCTCCGATTCACGCTCAACCAGAGCGACGAAGAAGCCTTCAAGCGGATCATTAACCTACCCAAACGCGGGATTGGCGATCAGACCATTGCCAAGATTACGGTTACAGCCGCCGAGCAGAGCTTGCCGCTTTGGGACATCGTCGCCAATATTCAGCAGTACAACGCGGGTCGTTCGGGTGTGGCCATCGAAGGCTTCTCCGATCTAATCAAGTCGTTTAAGCTACTCGTCGATACGAAAGATGCGTACGAAGTGGCCAGCCACGTGGCCAAAGCTTCGGGTGTACTCAAAGAACTTTACGACGACAAAACGGTAGAGGGCCTGAGCCGTTACGAAAACGTACAGGAATTGCTGAACTCCATCAAACAGTTTGTAGACAATCCCGAAAACGAGGACAAATCGCTGGGGGCCTTTCTGCAAACGGTATCACTGTTGACCAATGCCGATCAGGAAGATGAAGACGGGGATAACGACCGCGTGACCCTGATGACCATTCACCAGGCGAAAGGACTGGAGTATAAAGTGGTGTACATCGTGGGCCTGGAAGAAGATTTATTCCCCAGTCAGATGATGTTACAGTCGAGCGAAGACCTGGAGGAGGAACGACGGCTGTTTTACGTAGCCATTACCCGGGCCGAAAAACGCCTGTACCTCAGTTATGCGGAAACCCGCTATCAGTACGGTCGACTGAAACCCTGCGAACCCAGTCGGTTTATGGATGAAATTGACGAGAAATATGTTCGCGTCAGTCGCCAGGCCGCCCGCCGGATGTCGGAATCCCAGCGAAATACGGATCGTCCGACGCCCGCCGCTTTCTTACGGAACGTGGCTAATCGAGCCGCCCAAAACGGAGGTTCTCAGGCTTCCAAAACCCCGCCTACCCGCTCGGGAGCTTCGTCTACGCACGTACCCAGCAGTGATTTCAAAGTTTCCGATCCCCGTAAGCTGGCTTCAGGTCAACGCGTCGAACATCAGAAGTTTGGCTTCGGCGTTGTTAAACTCATTTCAACGGATCAGAACGGGGCAAAAGCCGTGATTCAGTTTGATACGCAGGGTGAAAAGACCCTGTTACTTACTTTTGCCAAATTGCGGATTGTAGAATAAAAAAAGCATGAGCGGCCGCCACCACTCATGCTCGAAAAATTGTCCATTTCTTGCGAAACGGGCTTTACAAATGTGAATAAAAAAAATGGAGTTTTCGTTCATTTTTTCAATAAATTTTTGAACCTATCCAATTTTGCTTTTCCATTTATAGGTCCTTTTCTGGAAAAAGTGGCTTTATACGAATGATTTGGGGCTTCTTCTCCTGACAATTCTACTTACTGGGAATCATTCATTTGCAGGAACGGTTAGAGCAAAAACGACCGGTCTAGTCGGTCGGTAAACCTTGATCTTTAGTATTAATTCATACAAGATGGCCCTTCCCATTCGTATTGACGTCGTCTCTGACGTGGTGTGTCCCTGGTGTTACATTGGCAAACGCCGCCTGGAATCGGCACTGGCTGAACTCAGCAATGAGGTACAGGCAGACGTGGTCTACCACCCTTTTCAGCTTGACCCTACCGTACCGCGGCAGGGAAAATCCTTTGCCGAACACATGGCCAGTAAATTTGGACCCGGTCGTAGTGAAAGCATGTTTCAGCACGTGGAGCAGGTGGCTAGTGAGGTAGGGCTCGACTTTGACTTCAACGAGATTCCCAAATCGATCAATACCTTCGATTTACACCGCCTCCTGACGATTGCTTACGAAAAAGGGCTACAGGCTGCAACGAAAGAAGCCTTATTAAAAGCCTATTTCGTAGATCGGATTGATCTGACGCAGGAAGCCGTATTACTCAATGTGCTGGAAACAGCGGGTTGGGACAAGAAAGAAGCTCTTGAGGTTCTGAAATCTGAAGTAGCCAGCGATTCGGTACAAAGTGAAATGGAATACTTCAAGCAACTGGGTGTTTCGGGCGTACCGTTTTTCATTCTCAACAACAAGTACGCGTTGTCGGGAGCCCAGCCCAAGGAAACGTTTATGCAGGCTTTGCGACAGGTGATTCAGGAAAGTCAGCCGCAAATCATTGCCGAAGGTGATAGTTGCGATACGATTACGGGCGAATGCTAATACGGTTCCTTTGAATCGAACCTAAAAAAAAGAGGTCGAATGATTCGACCTCTTTTTTATTACTCTTCTTGCGAAAAACTTATTCGCCCTGTACGGCTGCGTTCGTCATGCCGGCCCGGTAGGGATATTCCTGCATCACTTTCGCAACGGTGGCCCGGATGAGTTCATCCCGGTCTTTGCGGCGGGCGTTCAACTCACCTTTTGCCCAACCCTGCCATACCATCTCTTTGGTTTTGGTATCCAGCAGACTAATGATCACCCGGTTTTCTTCGTAGTTCCGGGAGCTGACGTTATTGTTAGGACCGTACCACCACCAGCCCCACATCGGACTTAGATTGTTCGATTGGATTTGCTGCAGGTTACGAGCGTCGGTGTCAAACCGAACCGTTAAATCGGCATTCTTCTCCACGCGGCGGTAGCCACGAGCACTCATCTCGGCGTCGAGGGCCTGGGTAATTCGTTTTTGCATCAACTGACTTCCCATCACAGGGTCTGAATTACCGCCGGGCATCGGGGCAATCGCGTAGGTATGATAGCCACTGAAGTTCGCGGTACGATCATAATCCGAACGAACCGTAATCGAAGGGGCACACGAGACCATAGTACCCACCAGTACTACGGCAGCTAGCATTTTTATGATTGATTTCATGGATTTAATAAAAAACTATAGGGTTAAGAGACTATCGGTAGCGGTACTGAATCCGCGTCTTCTGACTACTCAGACTCAGTAATATAACACACAAAAAACGACGGCTGTTCCCCGTAAATTGTCGGGAAACAGCCGTCGCCTGGCGTTTAAAGCTGATTTAAGATTTATTAACGAAAAGGGCGTTTAAAGCTCATCCTAAGCGTTTTTCAGAGCCTGATCCAGGTCTGCAATCAGGTCATCTACGTGTTCCAGACCGACTGAAACGCGTAGCAATCCGTCGGGCGTCGGGCTATCCGGACCTTCGTAAATTTTCCGGGGTTCGATGAGACTTTCCACCCCCCCGAGGCTCGTCGCCTGCGTGAACACTTTCAACGATCCGGCCACCTTTTTAGCCCCCGGTAAACCTCCTCGTACTTCGAAAGAAAGCATTCCTCCAAAGCCATTTTTCATCTGGGCTTTGGCAATTTCATGCTGCGGATGGCTGGTGAGTCCGGGGTAATGCACCCGCTCCACAGCCGGATGTGATTCGAGCCACTGAGCGATGGGCAGGGCACTCGCTGACTGAGCTTTTACCCGCAGGGGCATCGTTTGAATCCCCCGCGTGATGAGCCAGCAATCGAACGGTGAAGGTACGCCGCCGGTCAGGTTCTGAATCTGACGCAGGCGTACAGCCAGTTCGCCGTCCTGAGCCAGTACCAACGCTCCGCCCAATACGTCGGAGTGGCCCCCGAAATATTTGGTTGTTGAATGCATGACCACGTCGGCCCCGAAAGCAATCGGGTTTTGTAGTACGGGCGTAGCCCAGGTATTGTCCACCGCACACAAGGCTCCTACCGAATGAGCCAGTCGGGATAAAGCCTGCAAATCGGTCAGGTACAGCAGCGGATTACTCGGCGTTTCGAGCCAGAATAGCCTGGTCGTCGGCCGGATGGCTTTTTCCACCTCTTCCAGGTTCGACGTATCGACCAGTGAAAACTCAAGACCCCAGGGTTCGAATACATCTACAAGCAGTCGTTGGGCCGCGTAGTAGGCAAACGGAGTCGTGATGACGTGATCACCGGGCTTTAAAGCCTGAAACAAGGCGGAAATGGCGGCCATCCCTGAGCCAAAGGCGAGTCCAACGGTTCCGCCTTCCAGAGCAGCCAGACTTTTCTCCAGCAGATCACGGTTCGGGTTATTGCCTCGTGTGTACAGAAAACCGTGCGGCAGGTTGCCCTCGGCATCGCGTTCGTACGTGGTACTCAGGTAAATGGGCGTGGTTACCGCCGATGCATTCGCGTCATGAAAACGCGTGACTTGTATAGCTAGGGTTTCCAGGTTCATGTGCAACAGATGCTATAGATACGTATGGGCAAAATAAGTGGGAAACTCGCTTGTATGCTATCGATAGCGATGAAAAGAAGAAACCCGACCTGCGATTGGGTTTCTTCTTTTCGGCTTGCCAGCACCTTAGAAGTAGTACTGTAAAGGATTACCAAGTTGAGCTAGTATATAGACCACGATGAAGAGGCCATAACAATAGTAGCCCATATATTTCCCAGTAAAAGCCAAGGGCAGCAGCATTAGAGCAAATCCGATCCATTCGGGCCCCATTGCTTCAACCCAGGGATGAGTGAAGTGCTCGGTGATCAATACTTCAAGCGTATTTTTATTATAGAAAACACCCAGTGCAATCATGAATAGAATCCACGTTTTCCTTGAGGGCATAAAAGTGGGCTGCATTCGTTGGCTGGTTTGTCTAAAATGATCACGCTACCGGCGTATTACTGTTTCAGAATGACGAATTCTACCCGTCGGTTTTGCTGCTTGCCTTCCGGAGTATCATTGGTAGCCACGGGACGGCTTTCACCAAAACCTTTGGCTACAATCCGGTTTTCAGGAATGCCTTTGGAAATCATATACGCCCGTACCGATTCGGCCCGGTCCTGCGAGAGCTTCTGGTTGGCTTCATCGGTACCATCGCTATCGGTATGTCCATCGATTTCGACCATCATACTTCTCCGGCGATTCATCAATTCCACGACGCGGTTTAACTCAGGGAACGACTCCGTCTGTAACGTGGCTTTGGCCGTTTCGAAGAATACGTTGTTCAAAGCCACCTTCGCTCCTTCTTCAATCTTCGTCACCAGCAGGTCGCGGTCTTTCAATTCCAGATACCCCCCACTACCGAGCTTACTTAAGTCAAGATTCTGCGATTTTCCGACGTACCCATCCGCCTCAGGCCGAATGCCGTACTTCTTACCGTAGGGTAACACAATCTTGTACTCACCCGTATTCGGGTCGGGCGTGGCCGTTCCGAGTTCGGTACCATCGGGTAAGCTCTCGTACACGATCCGGGCGTTTTCGGGTACTTTTTTCGTTTTTGCATCCAGTAACTTACCCGTGTACAGAACCACAGCATTGGATTTAGTGGGCTCCCGGTCGGGCACCTGCGTCGCATTGGAATTACTGGCCGGAAGCTGAGCAATGGTGGGCGGCACTTCGGCTGGTGGCGTCTGGTTCTGGAACTTCACCCGAACAATATCAGCTTTTCCTTTACTACCGTTGGCGGTCACCAAGTAGGCCCATTCACCCGAGGCTGGAATGGTAAAATACGCGTCGAAATCAGGGGTATTGATCGGTGCTCCGAGGTTTTCAGGCTTGCTCCAGCGTTTCCAGCTACGGTCCAGTCGCCGCGTCATCCAGATGTCGTTGGAGCCTAAACCGCCTTCGCGATTACTGGAGAAATACAGGGTTTCGCCATCCGCCGCCAGAAAAGGTGTCGTTTCATCGGCGTCCGTATTGACTTCACGTCCCAGACTCGCGGGTCGGCTCCACTTCCCCGCTTTGTCCTGCACACTGACGTACAGATCGGACTCCCGACTGTTCTTCTTTTCCGAAAAAGCCAGTAACAGGGTCTTGCCATCATTGGCCAGAAATCCGTACTGGTAATAGCCTTTATTCATGCCTTCCAGTCCGGGAATATCGAGCTTTTTCGGCCGTTCCCAGCCCGTTGCTACTTTCCGCATGGTGGCAAAGCCCCGAATGCTCAGGTCGTCTCCTTCTTTCTGCACCCAGTGGGTAAGAATGGTATTGCCATCGGGCGTAATGCTGTAAATGACATTATGTTCTTCACCATTAACCGGATTGGGCATCCGGCGGGAAGGCGTCCAGCTGTTTCCGGAGAGGTACTCGGCCATCCATACATCCTGACTTCCTTTTTTTTGAGAAGCATTCTGCGGATGATTTACCCGGCTGAAGTAGAGCGTACGCCCATCCGGAGCAATGACGGGCTGAATTTCAGCCGACTCAGAATTAACCGTGCTACCAAGATTCTCAGGGGTTTGTTCCTGAGCATGAGCGTACACACTTATACAGGAAAGCAGAATAAAAAGTCGTTTCATTACGGGACGTTAGGCTGGATAGTAGTAAGGTGCGTGCAAGAAATCAGGTTTCATCCGTCGATCTGACGATCAAATCGGCTTACACGTAACCCATGAACGGATCAAAATTAACGAGCGATAAGGCGGTTCTGTATATACCCTACCCTCAGATTTTTTTCCGATCTACCCACTTTTCCGTGACAACGGGCTGATGCGTTCGCATGAGGGCGAATAATTCTTCGATGGAATCGGATACCAGCAGTAGTTCCCGGTTCCCGACTTTGAGAAAGCCTGCTTCCACCATCCGGTCCATCATTTGTAACAGGGGGTCGTAAAAGCCATTCACATTCAAAAGGCCAATGGGCTTACTGTGAATCTGTAATTGCTTCCAGGTAAGAATTTCGAATAATTCATCCATGGAACCAAAGCCCCCGGGAATGGTAATAAAACCATCGGCCCGTTCGGCCATCCGGGCTTTGCGTTCGTGCATGGTTTCGGTCACGATCAGTTCGTTCAGGCCGGCGTGAGCGACTTCCCATTTTTTCAGAAAATCAGGAATAACGCCAATGACTTCCCCACCCTGAGCCAGTACGGCATCAGCAAGGATGCCCATTAACCCGACGTTTCCGCCGCCGTATACCAGTCGCAACTGTTGGTCGGCCAAATACTGCCCCAGCTCAATGGCCGTTTGACGGTACACAACATCGGAGCCCGCATTGGCTCCACAAAATACAGCAATGTTTTTCATGGGAATTGGTATTCACTAGGGGTTCGCAAGCCGCCCGCTCAGCTTTGTACTGAAGGGCAGTAAAGACGAGCCATGCGTACGGTTATTTTTTTCTGGTATTTTTCTTTTGCGGTGTCGATCGAAAACCTTCAAACTTGGCAATCAGCCCTTTTGCTCCTACGGCCCAGCCGTCTTTCCCTGCAAAACTGACGGCATGGAAAGGGGAATCATCCAGTTTGTTCCAGGTTTTGCCGCCGTTGATGGAATAACCCGTGCCCGAAGGTCCTACCGTAATCAGCCGCTCAATGACCGATGCGACCGGAGCCTCTCCCGCCATGCCCTTGTATTCCTGCCGATATACGGTCACGGCTTCTTTCAGGCCCGGCGGATTGGTAGAAGGCAATAATTGCCAGGTTTTACCGCCATCCTGCGTAACGATTACATTTTGCGTTGAATCACTGACGTGCAGATAATCTCCGCCCACGGCAATGCCTCGCAGTCGGTTGAAGAAGTGTAAGCCAAAGATGCCCGATGTTTTGCCCGCGGGTAAGGGCGTTTCGGCCACTTCCCAGCTTTTTCCAAAATCTTTGGACCGGAATACCCGGGCAAATGTACTGCCGCCGGTACCAATCCAGGCCCAGCTTTTTGCGGAAACCACCAGGGAAGTGCCACTGGCCGCAAACGCTGCTTCTCCTTCTTCGATTGGGGGAAACTGATCCCGTGGCACTTCGGCCCAGGTTTTCCCGCCATCGCTGGTAGTGAGCACAAAGAATTTATGATCAATCGGATCGCCAAAGGCAATGCCGTGTTCCTTATCCCAGAATTCGATACCGTCCAGAAAAGCTCCTTTCTGATGGGTCTGATAGACGAGTTTCCAGGTCTGTCCAGCGTCTTCTGTACGATAGATGCGGGCGGCTCCCTTATCGGCATCGCCGGCACTCATGGCCACGGCAGTTTCGGCATTAAAGGCGTGGATGTCCCGGAAATCGAGTGCTTCCGCTCCAACAACCGAATGAATTTCCCAGTTAGTACCGCCGTCCTGCGTGCGTAGGACCTGACCTTTGGTTCCTCCAATCCAGCATACTTTGGCAGACACCGCATGTACCGCTCTGAAATGGGCTTCCGTTTGAGCTGGCTGTACTTTCCATTGCCCCCAGGCCGTTGCCGTCAGAAGCCAGCAATAAAGAAGATTTCGTAAAAACATTCGGATGGATTTAAGCTATGGTCTGAATGAACAGTAAAAATAGATCATTTACTGACGTTGACCGTATAAAGCCAGACCGAATTTCGGGCGTACGCCGTGTGAATAGTGGCTTGGAGGCCATTTTGGAAGCACTTGCTGCACTTATCATAAACTAGCGAGAAGTACTGGGCTATCACAGGATCCGTATTGGGTTCCGCTGCCACGGCTGGTCATTTAGTCCGTATGCATTCCATGCCGGGCATCGCATGCGGGCACGCCCACCGCTGACTTCCTCTTGCTCAGGCCACCGCTTTGCCGAGGGAGCGACCATGGGATGGCCCCCATGGAATGGCCCCCATGGAATGGTAAGCGGCTTGAAATTCCGGCATGGAATGCGATAGGACGGGGTTTGGTTTTATACCGTCCCTGTAGTTATCCGGCTATACTTTAACAACTAGCAACGAATAACCATCAACAAACAACTACTATACCCAGTCTGGGTGAATAGCGAAACTCAAAAAGGTAAAGCTTTTGATAGGATATGGTCCACTATCGAATGGGGTAAAGTCTCCAACCAGCCTAAACTCGGTCTGTTCAGCGACGTAAGTAAACAATCCTTTCTCCTGACTGCTTATAAACCTTCCTGTCAAGCAGCCAGTACCGGAAAAAACAGGAAGTGTATACTTACCTCATTTTTACAAAAAACCGACGGCATCGTTGACATTGATAGTAACGAATCGGCATGAAAAAGAATAGATAGCGAAAGGCCACAGGTCGCTGACGACGCTCGATGGACGTAGACTGGCAATAGGGGCATTGCCTCTGGAAAGTGATGGGAAACATGGTGAGATAAAGCGTTGGCGGATAGAGTGTAAAGCTATTAAAAAGCCGGAAACGTTTGTTTCCGGCTCAGCATATTTTCCCGTGATCTTTAATTAATTATCTTTTAATAAGTATTGGCCCACTCTAACACCTCAGGAGTACGCCCACTACTGGAAAGAATACCCAAACGAAGCTCACTCCCCAAGCCTTCGCTAGCGAGTGGAGCTACCTTGAAAACTGCCGCCCGGCGTCCCAGGGTTTGCTTGAGAGCCTGGATAATATTGCGAATTTCGTGCGTATTCAGGGCCTGAAGCGGATCATACTGTACGACGAGCAAAATACGCTGGGCTTCGTGCGGCAACGTACGCTGATTTCCAAACGTTTGCTTGATTTTTGCCACACTGGCCTCTAACCGTTGCTGACTACCCTGAATCGACAATCGCGTATAAAAGGCCAGACCGCTGGCTTCCAGGACCGTTTTCAGCTCCTGAATGTCCGAATCCGGCGTTTCGGAAGGTTTCAGAATATCCGGAACGATGCGAGCCGTCTGGCAAAGTAACTCATCGGCGGCGGCGTAAAACTCAGCGATACTCAGATCATCATTCAGATTCTCAGCAAGTTTATCCAGAGAAAAAGCCACCACTGAATCACAGGACTGCGTGAGTTGCTTCAGACCCCGCTCGGCCATCTGCATCGTTTCGTACCCTTCGGAAGCAAAGGGCATCATCACACACGCCACCACCAATAGTCCTCGCTGACGGGCCATTTCGGCAATGACCGGAGCCGCTCCGGCTACCGTACCATCCCCCAGCCCACCTACCAGAATGACAATTTTTGTTTCTGGATTAAGCACGGAGCCAATGACCGCCTGCTGATTCAGGGCCCACTGTCGGGCTTGCTCCGCCGTAAGTCCCAATCCCAGATCCCGCATCCCGAGCGGAATGGCCTGTGGAAAGGTCACTAACTGCGTAAAGTCCGTGTGACAGGGAATCAGGTGTAAACCTGTATAGGCCTGGTCGGCCATTTTTTTGAGGACCGAACAACCGGCCCCACCAATACCAATCATTTTCACGCCGTAGCAATTTGACACCGTTGGTAAGGCATCTTGCGAGGATAAAACCGTTTCTTCCACAACAGGTATAAGGCTTAGCTTTGGCGTAAATTACCGCAATTTTTCGAACAATTACTAGGCCGTTCGCGGGGGTAATCCATGTTCCTGCCGCCAGGCCTCCACGTCCATCCGTATCCCTTCGCCCGCAATCAAAAACGCCAGCCGTAGTTGCCAGGCCTGATAGGTCTCCCCAAAACTTTCCAGCAAGGGTGCAATCGGAGCGTTTTCAGCAACGGGGATGTCCAGTTGCCGGGCCGCTTTCAGAATGGCCTCTCGCGTAGCTTCCGGCAGCAGTCGTTCGTAGGCAATGTCCTCTCCGTCCGTTTTCAGTTTGTGTAAATGGCTCAGAATGGTCGTGGCCGTTAGGTTTCGTTCGGTAGCCATCCGCTCAATATCGTACCCTTGCTGGTAGAGTTGCAGCGTCTGTACGTAGGTCAGACCCTTGGCCATCTTCACGCCGGACTGATTATTTTCCTGGACAAAAGCCAGAATTTCATTGATGAATACATCCCCGAATTGCCAGTTTTTCTGCTCGCCTACGCCCGAAACCTGCAGGAACTGAGCATGATTGATCGGCCGTTTCTGAGCCATATCCGAAAGCGTAGCATCGCTGAATACCTGAAAAGGCGGAATCCCCAGGGAGTCGGCGAGTTGTTTTCGTAAAAGTCGTAACCGTTCGAACATGGCATCGCGAACCACCTCTCGTTTGCTTTTTGGAGCCTGTACGTTTTCTTCTTCCGCCCGGGCTCTTCGTTCTTCCAGGGGAATGAATTTCACTACGGATACGTTTTTGCCTTCCCGCAGTACCTGCTGACTGACTGCGTTGAGTTTGAAGGCGTGTCCTTCATCGTAGGCAATGTCCATAATGCCCGAATTGAGCAGCTGACTGATGTACTCAGCCCATTCTTCGTACCGCAGCTCATGACCTGCCCCGAACGTTTTCAGCTGATCGTAGCCGTGACGAATGATGTTCTGGTTCCGGCTGCCCCGCAAAATGTCAATGAGGGTACCCATGGCTACTTTCTGCTGGGTGCGGGCAATCGCCGAGAGTACTTTCTGAGCCATGACCGTCCCATCGATTTTGGTACGCGGATTGCGGCAGACGTCGCAGTTCCCGCAGTCTTTTTCTACCGTTTCATTGAAATAGCTAATGAGAATACGTCGTCGGCAGATATCCGCCTGAGCGTACTGCTTCATGCGGTCAAGCTTGGCAATGAGCAGATCTTTCTGATCCTGGGACAGCTCCGATTTCAGAATCATGTCCGTTTGCTGGGACACGTCCTGGTAGCTGTAAAAAAGTACCGTATCGGCGGGTAAGCCGTCCCGGCCGGCCCGACCGATTTCCTGATAAAAACTTTCGACGTTTTTGGGCAAATTGTAGTGCATGACCCAGCGAACATTCGATTTATCGATACCCATACCAAAAGCAATGGTGGCTACGATGATCTGAATGTCGTCCCGGAGAAACTCCGCCTGCGTATGGTTTCGGTACAGAGCATCACAACCGGCGTGGTAATGGCGGGCGTTGAAGCCCATGTACTGCAGATTGGCCGCTACGCTTTCGGTGGTTTTTCGACTGAGGCAGTAAATGATTCCCGGCTGGCCGGGATGGGCATTCAGAAAATCCACCATCTGCTCCATGCGTTTCCGCCCCGGCAGTACGGTGAGATTGAGATTGGGACGATCAAAACTGGCCAGAAAGGTACGAGCCTGCGGAATGGCGAGTTGTTGAAGAATATCCTTCCGGGTCACATTATCCGCCGTGGCCGTCAGTGCAATGATGGGTACGCGGGGGAAATGTTCTTTCAGTCGGTGCAGTTGCGTGTACTCGGGCCGGAAATCATGCCCCCAGAACGAGATACAGTGGGATTCGTCTACGGCAAACAGACTGATCTTCTGCCCCTTTAACCAATCCAGAAAGTTTCCCGAAAAAAGCCGTTCGGGTGAAATATAGAGAAGCTTCAGCTCGCCCAGTTTGATTTTCCAGATGACGGATTCCTGCTCGGACTGATTTAACGTAGAATTCAGGAAAGCGGCGGATACCCCATTGGCCTTCAAACCCTGGACCTGATCCTGCATAAGGGCAATGAGCGGTGAAATTACCAGCGTTAATCCATCCAATACCAAAGCCGGTACCTGATAACAAACCGATTTCCCGCCCCCGGTGGGCATGAGTACCAGAGCATCTTTTCCGGCTAAAACGGTATCGATCACCTCCGCCTGCAAGGGCCGAAAGACATCGTACCCGAAATATTGTTTAAGAACTTGTTCCTTTGTAAGCATTCGTAATTCTTTTTACCAGAAATAATCAGACAGCATTCTGATTATCAACAGGTTTATTCATCAATAGAGCATACCTGTTGCACGGTTTAAGTTACACCATTTATGGGACTTTTCAAAGATATTTCTTCCCGACCATAGACCTCACACCATTCCCTAAAAAGTATACTGAACGGTCGTATTAAGTTTTTGTGAACTTTCTGTTTCCGAATTGTTAATCTTTGCTTCCAGGAGCGGCACAGCAAGCCAACAGTTCCTACCAACCGTAAATTCACGTACTTTTGTATAAAGCAACAGACACCCCCATGAGCACTACGCCCGCCTACAAAATTTTACTGGTGGACGATGATCCCGACATCATTGAATTACTTCATTATAATCTTGAGAAAGAAGGGTACGACATCGAGTCGGCTTCGGATGGCCGCAAAGCCGTTGAAATAGCCCGGACGTTCGCTCCGGATCTCGTATTGCTCGACATTATGATGCCCCAGCAGGACGGCATTGAAACGGCTCGCCAACTACGGGAGTTACCCGAGCTGAAAGGTAGTTACATTCTTTTCCTGACGGCCCGTTCGGAAGAGTACTCCGAAATTGCCGCTTTTGAAATTGGAGCCGACGATTACATCACCAAACCCATCAAGCCCCGGGCTTTGATGAGCCGTATCAAGGCTCTGTTTCGCCGGGAAGCCCAGAAAACCGATCCAGGTGACCGGATCGAGACGGCGGGACTGTCGATCAACCGCCAGAATTACACCGTTACGGGCGGTTTTGGTTCGGTTGTATTGCCGAAAAAGGAATTTGAATTACTGTTTTTCCTGGCCCAGCACCCCGACAAAGTATTCAATCGCGAAGAACTCCTCCAGCGAATCTGGGGAGCCGATATCTACGTACTCGAACGCACCGTCGACGTTCACATTCGGAAGCTTCGCGAAAAAATTGGCGAAACCTATATCAAAACGCTCAAAGGCGTAGGGTATATGTTTAATGGCGAAGGAGAATAAAATGAGTTTTGAGTGTAGGGTTTTGAGTACGGAGTTGCATGAAACGATAATGCCTTGAAGTGTCAGTTCCTGACTCTTCGAGGTTCACTCAAAACTCATAACCCTACACTCAAAACCCTACACACTGCCCATGTCCCCTTTAAATCCCAAAGTAATTTCTGTTATTCTGGCCCTGTTGATTTCGGCCATTACGAGTGGTTTTCTCTGGTTTGTGCCGGGTACGCCCGGTGGTACCATCTTCATTGCGGGAGCCACTACCTTCTTCGCGACGCTCATCCTCGTTTTCTACGTACTGGATTACCTGATTTTCGAAGAAATCAATAAAATCTACGATACCATTCAGCGGCTGAAGCTGAAAGATTTTAACCTCTCCCGTAAAAAAAATTACCAAGAGCGTCAACCCCCTGAAGAAACTCAACAACGAGATTTTCGTATACGTAGCCAAAAAGCAGCGGGAAATTGATGAACTCCGACGCATGGAGCAGTTTCGGCGGGAGTTTCTGGCCGATATTTCGCACGAACTCAAAACCCCCATCTTCGCCGCTCAGGGCTTCATTCATACCCTCATTGACGGAGCCAAGGACGACGAACGGGTACGGGATAAATTCCTGCAAAAAGCCGCAAAAAGCCTCGATGGCCTCGACGCTCTGGTGGCTGACCTACTCACCCTCTCGCAAATTGAAGCGGGCGAAATCAAGATGCACCGCGAGCGGGTGGATCTGGTAAAAGTTACCCACGAAGTCATTGAACAGCTGGAACCCCGGGCCAATCAGCGGGAAATTAAAGTAAAGCTTCATACCCCGCAGGATCAGATCTTTGTGAAAGCCGATGCCTATCGCATTTCCCAGGCTCTCACTAACCTCATCGACAATGCCATTAAATACGGTCGCGACGGTGGGAAGGTGAATGTGACGTTTACGGAGGATAAGAAAGACTGGGAAATTGAAGTGAAAGACGACGGTCCGGGCATTCCTCCCGAGCACCTCAACCGGATTTTCGAACGCTTTTATCGGGTGGAAAAGTCCCGTTCGAAAGAAAAAGGTGGTACAGGCCTGGGATTGGCCATTGTCAAACACATTGTCAACGCCCACAAATCCAAAATTACGGTCATGAGTCGCGTGGACAAGGGTACGACCTTTAGCTTCAAGCTGGATAAAATTGAAGAGAAACTGGCCGGATTTTAAGTACGCACGGAAGACCCGAACCTTCATTTTTTGCGGGTGGTATTGATTTTTCATAACGGCTAGGTAAACACACACTGCTATGAAAACAGAAACCCTTCAAAATGTCGCCCGTATTGGTTTAGGAAGTATGCTGGTTTTTGCCGGCGTCAGTCACCTGACTTTCGCCCGGAAAGAGTTTCAGGCCCAGGTTCCTGACTTTGTACCTTTGGAAAAAGATGATACGGTGGTCTACTCGGGATTAGCTGAAATCGCTCTGGGTGCCAGCCTGATTTTCGCTGGAGAAAAACGCAAGGAAGCCATTGGCAAAATCGCAGCTTCGTTCTTTGCGGCCGTTTTTCCCGGTAATATTTCCCAATACACCAACGAACGCGACGCCTTTGGTTTGGATACCGATAAGAAACGATTTACCCGACTGTTTTTCCAGCCTGTACTCATGTACTGGGCTCTCAAGAGTACGGAAAAGAGCAAGTGATTTTGCTTAAAAACCAGACCGGCTGTACCCATCGGCACAGCCGGTCTGGTTTTAAACGGTTCGGGCTACCTGGCCTCAACTATCAGTAGTAATCTTATCTTCAGTAGCTAATACGGTCGCCTCTACCAACAATTAAATCAACTTGAAAGGAATCGGAATGGTGAACCGATTCGCTACGGCTTTCCCCCGCTTCGTCGCTGGTTTCCACTTGCCTTTACTAAGCTGAATAACCCGTATGGCTTCTTTGGTCAGAACGGGGTCGGGCGAAGAACTGACCCGAATATCCTGTGGTACGCCCTGCGTATCGATCAAAAAATTCAGGATGACCGTACCCTGGCTTTCTGCTCGCTGAGCCGCTGCTGGGTAGCGAACCGAGGAGGCAATGAAATTCACAACTCCCTCTGCATCAAAACCAATGGGCGTTTCCAGAGCCGTATATGGATAGGTTTTCCCCTGGGCGTCGAAACTGCGGCCTTCCTGTAATACGCCTGCAACATAGGTTTCTTCGTAGGCTTTAATTCCATTTTCCTGATAACCTACCCATACGGAATCTTTCAAGCCTTCGTGATAGGAGCCTACTTCCTGCACTCTTCCCTGCGGATCATACAGGCTCACGGTTCCGTGGCCCTGCGTAACCAGCATCTGGCCCGTACTATCCGCGTAAGTAGTTAGAAGATAACGCAAGGGGGCTTCGTAAGGTCGGGGATTTTTTGACCATACGCCCATTTCCTGAAGTTTCCCATTGGGATAGTACGTTCGCCAGATGCCCATCGGCTGATTTCTGAAGTACCGACCTTCGCGGTGCTTTTGTTGATTCGGATAGAAAGTCGTATACCGATCATGTCTTTCCAGCATGGGCGTAATTCGGATCGCAAATCCTTCCGCCCGTCGTACGCCCGCTTTATCATATTCCGTGTATTGATACAGGGTATCGCCCTGTACGCTTAGGTCGAGGTAAAAACGGGCGGAATCAGGAATACTCGTAGCCACTTGCGTATCCAGGTAATAAATCCGGGTGACGTTTTGAGCGAAAAGGAAGGGAGTAAGGAAAGCGATTAAGGCGGTCAGGAGGTATTTCATCATCTTCATTTATTGGATGCTTTTAACGCAGGACTTTTCTAGTGGTAATTCATCTAACGTTATCTGGAAGTAGATCCGTTCATTCTTTTGGTGTACTGTAACTTCTCGTGAGTAACACGATGCTAAGTACCAACAAAATACTAAACAAACGCAGCTAAATGGCTTTAAAGTCGAACAGGAATATGAAGTTGGGTACTTGTGCATTGGCCGCGATGTTTAGAAGCCTGCCACTTGCCATTCATTCGATTCATAATTCGAATGATTTCTTCCCTTACATAGCGATCACGCAAAGAAGGAACCTGCACTTCCGTAATGTTTCCTTTCGTATTAACAACGCATGATACTAAGATTTCTCCCCTAAAACTACGGGTCCGGATCGTCAAAGATTTAGTAAAAGCCCGGCGTAGAAATGCTTCCAGCGTTTTTTCCTTCCCCGTAAATACGGCGACTTCATCCAGCTTCTTATAGCGATACGGCTGAGCCAGAGCATCGTAGCTAATGCCCTGTATTAGTACACCTTTTTCGTAAATTTCATTGTAAAAAATAATCGATTGCTCACTGGGATATCCCTCCCATACGCCATCCTTTAACCCATTGAGGTATACGCCCTCTTCAATCAATTCCTCCGCTTCATTCCATCGGCTACACGGCCCGGTACCTTTTTCAACCACTAGCTTACCTTTGGTATCGAAATAGCTTTCAATTTGATAGCTCGTAGCATACCTACCCTTTTCGTCTACCGAATTGCTGTCTTTTACCCAGTAACCTACTTCCTCCAGTTTATGGTCTGAATAATATTTTTTTTGTAAACCTTCTGGTTGACCGTTTTTGTATTCCGTTTCTTCTCTGATGGTTTGATTGGTATCGTAAACAATGTACTTGCCTTCTCGTATTAGGGGAGTAATTAAGGGGGTATCTCCCTCGCATTCTTTCATTCCATTCATGGCGTATTGAACGAAATGAAACACCTTATGATCCTTTATGGAATAATCCCTGAAAAACTGGGCAATATCGGGGTTTAACGTTTCCTCGCCATTTTCCTTAAAATAATGTCGTTCAAACGATTGAGCCTGTAAAGCATGGATTGCTAGTATAAAAAAGAATAAATAGTACTTCATCCAAATTGGTTTTAATCACAATAATAAAAAAAACGGCTAGTATGAACTAGCCGTTTTTTCTCAGATAAATGAAAAATAATTTCTTTTCAGAACGCTCCAACCTTACCCTACTTTCTTCGCCTTATATCCTTTTTCAATCAGCCATTTTAGCACCTTATCCCGCTGATCGCCCTGCACTAAAATTTCACCGTCTTTGGCCGAGCCTCCTACGCCACAAAGCGTTTTCAATTTCTTGCCTAAATCCGCTAAGTCGTCTTCCGTACCAATGAATCCAGTAATCAAAGTAACCTGCTTCCCACCGCGTTGTTTCTTATCCAGTTGTACCTTCAGATTCTGCTGGGCAGGGGGCAAAGTGTCCACTTCGGACGGCTCGTCGTTCTGGTATTGAAAATCCGGATCGGTGGAATACACCACACCCGTATAGTTTTTCTTAGCCATGCTGGTTTGGTTGTTGGTTAGTAGTTGTTAGTTGATGGTTATCTGATCGTTATTTACCAAATATCCTGACGTAGAATCTGGTTAACGAACCATCTATCAACCATCAACTAACAACTACTAACTGCATTATACTTTCTCTCCGTACAATTCTTCCCGTTGCTCCTTAATACGGTTATCGGTCAGGTAATCGTCGAAGGTCATAAGTTTATCCAGGCAACCTTTAGGCGTCAATTCCACAATACGATTCGCAACCGTCTGCGTCAACTGGTGGTCATGGCTGGCAAACAGCATTACGCTGGGGAAATCCTCCATACCTTTGTTCAAAGCCTGAATGGATTCCAGGTCCAAGTGGTTCGTCGGCTCGTCCAGCAGCAGTACGTTGGCTCCCGAAAGCATCATTTTCGAGAACATACAGCGTTGTTTCTCACCCCCGGACAAGACCGTACACCGTTTCAGGGCTTCTTCGCCCGAGAACAACATCCGGCCCAGGAAGCTCCGAATAAAGGTTTCATCCTTTTCAGCGGAGTACTGACGCAGCCAGTCTACCAGATTCAGACTGGCATCCGAAAAATATTTGCTGTTGTCGTTCGGCAAGTAGCTCTGCGTCGTCGTTACGCCCCACTTGAAAGTACCCGTCGTTGGTTGGCGTTCGCCCATTAAAATGTCAAACAGAGCAGATACGGCCAGACCATCTTTGCTCAGGAAAGCAATTTTCTGATCGTTCATCACGCTGAACGTCAGGTTTTTGAACAGTACCGTACCATCTTCCAGTACGTAGCTCAGGTTTTCTACATTCAGTACCTGATCGCCAATTTCACGCTCGGGTTTGAAACCAATGTAGGGATAGCGACGGCTGGAAGGTTTAATTTCATCCACCTGAAGCTTGTCCAGCATTTTCTGACGGGCGGTCGCCTGCTTCGATTTAGCCACGTTGGCCGAGAAACGACGAATAAACTCTTCAAGCTCTTTCCGTTTTTCGTCGGCTTTCTTGTTCTGATCCGCTTTCTGACGGGCCGCCAGCTGACTTGATTCGTACCAGAAAGTATAGTTACCACCGTAAATCTGAATCTTGGCAAAGTCAAGGTCAGCAATGTACGTACAAACGTTATCCAGGAAGTGACGGTCGTGGCTGACCACAATTACCGTATTCTTGAAGCCCATCAAAAAGTCTTCGAGCCAAAGGATGGAATCAATGTCCAGGTTGTTGGTAGGCTCATCCAGCAACAGAATATCGGGGTTACCAAACAGGGCCTGGGCTAACAGTACCTTCACTTTTTCGGAAGGGTTCATGTCAGCCATCAGCGTGTAGTGGCTTTCTTCCTTGATACCCAAACCCGAAAGCAGCGAAGCCGCGTCTGATTCGGCTTCCCAACCGTTCATTTCAGCAAACTCGGCTTCCAGATCAGCGGCCCGGTTGCCATCTTCTTCGGTGAAATCAGCCTTCGCGTAGATGGCGTCTTTCTCCTGCATTACTTTATAGAGCTTGTCGTTCCCCATGATGACCGTGTTCAGTACGGTTTCGTTATCATAGGCATTCTGGTTCTGGTTCAGAAAGGACATCCGCTCGCCCGGATCGAGCGATACTGAACCCGTAGTGGGTTCAATTTCACCGGAAAGAATTTTAACGAAAGTAGACTTACCGGCTCCGTTGGCTCCAATGAGGCCGTATACGTTGCCCGGTACAAATTTTAAGTTAACGTCTTCAAAAAGAACCCGCTTCCCAAAGCGGAGCGAAATATTACTTACGGATAGCATTCGTATATCTGGTTTTCTAGTTGCAAAGGTACGGATTTTCAGGCGTTTTTCGGGCAGAAAATGGATTTACTACCGCTCGCCAAACCGCATTTTTATTGATTTTTAAAACGTTTTCGGGCTTACCAGGGTACCCCCTAAAATCTAGGTGTTGTCGCTTTTGTACCTAGTAAACGTATATATTGCCCGAAAAGACGATCTTACGATGAGTACCGAAGTTTTAGAGAAATTTGGAGGGTACGTACGAGTACGGGTCTGTGGCATTGCCGTGGAGGACGACCGAATCTTACTCATTCGCCATAAAGCCCTCTTTGAAGATGGCCCTTTCTGGGCTCCACCGGGCGGTAGTCTGGAGTTTGGCGAATCCATCCCTCAGGCTCTGGTACGGGAATTCAACGAAGAAACGCAGCTTCAGGTTCGCGTGGGCGAGCTTTTGTACGTCAATGAGTTCATTCGCTCCCCTTTACATACGCTGGAAGTCTTTTTCCGGGTGTTTATTGAATCCGGTCAGTTGCAGTTGGGCCACGACCCCGAATTTCAGCAGCAGATCATGGAAGAAGCCGCCTGGCTTTCCTGGAAAGAACTTCAGGCCCTCCCCGATGCTCAGGTGCATTCCGTCTTTCGAAAGTATACGCAGCTATCGGATTTGTTACGACCAGGTGGTTACGGATTACAGTAACGGAACTTCAGTATTTGCCCGAAAATGACGATCTTTACGTAGTAATTTTTTGTTTCTGAAAAACCATACGTCAGCCCCAAGGTGAGGCGTTGGTACTCAGGAGACGCATCGTTGAACGACTCTACGCGGCTCGTTCACTACCCGTTATTTTATTGTGAATACATCCGATACGCCCACCCCCGCGTTTCTGTTACGACAGAAATTTCCCTTTCAGCCTACGAAAGGTCAGCTGGAGCTATTCAATCACATGGAGAAATTTCTTTCCAATGATGATGCTCAGACTTTTTTGCTGAAAGGATACGCCGGTACCGGGAAAACTACGCTCATTAGTACGCTGGTCAAAAGTCTGCCCAAACTGGGTTTCCGCACGGTCCTGCTGGCTCCAACCGGACGAGCGGCCAAAGTGATGGCGACCTACTCCCGGAAAAAAGCCATGACGATTCACAAGAAAATCTATCGTCAGGTTGCCAATAAGTTTACTGGAGCCCTGGAATTTCGACGCCAGAATAACTACCATACCAATACGGTTTTCATCGTGGATGAAGCTTCCATGATTCCCGATGAAGCCGATTTCGGTGGAATGAATGGCCTGCTTACCGACCTGATCGAATACGCCTTTGGGAACGAGGAAGGCGGACCCAATAAACTGCTGTTCGTGGGGGATCTGGCCCAGTTGCCGCCCGTTGGCAAAGACGACAGTCCGGCTCTGGATGCCAAGTACTTACGGGACAATTTTCACATGGACGTCATGGAAGTCGAAATGACCGACGTCATGCGGCAGGACAACGATTCGGGCATCCTGGCGAATGCCACGCGGTTACGCGAAATTCTCTGGGACAAAATTCCGGAGATTCGACTCAGTACCCGGGGATTCCGCGATTGCTTCCGCATGACGGGTGAAAAACTCGAAGACGGCATCAATTACGCCTACCGCAAATACGGCGAGGAAAACACCATTGTCATTACCCGTTCGAACAAAACGGCCGTAGCTACAATCGTTACATTCGGACTCGCATCAAATACCAGGAAGACGAAATCTCGACGGGCGACCGTCTGATGGTCGTCCGCAATAACTATACGGCACTCGATGAGGATTCGCCCGCGGGCTTTCTGGCGAACGGCGATTTTGTGGAAGTGCTGAAAATTCGTGGGTACGAAGAACAGTACGGCATTCGCTTTGCCAACTGCTTGTTACAACTTTCGGACTATCCCGATCAGCCGCCCTTCGACGCAAAAATTACGCTCAATACCCTCGACAGTGCTTCGCCCTCGCTAACCCGCGAAGAAAGTAAAGCTCTGTACGACGGCGTCGCGGCGGATTACGAACACATCGCCTCTAAACGCGAGCGTATGCAGGAAATCCGGAAAGATCCGTATTTAAATGCCTTGCAGGTGAAATTCGCGTATGCCCTCACCTGTCATAAATCGCAGGGTGGGCAATGGAGTGCGGTTTTCATTGATCAGGGCTATCTGACCCTTGAACAGGTCAATCAGGAATTTGTGCGATGGCTATATACCGCTATGACCCGGGCCAGTTTGGAGGTATTTCTGGTCAACTTCCACGGTGATTTTTTCGAATCCTAACATCGGCCGGTACACATGTACCGGCTTTTTTTATGCCTTGTGTTTCATTGTTTTAGAATCAGCATTTGTGTGATTAAATCCTTTCCGTATTTTAGACACCTGATCAATCTATAAGGAACTAATCGTAGTACAACCGCCAGCTTTCATTGATTTTCAGTTTTAGTAAGAATCCAAGACCTCTACTTTGAAATTCATGAATACAGCTTTGTTTACTTTGTATCTGGGAGTATTTAAACGCATCGCCCGCACGGCTGCCCTTAGCCCTTTTGACACCCAGGAACGCCATCGACTCGGCGAGTTGTATGCTCTGTACAGTCCACCCGCTCCCAGCTCAGACCTGCCCGAAGACCCTTACAAACTGCCGAAAACAGATATTCTGGAACTGGCTCACCTGGACAAAAATCTTCTACTGGAAGGCGTGAACGAATGCGGTTTCGGTCACGTGACCGAATTTGAGGTAAAGGTGATCAGTCAGTTAGTTAATCAGTTACAGCCCCGACGGATTTTCGAAATCGGTACCTTTCAGGGAAGAACGACGTTAAATATGGCCCTGAATAGTCCGGCGGACGCCCAAATCGTGACGCTGGATTTACCGCCTTCGGAACTGAGCCAGACGCAGATGCAGATTGAAAAAACGGAGGAGATGTACGTGAAGAAAGCCGAATCCGGCGAACGCTTCAAAGGGCATCCGTTAGCATCCAAGATTACTCAGGTCTTCGGCGACTCCGCTACGTACGACTATTCCCCCTACCATCATCAGATGGATCTGGTTTTCATTGATGGCTCACACGCTTACGAATACGTGCTGAGTGATACAGAAAACGCTCTGCGGCTGGTTCGCAAGGGCGGCACCATTCTCTGGCACGACTATACCAACTGGGAAGGCGTTCGGCGGGCTCTCAACGACTATTATCAGTCCGGGAATCCAGTGTTCCGAAACCTTCGGCACATTGGCGGTACGAGCATTGCCGTACTGACCGTTTCCTGATCCGTACTTCATAAAAAAAGCGGCTCTTCGAAGGAGGAGCCGCTTTCGTATTCGACAAAGCTTGAGGGTTATTTCTTCTTCGTGGATTGCAGCGGATAGTTAGCCGTTTTCTGCTGTAACATATCCAGCCACTGAGTACGCCGGCCTTCCGAGGCTTCCGTCAGTTCTTCTTTGAGTTTATTTTCGTGATAATCCGCCAGATCCAGCAGAATGTCCTTGAGTTGTTCGAGGCGTTCCGTACCGAGGATTTCTTCAAATTTCTGATCTACGACTTTCGTACAGTACTGCCATTCCAGGGTAAACCGAGCCCCTTTATTGGTAATCTTCACGAGTACCGAGCGGGCATCATCGGGATGTTTCTCGGTTTCCACGTACCCCTGCTCCTGCAGTTCCTTCACGATTTTGCTCACGGCCTGCTTGGTAATGCCCAAACTCGCCGCCAGTTCATTAATCGTAGAGCCATCCACCTGAATATGTACCATCAGCACCAGATGACTGAGCCGATACGACTCGTAACCTGCTTCTGCCAGTTTCTGACTTGATACGTCTACTACAATCCGAAAGGCCCGGCTCAGGAGTCGGCCCATAATCCGGTTTCGCTGAACTTTAAACGCTTCAAGCTTTTTTCTTAGTTCCTTATCCATCATTCTCGTCGTCCAAGAAAGAAGTCGAAGTGTTCTTCTCCCCTCCCTTTTCCATTTTAACGTAAATTTAATACAAATTAAAAAAGTACAACATCTCAATCATACATTTCAATTTGTTTTTATTGCTTCAGTTCATAAAACAGTTAGCCACTCAATATTAAATTCCTAATATACAGCAACTTAACTCAATAACCCCTTGAACATTTTTAAAAGAACTCGAGTTATAGTAACGCGTAGTTGACTAACTCGATGCAAAAATAGTTATAAAAAAATAATAGTCAACTAACTTGACTTTTTTAGTCAACTAAGGTTACATTTGCATCGTCAATGTAGTTGACTAACTCCAAACGACACGGGTCTGCATCCCATTTGATCACCACTAATAAATAATTGAATCATGGCTACGCCAGAACAATCTTCATTCCGTAAAATGTTACCCCGGATTATCCTGCTTGTTGTGCTAGGTGTGGGAGCATGGTTCGGATTTTCCGCTTACCAGCACGCCCAAACGCACGAAGAAACCGACAACGCCCAGATCGAAAGTTACATGGTGCCGGTACTACCCCGTATTGCCGGATACGTGAAAACGGTGGCCGTTAATGACTACGACAAAGTAGAAAAAGGTCAGTTGCTGATGGAAATCGACGACGCTGAATATCAGCTGCAACTGGCTGAAATGGAAGCGACGTATCGGCAAATGCAAACCGATGTCGAAAACGCTAAAGCCAGTCTGCGTAACGCGGAACTGACCATCAAAGCTCAGGAGTCGAACCTGAAAGCAACGGCCCTGCGTCGCGATAAGGCCAAATCGGATGCCGAACGCGATGCCCGTTTGCTGGCCGATAAAGCCATCACCCGGAAGCAGTCGGACGACAGCCGCAACAACTCCGAAGTACTGGAACAACAATACGTAGCTGGTCAGGCCGATGTACTGGCCTCCCGCTCCCGCCTGGACGTGCTGCGTTCGGCTCTGCACAAAGCGGAAGCGTCTCTGGATGTACAAAAGACGCGTATTGATCAGCAGAAACTAAAGCTGACCTATTCTAAAGTATACGCTACTTCATCGGGCCGGATTGGCCGCAAGAGCGTAGAGCCTGGCCAGTACATTCAGAATGGTCAGACGACGATGACCATTGTACAGGACAGCACGCTTTGGGTAGTTGCCAACTTCAAGGAAACGCAGGTAGAGAACTTACGCATTGGTTCAGAAGCTACAGTGACCGCGGATGCCTTCCCGAATACACCCATGAAAGGTAAAATCGTATCCTTCAGTGAAGCGACGGGTGCCAAATTCTCCCTGCTGCCCCCCGATAACGCCTCCGGTAACTTCGTGAAAGTAACGCAAAAGATTCCGGTGAAAATCGAGATTGAGAACTTACCCCAATACCGCAACCTCCTCCGGGCCGGTATGAACGTAGAAGTGAGTGTAAAAACGAAATAGTTTTCAGTTGTCGGTTTGCAGGAATCAGCTGAGACGATACCGTTGATCGCTGAAACTAAAAACCGACAACTAACAACTGCAAACTAAACACACATGGCAACCTATCCAACCGGATTTAAGCGGGCTATTATTGTGGCTACGGCCATTTCCGCTGCCATCATGGAGCTGATTGACACCACCATTGTCAACGTAGCTCTGAACCAGATGGCCGGATCGCTGGGAGCAACCATCGAGGACATTGCCTGGGTAGTGACTTCGTATGCCATTGCCAACGTTATCATCATTCCGATGACGAGCTTCCTGGCCGAGTACTTTGGCCGGAAAACCTATTACCTGGGTTCCATCATTCTCTTTACCATCGCTTCGTACTTCTGCGGTCAGTCGACGGATTTATGGGAGCTGGTATTCTGGCGGTTCATTCAGGGGGTAGGCGGTGGTGCCCTGCTTTCGACCTCGCAAGCCATTATTTTCGATGCCTTTCCGCCACAGCAACGCGGGATTGCCTCGGGTATTTTCGCCATGGGTATCATCCTGGGTCCTACGTTCGGTCCTGTACTGGGTGGGATCATCGTGGAAGATTACCACTGGGCGAATATCTTCCTGGTGAACATTCCAGTGGGTATTCTGGCCTCTATTCTGACGATCCTTTACATTGATAAAAAGGAAGGAGAAGGTCAGCATAAAGCGGATATCAAAATTGACTACGCGGGTATCCTTTTGCTCATGCTGGGCGTAGGTTCGCTCCAATTCATGCTTGAAAAAGGCGAATCCGAGGACTGGTTTGAATCCCGACTGATTGTATACACGGCCATTACCGCGGCCGTCGGTATGATTGGGTTCATCTGGCGGGAACTGACCACGGATCACCCCGTCGTGGATCTGCGGGTGATGAAACGGGGTACCTTGGGAATTACGACTATTTTCAGTTTCGTCGCCGGGATTGGTCTATTTACGGCCATGTTTGTCTACCCGGTGATGGTACAGCGAATCATGGGTTATACGCCCACAATGACTGGTCTTTCGCTGCTTTGGCCTACGCTGATTGGCGTATTCATGATGCCCATCGTAGGTCGGCGGCTGTCGGCGGGAGCTTCTCCCCTGCCGTTTATCATTTCGGGTATTTTGCTGATGATTGCCTTTGGATTCTATGGGGGTACATTCAACGCCGACGCCAGTCAATGGCAGTTTTTCCCGGCACACATGCTACGGGTATTAGGCATTTCGCTGTTACAGCTCCCCCTGACGAACCAGGCCGTAGCCGGTCTTTCTCCGAAAGAATACCCGAATGCCATTGCCATCAATAATATGATCCGGCAGTTGGGCGGTGCCTTTGGTGTAGCCCTCGCCAACAACTTTGTGGCGATTCAGTACGCTCAGCACCGTTCGGATCTGATGGCGAATTTGTACCCCGGCAATCCGCTGCTGACGGAACGCTTGCAGTCGATGGGCGGAGCCAGTATGCGGGCCTACCGGATGCTCGAAGCCGCCGTCGATAAACAGGCGTATCTGCTTTCGTACCTGGATACGTTCCGGATTGTCGGTTTCTTCTTCGTGCTCATCTTGCCCCTGACGGTCATTCTTCGTCAGAAAAAGAAAAAGACGCCCGAAGAAATTGCAGCAGCGGCAGCAGCCATGGCCGAAGCCCATTAAAGTGTTATCAGTTTACCGTTGTCAGTTTTCAGAATATTCGCTGAAAACTGGCAACTGAAAACTAAAACTCATTCAATTCTCCCAACATGAAATCCATATCAGTACTGGCCCTCGCGTTGCTTACGAGTTCGCTGGCCTTTGCTCAGCAGCAGCCCAACGACGAGGTGCTCAACGGATTAATTCGTCAATCCATTCAATACTACCCCCAGTTAAAACAGCAACAGCAAGCCCTTTCCCTGAGCGAAAGCCGTACGCAGATGGCCGAAGCCGCTCGTAAGCCTTCCGTGAGTGGCGACGCTTCGTATCAGTACATCTGGCCTTTGCAACGCGTAACGTTCGAAATTCCGGGTCTGGGTTCGAATGCGATTCAGTTTGCTCCGCGGAATAACTACAACGTGGGTGTTTCGGTGAGTCAGACCGTCTACGATTGGGGAAAAGATGCGGCTAACATCGACAAAGCCCGCACCGAGAGCCTACTTTCCCAGCAAAACGTTGATTTGGCCACGCATCAGCTGGCCTATCAGGTAGCTCAGGTTTACTTTAGCATTGTGTACCTGCAGAAAGCCATTACCGTACAACGGGCCCAGGAATCACTCGTGGGTGAGACGGCTAAAGTGATCGAAAACCGCATCAAGAGTGGGGATGAAATTGATTACAACCTGGTCGCTACGAACGTTCGCTACAAAAACGTCCGGACGCGTATCGTTGATCTGCAGACGCAGCTCGATCGGCAGTTCATCCTATTGAGCTCGCTGGTGGGTAAAGATGTTCGGTCTACAGTCAACGCTGAGGCTGGCTTTTCCTGGTCTTCGCTGGTTACGCCCCAGGATTCATCGAATGTGAATAACAACTGGGATTTGCGTTTGGCCAAAACCCGTGAGTTAGTCGCTGAGAAAGACATTCAAATTGCGAAAGCAGCGAAATTACCCACTTTTTCGTTCAACGGATCGACGGGTTTCCGCAACGGTTTCCAGCCCGAAATCCAGGAGTTTCGCTTTAATGGCGGGTTAGGTTTCCGTCTGTCGGCTCCCATTTACGCGGGTGGTCGTCACCAGATTCAGGAAGACATCGCCCGCAAAAACCTTCAGTTGAGCCAGTACGGAACGGAAACGGCTTCCGTACAAATTCGTACCCAACTTGAACAGGCTCAGTCTGAATTACGTTCTACGACCGAGAAGCTACGTTTGTCAGAAACGCAGCTTCAGGAAGCTCAATACGGCCTTCAACTTGCGAATGTTCGCTTCCAGAATGGAGTCATTACCCAGCTTGAAATCCAGTCGGCACAAACCGCTCTGGAGGAGGCTGAATTCCAGCGAATTCAGTACCAATATCAGCAGGCACTGGCCCGTCTGGAATTAAATCGTCTGATTGGTACCAAAATTTGGTAATGGATTTATCCGTGGTACGAAATTTTGATCTAGTCTATGTAAACTATTTTTTTAGGAGATACGTTATATAACTGAGTCTCCCGTACAAGCCATAAATGATTAAAAGTGTCATCGTTTCGATGATCATTTCATCAAAACGGAGCACTTGAAGAAACCTAAAGTTTTTTTTACGAAGTCGAACTTTTGAAAATAACTTTAGGTTAATACTTTAGAAATGACTGAGTTAGTAAGAAGAATTAAGTTTTAATTCGACATACATATACTCGACGGATCTTCGTTTTAACTACCCCAAAGGTAGAGTCCCCACGGGGGTCGCGGAGCGAAGTTTAGTCCTCGAAAAGCATTAAAAAAAAGAAAAGACAGATAGGTTGAAGGTTGAACGATGATTACCGGCCTGCTTTGCGGGCCGGTAATTTTGTTTATATACGTTTCAGTATCACCCGCCTATAAAAAAACCGCCCGAAAACATCCGGGCGGCTAGCGGTTTTATAGTTGCTGATTTGATGAATATCTTGACTGAATGATCTAAGCAACAATTACTTTACCCAGTACGTCATCTACGGGCGTCAGTGGCAATTCCCAGGCATCGGCTACTCCTTTGTATACCGTCTTGCCGTGTACCACGTTCAAGCCTTTTTTCAGCTCTTCGTTTTCGCGGCAGGCTTTCTTCCAGCCTTTATTCGCAAGTTGAATCGCGTAGGGCAAGGTTGCGTTGGTAAGAGCCAGCGTGGAGGTGTACGGTACCGCACCAGGCATGTTTGCCACGCAATAATGTACAATACCTTCCACGACAAAAGTTGGGTCTTCGTGCGTCGTTGCGTGTGAGGTTTCGAAACATCCCCCCTGATCGATGGCCACGTCCACCATTACCGTACCCGGACGCATCAGGCTGAGCATATCCCGCGTAATGAGTGAAGGAGCCTTAGCACCTGGAATCAGTACGCCACCAATGATCAGATCCGTCGTTTGAACCAACTGACGAATGTTGTATTCATTGGAGATAACCGTATCCACGTTCGCAGGCATGATGTCTTCCAGGTAACGTAAACGCGGCAGGCTAATATCTACAATGGTTACATTCGCTCCTAGTCCCGCCGCCATTTTAGCCGACTGCGTTCCTACGATACCGCCACCCAGTACGAGTACGTTGGCGGGTTTCACTCCGGCCACGCCGCCCAACAGGATACCCCGGCCACCCATGGGTTTTTCGAGATACTTGGCACCTTCCTGTACGGCCATCCGACCGGCCACTTCGCTCATAGGAACCAACAGGGGCAGGCTACGATCCGTTTTCTCAACCGTTTCGTAAGCCAGACAGATGGCACCACTTTCCAGCATGGCGTGCGTCAGTTCCTGAGAAGACGCGAAGTGGAAATACGTGAAGAGTAACTGATTGGGTTTAATGAGAGCGTATTCGGAGGCAATGGGTTCTTTTACCTTTACAATCATCTCCGCGATTTCGTATACATCCTCAATCGTCGGCAAAATGGTTGCTCCAGCGTGCACATACTCGGCATCCGTGATTCCACTGCCTAAGCCAGCCGTCGCCTGTACGTAAACGTCGTGACCACTTTTCTTGAATTCGGCCACACCCGCGGGCGTTAAAGCCACACGGTTTTCGTTGTTTTTAATTTCTTTGGGAACCCCGATAATCATAGTTTTTTGTCGTTAGTGCTGCTTGTACAATGGACGCGTCAGTGGAATGGCTGGCAGGCGTGAAACTTTTTACAAAAATCGCTATTCAGAATAGTTTTCGTTCTTAATACTATAAATAAGAAATTTGTTTTATTATTAGGTCTATTCAAAGTTCATTTTACTGTAAATAATACTCAAATGAAGCTTTCTACCGAAAAAATTTCTGTACGACTCAACCGATGCTCCACTCCGCTTGCGGTGGAGTAAGCCACACACTAATTTCGGAATCTGATCTTTTCCGTGTATAATGCATAGCTTTCAAATTTTCCTTTGCAAATACGTTCTTCCCTGACTGACTTTATCTTCACTCGAATCGCGAAAAACGTATGGAATTAGATACTATTGATCGCCAACTGCTCAATCTCTTGCAGGAAAATGCTCTGCTCACGGTACGTGAACTGGCCGAGCGGGTACACCTCAGTATAACGCCCGTTCATGATCGAATCAAAAAACTTGAGAATCAGGGGATTATTGAAAAATACGTAGCCCTCATCAACCGTAAACGCATTGGCCGGGGGATGATGGTGTACTGTTTTATCACGCTCGATAAACAACGACAGGAAAGCTTCCAGGAATTTAACGAGGCCATTCGAAAACTCCCTGAGGTACTCGAATGCAGTGTTGTATCGGGCAACTTTGACTATTTACTGAAAGTCATTGTTTCCGATATGGAGGCGTATAACACGTTTTACCAGAGCAAACTGAGTGTCTTGCACAGCGTTTCGCACATGAGCAGTTCTTTCGTCATGGAAGAGGTAAAAAGCACCACCCAAATTGGATTGTAACGCAATGAAGCACCCCTACCCTCCTATCATCATTCTGGATTAACGTAAGTTCTTGGATACTTTGGGCTTAGCTCTTAAATCTTCGTCGCCACTTTTGCTTGATTTATCTCAGATTCCTGAACTACGGCTTCCCGGACGGCTAACTTCGTGGAAGTAGTCGTTTTTTGTGAGAAACTAGACCAAAATCGGGACGGAGGATGTATTGACACGGTCCCGTATCTCTTAACCCCCATGTATAAAAAAATAGCCCTCTTTGCCAGCTGTTTTACGTTTTGCTTTTCTCTTTTTGCTCAGACGGCTCCCGAATCTTTATCGCTGGAAGACGCCATCACGCTGGCGTTGGAAAAGAACTATTCGATTAAAGTCGCCAAGAATCAGGTACGATTGGCCGAAAACGACAATACCCGGGCGGCGGCCGGTATGTTACCCCTCATCACGGGGCTAATACAGCCGAATGGACTTTTTAACTTTTCCAATCAGCGGTTTTTTGACGCCGTACGACCGCCCCTGGTTCAACAAGGAATCTTTAACCGAAACGTGGCCGCCAACGTCCAGTTAACCTGGACCATCTTCAACGGGCGAAGTATGCAGATTACTAAGGCCCGGCTGGAAGAACTCGTTCGGGCGGGTGAATCGCAGGCTCAGGTGACGATTGAAGGGACGATTGCTCAGGTTACCAACGCGTATTATTCGGCCGTTCAGCAAAAACAACAGTCTCGTTCGCTGGAAGATGCCCTGACCATTTCGCGGGAACGGCGGCGGCTGGCCAAAGATCGTTACGACATCGGGCAAGGCTCTAAAGTGGAGTACCTCACCGCTCAGGTCGATTTCAATGCCGATACCGCGGCCCTGATTGCTCAGAAACTGACCTACGTTAACACGAAAACGCAGCTTAATCAACTATTAGCCCGTTCGCTGAATGTGGATTTTGTGCCGAATGACACCTTGTTGTTGAACCGTGATCTGGTGTACGAATCGTTACGGGATCAGACCTTACGGGAAAACCCGCAGCTCCTGCTGGCCCGCAACAACAGTCTGATTGCCAATCTGGACGTTCGGAATCAGAAAGCCTTACTCTGGCCTACGGTCAACGTGGTGGGCGGCTATACCTATAACCTGCTCCGCAACGGCGGTTCCGGCTTTGGGGTACGAAGCGGATACAATGCGAACTTCACGGGGGGCGTTCAGGTCGCGGCCGTCATTTTCGACGGGCTGAATCAACGGCGACGCATTCAGGGAGCCAAGATTACCGAAGAAATTACGAATCTACAGGAAGCCGACGTGAAAGTCCAGATTGAAGCGGCCCTGCAACAGACGTATCAGAACTACCGAAACAACCTGAATCTGCTCGACCTGGAAGCCCTTAATGTCAAGACCGCCGAGCAGAACGTTAGTATTGCTCTGGAGCGGTACAAGATTGGCGTGGCCACACCCCTGGAATTACGGGAAGCCCAGCGAAATTTTATCGCCGCTCAGATCCGACTCATTCAGGCTCAGCTGACGGCCAAAACTTCCGAAATTGAACTGTACCGACTGAGTAGTAACATCATGAAATAAGATTCAAATGACTATAAAAAAGCCCGAGRCATACTGCTTCGGGGCTTTTTTATAGCTACTGTTCAAACGCTTAAAATCCTACGACTGCAGACTGGCGGATGGCTTCGTAAATCATCTCACCAAATTGGGTGCGGATATTCAGTTGGCCAATCTTCGAATTATTCCGCGTGGGATATACGCGGTTCGAAAGGAAGATGTAGAGCATTTTTTCCTTCGGTTCAACCCAGACGAAAGTCCCCGTGAAGCCCGAGTGACCAAAACTTGCCGGACTCGCCGAGGGAGGCCCGGATAAACCGGGACGTTTGCGATCAGGTTTATCGAAACCAATGCCCCGACGACTGTTTACTTCCACCGGGAAAGGATACGAGGTCCATTGGTGTAAGGTTTTTTCGCTGATGAATCGCTGATTGCCGTACACGCCACCGTTCAGGTACATCTGGTACAGTTTAGCCAAGTCATTGGCGGTACCGAATAAACCGGCATGGCCCGAGATACCTCCCAACAACGTAGCTCCTTCATCGTGCACTCGACCTTGAATGAGTTCTTTCCGGAACAGCGAATCATACTCCGTAGGGATGATGCGGTCAAGCGGATAATGTTCCCGTGGATTGTACGTGAGCGTCGTTGCACCCATGGGCCGGTAGAACGTATTTTTCAGGTAGTCTTCCCATTTTTCACCCGTCAGCTTCTCCACAATTTGCGGATAGAGATAGTACGATAAATCGCTGTACACGTAGCCCTGCTTGGGTTTAACGGGCGACTCTTCAATTTGTCGTAACAATTCCCGGCGGTAACGACGGTGCAGAAACAAGTGGTCAGCGACCGCAATGGGGTAGCGACGGCTTTGCTCCGTGCTGAACGTACGCGGTTTCCAGCCACTTTCGCTGGTAGAGTCCAGAGCCGTTTGCCAGAACGGAATCCAGGCTTTCAGGCCCGCCTGATGGGTTAGAATATCAATCAGTTTCAGATTGGCTTTATTGGAATTTTTCCATCTGGGGAATAGCTCACCCAGCGTCATATCCGGACGAAACTTACCTTCATCCTGCATCCGCATCAGAGCCAGTACCGAGGTGCTGACTTTCGTGACCGAAGCCAGATCGTATAAATCGCCTTCCCGAACCAGTTGTGAACTTTCGTAGGTCGGTTTTCCGTAGACTTTCTTGAAGATGACTGCTCCATCTTTGGCGACCAGTACCGAAGCTCCAGGGTAGGCTTTGGCCATGAGCCCCTGATTGACAATGGAATCGAGTTTCGCATTCAGAATACGGGAATCGATGCCCACCATTTCGGGCATTGCGTACTGAAAACGTCCCATCGGCTGCACCCGTAAGCCATCGCCAAATTTGAAATTCGGATTCACTGTAACGGGCAACTGACCGTTGGCTCCGATCCCTCCGCCCACCAGCTGAGCGGCCAGTTCCTGCATCACCGCCGTTTCCTGATACGTAACGACCAGGGCTTTGGCTTGCTCGATTCCCGGCAATTGATTCAGTATGTAGGGATTACCGAAGAACAGGTACGCAGCATTGGACAGACCCGTGAAGTTCCGGGCGAGTTTCAGGCTCGGCTCGGGCCAGGCGTTCGCCGATCGCATAAAGGGACTATGCAGCGACACCAGTACCAGATCGTATCCGGCCAGTTTTTCTTTGATTGCCGTGAGTTGAGCCTCCGGGGTTTTCGCATCCACGCGGAAGGTATCGACGGGCAGATAATTCATCAGCATGGACTGAAAAGCCGTTGGATTGGCGGGCCCCTGAGCGGGCGTCCCGACGCTGATGGCAGCCACTTTGGTATGCATCAAATCTTTGATGGGCAGGGTACCCGCTTCGTTCCGCAGGACCGTGATGCTGCCTTCGGCCATCTTACGGGCTAAAGCTTCCGCACGGGGCTGGTTCAAGTCTTCGCTCAATCGGGCCAGCGGAGCCGGTTGGTACTTGTCCAGTCCCAGCCAGGCCTTGGCCCGCAGAATCCGACGTACTTTATCGTCCAGATCGGCCTGAGAAATTTCACCCGACTGCAAGGCTTTTTTTATTGCCTGAAACATCACCGGCACATCGGTAAACGTCTCCAGTACATCATTCCCGGCTAACAGGGCTTTTACTCCCGCAACACCCGGCGGATAATGCTTGGCCACGCCCTGCATTTCCATGGCATCGGTAAAAATGAGTCCTTCAAAACCCAGTTCTTTCCGTAACAAATCCGTCACGATGGGCTTGGAAAGCGTCGAGGCCTGATTCGGCGTAGGATCAAGGGCAGGAATACTCAGGTGAGCGATCATGACCCCATTGAGGCCCCGTTCAATCAAATGCTTGAACGGATACAGTTCCAGCGAATCCAGCCGAGCCCGTGTATGATTAATGATGGGCAGGTCCGCGTGAGAATCAACGTCGGTATCACCGTGACCGGGAAAGTGCTTGGCCGTCGTAATCAGTCCCGCATCCTGCATTCCCCGCATATAGGCCTGCGATTTCCGTAGGACTTCCTCCCGGTTTTCACCAAACGAGCGGAAACCAATCACGGGATTTTTGGGATTGTTATTCACGTCCGCTACGGGAGCGTAATTGATGTGAATCCCCGCCCGGCGACACTGCTCCCCAATTTGCTTGCCCATGCGGTAAAACCAGTCGTCGTTCATTCGAATGGCCCCCAGCGTGAGTGCATACGGGTAGCGAACGGTACTGTCGAGTCGCATGGTTAGGCCCCATTCCAAATCCTCGCCCATCATCATGGGTACGGTGGAAATGGCCTGTAAGTCGTTGATCATCGACGTTTGTCGGTAGGGCTGATTGGCGAACCAGACGAAACCGCCGACTTTGTAGTCGCGTACCCAGCTTTTGAGTTTTTCCTGATCGTAAGGCTGATTGGTAAAATTGGCCCGGGGCATCATGAGCTGGCCAATTTTTTCATCGACGGTGAGACGAGCAAAGACCGAGTCGGCCCAGCGTTGATTACCCGTCGTAAAAGGTTTTTGAGCGTACGAGGCAAGCGATACCAGAAGAGCGGTACCCAGAGGAAGCAAACGTTTCATAGATACAAAAATAGAGCATTGCCCGAAGTTTGCGGGAGTACGGAAATTTTTCTACGTAGGAAAAGATAATTTTTGCAAATAAGCCTTTGAAAGTGATTTATTAGGCAAATACTCATTTCTAAAAAAGATCTATATCAACCATCGGCTTTCTGCCAGAGGAACGGCCTTGGTTAAGGAGTCACCTTGATTTCGTAAATAGTTGACCAGAGTTTTCCCGTCACATACCAGTTTCCTGAGGTAGAGTCAAAAGCAATTCCGTTCATCTCCAGAGCTTGTGGGTACTTCGTTCTTGCATCCTGTTGTAAGGAGCTTAAGTCCATTTTACCCATTACCTGACCCGTTTGCGGATTGATTTTCACAACCGTAGCAGTCGTGTACACATTCGCATAAATATAGCCTTTGACGTATTCCAGCTCGTTCAGATTAATCACGGCACCCTGTTCATCGGTTACCGTTAGTACTTTTACAACCGTGAAAGTAGTAGGGTCCAGATAGGTCAGGTTTTGCGTACCATCGCTCATGATCAGGTACGTACCATCGGTGGTCAGCCCCCAGCCTTCTTTACTGGGAAAGGTGAACGTCCCCAGTTGCTTGAAAGTCCGGGCATCGTAGACAAAACCCTTTTTTGAAAGGTAAGTCAACTGGTAAAGCTTGTCTTTTAAGAAGACAATTCCTTCCCCGAAGTATTGATCGCGGTCCAGCTCAACTTTGGTTTGTATTTTTCCTGAAGATAAATCCACTTCGCCAACGATGGACTCCGTCTGGGGCAATTCTTTCGGCGAGCCCGTACTTTCATACAGTTTCCCGTCGTACATCTGTAAACCTTCAGTAAACGCATTCGTATCGTGCGGATGCGTTTTGACGACGGTATAGTGCAAAACCGGCGTGGCTGCCGGACTGTCTTTTGCTTCACTAGAAGATTTTGGAGCATCATTGCAGGCCGTTAGTACACTGCACCCGAGGAAAATAAGAATGGACTTTTGAAGGACTGATTTCAAGCGATTCATTACGTTAAACGTTTCCAGAACAATTTATCGGTATTGCAGCGATTCACTGGGCGTACCGGGTACGAACTTACACGTTTATTGATTGATCTTCTCTCCGTACAAACAAAAAGCCGGAACCTCCCGGCTCCGGCTTTTCAACTAAAAGTATTTACTACAGATCAGCAATTTTTTTGTTGATCTCGTCTTTGGTCTTACCCGTTTTTTGCTGGAGTCGGCCCCACAGTTCGTCTTCTTTACCTTCTTCGTAAGTCAGATCATCGTCGGTGAGGTCTCCGTAGGCTTGTTTGATTTTGCCTTTCAGTTCGTTCCAGTTTCCTTTAAGCGTTGTCTCGTTCATGACTGTATTCATTTTAAGGTTAAAGCGTAATTGCTGCTATTCTTACCAAAAAACTCATTCCAGCCAGAGTCTGACCCCAATTTCAGGCCTGCCCGTACGCTTTTAGGACCGGTTCGCGTAAGGTCTTTCCCGCTCCCAGGCTCACGAAGGCGATCATTTCCGCGAGTTCAGCCGGATTGATCCAGGTTTTAAAATCCGCATCGGGCATGTCTTTCCGATTGCTGGGCGTATCGATGGTACTGGGGGCTACGACCGTCGCAACCACATTTTTCTTCTTGCCCGCGGCGTTGATCAAATCAGCCAGACTGTTCACCAGCGATTTCGAAAGAGCATACGCCACCACGTGCTGTCCCGCCGTAGGGTCCAGAGCCGGACGCGACCCAATCAGGACAATGCGGCCACCGTTGGGCTGCTGACTCATCTGCTCAAAGACGGGGCGTGCGACCTGATACGCCGACTGAAAGTTAATTTTCAACTGAGCTTCCACAGCAGCGTAATCCGTCTCCGCCAGAGCTCCCATCGCAAAACCGCCCACTAACAGTACTGCTACATCAATGGCTCCGTGTTCCGAGACGGCGTCCTCAACGAATCGCTGGCAGGCTTGTTCATCAGCTACATCCAGGGCATACGGATGTAAACCTTCCTGCATGGGCAGCTTTTGTGGATCACGTACGGCAGCCACCACCGTATGACCCACCTGAAGAAATTGCTGCGTTACGCTGCGGCCCAGGCCACCCGTCGCTCCGGTAATTAAAACAATTGCCATAGCTATGCGTATAGTTAGAATTGTACGACTGGTTTCACGTTGCCAGTACCCAAAAGTAAAACTTTCATAAACCGTTCGGGCGGCTTTGCCGTAAATTGATAAGCGGGCGTTTACTCCCGCCTGCTTTTTCCGACTAAGTAGCCGGTACATTCTTTCAACTTTATCAAAGTACGTTATGAAATCATTTGTTCTACTCGGATGTCTGAGTATGGTAAATTTCTCCCTGCTGGCTCAGAGCCAACCCGCTAGCCCCTCTTCGCGACCAGTGACGAAGGAAATGCAGGAAATTTACGACCGGGCCAATGCCAAGCCTACGACTTCGATCATTACCACTCCTACCAGGACGGAACCTACTCGCTCCAAACCCGAGAAAACCAGTTTTGCCACAACGGGCGATTTCCGCGGCAGAAGTTACATCGGGATTAAAGCCGGGGGTAATTATACGACGGTGCTCAATGAAAATACGGATGCCGAACTGAATTTTGCTCCGGGCTACCACGCGGGTATTGTATTCAATGCCGCTTTGGGAAATGTGGTCTCTTTCCAACCGGAAATTCTCTATAACCACAATGCCTTGAAAGCGAAACAATTCGGCGATAATTACACTTTTACGTCTTCCAGTATAGACATTCCCTTATTATTTCGTTTTTCCTTCGGTAATCAGACGCAGTTTTTTGTCAATGCCGGGGTGATGGGAAGTTATTTACTGAAAACAACTTCTGAACGGGCAGGAACAAAGTTCAAAAATGACTTATCTGATTGGGAATTTGCCGACCGTACTAAATTCTCGGGCGTAGCCGGCATTGGCGTAGCCCATAACCTACCGAAGGGACAGATTTTCCTGGAAGCCCGTGGTCACTATTTGTTAGGCAATCTTTCGGAAGGTTTTTACAAGTCGGATGCCCTCCGTGATTTTCACGCAACTTTGTCTCTGGGTTATCTGATTCCTTTTTAGTTAAACACAAAAACGGACCGCTTCACCAGCGGTCCGTTTTCGCAAGGAGTAGCGGAATTTTATCCGATTTAGATTTCCAGTCGGTAAACCTTACCCGGTTTTATACCCACCAGATTTCCTTCCGTATCGTTGAAAATCCGTAAGGACTGTTCCATCTGCGGATAAATCCACTGCCCGTAGGTACTGTAGTAGTACCGAACCCCATCCACGTTCATCCAGAGATTCCCTTTGGCATCCTGCACGAAATCAGAAACGGATCGCCCGGAATCGTAATCACTCACCGGAACCAACGTTAATTTCTCCAACGTTTGCCCGTTGAATTTCATTAGTACGCCATCCCAGCGGCCATCCTTCACCACCAGCCAGAGTGTACGCGTATCATCTTCAAACACGCCAAACAAGGAATTTTTGATGCCTTTCCGCGTGTAGAGAAACTGCGAAAACTCGTACTCGGCCACCGGCTGGGACAGATTCGTATTGCTGTAAATCTGTAATTGCTGATTATCGGATTTCAGGGAAAAGTTTCGCGTAAAAAGCCGATCATTGGTATCTTCCACGAGGCGGCCTTTCTGCTGCTTCACATCCCAGATTACTAAACCTTTGGTCGTTTGAAACCAGTGTTCCTGAGCGGTAGCTTTCACTACTTCGTTGAAACGAAACTTTACATCTGCGGGGAAATTGCCTTCTTTGACCCAGGTTCCTCCGGTGTACCGATGTACGCCATACCCCAGCGTACCGTCTTGAGCAACGACCCATATATTTCCTTCGTCATCGGAGAACAAAACTTCCAGCGGCGGACTAGCGGGTTGAGGAAAACGGCGAAGGGCATACGTCACTGAGTCGGAAAGCATCAACGCATACGGAGTGATAATCAGGGCTCTGGTCCCGGTTAACGACAGTGTATCTATTTCCTTAAGGGCAATCGGTTTACTCGCCAGCGTACGGGCTTTAGGTCCATTCAGCTTCGTGGGGCTGGGCGGATAATCCGTTGGTTCAAAGAGCGAAAGATCGCAACTGGTCAGTAGCCCAAGCAATAGCAGGGCCCATAGAGAAGAAAGTTTCATAGCGAGCAGATGAGATGGAATCTGGGCAAAGGTACGCGGACTTTGCTTTCACCCAATAACAAAAGGACGAGTGGTATTACTCGTCCTTTCTGAAAATGAACGTTCAGTACGTTCCTATTCCGTTACAATCGCCCGGATTTTTTCGGCGTTCAACTCCGAAAAATGGTTAATTACCTGATTGGCTTCGCTCAAATCCTGCAGGGCCGTATGCTCGCTGTTGTAGCCAATGCAGTAAATCCCCGCCGCCCGAGCCGCTTTTACGCCGTTATTCGAGTCTTCGATGATGATACACTCCGATTTGGGAGCTTTAGACAGAGCGGCCGCGTGCTCAAAAATCGCCGGATCGGGCTTCGATCGAACGAAATCTTCGCCACTCACCTTGTCCGAAAAGTACGGGTCCAGACCAAAACGTTTGAATACCCGGGCAATCGTCACCTTGGCCGCCGAGGAAGCGAGAATGAGCTGAAACCCGTGTTCGTGCAGGTCTTCAATCAGCGTCCGTACGCCGTCGAGCAAATCCAGATCTTCTTTTTCATCAAACGCATCGTTGAAAATAGCCCGCTTCCGCAGCACGAACGATTCGATATCTTCCCCCAGGTTGTAGGCTTCATTGAGTTTCTGGTAGACGTTGCGGGTAGAAAGGCCCGTGAAGGTGGCGTATTCTTCGTCGGTAATGTGCAGGCCTAATTCGTCAAAATGCTTGAAAAAAGCGTAACGGTGAACGGGTTCGGTGTCAACAATCACCCCGTCCATATCAAAAATAACGGTTCGTATCATGGAAAAATGGTCTCACTGAAAAAGACGAAGGTACGGAAAAGGCCGGGTTTTGTTAGGAAAGGATCAATCCCAGACGGTTTTTAAAGCGAGACCATTCCTTACTTAAAAAACGCATCCTTATCACTCGTCTTCGGAAGCATCGGCTGTATCCCCTGATTCGCCTGGATCGGCAAATCAGTTTCGATCAGGTCGGCTCCTGCTTTTAGAATCGTCTGATACACGTCTGTTTTCCCAGCTTTGTATTCCTTGTCGTATACCGGACCAGCGGCAACCATCACCATCACCCCGCGTTGGTGTAACTCTTCAATCAGAGCCGGGTGTTCGGGTTTGGTCTGGGAGCCGATGTACGCCATGACCTGCTTCCAGGGAATACCCGCGGCTTCGTATTCGTGCAGGGCTTTTTCCGTGTGAACAAAGGCTTCGAAGAGAATGTCCGGGTTTCGCTGGTGGTAGTATTGAGCGTCTTTAGCGGTATGAACCGTCACCATCACGAAGGCCTCGGCTTGGTGTTTACGAATGATTTCCAGCGTTTTATCGAAAGGCACGTCCTTGTAATCCAGAATCAGTACCGTTTTCCCGCGGGCCCATTCAATGGCGTCCTCCAACGTAGGAATTCGAAAATCCGTCAGCTTGCCTTCCGAATCTTTCAATCGAAATTGCTGCACTTCCTGCCAGGTATAATCCCGGAGTTTACCCGTTCCGTTGCTGGTCCGGTTCAGCGTAGCATCGTGCAGGAGTACGATTACATTGTCTTTCGTCAGGCGTGGATCAATCTCGAAGGTCGCATACGTATGTTCGAGCGTGTTTTCGAACGTTTCCAGGCAGTTTTCCGGAAAGCCGGGCCGGGCTCCCCCCCGGTGTGCACTCAGAAAAGGCCGGTGTTGGGGCGTGTAGTGCCAGAATTCCTGAGCTTTGGCTACCGTTGGAATAGCAAGTTTGTGCAATTTTTTCTGAGCGAAACCCGTGACACACAGGCCCACTAGTACGAGGCTAAGCAGCTGTTTCATCGAATAAAAAGGCAAATCCGCCCGGACTCGAAAGCCCGGGCGGAAGTTAACAATCGGATGAATACTTACTGAAACGAATACCGCAGGCCAAGCTGAATCCGCCAGGGTGTACCGCCAATCGGACGCGTACCCAGGTTCTGCACGGCGTAGCCATACTGACGGGTTGTCTGATTGAAAGCGTTAATATTCAGTAGGTTCGTATTACCACGATTATAATTCCGGCCCCAGTCCCGGTTGAGTACGTTCATGAAGTTAAAGACATCCGCCGAAAACTCCAGCTTCTGACCTTCAGCGAGTTTAAAGGCTTTGTTCAAGCGTAAATCTACCGTTGTAGCAAAGGGGTTGATTCCGCCGTTTCGCTCGGCCACTTTACCCAGACTGGATTTGATGTAGTCTTTCACACTTTGGTCTACCGAAGGGTTGTTGAGCAGATCGCTCATGCCCTGACGAACGTTTTCCGGCGTTGTTGAACTATTCGGATCGAATACAAAGGCCAGATCATTCGTCAGTACAAAATCACCGTTCAGACTCGTACCGCCGCCTACCAGGAAGTTATAACGGGTACCGCCCACGCCAATCACCGTGGCCCCGAGCTGAAATCCTTTCCAGGAAGGCGTTGCTCCATTTACCACGATTTTGTTCCGGAAATGCGTATCGGCGTAGCCATAACTCAGGCTCCGGGGATCGTCTTTGACGGGCAAGAACGTCGAGGTATTCGCCACGCAGCAGCTATAGGACGAATTATCTTTCGTGGAATTGAGCGTATAACTCATGTTCACGTAACCGTCTTTTCCCAGTTTGATACCTGCGTCGGCCACCAGGGTAAACTGATCGGAAATACCCGTCGAGATCAATTCCAGTACCCGCCCGACTTCGGTCGTTTTTCGGGAATTCTGCCAGTCCGTGATTCCCTTGGCCGTAATGGTTTCGGCGGGAACGAAAACGCCCCGATTGTCTTCATTGGCAATTCTGAATTCCGGGTTATCCTTCAGGTTACGATCCACGTATACGTAGTTATGAATCGTTTTTGCCCAGATGGCGTTGAGTCCAACCCGAATGCGTTCGCCGATAAAGTGGTTGAAGTTCACGTTACCCTTGAACGTCGTCGGCACCTGAAAGTTCGGGTTGACGGCGTTGATGGTAGATACATACTTCCCACCTGCCGGAATACCCGGCACCGTCGAAACGTCCTGACGGTATTTGCTGAATTCCGGTACGGGAACCTGAGCACCCGTTACATCCACAGAACCGACCATCAGTCCACTGTTCTGAATGTTGTTGACCTGAGCGTAGTAGTGCGGTTGAGCGGAGAATAACCCGCCTCCAATTTTCAGGACATTCTGACGCTTGCCACCAATATCCCAGGTAGCCTGAAAACGGGGTTGAATGTTGTTCCAGTCCTCGGGTTTCACGTCCGTGCGAATGCCCAGCGTTCGTTTCACGGTTTCGTTGAGCTGTCCACCCGTCAGAAACGCCGTCGCATCGTAGCGTACGCCCAGAGCCAGGTTCAGGTCCGGATGCGGGTAAAAATCAGCTTGTCCGAAAACGGAAATATCCAGTACACTCTGATTCACGATGGGTTGCCCCTGCAAAGGCACTTCGCGGGCGTACCGATACGGCCGCAGAGCCTCCAGATCATCAATGCTGTTGAAGAAGAATCGACCGTTTTGTTCACTCGACAGATACGTCTCCATGGTGGTAATCATGTTGTCCGTACCAAAGGTGAAGTTGAATTTATCCGTATTCCAGTAGGCCGTATTGCTCAGGTGTAACTGGTGCATCCGGTTAAATTCGGGGGAATATCGTTGTCCGCCGAACTGTACCGTTTTCGTCTGCGTGGCGTTAGGATTGGATTCCGTGGGGAATGGCGAGGTAACGTTGACAATCGCCCGGGGAATATTCTGAAACGGCAGATAACCCTGGGGCGTAACGGGTTTGTAGGAATACAGGTACTGCACCTTGAATTCGTTCGTCAGTCGAGGTTTCAGCGTGGAACGCAACGCCGCCATAGCCGTTACCGATACGTCTTTCAGGTTTGCGTAGGATTCCAGCAAATTGATGTTCGAGTTATCACCATCGTTCAGCGGAGCTACGTAGTGGGTCATGTTGCCGCGTAGCGTCAGTTTGTGCTTGGTATTGAGCTGCCAGTCGAGGCGTGCAAAAGCCGTATTGGCCGTTGACTTCTTGGGAAACTGGCCGAATTGCTGCCCCGTAACGCCGTATTTTTCCTGGGCTACCTTCACCAGCCGTTCCAGATTGGTTTTTGTGATGCCGTACCGTAGCTCATCCGCGGATGAATTGATGTCGGCAATAATGAGCGGCTCGCTGGCATCCTGCCGATCGTAGGCTACGAAAAAGTGAAGTTTATCCTTGATGATCGGGCCACCCAGGCTGAATCCCGACTGAAAATTGGTAAAGTTCTGCTTGCGATCCGCTCCCTGAATAGTGTACGGACTCGACAACGTGTTGTTACGGAAATACAGAAAAGCCGAACCTTCCAGTTTGTTGGTTCCATTTTTGGTGACAGCACTCACGGCCCCACCCGACTGACGGCCCTGCGTAACGTCGTAATCGTTGGTGATGACTTTGTATTCGCGAATGGCTTCCAGCGAAATGGCATAAGGGCCAGCGGAAACCTGCCCGTTGGTCCAGCTATTGCGGGCATTCATCCCGTCAATGGTCACGTTAGTACCCGTCGAACGCTGGCCGCCGAAGCTGAAATTATCGCCGCCCTGCAGGGGAGACAGGTTGTTGAGTCGTGTAAAACTCCGGCCTTCATTGGGTAAGTTTTTGATCTGAGCCGCTGTAATCGACGTAGCTGCTCCCGCCTGCCGGACTTCCTTGGTGTAGCCGCGTTCGGAAACTACGATTTCTTTCAATTCCGTATTAGACGATTGTAGACTAATGTTTACGTTCAGGTTATCGCCATAATTGAGTGAGTACCCCGTTTCTTTCACCGTTTGTAAGCCAATGAAGGTTACCGTGACGGTGTAGGGCTTACCCAGCGGCAACTGCCGAAGGGCGTACTCCCCTTTCGCATTGGTCAGCGTACCCGTGGTAAAACCGGTTGCTTCGTTTCGAACGGTTACGGCGGCTCCGGGCAGGGCCTCGCCTTTTTCATCTTTCACAACGCCGGAAATGGAAGCGTCGGTAGCCTGAGCGGCCAACTGGAAATAGATACTAGTGCCGAGAAAGAAAAGTAAGCACAAAAAACGTCCGGTCCAGCCCTGGCGAGGCTGGTGTTTTTTCAACCAGAGTAAAGTCATAGTGAGCGTAACAGATTGATTGGTTCGTATAGGCCGGGCAAATGTATAGAGGCGTAAACCCGATCAAGCTGTTGCTTTTGCGATGTTTATATAATCTTTACATGAACCGGATTTTTCCGCAAAATCCTTAACATTTGCCTAACTAATGCTTCACATGGGCCGCTGGACTTTTGTTGTTATACTGCTTTTTTTATTGCCCGGCTGTCAATCCACAACCCAGCATCCGGAACGGGCGGGGATTGCCCTTTCCTTCGACGATCGCTTTTTCAGCGACTGGATGGCTTTACGCCCCTTACTGAATCAATACCAGGCTAAGGTGACGTTCTACGTAAATTGTCCGGATTCGCTAACGAATGAAGAAGTGAGGATACTGAAAACGCTTCAGCAGGATGGGCACGAAATTGGTTTTCACGGTACCATTCACGGCATCTCCACAGAAATGATACAGAATCTGGGCGTAGAAGGTTATCTGAATACGGAAATTCGGCCCGGGCTTTCGTATTTGCAACAAGCGGGCTTCCACCCTACTTCGTACGCTCATCCCGGCGGCAATCATAATGCCCGCGTCGATTCCGTACTGGAGGTTTCCGGTTTTCGAATCCTGCGGGACGTGGCCCTGGCAGAACGCTCCTACAAAGGCTTCCGGCTTTATCATCTTTCCCCCCAATGGCTACCTCAGATTTATTACGACTTTGATCAGCAACGCAGCGTGGATGCCCTCCTGTTTGATACGAGTGCAAATTTGAGTGTAGCGGAACTTCGGTCGGCTCTGGTTCGGGCCAAAACGCGGGGAAAAGCCGTGTTACTCTTTGGGCATCAACCCTTTTTCTCAGCCCCCAAGCCTGAGCAATACGGTTTTGATGTACAGGTACTTCGACAAATGCTGCAAACAGCCGATTCACTGCACCTGAAATTTTATCGCATGTCGGACTTACCAGTGATCCAGTAAAGGGAGGATGTTTCAGCGTTCACAAGGGCCGCTATTCTGCTTCTGAAGGGTAGCATTACTACCTTTGATTCATCTTCGGAATTCCGTCTCATTCTACACCCAGTACGCTATACGATCTAAGTAGTAAGACCCTCTATAATAGAAGAATAATGGACTGATTCTAAGGGAGTAGGCAGGCGTTAATCTGAATTACTTACTTCGCTTAGGAAACGGAGCTTTCCTACGAAAGCCTTGGCTGTATTCCGACACGATAGAATGAGCCCCTAACGTCCGTAGCGTTTGTCTTTGAAAACGAGCAGCGGTTTTTCCAGATACTCGTACGAGAGGTAAGAAACCAGAATGGACAAGCCGAATACAGCAGGGTACAAAATCAGGTTATAGGCCGTAGTGGACAAACCCGGAGCATACGTATTGAGGACATTAATCAGGAATACCGAAATGGCAACATGGTAGAGATATAGTCCGTAAGAGATCTTGCCAATGTAACTAACGACCGGGTTTTCCAGCGAAATAATACTGTCAGGATTCGTCGCCACATTCAGTACGAAAAAGCAGAAGAAGAAGGCATATACTTCCATGAAAGCCGGAATGTGTACCCCCGACAAAAAGCAGATCAGGAAGAGTACGTATACCGTAATCTGCACATTTTTCCGGTAGAGAACGGATAGGAATCGCGTCCGATTGGTATACACCAGATAAGCTCCACCCCCACCCAGGGCCATGATGAGTAAGCGAAACTGGCCAATGAACGTCAGTACGGAATCTTTCTTCTGAGCTTCGGTTCCATCCAGCAGGTATACGCCTAAAGCAAGTAATCCGACGGTCGCCAGCATGAAGATGGTTACAATCAAAAAGGTCCGTTTGGGGTATTTGATGATCCAGGGCCAGAGGTAATAAAACTGCTCTTCCACCCCAATCGACCAGGCCTGAGCGGCCCAGTAGGGAATGTTATACAGGACGAACGCGTAGTTGGGCAGTACCAGAGCCAGTAGCGTGATTCGTTCCGCAACGTGCTGGGAAGCGACTTCGTTGGCTCCGGGAAAATACATCAGGGGCACATGCGGAAAGACAAACAGGGCTAGTCCGACGATCAGAAAATAAATGGGCCAGATCCGGAATACGCGTCGCAGGTAAAACTTGGGGGCAGAAATGTCGCCAAAATTACCTTTTTCCTGCAACAGCAGATACGTGATGAGAAAGCCACTGAGTACGAAAAAAAGACCCACACCCAAACGGCCCGCGTGTTTGACGACCGTCAGATGGTAAATATTGGGCAGGTCAAACGCTTCTTTCGCCTGTTCGAGGTGATGGATCAATACGGACACCGCCGCAATACATCGTACGCCGTTCAGATTGGGAAAATTACGTTTCTGACTCATGCCAACAACTAAAGAAAGGTATCGCTTATAGGGAATGCAGCTGGGGTACTACCGGGGCGTGCTGTACTTTTTTTTTTCGGATCCGGGAAAGGCTACGGTAACAAAATAGCCCGTCAATACTACGACTCCCACCTGAATAACGTAATCGATAGTACGGGCCTGAAGGCCGAAAATATCGGCAGGAGTTGCGTAATTGGGCATGCCCATCCGCCACCAGTACGAGGGATGAATTACCGACAATACGTTAAAGATGAACAGGAGAATGACCTGTCGAAGGTTAGCCCAGTCCATTACTTCAAACACCAGCGGCAACAAAAACAGGAACAGATAATTACTATACGCACTTTGCTGGGCAATCATCATCAAACCATACATGGCTACCCAGAGGTGGGCCAGCATCACATTCACCGGCTGATTCCGCATCCGCCAGGCCGTCAGACAACCGATGCTAATGGTGGCTACCAGTCCGAGCCAGTTCCAGGCTTTCGCTCCGGTACCAATCGAATCGAACGTCCAGGGATTGATGACCGAAAGCAAGTTGGGAGCCCGTAATACATTCGCTTCGTCGAGCGGCTGCAAAAATTCCAGTTTTACCAGATGATATAAAATGGCTACCGACAGAGCTCCAATCAGGGAGATTGGAATCAGAAAACGAATTTTTTCTTTTTCAATGAGAAAGAGCGGAAACAGAGCCAGTCCAAAAATGGCCTTGGTGGTTAGTACCCCCAGAGCCATGACGAGGCTGTAACCAATGACACCCCAGCGTTTGCGAACCAGGAAGGCCAGCACGACGAACAGCCACATCCAGATGTCTTCCTGGGCTCCAACCACGCACAAAACGAGTGAGCCGGGCAGTAACAGGTACAGGAGGGCCTTGAAGAGTAAATCTTCCTTACTGTAGCGGTCTTTATAAAAGAGATAAGTCAGTACCAGAGCAACCCCGTCCATCAGAGCCATGGTCAGGACAATCATGCGGGGATTGTACCAGATTTTCAGCCACATACCTAAGAAATAGGCATACAAAGGGGAATACGGGGACCAGAAATCGCGGTATACCATCTGGCCCATTGAAGCTTTACTGCCTTCGTCCCAGAAGCCGTTCACATCGGAAGTAGGCTCCTGATTCGCCCATAGATAAATCACCAGAAAGGGAAACACCCGGAGCAGCAGCCAGCTCACGCCGAGTACACCGGCTACAGGTTTCGTTTTCAGCCCTGCCGTAATTGGGGGCCTGAAATACAGCACAATACCTACCAGCAGAATACAGCCCAGGCTAATAATCAGTTTGGCCAAAACAACACTCATGCCGGCGTCAAATGTTTAGGAGTAACAATTTTAGTGGCCGTTCGGGAAACCAGCCAGAAAAAACAGGCTACGTTGAGTACCTGTAGCAGCCAGTCGAACAGATATACGGGATTGGTCAGCATACCAAACCGGGTATAATCCGGTTGCTTAATGTATACGTTTACAAAGGGCTGTACTACTGTGAGCCAGCTCAGTACTAACAAGATTGTGAGGTGTTTGTTATTCCGCAGGTCAACAATATCGAAAACGACAGCCAGCAGATACGCAATGAGGTACGCTCCGGGGGCACTGGCCTGAAAGATCATCATACAGGCAAATGTGGCAATGAACAATGCAGGTAGCGTGTGCGTCAGCGGATTAACGCGACCCCGATACGCCAGATACGAAACCAGGAGCATGGTGGTGATTAGTCCCAGCCAGTTAACCAGAGTCGAATTACTGGTATCAATGTGCACGAAAAGCTCGATGACAGGCCGGGTAATGGAAAACAGGTTCGGCGTCATCAACTGCTCGGTATGCTGAATGGGCATAAGGAATAAGTCGCCGATTTGCCAGTAGAGAAACGCCAGAGCGGGTAATCCGATGGCGGCCATGACCAGCAGCATTTTGATCGGACGGCGTACGCTAATGAGCAGCGGGGGCAGGAAAAAGACAAACGTCGCTTTGGTGGTCAGCAGGGCGATGGCAAAAATGACGCCCAGTCCTACTTCATAATCCTCTGGATTCTGTTTCACGTGCCGCCACATGAGCAGAGCTAAACCCCAAAACCAGACTTCTTCCTGGCCATCGATAAGGATGTACATAAACGACGCCGGTAACATCCAGTAAATCAGGCTGGCCTGTAAGGCATTCGACTTTTCGGGTTTGTAAGTCCGGTAGGTTCCCCACAGAATGAGTGTTTCCATCAAAACCATTAGCAGAACAATCGCTCGGGAGTTGTGCCAGAGCCAGAGCGGCAGACTGATGATGTACGCAAACAAGGGAGCGTGATACGACCAGAAATCCCGGTACACAAATCCTCCGGCCTTTGCTCCTTCGGCTTTATAGAAAAAGAAGGGAACGTCTCCACGAGGCACCTCATTGATCACGAGAAAAATCATGACCCAGGGAATCAGCCGCAGGATAAGAAAACCCAGACTAAAGGCAAGGGTGTCGTTTTTTTGCTGCCATTGCTGAATGAGGGTTGCTTTCTTAACCGTCCAGATGATTCCGGCGGTTAATCCTACGTTCAAAAGCAGTTTAATGTAAAAAACGGTAAGAATTGACATTTATAGGATCGTTCATTCGGTGGGCCGAAGGTTCAAACGGCGGGTAAGACCATTCTGCTGGTTAAATCTATTAAGAGAAAAAACGCGGTGTTTTGACACGGATAGGTACGTTTTTTCTTCCGACCTGCAAAAGTATTTAATGTAATCGATTCGACCAACGCCTTCGGAAGATTAAGCGTTTCCCTATGGATAAATACCATTTTTTCTGAAAAATACTTAACCCTTTTGGTATTAAAAAAGGACCGAAGCGAGCTTCGATCCTTTTTGTTGCGTCCTCCCTACCCTTGGCTAACGACCAAGAGCCGTAGGTTTGATTTCTTTCATAACCATGGATTTCAGTCTATGGCCAAGCTACTGTCCACCCAAAGCCTTCCACAAAGCCACGGCGTATACCAGCCGTTGTCCCTGTAACTGAGCCAGTTGTCGTTCAGCATCCAGCGACGTACGTTGGGCATCGAGTACGTCAAGGTACGTCGTCAGACCTTTTCCGTACACTTCCCGCACGAGTTGCTCGGTTTTACGAGCCGTTTCAATGACGCTTTGCTGATTGCCAATCTGGGTTTCCAGATCACGGATGTTATCCAGGGCCACTTCGGCTTCGCGTTGGGCCGTCACCACTCGCTGATCCACCGACGTGCGGGCCGTTTGTATCTGCTGCTGGGCTAAGTTAATGTTTTCCCGGTTTCGCCGACCTTCATAAATCGGGAAACTAGCCGTGGCTCCAACCGTATACGTATAGCTGGACGGTAGCACCAGATCACCAATCCTACCACTGATCAAACCACCCGAACCGCCTACGTTGATCCGAGGTTTCAGGGCTTTTCTTGCTATATCCGCGTTAATATCTGCTGCCGATACCTGTACATTCGACTGCTGAATGTCGGGACGGTTCTGTAGTAAATCCACCGTAATGTTGGCGTACGTTGGCGTTGGGTATGGGGGTAACGTAGCCGGCGGCAGGATAAAAGTCCCCGCATCCTGACCCGTTAGAATGGCTAGTCCGTTGGTTAACTCGTGACGACTCCGTTGCAAAGCAGTACGTTGAGTTTGCAGATTACCAATCTCCGTTTCGGCCCGGCGGACGTCGATTTCACTCGTCAGGCCAATCCGGAATCGTTCGCGAACCACCGCCAGTACGGAATCCCGGGCGGACAAGGTTCGCTCGAAAACTGTTTGTTCGGCATCGTTGGAGCGTACCAGAGCATAGAGACGGGCAATTTCGGCGGCTACCGCCAGACGGGCAATCCGAACATCGGCCTCACTCAGTTGCATCTGCACTTCGGAAAGCCGCACGGTTTGCCGGATTCGTCCGAATAAATCCAGTTCGAAACTGGCATCAATGGGAATTTGAAACGTCGTCAGTTGTACCCGCACCGCCCGTACGTTGGTGAACTGAACGGGCCGGTTGGGCGAAAGGCTTTGCGTCTGAATGCCCGGATTCCCCCGAACTACAGGTCGCAGGTACGACTCGGCCACCCGTACGCGTACGCGGGCTTCCTCGACCCGACTCAGGGCATTTCGTATATCAGGATTGAAATTGAGTCCGGCCTCGATGAGTTTATCCAGTTCCGGATCGGCAAAAGGTCGACTGGTGGGCGTCTGTGCCGTAACCATACTGGTCACCAGCAAAAGCAACCCACTGATTTTCAATAAACAATTCATACGTTCGGTAAAAACTTTGGGAAGTTGAGGCAGTTGGAAGTTTTGTGTGTAGGGTTTTGAGTTTATGGGTTCATTCCAGCTTTCTGCCCCATCCTTTATTCATTTATTAGCGTTCCTAATAGCATGACCTACTCTAAACGCTACACACAAAACTCAAAACCCTCTTATTTTACGCGTACCATGCCTCCTTCTTTGAGGCCGTCGGATGGGTTGGCTACCAGGCGTTCGCTGCCCTGTAATCCATCCAGTACTTCCAGGCTCGTACCAAAATCGCGTCCAATCGTGATGGGCTGAAAATGCACCTGACCGTTGGAAGAAACAATGACGACCCGGGAGCCTTCGGGCGTAACCAGCAGCGTGTTGGCCGGAATCCGTACGGGAGGGTTAATCGCCCGTACGTCCAGCGTTACCTGTCCGTACAAACCAGCAACTAATTCACCGGAGCGGTTGGGAATGGCTACTTCCGTCAGCAACGTACGCGAGGCCGAACGAAGCGTACCCGAGGTACGCACCACTTTACCCGTGAAGCTTTTACCCAGTTCGGGCACCTTCACCGTAGCGGGCAGTCCGATTTTTACGAGCTGATAATAGGTCTGAGGTACGTCGATGTACACCCGCAGGGTATCTAGTTGAGATACTGTAAACAGGGGAATATTGCCCGTATTGATCAACGCTCCCACGTCCGCATTCCGGGCCGTTATGATCCCATTGAAAGGAGCCCGTACCTGTTGCAGGCTCTTCAGGGCTTCGAGCCGCCGCAACGCCGCCCGGCCTACTTCGTAGCCCGCCTGACGTGTATCCACATCCTGTTGCGAAACGGCTCCGGGAAGTGTCACGCTTTTCACCCGATCCAGGTTCACCTGAGCCAGTTTCATATCCGCCTGAGCTTTCAGAATGTCCTGATCCAATTCAGGAGCTTCAATCGTGGCCAGCAAGCTGCCCCGGTTTACTTTCGATCCAATATCGACCAAACGTTGCCGCAAAAAACCCTGCGTACGGGCGTATACCTGCGTTTCGCGGTACGGCATGATCTGTCCAGGCAAGGTCAGTCCCGTCGTATCGGTGGTACGTTTTGCAATGACGACGTTCACCAGCGGCAAACGATTTTTGGCAGCGTCGCTTTCGGCGTGCAGTTCCTGCTGATTTCTGATTCGGGGTAATACGCCTACGAAGAAGAATAAAGCCAATAATCCCACTGGAATCAGCCATATCCAGAGATTTCTCTTCATGATCTATATACTAGTTTTCTGTTTACAGTTTTCTGTTTTCAATGGGTAGATTTCATGATTTACCGTTTCTGTTTAAAAAATTTGTTGCTCTCGCAGGTAACAGAGAACGGTAAACTGAAAACTGCCCACTCATCAAACTTCCATCTCAGCCAGTTCTTTTTCTTCGGCCATTTCGGCTTCGGTGCGGTTTTTCGCCAGATAGCTAAATACGACGGGTACGAAAAGCAGCGTCGTAAAGGTGGCCAGTAACAACCCGCCAATCACGGCCCGCCCCAGGGGAGCGTTCTGCTCACCGCCCTCGCCGAGTCCTAAAGACATCGGCAACATCCCGATGATCATCGCCAGGGCCGTCATCAAAATCGGACGCAAACGGGTACGGCCCGCTTCCAGAGCTGATTCATACGGACTCATGTGCAGATCAAACACCTGTTCCTGAGCGAAGCTTACCAGCAGAATGGAGTTGGCCGTAGCTACCCCCACACTCATGATCGCCCCCATCAGCGAAGGAATACTGAAGGTGGTCTGGCTCAAAAACAGCAGCCATACCACCCCGCACATTGCTCCGGGAAGAGCCGTAATAATGATGAAGGGATACAAAAAGGACTGGAAGTTGACGACCATCAGCATGTACACCAGAATGGCCGCAAACAACAAACCAATGCCTAACCGCGTAAAGGCTGAATTCATACTTTCCACCTGACCGCGTACTTCAATTTTATTCCCCGGCTTGAGCTGTTGCTGGTACTCCTTGATGATCTCGGAAAGCTTTCCGGAAACACTTCCCAGATCTGTCCGTTCCACCGAGGCGTACACATCAAACATGGGTTGCGTATTCATCCGGTTCACCACCATGGGTGTTACGCGACGTTCGACCTTAGCGACGTTGGCCAGGGATTGCGGCGTCAGTTCGCCGGTTTGCGTCACCAAAGGCGTTTGCAGCAGTTTATCCAGCGTATTGAGTTTGTACGGCGGCGTCTGTACGGCCACCAGATACGGAAAGCCCGTAACCGGGTCCGGCCAGAAGTTCGGGTTTACCTGCGTGGTACCACTCATGGAAATCATCATGTTGTTGGCCACCTTGGTTTCATTGAGTCCCAGCTGATTGGCCCGCTCGCGGTCAATATTCACGAATAATTCGGGAGCGTTCATGACCTGATGCAGGTGCACATCGACCGTACCGGGTATCTGAGCTACTTTACTGCGGATTTCCTGAGCAATGCGTAAGTTATTCTTCCGGTCGAAACCCGTCACCTGAATGTCAATGGGTGAGGTCAGACCGAAATTCAAGATCTGCGTTACAATATCGGCTGGCTGAAAGAAGAAGGTCACCTGCGGCAGAGCCTCGGCCAGCTTGGCCCGAATTTCCCGCATGTATTCTTCCGTCGGACGACTTTTCTCTTTTTTAAGAGCCACCAGCAACTCCGCATCGGCGGAGCCCAGTGACGAGTTGTCCTGGAATACGAAGTTGTACCCTTCACTCGTCAGACCGATGTTGGCAATAACCGTTTCAATTTCATTCGCCGGAATGATCTGCCGGATAACTGCCTCAGCCTGCCCCGCCGTACGCTCCGTAGCTTCCAGTCGGGAACCCGCCGGAGCCCGCATGTGCAACCTGAACTGGCCGGCATCCACACTGGGGAAAAAGTCACGCCCTACAAAAGGAACCATCACCGCCGTAATCATAACAACGACCAGGAATACCGCCAGTACCGTTTTCCGGTGGCCCAGATTCCATTGCAGTACCCGCAGATACCGTCCTTGAAAACGGTCGAAGCCCCGGTTGAAGCTTTGGTAAATACGAGCAAAGAAGCTAGGTTTCTTCGCCTGACCGTTCAGGTGTCCCTCCTGGTGATGTGGCTCGGATTTGAGCAACAAGTCAGCTAGCGTAGGCACCAGGGTACGCGAAAGGATATATGAAGCAATCATGGCGAATACTACCGCCAACGCCAGCGGACCGAACAAGAAGCGGGCCGGACCTTCCAAAAAGAGTACCGATACGAACACGATACAGATCGTCAGCGTAGCCACCAGCGTCGGTGTGGCAATCTGGTGAGCCCCTACCATAATCGCCCTTCGCAGGGGCAGGCCTAACTCTTCGTTTCGGTGAATGTTCTCAATCGTTACTGTCGCGTCATCCACCAGAATACCAATAGCCAGAGCCAAACCGCCCAGCGTATTGATATTCAGCGTTTCGCCCATCAGATACAAAACGGCGAGCGAACTCAGAATCGAGAGTGGTATGGAAATAGCAACAATCAGCGTACTCCGCCAGCTACCCAGGAAGAGCAGAATCATGGCGGCCGTCAGCAGGGCCGCAATCAACCCTTCCACGACTACCCCGTGAATCGAGGCTCGTACGAACACCGACTGGTCAAAAAGTTCAGTAATCTTCAGGGAAGCCGGAGCGGCTCCGCGAACCGCCGGGAGTACTTCATTCCGAATTTTGTCGACCACTTCGGTCGTTGAGGCATTCCCGGTTTTTACGATATTGAGCAATACGCCCCGTCGGCCATCCTGTTTGACTACGTTGGTTTGTACGATCGAACCATCGTGGACGTTGGCCACATCGCGTAAGTGCAGGACCACGCCGCCGGGCAGCGTTTTCACCGGAATATCGTTCAACGCAATGATGGCGTCGGGCTTGGTATTCAGGCGTACGTTGTATTCCCTTTCCTCCAGCCGAAGCTGACCACTCGGCAGGGTTAGGTTCTGAGCGGATACGGCATTGACTACATCTTCGGGTGATACGCCGCGAGCCGTAAGCAATTCAGGATCAAGATCCACCATCACCTGACGGGCTTTTCCTCCGAACGGCTGCGACAGACGGCTCCCCTGTACGGTCGAAATCATGGGCCGTATCCGGGTCGTAATATAGTCGGTGATTTGGGATTCCGTCAGACTGTCCGAGGAGATACTCAGCTGCAGAATGGGAACGTCCGTAGCGTTGTACCGCACAATAATCGGCGGTTGCGTTCCGGGCGGCATCCGTACCCGAATCGTCTGCGAGATGGCCGTAATGGAAGCCAGGGCCTCCTCAATTTTCACCGTGGGCTGAAAGAAGATTTTCAGTACGGCCACCCCATTGTAGGTCTGGGATTCCACCCGCTGGATGTCAGAGGCGTTATTGATGACCGACGTTTCGGAAAAGTTGGTAATCATCTTTTCCATTTCGTCCGTCGAAAGTCCCCGGTACGACCAGATTACGGAAATAACCGGAATGTTGATACGGGGAAAAATGTCGGTGGGCATCTGACGAATGGATACCACACCCATAATCAGGATCAGCAGAGCCAGCACCGCAATGGTATACTTCCGCTGTAAAGCTAATCGAACAATCCACATAACAAGAGGGGGTAGTGTCTAACACTCAATCAATTAAAGCTCTTTGTAAGTGCGTCTTACAGTCGATCACTGGAGCCTATACACGCCAGGGACAAGCAATGGAGAATCGTTCTGTTCATTTAGTTGCCGCATTTCCCGGATAAATCTAATTACAGAACCAATCTAGCTCCCTGCTCCTCTGGGCTAATTTCGCCAGTACTGGTAAAGTTCTGAAAGATCAGAGGCAGATTTTTAAAAATATTTGGCAAAGGGCGGCGAATGCCATTCGGATTTTGCACAAATCTGGGTGAGAACAAAACTATTCATAGCAAATGGGAAGAAATGACGTATGTATTAAATAAGTGCAAATCTCAGAAAAGGGCTGGCGGAATACTTTGACCTAAATCAAACAATTAAAATTAAAGCTTATTTTAATGTAGCGATCGCGAAAATCGACTTACTGTTCAATTCTAAAGACATTTCGGGGCGATCTCCCGCCAGTATCCTTTGCTGTTACAAAGGTCCTCCCTGCCCGCCTGTAACTTCATATCCATACGAAAGATTTTTGTATGAAAACGAAAGATCCATCGCTCATTCGGATTCTGAGGGCCGGCTGTCAGGGATAAATCATCGTTTAAACGCTATACAGACGATCTTTTGCCGCCGGGCCTTCCCTGGCCTATCCGTTGAAAGCACGGTTTGGGCGTTGACCAGCGTAGCTCCCAATCCATAAAAGTTTATCACCGAAACGCTTGTAGCCTGAAATGGTACAGATATTTTTGCCTTTGAGCTGCACCTAAGCAGTGTTTCAGATCCTTAAGAAACCATTTTCAACCATGAAATTTAAATCCCTTTTGGTAGCCGGCCTGCTGGCTTCGGCTTTTCAGGTTTCGGCACAGTTTACTCAAGCTCCCCTGCCTTACGCCTTCGACGCTTTAGAACCAAGCATCGACAAGCAAACGATGGAAATTCACTACGGCAAACACCACAAAGCGTACGTTGATAATCTAAACAAAGCCGTAGAAGGCAAACCCGAAGCTTCACAGACCATTTTTCAGGTGGTGAAGAAAATTGATAAAAACACGGCTCCGGCTATCCGGAACAACGCCGGTGGTCACTGGAACCACACCTTTTTCTGGAATACCATTGGCCCCAAACGCGGTGGCAAACCTTCCGGTGAATTAGCGGACGCGATTACGAAATCGTTTGGTACCTACGATAAATTCGTTGAGGAATTCAATAAAGCGGCTACGAGCCGGTTCGGTTCAGGCTGGGCCTGGCTGATCGTAACGCCGGATAAAAAACTGGCTGTTGTTTCAACGCCTAACCAGGACAACCCCTTGATGGCCCTGGCCGAAACGCCCGGTACACCGGTGATTGGTCTGGACGTATGGGAGCACGCTTACTACCTCAAGTATCAGAACAAACGTCCCGACTATATCAAAGCGTACTGGGACGTAGTAAACTGGGAGGCAGCAGCTAAAAACTACGCTGACGCGGTGAAATAAGCTTTCTCAAGCCCAAAAAAAGGATGGTTTCGTCAATACGGAGCCATCCTTTTTTTGTTGCATGTAGGTGCTCAACCTCACTTTGGTACGGTAATCAGGGCCTGCTTCCGATGGTGGAAAGCTTTTTTCGGGTGTACGCAGAAATGCTTCCCTTTGTAGCGTCATTCTCGTAAAAGCCCTATCTCTATGTTTAATCTCATTTCCATCCTGCTCGGCATCGTAGCCTTTGTGATTGCTTTGGCGGGACTCATTCCCTTCATTGGTATTGTCAATTGGGTCGCCCTTCCCGTTGCGTTTATCGGCCTGGGCTTTGGAGCTTTTTCGGAAAGTAAAACGGGTCGTAACCTCAATATCTTCGTACTCATTGTGGCCATCCTCCGGCTCATGCTAGGTGGAGGCATCCTGTAAGGCGATATAAAAAAGACCTCCCATCGCTGGGAGGCCTTCTGCAAACAGGTACTACGCAATAAACATTAGATCGCTGGTTTTAAATCCACGGCTTTCTGTTTGGCTTTGGCGGGGTCGTAATCGACGAACAGATTAAGCCAGGTCCGACGGGCCAGCCGGAAAAACCAGGGCATCAGCAAAACCAAAGTCGGAACCAGAAAGACCAGGAAATAATCAAGGTCCAGTTTCAAGACGTACGTATAGACGACGAAAGCGGTCAGACACCAGGCTACGTACAGAGCATAACTCACGTACAAAGCTCCCCAGTAAAAACCGGGCTCGGGTACCAGCGTTTCGTTACAATGCGGGCAATGGTGGTGAATTTCGTCAAAATGACGCTGGAAGGAAGTCTTGGTTTTGAAGAAATCTCCCTGGTGGCATTTTGGACATTTATTAAAAGCGATGCTATATAATTTCGAATTAAGTGCCATGATCGTGAAGGTTCAGAAGAAAATCCCTTTCTGATTCCTGATACAAAGATAATTTCTTCTTTCTTTTCACGTAAGGTATGAATACGGACAAGAATGGTACAAATCAACGATTTTGTGATTCTCGAAAATCTAATGGCGTTTGTCCCGTATGCGTTCGGAAAAAACGAACGAAGTACGAAGGGTCTTCAAAATGCAGCAGGTAGCCGATTTCCTTGATGGACAGAGCCGTATGCGTCAGTAAGCGTTTGGCTTCAATGATAATTCGTTCGTACAGCAACTGGCTGGCCGTTTTGCCCAGTAGTGTCTTACAGATATTATTAAGGTGGTTGGGGCTGATGTGTAATTGTTCAGCGTACGTTTTCACTTCCCGCACGTCCAGAAACTGTTCTTCCAGTAATTCTTCGTACTGCCGGATGCGGTCGTAGTAATGGGTGGATTCCCCCGGCCACTGGTTTTGATAGACGCGGTTCGCCTTTTCCAGGATAATGTGTAAGTACGACAGAAACACCTCCGATCGATTGACTTCAGCCGCCGTATATTCCTGATACATCAGCTCGTACAGGGACACGAACGTTTCATCTGTTACTTCCAGTAAGGGTCGATGCTGGTGGGAGTGATAAAAAGGATACGCAAACAATCGATTAGGAAAGCGGCTACGAAAGTAATTCGGCTCAAAAAAGAGATTATAGCCTTTAATATCCGGTGAAAGCTCCCAGCTATGTACCTGACCCGGCGTTAGAAAATACAATTGATGAGGTCCCACCTCGTACGTACGAAAGTCGATGGTATGCGTTCCCTTCCCCTCCTTGATCCACATCAGCAGATAAAACGTGTGCGAATGCGATTTATCAATGCCTTTGAATTCACGTACCAGTTTTTCGAGCGGGGTCATAAAAAAAGGTACATCGGGCTCGTGCCGCTGGAAGGCTTGAATACTATAGGTAGGAAATTCAGTGCTCATACGTTTCAGTTCAGGCGTAGGGATATCAACCAGACGGTCAGTATCATTGGCAATGTTCGGGATAAAAACGCCGGGGGCAAGGCGATTTGGTGAATTTGTCGGTAAGCCAGTCCTCTAATACGTTCCTGCCCGGTAGCGATTGATTTTCATTCACTAAACGCAAAATCGCAGCACCTACGCCTAAACTTGCTTACTTTTGTACAACACTTTATCCCTAGTACACCATGGAAAGTCTTCAGAATGACGCTCTTTTGGACGAAATCCCATCGCTGGATCTGGCTGATTTTACCTCGGGTGATGCCGAGCGAAAAGCCAGGTTCGTAGCTGATCTGGGCCGGGCGTTTAACAATATCGGTTTTGTTGCGATCAAAAACCACGGCCTCACGGCTGAGTTGCAGGACCATCTATATGCAGCAGTGAAGGAATTTTTCTTTAAAGCTGACGACTACAAGAAACAATACGAAGTGCCGGGCATTGCCGGGCAGCGGGGTTACGTGGGCAAGGGGAAAGAAACTGCCAAAGGTTTCAAAGTGGCCGATCTGAAAGAATTTTACCACGTCGGCCAGCCCCATCCGACGACGGACGATGGCGATTCGGTCTGGGCAGATTATCCCAAAAATGTATTTCCAGAAGACTTACCGGCTTTTGAACAGTATACCGTACAAACGTATCAGACGTTTGAACAAACGGGAAAAACGTTGCTGCGGGCCATTGCTCTGTATCTGGAACTGTCCGAGGATTACTTCGAGGGTAAGGTGAAGCACGGTAACAGCATTTTACGGGCTCTCCATTACTTCCCGCTCGACCCCAATGTAGTGGAACCCGGAGCCGTACGGGCCGCGGCTCACGGAGATATTAACCTGATTACGCTGCTGATGGGAGCCAGTGCCGAAGGACTCGAGGTTCTGCGTCGGGACGGAGCATGGATTGGTATTACGGCCTTGCCCGACCAGATCATCGTCAATGTAGGGGATATGCTCGACCGCCTTACTAATCACAAGCTGAAGTCGACGATTCACCGGGTAGTCAATCCTTCGCGGGAAAAAATGAACACCTCCCGGTTTTCGATTCCTTTCTTTATGCACCCTCGCTCAGAGATGGATTTGACTTCACTGGAAAGTTGTATTGATACGCAGCATCCTAAACTTTATACGGACATGACCGCCGGAGAGTTTCTGGATGAACGCCTGCTGGAGTTAGGCCTTAAAAAGTAGTACGTTTCAGGAGCAGTACTCGCATTACTGCTCCTGAAATTGAACTTTCACCCAAGGGTTTGGGTTGAAATGCACTCCCTTAGCATTACCAGTACCTTTTCGTAGTGTCTTTCACTACATCACCAATCGCAGGGCTTTGAACCCTGGCCGGATTCATTATGAGCAAACACGGACGTATTCTGGTCGCCATGAGTGGCGGCATTGATTCTTCACTGGCAGCGGTCCTGCTGCACGAACAAGGTTACGAAGTCATTGGTATGACGATGAAAACCTGGGACTACGCCAGTTCCGGGGGTACGAAAAAAGAAACGGGCTGTTGTAGTCTCGATAGCATCAACGATGCCCGTAACGTAGCGGTACAGCTGGGTTTCCCGCACTATATTCTTGACATTCGGAATGAATTTGGGGATTACGTAATCGACCATTTTACGGGTGAATACCTGGAAGGCCGTACGCCTAACCCCTGCGTTTTGTGCAACACGCACATCAAGTGGGACGCTTTGTTACGGCGGGCCGACAAGCTCGATTGCGAGTTTATTGCTACAGGTCACTATGCCAACCTGCGGGAAGGCAACGGCGGTCCGTCGCACGGTCGTCATATCGTATCGAAGGGTTTGGATACCTGGAAAGATCAGAGTTACGTACTCTGGGGGGTATCACAGGACAGTCTGGCCCGTACCAAGCTTCCCCTGGGTAATTTCCGTAAAAGTGAAATTCGAGAAATGGCCAAAGAACGCGGTTTCTTTGAGTTAGCCAGCAAGGCAGAAAGCTACGAGATCTGCTTTGTACCGGATAACGATTATCGCGGTTTCCTGAAACGCCGTATTCCTACCCTGGAGGCAGAAGTAGCCGGCGGTAACTTCGTCGATCAGGAAGGGAAAGTACTGGGCACGCACGAAGGTTATCCGTTCTATACCATTGGCCAACGCAAAGGCCTGGGTATTGCTCTGGGCTACCCCGCTTTCGTTACGGAAATTCGGAAAGACAGCAATGAAGTCGTACTGGGCCGTGACCGCGACCTGGAACGGACTGGTATGATGGTTAGTCAGCTGAATATGCAGAAGTATGCCGAACTGACGCAGCCCCTGGAAACAGTCACGAAAATTCGTTATAAGCACGAGGGAACACCGGCCATCATTACGCAAACCGGTGGGCAAATGGAAGTACGCTTCCACGAACCCGTAACCGGCGTAGCTCCCGGTCAGGCAGCCGTTTTTTACGAAGGCGACGACGTGGTAGGCGGCGGTTGGATTACCAAAGCCCTGCGGTAGAGATAAGCTTTCACTACATAAAGAGCCAAGGAATGTGCCGCAAGACATCGTTTAATCGCTGTCAACATACGGTAAATTCCTTGGCTCATTTTGTAAGGAAACGGGTCCTTAGGCAATAAAATAAAGTCCGCAGCAGTGAGACTTATGTAGACTGGTAGGCACAACCTACCAATTTTTGCGTCCGTAGTAAACGTTGCGGGCAACCCGCCCCGCTAATGTTAATCGAGTTTGACTAGCCAGAACACAAGCGGAGCAGTCTTCTCCTTTACCCAGCACTTAACCCCGAAGGGGTTCAATGTGATAGCCCCGTATGCAATGCGGGGAATAAAACGTCCATGGTTTATACCCATGGCTATGACCATTGAACCCCTCCGGGGTTAAACGGCCCCGTCTCCCCTAGTTTAGTCAAGCTTGTATGCCGACCCCCTAACCCTGAAGGGGTTCAACATCCATAGCCTCGTATGAAATGCGGGGAACATCCCGCCCGGTAGGCACAGCCTACCAACTTAAAAAGTCCGTAGTACATACTACGGACAACCCCTCCCGCTACCTTTACCAGGTTTATCCTACCTAAAACGGAAAACGGAAAACGGAAAACGGAAAACGGAAAACGGAAAACTCAAAACGGCTGCGGCCACCGCTCAAAACCCTAATACCTTTCCACTTTCCATTCCGCAATACCTCCTTCGAAGCGGATATTGATTTTTTTCTTGGCACCCGCATAGCCGGGCGTTTCGTAAGCATCACCCTGACGCGTAAATCCGTTGAAATCTTTTTCCGTTAACGCTCCCCGGGTGGTGATCCGACAACCCACGGATTGGGGCACCTTAATTTTTACACTCGCCACACCCGCATTTACTTCCACGTCTGTTTGGTCGGTTTTATCACCCAGTTTCAGATCCATTTCGGCGGCTCCGGTGTGCAGACTTACCTTGCTGACTTTGAAAGGCGTCAGGTCAAAATCGGCTTTGCCCGCCCCTACTTTCATGTCCAGATTCCAGAGCGGTTGTGGATTAAGGCGTACGGCAACATTGTTGTGTGAGTGCTCTTCGTCCCAGTTCCACTTCTTACGCCCCTTCATGCTTAGTACTACTTCGCTGGCTCCGTTCACACTCGTACTTTTCAGCGACAGATTGCCCATATCCAGATCACCATCGGCCTCTACCAACTGTTTATCCGTAGTACCCATCGTAAACTCCGCCGCTCCGCCTTCGAGCTGAAAACTAGCTGCATTAACACTATCGGTCATGGGTTCGGCCAGGTATTGCTTACCGCCACTCTGTTCTGAATCGCGGTTTTCGTACGATTCTTCTGATTCATCGTCCTGATCATCATCGTCCCAGCTTCCATTCCAGTGAATATTGTCACGTACCCGGTCCCGTACTTTCGTAGCAATGAACAAGGGAACGCAGATGGCCAGTAAAATCAGAGTCACTACCGTGACGTTGCGGTTCGCTTTACCCCAGATCATGTTTACACCCAGTACCACAAACAAGAGGGGCCAGAGCCGCAGGAGTTCACCGAAATGGAAGTCAAACCAGCCCAGATTTCGTCCCAGGAACAAAATTCCCAGTAGTACGAAAAATCCGCCGAGTAATAGATTTTTAGCATTCATAGCATGAAGGCCCGTAAGCGGTGCCCGTTAAAGAGAGATGACAGCAATAGCGTAGTTGAAGGAAAAACGTTATCAGGCAAAGGGTTCAGCGGGTGGCTGAGGCGGCTGCGGGGGTTGCGGTGCAGCGGGATCGGCTGGAAAGGATCCCGTAGTGTGCGGCGGGTCATAAGGCGGTTCTTCTTTTTTCCGAACCAATAGCCAGATACCCAGTACAATTAACGCTACGGGCCAGTATCGCCGTACCGAATGCCAGTCAATGTAAAACCACCCCAGTTCCTCGGCCAGTTTGATAATGCCATAGGCGATGAAAGCCAGGCCTATGATTACGCGAGAAGGTGTCATGTGTGTGTTTGGTTATGGGTGAGTGCAACGCTGGTATCAGGCAATTCTTTCCTTAATCTGATCTTTGAAAATTACTGCCAGCCCAACGACGATTAATGACAGAGGCCAGGCTTTATCCCAGTCGAACCAGGTAAACTCGTCCAGTAAAAACAGGGAGCCAAACAAAATTGCGGCAATACCCCAGGCTTTCGAATTATGCGTACGGGGCTGCGGTGAATTCGTATCCACCTCTACGGCATACGCTCCTTCTACTCGTTTGGGAAGGGCAATCCATAAGATAATATAGGCAATGACGAAAGGAGCATGCGTGAAAATGGCACCCAGTACAAACAGCACCCGTACCAGAGCTACATCAACATTTAAGTAAGCAGCCAGACCGGCGGCTACGCCACCAATCATTTTATGCGAAGGAATGCGTTCTAAACGGTTCATGACTTTATATCCTTAGTATTGAATGATAAACGTTGAAAAAGCGGTTCATTGTTCGCTTTGTTGATTCAAAGGTGGCAATTGAATTGGTTCAACGGAAGTCAATCGGGCCGGATGGTTTCTTTCCGTGGATCAACGGACTATTTTATGGATAGAACTTGGTTATACACAGTACCTATTACTTTTTACAGAAAATCTTTGCCTTTTTTTTACCCCTCTTGGCTAAAACAGGTATTTCTACGTAAAGAAAAGCCATCCCGCTGTATCACTTTTGTGAGATCAACCTTCTGCCTTTTCAAATTCTCGCTTGTGTATATAAAAGTCATGCATTATTCATGACGAATACTCCCTCTGGCGTTGCCGGTTTAGAGTAAGACTATTTCCGATTCAAATAGCTATCCAACTCACAAACACGAACCCATCCAGCCGGATGGGTTTATTTTTTGGTAAAGTTCGTACATCCTTCCATTGTGGGCTGGCCGTCTTTTTTTAACCAAAAGGCCATTGAACCTTTCTGTTATGCCCTATACTGCTCTCATCACCGGAGCCAACTCCGGCCTTGGCTTAGCCACGGCCCAGGCCCTGGCTCGACAAAATTTTGATCTGATTTTTCTGGTACGCTCCCGCGAAAAGGGCGAATGGGCCCGCCAGCAAGTGCTGCAACAGTCTCCACAGGCTCGTGTCGAGTTGTTCTTTGCGGACCTGACTAATCTGGCCGCCCTGCGTCAGGCCGCTGAGGCCATTCAGAAACGTTACGACCGCATTGACCGGCTGATCAACAATGCCGGTTACGCTCCCGCTTCCATCGAGTATACACCCGAAGGTTACGAAAGAAGCTTCATCGCCAATCACCTGGGTCACTTTGTACTCACCTTTGAATTGTTCGACTTACTACGAGCCAGCGGTGAAGCCCGCATTATCAATGTTTCTTCAGCAGCCCACGCTTTGGGAAAGGCCCGTCGTTTTTTTGTGAAGAACAATACCGCTCTGAACATCTGGACTACCTATGGCGATGGGAAGCTGGCCAATATTCTATTTACCCAGGAACTGGCCCGGCGGCTGGAGGGTCAGCCCATCACGGCCTACGCCCTTCACCCCGGCGTTGTCAATTCGCAGTTTGGACAAAATTTTCTGGGTAGCTGGAAAGTCGGCTTTGGTTTGCTACGCCCGTTCATGATCACGCCGGAAGAAGGGGCCCGCACGGCGGTGTATCTGTCAACGGCATCTGTACCCGAGTCGTACAATGGCAAATACTTTAGTAAATCACGGCCCACACGTATCCTCAGTACCGACGCCAACGCCTACAATGGGCAGTTGTTATGGAAACTGAGCGAACAGGCCGCTGGTATCCGCTGGCTGTCCTGATCCCCGTTCCGGGCGGGCTCATAAGGCTTCTACGTACATTCGTCGCATTCCTTTTCCAGGATTGCTCCTTAGCCCGTACTTTAGTTTAACCTTTCAGCCAGTCCTACTGGCTCATCGAAGGGAACCACTACTCTGACTAACGAAACGATATGAGTGATTCCCATACTGCTTTCACAGTATTGCGAGCTTATTTAGTGGATAAAACTGAATTTTCGGAAGAAGACCTGGCGACCATTTTCAGTTATTTCCGGTTAAAAAAGGCCAGCCGTTACGAATTTTTGCTAACCTCAGGTGAGGTATGCCGAAATCTGTATTTTGTAAGTCGGGGTAGCTTTCGTTTGTTTTATACGCAGCCCGACGGAGCCGAAGCAACGCGGTATTTTGCTTTAGAAAACACCTTCGGAACGGCTCTGCAAAGTTTTTTGACGCAGGAACCTTCTCTGGAAACGAGCCAGGTACTGGAAAACTCGGATCTTCTGGTGATTAGTTACGAAGATTTTTATCACCTGCACGCCACTTTACCCGGTTGGGATGCGGTGTACCGTTACATTCTCGAAACGGCCTATATCATTAGTACCCGACGCTTTGAAACCTTCCTGTGCATGGATGCAGCCGATCGCTATCGCTGGTTGCTACGCATGCACCCCTCCTTCATCGAACGCTTTTCTAACAAACACGTGGCCTCCTACCTCGGGCTTTCTCAGGAAACGCTAAGCCGCCTCAAATCACGTATTGGTCGTAGCCCTCAACTCAACTGACGCTGCAGATGTCGCAGAGCCATCGTGCGGTAAGGCTCCAGATCCAGGATCGGCCGGGTTCGTTGCGGAGCTTCGTCGTCCCATTCTTTCACTTTCAGGCTCAGGTAGAAGTACGGATTTTTTTCGTAAGCTTTGGCCTCCCGTTCGGGCATAATGCCCCCCTGCGTGTACAACTGATGCAGGCGATGTTCGTCCAGCTGGCGTACGCGTTCCGGAAATTTCCAGCACAAATAGCGTTCGGCCTCGGTATGCATTACTACCACCTGGGCTACTTTTTCTGAAAAACCATTGGCTCGCAGGTACTCGGAGCCAATTCGACCGTAAGCTGGCTGGTAATGATCCGAAGCCAGCAACTGGCCAATGTCGTGAAAAAAGGCCGCTAGTACTACTTCATCGTCGTAGCCTTCTTCTTCAGCCAGTTGAGCCGTCTGAATGGAATGTTCCAGCAAACATTCGTCGGCATGTTCATACGATTGGTACAGGCCTAGCAGAGCATCAACGGTTGCCTGCATTTCAAAATTTTTCATCGGACCAGAGGAGTTAAGCTATCTTTTATCAGGCGTAGCGGCTTATCCAAATACACAAAAAGCGGCAGTACAAGGTTCTGCCGCTTTTCTTCAATCGTTTCATTCACTTAACCATTAATACGTTTCGGGCTGGATAAATCGCTCTTGTCTGGAACAAACTTACACCGCCAGCATTACGTCAGTTTTAAGTAGCCGTGAACAAATTGATAGCTTTCCATTCATTAAGCTCTACTTGTACCCTGAGGCCTGAACCCCTTTGTCCATTCGGGACAACCCTATGCTGAAAATAGTTTTATCCCGAATGATCTCTGACTTATACTTTTTCAACGAAAAAATAGACGATTAAAATCACACTATCGTCCTCAACCAAATTAGACGCTTTGTGCGGGATTCGCCCATCAAAAAACAGGGAATCGCCCTCTTTTAACACGTGCGTTTCTTCGCCAATCACACACTCTATTTCTCCTTTGATAACGTATTTAAATTCGTACGCATCGCTCGTAGTAGTCGTACTTTGCCGGGCCTGGGGTTTTACCTCCGCCAGTACGATATCGACGGCCAAAGCTGCGATCGTTTTTGTTAGAATGCGACGATAGGTAAAATCCGGAGCATCCTCTTTGTAGAAGGTCTGATACTCCTCTTTACGTCGGACAGAAAGCTTTCCGTTTCCTGAACCCTGTACCAATTCTTCAAAAAATACGTTCAAATCTATTCCCAGCGAACGAATCAAATTGATTAATACGAGCAGAGAAGGAATCGTACGATTGTTCTCAATTTGGGAAATTAATGCCTTACTTACCTGAGCCCGATTCGCAAGTTCCTGTAAAGTAATACCCTGACTTTTCCGCTTTCCTTTAAGTTGGCTACTGATTTGAATTAAAATCTCTTCGTTCATGCGGTTGACAACACTTCAAAGCGAGCAGCGTTGTTTTGGTTATTGATAATTTAAAAAATTGAGGATTTTTTGAGCTTTCTGGCAAAATAAATGGCGGATATTACCAGTAAAAGCCCTGCAATTAGCGGAAGAAGGTAGGTAATGCTGAGATAAAACTTTAGCCAGGAGATATCCGTATGACCGAAGTTTTTAATTATTAAAATGCCCACGCTTCCCAGATAACCAGCGAAATCAGCCGAATAAAAGAGAAAGCCTACATTCGCTTTTTCACCACGAATGGCAATGAGGCGTTCAAAAAGCATTCCATTAAAGGGAACGTATACCAGATAAATACCTAGTCCTACGCCAATCATCCATTCCAGCGGCTGAATTCGCCCCTGAAGGTATAACCAGGAAGCAAGCGGAATCAGAATTATACCTAGAGCGATAAAGACCAGATTGGCCCAAAATGCCTTTCGATTGCTGGAAATGATAAACAAAACACCCACCAGTAACGTCACAATTACCCCTACCCAACTTTCGGTTACGGAAAAAATACGGGGCGTGCGGATGCCCAGTTCCTGCCAGATTTCGACGGCAAAATTGTCGCGGATATCCCGCAGCATGGAGATAATAACGTAGATCAGGATCAGTGAAACCAGACCCGGAGCCAGTGCTTTGAAAAAACGTCGCCGGTCCTCAGCAGTCATGGGCAGGCGGGGCTTTCGGGCGGCAATGTCGGCTGCTGTAGGGGGCGGAGCAACCTGTAACATCCAGACAAAGAGGAGCAACAGAGGCGAAAAAGCCAACCCTACTACCGCGGGCATCCAGTACTCGGATACCCCCCAGTTGAGCACCCAAACGCCCACGGATTTTACTACACCGGAGGCAACAATAAAACTTAAACAGAGGCCTGCTCCAAGCAGATCGGTCAGTCGGCGGCCTTCCAGAAAGCCAAAGACCAGTCCGTATACCAATCCCAACGCGAGACCGTTAAAAAACAGTAAAAACCAGTTGTACGGAGGGGGTAGCAAGCCAAATAGGACGAGAGCTAGTTCGGCCACTCCGATTACCAGCAGAATTCGGAGCGATCGCTGCTCCGGGCGGGTTTCGGAGATGATTTTTATACCAATCCCTTTGGCGGCGGCGTAACCCAGAATTTGAGTAACGACGAGGATGATTTTATAATCAATCCCTCCCAGTTGCATCGATTCGAAAGTGCCTGCTGTAAATGGTTTCCGAAAAGCAAACATGCAGAAGTACGTACCAAAAGCACCAATGGTTAACCAAAGGGTTAATAAAAAAGGATTGGTAATTTTTAATGGCACTGTGAAAAAATCTCTAATACCCATAAATCAATCCCCATGATTAGCGAACATAGCTTCGCACTATTGTTTCAGTATAACTAAAACAATTTAAGTAAAACTGAATATTAAGGTGTTCGTTGGGACTTAAATAATTCCGGCGGGGTAATGGAGCAGGACTTTTATAGCTCTTTTTCAAAGCTAATTAACTTAACTCAATAATAAATCAACTTGTTTTTTAAAACAGATCAATTTATTCATGAAAACTGGTTTCATTTTATCCATAAAATCAGCTCTACTCGAGAAAATTCTCTTCAAATGCCTGACCAGATAGCGTATATTTCCAATGAGTAGTTTTAGAAGACTACCTCTATTTCGAGAAACGGATGGCTTCCACGGGTCGCATTCGGGTAATAATGAAGGTAGGTAACAGCAGTACAAGGGTGACCAGGCCGAGTACAGCCAGGTTGAGAGCCAGTACTACGCCCCAATTCATTTCAATGGGGACGTAACTCATGTAGTAGTTTTCCGGGTCAAGGGGGAAGAGACGGTAACGTTGCTGAATCAGACACAAGCCGATACCCAAGCCATTGCCAATCAGAAGACCTTTCAGAATCATCGAGATTCCCTGCCACAGAAAAACCTTGCGAATCTGCCAGCTAGGGCTACCCAGGGCTTTTAGCAAGCCAATCATGGGAATCCGCTCCATGATGAGGACCAACAGTACCGATACCATATTAAAGCTGGCCACGAAAAGAATCAGGGTCAGAAATACACTGAGGTTACGATCCAGCAGGCTCAGCCAGTCGAACAGGGGCCGGTATTCATCGACTACACTCCGCAGATCCTGTTCGGGTTCGAGTAACTTGGCAATTTGGGCTTCCGCCGTCGGTAACTGCGTAAAATCCTTTACAAACACTTCATACCCCCCTACCGTATCGGGCCCCCAGCGATTGAGCTTCTGTACCAGACGTATGTCACCCAGAATGAGTTGTTTATCCAATTCCTCCAGCCCCGTTTCATAGATTCCCGTAACCGTAAGTTTACGGGGCCGGGGCGGATTTTGAAGGAAATAAATGATTACGCCATCACCGGGTTTGAGTTGTAACTGTTTGGCAATCGTCCGGCTGATCATCACCTGTTTCGAATCAGAAGTATCTTTCTGAAATGCAGGTAAGGCACCTTCCACCAGATTCTGCCGAAAAACATTCCAGTCATAATCAGACCCTACACCTTTAAACAGTACCCCCTGAAGATCATCCGGCGTTTTCAGTATCCCCGCTTTGTGAGCCACCATTTGCAGGTGGCGTACGGCCGACAGGCTTTTGTACTGTTCACTGATCCGGGAGTTACGGGGCATCGCCGTTTCTTCGTACGACTGATTTAGCGTATACCGGGTAACTTTCAGGTGAGCCGACAGACTAAAGAGTTTTTCCTGAATGGTGCCTTTAAAACCAAACAGTACCGCAAAAGCCAGAATCATCACCGCCAGCCCAATCGCGATACTGGCAATGCCAATACGGGTTACCGTCGCCGAAAACAAGCGTTGTTCGGTACGGCGGCGTAAACGGGCAGCGAGAAAACGTGGAAAGTTCAACGAAAAATAGTATTAGTTACCGGATGCCTATCCGGGTTTGTTCAAAACCAATGAAAACCGGGTTTACGATTCTGATTTGATCGTTTTTCCCTTTTTTCCTAATTACAAAAGTAGCGGTTCCCGTGCTTTTCCAAAGTTAGCGTTGGTTTTTCCGCTCTTTCCCCCGAAATTTGCACATGGTTTCTTTCCGTACCCCCTGTTTACTGGCTCTTTTCCTGCTTGTGGTCGCCTGTTCGCGGCCCGTTTTACACGCCCAGTCTGCTTCCAAGGTGACGCTCGGCATCGAGCGAACGAACGAGTACCTGCCCTTGCTGAAAGGAAAAAAGGTAGGACTGGTGGTCAATCATACGTCCATATTTCCTGATCAAACGCATCTGGCTGATTCTTTACTGAATCTGGGCGTACAGATTAAGACCATTTTTGGTCCCGAACACGGCTTTCGCGGCAAGGCCGATGCGGGCGAGCACGTCTCGAGCGGCGTAGACCAGAAAACCGGCTTACCCGTCGTATCCCTCTATGGCTCGAATAAGAAACCCACACCCGAGCAAATCAAAGATCTCGATATTCTTCTGTTTGACATTCAGGATGTAGGAGCCCGTTTTTATACGTATACGTCTACCATGCACTATATCATGGAAGCGGCGGCGGAACAGGGCAAAACGGTACTGATTCTGGACCGGCCGAATCCCAACGGTCACGTAGTGGATGGCCCCGTGCTGGACCGCAAGTTTGCTTCTTTCGTCGGACTTAATCCCGTACCTATTTCCCATGGTTGTACAGTCGTTGAACTGGCCGAGATGATCAATCAGGAAGGCTGGCTGAAAAACGGAGCAAAATGCAAGCTTGTGACAGTTCTCTGTCAGAATTACACCCATCAAACGCCCTATACCCTACCCGTCGCTCCTTCGCCCAATTTGCCCAACCAGCAAAGCATTCTGTTATACCCTTCCATCTGTTTGTTTGAGGGTACGGAGATCAGTTTAGGTCGGGGGACGGATACGCAATTTCAGGTCATTGGCGGTCCTTCGCCGAAGTATGGTACATACGAATTCACCCCGGTAGATAAACCCGGAGCCATGAACCCACCCAACGAAGGCGTGCGTTGCTACGGCCTGGACCTGCGGAAAATCGATGCCTGGAAAGAAGGGTTTACGCTAAAATACGTACTGGACTTTTACGCAAAAGCTCCGGATAAAAGCAAATTCATCAACCGTCCGAAAGCCTTTGATCAGTTGGCGGGTACCGACCAGTTGCGAAAACAAATGGAAGCGGGCCTGAGCGAATCCGACATCCGGAAGAGCTGGGAGCCAGCGTTAAGTCAATACAAAACCCTTCGAAAGAAGTATTTACGATACCCTTGATAGTCGTTTGAGGAAGGTTTGAGGTTTAATGTTTGATAGGGTTTGCAGGTTGAGCTAAACTTTAAACCTCAAACCTGAAACTTCCAACCTATAAACCTCCCTCAAACGCAGAACTCTTTTTTTTATCGATTCCTTACTGACCAATTGTCGGTACACACATGACTGAAAAAATTCTTATTCTCGATTTTGGCTCGCAGTATACGCAGCTCATCGCCCGCCGGGTTCGCGAGTTAAACGTGTATTGTGAAATTCATCCGTATAATCATTTTCCCGAACTCGACGCTTCTGTGAAAGGGGTCATCCTTTCCGGTAGTCCCTGTTCGGTACGCGACGCCGACTCTCCACATCCGGACTTGTCGCAATTCCGGGGTCAGTTGCCTTTGCTGGGGGTTTGCTACGGAGCCCAGTTGCTGGCTCAAACTTCAGGCGGCGAAGTAGCCCCTTCTAAAATCCGGGAATACGGACGTGCCATGCTGCATTCGGATGATGCCAACCGTTCGGTACTGTTGCAAAACCTGACGCCCGAGTCGCAGGTATGGATGTCCCACGGGGATACCATCGTAACGATTCCCGACAACTTTACGATCATTGGCTCCACGGAAACCGTACGCGTAGCCGCTTTTAAAATTGAAGGCGAAGAAACCTACGGCATTCAGTTTCACCCCGAAGTGACCCACTCGCTGGAAGGCAAGGAAGTACTGAAAAACTTCCTGGTGGACATCTGCGGTTGCAAGCAGGAATGGACGCCCGCCAACTTCGTCGATGAAGTAGTTGAGCAACTTAAGGAAAAACTGGGCGATGACAAAGTAGTTATGGCTCTTTCCGGTGGGGTCGATTCTACAGTAGCCGCCATGCTGATTCACCGGGCCATCGGACCGAACCTGTACTGTATTTTCGTAGATAACGGTCTGCTGCGGAAAGACGAATTCGAGCAGGTACTGCACTCCTACCAGGATATGGGCCTGAACATCAAAGGCGTAAACGCCAAAGATCAGTTCTACTCGGCTCTGTCTGGTTTGACGGATCCCGAAGATAAACGCAAAGCCATTGGCCGGTCTTTCATCGAAGTATTCGATCAGGAAGCTCACCTGCTAACCGACGTTAGCTGGTTGGGACAGGGTACAATATATCCCGACGTGATTGAATCGGTATCCGTGAAAGGTCCTTCCGCAACGATCAAATCGCACCACAACGTAGGTGGTCTGCCCGATTTCATGAAACTTCAGGTCATCGAACCGTTACGTACCTTGTTCAAAGATGAAGTACGTCGCGTGGGCCGTGAATTGGGTATTGTGGAATCCATTCTGGGTCGCCACCCCTTCCCCGGACCGGGTCTGGCCATTCGGATTTTAGGCGATATTACGGCTGAAAAAGTAGCCATTCTTCAGGAAGTAGACGCCATTTTCATTGGTAAACTCCGCGAAAAAGGCCTCTACAATCAGGTATGGCAGGCCGGAGCGATTCTGCTTCCCATCCAGTCCGTTGGCGTCATGGGCGATGAGCGTACTTACGAACGCGTCGTGGCTCTGCGGGCCGTGGCCTCCGTAGACGGGATGACTGCCGACTGGGTACACCTACCTTACGAGTTTCTGGCGGAAGTTTCCAACGAAATCATCAACCGGGTGAAAGGCGTAAACCGCGTCGTCTACGACATTTCGTCGAAACCCCCGGCCACCATCGAGTGGGAATAATCATAGCACGAAAGCCGGAGGCTTTACTCCGGCTTTTCGTTTTTGTTAAAAAGTTTGAAAGGTGTAATTCGTATACATACTTTCAAACTTTTTTAACGTTACAAGAAAACAGTACCTTTAATCTTCATTTTAACGATCGTTCAATACCCACCTAATTACTTTATCTCCATCCCTCTGTTTGTATGAAAAAGGTATACGCTGTTTTGTTCCTTGCGTTGAGTGTGTGGTCCTGTAAGCCCGCTGATACCGAACCGGCATCGGATTACGATTACTTCCCGCTCGAAAAAGGCAATTTTGTTATTTACGATGTCACCCAAACCCAGTATGCTCTGGCTCAGGATTCTGTCCAGTCACAGTATCAGATTAAAGAACTGGTAGCGGACGCCTTTACGGGACTGGATGGCGAATCCTCCTTCCGGCTCGAACGCTACCGCCGCAATAGTCAGCAGCAGGCCTGGGCCATTGACTCGGTCTGGACGGCTCGTCGGACGCTGAATCAGGCCATCCGTACGGAGAATAATGTACCCTACGTGAAACTCTGGTTTCCGGTCTACCCTAAACAAACCTGGAATGGTAACGTTTTGAATAGTAATGATCCGGATGAATACGAGGTAACCCAAAAGGACCAGCCGCTGAAAATCGGATCAAACGATTTTTCTAAAACGTTGACGGTCGTACAGGAAAACAAAGTATCAGCCATTGATTTAGTCAATCGCAAAGAAATATACGCCAAAGGAGTCGGACTGATTTACCGGGAACGCACAGAGCTGTATTACTGTCAGTCAGCCGCCTGTTTTGGTCAGAATAAAATTGATTTTGGAACTCGCTTCATTCAGCAAATATCTAGTTATGGTAAAGAATAGAGGGCTTCGGGCTGGTTTGTCGGCACTGTTAGCGTGTGCATTTTTCTCGGTTCAGGCCCAAACGACGGCCAAGTATCTGGTCGTATTCAAGGACAAAACCAATTCACCCTACGACGTCAATCGCCCGCAAGAGTTTCTCTCCAAACGTTCCATTGAACGTCGCTTCAAACAAAACCTGGTCGTCTCTGAACGCGACCTGCCCCCTAACCCAACCTACATCCAGGCCGTTCGGGAAAAAGGAGCGAAAGTCTGGTACAAAACCCGCTGGGCCAATGGCGTACTCGTGGAGTGTACCCCTCAGCAACTGGAAGAGATCAAAACCCTGCCTTTCGTGGCCGGTAATGATGGTAACGTTCCTTTGAGTGCAGTACCCGTCACCACGACGCCGGGTATTCGTAGCGGTAGCAAAGCCTGGTCGGGTGACCTGCAACCGCTGGAGGCGTCGCCAGCTACTTCTACCCCAAAAAATCCTAAAGCCCTGGATTATGGGTATTCCCAAACGCAGATTGGTCAGATGCGAGTGGACTCAATGCACGCCCGAGGTTTCCACGGCGAAGGCATGTGGGTGGGTGTGATCGATAATGGCTTTCTGAGCGTCAATACGCAGGCGGCGTTCAAACACCTGTTTGACGAAAACCGGATTCTGGGCACCTACGATTTTGTAGCGAATAATGCCAACGTATACGATCAGGGTACGCACGGCAACAGTGTACTTTCGCTCATGGCGGCTTACCTGCCGGGTCAGTTGATTGGTACCGCCTATAAAGCCTCGTATCTGTTGCTTCACACGGAAGACAATTCGGGCGAAAAACGGCAGGAAGAAGCTTTTTGGCTAGCCGCTGCCGAGTACGCTGATAGCGTGGGGGTAGATGTGATCAACTCTTCTTTAGGCTATTCGACGTTCGACAATCCGGCTACCAGCTATACCTATCAGGATCTGAACGGCCAGAAGGCTCTTTCGACCCGGGCCGCTAAATGGGCCGCTGAGACGGGCATTTTGGTGGTGGTTGCGGCGGGTAACGAAGGCAGCGATGCCTGGCGTTACATCACCGTACCCGCGGATGCGGATTCCATCATTACCGTAGGAGCCGTTGACTCACGTATGGCTCGGGCCAACTTTAGTTCCATCGGACCAACGGCGGATGGACGCATGAAACCCGATTTATCGGCCATGGGCTCTGGTAACGTAGTGATCAATGCCCTCAACGGACAGTTGGCTTCGGGTGGTGGAACTTCGTATGCCTCGCCCCTGCTGGCGGGTATGGCGACCAGTTTCTGGCAGGCGTATCCGTACCTGACCAACATGGAAGTGATTTCCTTACTGAAGCAATCGGCTCACAAGAACGAGGAACCGGACAACTTTCTGGGCTACGGCGTACCCAACTACCTGCGAGCAGAACAGGCTATACAGGCATTTCGTAAAAAGGAAGGCGTACGCATTGTACCTAATCCCACGAGTGGTTCCCGCAATCCGATCGCTGAGTTGCCATTTAACGAGCAAAACCGTACGTACGCCGTAACGCTACTCGATACGCAGGGACGCATTTTCTGGGAAGGACAAGTTTCGGGTCGCCGGGCTGAACTCGCCATTGGATCGCTTCCGATGCCTTCGGGTATGTATATGTTGCGATTCTCGCGGGATGCGGAAAACTACACGGCCCGCTGGCTGAAATGGTAGGACATCCAGCATCTATCTCTCGTACACCCAGAAGCCGTAAAAGCATGACTTTTACGGCTTCTTTCATGAATAAGCAACTGGCAATGATTATACATCGATTATTCGACTTACTTCATTATTCAAGTATAAAGTAGTACCCTTTCCAGATTGAGAAACGCCCCCTACAGCTTTGGTCTTGAGATTTGCCTGAAAAGTCGCTGACTTGAACGTTCACGGCGGGCTTTGGTGTATCTTCATTGCAAAGAAATCGTTTCATTCTCACTATGAAAAAACTCTTACTCTTCCCTTTGCTGGTGCTTACCAGCATGGCCTACGGCCAGAAAAAAGGGAAGAAACCGACTCCTCCGCCCCTACCTAAAAAAGCCCTCACGCATAGCGTGTACGACGGCTGGAAATCGATTACGTACCGTACGCTCTCCAACGATGGCGACTGGGCCATCTACACCGCCAACCCCCAGGAAGGCGATGGTAACGCGATTTTTTACGGGCTGAAAAAAAGCAAAATTGACTCCGTTCAGCGAGCCGCCGACATTCGGGTCAGCTACGACTCGGAAGTAGCTGTCTTCAAGATTAAGCCCCAAGCGGCAGTCGTACGCGATGCCAAGCGGAAGAAGAAAAAGCGGGAAGACATGCCCAAAGATTCGCTGGGTATCTATTCGCTGAAAACGAGTCAACTTACCAAAATCCCGAAGGTCTCTTCCTTTGCTCTCCCCGAAAAAGCGGGTGGATTCGTAGCCTATCAACTGGAAACACCCGCCGCAAAACGCGATACGACGGCCCGCCGTACCAATCGGAAACCCGCTAAAAAGGAATCCGAAGAAAACGGGTATCAGCTTGTCCTGAAAAATCTGAAATCAGGCACGCAGACTTCCTATTCCTTTGTGACGGATTATGCCTTTAGCAAAAACGGCAAACGGCTGGCTTACGTCACTACGGGTAACGACAGCACGGTAAAACTACCCGGTGTTTACGTCGTGGATCTGGCCAACGGTTCTTCGCAGAAAGTATTCGAAGCGAAGGGTAAAACCAAGAAACTCAGTTTCGACGAAGCCGGCGACCAACTGGCCTTCGTAACCGATCCCGATACCAACGCCAAATCGCTGGTGCATTACCATCAGTTGTACTACTGGAAATCCGGTCAGGCTCAGGCTCTCAAAGTAGCGGATCAGGCCAATCAACCCGGTCCGAAAGGCTGGCTGGTGAGTGGTGATGCTCCGCTGGCTTTCGCCAAAAACGGCTCAAAACTATTTTTCGGTACGGCTCCTGTTCCTGCGGTAGCTGATACAACGATGTTACCCGAAGAAGTGGTAAACGTAGAAGTATGGGGACCGAAAGACCGTACCCTGCAACCGCAGCAGAAAGTAACCGCCGAACGCGATAAGAAACGTTCGTACACGGCGGTATACGATCCGGCTACGAACGCCTTACGGCAACTGGCTACGACGGAAATGGACGAAATTCTGCCCGTCGCTGATGGCAATGCTGATTATGTAGTGGCCCTTTCGGATTTGAAATACTCGCACGAACACTGGGACTGGAATAGTCGTAACGATGCGTACGTAGTTTCCACGAAAGATGGTTCAAAGAAACTGATCGGTGAAAACATTCGGGGTAACATCCGCATGTCACCCGAGGGTAAATATGCGTACTGGTTCTCGCTGTCGGATACGGCCTGGTTTGCTCACGGAATTGCCACGGGCAAGACCGTTCAGTTGACCAAAGACCGGAAGTTCGCGGACGAAGACGACGATCATCCGGATTTCCCCCGGGGATACGGCTCGACGGGCTGGACGAAAGGCGATGCCCTGCTGTATATCTACGACAAATACGACGTCTGGACGGTAGATCCGGCGAATCCCGCTAGTCTGACGCGACTGACCAAGGGTCGGGAAGTAAAGAAAACCTACCGTTTCATTAACCTTGATCCCGAAGATCGCGGTCTGGTTGATCCTTCCAAACCGCAATTGGTTCACCTTTTCGATCACACGACGAAAGCGAGTGGTTATGCTCAATGGTCGGGTTCAACGCTGACGGTACTGCATCAAGGCGATTTCGCGGCCAGTCCGATGGTAACGAAGGCCAAGAATACAAATGATCTGCTTTTCACGAAAACCACGTTCCGCGAGTATCCGGATCTGATGGCAACGGATCTGTCCTTCAAAAATATTCGGAAGATCTCCAACCTGGGCGAGCAGACGAAATCGTATCGCTGGGGTACGGTGGAAATGGTGAGCTGGGTATCAGGCGATGGTGTAACGCTACAGGGATTGCTCTACAAACCCGATGATTTCGATTCGACGAAGAAGTACCCCATGATTACGTATTTCTACGAAAAGGAATCGGATAACATCCACAACTTCGTAACGCCCGCTCCGACCGCGAGTGCCCGTAACAACTACGCGTACTCGGTTTCCAACGGGTATATCGTATTCGTACCAGACATCGTGTATCAGGATGGTTATCCCGGTCCAAGTGCTTACAGCTGTATCATTCCGGGGGTACTGAAGTTACTGGAAAATCCCTGGGTGGATCGTACGCGGCTGGGCATTGTAGGCCATAGCTGGGGCGGCTACCAGACGGCGTATCTGATTACGAAAACGAATCTGTTCAAGACGGCCGTACCGGGTGCTCCCGTCGCCAACATGACGAGTGCTTACGGAGGTATTCGCTGGGGAACGGGCTTAAGTCGTCAGGCTCAGTACGAACATACGCAGAGCCGCATTGGCGGTACGCTTTGGGAAAAACCGCAGCAGTACTTCGATAACTCGCCGCTGTTCTATTTACCCAACGTACAAACGCCGGCTCTGATCCTGCACAACGATGAAGACGACGCAGTACCCTGGTACCAGGGCATTGAGCTGTACGTGGGCCTGAAACGTCTGGGTAAACCCGCCTGGATGCTCAACTACAACACCGAGAAGCACGGCCTTCGCGTGCGTAAAAACCAGAAAGACTGGACCATCCGCATGTGGCAATACCTGGATCACTACCTGAAGGATGCTCCAGCTCCGCAATGGATGACCGAAGGGTTACCCATGATTGAAAAAGGGGTCAATCAGCGACTGGAACCCGCAGCGGCTCTGCCTTCCGGAAAGGCGATGCGTTAAAAAAGAAAAGACCGAATGGCTTCACACCATTCGGTCTTTTGCTTTTAGGTAGTGTGCTACGCCTTACGCGTCGTCACGAACGATTTTTACGGACTGAATCGTATCTCCCTGACGGATGTCATCCACGATGTCCAATCCTTCAATCACCTGACCAAAAGCCGTGTGTACGCCATCGAGGTGAGCCGTATTTGAACGGTTGTGGCAGATGAAGAACTGGCTACCACCCGTATTGGGGCCCCGGTGAGCCATCGACAAAACGCCACGATCGTGACGCTGACGTTCGGCTTTCGTTTCGCAGGGAATCGTATAACCCGGACCACCCGCACCGGTACCGGTAGGATCGCCACCCTGAACCATGAAATTAGGGATTACGCGGTGGAATTTTACACCGTTGTAGAATCCTTTTTCTGATAAATCGATAAAGTTTTTTACCGTAATGGGCGTTTCTTTTTCGAAGAGTTCAATCACCATTGTACCCTTATCGGTAAGCATTTCGGCTTTTACCATTGCTTCGTACTGATTAGTTGAGGCTGCGAAGTTAGGCAATTAAGTTTTCCAAAACTTCGCAAACCTTGCTGCAAATCGTAGAATTTTCAGCCCGCCTTCCGGGACATATTTCCTCATTATCAGCTCGTTACAGATTAGAAAGTGGTTAGAATTGTATTAGAATTCACTAAAACTTAAATCAGAATTAAATTTTTTAAATCTCTTTGCAAAAGGATTTGTGAAACTTGGTTTTTACGAAAATTTCATTTTTCGCGTAAAATCAGTTCAAAATTGAAGTTCCAACGAACAAAATCCAAAGTAAATCCTTGTAATGCGTACAAAAACGAACGTTTCTTTTTCATGGTATAATCCTATATTTTCTGGAAATTACTGTGAAAAATCTAATTAATTTACTATCTTTGTTTAGAGGCCATCCTCGAAAATGGTACATCTTTTTTTCAGTACCATTGAATTAGTATTAACTGCAACAAGTCATGAAACGCTATATAATGACCGCTATTCTGGCCGGACTGGTCAGCGTAGCTTTTGCCCAGACCAAACCCCGCTTAGACCACGGATATTCCACGCATAACTACAAGCACGCCAATAAAGCAGCCGTAGCCAGGCAAATACAGAATGCCGAGTCAGGGGTAACCATCCAACGGGATGGTTCAGTACGTGAGAACATCGGATTACAATCGACGGCAAACTATAAAGTTCAGCGTCCTTATAATACCAACGGTAAACTGAATATTCCGGCTCCGCCGGTTACAGGATATGCTACTACAGATCCCAGTCAGTCACCAAGGAACTACAAAATGGGACGCCCCTCGATTGTTAATCCGAACGATCAGCTTAGTCGAAGTAAGAAAGATACCAACGATATCAACGTTGGAAATGAATAATCAGAGGCCGGGGATAAACCCCGGCCTTTTTTCTGTGGGATTTATAGCAATTCTTCGTACGCCTTGAGGTTACTTCTCTACAGGTCTATCTTTTCTCAACTACACAATCCAGATAACTATTTGTTTATCAATGACTTACTAACTTCTCTATTCTCTGGCACGATGGTTTAACCTACTATAGCTCATACTAACGAAAATGCCTTATGGACAAACTGGCAAAGTTTGAATTAATGGAGAAGATCGTTCGTGAGTTAGACGACCTTCGCAATAGCCAAACGGCTGTACTCAAAAAGATCGGTCAAATTGAAGTTGAAAATATAGAGTTGAACGATAAAACGCTGGAAAACGGCGTGTCGGATCTGTTTACGAAAATGTCCGAAACATTGGACTCTGTAACGGCCGTTCATACTGAGTTTTCAGATCGAACGGATCAGTTCAGAAAAGACAATAATCTGGTACCCGCAGAGGATGCTGTATAATCGGGTAATTTAGAATAAACAAAAAGGAGAGCTTTCACAGGCTCTCCTTTTTGTTTATGGTCGTTGCCCTAGTCCAGGCCTCAATTTTCTCTTCAAAAAGACAGGCTTCCAGCATTCAGACCCCGTTACGGCGTAAGACTCTCCAGCGGTGAAGCCACACGGACAGCTTTTGGTTTTAATCCGAACAACAGTCGAGTCCAGGCCAGGTGCCGAATCAGGAAGTGATATAAAACCCAGCAAGTCAGAAAAGTACTGACTACCAGCAGGATAAACTTCATCGGCCAGTTCATTTGAAGGGGAGCCAGCCAATAGCCTACCACCACGATAATGAGCTGGTGAAGAATGTAAAAAGGACATACAGCCTCGTTGGCATAGGAAAGGAAGCGGCTATTGAAGTTTAGATAGTAATGGGCATTTCCGAATAAAGTCAATAAGCAAACCCAGGTATGGAAGGTTCGCAGCAATGTATATACTGCCAAAACCCAGCCCGTCAGTTCAGGCCGATCAACCCAGAAAAACGTATAAAGTAGCGTCGTGGAGACGACCATCAGGGCCAGTGTCAGGAAGCGGTAGTGTACGACCGTGTCCCAGAACTTTCGCTGGGCACAGACGAAATAGCCCATCAGGAAGAAACTCAAGTAATACCAATGCCGCTGCCCGTAACTGCATAAAGCATTGAGGTTCAGAAATTCTTCCTGCCATAAAAAATCGGCTAATGCATACCAAACGGTTGGTACCAGTATCAACCAGCCAGGATGGGCACAAAACCTGGCCCATGCTGCCGTGAATCGCTCGTTTACAGGCTTACGTACGGCCCCCAGTAGTGGGATACTCACCAGATTATAGCTGAATAAATACGCCAGAAACCATAGATGATGCCAACCAAAGTTTCCCTTCGGATAGCTCTGAAAGTGAAACACGGTTCTGTAAAATTCGAGGTAGGAGAACGTAGCTCCATCGGTGAGCCGTTCGACGTAGATCTGCGGGGGTACAATGACAAACATCCCAAAAATCAGCGGCAGCAGAATGCGTCGCGTTCGTTCACTCAGGAATTCCAGAACCGAACGCTGGCCCAGCGACAACCATACGCCCATGCCTGCAATCATAAATAGTAAGGCCATTCGCCAGGCACCGACAAACTGCATGGGATACTCGATCAGGTAGTTTTGAACATTGTTTTTGACGTGCCAATCCCAATAGTTAAAGAACATTCCCGTGTGAAAAAGAATCAGTAAGCCAAAGGCGAGTACGCGAAGCCAATCCAAATCGTAACGGCGGAGGATTTTCATAAAGTATACGTTTAAAGACGGTGGGGGTAATCAACTTTTAGCTACAGACTGACCAGAAAGGCCCCTGTGTAGCCGGTAAGCAACGGAGGTTTAGCTAGAATGACACTAGGAACTACGCCTGACTGGACAGGAATAGGGTTGTAGTTGCTGCAATCTATTGGCGAATAGATGCAAAGGAATGGATTCCGGGCTGATCCTGGGGGATTGCTGTTTGGTCAGAAGTGACCCAAAGCTATATCCTGGCCAATAGCCATGCATGCTACCGAGCGGAAGCATGGAGCAATTCTTACACGAGTTAAGGTGGGGCATACAAGAGCCCGCCTGGCGGGGCGGGCTGCTAAAATACGAAAAGCTGTGTCACTTCATGACGTTGAGGAGCCACTTGCAGTAACTATTCTCCAGGAACAGCTGATTCAACGAAGCTTCTGAAAACGAAACCTATTCTTCAATTCTGGTTTTCAATGAGTTATTCGAATAAAACACTACAAACTTTTCGTCTCTTCGAGAAGAATTTTCGCTTGATTCCAACGCCTCGCCTGTACGGATCCGGAAAGCAATTTCTTTAGGCTAAAGGTTGCTGTTTCCTACTGGTTTTCAACTCCCTTCTGAACGAATCTACTCGCAGAGATCGCTCCATTTATGGAATGAGACTCGCACGCGGCGATGGTACACGGGCAGCTTTCGGTTTTAGCCCAAACACCAGTCGGGTAAAGCTAAAATGTCGAATAACGAAGTGGTATAAAATCCAGCAACCGAAGAATGTAATCGCGGCCAGCAGTATAAACTTAACGGGCCAGTCTATAGGCAGTGGAGCCAGGTAATAACCAGCGGCAATCGTGATGGTCTGATGCAAAATGTAGAAGGGATAAACCGCTTCATTGGCGTAGGTCAGAAAGCGATTGTTGAAGTTGAGGTAGCGATAGCCATTGCCAAAAATGGTCAACAGGCACGTCCAGGCATTAAAGGTTCTGAAAAGGGCATAAGCTTCGTAATTCCAGCCTTCCAGCTCAGGCTGATCAATCCAGAAAAAGGCGTATAACGTAGTTGTACACCCCAGCATTAACCCCAGCGTTAGGAAACGGTACCGAGCCAGCGTATCCCAGAATTGCTGCTGCGTACAAAATACATAACCTGTCAGAAAAAGCGTGAAGTAGTGCCAGTGTTGCCGCCAGTCGTCCACCAGTGCATTCGTCGTGGGAAAACGTGCTTCCAGTAAAAAATCCGCCAGCCAGTGCCAGACGGCAGGCAGTACCAACAACCAGACCGGATTACTGAAAAACGAAGCCAGCCTAGCCGTTACCCGTTGTCCCGCAGGTTTACGCAGGTATAGCAGAATGGGCAGCCCAATGATCGAGTACGCGAACAGATAGATCAGATACCAGAGGTGATGCCAGCTCAGGCTACCCCCTTCCGGATAGGGCTTAAAATTGAAAACGGTTTTATAAAATTCCCAATATGAAAAGCTGGCTCCCTGCTGAAGTCGCTCAAAGAAAATCTGCGGAGGTACGATGACGAACATGCCAAAGACCAGCGGCAGAAAGATACGTTTGGTTCGTTCACCCAGGAACTCCCCGGCGGACCGCCTTCCCAGAGCCCAGTACACACCCATACCGGAGATCATGAATAATAAGGCCATCCTCCAGGAACTTGTAAATCGCATGGGATACTCAATGAGGTGCGTCTGGACGTTATTTTTCACGTGCCAACCCCAGTAATTGAAGAACATTCCCGCATGAAAAAAAAGAAGCAGACCGAAGGCCAGTACGCGGAGCCAGTCGAGATCGTAACGACGTGTGGATTTCATGAGCATTTGATTTGAATGCCCAAAAGTGCTCGTTTTCAGCACGGTTCGACGACCGTACGCATCAGGACGACGTGCCCGCCGATAAGGACGCACTCCGAAACACGGAAGGAGTTTGCCCGGTTTCGCGTTTAAAAGCGGCGTTGAAGGCTGACTTTGAGTTGTATCCTACCCGTTCGGCGATTTCCTCGATTTTCAGGTGAGCATTTTCCGGAGCAGCCAGTAATTGCCGGGCTTCTTCGATCCGGTATTTGGCCAGCAGTTCAAAAAAGCTAAGTTCCAGCGTGTCGTTGAGTACCTGGGAAAGATGATGCGTCGATACGCCTAGCCGCTGAGCCAGTCCGGGTAAGGAGCAGGTCGATGCTAACTGAGGTTTCTCTTCGCGTAAGACGTGCTGTAGTCTTTCCAGCGTACGATTTTCCAGTTCGGGCGTTAGAGAAGATTTCTCGTACTTCCGAACCTGCCCGGTTGGCGTGGCGGGTTCCACCCGGAAAAAACCAGACTGGCGAATGATACTGAAGCTCGTCACGTAGATGATAAACGCCAGGTGAGCCACCACCAGGTGATCGCCCAGGTCGCTCTCAAAGGTCGCACGCGTAATCAGGTATACAATCGTGATAAAGGTCAGGTGAATCTGTAAATTCCGGAACCAGATCAAATCCGTCGGCTGGCTTCCCCAGAAACGGGCCTGGATGCGTTGAAAGGCCAGCAATACTTCTCTCCAGGTAAGTGCCAGGTAAATCAGCATACTGATTCCCGTAAATTCATTGATGTGCCATTTAGGCCAGAACATCCAGCGTTCGCCATACGACTCAAAAGGTGGCGATGGAATTTCAGGATGGAACGCTCCTAGAAAAGCTTCGTACTTCAGGCTTAGTGGTTGCGGGTAGTACAGAACGGTCATGTACAGGAAATACAGGACTGCCGGCAGAAAATGCCAGATATTCCGAGCGTTCCAGCTTTTCCGTAGACTGACTCTAAAGTATAGGTACAAGCAGGGAAATAAGGCCAGATTGGCCGGTTCGGTTGAATCCACCAGCCATAACACCTGCACCATGTAATTGGTATAGCCCAGCCACACGTCGCTCATGAGCAGCGTCATGCAAACCAGAGAAAAGCCTAAAAAACGGTTGGGGAACTGTTTTCCTTTACTGTGCGTAAGAAAGAAATACGTCAGGAAACACCCCTGAATGATGCCAAGCAAAATCAGGATTGCAAACCAATCGATACGGGGACTAAGCTGGGGCATAGAAAAAGCCCGCCTAAATGAGGCGGGCTACTAAAATACGAAAAGCTGAATTACTTAATCAAGTTAAGGAGGTACTTCCCGTAGCCACTCTTGACGAGCGGTTTAGCCACGGCCTCCAGTTGCTGCTTGTCGATGAAGCCCATGCGGTAGGCCACCTCTTCAATACATCCGATTTTCAGGCCCTGCCGCTCTTCAATCACTTCAACAAATTGCCCCGCCTGCATCAGCGACTGGAAGGTGCCCGTATCCAGCCAGGCCGTACCCCGGTCCAGCACGCCTACTTTCAACTGGCCTTTTTCCAGGTACACCCGGTTAATGTCGGTAATCTCCAGCTCGCCCCGTGGACTGGGTTCAATGGCCTTGGCAATGGCCACAACTTCATTATCGTAGAAGTACAGCCCTGGCACGGCGTAGTTGGACTTTGGTACCTCCGGCTTTTCTTCAATGCTCAGTACGTTGAAATCGTCGTCGAATTCAACCACCCCGTATCGCTCGGGATCGTGCACCTGATAGGCATACACCACCCCACCCTCGGGATCGTTGTTGGCTTGCAGAAGCTTGGAAAGGCCCGAACCGTAGAAAATGTTATCTCCCAGAATCAGGGCTACTTTATCATTGCCAATAAACTCTTCACCGATGATGAAGGCCTGAGCCAGTCCATCCGGACTCGGCTGTACGGCGTAGCTAAACTGACAGCCCAATCGGCTCCCATCGCCCAGCAACTTCTCAAAGTGCGGTAAATCGTGCGGCGTGGAAATAATCAGGATTTCGCGAATGCCCGCCAGCATCAGAATCGACAGCGGATAATAGATCATCGGCTTGTCGTAAACCGGCATCAGCTGTTTGGAGACAGCCAGCGTCAGGGGATGCAACCGCGTTCCCGAGCCGCCTGCCAAAATAATTCCTTTCATCTTCGAATGAGGGAATGAGTGAATGAATGATAGAAAGAGGGAATTCAGTAATGGGCGAATGAATCAATAATCGCATGCGTGAATACAGGAAAACCACCGTAGTGTTTACTTATTATTCACGCATGCGATTATTCACGCATTCGATCATTGATTCCGTGTTATCGCTGAGCGTACATGCTGTCGTAGTACTTCTGGTAGCTCCCTGAGGTGACTTCTTCCAGCCACTCCGTGTTCGAGAGATACCACGCCACCGTCTGAGCCAGGCCTTCTTCGAAGGTAACCGAAGGTTGCCAGCCCAGTTCATGCATGATTTTATGGGCGTCGATGGCATAACGAAGGTCATGGCCCGCCCGGTCCGTCACGTAGGTAATGAGTTCCCTGGAAGTACCCGCCGGGCGACCCAGCTGGTCATCCATGATCTCGCACAGCAGGTGCACCAGATCAATGTTTTTCCACTCATTAAAGCCGCCGATGTTGTAGGTTTCACCGGGCTTGCCCTGGTGGAAAACCACATCAATGGCCCGGGCGTGATCTTTAACAAACAGCCAATCCCGTACGTTTTCCCCTTTGCCGTATACGGGCAACGGTTTGTTATGCAGGATGTTGTGAATCATCAGGGGAATCAGCTTCTCGGGGAAGTGATTAGGACCGTAGTTATTGGAGCAGTTGGTAAGTACGAAGGGAATACCGTAGGTGTTACCGTAAGCCCGAACGAAGTGATCCGAGGAAGCCTTGGAAGCCGAATACGGCGAACGTGGATCATAAGGCGTGGTTTCTAGGAAGAACTCTTCGGGATTATGCAATTCACCGTACACTTCGTCAGTGGAGACGTGGTAGAACAGGTGTCGTGAATAGTCGTCTTTCCAAGCTTTCTTAGCCGCGTTCAACAGGTTGACCGTACCAATGACGTTCGTCAATACGAAAGCCATGGGATCGGTAATCGAGCGGTCTACGTGGCTTTCGGCCGCCAGGTGAATGACGCCGTGAAAGTCGTGTTCGGCGAACAGCTGATCCAAAAACTCAGCATCGCGAATGTCACCTTTGACAAAGGTATAATTGGCAGCCGACTCCAGGTCTTTGAGGTTGGCCAGGTTACCGGCGTAGGTCAACGCATCCAGGTTAAACACCTGATAAACGTCCTTGTACTCGGTTACAAACCGACGTACCACGTGTGAGCCGATGAAGCCCGCTCCGCCCGTAATTAATAGTTTCTTCATAGGGATTTCAATGTAGGATGAAGATTGAATTCGATTACTTTAAAGTTAATTGCCAACGCCACGCGTCTGCTAACGCTTCATCCAGTGTTTTTTCGGCTTTCCAGCCCAGTTTTTCGGTCGATTTACTTACGTCGGCGTAAATCTCCATGATATCTCCGGCCCGGCGGGGAGCAAATTCGTAATTGAGCTTCACGCTGGTTACGCGTTCAAACGTATCGATCAACTCCTGAACGCTCGTACCCGTGCCCGTACCGATGTTAAAAAAGTCGTAATAATTCGATTCTGCTTGGTTCACCAGCAATTCCAGGGCCTTCACGTGAGCTTTGGCCAGGTCCACTACGTGAATGAAGTCACGAATACAGGTCCCGTCAGGCGTATCGTAATCCTTACCAAATACCATCAGTTTTTGACGAATGCCCGCAGCGGTCTGCGTTACGTAAGGCACCAGGTTGGCCGGTACGCCGATGGGCAATTCGCCAATCAGGGCCGATTCATGAGCACCTACGGGGTTGAAGTACCGCAAAGCCAGGGCTTTCAGACCCGGTTTCGCAGCTACCGTATCGCGAATGATTTCTTCGCCCACCTGCTTGGTATTTCCGTACGGAGAAGCGGCGGGTAATACGGGCGTTTCTTCCGTTACCGGAATTACCTCGGGCTGACCATATACCGTACAGGAGGAGGAAAATACAAAGTTCGACACCCCATTGGCAATCATTGCTTCCAGCAAGGTAACCAGAGCCGAGATGTTGTTTCGATAGTATAACAGGGGTTTTTCAACGGATTCACCAACGGCCTTACTAGCCGCAAAGTGAATAACTCCCTCAATCTTATCTTCCTTAAAAATCTTAGTCAGCAACGCCGCATCGTTACAATTAGCGTTGTAGTACTTCACTTTTCTTCCCAGAATCGATTCGAGCCGATTCAGTACTTGTTCCTGTGAGTTAGAAAAATCATCGAGAATAATAGGTTCGAATCCGGCCCCGATAAGTTCTACAACAGTATGGGAACCGATGAATCCGGCTCCGCCGGTGACTAGGATATTCATGAAGTAAGGGTTAGAAATCTTTCAATTAAGCCCCAAAAATAGAAAAAATACGCGGGCCGAAGGTACTGGTTCCGGGGATCATTTTTATACGGTCTGTTGTCTTTTTTATGAATAGTTCCCGGCATCCTTCTATTTTTTTATTCTTTCGCACCATTCTCCCGGCTTTAGACGGAATGCTTCCCTTTAATTCATGGTTTACCTATTTGGTAGTTTTCTAAAATTAGTGTAGGTTAAAGCTAAAATCAACTTTTTCTGTATGGATAGCCGTGAACTAAAAGCCTTAGTCTCCCTGCTTGAAGACGATGATCGGGAGGTTTCCTCGCTGATTGAGCAAAAAATTCGCTCGTTAGGGGATACCATTATTCCCTTTCTGGAAGATCACTGGGAAAATTCCGGTTTCAATCCGCTCGTCCAGAAACGCATCGAGGATCTGATTCACGACTTACAGTTTCGTACGCTCACCGAACGCCTGCGAGCCTGGAAAAACAGTGGCGGCACCGATTTGCTGGAAGGCCTCTGGCTGGTAGCGACGTATCAGTACCCGGATCTTTCCCTGGAAAAACTTCAGCAGGAAATTGACCAGATTTATTACGATGCCTGGCTGGAATTTCGGCACGGTATGCATCCCGCGTCGCAGATTGATACGTTGAATTACGTTTTTTTCAAAAAGCTGAAATTTGGGGCGAATACGAAAAACTTTCACTCGGCGGCTAATTCCATGCTGAATGTGGTCCTGGAAACGCACAAGGGAAACCCCATCAGCTTGTGTGTGCTGTATATGCTGGTAGGTCGTCGATTAGGCATGCCCTTGTACGGAGTCAATCTCCCTAACCTGTTTGTGCTCACCTACAAGGTGAATGACGATACGCAGTTTTACATCAACGTATTCAATAAAGGGTTGGTGTTTCAGAAGAAAGACATCGACAACTACATTGCCCAGCTGAACCTGGCCCCCAATCCCATTTTTTACGAGGCCTGTAGTAACACGGATATTGTCAAGCGAGTACTACGCAATCTAACCCTAGCCTTTGAGAAGACGGGTGACGATGATCGGGCTCAGGAAATCAATACACTCCTTAAAATGCTTTTGGAATCCGATTCGCCTTCGTTTGATAACTAAGGTACCTTGGCTATGATCTGTAAATAAAGGCCTTCGGGATTGGTGATGACCAATCCCGAAGGCCTTTAACATGATTAGCTACGTATGCTTTTCCCAAAACCGCTTCTTTAGTCCAGGCCCGCCAACCCCGAAGGGGTTCAATGTGATTAGCCCCGTATGCAATGCGGGGAATAAAACGTCCATGGGTTATACCCATGGCTATGACCATTGAACCCCTCCGGGGTTAAACGGCCCCGTCTCCCCTAGTTTAGTCAAGCTTGTATGCCGACCCCCTAACCCTGAAGGGGTTCAACATCCATAGCCCCGTATGAAATGCGGGGAACCTCCCGCCCGGTAGGCACAGCCTACCCATTTAAAAAGTCCGTAGTACATACTACGGACAACCCCTCCCGCTACCTTTACCAGGTTTATCCTACCTAAACGGAAAACGGAAAACGGAAAACTCAAAACTCAAAACTCAAAACTCAAAACGGCTGCGGCCGCCGCTCAAAACTCCTAAACTCTCCTCCCCTTCCGCCGCCACCGTCAGCATACAATCTTCAACGCGTATCACCGACAACGCGTATCGAATGCTTTGCTCAGGCGTACGAATCCAGCCGTAAATACGTTCGGCTTCGTCGGCGAAGGGCTCGATGGGGATATTCCCTTTAAACTCAGTTTTTTCTCGCCGTAAAGTTTGTACAACGCTTCTTTCGCGGTCCAGTATACGGCCAGCCGTTCTAGCCGATGGTCCGCGTGATTCCATTCGTTTTCACTCAAAAATTTGCGGGCAACTACGGATAATTTCTCGCTGACTGGTTCAATATCCAGCCCCACCCGAGCCGCTGGATGCCACACAACTGCGGCAAATCGCAAGGAGTGCGAAAGGGAAAAATGACTATCTGTATTCTCCAAAAAGGGTTTATCGTATGAATCCTTCCGAATTCCGTGGTACGTTTCACCCACCGATTCAATCAACGTTTGGATCAGAATCCGGCTGGCCAGAAACTCCCTTTGTTTTTGCGGATGATGAATCGTCGCGTACGCTGCTACATCTGCCGGACTTCCCCGGAAAGCTCTTTGCAGATCCTCCAAGTCTTCCGTAATTTCCCAGAGAGCAATCCTCCCCCGCCCCTCAAAAGGCCGTATCCAAACCAATGGCATTCGATTATGCTTAATTTTAGGGCAAAAATAGGAAATCCTCAAGGACTTGGTACACAACCGTTCGTTTCGAGGTTTACCCTTTGGGGTGCGGAGTACCTAACGAGCTATGCGATTACACATTGAAAAAATAGATACGTTTGCGGGTCACCGGGATGCGATTTACGCCCTGGAGGCCGCACCGGAACCGGGCCAGTTCTTTTCCTCCGGTAGTGATGGTCTGGTCATTCGCTGGGATCTGGCCGACCCGATCTGGGCGAACTGGTCGCCCGCATCCCTGCCTCGGTATACGCCTTGAAGATGGATGACCAAACAGGTTTGCTGTGGGTAGGACAAAATTTTAATGGCATTCACCGGATTGATCCGCAGAGTAAAATAGAGCAGGATTCGATTCAACTGACGGCCTCGCCCATTTTCGATATTTGCCTGTTCGAAAACCTGGCTCTGGTGGCTCATGGCGATGGTACAGTGACGATCCTGGACCGGGAGCTTTTTCAGGTACGCAAGCATCTGAAGGCTAGTAATGCCTCCGCCCGAAGCATCGACGTCAATCCGTTTAGTCAGGAATTTGCCGTAGGTTATAGCGATAATACCATCAAAATTTTTGATTTGAACACGCTATCGCTGAAATTTATCATCGCCGCTCACACGCAATCCGTCTTTACAGTTCGTTATTCTCCCGACGGTCGCTGGCTCCATTCGGGTGGTCGCGATGCACACTTGAAAACCTGGGCGGTTGCGGACCCCTACCGGTTACATCAGGATGTGGTGGCTCATTTGTTCGCTATTAATCACCTGACGTACAGTCCCAATCATCAGAAAATCATTACCGCCAGTATGGATAAAACGCTAAAAATCTGGGATGCGGCCAGCCTTCGTCTGCTGAAAGTACTGGATTGGGCCCGCTTTGCCGGTCACCGTACTTCCATCAACCGAGCTTTGTGGCTGCCCGTCGAAGCCGGCCTCATTTCGGCTTCGGATGATCGACTGCTTTCGGTTTGGAAAGTAACCGAACAGCCTTAAAAGCTGTTTTTTGGAAATAAGATCCTATTTCAGGCCGAAATGTGATGGGATTGGATAAATTTGAATGTAGAAACCTTCACAAACCCGACCCGGAAGCTCTTTTCCCGTAGGGTTTCTCCCCGATACCAACATGAAAATTACACCACTTGATATTCGCAAACAATCGTTCGAACGCGTGTTCCGGGGTTATGACAAAGATGCAGTAGACGCGTTTTTGTCCACGCTTTCGCAGGAATGGGAACGTCTGATGGACGAAAATCGCCTGTTACACGAACGTATCGAACGTACCGAAAGTGATTTCAGCAAACTGAAGGCCCTTGAAAACACCCTGTACAAGACCCTTCAGACGGCTCAGACGACCAGTCAGGAAATGGCGGTAAAAGCTCAGGAAGAGTCACAGAAAAAAGTGGTAGAAGCCCATCAGCAGGCCGAAGAAGCCCTCAGCAACGCTCGTAAAGAGGCCAATATGCTTTTGATGAATGCCGAAAACAAAGCCCGGTATATCATCGAAGAGGCTGTTAATGAGCTAAAGGGACTTGAACGCGACATCAAGGCCATCGATAAATACAAACAAACGCTGCTTTCGCAGATTAAAGAATACGCCGGAGAAACACTCGAACGGGCCCAGCGATTTGAAGAACGCTCGCACCAGATTCCGTTTGAAGAAAAAGCCGCCGAACTGAACAACGTACTCGCGAGTATTCCGGCTACGCAACCCCTGGCCGAATTGCCACCGGTAGAGATTCAGGAAGAAATACTACCTACGGTTGCCGAGGTGACAGCCGCTCCGGAACCAACGCCGGCAGAAGTTCCTCAGGAACCCGTTCAGGCGGAACACAAGGAAGAAGGTTCGTTCTTCGATAAAATCTAACAATGCACGGGAGCGGAAACGCTCCCCTTTTTTTCATGGGAACAATTGCCTTAGAAGGTCTGGAATTCTTTTCCTACCACGGTTTTTACGAAGAAGAACAAAAAATTGGAAATCGGTACTCCATCGATGTGATCATTACCGTTGACTTTCAGCAGGCGGCCATTCACGACAAACTGAGTGAGACCGTTAACTACGCCAAGGTCTACGAAATCGTATCCGTTATCATGCGGCATTCGCATAAGTTGCTCGAACATATTGCTTATCAGATCATTCAGGGCATCCGTGAAAAGTACCCGCATGTGGAGAAAATTGCGGTTTCGGTTTCCAAGTACAATCCGCCCGTAGGCGGCGTATGCGAGCGTTCCCGGGTGACGCTGGAAGGTTAAACTGGCATGAATTTAGTACGGGTAGTTGTCCATCAACCAAACGATTACACGAATGGATTACAAACTGGTAGACCCGAAAGAAGAAGCTTTTCACAACGAATATTTTGAAATCAGCTTTGATGAACAACGGCACAAAAGCCTGTATTTTACTTCAAATGCTGAAATTCTGGAAGATGTGGCTGCGGAAATCGTAGCCCGACACGCCGAAAATACGCCCGGCTGGCGAATCATTCCGCACCCGAAAATTCAGCATTAGTAGTTCAGTTCGTCGACGTTTTAGTCTTCATGACCCGCAGTTTTGCGGGTTTCTTTTTGTTGAATAGATTTGGTAAAACAAAACCACTATTCCGATGAAAGCTTTATTTCTTGCTCTAGCACTTGCGTATTCGGCAGAAGCCAGATCTATTCCCCAAGTTGCTCAAATTCAGACTCTTATTCAAGCCGACAGTACGCAATGGAAAGAATACGCGGGGAAATACAAGGGCGTTGAGGGAGTATTTGAATCGTTCATTGTTACCATCGAAGACGGAAAACTGATGGCCGAAGCCATTGGTCAGGGTAAGGGAGAATTGCTCGCTTCACCGAATGTAGCCGACACCTTTACCGTGCCTGGTTACGAAGCCACCATTGTTTTTGTCCGGGATGCGGATAAAAAAGTAATCAAGTACCAGATGTCGGTACAGGGTCAGACTTTCGAAGGAGATAAGCTTTAATCTGCTTTCCTTTGAGTAAGGTACCGTTTACAGCCAGCCACTCCGCTGGCTGTTGGTTTTCGTACCCGGCTTTAGCTGAAAACAGCTAGTTTTGTCAAAAAATAAGACGATACGTCTACTCATTGCACTTATGGCCTTACGTACGCTCGTTAAAATTTCCAATATCACTAACTTATCCGATGCCCGCTATTGTGCGGGGATGTACGTCGAATGGCTGGGGTTTTCCATGGATACCATTGCACTGGAAAAATTCAGCGAAATCAGAGGCTGGCTGGCGGGTGTATCCATTGTGGGTGAAACCGAGGCTACCGATTTGACTACGATTCAGTCGCTGGTAGAGGCGTATAAGCCGGATGTTTTACAAATCAGTCATCCCGAACTGGTAGCCGAAGCGAAAACGCTGGGACTTCCCATTATTCTGAAACTCGATCTGGCGGAAGGCTTACCAACCGAACTCGACGGAGCCGATTATTACCTGATTGAACATTCCGATCCTTTTATTCACCTCGATACTCCTACGCTGGGCTATCTCGATCAGTTTGCGTTCAAGTACCCCACCCTGCTGGGTTTTGGGTTAAATGAAATGAACGTACTCGAAGTACTCGATCAGATTCCCATCACAGGTATTGCCCTTTTCGGCGGCGAAGAAACCCGCCCCGGTTACAAGGAATTTGGCGAAATGATGGACATTCTTGAACGTCTCGACGAAGATTGAGATCGTATCTGCTTCCCGAAGGCGTACCTTCGGGAAGCTTTTTTCTAGCCAAAGAACAAATATCCCACCGCAATCGCCGCTACAATTCCGGCCAGATCGGCTACCAGTCCGGCCCAGAGCGTATAGCGGGTATTCTTCACATTTACCGAGCCGAAATACAGGGCAATCACGTACAGAATGGTATCGGCCGAACCCTGGAAAATACAGGCCAGTCGCCCGACGAACGAATCCGCTCCAAAGGTTTTCATCGTATCAATCATCATCGCCCGCGAACCGCTCCCGCTTAAGGGGTGCATCAGAGCCGTGGGCAGGGCATCCACCCATTCCGTGCGGATCGGCAGGAAGCTGAACCCCCAGCGAAAACCATCCACTACGTACCCCAAGGCTCCGGAATTTCGCAGGACACCAATGGCCACCAGCATGCCCACCAGGTATGGAATGATACGTACGGAGGTTTCAAAGCCCCCTTTGGCTCCTTCGATGAAGCTGGAAAATACGTCTACTTTTTTACGAAAAGCGATTCCCAGAAAAGACAGGACAAAGCCAAACAGCACCACGTTACTGAATACTTTGGAGAACGTTTCAATGCCCTCTTTCGATAAGGTGGTCAGGTACGCCAGCAAAGCCACAATTGCCAGCGTCAGGCCGCCCAGCCAGGTCAGAATGGTACGATCCAGCAGATTGATTTTCTGACGGAACGCCACAAACAGTAATCCCACCAGCGTAGCGACGTAGGTGGCAATGAGACAGGGAATGAAAATGTCCGAGGCATCGGCGGCTCCGTACACGGCCCGCTGGGCCATTACGCTCAGGGGGATCAGCACCGGACCCGCCGAGTGCAGGGTCATGAACATGATCTGAGCATTGGTCGCCACCTCTTTATTCGGATTCAGTTCCTGCAAACTCTGCATGGCTTTCAGTCCAAAGGGCGTCGCCGCATTATCCAGCCCGAGCATATTGGCCGAAAAGTTCATGATCATTTGCCCGTGAGCCGGGTGATCTCTAGGTACTTCGGGAAAGAGCTTATTGAAAAACGGCCCAATCCGTCGGGCCAGAAAGCCAATGACACCCGCCTCTTCACCCACTTTCAGTATCCCCAGAAAAAAGGTCATGACACCCGCCAGCGGTAAGGCAATTTTCATGACGGCCACTTCCGCCGACTCGAACATGCCATCGACCAGCAGCTTAAAAATTTCAGTATCGCCGAAGAAGATTAACTTGAAGAGGGCCACCACAAACGCCACCAGGAAAAAGCCAATCCAGAGGTAATTAAGAGCCATGAGGGAAGTAATGCAGAAACAGTTGAGCCCTGAATTTCGCTCAAAATGGCTAAAAATGGTACCTTCCCGGAAAAAGAAAAACAAAAAGGTCGGCAATTGGGTATACCTTCACGTGTATTCCCAACCGGATTGTATGATTGTACTAAAGTCTTTTGCCCTTTCGCTGACCCTGCTTTTCTGTGCGTCGTATACAGATCGCCCGGCTGCCTGTGACGATGAAATAAGTCTCGAAAAAGCGGGTCTGGTGGATGTGAAGCAGGTCGATCCCAGTTTGTTAGTGGATCTGAAGTATTCAACGACCGATAATTTCGTTCACAAAGACGTGTACGGCTGCATTACGCGATGTTTTCTCCAGAAGGAAACCGCCGAAAAACTCAAAAAAGCCCACGAGTATCTGAAGAAGCATCATCCCGAACTACGCTTGCTGGTCTACGACGGGGTTCGTTCCCGGAAGGTGCAATGGAAACTCTGGGAAGCCCTGCCGCAGTATGCTCCCAAGTATCGCACCAATTACGTCGCTCATCCGACGCGTGGCTCCATTCACAACTACGGCTGTGCGGTGGATCTGACGGTAGCTACCGCCGATGGGAAGGCTCTCGACATGGGTACGCCATTCGATTTCTTCGGCAGTGAAGCCTATCCCCGCAAAGAAGCCGAAATGCTCCAGCAGGGTAAGATTACCAAAACGCACGTGGCGAACCGGGAGATTCTACGACAAGCCATGACCGCTGGCGGTTTCATGGGGATCACCAGCGAGTGGTGGCACTTCAACGCGATGAGTCTGGCCCAGGCCAAAGCCAAATACACGATTGTAGAGTAAAATTTTTGCTTCTGATTTTCAGAGAAGTATACATTTTTTTAAACTTTTTTTGGGCAGATAGTTGCGTAAGGCCGTTTTCATTCCGTATGTTTGCAGCCCCAAACGACAGGGAAATAGAAATAAAAAAAGGGTGATTAGCTCAGCTGGTTCAGAGCATCTGCCTTACAAGCAGAGGGTCGGGGGTTCGAATCCCTCATCACCCACCCTTTTAAAGCCTCGCTTTTCAGCGAGGCTTTTTTGTTGTTACAGCATACACCAGCAGCCTTCTACTTCGGCTTCCGCATAGGCTCCGTATTTTTCAGGATGCAGGGTTTTCAGTAAGGCCGCCCGACTCGACGTTCCGTGCAACAGGGTATGCACTTTTGCTTTCCAATGCGTCATGAAATCCCGCAAGGCCAGGTCTTCCTCCCGAAGCATGCCGTACAGCAACGCCAGCCGCGGAGCGTACTGTTCGTAGATGTGAAGAATTTCCTCCTGCCGGGCCGAACCGCCCGTACCCGTTTTGTGCGACTCATGCAGCCGGTAGACGGACAAACAATCGTCTACGTGTTGAAACCTCAGTCTTTGCTGCTCGGCCCGCAGAAACCATTCCCAGTCAAAGGCAAAGTGTAAATCTTCCCGCAAGGGGCCCGCTTGCTCCCAGGCCGATCGCGTCCAGAAGGCCGAGGGTTGAATGATGTAATCTTCATTGGCCAGCGATACCCGCTGCATTTTTTCAGCCACGTCACTCCGCAACGATTCCGTCTCGCTTTGCTTTTCCTGAAGATGCCAGCAATTGCCGAATACCAGGTCCGCTTCCTGCAAAATGGTATGGATCTGAGCCAGGGTACCCGGCATGTATAGATCGTCGCTGTTGAGCCAGCCCAGAATTGCTCCCGTACTGCGGGCAAAGCCTTTGTTGATGGCGTGACTTTGTCCACGATCGGGCGTGCTTTCCCAAAATGCCAGGTATTTACTGTAGCGACGGATAATCTCCACGCTTTCATCCGTACTACCGCCGTCGATAATCAGGTATTCCAGCTTAGGATACTGCTGGTCGAGTACGGAAACGATGGTTTCTTCAATGAATGCTCCCTGGTTATACGAAGGAGTAACGATGGTGATTGTAGGGAAGAAGGTGGTCATGAACCTGTTGATTTACTTCGTTCGAGTCATTCGAAACGCCCGGACGAGGCACACTAGTATGCCCCAGTGAAAGGTTCGTTGCAGCCGTCGGGCGACGGGCAGTACATAGCTATACGGAATGCCCCGATAGTGATCCCGCATGACGCGTTTGAGATTTCGCCAGGCTTCTTCCGTGATCTGCTCGCGGGAAAGGCCGTAGCAATTGGCGTCCGCTTCGTTGAAGTACCGGGTAATCCATTCGATAAAATCCAGGTGTCCAAAAATGATTTCTTTTGCCTGATGATGGGCCGTGGAAGAAATACTGGAACCGCTGTACCGCCAGCGGATTTTCGGTCCGGGTATACTGTACAATCCTTTCGGATGAGCGAAATGAATGGCCGTTGCCCAGTCCGAAGCCTGGGCGTAAGGAAAATCAACGTAACCACCCAAAGCTTTGTACGTAGCACGCCGCACGATTTGATCGGGCATGACGTTGCCCCGTTCGTCCCGCAAAATGTGCCAGGCCAGCTGCATGGCGTTTTCGACAACCGGGCTGTTTTCATGTTCCCGAATGATCTGATTCTGGTCATTAATTACCCGGGAATTGAAACGGTAAATGTCGTATTGTTCCTGCGTTTGTAGTAAACTTTGGTAGAACACGTCTACGCAGTCCTTCTCCATCAGATCATCATCCGCGAAAAGCCAGATCCATTCTTCATCCTGTACCAACTCTACACAGCGTTTCCAGTGCTGCACCAACTTTTTCGCTCCCAGATTTTCAGGGAAACGATGATACACCAGGTTCAGTTGAGTCGCGTAGGTATCACAAATAGATTTCAGGTCGTGCGGACTGCCATCATCGCCTACGTACAGGGTAAATTTCTGGTTGGTCTGAGCCGCGATACTCGCCAGCGTTTCAGCCAGGTACAACGCTTTGTAGGCGGGAATGACGATTGCTAAGGAAGATAGATGAGACACGGTGGTAGATTGACGGCCTCAAAGTAACGCAATTCGACGCCGAAATCATACCTCCACGGAATCATCCTTCAGCGTATCCTGAATATACAGCATCTTCACCAGTACCAATACTACGGCCATAATCGGTGTAGCCAGGATCATGCCCAGAATACCTGAGAAAACACCCACGATTAACTGAGCGATCAGTACCAGAGCGGGCGGAATGTTTATCATCTTTTTTTGTACCAGTGGTGTCAGCAAACTACTTTCGATCGCCTGAATGCCTACGTAGAGCAGTACCACGTAGAAGGCCTGTTCCGGACTATTCATTAACGCGAACAATACGGCCGGTACCAACGCCATAATCGGACCGATGTTCGGAATAAAGGCCGTTATGGCCGCAAACAGACCCAGGGCCCCCGCTAGCGGCACGCCCATAATCCATAAACCCAGAAAGGTTAAAATTCCCACAAAGGTCATCGAGATTAACTGCCCCATTAGCCAGTGAACCAGCGTATCGGCTACTTTATTGAGTACTTCACTGGCTCGCTTCCGGGACTTCTGTGGAATCATCAAGACAATGCCCTTATGATAGAGCCGGGGTTGTACCGCAATGAAAATGCCCAGGAAAATGATGACGTACAGGTCGGCAATGGTACCGAAGGTGGACGAAAGAACGCCTGAAGCCTGCGACATCCATTTTTCCCGACGCTGCATGAGTTCATCGGTCGTCGGAATACTGGATAGAATCTGCTCTCCCAGTTTACTCCGGGAAACCTGCTTCTGAAAGTTGGCAATGGCCTCAGGAGCATCTTCTTTCAAAGTACTCACCTGATCACCCACGGCCGAGGATAGAATCCAGAAAATGCCGACGATGGCTCCCATTACTGTCAAGGAAACGAGTACCATACAAATCCCCTCTTTCCACTTTGTCTTCTTGCTGACCCAGTGTGCTGCCGCCCGCAAAGGCAGAGCTACTAGCAAGGAAGCAATGATCAGTAATAAAATATCAAAGCTAAATCCGAGCAACAGCGTGCCCAGAACGAAGATAAGCGTGATGCCTACAGCAATGCATACGCGTTGGATAAAGGTGTATTCAGGCTGTTGTACAGCCGTGTTGGAAGTGGTTGTAGGTTGCATACGTACTTTTTTCAGGAAAGTTTCGGGATAAAGGCCAGTGGGACATCCGGAAGCGGGCCTTTATGCTTTGAATTTTCAAAAAAAATGTTCCTTCCCTCTCTACTGTTTAAAAAGATGGGTCAGGCCCAACTGCTTCTGACGCCAGGCCTTCTTGCTGTGATGGGCAGGATTTTTTAGGGTAATTAGTCTTTCACCAGCACTATCCCTGCATGCCTACATACGTACCCTACTCCGACGCAATTGAAGTAATCCAGCCCCGGGAAGAAGAAATTTCCAATGAAATTGTTGAATCAATGGCCCGGATCAATCGCCTGATGTTCGACAAATACCGTCACGCCATCCGCGATGCCCACGCCAAAAGTCATGGCATTCTTAAAGCCGAATTGCACGTCTACCCGAACCTGCCGGAACCGCTGGCTCAGGGCGTCTTTCGGGAGCCGCGAACGTATCCGGTTATCGTCCGGTTTTCGACGGCACCGGGTAGTATTCAACCCGACGGCGTTGGGGCTCCGCAAGGCATGGCTCTCAAGCTTGTGGGGGTGGAAGGTCCGAAATTTCTTCCGGAAGAGGCCGATGCCGTTACACAGGATTTTCTGCTGGTGAATAATCCCGTCATTCCTTTTGGTACGATTTATCAATACCTGGATCAGCAGAAAACGCTGGAACGCGAGGCGAAAAGTCCCGAAGAAATGCAGAAACTGATTGCTCAAGCGGGTCGAACGGCCAATAAAGTACTGGATGCTTTGGGTATTCAGAAGGAGATTGCGGGCGTGCAGGTCAAGCATATTTTGGGCGAAACCTTTTTCAGTATGGCCGCTCTTCGGTACGGGGATTACGTGGCGAAAGTACGGGCAACGCCGTTATCCACTTCGGTCAAACTACTGACCGGCGAAGAGATCGATACGAGCAACCATGATTCAGCCATTCGGGATGCGGTCGTAAAATTTTTCAAAAAGCAGTCGGCGGAGTACGAAATTCAGGTACAGCTCTGTACCGATTTGCAAACGATGCCCGTGGAAGATGGCTCGGTCGAATGGCCCCAGCAGCAGAGCCCCTACCAACCCGTCGCCCGCTTGGTCATTCCTGCTCAGGAAGCTTACAGTCCGGCCCGCCGTGTCTACGCTGACGACGTACTCTCCTTTAATCCGTTTCACTGTCTGCCCGAACATCGGCCGCTGGGCAACATTATGCGAATACGCCGCAAGGCCTACGAAGTATCGTCGCAGTACCGTCACCACATGAATGCCCAGCCCCGTTTGGAACCCCGTAGTATTGAGGATTTACCCGACTGAATCTAGCTGTACAGCGTCCGGAAGGTCAGGTTGATGCGGGGTTCGGTGGCTTGAGTCGTACGCGGAATGCGGTGTTCCCAGTAGTGCTGCGTTTCGCCCTGCATCAGGAGCACACTGCCGTGGGTTAGTTCTATGGAACGAACCAGCTTTTTGTCGGTATAATGCCGAAACTGAAAGAGCCGACTGGCTCCCAGACTTACGGAAGCGACTACTGGATTGGTACCGAGTATTTTTTCATTGTCACGGTGCCAGCCCATGGCGTCCTGTCCGTCGCGGTACAGATTCAGCAGTACATTGGTAAAACGATCATCTGGGTCAATACGATCTTTAATGATCCGCAGGGCTGGCGTCCAGTCGATGGGTTGCATGGTAATGCCCGAGTACGCATAGGCCTTATCCAGATCGCCCGCCCAGGCCGTTAGCCGCGGCTGCATGACTTCTTTGCCAAAGATTCGAATGGGCTCCTGTTTCCAGGGAATTTCTTCGTACAGTTGTTGCAAGAGTACATCGCTTTCTTCGACCGAAAAAAACGATTGATATAAAAATACTTCGCCCTGATAGGGTAACAAATTGGGGACCTGGTTTGTATTCATTCGAAACAAAACTAAAAACGCTTCTGTCCGTAGTCAATCCGAAACTTGCGGAAGATGTTTACCATTCAAAACCTATTTTTTCATGAAACGATTGCTTCTACTCATCAGTACCCTTTGCTGGGCGTATGCATTATCGGCTCAGGTTTACCCAACCCTGGGAAAAGTCGTACGCCTTGACCCAGCTCTGGAGGCCATTCTTCCAGCAAATGCGACCATCGAAGTGCTGGCGTCCGGTTTTCAATGGACTGAAGGCCCCGTCTGGGTAGCGAAAGGTGGGTACCTCCTCTTTTCAGATACGAAGCAAAATACGATTTTTAAGTGGCACCCTACCGAAGGCCTGCGTACGTTTCTGAAACCAGCCGGCTATACGGGAATCGGTACCTACGGCGACGAACCTGGATCCAATGGTCTGATCCTCAACAGTAAAGGCGAACTAGTTGCCTGCGAACACGGGGATCGCCGCCTTTCGGTTATGCCTTTATCGGGTGGCGGAAAGCGTACCCTGGCCGATCAGTGGCAGGGCAAACGCCTGAATTCGCCTAACGATGTTTGTCAGCATTCCTCAGGAGCCTACTATTTTACCGACCCCCCGTATGGGTTGCCTCAAAAAGAGAAAGACAAAACCCGGGAGATCGAAGCTTTCGGCGTTTATCGACTCGATCCCGATGGTACGGTTACGCAGGTCATCAGCGATTTGAAACGGCCCAACGGCGTAGCTTTATCCCCCGATGAAAAAACCTTGTATATCGGTCAGTCCGACGATACGCAACCGTATGTGATGGCCTACCCCATGCAACCTGATGGCTCGCTCGGCAAGGGTCGGATTTTCTACGATCTTACGCCGCTGAATCGCCAGGGCCTCTCCCGTGCCCCGGATGGTCTGTGTACGGATGTACGCGGGAATGTGTACACGACCGGTGGTGGAGGACTAGTAATTCTCAGCCCGCAGGGGAAATTGCTGGGCCGTCTGGAACTGAGTGCCGCTACGTCCAACTGCTCCTTCAGTCCGGATGGATATTTGTATATAACTGCTGAAAACTACTTATGCCGGATCAAAACACTTACGAAAGAAAAATAGGCAGGTTAAGGCTTTTTATCACGTATACAACGAATAGGCATTGGAACACCCTGTCGAATACTCATTTTATTAATTTTCATGAAGATTCCCTTTGTACGTTGCTTTTAACTACTAATTAAACAATCGAATAGCTTACTAAAACTTCATGTAAAATTACCTTTCCTGATAAACTGTTTACCTTAAAGTTCCACCGACCAATTAAGCTTATTCATTCAATATTCATTAGTTAAAAAACATAATATACTGGTAATCAATAAAATTTTATGAGCCCAGGATTGGATTTATACTGCCATCAGGCTTTCTTTGAAGCTGGCTGTTTTTTCTTTTCCCAGGGCCATTCCTTGCTCTCCAGCAGCTCCGCCAGTATCCTTACCCGAGTACCAAAACACGTAATTCTCAACTGATTCAGCGTCAGACCGAACCACTATGAACACGTATCATGAGTATGTTATTCACAACGGAGAATTCATTGGTAAATTTGAAGAGATGTATCAGCGGTTTGAAGACCCCTGGAAGCAGTCTCATCAGCCCAATCCGTACGGACGTCAGTGTGCCATTCTTAATCTGAAACGCTTTGGCATTCAATCCCTCATTGAATTTGGCTGTGGCTTAGGCTATTATAGCAACTGGATTCATCAGGAAACGGGCATTGTTCCGATAGGTTATGACATTAGCGAAACGGCCATCAGCAAAGCCCGGCAGCAATTTCCCCAGCTGGATTTTCGGACGGGGGATATCGTACAGGTGCTTCAGGAACCTTTGCCCGTAGATGCCATCCTGCTGGCTGAAATTGGCTGGTACATTCTTCAGGACCTGGACGAAATTATTGAGCTGCTTTACAAAAATTACGCAGGAAAGTATCTGATTAATAATCAGGTTTTTTACAAAGGTACCCAGCAGTTTGGCAGAGACTATTTCACAACCCTTCAGGAGTACATCAATTACATGCCTTTCAAGCTCATCGGGTATACCGAAGCAACGACAGTGGAAGATTCAACGATTGACACTTCGACGCTTTTCAAAATAGAGATTAAATAGGCATTTGTTCAGAAACCCCTTCTTATTTCCGGCCTGATTTTACTAGAAAACCGCCTTTAAAAGCTGCTCGTCTAAAATAATCGTTCGTAGGCTATTTCGTATCGAACTTACTTCAGCGTCCGGTTCTAACGGGTCGTTTGAGAGGGCTTTTTGCCTCGTTTCATATCCACAAGTCATTTAATCTTTTTAATAGAATTATAATTCCGCTCGACTAAATGACAATTTATTGCTACTTTTCGATTCAAACAAGCGACCAAATAATTAACCCCAGTGAATAACTCATGCCCAACTTCTTCTTCCCCTTCTAAGGGTAGGCCACCATTTTTTATAGTCCAACAAACAAGAATGCTGTTTCATTGTAAAGAATAAATGGCAATTTTGAGAATTGTTAAGGTCCCGCCACCCAGAACATCCCAAGCACTCTATTCACATCTATATAACTTTTAAGTTCGTTCATGGCCACTCTAGTAGAGCTGGATACATTCGGTACCGCTGAGATCGGTTATTTGGGAGTATTTGAGAAAATATTGCCAGGAGATATCAAAAGGGCCTTTTTCGTGTATGGCGTTCCTCAGGATCATCAGCGGGCCAAACACGGTCATTTGCAGTCACATCAGGCGTTGGTTTGTCTAAACGGCAGTTGTCGGATTGAAATTACTAATCAGTCAGGAACCACACAGTACAACTTAAACTCCCCGCAAAAATGCCTAGTCGTTGAACCTGCCGACTGGCTGATGATGGATCAGTTTTCAACCGGTTCGGTTTTACTAGTACTTTCTAATTATTATTACGATTTAGACGATTATTTCTACGAAAAGCCATGATTGCCCACCTGGACTTAGGTCGGGAAAACCGACCTTATGAAACTGAGCTATTAGCCGCTGCTCAACGCGTGCTCACTTCCGGATGGTACATTCTGGGAAAAGAACTGGCGGCCTTTGAAACGGAATGGGCTCGTTACTGTGGTACTTCGCACTGCCTGGGTGTAGGCAATGGCCTGGATGCTCTGACGTTGATTTTCAAAGCCCTGGAGCTTCCCGCGGGTAGTGAAGTAATCGTACCGGCTCATACCTATGTGGCCTCCGTACTGAGCATTACCAATGCCGGGCTCGTTCCTCGCTTTGTGGAACCCGACATGGCCACCTACAATATCGATCCTCAGTTGATTGAAGCCCAGATTACGGACCAGACCCGGGCTATTTTAGTGGTACATCTCTATGGCAAATGCTGTGACATGAAGCCCATCTGGGAATTAGCCCGTCGGTATAACCTAAAGATTGTAGAAGACGCGGCTCAGTCTCACGGAGCCTTGTATCAGGGACAAAAAGCGGGAAATCTGAGTGATGCAGCTGCTTTTAGTTTTTATCCGACCAAAAACCTGGGAGCCCTGGGCGATGCCGGAGCGGTGACTACGAATGACGCTGAACTGGCCCGTCGTATCACGCTGCTCCGCAATTACGGTTCGGAGATAAAATACTACAACGAATTGCAGGGAACCAATAGTCGGCTGGATGAAATTCAGGCGGCCCTCCTGCGGGTAAAATTACCGAACCTGGAGGCCGACAACCAGCGGAGACGGCACATTGCCCATCGGTTTTTAACGGAAATCCAGAATTCCCTTTTGCAACTCCCCGCCGCTCAAACCTACGATCAGGACGTCTGGCACTTGTTTGTAGTTCGGGCTCCGCAACGGGAAGAATTCATGGCGTATCTGGCCGAACAGGGCATTCAAACGGCCATTCACTATCCCGTACCCCCGCACCAGCAGGTGGCCTACGCCGAGTATCATCACCTTTCCCTGCCGCTGACGGAACAATTGCACCGCGAAGTGGTGAGTTTACCCCTCTACCCTACGCTGACGGATCAGGAAGTGGCCCAGATTATTCAGGCGGTGAATGCCTACAGCCTGGTCGTTGCGAATGAGGTATAATGTTTTCGATTTTCTAGTTTACTGTTTTCAGTGGTACCGGCAATCGATAGAGGTCATTTAAATACTGGGGCGTCCGGCGTTTGTATGGGGCGTAACTTTAGGAAAAACTCAAACCAAACTGGAAAAAGAAAACTCAAAATTGAACATTTTACGCATGGACATCAGTGTCATCATTCCGGTTTACAAAAGTGAAAACACGATTGCTCCGCTGGTCGAACGGATTCTGTCAACCCTGCGGACGTACCGGATGGAAATTGTACTGGTGAACGATGGAAGTCCAGACCGTTCAGAAGTCATCTGTACGGAACTGGCTGAACGCTTTCAGCAAGTGAAGTTCATTTCACTTCGCCGCAACTTTGGTGAGTTCAACGCCGTCATGTGCGGCCTGCATTACGCCGAAGGCCGCTACTGCGTGATGGTCGATGATGATTTCCAGAATCCTCCTTCCGAAATTCTCAAGCTCGTTGCCGAAGCCGAACGCGGTCAGTATGACGTCGTGTATTCCTATTATCAGACCAAGCAGCATTCGCTTTTTCGTAATACAGGCAGTTGGGTTGTCAATCAGATGACGACCCGGCTACTCGACAAACCCCATGATCTGTACTTGTCGAGTTTCAAGCTGATCCGGCAGGAGGTGGTACGGGAAATGATTCGCTATACGGGACCGTATCCGTATCTCGATGGACTTATTTTCCGCGTGACCCGTAACGTGGGCAAGGTAGCCGTCGAACACCACAAACGCGAGGGCGGTTCGAGTTACACGTTACGGAAACTGATTTCTCTTTTTCTCAACATTCTTTTCTGCTATTCGCCCCGCCCCATTCGGCTCGTTACCAATACGGGATTCGTATTGATTCTCCTGAGTATCCTGGGTAGTTTGACCGAAATGGCGACTTCGCTTTTAAGCAGACACTTACCCGCAACGGATCATCTAATCTGGCTGACCGTCTTTTTTCTGGGAGGCATTCAGCTCGTTGGGCTAGGTTTGGTGGGGGAATACATCGGGAAAATTTTCATGACGCAAAACGGACTACCTCAGTTCGTCGTCAAAAAAACGATCCTTCCGAAAGAAATTTTTTCATGATTGGTAAACGTCAGGAATACGAACGGATGCACGCTACCGAGCAGTCGCTCTGGTGGTATCGAAGTCTACACCGGCGGGTAGCCCGTACCCTTACCGAACGCTTTGGTGAGCGGAAAGATTTGGCAATTCTGGATGCGGGCTGTGGTACGGGAGGGCTCCTCGAAAGTCTGCGGCAGCAGGGCTACCAGCGGCTGGAAGGTTTTGATGCCTCCGAGGATGCCGTTGCTTTTTCGCGGGAACGCGGCTTCGAAGTCGCCTTTCATAATTTGTTGGCGGTTGAGCGTTATCAGCCAGACCGAACGTACGACGTCATTATCTGCAACGACGTATTCTGCTATCTGAACGATACGCAGATTGTTCAGATTTTAAAGGAATTTCGGCGGCGACTCCGGCCCGGTGGCGTATTCATTACCAACAATAATGCGTTCTCTTGGCTGGGCGGTACGCACGCAGTAGCTCTGAAAATTCCTAAACGATTTGTACTGCCGGAATTAAAAAAATACGCTCAGCAGACAGGCTTTCATGTCTGGAAAGGCGGCTACTGGAGTTTTATGCTGTTCCCACCCATCGCAGTCGTCCGGAGCTGGCAAAACCTGCAACTCAAACGGGGCTGGATCAATGTGGAAACGCTGTCTTCGGACGTGCACCTGCCCGCCACTCCCGTCAATCAGCTGTTGAATGGGTGTATGAAACTGGAGGAAACGCTCTTACCGCTGGCTCCGCTAGGCAGTTCAGTATTTACTGTAATGGAAGTGACCCATGGCTGAACCCGTGTGGATTCGAATACTGCTTCTTCTCGGCTGGTTTCTGATTTTGCTGTACGTCTGGGGCAATCAGAAGCGGACGGAAAATGCTCCCTGGCTTTTCTATGTACTCATCGGCTGGGTATTGCTCAGTCGTAGCTCAAATATCGTACAGTACGAGCCAAACGTAGATACCAGCACCTGGCTGACGGGTACGCTCACCATCCGACGGGCCGCCGATCCGGTCTGGACCTGGCTGAATTATACGGACGGACGGCCCTTCACGGTTGCTCCCCTCTGGCTGGCCAGTCTTCTGGGCCTGCCCCTCACCTACGGCGGAGCCGAGTGGCTCAGTGTGTTCTTGTGGTGTATTACCCTGCTAGCTTTGGCGGGGATACTCAAAGCCCTGGGCTGGAAATCCGGACGGGCTTTTATTTTCGTGGCGGCACTGGCTGCCTTTGTCGGTACGACGGGCTACATGGACCACGTGGCCTACAACTCGGAAGTGGCCAGCATGTGGTTGCTGGCCCTGGCTCTCTGGGGCTTTTTTTACTGGGCTGAACGTCCGGTGGCCTGGGGTGCTCTGGTCGTGGGATTACTGCTGGGATTACTGCCGTACGCCAAATTCCAGAATGCTCCGATGGGCCTGGTCATTGCCGCTTTTGCGGGCTTTACCTGGCTGCGATCCCGCCAGTGGATGGCCGTGGTTCTATTGGGCCTCGGCGGTTTATTGCCCACGCTGGGCTTCGTGGCGTACTACGCAGGCTCAGGTCAGCTGGAAACGTTCTGGAATCACTACTTCCTGTATTATTTCTACTACAGCTACACCGACGAATTTTCGAAACTGACCACCTGGGAACGCTTTACCCCTGTACGCTTTCTGTACCTGACCCTGGCCAGCCCGGATGTACGGTGGTACGCGGCCGGTCTCCTGCTGGCAACGGCCGGGTTGTTCGTTCATTTCCTGCGAAAAACAAAAACTACGTACGACTGGCTGGCTCTGGTATTACTCCTGACTACGTACTATGCGATGTTGCAGTCAGGCAATAATTTTCACCATTACGCCCTGTATGTACCTTTTCTGGTCCCCGTTGCGTTAGGCATCTGGGCTCGCGATTTATCCGTTCGCACGCAGAAAACCGTGCTGGGTATTGTCTTACTCGCCGCTGGATTTCAGGCAGGTTATAACCTCAATCAACGCGGACCGGTACTGCCTACGGCGAATGAAGCCCTTACGCAACGCGTGGCTTCAGTCATTCGGGCCAATAGTAAACCCGAAGAACGGATGGTACTCTGGGGCTGGTTCGATCGCCTGTACGTGTACGCCCAACGGCCCATGGGTTATCGCTATCCGTACACCATTGGTATTTTCTGGCCCAGTCCACTGCACGACGTTCGGGTCAGGGATTTCATTCACGATCTGGAAGAAAACCAGCCGACGATATTTGTAGACGTTTGCGGTACGGCTCTTACCTTTTACGGTACAATTGCCGAACACCACGAAGCTACCCCCGAAGTGGCCCGGTACATTGCTTCGCATTACCGATTGATTCAGGACATCGAAGGGGTCCGGGTTTATAAACGCCTGCTCAGGTAGCTTTTCGTTTTCCTGGAAAAAGAAAACTGCCGGATACTCCACGACCTTATTTCGCACGGATTTCCAGGCATACAACCCGTTCAGAATAAGCCTGTCACAGATTAAAGTCCGTACGAAAACCCTACGCTTTTCCGGAAAAAAACAAGGGCCGATAGCAATACGCTACCGGCCCTTTCGATACATTGAAGGTTAACTCTTTGGCTTACCAGCCTTCGTTCTGCACCAGATTCGGATTTCGCAGGGTTTCGTCGGTGGTAATGGGTAGCACGTACATGGCATTTCGCCAGAGACGATCTTCTACCTTGAATCGTTCGTACCGGAACCCGCCGGGAGCGTTGGCATCCAACACAGGCTTCATGCCGTAAATGGTTTTTTCGGTGTTTTCGGCAATCTTCCAGCGGCGTACGTCCCAGAAGCGGTGATTCTCGAAAGCCAGTTCGATCCGTCGTTCATTCCGGATGCGTTGCCGCATCTGGGCCTGCGTCAGTCCGGCGGGCAATTCCTTCGCTCCTGCCCGTTTCCGAATCAGGTTTACGTATTTGAGAATATCGGCGTTGCCCGGATCGTACTCGTTCAGAGCCTCGGCGTAATTCAGATAAAACTCACCCAATCGGAAAATAACCCCGTGGATGTCCCGGCCTTGCCCCTGCCCGATGGTAATGTTCTCGTCGGCCAGTTTCCGGTTGCTGTACCCCGTTCGGGTACGATCGGTTGCGGTACTCTGCTCATCTTTTCCACCCGCGTAGGTTTCGATTTTGCGGCCTTTCCAGGTCGAGCCGTTGTAGGTGATGTCGGAATAAAAACGAGGTTCACGATTTTCGTAGGGCCGAGCCGGATCGTAGCCAGAAGCCGGATCGCTGATGGGTAATCCGTTGGCCATTTCGTAGTCATCCACCAGGTTTTGCGTGGGCGATGCCCCCGACCAGCCGTTGCTACCGTACGGGAACAGATAGCGGTCGTAATCCTGATTGGATTCCCGCATCCGTACCCAAATCACTTCGTTACTCTGTAGTGTACGGCTTTTGTACATTTCCTGCCGATCCTTCAGCGTGGGTTCGAGCGTGTAATTCAGGTCGATAACGGCCTTGGCGGCATCGGCGGCTTTTTTCCATTTTTCGGGATCAGAAGCGGTTGCATTGCTGCTGATGTCGGGCCGAAAACCCGTTTTTCCGGCAATGGCCCACAGTGGACTCGCGGAATACAGCATCATCCGGGCTTTCAGGGCCAGACAGGTTCCTTTCGTCACCCGACCGACCTGATTGGAAGGATACGAAGCCGCCACGCGTTTATACGCTTCGTCGCAATCGGCGATTACCTGCTGTAAACAGGCATCGTACGAACTACGGGGCTGGTTCAATCCTTCCATATCCGTCTGTTCCAGTACCCGATTGACAATCAGTACGCCCCCAAATTGCCGCATCAGATCGGCCAGGTAATAGGCCCGCAGGAAGTAGACTTCACCGATCCGGTTTTGCAAAAAGCCGGGGTTGTTGGCATCATCCGGCGTTTTGTATTTTTCAATGCCCGCCAGCAGGGTATTGGCCTGCCGAATAGCGACATAGCCTTCCCGCCAGGTATTACCAATCGGATTATTGTTACCCGACCAGGAGCCGTTGTTAAAACTCATGGAGCCCATCCAGGTCGAAGCGTCTTTGGATTCGTCCGTACCCGAAGACATCGAGTACCCACCCAGGTACGTGTACGGTCCGCGAATGCGACGGTAGAGGTTATTGACAACCTGATCGGTCATGACGAAGCTGGTGAAAATGTCTTCGTCCTGCTGCTGGGTTACGGCGGCCCGGTCCAGAAAGTCGCTCTTGCAACCCGTGGCCAGTTGCAAAGCCAGAAATAAAGCGAGAATACGAGTATGTTTCATAGCGGTAGGCTTAGAATCTTAGATCGATACCGAGGTTCCAGATTTTTTGAATGGGGTACATGGCTCCGTTGCCATCACCGATTTCAGGGTCCACCTGGTAATCCTTGAGTTTATCCCAGGTATAGAGGTTCATCCCATTGATGTATACGCGGAAGTACGAAAGGCCAATGGGTGACAGCCATTTTTTAGGCAGACGATACCCCAGTTCCAGGTTTTTGATCCGGAGGTAATCCGCACTTCTGATCCAGAACGTCGAAGCCCGGTGGTTGTTTCCGTTGGTGGAAGCGTGCAGACGTGGATACGTAGCCGTTTCAGCCGTTTCGGGCGTCCAGCGACCCAGGTGGAAGGGTTTTACTTTTCCACTCTGGAAGAATTCATACACGGCTTCGTTATTGAGCATGACGTCGGTGTGAGCAGCTCCCTGCAACAGTACCGACACATCAAAACCCTCGAAATCTACACCGATGGAACTACCGAAGATAATTTCGGGCGTACGGGCGTAACCAATGGCCGTTTCATCGAAGCTGGTCTGAACGCGGTCATACTCGTCGCCCGTCAGTTTGCGGTACTTCAGATCACCGGGACCATAGGCTGAAAAGTTCTGGAACGGACTGCTCTTGACGTCTTCTTCATCCCGGAAAAAGCCCTCGGCAATCAGACCGAACTTTGTACCCACGGGGCGTCCCGTACGTCGCATCCAGGGATACGGGCGGGCCACTTCATCCTGATACACAATTTTGTTGCGGGCGAACGTGACGTTCGGCTTGATGAAGTAATGGACCCGACCAATTTTGTTATCATGGGTCAGCTCAAACTCGAAGCCTTTGTTATCGACGATACCAATGTTCTGAGCCTTGATGTCCTGACCAAACACGTCGGAGAGTGTACTGCGGCTGATGAGGATATTGCTACGCCGCTGGCGGAACAAATCCAGCGTAAAGCCCAGACGACCGCCCCAGAAGCGGCTTTCAAGCCCTACGTTCAGTTGCCGACCGCGTTCCCAGGTTACGCCAGGGTTACCGATGGCTTGCTGGAACCAGCCATTGGCCTGAGCTGCGTTCGTACCAAAGTAATACGGATCGCCACCGCCCCAGGAAGTAAACCACAAGAAGCGTTGAGCCGCCGATGGGTACCGGTCTCCGCTGGAACGGTCATTGCCCACCTCCCCGTACGAAGCCCGGATTTTAAAGAAGTCATCCGCACGCAGGTGTTCTTTGAGGAACCCTTCCTCGGAAATCACCCAGCCTCCCGAAATAGACGGGAACAAACCGTAGCGGCTTTCGCGGGGGAAATTTTCCGAACCCTGATACGACGCACTCACTTCGAGCAGGTACTTCTGCTTGTAATTATACGTTCCCCGGAAGAGTAGCGACTGATAGGCATACGGAATCTGTGAACGATATTCCTGCAAACGGCGATTCCAGAGTAACATGCCCGTCAGATCATGGTCTGTAAACTGACGATTCCAGTTCAGCGTCGCCTCGAAGTACGTATTCCGAATGGCATCCCCACCGCCAAAACTCCCGTTGGGATCAATACTGCTGTTCTGTCCAAACTGTTTGTAGCTGGTTATCTGCCCCTGAGCGTTGCGAAGGGGTTCGAACAGGGCATAACTACGCGTGAAGGAAGAGTTGGGCGTATTGGTATTGTCATACGAGAAAGAAGCCTTGGCACTGAGGTTTTTCGTGATAAAATCGAGCTTACGGGTTAACGCAAAAGTTCCCTGCACCGTGTTGTTATACCAGTGACGGTAACCTTTTTGCGACAGTTCCCCGTAGATGTTCTGGGTAAACGTACCATTGCCAAACATCGATCCGTCGGGGTTGAAGATCGGGTAAATGGGTGGCATCCGGTTGGCCAGGTTCATGATGTCTCCGGCCGAGTTGTTTCCGTCAGTACGGTCGGTAAGGATTCCCGCCAGATCCAGCCGGGCCGACAGCGTGGACGTAATATCCACATCGACGTTGGCCCGCAGGTTGTAGCGTTTCATGACGTTATTGCCGTTGTAGCCATCCTTGTTTTCCTTGGTATGCCGGTAATTTCCCTCCTGAAGGTTGTACCCTGCCGAGATGAAATACCGGGCCGTACTGCCCCCTCCGCTCACGTTCAGGTTGGCCTGAGCCACGCGGGAAGGTTGCATCAGAAACTTGTAGAAATCCGTATTGGGCAACGACCCGTCACGGTACCCTTCCAGCTGCTGATTCGTAAAAGCCGGTTGTTGACCGTCGTTTCGCAGAGCTTCGTTGTACAAAGTCGCGTAATCGTACGAGCCGAGATACTTGGGCAAACGCGTCGCCTCCTGTACCCCAATCGACGAGCGGAAACTTACCTGCGGGGCTCCGGAGCTTCCTCGTTTCGTAGTCACGAGAACCGCTCCGTTAGCACCCCGCATCCCGAGCACGGCGGTAGCTGCGGCATCCTTCAAAATAGTTAAGCTTTCAATGTCGTTCGGATCGAGATAATCCATGCTCCGTTCTACCCCATCCACCATCACAATCGGCGTGGCGTTGTTGAGGGTATTCACGCCCCGGATGTACAGCGTACTGCCATCCACGCCGGGCTCGCCGCTACGCTGGGTCGTAATCAAACCCGGTAAGCGACCCGCCAAAGCGTTGGTCAGGTTGGATACGGGGCTCTGTACCAGTTCTTTCGTACCGATCGAAGCCACGGCACCCGTAACGGTCGCTTTTTTCTGCTGACCGTACGCCACCACGACGACTTCGTTCAGATCGCTGGTATTGGGCTTGAGCTGTACGTTGAGTTTCGTCCGACCGACGATGGGCCATTCCTGCTTTTCGTAGCCGATGTAACTGAAGACGAGTACTGCCTCGCGGTCGGGTACGTTGATGGCGTAATTACCGCTGGCATCGGTCGTGATCCCCCGGTTCGTATTCTTGATGGCAACGTTCACGCCGGGCATGCCGGTGTTGGTTTCGTCAGTTACGGTTCCGGTGATGGTCAGGTCCTGTACGCTATTCGCTGCCAGTAGTACACTGTTTCCTTCCGCAGCCAGAGCTTCCTCCTGAGCCATGTGCAGAATAATCGTCGAGCCTTTCACCTTATACCGAATCTGCGAGGCATTTCCGAACAGTGTTTCCAGAATATGGGAAAGCCGCTCGTTCTGAGCCTGTAAGCTCACCTTTCGGGTGGCTTGAATAACCTGCGGACTGTACATAAATTGTACCGCCGCCTGCCTGCCGATCTGTCGCAGGGCCGTACTGACTTCTTCATTACTGATGTTCAGGGTGATTCGTTTATTTAGTAGTTCCTGTCCGTTGCCATCAAACGCGGCGGCCAATGTCGTACCCAGAATTACTAATAGAAACTGACATATAGATAAACGCATGATTCTGAGTAAAATCTTATTCGGTTTCCTATTGTTTTTCATAGATTTGTGGTTGTACTGGTTTGAAAAAAATTGGTATAGCAAGCCCCGTTTCCGGCCGGTAAGGTCGGAGTAGATCTGAGCAAAGATTTGGGACTTTTCGGGCGGAAGATGGTGGTACATCTTTCGCCTTTTTTTGTAGTTAGAAGGTAAGTGTTGTGGATGTATTACAGTGGCATAGAGTCATGGTTAAGTGCGTGAAAAAGGATGGTACAATGCAGCAGCGGCCTGTATTCTGGTGGGTCATTCAAAGGTTACTGACACTTCTTTCCCTGAATAAAAATCTGGCCGTCCCGTATGGTGTAATGGGCGTTTACGGTTCGGCAGATCATGTCCAGTTTCTCGAAAAGAGGTTCCTGGCCTAACTCAGCCGTCAACTGGCAATCAGAGAAAACGGTACGGTTATACGTTATAGGTATCAGATAGGTTTTCTGGAGTTGATCGAAGACTTGAGGCAAGGGGGTCCGGTCGAATGAAAGCGTCTGGCCAAGAGCCTCTGGCGTGGGTTGCGGAGCCTCCACCAGGGTTCGCTTTAATTCGGGTTTCTTTTCCGTGAATACGACCTGCTGGTTGGGTGTCAGAATCACTGGCTTGGCCTTTTGCTGACTCGTTCGGGTGAATACGGCTACCTTTCCGGTACGTACCATCACCTGTACGTTTTTTTCAAACGAACGGATCGTAAAGCTGGTACCCAATACTTTAGCCACCAGTTGGTGAGCGTACACCACAAACGGCTGCTCAGGATTGCGGGTCACTTCAAAGAAGGCCTCTCCTTCCAGATAGACGTTACGCTGTTTTTCATCAAACGTTTTCGGGAACCGGACCTGACTGCCAGGCTCGAGTTTAACCTGGCTACCGTCCATCAGCGTCAGCAACTGAGGCGACGAAGTGCGATTGGTAATCGTACGCAGCTCCGTCGTCTTGGTGGCTTCAACTTGGTTGTTCTTCAACGCGGGTTGGTAAACGTAATAAAACAGGCTTCCCATACCCGCTACCAGTACAACGGCAGCGGCTACGCGAATTTTTTTCCAAAACTGAGGTTGAGTGGGTAAGTGTTCCGCTTTACGGGAGAGACGAGCTTCGGTAATCCGGTTTACCTGTTGCTCGAAATCGCGATCAGAGAGGTTTTCCTGAGCTTCCTGCATGGCTTCGATCAGTTGCCGGGCCGTCCAGATCCGGTCGGCTCGCTGCGGATGCGTCTGCAGCCAGTTTTCCCAGAAAATAGTATCGGCTACCGTCGGTTTCAGTACCCATCGACGAAAGGCCTCATCTCCGATAAAATCTTCAATCTGATAGTGTACATAATCAACCATAGCGAGCAGCAGGCTAGGTAAAACCCCCTTTTAAAAGGAAATAGTACAATCCTTGCTAACCTTACTCAAAATTGATTAACTTTTTTTAAGAGAAAGAAGTAAAAAGAGGTAACAGTATGATTCTCACCAACATAGGAATCTGATTTTTCAGCTGATACAAGGCCCGGTGTAGGGAATTGGCCGCCGATTGCCGTTCGACACCCATAATCTGAGCAATTTCTTCGTTATCGAGGCCTTCGTAAAATTTCAGAAAGATTACCTCCTGCAAGCGTTTGGGTAAGCGTTCAATAGCCTGCCGAAGATTACGTTCATTTTCCAGGGTCAGCTCGCCCGAAATCCACTCCCGCTCGATATTCAGCCCATCGGAATAGTCCAGCTCCGTTTCGGCGACATCCGTGCGGTCGTCCAGCCGGTTTCGGTTTCTCAAGTCCCGCAACAGGTTGTTTCGTAACGCTTTCAGCAAATAAATCGTCACGCAGGGCGTCTCGACCAGATACGCCCGCCGATCCCATAACTCCAGAAACAAGTCCTGTATACAATCCTGAATCAGCTCTCGATCCTTGGTGAAACGCGTCGCATAATTGTACAAAATGCGGTACCGTTTTTCAACCAGCAGATCAAAGGCTTCACCCTCGCCGTCTTTGAAACGGACCCAAAGCTGAGCCAGCAACGATTCATCCGGTGGTATAGCGGAAGACTTTTTCATAAAAAATAGAAACGTATATTTTGGTTGCTACGAGTGACTCCTCGGGGCAATCAATCCTTTTTCGAAAGAAATACTCAGGCTTAGAGAACTAATATATTGTAAATTTCTACGAAAAATTATTATCAAACCAATTGAACCCCTGCTTTTATTTAAAAAATTGCAAAGCATTCGGTTAAAATACGCATACTATTTGTAAAGATAGAGAAAGTACCTGCCCTTTAAAAGCGGTTCAAACAGATCCAGAATTCGGAATTTAGGAATTTATACGAAGTTTATAGGTTTTTCAAGAGCCTTTTTTAGTGTATGTATGGTTTTTGCGGTGTATAAAAGTGTAGATCAATAGCAATGCCAGCCTTTTGGGCTGGCATTGCTATTGATCAGTATTCGTAAGAAAATAACTAGAAGCGATACGTAAGCACACCCGAGAAATTACGCGGCTGAATCCGGTCAATGAACGAAGTACGGTACGCATCGTAGCCAACCGTTCCGAAAATGTTGTTCGCCAGTACACGCAGGCCCCACTGCTGACTGATCTGGTAGCCTAACTGAGCATTTACCAGCGTATACGCTTTATTGTACCAGGGCTCCTTGCTCGTATCGAGTCCGTGCGTGAGGTAGCCCACCTGCGTCCAGTCGTTGTAGGGACGTTCGCCAAGGTAGTATACACCCAGACCTACGTTCAGGTTTTTCAGTGAACCCCGATTGACGGTGTAGTTCAGCCAACCGTTGAAGGTATGTCTCGGCGTGTTATTGGGAGCTGAGCCTTCTACGTTTACGACGGTGTTCCGATACTGAGCGTCGATCATGGAGTACCCAACAATGGCTTCGAGGTTTTCCAGGACACGGCCCGTCATCTCTACCTCTACCCCCTGACGGCGATCATCGCCACTGGCCCGGTAGACGTTCCGGCCATTCATCTGAATCGGTGCATTGTTGACGTCGTAGAGCTGTTCGATCAGGTTTTTCTGCTCGATCCGATACAGTGTCAGGTTGAAGCGTAAGCGGTTATTCAGCCAGTCGGATTTGATCCCCGCTTCAATCTGGTTGACAAAGCTATTGCCAAACGTATTGCCGTTTTCATCGACCTGGCTTACGTTTTCCGGACGGGTACTGTTGGTGTACGAAGCAAACAGATTCAGTCCTTTTTTCACCGTTACCATGATTCCACCCAGCGGATTCCAGAAGTGCGTGCGGGTAAAGGCGGAATTCAGCGGAGAGGTACTTTGATTGGTACTATAACGAATACCCACGAAGGCTTTCAGCCAGTCGGTTACCGAGATAACGTCCTGAGCCGTCAAACCCATGTTGGTCGTTTTGCTGAGGGTTTCACCCGTTTTCGTAAAATTAGCCGTGCCGTAAGGCAGCGTATTGGAGATCGTTGCGGGGTCGAAAACGTTGATGATACCGGGAATATTGATCGTGTTATAGGCGGACTCGGTCAGATCGGTAAGTTTATAATCGGCTCCGATCATGAAGGTATGACGAATCGCTCCCGTCTCGATTTGATCCCCCACCAGATCAAACTGAATCACCGTGTTTTTGTCCAGACGCGGCTGGTTGTGGCTGATCGAGCGGCGGTACAGGTTCACCTGCACATCGTTTGTATCTTTTTTCCTGGCCAGAGCAGTCAGTGAAGTACGAATGGCGTCGGCATCGAAAACCGAGCGGTACACGGCTCCGCGAACGTATAGCTTATTGTCCGTATCCAGATACCGTTTGAAGCTGGCCGTGTAGGTGCTATGTTTCACCGTCGAAATGTCGGATTTAAAGCCTAGCATCCGGTTGTTGGGAATGTCGTAAATTTCATTGGCGACGTTACCAACCGAGAGATTCACCGTACCCGCATCGATGGTCTGATTCACGTTGTAGAAATCCATTTCCAGCGTGATCTGGGTTTTATCATCGGGACGAATCGCCAGCGAGGGATTGATATAGAAGGATTCGTACTCCATGCCCTTGCGGAATTTTCCGCCCGTCTGGTAGGCCCCATCAATCCGGAACGCTACTTTCTTTGAATCACCCAGTAAGCCCTGTACGTCGAACGTAGGGCGGAACAAGCCCCAGCTTCCGCCGCGAAGCGATACCGAACCTTCATTGACGAACTTCGGCGTTTTCGTCACCACGTTTACGATTCCACCGGGAGCCCCCAGATCCGTAGCCTGGCCAGAGGCCTGACCCAGTCCCTGCGTCAGAGCCGCCGAACCTTTCATCACCTGAATGTTCTCGACGCCCTGCATATCGGTTGGATAGCCCATTCCGCGGAAATCCGTCATAACCCGAACGCCGTTTTTCAGCGTAGGAATGCCTCGGAAGCCCCGCGAAGAAATACTTTCCTTCACGCCCCCGTAGGTCGAATACGTATAAACGCCGGGTACGTTGCGGACGCCTTCGATAACCGTCAAGGCTCCCTGCTGTTCGATGAGTTTATCAGAAATCACCGAAATACTCTGAATCTGATCGCTGGGTTTGAGCGGTAAACGTGTAATGGCTTCGAGTTTTTCGGGTTGCTTACCCCGAGCACCGAATACTTCCACTACTTCCAGCTCGCCCGTAGTGGATACCAGGGTCAGATTCAGTTTCTGGGTGTGGTTTTCGCGGATCGTGATTTTTCGGTATACCGTCTTGTAACCGATGCTGGAAACTTTTAACTGATAGGAACCCGTCGGAATTTGCAGGATTCGGAAATTCCCGGATTCGTCGCTGGACACCCCGTAGCGGGTACCTTCCAGCATGAGGTTGGCGGCGAGCAGTGGTTCACCGGTTTCGGAAGTTACTTTTCCTTCCAGACTTCCTACCTGAGCCCAAACAAGCTGAGCCATCAGCAGGAAAAAGACAAGCGAAATAAAACGTTTCATCATGGGAAATTAGGTATGCTTGAAAAGACAGGGGAACGTTGACAACGTATAGACTACTGATCAAAAACTTGTGAAAGTCAGTATTCTTATTATTTAGATTAATTAAAAATTAATGCAAATTTGTGGGCAGATTCGCGGCGGCAGTTATCGCAAACGGGATAAAAAATATCGCAAAACGGATTTTTTGATATGGAAGTGGATGTACGCATTCAGGGAACCGAACAGTGGCTTTGCCACCAGACTTTTGCAGCAGCAGACTCCGGTCAGCTTTCCGAAAAACACGTGAACGTCCATTCGCCCACCCTGGGTACGATTCAGGAAAAACAAACTCTTGCAGGAAGCTATTTCATTTGTGATATTGATTTCCAGGTTGCTACGCCGACGGTGCTGGATAAGCAGGTACACGGCGAGGCTTTGCAGATGCATTTTTTGCTGGAAGCCAACAGCACCCTTACCATCAAAGGGCTGGGAGAGTCGCGGGTATTTTCGGCCTATGAACACACGCTGGGCTATTTGCCCGAATCAGAAAGTCTTTATCGTCTTACGCCCGGAGCGGTACCGCTGGAGTATTTTACGGTGGTCATTCCAACCGAAACGTATTTCCGGTTATTGCCACCGGACAGTCCGCTTCACCCCGATTTTTTTGGACACTGCCCACATTACTACATGGCTCCGCGAAACGGTACCGTTAGCCCGGAGATGGCCCGGATCATCCGTTCCATGCAAAGCTGTCAGCGGACAGGCGACCTGAAACGGCTCTTTCTGGAAGCCCGCATTCTGGAATTGCTCATGCTACAGATCGAGCAATTGCATACGCAACCCCTCGACTGGCAGCGGGCCGACGAACGCAAGCTGCTGGAAGCCCGGGAGATTCTTCAGGCCCGTTACCAGCATCCACCTACCATTCAGGAGCTTTCCCGACTGGTGGGACTGAATGAATTCAAGCTCAAAAAGGGATTCAAAACCAGTTTCGACACGACGATTTATCACTACGTAAGTGAATTACGGATGCAACAGGCCCGGCAGTGGCTACTGGATCGGGAGAAAACCATTGGTGAAATTGCCCATAGCGTAGGATATAAAAATCACGCCCATTTTACGGCGGCCTACAAGCGTCATTTCGGCGAACTGCCCAGTCAGTATTTTAGGGAAAAAGAATAAAGCTTGGTTACTTTAGAGAAAATTAAGTCCTGTTTCTGTACGCTCCTATCGCAACGCTCGCGTACCTTCGTTTCCAGTTCATACCATCATCCCTGGTTACGCTTTTCGATACACAGGATTTAGCTTTTGGCGTACATGTCTTCGCTTTTTACGTTTAATCAGTTTCCTTTTCTTTTCTTTTTGCTGGGCTACGGACTGGCCGCCGTACTAGGTCTGGTTACGTTCAAGCCCAAGCCTTCCTATGCCCTGTTTTTAAGTCTGGCCCTGCTTTTGCTGGCGTATATGCGGCTGCCGGTGATTTTCTATAACCGCGAACTCAACGTCGATGAAGGCCAGATGCTTACGCAAGCGATGACGCTGATGAAAGATCCGGTCTACTGGCGATCCGTGGATGGTACGACGGGTGGGCCATTAGGCAGTTACTTCCTGTTGATTGCGGCCCTGTTGACGGGTAATTTCAGCTATATGACGGGTCACCTTGGGGCGGTGCTGTTACTGGGGATGACCTTTGTTTTTCTCTCCCTAGCCCTGAAAAACTGGTTCGGAACGCGAGTTTCACAACTGATTTCGTATCCGGTTTTACTCTTCTACGCCTTTACGCAACTCGGCGATTTTGTGCATTATTCCAGTGAGCTGGTACCCGTCACGCTGCTTTCCAGTATTGTTTATCTGTTTTCAACGCCCGGCTTTTTAGCCAGGGGCACGTACCGCACTTCCATCCTGTTGGGCGTATTGTTTCTGGCGATGCCTTTCGGAAAAATCCAGAGTCTACCCCTGCTGGCCGCGTGTCTGGGTTATTACCTCTACAGCGTTTATATCCGAAATGATTTCAGACCCTTTGTGGCCTGTGTCGTTTCGGGTTTATCGGCTCTGCTCGTGCTCGTCTTGGTGCTATGGGTAAACGACGTCCTCGACGATTTTCTTTTCTATTATATTCACGCCAACTTCAACTACGGCGAAGGCGGCAGCTGGGGGCAGAATTTATTGAATCTCCCCGCCCAGTTCAGCGTTGCTCTGGATTACACACTCATTCTTTTACCACTCATTCTCAGTGCAGTAATGGCGGCGTTCCGCTGGGGTACTTTGAAGAAAGACGTTTTCTTTTTTTCGCTGGCCTTACTGATCATGGGGATTCTGGCCGTGTCCAGAACGGGTACGGGATACACGCATTATCTGTTCTTTCTGGTCATTCCTTTTACTTTGCTGAGTGCCTCCCTGCTGGGAGCCGTTTCTTCCTTATCGTGGGTATCTTCACTGACCCTGACGGGAGCTTCGCTGGCTTGTCTGGTGGGGCTGATGCTGGTGCATTACAAGAAAGATCATACCCTAAATTACTACGTTTCTACGCCCACGTACAATCGTACCTTTCCCATCTCACCCGTGGGTGCTGCCATTGATCAGTACAAACAGGCGGGGGATTATCTGGTCGTCTGGGGTTGGAATTGTCAGTACTATATCGAAACGCAATTGCCGCAGGGGGTGGCCGAAAACCATACCATTCGCTCCTCGTTTGAGCACCCTTTACGCGAGACGTACCGGAAGCGGTTTATGGAAAACATGCAGCGAAATCGTCCGGCGGTGGTTGTGGATGCCGTCGGTAAAAACAGCTACTGGATGCAGGACCCTGCCACGCAGAGTTACGAGAGTTTCCCCGAGCTGAAAGCTTATCTGGAACGGCAGTATGTATGGGTGGGAACCGTAGATGGCGTCCGCATTTTCGTACGGGCCGACCGCTCACCGAAGCAGTTGGGTTAGTTTGAAGGGAGTGATCTGGGTTTAAGGTTTGAAAGGGTTTGATGTTTAAACAAGTTTAAAGTTTGAGGCTAGTGGCCCGGTGAATTCATTCAAACCTTAGACATTCAAACTATTTCAAACGTTAGATCTTCCTTAAACCATCTCAAACGTCAATCCTCCTTAAACCATCTCAAACTTTAAATCCCCTCAAACCAACCTCAAACTTTCTTCAAACCTCCAACCCTGACCGAATTTCCCTATTTTTGCGGCACAAAATAGGATTGCTTTGATCCTGACTTGTTTATGCTACGTACACATACTTGCGGCGAAGGCCGCCTTACCCAGGTTGGCCAGGAAGTAACCCTGTGCGGCTGGGTGCAACGCATCCGCGATAAAGGAGGAATGATCTGGATCGACCTGCGGGATCGATACGGCATTACTCAGCTGATTTTTGAAGAAGGTTCTACCGATGCTTCCGTTACGGAAACGGCCCGTTCCCTGGGTCGTGAATACGTGGTGGCGGCTACGGGGACCATCGTCGAGCGGGTTGCTAAAAATCCAAATTTGCCTACGGGTGATATTGAAGTGAAGGTTACGAAGCTGGAAGTATTGAATCCGGCCAAATTACCTCCCTTCCTCATCGAAGACGAAACCGACGGTGGCGACGACATCCGGATGAAGTACCGCTACCTGGATCTTCGTCGGGGTATCGTACGCAAGAACCTGGAGCTTCGCCATCAGGTGGCTCGCCGGGCTCGTCAGTACCTGGATGATCTGAATTTCATCGAAGTAGAAACGCCCGTTCTGATTAAATCGACGCCCGAAGGGGCCCGCGATTTCGTCGTACCGAGTCGCATGAATCCGGGTGAATTTTACGCCCTGCCCCAATCGCCGCAAACGTTCAAGCAATTGCTGATGGTATCGGGTTTTGACCGGTATTACCAGATTGTGAAGTGTTTCCGGGATGAAGATTTGCGGGCGGACCGTCAGCCGGAATTTACGCAGATCGACTGTGAAATGTCGTTCGTTACGCAGGAAGACGTCCTGAACACCTTTGAAGGACTCGTTCGTCACCTGTTCCGTACCGTAAAAAATATTGAATTGCCCGAAACGCTCGTTCGGATGCCGTACTCCGAAGCCATGCGTCGCTTTGGTTCGGACAAACCCGACATTCGTTTTGGTATGGAGTTCGTGGAGCTAAAAGGTGAAGATGCGGACCTGACTTCGGGTAAGAACTTCGTGGTCTTTGATTCCGCTGAACTCGTGGTAGGTATCGCCGCTCCGGGTTGTGCCGAGTATACCCGCAAGCAGATTGACGAGCTGACCGAGTGGGTAAAACGCCCACAGGTAGGTGCCAAAGGCCTGGTGTACGCCCGCGTGAATGCGGACGGTTCGGTCAAATCGTCGGTGGACAAGTTTTATACGGAAGAAGAACTCAAAGGCTGGGCCGAGAAATTCGGTGCCAAACCCGGTGACCTGATCCTGATTCTGGCGGGTGCCGCGGATAAAACCCGGAAGCAACTCAACGAACTGCGTCTGGAACTGGGCAACCGCCTGGGTCTGCGTAACCCCGATGTATATTCGGTTCACTGGGTGGTTGACTTTCCCCTGCTGGAATGGAGTGAAGAAGAAAACCGCTACTTCGCCATGCACCACCCCTTTACGAGTCCGAAACCCGAAGATATGGACCTCATCGCCACGGATCCCGGCAAAGTACGGGCCAATGCCTACGATATGGTCATCAACGGCGTGGAAGTGGGCGGTGGTTCCGTTCGTATTTTCCAGAAGGATATTCAATCCCGGATGTTCGACCTGTTAGGCTTTACGCCCGAAGAAGCCCAGCATCAGTTTGGCTTCCTGCTGAATGCCTTTGAATTTGGTGCCCCTCCGCACGCAGGGATTGCTTTTGGTTTCGACCGTTTGTGTTCGCTCTTCGGTGGAGCCGATACGATTCGTGATTTCATCGCGTTCCCGAAAAATAACGCGGGCCGTGACATCATGATTGATAGTCCTTCCACGATTGCTCAGAAGCAACTGGACGAACTGAAGATCAAGACGGCTCTTTAAGGGCATTTTGATTTTTTTAGCTATTCATAGACAGGGTTWTACAATTAGAAA
>NZ_NJAG01000215.1 GCF_002872335.1 Siphonobacter sp. BAB-5405 | reverse complement strand
ATCGTACCTAGTTGGAATTGAAATTTGACGAACATGTATTTCAAAGAGGGCACACCCCCGATGTCTTAATCGTACCTAGTTGGAATTGAAATCATGATCCTAACCCAACCCCTGTTTAAAGCCCGCAGTCTTAATCGTACCTAGTTGGAATTGAAATCAAACCGCTCATCCAGGGTAGACAGCTGCCCATCTACGTCTTAATCGTACCTAGTTGGAATTGAAATCATTTTCGGGAGCCTAGTTCGGGACTTGAGTTTTTGGGTCTTAATCGTACTTAGTTGGAATTGAAATTTAACGCTCCCACAATTACCAGCATCGTTGCCAATAGTCTTAATCGTACCTAGTTGGAATTGAAATTATTCCAAGACACCTCGGGTGAGCAGAAGTTCGAGTCTTAATCGTACCTAGTTGGAATTGAAATAATAAAAGCAGGGGCGAACGTAGCGACGTAGACATCGTCTTAATCGTACCTAGTTGGAATTGAAATAAGGTGGCCAGGCTGTACTCCCTGATCGTAGTACCGTCTTAATCGTACCTAGTTGGAATTGAAATAAAGATTGACGAATGTCGGGAGGATAGATGGGGTCTGTCTTAATCGTACCTAGTTGGAATTGAAATATGGCTGTGGCTGCCAGGGCAATAGGGCTGCTCAATGTCTTAATCGTACCTAGTTGGAATTGAAATGCGTTCAGATAGAAAGGATCCCATTGCTGGGGCGTGGTGTCTTAATCGTACCTAGTTGGAATTGAAATCGGTGTCAATTCGGT
>NZ_NJAG01000039.1 GCF_002872335.1 Siphonobacter sp. BAB-5405 | reverse complement strand
TTCAGAAATGGAAAAGCTACGGTTAAAACATTCTTCAGACACTTTACCATTGATAAAAACCATACTAAACTTGAACAGGGTTTTAATAACATTGTGTATGTACTAGGAATAGGGACGATGCTATTGCTGCACCTGGTTTATTTCTTTAAAACGAGAAAGAGTTACGCAAGTCAAGAAAAGCTATTCACTCGTAAATTGTAGGAGTGTACGAATTTAAACGGATGCTGACTATTGATCACGTCTTTGAGGAAGAGGCTTTCTACTCTAACTCAGTAAGGCAGGGGGCAGACTGGCTTTGAGTTAAGGGTTGATAACGAAGGGAATTTTCTTCCAAACAGTCCGAAGGAAGGGCCGAAGCAGGCAAAAAAACGGCGTATCATACGTGCAAAGGGGCTTTGACCTACAATACGCCGTTTTATTCAGGGAACGTTACAACATTCCGGTATTTTTACTAACGCCAGGCTTTATAAGCGTTGATGAGGCCGTTGGTAGATCCATCGTGATCGTTGACCGGCTCATCGTTTTGTAGTTCAGGATAGATTTTGCTGGCCAGTTGCTTGCCCAGTTCCACCCCCCACTGATCGAAGCTGTAGATATTCCAGATGACACCCTGTACAAAAATCTTGTGTTCGTAGGCAGCAATCAGGCTACCCAGCGTACGGGGCGTAATGGATTTGACCAGAAAGGAGTTGGTCGGACGGTTGCCTTCAAATACTTTAAAAGCCACCAGCGACTCGTATACTTCCGGACTCACGTTTTTCGACTGGAATTCGGCGATGACTTCTTCGGCAGTTTTACCGTTCATCAACGCTTCCGTCTGGGCGAAGAAGTTAGAAAGCAGAATCTTATGGTGTTCACCAATGGGATTGTGACTAATCGCCGGAGCAATAAAGTCCGCTGGAATTAGTTTCGTGCCCTGGTGAATGAGTTGATAAAACGCGTGCTGACCGTTGGTACCGGGTTCACCCCAGATGATGGGTCCCGTTTGGTAATCTACGGCTTGACCATCGCGACCGACGTACTTGCCGTTGGATTCCATATCGCCCTGCTGGAAGTACGCCGCAAAGCGGTGCAGGTACTGATCGTAGGGCAAAATAACCTGCGTCTGGGCACCGTAGAAGTTATTGTACCAGATTCCCAGCAAAGCCAGCGTTACGGGAATGTTTTCTTCAAAAGCAGCCGTCCGGAAGTGGTTATCCATGGCGTGAGCCCCTTCGAGCAATTCCACGAAATTTTCGTAACCTACGCTCAGAATGATCGACAAACCAATCGCCGACCAGAGGGAGTACCGACCACCTACCCAATCCCAGAAGACAAACATGTTTTCGGTATCGATACCGAATTTGCTGACTTCTTTTTCGTTGGTTGAAATGGCCACGAAGTGTTTCGCTACGGCAGAATCATCACCAGCCGCATCCAGCAACCAGGTACGGGCCGTGTGGGCGTTAGTCATGGTTTCCTGCGTCGTGAACGTCTTGGAAGCAATCAGAAACAAAGTCGTTTCGGGATTGACGGCCTTCAACGTTTCGGCAATGTGCGTACCATCGACGTTGGATACGAAATGCAGATTCAGGTGATTTTTGTAAGGTTTCAGAGCCTCCGTCACCATCACCGGACCCAAATCCGAACCCCCGATACCAATGTTCACCACATCCGTAATAGCCTGGCCCGTATAGCCTTTCCACTCACCGGAAATGACTTTTTCGGAAAACGTTTTCATCTTATCCAGTACGGCATTCACCTCGGGCATCACATCCGCACCGTCCACTTCAATAGGTGTATTCGAGCGGTTCCGCAGGGCTACGTGGAGTACGGCCCGATCTTCGGTCGCGTTGATTTTCTGGCCGGTGAACAGCTGCTCGATGGCATCTTTCAGCTCGGCTCCCTGAGCCAGTTCCAGTAATAACTGTTTCGTTTCTTCCGTGATCCGGTTTTTGGAGTAATCGAGCAGGATGTCTTCAAAACGAGTCGAAAAACGATTGAACCGTTCGGTATCTTCCGCAAATAAGTCTTTAATCTGGACGGATTGAGTAGCCTCAAAATGAGCAAGAAGCTTTGCGTAAGCAGGATTCTGAGTAAATGGAATAGACTTCAGCATAAGATAAGGCTCTGAATGATAGGATACGTCAGGGCATGAGCGGATAAGGTCATGCTACTGCGTTTAAGCGGGCCAAAAATGGCTACTGCATCCATAAAAACCAACAAATGGGGGCAGAGTTCCGTAATAAAACTTTTCGGGAAATTTTTTGGACTAGGGCAGGCAGATTTGCTCCAGCTCGCTCAGATCACCCAGAAATGCGTTATAATCGACCTTTCCCTTGATACCTTTCAGCTGACCCAGTTCGGAATACTGCCAGAACCAGACTTTCCCGGAAATATCACCCGCCAGTTGTTCCGATGAGTAATGGGCCAGCCAGAGTGGATATTCGTCGAAATTGCCCCGAATGAATTTCTGGTAAAAGCGGCGATTGGTGTAAATGATGGGTTTGACGCCGTATTCCTTTTCGACTAACTCCAGCCAGGTACGAATGTCGCGGATGGTCCGTTCGTCCGATTTCAGCGGGTGTGAGGATTCGACGTCCAGTACCGGCGGCAGATCCCCCGATTTCAGTTGTACTGTTTCGATGAAATTATCGGCCTGCGGAACCGGGTCCCGCCAGGGGATGAAAAAGTGATAGGCACCGACGCGTAATCCCGTCTGGCGGGCACTGCTGTAGTTGTTTTTGAAGCGTTTATCCTGAATGGAAATGCCTTCAGTGGCTTTGATAAATACGAATTCCAGACGAGCTTCGTCCGCCAGGGCCGACTCCCGAATCACGCTCCAATCAATTTTTCCCTGATGCTTGGAGACGTCAATACCGTGGACGGGATATTCCGTTGGAATACGAATGCTGGCGGTTCGGGAGTAATCCCATTCAATTTGCGTAGGATTGCGATACCGGAAATACAAAAAAGCGGCAATCAGCCCAATACAGAGGAGACTGAGAGCGAGGAGCAATTTTACGTTGAACGGTGAGCGGCGTTTGACTGGAGCAGGCATTCGAATTTGAAAAAGAGCCCGTAAAAGTAAGGGAGAGTTCTTGGTTTACGGTTTTCAGTTTACAGTTTTCCGGTGGATTTGTACGTAAAACGGTTAGGTAAGCCATCTGCTCGTGTACGGAGCGGGTACGTTCTTAAACAAAAACCACAGCGTCGCTCTATAATTGAGTAACGCTGTGGTTTTTAACGAAAAATGGTAAATCCTATTATTTATTCGGCTGCGGCGTAACACGCAGGTAGGGTTTTACGTGCGTAACGCCTTTCGGAAATTTCTCTGCCAGAGCATCATTGGAAACGGCAGGCGTTACAATGACGTCTTCGCCGTCTTTCCAGTCGGCCGGTGTGGCTACCTGATAATTGGCCGTGAGTTGCAGGGAATCAATGACCCGCAGAATCTCCTGGAAATTACGACCCGTGGAGGCGGGATAGGTCAGGGTCAGTTTGATTTTCTTATCGGGACCGATGACAAACACCGAACGAACCGTTGCTTTTTCGCTGGCATTCGGATGAATCATATCATAAAGTTCAGCGACTTTACGGTCCGAATCGGCGATGATGGGAAAATTGACTTCCGTACCACTTACTTCGGCAATATCAGGCGTCCAGCGGTTGTGAGAATCCAGATCATCGACCGATACGGCAATCACTTTCACGCCACGTCTTTCAAAATCGCCTTTCAGTAAAGCGGTTTTACCAAGCTCCGTCGTACATACAGGCGTAAAGTCAGCGGGGTGTGAAAAGAGTAAGCCCCATTTATCGCCCAGCCATTCGTGAAAACGGATGTGGCCCTGAGTGGTATCTGCTTCAAAATCGGGTGCGATGTCTCCAAGTCGTAAGGACATAATCGAATCAGTTTAAGGTTTATCGAACGTCCGCAAAGGTTCAACGTTCCGTTGAGATAAACAAGTCAAATACTCTATTAGTTTACCAGACTATTC
>NZ_NJAG01000210.1 GCF_002872335.1 Siphonobacter sp. BAB-5405 | reverse complement strand
ACAAACGGTTTATGGACTTAATGCGGGAAGTAAAAGGGATAGTTCCAAAATGCTGTCCAAGGAGTTACAAGAACTGGAGATTAACGGTTTAGTCAGTCGCACGGTGAAGCCTACTAAACCGATCACGGTAGAATACGCGCTTACCGATTATGGTCAGACCTTGAGGCCTATCCTCTTGGAAATGGCTAATTGGGGGCAACATCACAGAATAAAAGTAAAAGCATCATTCAAGGGAGAAGTTAACAATAGTTAGCACATACATAACTTGAGCCTACTTAGATTTTAGGTTACTTCAATTGATTAATTTACTATAAAGACTAGGTCAAGAGAACATATCATTTAGTAAAAGATGTTGGTTGCAGGCTTGAAAAGGATAGATTATAATCACCTTACTTGGAAAGGAAAGTGATGGATTAAAATAGAGCTTTCTCAGCAAGAAAGCTCTATGGGTTTTTCCTAACCAAAACTTAAACAGTCTCTAGCACTTTTAGCACTATTGAACCAGGGGCTCGGACCAAACGAACAGAAACTCTTCGGGAGAGGGGTAGGGGCTACCGAAGAACTTCCTAAGGATGGGTGCAAAAGCCTTTCGATGAAGATAGAACTTTCTCAAGCGAGAAAGCCCTATCGATCTCCTCTTAACCAAAACGTGTTCACTACTTTTA
>NZ_NJAG01000209.1 GCF_002872335.1 Siphonobacter sp. BAB-5405 | reverse complement strand
TTTATTTAAACATACAATTGCCTAATTATCTTTCAATAATGAAATTTCTTGAACAAGAAAGGTTACCTATAGAAGATACATTTGGACATGACAAAGTTGATCTAGGATTACTATCATTTGGTATAGAGGTTGATGTAAATAATTCTTAAATTATTAATAAATAATGTACATGCTCTCGGAATACGTTACATTAAAACAGTAGGAACACCAAATGTAAGCGGTCCACAAGCTTTAAATGTTGTAGATATAGAAAGTAGAAGCATATATATAGGCTCTTATAATTACCAAGCAGAGGGTAATAAAAGAAAAAAGATGGTTAACCTAAATGAGTTCTTCATTGAATTAATCAATAGTTGTAAAAGCACTCAGGAAATCACAGATTTAGTTGATCAGAATGAAACATATTACTCCGCGTACATAAGTGCTAAATAGAAACTTACAGTTGGGGTGGTCTATGCCTGAAAACCTCTTAGCCGAAGGATAAGAAAGTGAGATTTAATTTAGAACCCTCTCCGTGTGGTAGTTTAGTCTTTTACTAACGCTGCTGTTTGTGTATGTGTCTACTTCTACCAATGGAGGGGTTTTTTAATTTATTGATATACAAGTGTTTATATTGGCTATTTTCGCGTTTGAGAAAGTGCAAGGTCTACTTTAAAGATGCTGTCGTTCTTGCATTCTTTGAAGTAGACCTTTTTGATTGACGCAGTTGATTAAAAAAGAGACTTGAAAAAATGTATGTCCTTTTTTTAGTACATTATTTCTTTAACCGTTTGTAGTATTCTATTTCTCCAGTGCTTGGCTTTGTAGGTAATTCTCCATTGATATATCGCCGGGCATTTTGGGCCAGATCGAAAGAAGTAAGGTACCTGGCCGCGATGATATTGCGGCAACCATCCATATCAGGTTCATAAAGGGCTACCTTTCCCGCTAAGTATTCCAGATCCTGCCTGAGTAGACCAATCTCCTCGGAC
>NZ_NJAG01000208.1 GCF_002872335.1 Siphonobacter sp. BAB-5405 | reverse complement strand
CTTTTTCCCTCTAGCATCAGCTTTCCATGCAATCTGAGTCATTTACGGCGTAAATATTAGTGTTTCCAGACTTCACTACTGCTAGTGCCTTCTTCTCTTTCAAATATGAGATTGCATACTTAGCAGTTCTTTCGCTAATTCCTAACGCTTCTGATAATGCTGAGTAACTGACAACCAAAGCATTACGCGTATCCATATGTTGTAAAATCCAAGTAAAAACCTGTACAGCAGTTTTGTTCTCACCTGTCATTTCAATAATCAGATCTAACTTATCTACGTACAGCTGAACAAAGTTGCTGTTTACCGTTTCCATCTCTCCAGTATGCAGGTTAGGTACTTCCTTTTCGTGTCTCATTTCAGATAGGTTAGACTGATATTATAAATTGCACATAGCGGTGCAAATCAAAGACAATACTTGGAAAAATCATGCACTTTCAGTGCTTTTTTTTTTGCACTATCCGTGCAAACAGAGTGCAATAAGCTATTGCACTATAGAGTGCAACAAGCTATTGCACTATTGGTATATGTAAGTATCTGAAAATCAATTAATTACAATTTTTTATTCTAAGTCTTTCTATAACACATTTTAGAGCCGCATTCCTCTCCGTTTTTCTTGAGTCTTTTCTTGCTTTTGGTCGACCTTTTGAACCACTTCTGACTTCTTTTCGAACTGCATATTCCTACCGTCCGGGGTAAATTTCATTTTCAAGCCCTGAGCATCGAGCACTCGCTCGATGGTAGGCGAGCTTGGTCTCGGCTGATGTGTG
>NZ_NJAG01000038.1 GCF_002872335.1 Siphonobacter sp. BAB-5405 | reverse complement strand
CCGTTGAAAACCAAACCCCTCATCCAACTTCTCACTTCCTTTCTCTCTTCGCTTTTACTGCCGACCCTACTTTCAAACCGGACTGCAAAGGTAAGTCWTTTCTAAGCCGCTTGTCAAGAAAAAGTGAAAATTTATTTTCAGCTTCTTCGCTTCTTTCCACCGCCTCATCCCTCGCTTAACTGCCTTTGCCTCAAGTGTTTACACCGTCTTTCCAGTGCCTTTCCCGTCGTTTGGGAGTGCAAAGATAGGACAAGAAAAACACCCTTGTCAAGCCTACTTTGAAAATATTTACTGACCTTTTTGAAGACCTGCTGATTTACAGTGACTTAATGCTGTAAAATTCTCAAAACTTTTTTACAGCCCCTCAGTTACCCAAGCAAATCCCTAAATGCTGCCTTTTAGAGCACTTCTTCGGCTCTTTCGCCCGGTTTCTTTCACTTTCTGCGGCCTTATTCCTTCACACCTTTACTTTCTTCTGTCTACCTTATAAATACTGTGTGTATTATAACTTCATTGCATAGGTGATGACTTGCCTATTCAGCTATATACATACTAGAAGAAGGCGGACTGGTATTCCCTGCCCGCCTTCTTCTAGTATATATGATAGTATAGGGAATCAGTCTTTATAAATGTCTACCCTAAACGAGCCATCTGATTGGATGTATCCTCGATACATTCCTTCTGAATTGAAAGGCATCGAGAAATTCCCTTTGGCATCCAAGGCTATTACGCCGCCTTCGCCTCCGCGTTCAACCAGCTTTTGATTCACTACTTCTTTGGCAGCCTCTTGTACGGATAGTCCTTTATAATGCATGAGGGCTGCAATGTCATACGCAACGACGGATCGGATGAAGTATTCACCATGCCCCGTAGCCGAAACCGCACACGTATTATTATCTGCATAGGTACCGGCACCGATGATCGGGGCGTCCCCTACCCTGCCGTATCGCTTATTGGTCATTCCCCCCGTGGATGTGCCAGCAGCCAAGTTTCCGTATTGGTCCAATGCTACACAGCCGACCGTACCAAATTTTTTCCCTTCCGTGAAGATTAACTCTTCGGCCCGACTGCTGGCATTCTTAGGAGCCTTTGCTGGTTTCTTTGGTGCTTCTTCAGTATGATCCAGTTTGACCTTCTCTTCCTTTATCGCTTTTTGCAACGCCTGCCATCGGCTTTCGGTGTAGAAATAGCTGGGGTCAACGATGGTGAGTCCTTTATCTTTGGCGAAGGTTTCAGCTCCTTTACCGATCAGCATCACGTGTTCAGATTTTTCCATCACGGCCCGAGCTGCCGAGATAGGATTGCGAATGGTGGTTACGCTCGCTACTGCTCCTGCTTTAAGCGTCTTGCCATCCATGACTGCAGCATCGAGCTCATTTTTGCCTTCGTGGGTAAATACGGCTCCCTTTCCCGCATTGAATAACGGAGAATCTTCCATCACATGAATGGTGGCCTCTACGGCATCCAGACTCGTTCCTCCTTTTTTAAGTGTAGCATAGCCTGCCTGTAAAGCCTGTTCCAGTACTTCGCGGTACGCCTTTTCTTTCTCAGCCGTCATATTCTGCCGGGTAATGGTTCCGGCTCCGCCGTGTAAGACCAAGGTTATTTTAGAAGGATCAGGACTTTGGGCAAAGGCCGTGGTACTAAATAATAGGAATAACCATTTTTTCATGGGAAGCAGATTTAGGTAAAACAAAGACGGTCTCTTCTATATATACTAGGAAGAACTCAAACGCGAAGGAATATCTTCTTTTGATAGAGTATATATAGGAAGAGCCACTTCATCAAAATCATTCCGGCTACGGTCAGGACTGCTTTTAAGGGTTCAGACGTTAGTTGATGGATCAGGCCTCCGAAGAAGAAGTCTGCGATGTGTTCAAAGTTAATGATTAAAACCGCCAGGTAGATCAAGATAGAGTTCATGCCGATCACGGTAAATAGAATCGTCCCTTTCTGATACTGCCTGACATCAATGATCCAGTAAAACAGAGCCAACAGCAGCAGGCTGCAGCCGCCCGTGACGAGTACGAAAGAGCTGGTCCATAAATTCTTGTTTATGGGGAATATATTATCCCAAAGCCAGCCCAGTACTAAAAAGGCTACTCCCACACCAATCAGGGTTTTCATTTTCTGTCCGGCGGTAGACGTATACTCTTTTAAAAGGGCACCGGCGTACATTCCTAACAGGGCGTTACAGATAGCAGGGACGGTAGAAAGTAAGCCTTCCGGATCGTGAATGGTCAAATAGAGTTTCCCCGGTACTAACAGTCGATCTACATAACCCGGCAAACTGCACGCCATGGTTAGTACACCAGCACCGCAGCCAGGTACGGGAATGAGCATCAACGCAGCCCAGTAGCCAAGCAAAATGCCGAAAAACCAGAAGTACTGAGCCCGTCGATTGGCGTATACGTAAATCAGCTGGGCAAACATACCCGCCAGTCCGATTCGTCCGAGAACACTACAGAACCGAATTTCCTCCAGAGGCTTTACAAAGAATCCATTGTTATAGATGATGCCGAAAATGACCAGGGTGATTCCCCGCGTAATAATTTTACGGGCTAATGGACCTTTGTCGTCCCCTTTCTGCAGCCGGCTTCCAATGGAAAACGGGGTGGAGACTCCTGCCATGAATAGGAAAAGGGGGAAGATCAGGTCGTAAAACCGAAAGCCATTCCACTCCGGATGCGTAAACTGGTCGGCCATGAAGGCAGCCCACCCCCAGGTTGTCGTCTTGGCTAAAGCGTAGAAGATTTCATCCCCACCCATAATCCAAAACATATCAAAGCCACGTAAGGTATCCAGCGATAACAGGCGTTTGACGGGCACGGGCTGGGCAACGGCAGGTTCCGGAACGGTAGATGCAAGAGACATAGAGGGGCAGTTAAGGAGTCTGGCCTTGGGCGGTTAAATATGGGCAAAAAGGCTCTGAATACCTATATATACCGTCGTTTCATTTTAAATTTCAGTATTAAATGCATTCATTTATTCTATATACCGAATTTTCTATGGATAAGCCTATCTCACAACTATAACCCTATAGTATCGAAAAAGCCCGTAGATATCTCTACGGGCCTTCACCAATTGTACGAATGGAAACAGATTACTTGACTTTGAAGTCAACCATGGTATCTGCCCAGCTCATACTTACTGTACCGGAGTTGGCTACCTTGATTGTAAACTTCTCAGTCATTTGAGGAGCCTTGCGAGCCGGTACTTTCACGCGAAGAGCGTCGTCAGCCTCCTTATAGTTGTAAGCTCCCCATTGTTCGGCCGTTTTGTTAAAGATGATCGTCCATTCTTTTTCACCGGGAATCGTAAACAGCGAATACTTACCCGCAGGCAGTGCTTTACCTTCTACTTTCAGATCGCCGGATGTTTCAAAGATGGTAGCTTCGTTAGCTCCCGTACGCCATACCTTTCCGTAGGGTGCGATTTTTTCCTCTTTCCAGACATCGCGACCTTTTACGGAAGGCTGTGAATAATCGATGGTAATGGTTTTTCCATTTACCTTACCCATAGCCTGAGCCGGAGGGCTAGGACGTTTTGACTTGTCCTGCGGCTGGTTTTGGGCAAATACGAGGCTAGTCAATGCAAAGAATGCTACAAAGAAGGTTAAAAGGGCTTTTTTCATGTGATGCAAATAGTTAAGACCTACGAAAAACGGGCATTCTGGACAAATGTTCAGAATTTAACCCGGTTTTTTTTAATGTGAGACAAGTACGTGCCAAAGTTTTCAAGCATTTTCGCAATTACAAGCGTTGACTTAGGGAAACACCATTCCTCTACGCCTTCCACATCATTCACCAAGCTTTACCTGTAATGAAAGTATTGATTCAAGCTGCCTTGTGCTGCGTACTGGGAACGACACTCGTACACGCCCAGAAACCCAAGAAAGCCAGCTCCTCTCCAACCCTGCCCGAATTTAATCTTAAAGTAGAAGAAGTAGGGAAGCACGTTCGATTTCTGGCCGCCGACGAAATGCTGGGACGTCGTACGGGTGAAATTACTAATAATGTAGCCGCCCGATACATTGCCGAACAGTATCGGAGTCTGGGCCTTAAGCCCGCCGGTTCGGATTATCTGCAGTCTGTAGCTTTGGAAAAAGTAAGTCCTGGCAATCGGGGTTATCTCACTTACGGAGCGGATACGCTCAAGGTTAAACAACACTTCATCAGCTTTTCGGGCGAACCCGCCACGTTCAACAATGTACCTGTTGTGTTTGCGGCCTACGGTACGGAAAATGATTACCAGGGTCTGGATGTAAAAGGAAAAATTGTTGTAGCCCAGTTTGGTACAGCGGATGCCAAGTCGCCCATGCAGGGCTTTGAAACCGCTGAACAGAAAACCAAATGGGCCACGGACCGGGGAGCCGTTGGACTCATTGAAGTATTACCTCCGCAACTGCCCTGGCAAACGGTAGCAAATTACTTTGGTCGGGAACAGGTGCGTGTGGCTACCGAATCCAACAAGAAATCTCAAATCCCGCATTTGTGGCTGGGCGGAGCCGCCAGCAAAGGCTTCAATCGTGATCAGGTGAAGCAATTGTCCGGACAAACGCCAAGTCAGGATAAAAAGCCTATTCGCTCGTACAATGTGGCGGCAGTACTGGAAGGTACGGACCCGGTTCTGAAGAACGAGTACGTCATTCTCTCCGCTCACTTTGATCACGTAGGAACGGGTAAAAACGGCGGTGGAAATTTCACGGAAGCAGATAGTATTTTTAATGGTACGCGGGATAATGCCTTTGGTACGGCTGCCGTCCTCGAAGCGGCTTCTACCCTTTCGAAAGTGAAACCGAAGCGTTCCATTCTGTTCCTGAATTTCACGGGTGAAGAATTAGGACTACTGGGTAGCAAGTATTACGCCGAGCACCCCTTGGTACCGATGAAATCCTGCATCTATAATTTGAACTGCGATGGAGCAGGTTATAATGATACGACACTCGTTACGGTGATTGGACTTGAACGTACGGGTACGCAGGCAGAATTTGAAACGGCGGCTAAAGCCTTTGGATTAAAAGTCAACGCGGATCCGGCTCCCGAGCAGGGACTGTTTGATCGTTCGGACAATGTAAACTTCGCAGCGAAGGGTATTCCGGCTCCAACGATTGCTCCGGGCTTTACCAAATTTGATGCGGATCTGTTTAAGTTCTATCACCAGGTAACCGACAATCCAGATTCGATTAGCTATCCCTACCTGCTCAAGTACTGTCAGACCTACGCCTACGTAGCCCGGCTTATTGCCAATAGGGCTACGCGACCCCAGTGGGTGAAAGGCGATAAGTACGAAGCCGCCAGCCAGGCCCTGTACGGGAAATAATTTTCTTTATACGTAAAGCAAAGAGCCGGTTTTTCAGGGAAAGAAAACCGGCTCTTTGCTTTTTAAGCGTGGTTCATTAAACAAAATTTATAGTTATTAGTTATTACTATTCCTTACGTTATTCACGCGAGTAAAGCTTAGTTAATACTGGAGTTATTCAACCGAACCTTACCTTTTGTTTAGCTTATAAATTCGATAGTTTTTCGTTTACTGATTAAGACTATCATGATCGATTTTAGAACAACTGCTACCCTCTTCAGCTTCTTACTATTCTTTGTTTTACGCTTAAATTATCGACTTATCCACGCTTCAACCCGCAACCCAATTCACTCATTATGAATACAGTACCTTATTGACATACGCTCTAGTGAACTTCCCGAAAATCCAGGCTATTTTCTTTTTGCGTAAGTAAAAGAACATTACTGTTTCAAAGCTTTAGAAGCATATATCTCTTTAACTATTTTGATTTAAAATAAAAAGAATCAAAGAAGTATAGAAGATTGCTTATAAATGCTTTTGATTTTGTAAAGGCTTGTTAAAAATAGTCTATACTTGTAGTTAGGACTTGTCCTACTATACCGCCACATAGTTAATCGTATTCCTGCGTTTAACTACACTTTAACATATTCGATGAGCTTTCAACACACGTATGTAGTCATCATGGCCGGGGGCGTCGGTACCCGCTTTTGGCCCTTCTCCCGCCAAACCTATCCCAAACAGTTTCACGACGTCCTTGGCATCGGTCGCACCATGCTCCAGATGACCTTCGACCGACTCGCCGACATCTGTCCGCCTGAAAACGTTTACATTGTTACCTCCCAGGAGTACTATGCCCTGACCAAGCAGCAACTCCCCCAGCTCAGCGATCACCAGATCCTCCTGGAACCCTCCCGTCGCAACACGGCCCCCTGCATCGGTTATGCCTGCTACAAGATTGCCGCTCGCGATCCCGAGGCCAACATCATCGTCACGCCTGCCGATCATCTGATCCTGAAAGAAAAGGAGTTCACCGACCGCGTCAAAGTCGCCCTTCAGGCTACGGCTGAATCCGATATTCTGGTTACCCTGGGCATTACCCCCACCCGACCCGACACGGGCTACGGCTACATTCAGTTCGATGGGCTGGCCGAGAAAGAAGTCAAGCGGGTGAAGACCTTTACTGAAAAGCCGCACCTGGAACTGGCTCAGGCGTTTCTGGAAAGTGGCGATTATGTCTGGAATGCCGGCATTTTCGTCTGGAATGCCCGATCCATTCGTAAAGCCTTTGAGTCGTATTTACCAGAACTGCACACGGTCTTTGAACGCCTGGAAAAAGATTATTATACCGAGCAGGAAGTCCTGGAGCTACTGGAAATCTATCCACTGTGTCAGAGCATTTCGATTGATAACGGGGTGATGGAAAAAGCTCAGAACGTGCACGTGGTTCTCAGCGACATTGGCTGGTCGGATCTGGGTACGTGGAAGTCCCTCTACGAGGTCAGTGAGAAAGATGAGAACGACAACGTGATTGATGGCCACATCGTCACCCACAACACCACGGGCTCGATCATCAAAACGCCCAAGGAGCGACTGGTGGTCGTGGAAGGCCTTTCGGATTACATCGTTGCCGAGTTTGACAATGTGCTTTTGATCTGCCCCAAGGACAAGGAGCAGAAAGTGAAGGAGTTTGTCAGCGATGCTTCCAAACGGGGAGCTCACTTCGTATAAGTCTTTCGCTCCTGATTCTTCGTATATACCGACGGAGCAAGCACGTTTTTAATCGGTATTTTTATTAAGTCGCTTACTGAAACTGCTCTCAACCGCCATTTGTATGCAGCTTTATCGCCTTCTGAATTATTTAACTGGAGTGTTACTATTGGTAGGCTTTCCCGCCTACAGTCAATTCAATCGTCCAGTTTATGATACAACGGTTACGCCGGGTATTCGTTATAAAGCCGAACTCGGTGGTTTAGCTTCTACTGCTTCACGTACCCCCTTTTGGTTGCGGGCCAATCAGTTTGGAACGGTTCCCCTGGAGTCACCCTCAGCGTTGGTGACTCTGGGGGCTACTGCCCTCTGGGGAGACGCCCGGCAAAATCGCAGACCTTATATCAAGGCGGGCGTGGAAGCAGTTGGAAATCTGAACCGAGCCTCCCGCTTCATCTTACCCGAAGCGTACGCAGCCATTCGTTTGGGACATGCGGAGTTATACGCTGGCCGTCGAAAAGAAATTAACGGTATTACGGATACGCTACTTAGCTCGGGCTCGTACGCCTGGTCGGGAAATGCGGTACCCATTACTCAGGTCAGACTGGGTACGAAAGATTACGCTCCTTTGCACTTCACCCAGGGCATCATTGCTTTCAATGCCTTCATTAGTCACGGCTGGATTAGTAATACAGATTCGATGAAAAATGTGTATCTGCATGCTAAATCACTCTTTGTACGCATTGGTAAACCAACCTGGAAAGTACGTTTTTACGGAGGTATGAATCACTTTGTACAGTGGGGAGGGTATTCGAAGTATTTAGGTAACAAAGTCTCAAATAATGGCCATTTACCTTCAGATTGGGAAGCCTACAAGAGAGCTTTTTGGCCGAGTAAAATAGATGAACAAAATACGAAAGGCTTCACTGAGTTTGATACATCTAATCGATCAGGCAATCATTTAGGTTCTGTTGACATTGCACTAGAGCTGAATCTTAATCGGGAAAACTTACTTTTTTATATACAACGTCCCTGGGATGATATGTCAGGAGTTGTATTTGGAAATCTACCCGATGGTATATACGGTGTACGATGGAAAAATAACAGAAAAATTGAAGGGTTTGGCCTACTTCAAATTACTGCTGAATACTTCACTTCTATGGACCAAAGTGGGGATAAATACCCTAAAGGAAACGATGATTATTTTAACAATGTGCAGTATTTAAATGGATGGACGAATGAAAAACGCAGTATTGGAACTCCATTTTTTACGAGATGGATGGATGCCAGCTATAAATGGCAAAACATCAGGGGTCCATTCAACCATTTTTCAACATTTAATAATAACAAGATTCAATTATTTCACCTAGGGTTATTAGGAAAGATATCCAGCTTAACTACATTTCAAACCAAGCTATCTTATAGTAAAAACTATGGCAGACCATATAGTAAAGATCCTATAAAGGGAGGGGCTAATCAATTTTCTGGTATTGCTTCTATCAGTACACAAACAAAAATACTTACCAATACAGAATGGGTTCTAAGCGTAAGTTTAGATCGCGGGCAGTGGCTACCTAATTCTTTGGGGGCAATGTTAACAATGCGAAAATTAATAAATCCAAGGTTATAAATTGATTACTACGCTTAACGTATAAATACTATAAGCTGTTTATATGTTAAGGCTACTCTGTATAATTTATCATTCCCAATATTATAAATCTAGCTACTACTAATAAAGTTCTTTATTAGTAGTAGCTAGATTTATTTTTATAAAGCATAAATTAAACTATGCTATGTATAGGATATTCAATTAACTTTTTCGCGACCGATGGAGTAATAGGTGTAGCCCTTCTCCTGCATGTCCTCGAGCTCATAGACGTTGCGTCCGTCAAAGATTACTTTGTTCTTCAAACGGCTTTCCATCTTCTCAAACTCCGGCGTGCGGAACTGCGGCCACTCGGTCATGATCATCAACGCGTCCGCATCCACCAGGGCCGAGTAGGCATCCTTGGTGAAGGTGACCTTCGAGCCAATGTCCGACAGATTCGCTACGTTTTCCATCGCCTCGGGATCGTAGGCTTTGATGTGAGCTCCCTGAGCAATCAGCTCCCGGATGTTGTACAAAGCCGGGGCTTCCCGGATGTCATCGGTGTAGGGTTTAAACGCCAGACCCCAGATGGCAATCGTCTTGCCTTTCACATCCCCGCCGAAATAATCCAGTACGTGCGGAATCAGCTTGGTCTTCTGGTCTTCGTTGACCGTCATCACCGACTGTAAGATACTGAAGTCGTAGTCGTAATCCTTGGAAGTTTTGTGCAGGGCCTGTACATCTTTGGGGAAGCACGAGCCCCCGTAACCAATTCCCGCAAACAAAAAGCGTTTACCAATCCGGCTGTCGGTACCAATCCCGCGACGAATGTCATCGACGTTGGCTCCCACTTTCTCGCAGAGGTTGGCAATCTCGTTCATAAACGTGATCTTGACGGCCAGAA
>NZ_NJAG01000207.1 GCF_002872335.1 Siphonobacter sp. BAB-5405 | reverse complement strand
TTGTCGTATCGTTAATCGTTAAGCTCAGATTATGCCGTTTTACAAACGAATCTAGACTCACCGACCCGCAGAAGATCCAGTACATCTTTACGCCAGAAAGTTGCCGCAACGATCGAAGCCAATGCAAAAGATCAGTGACCCGCTGATGGCCGTTCTCCTGTTTGAGCATCCGGTTTAAGAGTACCGGAAGCTCATCAATAATAATGATCCCTTCGCCAAAGGTGAACAGGAGCTCTTTGATGTCCTTTTGAATAGCCAGCGTTTTTTCATCGTGGGCCCATTTAAACTTAAGTTCTCCCGCGGGCGTCTTAAGAGTCTCAATTGACTTGATAAAACTGAGGATCGTATCTTTAGCTTTTCCTCCTAACTTTTTTGACCAGCTTTTCTCAGAAGCTAGGTTTTCAAGCAGCGCTTCAATAAAACCGACTTCATTATCCTTATCTTCGACATTAACGTAGAAGCCGGTCCAATCTCTACTTTCACAATTCTGATGCAACCGGCGAACAAAGGAGGTCTTGCCTACTCTGCGGGGAGCTGAAATGCGAAGACTCATTCCGTTTTCTAGTAAATGCCAGGCGTTGGCTAGTTCCTGGTCTCTCCCAAAGAAGTCGTCCCCTGATACAGGTGGGCCGATTATATTTCTCATACAACTTATATTTGCATACAAGTATATATACAATTGCGTATATATACAAATACGTATAAATAAA
>NZ_NJAG01000206.1 GCF_002872335.1 Siphonobacter sp. BAB-5405 | reverse complement strand
GCTTACTAATACATCACTCTGTTCAGGAATTTCAACAGAAATTTAGTTGCCATTAGCTTAACAATATTTTCATTTACTGCATCAATCTGATCTTTAGTTATTTTTACCAAACTCTATCAACTTCTCATCAAATTTATTTTYCAATAATTCTAACAGAACTATTTGTGTAAGTTGTTTCTATTTTATTTGTGTTTTCATTTAAATATTTTGAATAATATTCATCCTCTTGCATTTGAGGCCTAAATTTAGTTTGTAGTAGAAATATCAATCCTAGAAATAGAGGAATTATTGCTACCGCTGATATACTATAAAATGCAGGTAGCCAGTAAGGTTCTTTAACTGTTGCAGCGGCTGTTATAAGTGCAGATACTAGAAGAATTAGCCCAACCAGCCATACGGCTAAAAGTTGTATAGGTTTAGTTATTTTCTCGGGCTGTATTTTATGTTCTGTCATTACTATTTGTTACAGTTGGGGTGGTCCATGCCTAAAAACCTACAACGTTAGTTGTACATATGGTTATTTAAGGCTTTTGCATATATTTGTTTTATATGTGAAATAATCACGAAACTTCAAAATTATCTATTAATGAAAAGTATAGCATTGTTTACTTTATTATTTTCTAGTTTTTTAGCTTATTCTCAAAGTATAGAAACATTAGATAATAATAATGGCTTCAGAAACTTCAAATTTGGATCTTATGTAACTACAATCAAAAATATAAAACCTACTGGARAAGTATATAATAATATGACTCATTACATATACACAGGTAATGACATTGCAAAAATTCAAGAAGTGCCTATAGATGAGATAGCTTTATATTTTTATGRAAGTAAACTAGCCGCGATCATAATTTCATTTGGGC
>NZ_NJAG01000205.1 GCF_002872335.1 Siphonobacter sp. BAB-5405 | reverse complement strand
TTGGCTCAGGGAAAGTCCGGGCGTAATGAAATCCAGGTTTTCCTTCAGATTAAAGTTGGCCTGCAACGTACGGTCATGCGTGGCAATGCGGCCCAGAGCCAGCAGAGAAGCCACGGGGTTATTGGGATACAAAGCCGTACCCGACCAGTTCTGGCTGTTTCCGTCCATTACCCGGTAAATGTTGGAGGGATACGTAGCTATATTCTGCCATAAATCGGGCCCGTTGAAATTCGGGTACCGACGGCTCTCGATCCGCCCCCCCAGGTCTACCCTGGCTTCGAAAATCTTGAAGAATTTGAAATCAAGGTTGGTACGAAGGTTAAATCGCTGAATCTGGGCGTTTGACGTAGACGGCGAGCTGGGTATGTCGTACAGTCCCGTTTGTTTCATGTAATCCAGGATGATCGCATATTTCGACACCTGATCACCTCCCGTAAACGACAGGTTGGCGTTCTGGTAACGTCCGTACTTCCGGAGC
>NZ_NJAG01000204.1 GCF_002872335.1 Siphonobacter sp. BAB-5405 | reverse complement strand
CTGCTGCCTTCCTTGGATGTGGTAGCCGTTTCTCAGGCTCCCTCTCCGGAATCGAACCCTAATTCTCCGTCACCCGTCACCACCATGGTAGGCCCCTATCCTACCATCGAAAGTTGATAGGGCAGAAATTTGAATGATGCGCCGCCGGCACATGGGCCGTGCGGTCCGTCGAGTTATCATGAATCATCGGAGCGCCGGGCAGAGCCCGTGTC
>NZ_NJAG01000203.1 GCF_002872335.1 Siphonobacter sp. BAB-5405 | reverse complement strand
TTTATTCCATTTATGCTTGTTGCATAACTTGAATTATGTTAAGCATTACACAAATTAGGATATAGTCCGGTGCATCTTCTCCTTTAGTAGTTAAGCTTAGTTACTGCTTAGTTACTGCTTAGTTACTTTTGATTCTCTTCCGCTAGCCAACGAGCCATATTCTTTCCTCTTTCGGTAAGCATATACCGCTGTAATGGACTATTAGGTCTTGTTTTGATAACTTGACTAACTATTTTTAATACAAGTAATGGCTCTAGGTACCGTTCCACATTCTTAGTCTGATTACTCAAGCCAATCCCTTTTAAAACCTCTTTTCTTTTCATGGGGGGATTATTAGCCATGGCTGAAATAATGGCAAGCGAAAGAGGCTCTAGTTTTTCTACTACCGACTTATAGGTTTAATCTGTTCTTGAGAGAGTGGAATTTCTTCGTTAGCGAAGATATGATCTAAATAATATTTTAATAATGCATCCGTTTTCAGTGGCCGGAAATTAACGGAAATCTTTTCTTCTTTCTTGGTGAATTCAGGATGTATGGGAAAGGTGACTTCAAAGTACGTACGCTCGTCATCAACGTCAAATTCAGCCACTGGGGAGCCGTTCTGCTTCAAAGATTTCATAATCAAAGCTATACCCGTGGCATGACCTTCCGTCAGTCGTAAGGCTTTCAGGAAATCGCCCAATCTTCGATTCACGACTTACGTAGCTGGGGTGCCCAAGGCGTAGATCATCCAGCTTTACAGACCGATCAGGCCTCCCGAATTAAAAAGTATAATCTTATCTGGATGGATAAATACCTTAATGGGTTCTCTGACCTGATAATCCCGGTGAAAAATGCAGTTAGCAATGGCTTCTTGTAAAGCAATCAAGGGGTAATTGAAGACCCGAATCGATTCTGCCTGGGATTCGAGCTTGATCACCTTCTCTAAAAGTACC
>NZ_NJAG01000202.1 GCF_002872335.1 Siphonobacter sp. BAB-5405 | reverse complement strand
AAAAATAAGGCGTTGCAAGAAAGCGGAGCGACGGTTGAAGAAGTAGACCTGAACAGCGTGGATGCTCTGGCGGAGGCCAGTACGGGAGCCGATTGTGTCATATCGGCTCTGGCCGGGTTACGCGAGGTAATCGTTGATTTACAGACCCGAATTCTGGATGGGGCGATTCAGGCCGGTGTGCCCCGCTTTATTCCTTCTGATTTTTGTACCGATTACACAAAGCTGGTGCCGGGGGAAAATAGAAACTTTGATTTACGGCGAGAATTCAGAACGTATCTGGACCGCACGTCCATACAGGCTTCTTCTGTTTTCAACGGTGCTTTCGCGGATATTCTCCAATACAATACCCCGATTTTAAACCTGAAAGAAAAAAGTATTGGGTACTGGGGTGATAAGGCAGACTGGAAACTGGATTTCACGACGATGGATGATACCGCCGCTTTCACGGCCGAGGTAGCTCTGGATGAAAAAGCCCCCCGTAACCTACAGATTGCCAGTTTTCAGGTGAGCCCTTCCTTATTGCAGGAGGAGGTCAAACAGCTTACGGGCCAGGAATTCAGAATGCAGCAGCTAGGCAGTCTTGAAGATTTTGCCGCCTTTATCAAAAAGCAACGAGCCGATTATCCGGCCGGCGAACAGGAATTATACGCCAAATGGCAACAGGGGCAGTACATGTATTCGATGTTCACGACCCAGCATACGCAACTAGCGAACGAACGGTACCCCAATCTCACCTGGAGGACGAGTCTGGATTTCTCAAATCATTTGTCCGATAAACGTAAGCACAGGGGCCTTTTCTTGCTGAGTTATCGGGTAGAATGATACTTCAATCGGTCCAGCTCATGCCGTCCCATGTACCGGTGGCTTGAGCTGGACCGATGTTTCTGCTCCAATATATTATAAGTGATCCAGCAGTTTAACGACTCGCTGTACCTGGACAATCTGAAAGTTTCCGCCGTTTCGTGTCGTAAAGCCGTTGGCGTTGAGCTGGCGGGCAATTTCGGCCCAGCTGTAGCCGGAATTACGAAGATTTCTGGCAAAAGCCCCCGCCCTCCGATTATTCTGATCAGCTCTGGCGTTGACCTGGCTAGCCTGCGTCCCTTTTCGTCTGGCCTGCTCGGTCAGATTGGCGGGATTACCTAACGTGGCCCCTCTTTTCTTCAACTGAGCCATGGCACGTTTAGTCCTTTCAGAAATCAGCTCCCGTTCGTGCTGGGCCATGGTAGCCATCACGCCAATGGTGAGGGTATTGGCTTCGGGCATGTCACAGCAAATGAAGTTTACCCCCGAGTCCCGAAG
>NZ_NJAG01000201.1 GCF_002872335.1 Siphonobacter sp. BAB-5405 | reverse complement strand
CTGATCAATTTCTGTAAGCGTTCTCTGGAACAAATCAAAATGGAACAATCGCTCTCCATACGTAAAGGGTAATCGATAATCGTCCAGCCAGGGTAAAGGCTTCAGGTAGGGATTTTCAGCAAAGAGCCTTTCTGCACTAGCAAGCCCGGATGCCTCCTGCGGCGTTAACGTCACTTTTAGCGGCTTAAAAACGGGCTGAAGAAGAACTCAGGGAAGCGGATCGTAGCCCCATGACCACGCTTCGCAACGGTTTACAAACTCTTTCGCTAACGGCTTCTACAAATGCCCAGGCTACGTCTGTGTTAGAAATGATGTCTCGCCAGACCGAGCACCTGGTACGGATGGTGGATGACCTGTTGGCTGTCAGCCAGGGTAAAATCGAACTTCGAAAGGCGAGCGTCAACCAGGTAGAGCTTACCCGCCAGGCCACGGAATCCATACCAGCGTTAGTACAGCAAAACCAGCGGGAAGGCCGGTTTAAAAACCCCTGAAAAATTGAAACCTGACGTCATTCTTTTAGACATTAGTAGGCCGGAGCTGGAAGTTACGAAACCTGCCGGGAGGTTTGGCAGCAGCCTTGGAAAAAGAACTG
>NZ_NJAG01000037.1 GCF_002872335.1 Siphonobacter sp. BAB-5405 | reverse complement strand
AAGATTTCTTCCTGGCTGACTTTACGCTGCGGCGGGATGGTTCCTCACGCTTCAGTGCCGCGAATCGGTATGCGGTGTTCCCGGCGGCCAGTGTGGGTCTGCGTTTATCCGAACTGGCAGCTCTCAAGAATGTCAATTTCCTTTCCGACCTGAAAATTCGGGGGGGCTGGGGAAGCACGGGTAACCAGAACATTCCGAACATTTACAACGCCTATACCCTGTACGAATCGCGGCCTACGGAAAACCATTATGACATCAATGGATCGCGTTCTTCCATCGTACCGGGCTTCGATCTGGTTCAGTTCGGAAACGATCGGGGTAAGTGGGAAACCACTACTTCGCTGAACTTAGGTTTCGATGCCAGTTTGTTCAACAACAAGTTACAGGTAGTCTTTGACTGGTATACCAAGAAAACCAAGGATATGCTCAGCCAGATCGATGTACCCTGGGCTCTGGGACAGGCTACGATCCCGTATACGAACATCGGCGATATGCAGAACAAAGGGGTAGATTTGTCCATTAACTACAGCGGACGGGCCATGGATGGCAAGATGCGGTTCACGGTGGGAGCCAACTTCTCTACCTATCGCAACAAAGTGCTCCGCATCAATAACGATCCCAACTCCATCAAATTTGGCTTTAGCACGCGTCTACCAGCCATGAGTGCAACGAAAGTGGGCGAACCGATTGCCTCGTTCTACGGCTACGTGATTGATGGTATCTTCCAGACCGATGAAGCGGCTAAAGCAGCTCCCCAGGCTTTTGGTACGTATAACCGGGCAGGTTCATTCATTTTCCGTGATGTCAATGGAGATGGTGTAGTAACGTCAGCTGACCGTACCTTTATCGGCAATCCGCACCCGGACTTTACCTACGGCTTAAACGTCAGCGTTGGCTACAAAAACTTCGATCTGACTTTATTCGGACAGGGCGTACAGGGTAATGACCTCTTCAATTACATGCGGTACTGGACTGATTTCAATACCTTCCAAGGTAACCGCAGTACGCGGATGTTGTACGACTCGTGGGTTCCTGGTAAAACCGATGCCAAACTGCCCCAACTGCGGGCTACGGACGCGACTAGTGCTCAGATTTCTACCTACTTCGTTGAAAAAGGCTCGTACCTGCGTCTGAAGAATATCCAGTTGTCGTACTCATTCCCCGCGGGTCTGCAGAAAAGACTGGGACTGGGAGCATCTCAGATTTACGTGCAGGGACAAAACCTGTTCACCCTCACCAAGTATACGGGTCTGGATCCGGATGTTAACTTACGTCGTTCAGGTGATAATGGTCAGGACACGCACTTAGGCGTGGACGAAGGAGCCTATCCCGTCTCGAAAAACCTCATTGTAGGCTTACGACTCAGTTTCTAATCCCCATTTACCTCATTTCAGATTTACAGCTACTTATATGAAAAGAAATAGTATTGTTTTATCGCTTTTGCTAACAGGCCTCATTTCTTCCTGCGGCGACTCTTTTCTGGACGTAAAACCGCAAGGGGTGGCCTTGGGCAGCCAGCTTACTAATAAAAGTGGCGTTTCTGCTTCGTTGATTGGTGCCTACTCGCTGCTCGATGGCATTGGTTCCGGGGGTACCAACTGGCACGGAGCCGTATCGAACTGGGTGTACGGGGGCGTGGCTTCGGACGATGCGTATAAGGGCACGGATGCCAGTGACCAGCCCGAAATCACCGGTATCGAACGCTATGAAGTGCAGCCTGCTTTCGTACACATGCGGGGGAAATGGCGGGTCGTCTACGATGGGATTTCTCGCTGTAACGAAGTCCTCCAGCTGCTGGCGAAGACAACCGATATGACCGACGCGGAAAAAACGCAGGTCATTGCTGAATCCCGATTCCTGCGGGCCCACTATCACTTCGAAGCCAAAAAGATGTGGAACAAGGTTCCGTATATTGACGAAACGATCTACAATCCGGCCGATCCTAATTCAGTGAAAGTACCCAACGATAAGGACATCTGGACGAACATCGAAGCCGACTTCAAGTTTGCGATGGACAATCTGCCGGAAACGCAGACGCAGAAAGGACGGGCGACCAAGTACGCCGCCATGGCGTATCTGGCGAAAGCGTATTTGTTCGAAAACAAGTATAGCACGGCCAAACCGCTACTGGAAGCTATCGTAGCGAGCGGAAAATACCGTCTGGTCGATTACCACGACAATTACAAAGCCCTTACCAACAACAACGCCGAATCGATTTTCGAGGTACAATTCTCGGTAAATGACGGTACGAATGGTTCGAACGGAAACGCGGGTGATGAACTCAACTGGCCCTATTTTTCGGGTGCTCCGGGTGGTGGCTGCTGTGGCTTTTACTTGCCTTCGTTAAACCTGGTGAACGCCTTTAAAACGGATGCAAATGGCTTGCCTATGCTGGACACGTTCAATAATTCGGATCTGAAGAGTGATCAGGGTTTGAAGATTACCGATGCCTTTACGCCTGATACCGCTCCGGTAGATCCCCGGCTGGACTGGACAGTGGGCCGTCGAGGCATTCCATTCCTGGATTGGGGCCCGATGCCGGGTGTTACCTGGATTCGCGATCAGAACTATTCCGGACCGTACACGGGTAAAAAGTGGATGTACTACAAAAGCGAGGAAGGAACCAATACGCATTCCACGAACAAACGTCGGGTGGCCAATAACTACCGCATGATTAAGTATTCGCACATACTACTTTGGCTGGCCGAATGCGAAGCAGAAGCAGGGAATCTGGATAAAGCTCGTTTACTGGTGAATCAAATCCGGAATCGGGCGAAAAACAGTCCTTATGTCACCAATACGGATGGGAAACCAGCGGCTAACTACGTCATCAACGAGTACCCCAGCGGCTCGGCGGCCTTTGCTGATCAGGCTTCGGCCCGCAAAGCCATCCGCTTTGAGCAACGTCTGGAATTTGCGATGGAAGGACACCGCTTCTTTGATCTGGTACGCTGGGGCATTGCCGACCAAACGCTAAATACGTATCTGCAAACCGAATCCAAAAAGCGGACCTATCTGAACGGTGCCAGCTTTACGAAAGGTAAACACGAATATTTCCCTCTCCCCGTGGATGAGATCAATAACAGTTACATCAATGGTCAACCAACGCTGAAGCAAAATCCGGGTTATTGATCAAACTTCATTTCTTTTAAAAGCCCCATCCCCGAGATGGGGCTTTTTCGTTTGGCTATTGAAAAACCATTAAATTGAGCCTTTCTTTTCCTCTTTTATTCCTGAATCCCCATGAACGTCTCGATTAAAGAAATTGCCCGTCGATTGAAAATCTCTCCTTCAACGGTATCGAGAGCGTTACAGAATCATCCCCGAATCGGGCTTCGCACGCGGGAACGCGTTCAGGAGCTAGCTCAGCAGTTGAACTACGTTCCCAGTGCAACGGCCCGTAATCTGCGGAGCGGAAAAACCTTTATGCTGGGCGTAGTACTACCCGAAATACAGGAGAACTTCTTTTCGAAAGCCATCAATGGTATTGAAGAAGTAGCTTTTGCCCGCGGGTATACCGTGGCTTTGTACCAGTCCCACGATCAGTACGAGCGGGAGAAACAAGTGCTCGATGTCCTCTCGCGTCAGGTGGTAGACGGCGTCATTTTATCGGTAGCGAAAGAAAGTCATCAGTTTGATCACATTCAGAAACTCTTGCAACACCAGATTCCACTCGTCCTATTTGACCGCATTCCACCCAGTATTGACACCCATCAGGTGAGTTGTAACATGGAAATGGGAGCCTATGAAGCGACGGGTTTACTAGTGAAGAAAGGATTCAAACGGATTGCCCTGCTCAATGGACCGGCTTCTTTGGTGGCGAGTCAGGAACGATACGAAGGCTACGTACGGGCCTTAACCGAAGCAGGTCTTTCTCCAGAACCGGCATTAGTTGAATCCGTGGACTTAAGCACGGAAGCCACGCGGCGAATTATGGAACAATGGCTAGCCCTGCCCCAACCGCCGGATTCGGTACTGACTTTCAACGATTACGTCGCTTTGGATGCCATGGGCGTCTGCCGGGCCAAGGGGCTCCGTCTGAATACGGATATTTCGTTCGTGAGTTTTGCTAACCTGCCCATGAATGCTTACCTCGAACATCCACCCCTGGCTTCCGTCGAGCAGCATCCGTACCGCATGGGCTATACCGCCGCTGAGCTGATCCTGAACGCCATCGCCCAACCTCAGGCTTCTTTTGAGAAAGTCATTCTGCAACCCGAGCTGATGGTACTCTCCTAATCCAATAAATTTTCTTTTTCCTGGAAAATTGTGCATTCGTTTGTCCGCGTCCGTGCAAACGAATGTACATCCGTTTTCGCTGGATTTGCCGCCCGGTGACGCGTCTGGCGGTAGCTTTTTTCTGCTTTTCTGCCCTACATTAGTACAACGTTTCTGATGTCCTCACGCCTATGTCGCTACCTTTTATCGTTTCCGCTCCGGGTCGTATCTGTTTGTTTGGTGAACATCAGGATTACCTCGGATTACCCGTTATTGCCGCTGCCATTTCCTTGCGTTTACAAATTGAAGGGCACCTTCGGTCGGATCGTCAGGTACAGCTGACCATGCCGGATATTCATCATACGGAATCGTTCAACCTTCAATCCGAAATTCCGTATGGTCGTCAACGCGATTACTATAAAAGCGTCCTGAACTTATTGCAACGCCAGGGAGCCGTATTTCCGCAGGGTTTCGACGCTCGCATTAGTAGTACCATTCCCATTAATGCGGGTACTTCCAGCTCATCGGCTCTCGTTGTGGCCTGGGCGTATTATCTGACGCAATTGATCGACTTTCCTCTATCCATTCATCAACTGGCGGATCTGGCGTATCGGGCCGAAGTTGAAGAGTTTGAAGAACCCGGTGGCCGTATGGATCAAACGTCCAGTGCCGTAGGGCAGGTTATTTATCTGGAATCGCAACCGGTTCCTAAAGTAGAAACCCTAAAGCCGATTGCGGGTACGTTTGTGCTCGGTGATTCGCAACAGGCGAAAGATACGCTGGGTGTGCTTAAGCACGTCAAGTACGGCATGTTGGAAGCCATTCGTAAAATCAAAGCGGCCGACTCCTCCTTTTCTTTACCCACCTATCCCGCTCGCGAGGCCGAACGTTACCAGTCTTTGCTTACGCCGGATGAATATATTCTATTGAAAGGAAATCTTTCGGACCGGGATATTTTACGGGAAGCCAAAGACCTGCTTGCCCGACCCGAGCCCGATCCTAAACAATTCGGAGACTTACTCAATCGTCATCAATACAATCTGCGGGAAGCGAAACGCATTTCAACGGCTAAAATCGATCGGATGATCGACGTGGCTTTAGAAGCTGGAGCTTTAGGAGCCAAGATTAATGGCTCGGGTGGCGGTGGCTGTATGTTCGCCTACGCTCCTACTCACGCCGAAGCCGTTGCCGAAGCGATTGAACGGGCTGGTGGAAAAAGTTACATCATTACCATTGATGAAGGCGTACGTACTGAAACGCAGTTGGCTCAAGTTTAACCAATACATCTACCAATGAACAAACGCATTCTGATTCTAGCCGGCGGGATGTCTTCCCGCATGAAAAAAGCGGTAGAAAACCTAGCGTTAGACCCCAAGCTAGTGGATCAGGCCAATACGCTCACCAAGGGCATGATTAGTGTGGGTACGGCGGGTCAGTCGCTGATCGATTATCAATTAATGAATGCTGTAGAAGCCGGATTCACGGAAGCCCTTCTTTTACTGCACCCCGAGGATTCGTTGACCCAGGCTTATTATGAATCCAATGCGTTTCCGGGTTTGTCCATACGCTTCGCCCGGCAGTACATCGCTGCTGACCGGCAAAAACCAGCGGGTACGGCAGACGCCGTCTTGCAAGCCCTACAGCAGACACCGGAATGGCAACAGGGTCGTTTGGTCATTTGTAACAGTGACAATCTGTACTCAACACGGGCCCTGGAATTACTCTGGAATAACCCTTATCCCAACGCACTGATCAGTTATGACCGGAACGCCTTACTTTTTCCGGCTGAACGAATTCAAGCCTTTGCTTTGATCCGTACCAATGCGGAAGGGTTATTATTGGATATTCACGAAAAACCCAGTGAAGCGGAAGTCGAAGCCGCTCGCCAACAAACCGGACGAGTAGGGGTAAGTATGAACCTCTTTGCTCTAGAGGCTCAACGATTGATGCCCTGTCTGGAAGCTACACCTTTTCACCCCGTACGTAATGAGAAAGAATTGCCTACGGCCGTGAATCTATTGGCTCAGCTAACCAGCGTTTATACGCTACCGCTATCCGAAAACGTACCGGACTTAACCAATAAAGAAGACATTGCTACCGTGCAGCAATACCTGCGTGAAAAGTATTCATCTCTCGATCCTACACAGCTATGAACAATCGTCGTAACTTCTTAAAAAACGCCGCTCTGGCTACGGCAGGCATGGCGTTCGTGCCTTCTATTCTTACGGCCCGACCCAACGACCAGAAAGTACGTTTGGGTTTCATTGGGGTGGGTCTACGCGGCCGTGAACACGTACGGAACAGCATTCTCTTTCCACAGGTAGAAATCAATGCGATCTGCGATATCGATCCAGCGGCCGTGGCAAAAGCTCAAAAGATGTTACGGGATGCGGGTCGGAAAGAAGCCGTCGTCTATAGTAAGAACGAGCGGGATTTTGAGAACATGGTCAAGCGGGAGGATCTAGATGGCATTATCATTGCCACCCCCTGGGAATGGCACGTCCCCATGGCCGTATCGACGATGAAAGCGGGTAAATACGCGGGCGTAGAAGTATCAGCCACAGTAACCTTGCAGGAGTCCTGGGATCTGGTTAACGCGTATGAGAAGACAGGTTCCCACTGTATGATTCTCGAAAACGTTTGTTACCGACGCGACGTCATGGCAGCGTTAAATATGGTTCGGCAGGGTTTATTCGGCGAACTTACGCATTTGGAATGCGGCTATGAGCATGACCTTCGGGAAGTAAAATTCAATGATGGAAAGAGTGCGTATGGCGGTGGCGTAGAGTTTGGGCAGAAAGGATTTTCGGAAGCCAAATGGCGGACGCAGCACTCCATTGATCGCAATGGCGACATTTATCCCACACATGGTCTGGGACCCGTAGCTCAAATGATCAACATTAACCGGGGTAATCAATTTCAGTACCTGGTTTCCATGGCCACCAAACCCTTAGGTCTTCACAAGTATATTGTAGACCACGGTGGAGCTGATCATCCGAACGCGAAGGTTAAATTCAAATTGGGTGACGTGGTACAAACCATGGTGAAATGTGCCAATGGGGAAACGATTCTGATTACGCATGATACGAACAGTCCCCGTCCTTATTCATTGGGTTTTAAAGTACAGGGAACAAATGGGCTCTGGATGGACGAAGGCGATCAGATCTATATTGAAAAGAAAAGTCCGAAGGCTCACCAGTGGGAGAAAGATGGAGATTACATGAAGAAATACGATCATCCCCTCTGGACGAAGTTTGAGAAAAACGCTCAGGGAGCAGGCCATGGTGGTATGGACTATTTCGTCATGCAGGAATTTGTGATGGCAATCCAGGAAAAACGCTCGCCTGCTATCGATGTATATGATGCAGCGGCCTGGTCAGCGATTAGCCCTTTATCGGAAGAATCGATTAAAAAAGGCTCAGCTCCTATTCAAATTCCTGATTTTACACGGGGCAAGTGGAAGACGAATAAGCCCATCTTTGGGCTGGAGGTATAAAACAAGAGAAGCCTTCTGAGTGATCAGAAGGCTTCTTTTTAGCTATTGCATTCTTTAGCTACAGCTTTGGTGTGTAGGGTAGCTAGCAAAAAAAAGAAGCTCCTTTGGGGGGAGCTTCTTTGGAGTAAAGGGGAGGCGATTACCTACTTTCCCGGGGGTGAACCCAGTATCATCGGCGGAGCGGGGCTTAACGGCCCTGTTCGGGATGGGAAGGGGTGAACACCCGCCCTATGATCGCCCTTGGTCTTTCAGATTGTCGCCCGAACGCAACAATCAATACCTTCAAGGTTTTTGATGTGATGTGGAAAAGACAATAGTCGTATTCAAGCGATAATAAAGTAAATAAGAAGTCT
>NZ_NJAG01000199.1 GCF_002872335.1 Siphonobacter sp. BAB-5405 | reverse complement strand
GGTTAATTCTTAATAATTCGGAATACCTGCTGCTGCGATCCCTGATTCCAGGAAAGGTATACCAGATAAATACCCGGTTGCAGGGCTTTCAGAGTAACCGGAATCTGGCTGGTGCCTTTGGCCGCTTGCAGACGTTTCGCTTTTCAAGAGTAAGCCCTGAGCCGTATACACCCGCAGGTCCAGATCGCTGCCGCCGTTAATGAACTTTCAAGGGTCAGGATGTCGGTTACGGGATTCGGATAAACATAGACCTGATCCTGCGTAAGCGTACAGGAAGCGTACTGAGCCCGGAAGGATTGCTGCCTTCCATCGACATCCACGGATACTAAACGGTAATAGCCCATGGCGAGTCCTGCTTTGGAAAAGGAATATTGGTGAACATCTTTTTGAAACGGTACGCGGCCCACGTTTTCCCAACTTTTGGAGTCAGAACTATACTGAAGATCGAAATGGCTCACCTGCTGCTCAGCAGCCGTACGCCAGTCAAGCTGAATCTGCTGATTTCGGCATCGGGCGTCGAAACGGACCAGCGTAACGGGTAATGCTT
>NZ_NJAG01000198.1 GCF_002872335.1 Siphonobacter sp. BAB-5405 | reverse complement strand
TAGAAGCATCTCAAGAGTCGGTAGCGTGGCTACTCAGAGCATTACCCAACACACAGGATACAAAGAAGTATGACTACGATTCTTTAGATTATTCATTATTGAATTTTGTCAACCGAGCTGATGTAGAGTCAGTTAGTAAGCTGGTTGAAGGCATTGATCTACTTTTACATCGTCAGCCTATTGTCGAAAGCAGTTTCTATGAGCTCTCAAAGCAGTACGGCTGGCTAGTAAATGTGAGTATCAAAGCCATTGAAAAGTTAATCATCAATCGGCACCCTGCCGCCTTAACTTCAGCTAGTCTATTCGCACTTACCCTAATACCTATTTATTATAGATTTGGAAACTCTCCGAGTTGGTCCCCCAATCATAATCTTTCTACCTTAATTCCTGAATGGCGGGAATTAAATCACGCTCTATTTTGGAAACATATTGAAGAAACCCGAAAAAGTAATGAAAGGCATGAGAGAAAACCTTTAACTAACTTTTGGCAAGTCACTGGGTTAAACGAGTACTGGAAGTTTACAGAAAAAGATTTTCATCGTGTTTTAAATGATATTTCCTTAAGATTACTTTTAGATGACCAGTTGGTCGCTCTATCCCTAGCTTTTTACTTGTATACTCAAAATGATCGGCCATCAAATTGGTTAAATGAACTAAAGAAAGCAATAGTACATCAGCCAGCCTTAACAGCAAAATTGGATGGGCTTCTGAATCCGCCACCTCCATCCGAAGAATGGATCAAACTTATAGAGAGCGAAGAGCAATGGAAACGAGAAGCGGAAGAAGAAGAAAATAAGCGACAACAGGAGCATGCGGATGATATAGGATGGCTTAAAGA
>NZ_NJAG01000197.1 GCF_002872335.1 Siphonobacter sp. BAB-5405 | reverse complement strand
TTGCCGGATGTATTCCGAGACACTCATGCCGGCAAGAATCGCCCGGTCCTGAATCCGACTATACTCCTCTTTGGTAACCCGGGCTCTCAGGCCCACCGTGCGAGTCACCGCTTTTCTGACTCTTTTTTCTTTGACTGTTTCCATTACTTCTTTCTACTAATGCTACTCTAGCCTATGACTTAAACTCGCTTCCGCTTTTTTTTACGAGCGGCGGACCCTTTTCGGGTCTCGCCGGGGGTTTGGGGCTTTAGCCCCAACAAGCCAGTGAACGCTAAGTGAACGGGTGGCAAATGTGGAACATTTGCTATGGCTTGCTCTCCTATGCTCTACAATACTAGCGGAAGTTTTTTTGTTAAGTACATTAACATTACCTTATTTTACTCATATATCCTTCTATTTTAGTCGTATTTAGGTTCTATTTTGGAATTTTGAGCGATACTGGTGGTAGATCTGCTGTATAGTAGTGGTGTACCTGCTCTAAAAAATGCTTACTACGCTATTAATTAATATGGAGAAAAAGTATGTGTTGATGGCTTTTGAGCGTAACCTCAAAGGCCGCTTTGATGTGCTAGCTGCCTATTATGGAGATTCGCTTTTTCATGTCCCCGCTAGCATCATGTGTGAGCAGATTAAGGATGAACTAGGCATCGCTTTAAACGAGCAGAACCTTTACAACTTAAAGCGTCGCCTGCATCCTAAAACCGGGAAGGCTACTCCCTCTAAAGAATCGCCGGCTTCGCTGGGTTCGTCTGCTTTAGTAGATCCCTCCGCTACCCCCAGCTCTTCTGTTTCGACACTGAAGCCTGACTCACTACAAGAAGCTTTAGACAAACTGCGAGCCAAGGAAGATCCCTCCCACCGCAAACCCTCGGGCTTCTCGCTGGATTAACTCTAGGCGTTTATTGATTAGCGGATCACTACCTCTTTGTACATTTTACCTTTTTTAAACCAACCTCATTCATGAAAACCATTCACTGCATCCTCCAGTCCAAGGGAGGCGTGGGCAAGAGTTTACTAACCTGGTTTCTCGCCCAAAAACACAAGAAAGACACCTCCACCGTCTTCATTGATCTGGATAATTCTACGGCCACCAGCTCGCTTCGGCTCTCGTCCATTGTCGGAGCTGACCGCATCAAGTCCTTTGCCATCTTAGATTCCGAAAAGAAACTAGACCGGGAAAAGATCCTGGAGCTCTTTGAAGTCATTG
>NZ_NJAG01000196.1 GCF_002872335.1 Siphonobacter sp. BAB-5405 | reverse complement strand
ATCAGGTAAAAGGCTTGCCGGAACAGCTACTGGCCGGACGGTTTCAGTACCTGCTGGACTGGCTTTTTCACTACGTCATGATTGACGACAGCAAAATGACGCCCCTGGAAAGAAATCACTACGCGGCGGCGTACAACGATGCCGAGAGCATTCGGGCTTCGAATGCCTGGTACCAAACGTTTAGTCAGGATATCCAGGACGCCCAAACCTATAGTCCTCTTGAAATGCCGGTACTGGGAATTGGTAGTTATATAAGTTACCAGTATATGAAGATGGGCTTACCCCACGTGGCCAGGAATTTAGAAATGGTTGGGATTCTGGATAGTGGTCATTATTTATTCGAAGAGCAACCGGAGCAGGTACTGGATGCCGTTTTTAGTTTTCTAAATTAACTCATTACCAATGTATTATTATAAAAAGTCATGCAAAAGAAAATTGTAGTGTTCGGTGCTACCGGCAACCTGGGAAAC
>NZ_NJAG01000195.1 GCF_002872335.1 Siphonobacter sp. BAB-5405 | reverse complement strand
ATCGTGTTCTTATCCGGCATTCAGCACTACGCCGAGTCACCCGAGGTATGGCTCACGTGCCCGCTTTTGCTCAGGAGCTGCTTCGCCAGCTACCCAATCAGTGGGAGGATGTGAAGTTCATTGACGGGTATCCCGGAAAACTTTGCGTAGTGGCCCGCCGTTCGGGCAAGCGTTGGTACGTGGCAGGCATCAACGGAGAAGCAAAAGAAAAAGAGCTCAAGCTGGACCTTTCCTTTCTTTCAAAGGCCAAAGCAACCCTGATAACGGATGGCGAACCCATGTTTACCCAGCAGTCTGTTACTCCCTCCAACGCAACTGTTGTGACAGTGAAAGCCAATGGTGGTTTTGTGCTGGTAACGGAGTAACGATTTCTTTAGGCTCACAAGCGGATTGTTTGACTTAAAGCAATTTCAATAATCTGCTAACCACCGCTGTTAGAAGCATAGACCAAGCCGTTGTTGGTATTGTTACATGTAATACCAACAACGGCTTACGAAATTGGTGACGATACGCTAAACACCAATAATGGCGGAAAAGGCGTGTACTGCTTCCGTTACGGTTTCAATTCGCCAATAAAACGTTCCCGCTTAATCACCTATATATATTTTTGCTGCTATTGTATTGCGAATGAAAATAAGCCCATCAAAGCCACCCCACTTACGATGGGTAAAGGTTTGAGCGTTTGCCAGTTAGAATAAAAATTAGTAATCCGGTTTCGGCGGCGTAACAGAGGATTGGGCGTTTTACGGA
>NZ_NJAG01000194.1 GCF_002872335.1 Siphonobacter sp. BAB-5405 | reverse complement strand
GGGATTCAAATCCCAGATCATCGGTCGCGAAATCCGTTGGGTATAGGATACCTTGATCGACTGCTGGGGGGTTAGTTCTTTCGACAGTACGACACTGGGAATCAGGTTTTGAAAATCTACCTGAAAAGGAGGAATTGTGGTTTTAAACTGCCCGTACATTTTCGTGTTTTCCAGTCGCGTACCTAGTTGAAGGGTCCATAATTTTCGGTTCGTCAGTTTTACAGAAGCATACCCAGCCATGACTTGCTGACTATACTTGAACGTATTCGAGCGATCATTGCTGAGAATGAGCTGGGTCACGTTTTCGGACTGGCTATGGTAGACCTCATAGACGCTGCTCACTTCTCGCCGCACCAGTTTCGCCCCTACTTCGAATACGTGCCGCCCATTACTGGAGAAGGGATGGGTATAGTCGACTTGCCAGGTCCATTGAGGGTTACGGCTGAGGTTGGTACTCGTCTCGCGGTACAGGGGCTGATTCGTCAGATTAAATTGATTACTCACATACCGCGTGTTGTCGAACGTGTAACTATATTGCCCCAGCAGGCTCAGTTCCTGCTTAGGCTTGCGAAACAATCGGGTATAGCCCAGATTCCATTCCAGATTGCCAAAAGGATTCTTTTGATCGACTACCTGATTATATTCCTGCGTAAGGGGAGGATTGATGGATTGAAA